>NZ_CP115913.1:840000-2073782 GCF_027938815.1 Oceanirhabdus sp. W0125-5
TCAAAGCTTACTGAACTCTATCAAACTCCGAATGCCATATACTTTTATCCAGGCAGTCAGATTATGAATGATAAGATACATTTTCGAAAGGGAAAGAGCCCAGACCATCAGCTAAGGTCCCAAAGTGTAAGTTAAGTGGTAAAGGATGTGGGATTTCCAAGACAACTAGGATGTTGGCTTAGAAGCAGCCATTCATTTAAAGAGTGCGTAATAGCTCACTAGTCAAGAGATCCTGCGCCGAAAATGTCCGGGGCTAAAACTTACCACCGAAGCTATGGACTCGAAAGAGTGGTAGAGGAGCTTCCTGTATGGGCTGAAGTCGTACCGTAAGGAGCGGTGGACCGTACAGGAGTGAGAATGTTGGCATAAGTAGCGAGATGTAGGTGAGAATCCTACAGGCCGAATACCTAAGGTTTCCTGGGGAAGGCTCGTCCTCCCAGGGTTAGTCGGGACCTAAGCCGAGGCCGAAAGGCGTAGGCGATGGACAACAGGTTGATATTCCTGTACCACCAAACTCCGTTTGACGACGGGGTGACGCAGGAGGATAGGATGAGCGCACGACTGAAAGAGTGCGTCTAAGCGTTTAGGCTGATCAGATAGGCAAATCCGTCTGATCTTAAGGCTGAGGCGTGATGGGGAGCCGTTTACGGCGAAGCATCTGATTCCACGCTGCCAAGAAAAGCCTCTAAGGAGGAGTTTGGTGCCCGTACCGCAAACCGACACAGGTAGGTGAGGAGAGAATCCTAAGGCCGGCGGAAGAATTACTGTTAAGGAACTCGGCAAATTGACCCCGTAACTTCGGGAGAAGGGGTGCCTACGAGAGTAGGCCGCAGTGAATAGGCCCAAACAACTGTTTACCAAAAACACAGGTCTCTGCTAAATCGTAAGATGATGTATAGGGGCTGACGCCTGCCCGGTGCTGGAAGGTTAAGGGGATCACTTAGCGTAAGCGAAGGTGTGAACTTAAGCCCCAGTAAACGGCGGCCGTAACTATAACGGTCCTAAGGTAGCGAAATTCCTTGTCGGGTAAGTTCCGACCCGCACGAATGGCGTAATGATTTGGGCACTGTCTCAACAGTAAATCCGGTGAAATTGTAGTACCAGTGAAGATGCTGGTTACCCGCGGTTGGACGGAAAGACCCCGTAGAGCTTTACTGTAGCTTAGCATTGAATTTCGGTATTGTCTGTACAGGATAGGTGGGAGACTAGGAAACTGGGGCGTTAGCTTCAGTGGAGTCGTCCTTGGGATACCACCCTGGCAGTACTGGAATTCTAACGAGTGGCCATGAATCTGGTCATCGGACATTGCTAGGTGGGCAGTTTGACTGGGGCGGTCGCCTCCTAAAAAGTAACGGAGGCGCTCAAAGGTTCCCTCAGCGCGGTCGGAAATCGCGCGAAGAGTGCAAAGGCAGAAGGGAGCCTGACTGCGACACCTACAAGTGGAGCAGGGACGAAAGTCGGACTTAGTGATCCGGTGGTACCTCGTGGGAGGGCCATCGCTCAACGGATAAAAGCTACCTCGGGGATAACAGGCTTATCTCCCCCAAGAGTCCACATCGACGGGGAGGTTTGGCACCTCGATGTCGGCTCGTCGCATCCTGGGGCTGTAGCTGGTCCCAAGGGTTGGGCTGTTCGCCCATTAAAGCGGCACGCGAGCTGGGTTCAGAACGTCGTGAGACAGTTCGGTCCCTATCCGCCGCGGGCGTAGGAAATTTGAGAGGAGCTGTCCTTAGTACGAGAGGACCGGGATGGACTGACCTCTGGTGTACCAGTTGTCGCGTCAGCGGCACCGCTGGGTAGCTATGTCGGGAAGGGATAAACGCTGAAGGCATCTAAGCGTGAAGCCCACCTCAAGATTAGATTTCCCTGCCTAGTGCAATAAGATCCCTTGAAGAACACAAGGTTGATAGGCTGGAGGTGTAAGTGTGGTAACACATGTAGCTGACCAGTACTAATAGATCGAAGACTTAATCTTAACTTACTTTGTGCAATTTTGAAGGAACATCCTTCAACTAAATAGATATCTGGTAATAATGGCGTGAAGGTTACACACCTTCCCATTCCGAACAGGATTGTTAAGCTTCACAGCGCTGATGGTACTGCACTGGAGACGGTGTGGGAGAGTAAGACGTTGCCAGGTAATTTGGACCATTAGCTCAGCTGGTTAGAGCAACCGGCTCATAACCGGTAGGTCCGGGGTTCGAGTCCCTGATGGTCCACCATTACAGCCTTATTATTTTAAGGCTGTAACTCTTTTAAATAAATACCTGGGGGTATAGCTCAGTTGGGAGAGCACCTGCCTTGCACGCAGGGGGTCAGGGGTTCGAATCCCCTTACCTCCACCAAAACAGTCTTTTATAAGGCTGTTTTTTTATTTCATTTCTGATACTTATCATTTCATACATATATGATCTCACAAGATATAAATAATTAAATATTAACTTCAAATAACAGAAATTATTAATTAGCTTTAATAATTCAAATTAAGATTTATATAGGGTTTATAAAAAAGTTATTCAATAAAATGTTGAAAAACTGAAATTTATTGTGGATAAGTCTTATTCGTTGTGGAAAAGTTAATTAAGTAATAAAAAAAATATATATATTTTCTAAATTTATGAATAAACCTAATATTATAGATAATAATATTAATATTGTCATTAAATCTATGTTATAGCATTAAATTCTTTAATTATTTAAAAAATTCTGAAAATTTAAAGGGTTTTTTAATGTAATCTAGAATAAGTTATTTAAGGCTAAGTATACAGGGGGTATTCGCGTATGAAAGTATATAAAACTAGTAACTTGAGAAACGTTGGAATAATTGGTCATGGAGGTAGTGGAAAGACTACATTGACAGAAGCTCTTTTATATTATACTAAGGCAATAGACAGAATGGGAAGCGTAGAAGAGGGAACCACATTAAGTGACTATGATCCTGAAGAAAAAAGAAGACACAATTCTATCTCAACTTCAGTAGCATTGTGTGAGTGGGATGATATTAAAATAAATCTTGTAGATATTCCAGGATATTTTGATTTCGTAGGAGAGATGGTTCAAGGATTAAAGGCTGTCGATTTAGCAATGATTACTGTTTGTGGTAAATCTGGAATTGAAGTAGGAACAGAGAAAGCATGGAAGTACTCTATTAATCATGGATTACCAAGAGCATTTTTTATAAACAAATTAGATAGAGAAAATAGTAACTTTGAAAAGGTTTTACTTCAGTTAAAATCAAAGTTTGGTATTTCGGTAGTTCCTATACAATATCCTATTGGTAGTGAAGGTGATTTTAGAGGAATTATTAATGTTATATCAAGAAAAGCTAGAATATACAATCCTAAAACACATGAAATGGAGATTGCAGATGTTCCAGAAGAGCTTTTAGAAAAAGCTGATGAGTGTAAACGTATGATTATGGAAGCTGTTGCAGAGACTGATGAGGAATTATTAGATAAGTATTTTGATGAAGGAGAACTTAGTGATGAAGAAATTTATCATGGGTTAATTAGTGGAGCATCAAAAGGTGAAATAGTACCAGTAATGTGTGGTTCAGCAGCAAAATGCATAGGAGTTCATACATTATTAGAAGATATAGAAGAGTGTTTCCCAACACCAAAAGATACAAATCTTTATAAAGCGAAGAATACTGAAACTGGTGAATACCTTGAGGTGAAAATTGATCATGATCAACCGTTCTCAGCAGTTGTATTTAAAACAATAGCTGACCCATTTGTAGGTAAATTGTCAATGTTCAGAGTTATTACTGGAGAAGCTACAGCTGATACAGTAGTGTATAATCCTAATAAAGATAAGGAAGAAAAACTAGGAACATTATATTTCATAAAAGGAAAAGAACAATTTAATACTAAGAGAGTATACTCTGGTGATATTGGAGCTGTTGCAAAACTACAATATACTAATACTGGGGATACTTTATGTGAAAAAGGTTCTTTTATTCAATATAGGGAGATGGACTTCCCTAAACCAGTATATGATAAAGCTGCACTTCCTAAAGGAAAGGGAGATGAAGATAAAATAGCAGGTGGACTTCATAAGTTAATGGAAGAAGATCCAACGCTAATTGTAGAAAGAGATTCTGAAAATTCAGAAACAATAATACATGGATTAGGTGTTACTCATATAGATGTTATTGCAAGTAAATTGAAAAATAAATTTGGAGTAGAAGTTGAATTAAGAACTCCTAAAATTGCATATAGAGAAACAATTAAAAAGAGCGCAGACGTTCAAGGAAAACATAAAAAGCAATCTGGTGGCCATGGTCAATATGGAGATGTAAAAATTCTATTTGAGCCTAGAACTGATGGAGAAGACGAATTGTTATTTGTAGATAAAATTGTTGGAGGAGTTGTTCCAAAAGGATATATACCTGCAGTTGAAAAAGGATTAAAGGATTGCATTAAGAAAGGGGTTCTTGCTGGATACCCTATGATTAGATTAAAAGCAACTCTTCATGATGGTTCTTATCATCCTGTTGATTCTTCAGAAATGGCGTTTAAGATGGCGGCATCTTTAGCATACAAGAAAGGAATTAAGGACGCACAACCAATTATATTAGAACCAATAATGCATGTTGAAATTAGTGCTCCAGATGATTATACAGGTGATATTATCTCTGATTTAAACAGAAAAAGAGGAAGAATTTTAGGTATGGAACCACTTGATGGAGTACAGAAAATTATTGGTGAGGTTCCTCGTTCAGAAATGTTTGAATATGCTACAGAGTTAAGGTCTATGACTGGTGCTAGAGGTAATTTTGAAATGGAATTTGAAAGATATGAAGAGGTTCCTAGAGAAGAAGTTGATAAAATAATAGCTGAAGCAAATAATGAAGATAATAAATAATCAATTAATCGGTAGTATCATTTATGATACTACCGATTTTTGGTATGCGTCTTTTTAGAATAGTTTGTTTATAATTAACATAAAATATTTATAAGAAGATTATAGCACGTGAAAGGACGACTAAGATGCCTAATTATGAGTTGTATATAAATGATAAAATATCTCTAGCGGATTATTCTGTGATACAGGATTATGTGTGCATTCTAGATTATCATGACAACATCACGGTGAATATTGAAAATAACCCCAAAAAAGAAGTAGATATAATATGCAATATACTTAAGAATGAAAAGTTTAATATTATAAACGAAGGAGAAGAAAAAGATGGTAGATACTCAATCAAAGCAAAAAAAGAATAGACAGAAAAAAAATCCAGATTATTATGATCTAAAATTATTATCACAATCATATGGTTCTGATGGTATGGTAATAAGAAATGTAGGAGAAGATATGGATAATTATATTGATTCGCCACCAGATTTTGAAGCATGGATAACACCAACTGTAGATTTAGAATATCAATTAAAAAGAAAGAATGACATAAAAGAGGAAAAATTATTAGAATAGTAATAATGTACTAAATACCTAAATTGAGCATATTCATTTTAGGTATTAATTTATTATAAATTATATTTAGTACATATTATTTGGACAAGATGCATTAAGACTAAGAGTATGCTAAAATTAAGTATAGATTTTGAAGAATAGTATACAAAGGAGGAATTGGGATGGGTAAAGTATATTTAACTAGACATGGGGAAACTACATGGAATACTGAAGGGAGACTTCAAGGATGGAATGATTCACCTTTGACAGAGACTGGAGTTAGACAAGCTGAGTGGTTGTACGAGAGATTAAAAGAAGAAAAGATAGATTATATATACTCAAGTCCTTCAGGGAGAGCATATGAAACTGCTAAGATACTTAATAAGGAGTGGGGATTAGAAATAAATAAGAATGATGATTTAAGGGAAATTGGACTTGGAGATTGGCAAGGTTTGAATCAGCAGGAGTTAAGAGAAAAATATGGAGAAATGGTTGATATTTATTGGACAACTCCTAGTAAATATATAAATAATTCAGGTGAGTCATTTGAAGATGTTATAAATAGAACTGAAAAATTCTTAAAAAATGTTATAAAAGAGCATAAAAATGATAATATTTTAGTTGTAACTCATACTGTGGCGTTAAAGGGTATGTTACTAAAACTTGAAGAAAAGGATTTAGATAATATTTGGGATGAACCTTTTATAAAACAGACTAGTTTAACAATAATTGATCATGATGGAACTAATATGACCATAGAAGTTCATGCTGATGCTTCACACCATAAAGCAGAATATATAAAAAATCCCCACTATTAATTATGAATAAACTACTTCGTCAATTTATTCATAAAAGAAGAAATAATAAAGAACAAAGAATTTTTTCTTTGTTCTCTTTTCTTTATTCTTTTAATTCTTTATTCTCTATATATCTTGGTAATGTAAAATAAAATTTCACACCATTAGAGGTATTTTCTACACCATAGCTACTTTTGTGTAAATCTAGTATTCTTTTTGTTATAGCGAGACCAAGACCGCTACCACCAGATGATTTGTTTCTGGATTTATCAACTCTATAAAATTTATCCCATATGTTATTCAAATCATTTTTATTTAATTGAATACCCTGATTTTCTACAGATATAATAAAATTAGAGTCATTAAGAGGGGATAAGGATACTTTTATCTTATCACCTAATTTAGTGTGTCTTTTAGCATTAGTAATAAAGTTATTAAGAACTTCTTCAATTCTTTTTGGATCAAATATTGAATATGGAGATATATCTAAATCAATACTTGTAATAAAATCATGGTTTTGCATCATCAATGAATATTTTTTAGTTATGACTTTTAGAAATTCTGATATGTTAACTTTTTCTTTATTAATACTATAAGGATCATTTTCTAGTTTTGCAAGATTAAGCATATCCACCACAAGTGAATTTAGATTGTTTGTTTCTTCGATAATAACATCTGTATAGAAACTAATGTCATCTTTATCAACAATACCATCTTTTAATGCTTCAGCATATCCTTGTACAAGACTTATAGGAGTTTTTAATTCATGTGAAATATCTCCAATGAATTCTCTCCTCATTTTTTCCAGTTTACGTTCCTTTTCAATATCATCTATTAGTTTTTCATTGGCTTTATGCAAATCAGTTAAGGTATTATCAAGTTTCTTTGACATGAAATTCAGAGAATTACCTAGGCTACCTAGTTCATCATTTGTAGAAATATTACATTTAACCTTAAAATCTAAGTTAGACATTTTTTTTGCAGTTTCATTAAGAACAATAAGTGGCTTTGTTAACATACGTGATAATATTATTGATACAATAACTAAAATTATCAATGCAGCAATAATAAAGTACAGATAATATTGGGAAAGGATATTATTTGCTTCATCAACAGGTTGTAAAGTTGAAACAACAAAGAGTATTGATGGGTTATATGTTTCTAGTGGAGAAACAATGACTGAATAATAGTTCTTCGAGACTGGATCCATAAACTGGTATGTCAAGGTTTCTTTTGAAAGAAGAACTTTATAATAGTTATCCGAATTTAACCAATGTTTAATTGCTTTGTTAATAGCATCATACTCTTTTAATATATTATTTTCATAAGGAGTAACAGAAAACTTTATTGTTCCATTACTATTTAAAATAGCAACTTTGGCGTTATTCTTTTCTTCAAATTCATAAATATATGACTTAAATGAGTTTGCAGTCATATTATAATTATCAATTGTGTACTTTAAATTTAGTGTATTTGATTTGAGGTTTTTTCTTTTTTCACTTATATAAAAATCATTAAAAAATAGATACTGAGATATTATTAATAAAAGAATTAATAAAAAAATAGGTATTATGGTAAAAAGGAATACTTTGAAAGTAATACTATTTCTAATTTTTTTTAACATAATCTATTCATCTCCAATCTTAAGCATATATCCTTTTCCTCTTACTGTTTTAATTATGTGTGACATAGAAGCAAGTTTTTCTCTTAAGCGTTTAATATGGGTATCTACTGTTCTTGCATCTCCAAAATAGTCATATCCCCATACATTATTCAATAGTGAATCTCTTGATAAAACTCTACAGGAATTATTGCTCATATACTCTAAAAGATCATACTCTTTTGGTGATAATTGAAGTGTAGAATTACCGATACATGCTGACTTTTCTAAAGTGTTAACTTTTAAATTCCCAATAGAAATTATATGATTATTTGATGTGAGTATATTTATTGAGGAACGTTTTAGTAGAGCCTTAACTCTAGCTACTAAAACTTTAGGACTAAAAGGTTTAGTTACATATTCATCTGCGCCAAGTTCAAAGCCAAGCAGTTTATCTTCTTCTTCTCCCTTCGCTGTTAACATTATTATGGGAACATTAGAGATTTCACGAATTTCTTCACAAACTGTGTATCCATCCATTTCAGGAATCATAATATCAAGTATAACAATATCAATATTTGGATTATTTTTAAATTCTTTTATTGCTGTGGGACCATCAGCAGCTTCGATTATTATGTAATTTTCTTTCTTAAAATAATCTTTTATTAATTTTCTCATTCTGAATTCATCTTCGACTATCAATATTGTATTAGACATAATAAACACCTCACTTAAGTTTTATTTTAGCACATAAATGTTTCAGTATTGCGAACAAAAATAAATAAGAAATATATTTCGTAACTCAAAATTTTCTATTTGTGAATAGATTCATATATGTTATAATTATATAAAAATGAAGATATAACCTATTAGGAGGAATAAACATGGAACAAAGTTTTTTTATAAATAACAGAAATAAACTTTCTGAACTTATTGAGGATAACTCACTATTAGTTATGTTTGCCGGATCAGCTCCATTTAAAACAGCAGATGAGAAATATGCATTTACTCCAAATAGAAATTTCTATTATTTAACAGGAATTAATGAGGAAAAAATAATCTTAACAATTGCTAAAGTTAATGGGCAAATAAGTGAAACTTTATTTATTGAGAGATTTGATCCAATAATGGCAAAATGGGTAGGAGCAACAATCTCTGAAGAAGAAGCCTATGAAAAATCAGGAATTAGAACTATAAAAAATATTGATGAATTTGAAGGATATATTGGCAGTACAATGAATAGAATGCCTATAGAACAGATATACTTTGATCTAGAAAGACAAAGTATAAATACCCCTTTAAACAAACAGCAAATATTTGCAAAAGATATAAAAGAAAAATATCCACATATAATAATAAAGAATGTATTTAATCAGATATCATCTTTAAGATTAATCAAAACAGAGGATGAAATAAAGAATATTCAAAAAGCTATTGGAGTTACTAAAGAGGGTATAGAGCTTATGATGAAGAATGCTCAACCAGGAATGAAAGAATATGAGCTTGAAGCTTATTTTGATTTTACATTAACTAGAAATGGAATAAGAGATAAAGCGTTTAAAACAATAGCTGCTGCAGGTAAAAATGCAACTATATTACATTATGACAAGAATAATAGCGAGATAAAAGATGGAGACTTGGTTTTATTTGATCTTGGAGCTCAGTATGGATATTATAGTGCAGATATAAGTAGAACATTCCCTGCAAATGGTAAGTTTACAGATAGGCAAAAAGATGTATATAATGCAGTTTTAAAGGCTCAAAAGGCAGTAGAAGAAGCTGTTAAGCCTGGTGTGCCATTTATGGAATTAAATGAAATTTGTAAGAAGGTTTTAGCTGAAGAGTGTATAAAGTTAGGATTAATAGAAGATGAAAAAGAAATCGGAAAGTACTTCTTCCATACATTTGGTCACTACATGGGATTAGATACTCATGATGTAGGAAGCAGAAGTATAGCTCTTGAAGAGGGAATGGTAATAACAAATGAACCTGGACTTTATATTGAAGAAGAGTGTATTGGAATTAGAATTGAAGATGATTTATTAGTAACAAAAGATGGATGCGTGAATCTTTCTAAAGATATAATTAAAGAAGTAGATGAAATAGAAGCATTCATGGCAAATAGATAGAATTATACAAGCTGATATTGGATAATACCATATCAGCTTGTATTTGTACATAAAAGATTATGATACGGAGGAGAGATATGGTTAAAAGATTTATTAAGTATTATAAGAATCATAGGGGATTATTTATCCTTGACTTATTTTGTGCATTCGGGATAGCAGCATTAGATTTAGTATTCCCTATGATTACTAGAAGAGTTATGAAAGATATAAACGAAGGTATAGACATAACATATATAAAAACCCTTGGAATTTTTACTGCTATCTTAATAGGTCTATATGCTGTAAAGTATATTTTTAATTATATAGTACATTATTGGGGGCATGTAGTTGGAGTTAGAATGCAATATGATATGAGAAAAGATATATTTAAACATCTTCAAACACTACCAGTTAAGTATTTTGATGATAATAAGACTGGTCAGATAATGTCACGTATTGTTAATGATTTAATGCAGGTATCAGAACTAGCTCATCATGGACCAGAGGATTTATTCATCTCATTGGTTATGTTTATAGGCTCATTTATATTATTGTGTACTATTAACGTGAAGTTGACTATAATAGTTTTTGCTTTTCTTCCAGTGTTATTATATTTTGCATCAAAGAAAAGAGTGAAAATGGCAAGGGCTTTTAAAGAGGTAAGAAAGAAGATTGCTAATGTAAATGCACAGTTAGAAAATAGTATTTCAGGAATTAGAGTTTCAAAATCTTTTACAAATGAAGAGTATGAGATTGAGAAGTTTAAAGAAGGAAATGAAAAATTTAAGAATGCTAGGACATATGCATATAAATATATGGCTGAATTTGCATCAGGGGTTAGGTTTATTACTGATGTTTTAAATGTTGTTGTTATTTTTGCAGGAGGTATTTTCCTTGTACGAGGGGAGATTCAAGTTCCTGATTTAGCAACATATTTTATATTCATAGGGCTTTTCATGCAGCCAATCAGAAGATTAACAGGATTTATTGAACAATATCAATCAGGTATGGCTGGGTTTGAAAGATTTGCAGAGTTGATGGATATTGAACCAGAGGTTATAGATAAAGATAATGCTATTGATCTTGAAAAAGTAGTAGGAGATATTGAATTTAAAAATGTATCATTTCAATATGATGATAATAAATCAATATTATCAGATTTGTCATTGAACATAAAACATGGAGAAACACTTGCATTGGTTGGACCATCGGGAGGTGGAAAAACCACTATATGTCAGTTGTTACCTAGATTTTATGAAATTAATGAGGGGGAAATAACAGTAGATAATGTAAATATTCATGATGTAAAACTAAAATCACTGAGACAAAATATAGGAATTGTGCAACAAGATGTTTTTCTATTTACAGGAACAATTAAGGAAAATATTCTTTATGGCAGGCCAGATGCAACTGATGAAGAGATTATTGAAGCTGCTAAGAAGGCAAATATTCATGAATTTATAATGACTCTTAAGGATGATTACGATACGTATGTAGGTGAAAGAGGGGTAAAATTATCTGGAGGGCAAAAACAAAGAATATCTATAGCTAGGGTATTCCTTAAAAATCCTCCAATATTGATACTGGATGAAGCTACATCAGCCTTAGATAATGAAAGTGAAGCAATTATCCAAAAATCTCTTGAAGAATTATCAAAAGGTAGAACGGCAATAATTGTTGCACATAGATTATCAACAATTAAAAATGCAGACAATATAATTGTAATAACAAGTGAAGGAATTGCAGAAAAGGGTACTCATGAAGAATTGATGAGTAATAATGGTATATATACACGTCTTTATAATGCACAATTCAAAGGATTTATACCAGATGAGATATAAAAATATTGTAATTTATGGTAAAATAAGTTATCATTATTATTAAATAATATTCTCATCGACTAAAATAATAATATTTTTACATAAGATTGGAAATGATTAATTATATGAGGAGATATCATAACCGAGCTTAATGTATGAGATGTAGGAGCTTGGGCATACCAAGCTCCTTTAATATTATATAGTGAAGGAGTGGTGTAATGCTTTGTGATAAATGTAACATCAATGAAGCAAGTATTCATATTTCTAAGATCATAAATGGTAAAAAGATGGAGATGAATTTATGTGATAAATGTGCTAAAGAAAAAAATACTCTAGAAGTAATTGGAGACATTGAGTATAGTTCTTTTGATATAGATGATTTGTTTTCAGGGTTACTTAATTATATGGGCACAAGTACCTTCATGTATGATAAACAAAAAAGGACTGTACGTTGCAAAAATTGTGGTACAACATTTTTACAATTTAAAAATACTGGATTAATGGGCTGTGATGTGTGTTATGAGACTTTCCAAAAGGAAATTATTCCTCTAATTAAACGGATACAGGGAAATAGTGAACATTTAGGTAAAATACCAAAAACACATGGTAAATCTTTAATGATTAAACAAAAGATTACTAAATTAAAGGAAGAACTTCAATCGGCAATAGCAAATGAAAATTATGAAAGAGCTGCCGAGCTGAGAGATGAAATAAATGCAATAAAAGGTGAATAGGGGAGGACGCTAATGGAGAACTGGATAAGCTCAACTTCAATCAATAATGGAATTGTTATTAGTAGTAGAATAAGATTAGCACGAAATTTTTCCAATGTTAAGTTTCCTCACCGATTAGATAATGATGAGGCAAAAGAAATTATTAAACAAGTGGAAGCGGTTTTCTATAAAGATAAATATTTTTGTGAAAATTTTAAAACAAAGGAACTTTGGAGTAGAACAGAGGAAGAAAATATAATAGATTTTGAAAAACATCTTATTAGTAAAAAATTACTTAATAATAGCTCTAAAGCTGCATTTATTGTAAATAAAGATGAAACTGTAAGTATAATGATAAATGAAGAAGACCATATTAGAATTCAATGTATTACTGCAGGCTTTAATTTGGAGAAAGGTTATGATATGGCAGAAAAAATTGATGATTTATTAGAAAGTGGATTAGACTATGCTTTCAATGAAAAAATTGGTTACGTTACAGCGTGTCCATCAAATTGTGGAACTGGGATTAGGGCTTCTGTGATGCTGCATTTACCGGCTCTAACAATTAAGAATGAAATTACAAGGGTTATGAGTTCTGTTTCAAAACTTGGAATGACAATAAGAGGACTATTTGGAGAAGGATCAAATGCAATGGGACAGCTGTATCAACTATCTAATCAAGTTACCATTGGTCTTGAAGAAAAAGAAATAATTAAAAATTTATCTAATGTGGTAAAACAGATAATATATCTTGAAAAGAGTAAAAGAAATGAAATGGATTCAACTATTAAATATGAATTTAGGGATAAAATTTTTAGAGCTTTGGGGACATTAAAATATAGCAGAATGATAACATATAAAGAAGCAATTAATCATCTTTCATATGTTAGATTAGGCGTAGAAATGGGAATAATAGAAGATATAAATTATAAAAAGATTAATAATTTATTAGTAGGAATAAGTGATTATTCAATTCTCAAAAAAGAGAAGGAAATATCTAACTCTAAAGACTATCAAGTTAAAAGGGCAGAGATTATAAGAAAAAAACTAAACAAATAGGAGGGAACTATGTTTAATAGATTTACTGAAAGAGCACAAAAAGTTATTTTATATGCTCAAGAAAATGCTAGAGAGTTGAAACATGGATATGTTGGTACAGAACATATATTGCTAGGATTATTAACTATTGAAGAAAAAGGATCAAATCTTTTTTTAAATGAAGAAGGAATAAAAAAGGATGACGTAAAAAAATTGATAGTTCAGCTTGAAGGAGAAGGAAAAGAAGAGGTTCAGGATAAAATTCCATTAACCCCAAGAACCAAGAGGCTTCTTGATTCAAGTGTAACAGTAGCAAATGAATTGAAAAATGAATACATTGCTCCAGAACATATGTTGCTTGCATTGGTTAAAGAAGGGCAAGGGGTAGCGTTTACAATTTTAATTAAATTAGGTGCAGATATAAACAGGCTATTTACTAAACTAGTTGAAAGTATGAAAGCACAGCCTAATGTACAGACAAGTGAAAGTGCTAGGAAAAGAAATAGAAGAGATAATAAAACACCTGTATTAGATAAGCATGGAAAAGATTTAACTGAGATGGCTCTAGAAGGTAAATTGGACCCTGTAATAGGTAGAGAAGATGAAACGCAGAGAGTACTTGAAATATTATGTAGAAGAATGAAGAATAATCCTTGTCTTATTGGAGAGCCAGGTGTCGGCAAAACTGCTATAGCAGAAGGATTGGCACAAAGGATTTCAGAAGGTAATATTCCAGAATTGTTAAGAGATAAAAGAGTGATAACTTTAGATCTTTCATCTGTTTTAGCTGGGGCAAAGTATAGAGGAGAATTTGAAGATAGACTTAAAAATATAATGGAAGAAATTATGAGTTCACAAAATATAATAGTATTTATTGACGAAATACATACTATTGTAGGAGCTGGTGGAGCAGAGGGCGCAATTGATGCTTCAAATATATTAAAACCTGCACTTTCAAGAGGAGAGATACAATGCATTGGAGCAACAACTTTAGATGAGTACAGAAAATACATTGAAAAAGATTCTGCTCTTGAAAGAAGATTTCAACCAATAAATGTTGGTGAGCCTACAAAAGATGAGGCGTATCAAATATTACAAGGGTTAAGAGACAAATATGAAGCTCATCATGGAGTTAAAATATTAGATAATGCTCTAAAGGCCGCTGTTAATTTATCAGATAGATATATAACAGATAGATTTTTACCAGATAAAGCTATTGATCTTATTGATGAAGCCGGATCAAAAATAAGACTTAAGAATTTTACTGCACCACCAGATCTTAAAGATTTAGAAGAAGAATTAGAAAAAGTAACAAAAGATAAAGTTGATGCAATTTCTGTTCAAAATTTTGAAAAGGCTGCTGAATTTAGAGATAAAGAAAAAGAGATTAAAGAAAAGCTTGATAACATGCAGAATAAATGGGTAACTAAGAGTGAATCAAAAGATTTAGAGCTAACTGAAGAAGATGTAGCACAAGTAGTTTCAAAATGGACTAATGTACCAGTTAGTAAATTAACACAATCTGAATCTGATAAGCTTTTAAATTTAGAAGAAATATTACATGAAAGAGTAATTGGACAAAAAGAAGCAGTTGACGCTATATCAAAAGCAATAAGGAGAGCTAGAGTAGGATTAAAAGATCCAAAGAGACCAATAGGATCATTTATATTCTTAGGTCCAACAGGAGTTGGTAAAACAGAGTTAACTAAGGCTTTAGCTGAAGCAATGTTTGGTGATGAAAGTAATATGATTAGAATTGATATGTCAGAATATATGGAGAAACATTCAGTATCAAGAATGATAGGATCTCCTCCAGGATATGTTGGATTTGAAGAAGGCGGACAGTTGACTGAAAAGGTGAGACGAAAACCTTATTCAGTTATACTATTTGATGAAATTGAAAAAGCTCATCCAGAAGTATTTAACATATTATTGCAAATATTAGAGGATGGAAGAGTAACTGATGGAAAGGGTAAATTAGTAAATTTTAAAAATACAATCATCATAATGACTTCAAATGTAGGGGCTACAACTATAAAGAAACAAAAAACAATGGGATTTGCAACTGCAGCAAATGGAGTAAATACTGAGTACGAAAAAATGAAAGAAAATATGATGAATGAATTAAAGAGAAGCTTTAGACCAGAATTTTTAAAT
Organism: Oceanirhabdus sp. W0125-5; assembly: GCF_027938815.1. GTDB lineage: Bacteria > Bacillota > Clostridia > Clostridiales > Clostridiaceae > Oceanirhabdus. Next base: position 855,646 of record NZ_CP115913.1, read on the forward strand.
AGACTTGATGACATAATTGTATTCCATTCACTTGAAGAGAAGGATCTTATAAGTATTGTGAAGATAATGCTAACAAGTGTTAAACAAAGGTTAAAAGAAATAGACATTACAATTAAATTTGATGAAAAGGCAGAAGAATACTTGGCACGAGAAGGGCTAGACTTGGAATATGGAGCGAGGCCTTTAAGAAGAGCTATAACCAAAGCCATTGAAGATAGATTATCTGAGGAAATATTAAAAAATAATATTAAAAAGGGAGATAGTGTTTTAGTTACTATTAAGGATGATAAATTGCATTTTCAAGCAGTGTAGTATTACATTAAATTTAATAAAGCAATATAAATAGTATATTGGAGGTTTTATTGAGGCCTAAGGAATTGTATAATAAATATAGAGATTATACAATTCCTTATATTTTTAACGTGATATTTAGATATTCAGAAATGGAGAGTTGGTATGGCAAAAATTAAAAGTAGTTTCGTTTGTCAAGAATGTGGATATGAAACTCCTAAATGGATGGGGAAATGTCCTGATTGCGGTAATTGGAATAGTTTTATTGAAGAAGTTAAAACTAAAGATATAAAACATGCAAGAGCAGTTACTACAACAGGCAGCAGTAAGCCAGAGAAAATAACAAATATTAAATCAGGTGAAAAAGAACGCCTAGATACAAATATAAATGAATTAAATAGAGTACTTGGTGGCGGATTAGTTAAAGGCTCCTTGACTCTCATTTCAGGTGATCCAGGAATAGGAAAATCCACATTGCTGCTTCAAACAGCTAGTAACATAGCAGATAAATATGGAAAGGTTCTTTATGTTTCAGGAGAAGAATCGGAGCAACAAATTAAAATGAGGGGAGATAGATTAAAAGCTAATCAAGAGAATCTGTATGTTGTTTCAGAGACTAATATAGATACAATTGAAGTACATATTACTAATGTTGAACCAAGTTTTGTTATAATAGATTCAATTCAAACATTGTACAAGAGCAATATATCTTCGGCACCGGGAAGTGTTTCGCAAGTTAGAGAATGTTCTAATGACTTGATGAGATTAGCTAAGGGAAAGCAAATACCATTCTTTATTGTGGCTCATGTAACTAAACAAGGTGAATTAGCAGGGCCTAGAGTACTGGAACATATGGTTGATACAGTGCTTCATTTTGAGGGAGAGAGAACACAAGAATTTCGAATTTTGAGAACTATAAAGAATAGATTTGGAACAACAAGTGAAATTGGAGTTTTTGAAATGCGTGGTGAAGGACTTATTGAAGTTGAAAATCCTTCAAAGGTATTTTTGCAAGACTCAGAATATGCTCATGAGGGGTCTGTGGTAGTTGGAATAGTTGAAGGAACAAGGCCCGTTCTTGTAGAAATGCAATCTCTTGTTAGTCAAAGTAATGTTCCTATGCCAAGAAGAACTGCTGTCGGGGTTGATAAATCTAGACTTAATCTTGTTTTGGCAGTTTTAGAAAAGAAATTCAGGGTACCATTTTATGATAGAGATGTATATGTAAATGTAGTTGGCGGATTGAACCTAGATGGTACATATGGAGATTTAGGTTTGGCGATTTCTATGATTTCAAGCCATAAAAATAAACCTGTAAAGCTTGAAAAAGCTATAATAGTAGGGGAAATTGGATTAACTGGAGAGGTAAGACCAGTGACACATTGTGAGAAAATTGTAAATGAAGCTAAAAAATTAGGATTTGAAAACATAATAATTCCAAAGAAAAATTTGGATAAGATTAAAATTAATGATATAAATATAATAGGCATTTCAAATTTGAGGGAATGTTTGACTAAAGTATTTTAAAGTAGGGTGAGAATATTGAGAATAAAAAAAGATGAAGAGCTCATAAAAATACTAAAAATAATCGCTCCTGGCACAGAATTAAGAGAGGGCTTAGAGAATATTTTGAGAGCAAAAACTGGTGGATTGATATTGATTGGTGATGGAGAAGAAGAATTGAAGCTTATAGATGGTGGATTTAACATTAATGCTGAGTATTCACCAGCATATGTATATGAGCTGGCAAAAATGGATGGGGCATTAGTGCTAAGTTCAGACTTAGAAAAAATAAGATGGGCAAATGCACAGTTGATGCCTGAACAAAATATTACCACATATGAAACGGGAACAAGACATAGAACTGCAGATAGAGTAGCTAAACAAACAAATAGTATAGTTGTTGCCATATCCCAGAGAAGAAATATTATAAGTATTTATAAAGGTGATATGAAATATGTTCTTAAAGATAGCAGTAAAATATTAGCTAAAGCTAATCAAGCTATTCAAACTTTGGAGAAATATGTTTCTGTTCAGCAAAAGATTATAAACAATCTTAATGTATTAGAATTTCAAGATTTAGTAACATTATTTGATATTATGACAGCAATACAGAGAGCAGAAATGGTAATGAGAATAGTAGAAGAAATTGAAAGATACATCTATGAATTAGGTAATGAAGGGCGTCTTATTTCAATGCAGCTTCATGAACTTATTGAGGATATTGAAGAAGAAGAAGTTTTCTTAATCAGAGATTATTGCCAAGGGGAATTAGAGTATCAAAAAGTTTATGAAAAATTACAAAATATTGATTACGATGAGTTGATAGATTTAGATAGAGTAGCAAAGATACTAGGATATGGAGGTGTGCCTTTAGTTGATACAATTATATCACCTAGGGGATACAGAATGTTAGCTAAAATACCTAGAATTCCTTCAAGTGTTGTTGATAATCTTGTAGAGAGATTTTATGAGCTTAAGAGTATTGTTGAGGCAACACATGAAGAATTAGAAAGTGTTGAGGGAATAGGTGAAGCAAGAGCAAAAACTATAAATAATAGATTAAGAAGGCTTAGAGAACAATTTATACTAGATAGACAGATATAGTACAATGGATAGAAAGTAAAAATCCAAATAACTTTAGATTATTACGATTTAAATTATACTAAAGTTATTTGGGTTTTAAATATACTTTCATAGACATAATGCAAATTACCAATAATTTACTTAAGATTATATTTTCCTAAAGTTTTTAAATTTTCGTTTTCTTTAATTAAAATATCGTACATGTTCAAATCTAAAAGGTTACATAATGAGGCTATGTAAAAAAGATTGTTACCTAATTCTGTATTTAAAACTTCTCTACAATTAGCACATAACTTACCTTTTAAATGTGTTTTTAGGCATTTGTTTAGTATTTTAAGATCCTCATCATCACAATTATTATTAGTAACTGTGAGTTCAAGTTTATTTTCGCATGAAGCATCGATGCATATACAACCACAATCTGTTACTGCTTTAGCAAGAGCTCTGTTGACTCGTGCTTGTGATTCAAGAAGCTTTGAAGAAATATCAATTATGCTTCTGTGTCTCAATAAACATTGATCAATTGAATTTTGAAACTCGTCAAAAATAATATCTTTCATAGACACAACTCCCTTATAGACTGTAATAAAAAAGTCCTTAAGTAAATTATAGTAACTAAATAAATAATTTGTCAACAAAGATTGTACCAAATAATGCTTATGTAAATATAATAAAACATGAGAGAAAATTTTAATAGGGGGTTATCTGTGTTAAAAATTGGTGATAGAATTTTTTTGGCAAATTATGGTGCTGGGATAGTTAAAGAAGTTGGAGTAATTGATGACATCTCGGAGAAAGAAGAATACGTTAAGATTTTCCTTGTATTTGATAAGATGAGCATTTTTTTACCCAAGAAAAAATTAAATACATGTAGGTATAGGAAGATATGTTCAAAAGAAGATATGAAAAAAAATATTGAAATAATCTATACTGAACCAGAAGATATCGAAAAAAATTGGAATGCACGATATAGAAAAAATAGAGAAAAGCTACAAGGATTAAATATAAATGCAATATGTTGTGCTCTTAGAGATTTATATTTTTTGAAGCTTAATTTAATGTTACCACAAGGAGAGGAAAAGATTCTTGAGAGGGCAGAAGGATTAGTAGTAAGTGAACTTTCTATGGTAATGAATCTAAAATATAATGAAGCCTTAGAGAAATTAAGAAATGAAAATATACTTAAAGAAATGAATAATTTATAAAATATTAATGGTATTATTGAAAAAAGAACACTTATGATATATAGTAATTTATAAGTAATATGAGAAAGAATAAGGAGGTGAACAAATGCTAAAAAAGATACTAAGGTCAATTATTGTTGCTTCAGGATTAATATTAGGGTATATGATTGGAATGGGTCTCATTAAAGATGAGAGCTTTTCATTTATAAATAATCTTACAAATAATAATACTGTTTATGAATTTGCTTTTACGATTTTTTTAAGTTTAATTACAGGAATCATATTTTTAATAGTTTCGCCTATAATAACATCTGCAATCATACAATTAATTGAATATATAGAAAAATCATTTCAAAAAATACCAATATCGGATGTTCTTTTTGGAACTACAGGAGCTATAATTGGGTTAGTAATAACAACCTTATTTTTTAGTGTAATTAAGTTTGAACATATACTTTGGACTACATTTATGGTTATTGCTAATATTGTTATGGCTGTTTTAGGAGCTGATATTCTTAGAAGAAAACGAGATGAAGTTGTAAGTTTTTTTGCATCAATAAAGAAAAGTAGTGTATCTTTTACAAAGGAGAAGAAAACTAAAATTGTTGGAGCGCCTAAAGTACTAGATACATCAGTGATTATTGATGGAAGGATATTAGATATTTGTCAAACTGGATTCATTGAAGGAAGCTTGATTATTCCAAACTTCGTTCTAGAGGAATTGAGGCATATTGCTGATTCGGCGGATGACTTGAAAAGAAATAGAGGTAGAAGAGGGTTAGATATACTAAATAAAATTCAAAAAGAGCTTGATGTACCTGTAGAACTTTCGGAGAAGGATTTTCCAGATATAGCTGAAGTTGACAGTAAATTATTGAAATTAGCACAGGTATTAAAAGGTGTAGTTCTAACTAATGATTTCAATTTAAATAAGGTGGCTAAACTTCAAGGGGTTAAAGTGTTGAATATAAATGAGTTGGCTAATGCTGTTAAGCCGGTAGTCTTACCAGGGGAAGAAATGCAAATACAGATTGTTAAAGATGGTAAGGAAGCAGGGCAAGGTATAGCCTATTTAGACGATGGAACTATGATTGTTGTTGACGGTGGTAAAAGACAAATAGGGCATATATTGAAAGTAGTAGTGACATCTGTACTTCAAACTGCTGCAGGTAGAATGATATTTGCTAGAAAAAAAGAAACTATTGAAGGTAAAGGTGAGTAGTATGAAGGTTGGAGCAATTGTTCTTGCCGCGGGTAAAGGAAGTAGAATGAAGGCAGGGATAAATAAGCAGTTTTTAGAGATTCAAGAAAAACCAATATTGTATTATTCACTAAATGTGTTTGAAAGAAATAGCAATATAGATTTTATAGTTGTGGTTTGTTCTCCAGAGGAAAAATTAATTATTAAAGACTGTATAATTGATAAGTATGGTTTTAAAAAAGTAAAAATGCTTGTAGCTGGAGGAAAAGAAAGAAAAGACTCAGTATTTAATGGCCTTAAGGTTATGGAAGGTGTAGATGTGGTCTTAATTCATGATGGTGCTAGGCCTTTTATTAATAATAGAATTATTGATGAGGGAATTGAGCATACTTTAAAATTTAATTGTTGTGCCTGCGGTGTTATGCCTGTGGATACTATAAAGGTAGTAGATGGAGAAAGACTTTCAAAATATACGCCTAAACGCAGTGATTTGATAGCAGTACAGACACCACAATGTTTTAAGTATGACTTGATAAGGGAATGTCATGAAAAAGTAAATAGTCAAGGCATAGAAGTTACAGATGATACTTCTGTTGTTGAATACTTTGGGAATAAAGTTTATTTGTATGAAGGAAGCTATAATAATATCAAAATAACTACTCCTAAAGACATGATCATGGCCAAAGAAATTTATAAAAATCTATTTACAAAATAAATAAATATTGTATAATTAACTTACTGAAAATTAAATAATGATATAGGTAATGATGAAGAATAGTAAAGATAACATACAGAGAGAAAATTATTGCTGAGAGATTTTCAACTATCTTGAACCCGCTTTTGAACCATAGGTAAACCCTATCGGATTATCCGTTATTTAAATTAAGAACCAATTTAGGTGGTACCGCGACTTCACTCGCCCTAATATACTAGGGCGAGTTTTATTTATTTATAAAAAAGGAATATGGGAGGTATTATTTTATGAAAATGTCAAAAATGATTATACCAACTTTGAGAGAGGTTCCTGCTGAAGCAGAAATACCTAGCCATAAGTTGATGTTAAGAGCCGGTTTGATAAGAAAACTTTCATCTGGAATATATAACTATATGCCATTTGGGTTAAGAACTATCAAAAAAATAGAAAATATTGTTAGAGAAGAGATATCAAACTTTGGAGGACAGGAAATTTTATGTTCAGCTCTTCTTCCATCTGAACTATGGAAAGAATCAGGAAGATGGGATGTTATGGGGAGTGAAATGTTCAGACTAAATGATAGGAATGAGAGAGAATTCTGTTTAGGACCTACGCATGAAGAAGTATTTACAGACCTAGTAAGAACAGAAATTAAATCATATAAGCAATTACCATTGAATTTATTCCAAATTCAAACGAAGTACAGAGATGAAAGAAGACCAAGATTTGGATTAATGAGATGTAAAGAATTTATTATGAAAGATGCATACTCATTTGATATTGATGAAGATGGATTAAATAAATCATACGAGGATATGTACCAAGCATATAAGAACATATTTGAAAGATGCTCATTAGATTGCAGTCCAGTTGAGGCTGATTCAGGTGCTATGGGTGGTTCAGGGTCAGCTGAGTTCATGGTTAAATCTGAAGTTGGAGAAGATGAAGTTGTATTCTGTAAGAGTTGTGGTTATGCTGCTAACGTTGAGAAAGCACCAACTGTTGCTGAGATTTTAGATAAAGAAGAAATGAAAGAGTTAGAAGAAATTGAGACTCCAGATGTTAAGACAATAGATGATCTAGAGAAATTCTTTAATACTTCTGCCAAGAAATTCGGTAAAACTTTGATATATTATGCTGATGGTAAAAGTGTGGCAGTGGTTATAAGAGGTGATAGAGAGGCTAATGAGGTTAAAATTAAAAATGCGCTAGGTGGACCGGTTGAGTTTGAGTTAGCACCTCCTCACATAATTAAAGAAGTTACTGGAGCTGAAGTTGGGTTTGCTGGACCTATAGGAATTAAGACAGATGTATTATTAGTTGACTTGGAAATCGTAGAATTAAGCAATTTTATTACTGGGGCTAATAAAACAGGATATCACACTGCTAATGCTAATTATGGCAGAGATTTTGAAGGTGTAGTAGGCGACTTTAGAAAAATTGAGAATGGTGAGCAATGTCCAAAATGCGGAGAAGAAATTGAAATCGCTAGAGGGGTAGAAGTAGGACATATTTTCAAGCTTGGAACTAAATATTCTGAGTCAATGGGAGCTAATTATATTGATAAAGAAGGTAAAGAAAAGCCGATTTTAATGGGATGTTATGGGATTGGAATTGGAAGAACTATGGCTGCAATAATTGAACAGCATCATGATGAAGAAGGAATAAAGTGGCCGCTTGCAGTAGCTCCATATGAAGTTGTAGTTGTTCCTGTAAATATTAAAAAAGAAGACCATATGAAAGCTTCTGAAGAAATTTACAATAAGTTAAAAGAAATGGGAGTAGAAGTACTTCTAGATGATAGAAATGAGCGCGCAGGTGTTAAGTTTAAAGACTCAGAAATAATAGGAATCCCAATGAGAATAACTGTTGGAAAAAATATTACTGAGGGTATGGTAGAATTTAAATTAAGAAATGAAGCAGAAAAAGAATTAATTTCTGTAGAAGATGTGTATGATAAGGTTAGAGAAGAATATAGAAAAGCAAATCTATTTATAAAATAAAGTATAATTACTATATGAAAAGGAGGGAAAACAATGAGAATTTATAATAGCATAACGAAGCAAAAAGAAAAGTTTATTACTATTGAACCAAATAAAGTAAAGATGTATGTATGTGGACCAACAGTATATAATTTTTTCCACATAGGTAATGCTAGGACTTTTATAGTATTTGATACAATAAGAAAATACTTAGAATATAGAGGATATGAAGTTAATTTTGTACAGAACTTTACTGATATTGATGATAAGATGATAAGAAAAGCAAATGAAGAAGGTACAACGGTTAAAGAACTTGGAGATAGATATATAAATGAGTATTATAAGGATGCAGATGCTCTAAAAATTGATAGGGCTTCAGTTAATCCTAGAGCAACTGAATACATGGAGAAAATAGTTGAGTTTGTTAAAGACTTAGTTGATAAAGGTTTTGCGTATGAGGTTGATGGGGATGTATATTTTAGTACAAAGAGTTTTGAGGATTACGGAAAGTTATCTGGTCAAAATTTAGAAGATTTACAAGCTGGCGCAAGAATAAAAGTAGACGAGAGAAAAAAAGATCCTATGGATTTTGCTATTTGGAAAGCTGCTAAACCAGATGAACCAGCATGGGAATCACCATGGGGATTAGGAAGACCAGGGTGGCATATAGAGTGTTCTTGTATGGCTCAAGATATCTTGGGAGATACTATTGACATTCATGGAGGCGGAATGGATTTAGCATTCCCGCATCATGAAAATGAAATTGCACAAAGTGAATCAAAAACAGGAGCTAAGTTCGTTAATTACTGGATGCATTCTGCTTATTTAAATGTTGATAATAAGAAAATGTCTAAATCTCTTAATAATTTTATAACGGCAAGAGAGGCTTTGAAAAAATATGATGCTGAGGTTATAAGATATTTTATGCTTCAAGCACACTATAGAAATCAACTGAATTTTACTGTTGAATTACTTGAGAGTGCTAAGTCTTCTCTAGATAGATTGTATAATGCAGTTAACCATTTAGAAAACTTATTTGATAAAGTTGAAAGAGAATTATTAAATGAAGAAGATGAGAAGTTTATAAAAATCCTTGAGGAACATAAAAGTAAGTACATTGAAAAGATGGATGATGATTTCAATACTGCTGATGCTATTTCAGTACTCTTTGATTTAGTAAAAGATATAAATATAAATATAAATGTTAATTCATCTAAAGCTCTAATACAAAGTTCACTTAATTTATTAAGAGAATTAGGAAAACCTTTAGGAATACTTCAAAATACTACAAAAGGTTCTTTAGAAGATGAGATAGAAGAATTGATACAAGAGAGACAAAAGGCTAGAAAAGAAAAAAATTGGGCATTAGCTGATAAAATAAGAGATGATTTAAAAGAAAGAGGGATTGTTCTAGAGGACACTCCTGAAGGTATTAGATGGAAGAAAATTTAGAAAAAAATTATAAAAAGATTATAAAAAGGATACTGACTTACAGTTGGTGTCCTTTTTTGTTGCAAAAAACTTCTTAAGGTATTAAAATTAAATGAATATTGAGTAATGTTGTTTTTTAATGAATGAATATGTTTTATACTATAGATAGGCAAATATATTTAGATACGTATAAGATTACAAACTAATTTTTAATATAAAAACATTGAAAGGATTTTTGTATGAACTTTGAATTTTTAGGAGATAACTTTAAAGAAGTAGAAGCAAAACAAATGAATTCTTTAACATTGGCTTTTATTGGCGACAGTGTTTTTGAAATAATAGTTAGAAGCCGTATTATAAAGGGAAATATGAATATGAAAGTAAAAGACGCTCATAAGAAAGTTATAGATTACGTAAAAGCTACTTCCCAATGTAAGCTTATGAAGAAGATTGAAGATAAGTTAAATGATGATGAAATGGGTGTTTACAAGAGAGGGAGAAATTGTAAAAGTATTTCTGCACCTAAAAGTGCTAATATAACAGAGTATAGAGTAGCAACGGGTTTTGAAGCGCTTATCGGATATTTGTATCTTGTTGGTAAAAATGAAAGAATTGGCGAGTTAATGAAATATGTTTTTGAGGGGGAAATATAATGGGAATGAATGTGAAATTAATTGCTTATACTCCAGAGGCAGAAAAACTGATAGCATCAGCTGCTAAGTTATGCTACAGTAGGGGTGGTATTGAAGAAATTGAAAAAAATCTTACTCAAGACAAGGTGGAAAAATTTGTTGATATGCTTCAGTCGTATGGTCATGAATCGCCAATTGAGCATGTATCTTTTACATTTGCTGTAGAAGGTGTATCAAGAAGTTTAACACATCAATTAGTGAGACATAGAATAGCTTCTTATTCGCAACAAAGTCAAAGATATGTTAAATTAGAAGGGTTTGAGTATGTAGTCCCACCAGCTATAGCAAGTGATGAGAATCTATTAAAGGATTATAATGAGGCGATGGATAATATAAATAAATCCTATAGTTATTTAGCTGATAAGTTAAAGGAAAAATACATACAAGAAGGGTTAGATGAAAGAAATAGTGAAAAGAAGGCTATTGAAGATGCTAGATATGTATTTCCAAATGCATGTGAAACTAAGATTGTTTTCACAATGAATGCAAGGACATTAATGAACTTTTTTAGGCATAGATGTTGTCAAAGAGCTCAATGGGAAATAAGATTAATGGCAGATAAAATGCTTGAATTAGTAAAGGATGTAGCACCAGCTATTTTTAAATATGCAGGACCAAGTTGCGTGAAAAGTCCGTGTCCAGAGGGAAGAATGACTTGTGGTAAAATTGATGAAATGAGAAAAAGATATCTTTAAAAGAAGGTGAAAAATATGAAAAATAAAGATGAATTTAATAAAATAGAAGACTCAAACAAAAAGACAGACTTTAAAAGGAAAAAGAATTATAAGAAAAAAGAAGATTCAAACTCTAAGGAGGATTTAGGGAACATTATTGAAGGACGTAATGCAGTAGTTGAAGCCTTAAAAAAAGACAGAACAATTGAGAATATACTTATAAACAGTTCTAGTGTAGGGCATTCTATGAATGTTATTTATGCGCTGGCTAAAGAAAAAAAGATTGTAATAAAAGAGGTGGACAAACAAAAGTTAAACTCTATAAGTGAAACAGGAAATCACCAAGGGGTAATAGCTATTGTTAACTCGTATGAATACTCTTCAGTAGAAGAAATATTAAACCATGCAGAAGAAAAAGGAGAAAAGCCTTTTATAATTATTCTGGACGAAATAGAAGACCCACATAATTTTGGTTCAATAATAAGAACAGCTGAAATTGTTGGAGTTCATGGGATAATCATACCTAAAAGAAGGAATGTTGCTGTTACACCTACGGTGCATAGAACTTCAGTTGGTGCTGTAGAGCATATGAAAATTGCTAAAGTAACGAATATAAATGCAACTATAGATGAACTTAAAGAAAAGGGAATATGGATTTACGGAGCTGATATAAAAGGTGAGGCATATTGTCATGAAACTAATATGGATGGAGCAATAGCGTTAGTTATTGGTAGTGAAGGTAGGGGGATTTCAAGATTAACCTTAAAGAAATGTGATGTTTTGGTTAAGATTCCTATGGTAGGAAAAATAAATTCTCTGAATGCATCTGTGGCAGGTGGAATTCTGATGTATGAAGTGTTGAGACAAAAACTTAACAGTGGTAAAAAGTGAAAATAATATATGTTGATGGTTATAATTTAATAAATAATTGGCCAGAACTTATAAATGAGAAAAAAGTTAGTTATGAAGCTGCTAGGCAGAAATTAATAGAGATTTTACAAAATTATGGAGCATTCATTGGTAGTAAAATTATCGTAGTATTTGATGCTCATAAAGTTAGAGGAAGCATACAGAAAAAAGAAAAATATGGTGAATTAATAGTGATTTTCACAAAAGAAGGAGAAACAGCAGATAGTTACATTGAAAGAAGTGTAAATGACTTAGGTAGGAGAGTTAATGTTACTGTTGTTACCGATGATAATCTGGAACAGCAAGTTGTGTTCCAAAGAGGAGCTGTAAGAAAAAGTTGTTTTGAGTTCTACACTGATGTAGTAAGAGGAATGTCAAACATTCAAAATAAGACAATAAAGGTAGCTTCAAAAGAAAGAAATTTATTATCAGAGTTTATGGACGACAGTGTTTTTGAAAAACTTGAAAAAATAAGAAGAAGTCATTGATTTTCTTGACGATTGAAAAAAAATTATTGTATAATCTAAGTTAGAGTATTATGTTGAATTAAAGAGAGGGGTTAAGCTTTGGATAAGGGGTCTAAAAATAATCAAATGGCTCTTCGAGAATACTATTTTCAACAGTATAAAAATATACTTGATGAAGAATTAGTATTAAAGGCAAAAGAAGGGGATAAAAAAGCAGAAGAATACTTAATTCAAAAATATCAAAGTTTTGTTAAATCTAAGGCGAAATCTTATTTTTTAATTGGTGCTGATAAAGAAGATATTTACCAAGAAGGAATGATAGGCTTATATAAAGCTATCAGAGATTTTAAGCCAGATAAACTTTCGTCTTTTAAAGCCTTTGCGGAGTTATGTATAACAAGACAGATAATAACAGCCATTAAAACAGCTACTAGACAAAAGCATATACCACTTAACACCTATGTTTCTCTTAATAAACCAATTTATGATGAGGAGTCAGATAGAACACTTTTAGATATTTTATCAGGTGTTAAAGTGACTGATCCAGAAGAGTTGGTCATAAGTGCTGAGGAAGTGAGTCATATTGAACATGAAATAGGGGAGGTATTATCTGACCTAGAAATGGAAGTTCTTATGGCATATCTTGATGGAAAATCATATCAAGAAATTGCATGTGATTTAGACAGACATTCCAAGTCAATAGACAATGCTCTTCAGAGAGTTAAAAGAAAGCTTGAGAAATGTCTTGATAAAAGATGAAATCCTTATTGACAAATCTATGATTTATAGTAAAATTAATAATTAGTTTAAGGTATTATTTATTCACTTTCTCTTAAACGCATAGTTGAGTTCTAAATGCCCATGTGGCTCAGTCGGTAGAGCGTCACCTTGGTAAGGTGGAGGTCGCCGGTTCAAGTCCGGTCGTGGGCTCCAGTATGGTTAACTGGACTATGAGTTTGGGAAAGATGAATAGAAATATATATATATATACAATTTGAAGGAGGAGTAAAAAATGGCTAAGGCAAAGTTTGAAAGAAGTAAGCCACACGTAAATATAGGAACAATCGGTCACGTTGACCACGGTAAGACTACAACTACAGCAGCTATCACAATGACGTTAGCAAAAGCTGGTGGAGCAGAAGTAATGAACTATGACGAAATAGATAAAGCTCCAGAAGAAAAAGAAAGAGGAATCACAATCAATACTGCACACGTAGAGTATGAGACTGAGAACAGACACTACGCTCACGTTGACTGTCCAGGACACGCTGACTACGTTAAGAACATGATCACAGGAGCAGCTCAAATGGATGGAGCTATCTTAGTAGTATCTGCTGCAGATGGTCCAATGCCACAAACAAGAGAGCACATTCTTCTTGCATCAAGAGTAGGTGTTGAGCACATCGTAGTATTCTTAAACAAAGCTGACCAAGTTGATGACGAAGAGTTATTAGAGTTAGTAGAAATGGAAGTAAGAGAATTATTAAGCGAATACGGATTTGACGGAGACGAATGTCCAGTAGTAAGCGGATCATCATTAATGGCAATCGAAAAAGGTGAAGATCAATGTATCTTAGACCTAATGGCTGCAGTTGACGAGTGGATCCCAACTCCAGAGAGAGATACAGATAAGACTTTCTTAATGCCTATCGAGGACGTATTCACAATCACTGGTAGAGGAACAGTTGTTACTGGAAGAGTTGAAAGAGGAATTGTTAACACTGGTGACGAATTAGAAATCGTTGGTATTAAAGAAGAGAAAATGAAGACAGTATGTACTGGAGTAGAGATGTTCAGAAAGATCCTAGACCAAGCAATGGCTGGAGATAACATCGGAGCATTATTAAGAGGTGTTCAAAGAGCAGAAGTACAAAGAGGGCAAGTATTATGTAAGCCTGGTACAGTAAACCCACACATGAAGTTCGTAGGTCAAGTTTACGTACTTAAAAAAGAAGAGGGTGGAAGACACACTCCATTCTTCAACGGATATAGACCACAGTTCTACTTCAGAACTACAGACGTTACTGGTACTGCTAACCTTCCAGAAGGAATGGAAATGGTAATGCCAGGAGACCACATTGACATGAACGTTGAGTTAATCACTCCAATCGCTATGGAAGAAGGATTAAGATTCGCGATCAGAGAAGGTGGAAGAACAGTAGGTTCTGGTGTTGTTACTAGCATCATCGAGTAATATCTAAGTTTATAATAGATAAAGATAAATTTGGACTGGGGTAACACCTAGTCCTTTTGAAAGTAATAAAAAAAGCAAATAATACTAAAGTGTATAAAAATGTCTAGTTGACATGGTGTATAACTTTGTGATAAATTAGTTTAGTAAATAAAAAAGAGATACGAATATACCAATAATTGGGTTTAAACTAGGAGGTGTGTTTAAAGTGAGAATTAAAGCTACTTTAGCATGTACGGAATGTAAGCAAAGAAACTATGATACTATGAAGAATAAGAAGAACAACCCTGAGAGAATTGAAATGAAAAAATATTGTAAATTCTGTAAGCAACATACACTACACAGAGAAACTAAGTAGGTATAATTATATATGGGGATGTGAATAGAATGGCTGTAAATGGGAAAGTGAAAAAAAACGAAAACAAGACAGCTAACAAAGGAAGCTTGGCTTTTTTTAAGAACACTAAAGCAGAATTTAAGAGAATTACGTGGGCTCCGAAGAAGGATGTGAAAAAGGCATTAGAAGCGGTTGCTTTATGTTGCACTTTTTATGTTTTGTTAATCTCTCTTTGTGACAGTGTATTCATGAAGGTGTTTAGTGTTATATTTAGCCGATAACGTAAAGGAGGTAGGGCGATAGTCCCTGGAAATTATGAATGAAAACAATGCAAAATGGTATGTAGCACATACGTACTCGGGATATGAAAACAAGGTTAAAGCTAATATTGAAAAGACAATAGACAATAGAAATCTTCATGAGTTGTTTTTTGATATCGTTGTTCCTATGGAGGAACAAGTTGAAATTAAAGATGGTAAGAAAAAAGTAACTCAAAAAAAGGTTTTCCCTGGGTATGTCATGGTTAAGATGATCATGACTGATGAGTCATGGTATGTCGTTAGAAATACTCGCGGAGTTACAGGATTTGTAGGTCCAGGATCTAAACCAGTTCCTCTTACTGAAGAAGAAGTTAAGGCTATGGGAATTAAAGACAAGATTATTGAAGTTGATTTTGAGGTTGGTGACAGTGTAAGAATCGTAACAGGTCCGCTAGAGAACTTTGTTGCATTAATACAGGAAATTAACCTTGAAAAACAAAAAATAAAAGGATTAGTCGACATGTTTGGCAGGGAAACACCTGTTGAACTTGATTTCAATCAAATAAAACATTTAGATTAATGTACTTATGCAAAGGATATCCTTTGCTAAGTGGGAGGATTAAAAATCCGCATTTACCACAAATCAGGAGGTGTAACACATGGCTAAAAAAATTACAGGCTATATTAAACTTCAATTACCAGCAGGAAAAGCTACTCCAGCACCACCAGTAGGACCGGCTTTAGGTCAACACGGTGTTAACATTATGGCTTTTACTAAGGAGTTTAACGCAAAAACTGCAGATCAAGCAGGAATGATTATTCCAGTTGTTATAACAGTATATCAGGATAGATCATTCACGTTTATCACTAAAACTCCACCAGCTCCAGTTCTAATCAAGAAAGCTATTGGTTTAGAAAGTGGATCAGGAGAGCCTAACAGAAACAAAGTTGGTAAGATAACTAAAGCGCAAATTAAAGAAATAGCTGAAATTAAAATGCCAGACTTGAATGCTGCAACAATCGAAACTGCAATGAGCATGATCGAAGGTACAGCAAGAAGTATGGGTGTTGAAGTAGTAGAATAGTTATAATGCCCAATAAAGTGGGAGGTTGTAACCGCTAATACCACGAAGGAGGATTAAAAAATGGCTAAAAAAGGTAAGAATTATGTAGAAAGTGCTAAAATAGTTGATAGAAACACACTATATACGCCAGCAGAAGCTTTAGAATTAGTTCAAAAAACAGCTAAGGCTAAGTTTGATGAAACTGTTGAGCTTCACGTTAAACTAGGGGTAGACCCAAGACACGCTGACCAACAAGTAAGAGGTGCTGTTGTACTTCCACACGGAACAGGTAAAACTGTTAGAGTGTTAGTTTTCGCTAAAGGTGAAAAAGCTAAAGAAGCAGAAGCAGCTGGAGCTGATTTTGTTGGAGCAGAGGAATTAGTAGCTAAAATTCAACAAGGTTGGTTTGGATTTGATGTTGCTGTTGCAACACCAGATATGATGGGTGTTGTTGGAAGAATAGGTAGAGTATTAGGACCTAAAGGTTTAATGCCTAACCCAAAATCAGGAACAGTAACTTTTGATGTTGAAAAAGCTATTAATGACATCAAAGCTGGTAAGGTTGAATACAGAGTTGATAAAACTTCTATCGTTCACGTACCAATCGGAAAGAAATCTTTTGATGCTGAAAAGCTTTCAGAAAACTTCCAAGCATTAATGGGAGCATTAATTAAAGCTAAACCAGCAGCTGCTAAAGGTCAATACGTTAAGTCTGTTAGCGTTGCTAGCACAATGGGACCTGGAATTAAAATTAACCCAGCAAAAATATTAGATTAATTTCGAAATTCTTGTTGACAAACGATGTTAAGTGTAGTAATATAGTTAATGTTGTTAAGGAAAATTAAAAAATATTCCGTAGACAGTAGGTGTTGAAAAACGTAAGCTATGTCGCCTGCCGAGGATTCCATTGATACTTAATTAATTAAGATATTTGGTCTCTTCATGTCTATGGAGAGACTTTTTAAATATTAAATAAATTGCAGGGAGGTGTATGCAGTGGCAGGTAAGAATAGAATGATTAAAGAAGCTAAAGTTCAAGAGATCAGAGAGAAACTTGAAAAAGCACAATCAGTAATCTTAACTAATTACCAAGGTCTTACTGTTGAAGAAGACACTCAATTAAGAAAGCAATTCAGAGAAACTGGAGTTGAATATAAAGTATTCAAAAACACTTTAGTAAAATTAGCTCTTAAAGAGTTAGGAATTGAAGGTCTTGATGAGCATTTAGAAGGGCCTGTTTCTATGGCGTTAGGATATGAAGATCCTACTGCACCAGGTAGAGTAATTAGTGCTTTTATGAAAGATCATAAAGCATTAGAATTAAAAGCAGGTTTAGTTCAAGGTGAAGTTTACGATTTAGAAAAAATCACAGCTTTCGCATCAATACCACCAAGAGAGGTATTACTTGCAAAGTTACTTGGAAGTTTACAATCACCAATATCAAAGTTTGCATACTTAGTTAAAGCTATCGCTGATAACAAAGAAGCATAATTAGTAAAAATAATTAAAAAAAAGAATGTACGGTTAAAATATATGGAGGTGTACTAAAAATGACAAGAGAGCAAATTATTGAAGCTATCAAAGAAATGTCTGTTATGGAATTAAATGAGTTAGTTAAAGCATGTGAAGAGGAGTTTGGAGTAAGCGCTGCTGCACCAGTTGCTGCTGCAGGTGCTGCTGCTGCAGGTGGAGCTGCTGAGAAAACTGAGTTTGACGTTGTTCTTGCTTCTGCTGGATCAAGCAAAATCAAAGTAATCAAAGCTGTAAGAGAACTTACTGGTTTAGGATTAAAAGAAGCTAAAGAAATCGTAGATGGAGCTCCTAAGACAATCAAGGAAGCTGTAGCTAAAGATGCTGCTGATGAAATGAAAGCTAAGTTAGAAGAAGTTGGAGCAGTTATTGAATTAAAATAATAATAGCCGACTAGGAGGGCACTTAATTTAAGTGCCCTTTTTTTACTTAATGAATGTTGACAATGAAAAAGAAATATGATAATATAGATAATTGCATTGATTTGTTGAAATTTAATATTATTATACTATAAAATATTAGTTTTTTGTGTAATAAAGGGTATTTTGGATAAGAACTAGGGTATAATAATAAGATGGTAATGCAATTAGTGCTGCTATTTTACTTAAGCAAGGAGTGAAAGTTAATGGTACATCCTATCCAAGTTGGTAAAAGGACCAGAATGAGCTTTTCAAAAGTTCAAGAGGTTGCAACTATGCCTAACCTTATAGAGGTACAGTTGAACTCATACAACTGGTTTCTAGATGCTGGTCTTAAAGAGGTTTTTAATGACATAAATCCTATACAGGACTATACAGGTAATTTAGTGTTAGAATTTGTTGATTACAATTTAGATTATGACAACACAAAGTATGACGTTGAAGAGTGCAAAGATAGAGACTCTACTTTTGCAGCGCCTCTAAAAGTTAAAGTTAGATTGACTAATAACGAAACTGGCGAAATTAAGGAACAAGAAGTATTCATGGGAGACTTCCCAATAATGACAGAACAGGGTACATTCGTAATTAATGGAGCTGAAAGAGTAATCGTAAGTCAGCTTGTTAGATCACCGGGAGTATATTATAGTTACAATGTTGATAAGACAGGTAAAAAACTATATTCTTCAACAATAATTCCTAATAGGGGAGCTTGGTTGGAGTACGAGACGGACTCTAATAACATAATTTACGTAAGAATCGACAAAACAAGAAAACTTCCTATAACTGTATTAGCGAGAGCTATGGGGTATGGGAGTGACTTACAGTTAACTCAATTCTTCGGAGAAGAAGAGAGATTAACGGCATCTATAGAAAAAGACAATACTAAGACAGAAGAAGAAGGTCTTTTAGAAATATATAAGAGGCTAAGACCAGGCGAGCCTCCGACTGTTGAAAGTGCTAAAAGTCTTATAAATTCACTATTCTTTGATGCTAAAAGATATGATCTATCAAAAGTAGGAAGATATAAGTTCAACAAAAAACTTAGCATAAGTAACAGACTTATAAATCAGATTGCAGCTGAAAATATTGTTAATCCTGAAACAGGAGAAATAATTGTTGAAGAGGGTGCAAAGATTTCAAGAGATAAAGCTCAAGAAATCGGTAATTCGGGTATAAACTCAGTTGATGTTCTTGTGGAAGATAAAATCATAAGAGTTATTGGAAATCACTTTGTTGATATCAATAATTTTGTTGATTTTGATGCTGCAGAATTGGGTGTTAAAGAGATGGTGCATTATCCTACATTAAAAGATATTATGGATAATTGCGAAAATGAAGAAACGTTAAAAGTTGAAATTAAAAAGAATATAAATAAATTAATTCCTAAGCATATTGTAAAAGATGATATGTTAGCTACTATTAGTTATCAAATTGGTCTAGTATATGGCATTGGATATTCTGATGACATTGACCACTTAGGAAATAGAAGATTAAGATCAGTGGGAGAATTGTTACAAAATCAATTTAGAATTGGTCTTTCAAGAATGGAAAGAGTTATTAAAGAAAGAATGACTATTCAAGAACAAGAAGGTATTACGCCACAAGGGCTTATCAATATAAGACCAGTTACTGCGGCTATAAAAGAATTCTTCGGAAGCTCTCAATTATCTCAGTTCATGGATCAAACAAATCCTCTTTCTGAATTAACTCATAAGAGAAGATTATCTGCGCTTGGTCCAGGAGGTCTTTCAAGAGAAAGAGCTGGATTTGAGGTTAGAGACGTTCACCACTCTCACTATGGTAGAATGTGTCCTATTGAAACTCCAGAGGGACCAAACATTGGATTAATTAACTCTTTAGCAGCGTACGCAAAGGTTAATGAATATGGATTTATGGAAACGCCATATAGAATAGTAAAAGATGGTGTAGCAACTGATGAAATAAGATATTTCACAGCTAATGAAGAAGATGGGCACTTGATAGCGAAAGCACAAGAACCACTTGATGAGAATGGTAAGTTTATTGATGATAAAGTTACAGTAAGAGATAAAGAGGAAGCTATTATTGTTCCAGCAACACAAGTAGATTTAATGGATATATCTCCAAGACAGATTGTTTCGGTTGCGACATCTATGATTCCTTTCTTAGAAAATGATGACGCGTCACGTGCGCTGATGGGATCAAACATGCAACGTCAGGCAGTACCGTTATTAAAGCCAGCAGCTCCGTACGTAGGAACTGGTATAGAACACAGAGCGGCTGCTGATTCAGGGGTATTACCTAAATCTAGGTATGACGGTGTTGTTGAGTATGTTAGTGCTAATGAAATTAAGATTAGAAGAGATGAAACAGGTATAGTAGATACTTATAACTTATTAAAATTCAAACGTTCAAATCAAGGAACATGTATTAACCAAAGACCTTTAGTTGATAAAGGTGAGAGAGTTAAGGCTGGAGATGTATTAGTGGATGGTCCATCTACTGATCTTGGAGAAATTGCTCTTGGTAAGAATATAAGAATTGCTTTCTTAACTTGGGAAGGTTATAACTATGAGGATGCGATGTTAGTATCTGAAGAGTTAGTTAAAGAGGATGTATTCACGTCTCTTCATATAGAAGAATATGAATGTGAAGCAAGAGATACTAAGTTAGGACCTGAAGAAATAACAAGAGATATCCCTAATGTTGGTGAAGATGCCCTTAAGGATCTTGATGAAAGAGGAATAATCAGAATAGGTGCTGAGGTTAAATCAGGTGATATATTAGTTGGTAAGGTAACACCTAAGGGTGAAACAGAACTTACTGCTGAAGAAAGATTATTAAGAGCTATCTTTGGTGAAAAAGCTAGAGAAGTAAGAGATACTTCATTAAGAGCTCCGCATGGAGAAGATGGTATTATCGTTGACGTTAAAGTCTTTACAAGAGAAAATGGAGATGAATTACCACCAGGGGTAAATAAATTAGTAAGAGCTTATATAGCTCATAAGAGAAAGATATCTGTAGGAGATAAGATGGCAGGAAGACACGGTAATAAGGGTGTTATTTCTAGAATTCTTCCTGTTGAAGATATGCCATTCTTACCAGATGGTAGACCAGTACAGTTGTGCTTAAATCCTCTAGGGGTTCCTTCTCGTATGAATATCGGTCAGGTACTAGAAATGCATTTAGGTTGGGCTGCAAGTAAGTTGGGTTGGCATGTAGCTACTCCAGTATTTGATGGTGCAGTTGAGTCGGATATAGAAGAGTGCCTAGAAAAAGCAGGATATGACAGAGATGGTAAAACAGTTCTTTACGATGGTAGAACGGGAGAGCCATTTGAGAATAGAGTTACAGTTGGAATAATGTACATCTTAAAATTACACCACTTAGTTGATGACAAGATGCATGCAAGATCAACTGGACCATACTCATTAGTTACTCAACAACCATTGGGTGGTAAAGCTCAATTTGGTGGTCAGAGATTCGGAGAGATGGAGGTATGGGCGCTTGAAGCATACGGAGCTGCTTATACTTTACAAGAAATCTTGACTGTTAAATCTGACGATGTAGTTGGAAGAGTTAAAACTTATGAGGCTATAGTTAAAGGTGAAAATATTCCAGAACCAGGAGTTCCAGAATCTTTCAAAGTTCTTATTAAAGAATTCCAGGCATTGTGTATTGATGTTAAAGTACTTGGTGAAGATAATACTGAAATAGTACTAAAAGAATCTGTTGAAGAAGATGGCGAAGAACTTGGTGTATATATAGAAGGTAATGAAGATTCTGTACCTACAGAAAAAGATAAAAGTGAAATTGAAGCTAATAGCGTGATAGAAGAAGTGGAACCAGATGCGGACGAATTCACGGAATTAGATTTAGATGATGTATCTTTAAATAGTTTTGAATTAGATTTAAACGATGTTACTGATGAACACTAATAGTGAAGGGAGGATAAACCCTTGTTTGAACTTAATAACTTTGATGCAATACAAGTAGGGTTAGCTTCACCAGAACAAATAAGAGATTGGTCTAGAGGTGAAGTAAAAAAGCCAGAAACAATAAATTATAGAACATTAAAACCAGAAAAAGATGGACTGTTTTGTGAGAAGATTTTTGGACCACAGAAAGACTGGGAATGTCATTGTGGTAAATACAAAAGAGTTAGATATAAGGGAATTGTTTGTGATAGATGTGGTGTTGAGGTTACCAAATCTAAAGTAAGACGTGAGAGAATGGGGCATATTGAATTAGCTGCTCCAGTATCTCATATCTGGTACTTTAAAGGAATACCATCAAGAATGGGGTTAATTCTTGATATGTCACCAAGAGCGTTAGAGAAAGTTTTATATTTTGCTTCTTATATTGTAATAGATCCAAAAGAAACTCCTCTAATAAAGAAACAATTATTAAATGAAAAAGAGTATAGAGAAGCTATTGATAAGTATGGTTATGAAAGCTTTGAAGCAGGCATGGGAGCTGAATCAGTAAAAAGACTTTTAGAAGAAATTGATTTAGAATCATTAAGTGCTGAGTTAAAAGAAGGCTTAAAGACTAGTACAGGTCAGAAAAAAATAAGAACTGTTAGAAGACTGGATGTTGTTGAATCATTTAGAAAATCTATAAACAAACCAGATTGGATGATTATTGATGTTATTCCAGTTATACCACCGGATTTAAGACCTATGGTACAATTGGATGGAGGAAGATTTGCTACATCTGACTTGAATGACTTATACAGAAGAGTTATTAATAGAAATAACAGACTTAAAAAACTATTATCATTAGGAGCTCCTGATATAATAGTTAGAAATGAAAAGAGAATGCTTCAAGAAGCTGTTGATGCGCTTATTGATAATGGTAGAAGAGGTAGACCGGTTACTGGACCGGGGAACAGACCTTTAAAATCGTTATCTGAGATGCTTAAGGGTAAGCAAGGTAGATTTAGACAAAATCTTCTTGGAAAGCGTGTTGACTACTCAGGACGTTCTGTTATAGTTGTTGGTCCAGAGTTGAAAATGTATCAATGTGGACTTCCAAAAGGAATGGCTTTAGAATTATTTAAACCATTCGTAATGAAGAAATTAGTTGATAAGAATATTGCACATAATATTAAGAGTGCAAAGAGAATGGTAGAAAGGGTTCAACCACAAGTTTGGGATGTATTAGAAGTGGTTATAAGAGATCATCCTGTATTACTTAACCGTGCTCCTACTCTACACAGACTTGGTATTCAAGCATTCCAACCTATATTGGTTGAAGGTAAGGCTATCAAGTTACACCCATTAGTATGTACTGCATATAATGCGGACTTCGATGGAGACCAAATGGCTGTTCACGTTCCTTTATCAGTGGAAGCGCAAGCAGAAGCTAGATTCTTAATGTTAGCAGCACATAATATTTTAAAACCTTCTGATGGAAAGCCTGTTGCTGTACCTACTCAGGATATGGTTTTAGGATCATATTACTTAACTATCGATAAGGATGGTGCAAAGGGTGAAGGTAGATACTTCTCATCACCTGATGAAGTTATGATGGCGTATCAGAAGAAAGATATTGATATACATGCTAAAATTAATGTATTAATGAGAGCTGAAGTAAATGGTAAAATGCATGAAGGTATAATAGAAACTACTCCAGGTAAATTAATCTTTAATGAAGCTGTACCACAAGATCTTGGTCTAGTAGATAGAACTATACCAGGAAATGAGTTGAAGTTAGAAATAGATTTCCTAGTAAGTAAAAAGAATCTAGGAAAGATAATAGATAAGTGTTTTGTTAAATATGGACCTACTAAAACATCAATAATGCTAGACAATATTAAAGCTACTGGATATCATTACTCTACAATAGGGGCAATAACTATTGCGGCTTCAGATATGATAGTTCCAGAGGCAAAGAAAGATTTGCTTGAAGATGCTGAAAAGACAGTAGAGAAAATTGAAAAGATGTATAGAAGAGGATTCATATCAGCAGAAGAAAGATATGAGAGAGTAATAGAAAAATGGACTCAAACAACAGAGGATGTTGCCAATGCACTTATGGATAGTTTTGATAAATTCAATCCTATCTATATGATGGCTGACTCTGGTGCCAGAGGATCTAAGAGTCAGATTAAGCAATTAGCAGGTATGAGAGGACTTATGGCTAGTCCATCAGGTAAAATCATCGAGTTGCCTATCAAATCGTCATTTAGAGAGGGACTTGACGTACTTGAGTACTTCCTATCTACTCACGGTGCTAGAAAGGGTAATGCCGATACAGCGTTAAAAACTGCCGATTCAGGATACTTAACTAGAAGATTGGTTGATGTAAGCCAAGATGTTATTATTAGAGAAGTGGATTGTGGAGCTGTAGAAGGTTATGAGGTTTCTCAAATAGCTGAGGGATCAGAAGTCATAGAATCGCTTCACGAGAGATTAACAGGTAGATATACTGCATCTGAGATTAAGCACCCTGAAACAGGTGAGGTTTTAGTAGAAGATAATGTATATATGGATTCAGAATTAGCACAAAAAGTTGTAGATGCTGGAATAGAGAAGGTTGAAATAAGATCTGTATTCACATGTAAAAGTAGACACGGAGTATGTTCAAAGTGTTACGGTATGAACATGGCTACAGGAAGCAAGATTGATATTGGTGAAGCTGTTGGTATCATTGCTGCGCAATCAATCGGTGAACCAGGAACACAGCTTACAATGAGAACCTTCCATACAGGAGGAATCGCAGGTGGAGATATCACTCAGGGTCTTCCAAGGGTTGAGGAATTATTTGAAGCAAGAAAGCCTAAAGGATTAGC
Organism: Oceanirhabdus sp. W0125-5; assembly: GCF_027938815.1. Lineage (GTDB taxonomy): Bacteria > Bacillota > Clostridia > Clostridiales > Clostridiaceae > Oceanirhabdus. Next base: position 880,333 of record NZ_CP115913.1, read on the forward strand.
TATAGTTTCGGAAGTTAGTGGAAGTGTAAGAATTGAAGAGACTAAAAAGAAGAGAATTGTAATAGTTGTAACAGAAGAAGGGGAAGAGTTCAAATATGACATTCCATTTGGAGCTAGAATAAGAGTTGCCGATGGTGATAAAATTCAAGCTGGAGATACTGTTACACAAGGTTCGGTTAACCCTCATGATATTTTAAGAATTAAAGGTGTTGAAGGGGTTAAGGCGTATCTTCTTTCAGAAGTTCAAAAGGTTTATAGACTACAAGGGGTTGATATCAATGATAAACACCTTGAAGTTGTTGTAAGACAAATGACAAGAAAAGTACTGATTGAAGATGCTGGTGACAGTGAATTCTTACCAGGTGAAAAAGTTGATATTTTAGATGTTGATAACGCTAATGAGAAGATTGCCGATGAAGGTGGAGAGTTAATTGTTTACTCTAATGCTTTATTGGGTATTACAAAAGCTTCATTAGCTACTGACTCTTTCTTATCTGCAGCATCATTCCAAGAAACAACAAGAGTTCTTACTGATGCCGCAATCAAGGGTAAAATTGATCCATTAATTGGATTAAAAGAGAATGTTATCATTGGTAAACTTATACCAGCTGGTACAGGTATGATGAAATATAGAAAAATTAATATAAGCCCAGATGTAGAAGAATCAATGGATACAACTGAAATTGAAGAAAATGGATTAGAGCTTAATTATTAATGATATTGACATAGTCGTTTTAAAATGTTAAAATACGATTTGTGCTGAATTTCTTTAGGATAATTTTAATGGGGGATAGCTTATAATGCTTGAGTTAAAGAATAATACTAAAGTTGTTGGAGTTAAACAATCATTAAAAAAAATGAATAATAAAGATTGCAGATGTTTGTGTATAGCAAAAAATGCAGAAAAAAGAGTTATTCAGCCTCTTATAGATAAGGCAAAAGATTTATCCGTTGAAATAGTATATGTAGATACTATGACGGAATTAGGTGAAATTTGTGATATAGATGTTGGAGCTGCAGCGGCATTGTTCTTAAAAGAACAATAAAATTAACGTAAAATTTGTAAAGACTTTTAAAAAAGATAGAGGAGGTGCAGGAATGCCAACTATAAATCAATTAGTAAGAAAAGGTAGAAAAACTACTCCTTTAAAATCTACAGCACCAGCCCTTAAAGGGTGCCCACAAAGAAGAGGAGTATGTACAGTTGTTAAAACAACTACTCCTAAGAAACCAAACTCAGCATTAAGAAAAATTGCGAGAGTTAGATTAACAAATGGTTTAGAAGTATCATCTTATATTCCAGGTGAAGGACATAACCTTCAAGAGCACAGTGTTGTTCTTATCAGAGGTGGAAGAACTAAGGACTTACCAGGTGTAAGATATAAGATTATTAGAGGTGCGTTAGATACAGCTGGAGTAAATGATAGAAAGCAATCAAGATCTAAGTATGGAAGTAAGAGACCTAAGAAAAAATAGTGTCTATTAAGTTAGATTTAAAAATACAATAATATTTGTATCTTAATTAGCAATGCTGTAGTATCCAGTTCACATAAATCTATATATTTTTAGTAATTGCACGTGTTATTTGATGATCTAGAAGGTTAATAATGTGATTGAATAAATCGCTGACACTTAACGAGTTGGATGTCGAGTACCTGTGAATTAAATTTGAATGTTTAAGGAGGGAAGTAAAGTGCCAAGAAAAGGAAGAGCACCAAAAAGAGAAGTATTACCAGATCCAATGTACAACAGTAAGGTTGTTACTAAGTTAATAAATGGAATAATGCAAGACGGTAAAAAAGGATTAGCTCAAAAGATTTGTTATGGAGCTTTTGATATCATCGCTGAGAAGACAGGAAAAGATCCATTAGAGGTTTTTGAAGCAGCTTTAGAAAACATAATGCCTTTACTAGAGGTTAAGGCGAGAAGAATCGGAGGATCTAACTACCAGGTACCAATCGAAGTTAGACCAGTTAGAAGACAGACTTTAGGTCTTAGATGGCTTCTAATCGCTTCAAGAAAAAGAAGTGAAAGATTCATGACAGAAAGACTTGCTAATGAGTTAATCGATGCATCAAATAACACAGGTGCAGCTGTTAAGAAGAGAGAAGATACTCATAAAATGGCAGAAGCTAATAAAGCATTTGCTCATTACAGATACTAATATTAGAAAAAAATTTATAAAGACAAAGCTGTTTTGGTTTGCCAAGACAGTTTTGTCGAATTTTAATGAACGGCGAGAGGAGGAAAAGTTAAGTGGCTAGAAAAGTGAAATTAGATAAATACCGTAATATTGGTATAATGGCTCACATTGATGCGGGTAAAACAACAACTACTGAGCGTGTACTGTATTATACTGGTAAAACACATAAAATTGGTGAGGTTCACGAAGGTGAAGCTACAATGGACTGGATGGTTCAAGAGCAAGAGAGAGGTATAACAATTACTTCTGCAGCTACAACAGCTAGCTGGAAAAATCACACAATAAACATAATTGATACACCTGGACACGTAGACTTTACAGTTGAGGTTGAGAGATCATTAAGAGTTCTTGACGGAGCTGTTGCTGTATTCTGTGCTAAAGGTGGAGTTGAGCCTCAATCTGAAACAGTATGGAGACAGGCAAATAAATATAATGTACCAAGAATGGCGTACGTTAATAAAATGGATATTTTAGGTGCGGATTTCTTCAGAGTTGTAAGCATGATGAGAGAAAGATTAAAGTGTAATGCAGTACCTATTCAATTACCAATAGGTAAAGAAGATAACTTAACAGGAATCATTGATCTTGTTACAAACAAAGCTAAGATCTACAAAGATGACTTAGGAAAAGAAATAGAAGAAGTAGAAATTCCTGCAGATATGCAAGAATTAGCTGAAGAGTATAGAGGGGCATTAATTGAGTCAGTTGCTGAACTAGATGAAGAGTTAATGATGAAATACCTAGATGGAGAAGAATTAACTCTTGAAGAGTTAAAGTCTACTTTAAGAAAAGGTGTTATAGCTAATGAAATAGTTCCAGTAGTATGTGGTTCATCATACAAGAATAAAGGTGTTCAAATGATGATCGATGCTGTTGTTGATTACATGCCATCACCATTAGATATTAAAGCTATAGAAGGTGTAGACACTAATACTAATGAAGAAACTACAAGACCAGCAGATGATGATGCTCCTTTAGCAGCATTAGCATTTAAAATTGCTACTGATCCATTCGTTGGTAAGTTAGCGTTTACAAGAGTTTACTCAGGTGTTATGAAGAGTGGAAGCTATGTTCTTAACGCTAACAAAGGTAAGAAGGAAAGAATTGGTAGATTGTATAAGATGCACTCTAACCATAGAGAAGAAGTTGAAGAGTTTAGAGCTGGAGACTTAGGTGCAATAGTAGGATTAAAGAACACAATTACTGGTGAGACTTTATGTGATGAAAATCACCCTGTTATACTTGAAAGTATGGAATTCCCAGAGCCAGTTATATCTGTTGCTATTGAGCCAAAAACAAAAGCTGGTATGGATAAGATGAGTATGTCTCTTATCAAACTTGCTGAAGAGGATCCAACATTCAAAACTTACACTAACCAAGAAACTGGTCAAACAATCATCGCTGGTATGGGTGAGCTTCACTTAGAAATCATCGTTGATAGATTACAAAGAGAATTCAAAGTTGAGTGTAACGTTGGTGCTCCACAAGTTGCTTACAAAGAGACAATTGGCCAACAAGTTAAGGCTGAAGGTAAGTTTGTAAGACAATCTGGTGGACGTGGTCAATACGGACACTGCTGGATTGAGTTAATCCCGACTGAGGGTGAATATGAATTTGAAAACGCTATCGTAGGAGGAGTTATTCCAAGAGAGTATGTTCCTGCTGTTGATAAAGGTATTCAAGAAGCTTCACAAGCTGGTATTATTGCTGGTTTCCCAGTTATTAACTTTAAAGCTAGATGTTTCGATGGATCTTACCATGATGTTGACTCTAACGAGATGGCATTTAAAGTTGCAGGATCTATGGCGTTTAAGAATGCTATGGCTAAAGCTGGAGCAACATTACTTGAGCCTATCATGAAGGTTGAAGTAACTATGCCAGAAGAGTACATGGGAGATGTTATGGGTGACATTAACTCAAGAAGAGGAAGAATTGAGGGAATGGAGCCACAGAACGGAGCTCAAGTTATTAAAGCTATGGTACCTCTTTCAGAGATGTTCGGTTATGCTACAACATTAAGATCTAGAACTCAAGGTAGAGGAAACTACAGCATGGAGTTCGCTGCTTATGAGAAAGTGCCAAAGAGCATTCAAGAAGAAGTATCAGGTAAAAATAAATAATAATTATTTTTAATTTATAGCAAGTAATAAATTAGTATTTATTTTATAAATAAAACAAGTTAGTTTTAAGGAGGAATAAAAAATGGCTAAGGCAAAATTTGAAAGAAGTAAGCCACACGTAAATATAGGAACAATCGGTCACGTTGACCACGGTAAGACTACAACTACAGCAGCTATCACAATGACATTAGCAAAAGCTGGTGGAGCAGAAGTAATGAACTATGACGAAATAGATAAAGCTCCAGAAGAAAAAGAAAGAGGAATCACAATCAACACTGCACACGTAGAGTATGAGACTGAGAACAGACACTACGCTCACGTTGACTGTCCAGGACACGCTGACTACGTTAAGAACATGATCACAGGAGCAGCTCAAATGGATGGAGCTATCTTAGTAGTATCTGCTGCAGATGGTCCAATGCCACAAACAAGAGAGCACATTCTTCTTGCATCAAGAGTAGGTGTTGAGCACATCGTAGTATTCTTAAACAAAGCTGACCAAGTTGATGACGAAGAGTTATTAGAGTTAGTAGAAATGGAAGTAAGAGAATTATTAAGCGAATACGGATTTGACGGAGACGAATGTCCAGTAGTAAGCGGATCATCATTAATGGCAATCGAAAAAGGTGAAGATCAATGTATCTTAGACCTAATGGCTGCAGTTGACGAGTGGATCCCAACTCCAGAGAGAGATACAGATAAGACTTTCTTAATGCCTATCGAGGACGTATTCACAATCACTGGTAGAGGAACAGTTGTTACTGGAAGAGTTGAAAGAGGAATTGTTAACACTGGTGACGAATTAGAAATCGTTGGTATTAAAGAAGAGAAAATGAAGACAGTATGTACTGGAGTAGAGATGTTCAGAAAGATCCTAGACCAAGCAATGGCTGGAGATAACATCGGAGCATTATTAAGAGGTGTTCAAAGAGCAGAAGTACAAAGAGGGCAAGTATTATGTAAGCCTGGTACAGTAAACCCACACATGAAGTTCGTAGGTCAAGTTTACGTACTTAAAAAAGAAGAGGGTGGAAGACACACTCCATTCTTCAACGGATATAGACCACAGTTCTACTTCAGAACTACAGACGTTACTGGTACTGCTAACCTTCCAGAAGGAATGGAAATGGTAATGCCAGGAGACCACATTGACATGAACGTTGAGTTAATCACTCCAATCGCTATGGAAGAAGGATTAAGATTCGCGATCAGAGAAGGTGGAAGAACAGTAGGTTCTGGTGTTGTTACTAGCATCATCGAGTAATAACTAAGTTTTTGTTGATTAATCATGCGGGGTAGGAATATTCCTACTCTCATGATTTTCTGTAAAAAATAAATTGTTGTGGAATAATAAAAGAAAATTACCAATAATATTATAGTTTAAATTAAAAAAAATGAGTAAAAAACTCTTGTAAAAGAATCTAATGTATAGTATACTATAGAAGTTGTTAAGTCGGGAGTTTGTTACGAATGCTTAAAAATGTTGAATTTAAGCTAATTATAGGTGATGAGCCTTGGTTAAGAAGGCATTAAAATAACATATATTATATGTTTTAAATCATGCAACACGTGGAACAGTTTACAGATGTAAAATTCAAATGTAAAGGTCAAGCAAAGGAGGGAAATGTACGATGGCAACTCAAAAAATCAGAATCAGATTAAAGGCTTTTGATCATAGTCTACTAGATACTTCTGCTGCAAAGATAGTGGAAACAGCTAAAAGCACAGGAGCTGAAGTAGCAGGTCCAGTACCTCTACCAACAGAAAAAGATATAGTTACTATCTTAAGAGCGCCACATAAGTATAAGGATTCTAGAGAGCAGTTTGAAATAAGAACTCACAAGAGACTTATTGATATAATAAGCCCATCTCAGAAGACAGTTGATTCTCTAATGAGAATAGATTTACCAGCGGGTGTGGATATCGAGATAAAGCTATAATCTATCTAGATATTATGATTGCAAGAATTGTGATCCGCTAATAAAAATAGGAGGTGTTATAGCATGAAAAAGGCTATATTAGGAAGAAAAATTGGTATGACACAAATTTTCGATGAAAATGGAAATGTTGTTCCAGTAACGGTTGTTAAATGTGAACCATCAGTAGTGATTGGTAAAAAAGAAATAGAGAAAGATGGATACGAGTCATTAGTAGTAGGATTCGAGAACATCAGAGAAAAGTTAGTAAATAGCCCAAGAATGGGTCAATTTAAAAAAGCTGGAGTAACTCCTAAGAGATTCATTAAAGAGTTCAAGTTAGAAGATATGTCTGCTTTTGAAATTGGAACAGAGATAAAAGTTGATGCTTTTGAAGCTGGAGAAAAAGTAGATGTTACAGGAACTTCTAAAGGTAAAGGATTCCAAGGGGTAATTAAGAGATGGAATTTCTCAATCGGACCTAAGAGTCACGGTTCTAAATTCAAGAGAGCACCTGGATCACAGGGAGCTGCATCTGACCCTTCAAGAACTTTCAAAAATAGAAAAATGCCTGGACACATGGGTAATGTTAAGAGAACTGTTATGAATCTTGAAGTTGTTAAGGTTATGCCAGAACAAGATATAATCCTAATCAAAGGTGGAGTACCAGGGCCAAGAAAAGGATTACTATTCATAAAAGATACTGTTAAAAGATAAAAAACTTCTAAGAGAAAGGAGGAAGTGTTATGCCAAGCGTAGCTGTTTATGATAGATTAGCTAAAAAAGTTGGAGAAATAGAATTATCAGATAAAGTGTTCGGTGTTGAGGTTAACAAAGATGTTATGCATCAAGTAGTTGTTGCACAACTTGCTAACAAGAGACAAGGAACTCAAAGTGCAAAAACTAGATCTGAAGTTCGTGGTGGTGGAAGAAAGCCATGGAGACAAAAAGGAACTGGTAATGCAAGACAAGGTTCGATAAGAGCTGCTCAATGGATAAAAGGTGGAGTTGTATTCGCACCAAAGCCAAGAAGTTACAGACAGAACGTTCTTAAGAAAGTAAGAAGATTAGCTATTACAAGTGCTTTATCTTCAAAAGTACTTGACAATAACGTAATTGTTTTAGATAGCTTAAGCTTAGAAGCTCCTAAGACAAAAGAAATGGTTAACACAATTAATGCATTTGAAGCAAAGAAAACATTAATTGTTGTTACTGAAGGTAACGAAAATGTATACAAATCAGCTAGAAACATTCCAGGAGTTCAAGTAATCCCTGTAAATAATATCAATGTGTATGACATTCTTAAGTATGAAAACTTCATGATTACTAAAGATGCTGTAGCTAAGATTGAGGAGGTGTATGCATAATGAAGATGACAAGTTACGATATAATTAGAAGACCAGTTGTCACTGAAAAAAGTATGACTGCTATGGCAGACAGAAAGTACACCTTCATTGTTGACATCAAAGCTAACAAATCTCAAATCAAGAGAGCTGTAGAAGAAGTTTTTGGTGTTGAAGTTGAAGAGGTTAAAACAATAAGATATAATGGTAAGCCAAAAAGACAAGGGCATCACATCGGTAAAAGAGCTGATTACAAGAAAGCAGTAGTTAAGCTTTCAGAGAATAGTAAAGGCATCGAATTCTTCGAAGGTATGATGCAATAAAATAAGCCTATATTGGTGGTAAGCCAGAGAAGCTGATAGGGAGGGAAATGGATATGGCAGTTAAAACTTTTAAGCCTACTACTCCTTCAAGAAGAAATATGACTATGGCTACATTCCAAGAGATTACGACTGATAAGCCAGAAAAGTCACTTCTTGTTGCGTTAAAGAAAAATGGTGGTAGAAATGCTAACGGTAGAATAACAGTTCGTCATCGTGGTGGCGGAGCTAAAAGAAAATATAGAATTATCGATTTCAAGAGAAATAAAGATGGTATTCCAGCAAAAGTTGCTAGTATCGAATACGATCCAAACAGAACAGCGTATATTGCGTTATTAATATATGCTGATGGTGAGAAGAGATACATCATCGCACCTCAAGGAATCACAGTTGGAACAGAAATTTTATCTGGACCAGAAGCAGATATCAAGCCAGGAAATGCTTTACAATTAAAAGACATCCCAGTTGGTACAGTAATTCATAACATTGAAATGAAAGCTGGAAAAGGTGCTCAAATTGTAAGATCTGCTGGAACATCTGCTCAATTAATGGCTAAAGAAGGAAATTATGCTTCATTAAGATTACCATCTGGTGAGGTAAGAAAAGTTAGAATCGAGTGTAAAGCTACTATTGGAACAGTTTCTAACCCTACTAACGATATCGTGAAAATCGGTAAAGCTGGTAGAAAGAGACACATGGGTAGAAGACCTCACGTTAGAGGATCTGTAATGAACCCTTGCGATCACCCACATGGTGGAGGAGAAGGTAAATCTCCAATAGGAAGACCAGGACCAGTTACTCCTTGGGGTAAACCAACACTTGGTTACAAAACTAGAAAGAACAATAAAGCTTCTGATAAGTACATTGTTAAGAAGAGAAAATAGAAGAAGAGAATTGAAACATTCTCTTCACTTATCCTAAAGTAAGGAAAGGAGGATATGTAATGGGAAGATCAATTAAAAAAGGCCCTTTCGTTCAAGAAAGATTATTAAGTAGAATATTAGAAATGAATAAAGCTGGTGAAAAGAAAGTTGTTAAAACTTGGTCTAGAAGTTCGACTATATTCCCTCAAATGGTTGGTCATACTATAGCTGTTCACGATGGTAGAAAGCACGTGCCAGTATACGTTTTAGAAGATATGGTAGGACATAAACTTGGGGAGTTTGCTCCAACAAGAACTTACAAAGGACATATCAAGAAAGAGAAAAAATCAAAAGCTAGATAATCCAGAAAGGAGGGAATAACATGAACGGAGTTAAAGCTACTGCTAAATACGTAAGAGTTTCCTCAACTAAAGCAAGTATCGTTTTAGATTTAATTAGAGGTAAGAATGTAAATGAAGCATCTGCAATTTTAGAATATACTCCTAGAAAAGCTGCTGATGAGATTAAAAAAGTTTTAAAGTCAGCTGTTGCTAATGCGGAGAATAACCACGAATTAGATGTAAATAGATTATTTGTTGCTGAAGCATATGTAGGTCAGGGACCAACACTAAAGAGATTCAGACCACGTGCTCAGGGTAGAGGTTATAGAATCCTTAAGAGAACAAGTCATATTACTTTAGTAGTAAAAGAAAGAAACTAATAAAGGAGGGAAAAAAGAGTGGGTCAAAAAGTTAATCCTCATGGTTTAAGAGTTGGCGTTATCAAAGACTGGGACGCTAAATGGTATGCCGATAAGAAAAATTTTGCTGATTACCTAATGGAAGATGTTGAGTTAAGAAAGTTTATTAAAAACAAACATAAAAATGCAGGAATTTCTAAGATAGAAGTAGAAAGAGCTGCCAAAAAAGTTAAACTTAACATATACACAGCTAAGCCAGGAATGGTAATAGGTAAAGGTGGAGCTGGTATCGAAGCTCTAAAACAAGAAATTAAGAAGAATATCTTAAAGAATAATAAGAAAAACTTATTAATAAATATTGTTGAAGTTAAGCAATCTGAGAAAGATGCTCAATTAGTTGCTGAGAATATAGCACTTCAGTTAGAAAAGAGAATTTCATTCAGAAGAGCTATGAAGCAATGTATTCAAAGAGCAATGAAGTCAGGCGTAAAAGGTATAAAAACTGCTTGTGCTGGTAGACTAGGCGGAGCGGAAATCGCTAGAACTGAACAATACAACGAAGGAACTATTCCACTACAAACTTTAAGAGCAGATATCGATTATGGATTTGCTGAAGCAGATACAATCTACGGTAAGATTGGTGTAAAAGTTTGGATATACAAAGGTGAGGTTCTTCCAGTTGTTAAAAGCGAGAAAAAAAGAGCTTAGTTGGTAAAATAGAGCCGGATTGCTAAGGAAGGAGGAAAAGCAAAATGTTAATGCCTAAAAGAGTCAAGCGTCGTAGAGTACAACGCGGAAGAATGAAAGGTAAAGCTACAAGAGGAAACTTCATTGCATATGGAGAGTTCGGATTACAAGCTACTGAATGCGGATGGATTAAAAGTAATCAAATAGAAGCAGCCAGAATTGCAATCACAAGACACGTTAAAAGAGGGGGAAAAGTTTGGATTAAAATTTTCCCAGATAAGCCTGTAACTCAAAAACCAGCAGAAACTCGTATGGGTTCTGGTAAAGGTTCACCAGAGTATTGGGTAGCAGTTGTTAAGCCAGGTAGAGTTTTATTCGAAATCGCAGGCGTAAGTGAAGAATTAGCTAGAGAATCTATGAGATTAGCATCACATAAGCTTCCAATAAAGTGTAAATTCGTCAAAAGAGCTGATTTCGAGGAAATGGGTGGTGAAGAATAATGAAACAAAGAGAGTTACAAGAATTAAGAAATTGCAGCCCACAAGAGTTATCCCTAAAGGTTAAAGATTTAAAAGAAGAGTTATTTAATTTAAGATTCCAGTTAGCTACTGGACAATTAGAAAATCCTATGAGAATTAAGCAAGTTAAAAAGTCGATTGCTCAGATTAAAACAGTAATGAGAGAAGCTGAGTTAAAGGCGTTGCAACAATAGTAGCATCGAAGGGAGGTTTTAAATAGTGGTTAGAGGAAACAGAAAAACTAGAATAGGTAGAGTTGTTTCTGATAAAATGGATAAAACAATCGTAGTTGCGATTGAGACTAAAGTACGTCATCCATTATACGGTAAGACTGTTAACAGAACTACTAAGTTCAAAGCTCATGATGAAAACAACGAATGTAAAGTTAATGATATAGTGCAAATAATGGAAACAAGACCATTATCCAAGGATAAGAACTGGAGATTGGTTCAAATAGTTGAAAAAGCTAAATAGTTGATTTCCTTAAAGCTGAAAGGAGGTTCTTAAATGATACAACAGCAAACTAGACTTAGAATTGCAGATAACTCAGGAGCAAAAGAGATTATGTGCATCAGAGTATTAGGTGGATCAAAGAAGAGATATGGAAATATTGGAGATGTAATAGTTGCGAGTGTTAAGAAAGCAACACCAGGTGGCGTTGTAAAAAAAGGTGAAGTAGTTAAAGCTGTTATCGTTAGATCTGTAAAAGGTGTAAGAAGAAATAATGGTTCTTATATTAAGTTTGACGATAATGCTGCAGTAATAATAAAAGACGATTTTACTCCAAAGGGAACTCGTATCTTTGGAACTGTGGCAAGAGAGTTGAGAGATCAAGATAAAGATTTCAGTAAAATTTTATCATTAGCACCAGAAGTTCTATAGTTAGGAGGTGGCTAGAATGAAAGTACATGTTAGAAGAAATGATAAGGTAATTGTTGTTTCTGGTAAAGATAAAGGTAAAATCGGAGAAGTAATTTCAGTACAGCCTAAAGTTGGAAAAGTTTTAGTTAAAGATGTAAACATCGTTACTAAGCACCAAAAGCCAAGCAGACAAAACATGCAAGGCGGAATGGTTCAAATGGAAGCGCCGATTTATAGCTCAAAAGTAATGCTTTACTGCGATAAGTGCAAGAAAGCAACAAGAATTTCTAAGAAAATTCTTGAAGATGGTTCAAAAGTAAGAGTATGTAAAAAATGTGGTGAAACTTTATAATAGATAGCTTGGGAAGGAGGTAAGAATTATGATACCAAGACTTCAGGAGAAGTACCAAAAAGAAGTTGTTCCAGCTTTAATGGAAAAGTTTGGATATGAGAATATAATGCAAGTGCCTAAGCTTGAAAAGATCGTTATCAATATGGGTCTAGGAGAAGCTAAGGAAAATTCTAAAGTTATTGAAAGCGCAGTAAATGATTTGCAACTAATCTCAGGACAAAAGCCTGTAATTACTAAAGCAAGAAAATCTGTTGCGAACTTCAAACTTAGAACAGGTATGAGTATTGGAACTAAAGTCACTTTAAGAAAAGTGAGAATGTATGAATTTGCTGACAAATTCATCAACATCGCTCTTCCAAGAGAAAGAGACTTCAGAGGAGTTTCTGCAAAGTCTTTCGATGGAAGAGGAAACTATGCAGTAGGTATTAAAGAACAATTAATATTCCCTGAAATCGAATATGATAAGATTGATAAAATCAGAGGTATGGATGTAATTTTCGTAACAACTGCAAAAACTGATGAAGAGGCAAGAGAACTGTTAAAGTTAATGGGTATGCCTTTTGCTCAGCAGTAAGGAGGGAAGATTGTGGCACGTAAAGCAATGATCGCAAAATGGAAAAGAGATCCAAAACATTCAACGAGATCGTATACAAGATGTAGAAGATGTGGAAGACCACACTCAGTATTAAGAAAATATGGAATTTGTCGTATTTGTTTTAGAGAACTTGCTTACGCAGGTCAAATTCCAGGATGTAAGAAAGCTAGTTGGTAATAGAGATATTTGGTGAAAGGAGGCAAATTAAATGGTAATGACAGATCCTATCGCAGATTTACTTACGCGTATTAGAAATGCTAATACAGTAGGTCATGAGGTTGTTGATGTACCAGCATCAAAAATTAAGAAGGGTATTCTTGAAATAATGCTTAACGAAGGTTACATTAAAAGCTGTGAAGAATACAATGATGGCACAATGCCAATGCTAAGAATTACTATGAAATATGGTGAGAGCAAAGAGAGAGTTATAACAGGGTTAAAGAGAATATCTAAGCCAGGTTTAAGAGTATATACAAGCAAAGATGAAATACCAAAAGTATTAAATGGACTAGGAACTGCAATTATTTCAACACCAAAAGGACTTTTAGTTGATAGAGATGCTAGAAAAGCAAACGTAGGTGGAGAAGTAATCTGCTACATCTGGTAGTTTAACATAGAGGAGGTGCAGAAATGTCAAGAATTGGTAAACTTCCAATAGAAATTCCTGCTGGTGTTACTGTAACAGTTACTGAAGATAATCTTGTAACTGTTAAGGGACCAAAAGGTGAATTAAGTAAGCAATTACACAAAGACATGATTATTACAGTAGAAGATAATACAGTTGTAGTTAAGAAGCCAAGTGAAAATAAATTACACAGATCACTACAAGGTACTTTAAGAGCTGTAATTAACAATATGGTAATCGGAGTAACTGTTGGATTCAAGAAAGTTCTTGAATTAGTTGGTGTAGGTTACAGAGCAGAAGTTAAGGGTGGTAACTTAGTTATGAACTTAGGTTATTCTCATCCAGTAGAAATTAATGCTGTTGAAGGTGTAACTATCAGTACAGAAGGTACAACAAAGGTTATCGTTGAAGGTATAGATAAAGAAAAGGTTGGATCAGCTGCTGCTGATATCAGAAAGTGGAGAGTACCAGAGCCATACAAAGGTAAGGGAATCAAGTACGAAGGTGAGTACATCAGACGTAAAGAAGGTAAAACTGGTAAATAAATAAGTAGAAAGGAGTCAATGCTACATGGCTAAGAAGATGAGCAAAAGTGAAGCTAGAATCAGACGTCATAAAAGATTGCGTAAGAAAATCAGTGGTACTACTGAAAGACCAAGATTAAGCGTTTTCAGAAGTGAGAAGAATATTTACGCTCAAATTATAGATGATTCAGTTGGAAATACATTAGTATCAGCTTCAAGCTTAGATAAAGAGCTTGGGTTAAAAGCTGGAAGTAATAAAGAAGCTGCTAGACAAGTTGGAGAGCTAGTTGCTAAAAGAGCCCTTGAAAAAGGAATTGATAACGTAGTATTTGATAGAGGCGGATTCATTTACCACGGAAGAATTCAAGAACTTGCAGAAGGTGCTAGAGAAGTTGGACTTAAATTCTAGGTAAAGGAGGGTGAGCCGTGGAAAAGAGAATTGATTCAAAAAATTTAGAGTTAAAAGAAAAGGTTGTTGGCATTAACAGAGTTACTAAGGTTGTTAAAGGTGGTAGAAACTTTAGATTTAGCGCTTTAGTAGTTGTTGGTGATGAGAATGGTCATGTTGGAGTTGGAACAGGTAAGGCTGTTGAGATTCCAGATGCAATTAGAAAAGGTATAGAAGATGCTAAGAAGAAACTTGTAAAAGTTGCTATAGTTGATGGTACTGTACCTCACAGAATACATGGTAATTACGGATCAGCTGATGTTTTAATCATGCCTGCTGAAGAAGGAACGGGAGTTATCGCTGGTGGTCCAGTAAGATCAGTACTTGAGTTAGCTGGATTACACAATGTTAGAGCGAAATCATTAGGATCAAACAATCCTAATAATATGGTTAAAGCTACAATAGAAGGTTTATCAAAATTAAGAACTGTAGAACAGGTTGCTGAATTAAGAGGCAAGACTGTTGAAGAGATCTTAGGATAGGAGGGATTCCTTTGTCTAAGTTAAAAGTAACTTTAAAAAAGAGTACAATCGGTAGAATGAAAAGCCATAAAGCTACTGTAGAAGCTTTAGGTTTAAGAAAAGTTGGTAGTACTGTAGAGCATAATGATACACCTCAAATCAGAGGAATGGTTAAAAAAGTATCTTATCTCCTAGAAGTTGAGGAAGTATAATCTAGAGGAGGTGCAAAGAAATGAAACTAAACGAGTTAAGACCAGCAGAAGGTTCTAAAAGAGATTCTAAAAGAATTGGTAGAGGTACTGGTAGCGGCTGGGGTAAAACAGCTGGTAGAGGTAGTGACGGACAAAATTCAAGATCAGGTGGAGGAGTAAGACTTGGTTTTGAAGGTGGTCAAATGCCATTATACAGAAGACTTCCTAAAAGAGGTTTTAATAACATCTTCGCTAAGAAGTATTCTACTGTAAGCATTGATAGACTAAACGTGTTTGAAGATGGTACAGAAGTAACACCAGAATTACTATTAGAGAAAAGAATCGTTAGAAAACTTAACGATGGAATAAAAGTGTTAGCAAACGGAAATTTAGATAAAAAATTAACTATAAAAGCTATGAAATTCTCAAAGGCTGCAATAGAAAAAATTGAAGCAGCTGGAGGAAAAGCTGAGGTGATATAACGTGTTATCTACCCTACGTAATGCCTGGAAAGTTCCTGAACTGAGAAAAAGGATTTTATTTACTATAATGATGGTCGTTATAGTAAGATTGATAGCCCACATAACTGTTCCAGGAGTTGATGCTACAGCTCTTGCAAAACAGATTGGTGAAACTGGGGGATTAATGTCATTCTATAATCTTTTCTCAGGTGGAGCATTTTCACAAATGAGTATTATTGCATTGTCTGTTACACCATACATCAATGCATCAATTATATTTAGTTTATTAACTGTTGCGATTCCAGCACTTGAAAATTTACAAAAAGAAGGTGCTGAAGGAAGAAAGAAGATTCAAAACTATACAAAATATGCTTCAATATTCTTTGCAATTGTTATGTCGATTGGTACAATCGGTCTAATTAATAGATATGGAGTTATAAAAGATACAAGTTTTTGGACATATTTCACTATTGTTGTTGCACTTGTAACTGGTTCTGTTCTATTAGTTTGGCTTGGTGAGCAAATCACAGCATATGGTTTAGGAAATGGTGTTTCATTGATTATCTTTGCTAACATTATTTCAAGATTACCAAATCAAACTATAGGATTATATGGTTCTGAACAAGCAGATCCAGTTGTTATTACTTTATACTTAGCAGTTCTTATCGGATTGTTAATTTGTGTTGTAATAACAAATATGGCTGAAAGAAGAATCCCAGTGCAATATGCAGGTAAAGCTGTTGGAAATAAAGTGACTAGAGGACAAAGCAGTCATATTCCAGTAAACGTTAATGGTTCAGCTGTAATATCAATAATCTTTGCTATGTCAGTTATGAGCTTTTTACCAACTATAACATCTTTATTTGCAGCAGATAGTAGTTTCGCAAAATTTATTAAGGAAAGCCCATATAGTATATTTAATGCAAAAAGTGTACTATATCCTATAGTAATGTTTTTATTAGTTATTTTCTTCTGTTGGTTCTATACTGAATTACAGTTGAAACCAGATGAAATGGCTGAAAACATGCATAAATCATCAGGATTTATTCCGGGAATAAGACCAGGTGAACCAACAAGAAAGTACCTGGAAACTGTTATCGGAAGAATATCAATTATAGGTGGATGTTTTGCTGGTGTAATTGCAATATTCCCTGTAATTGTAGCTATGGTTCCTGGATTAGAAGCTGCTATGTTTGGTGGAACATCACTGTTGATTATGACAGGAGTGGCACTAGAAACTATGAAGCTGTTAGAATCTCAATTAGTAATGCGCCATTATAGAGGTTTCTTAAAATAATATATGCGGGGATGATGCAATTGAGAATTATTTTATTGGGTGCGCCAGGAGCTGGTAAAGGCACTCAAGCTAAGTCTATAAGTAACAAATATAATATACCTCATATATCAACTGGAGATATATTCAGAAAAAATATTAGTGAGAGAACGCCTTTAGGAATCGAAGCTAAGAAATATATTGATAATGGTCAATTAGTACCCGATGAGTTGACAATAGATATTATTAAGTCCAGATTAGTAGAGGAAGACTGTGAAAATGGATATCTTTTAGATGGTTACCCAAGAACAGTTGAGCAAGCTAAAGCTTTAGATGGTTTTTTAAACGAAAGAGAAGCAAATCTGGACACCGCATTACTTATTAAAGTTCCTAGAGAGTTTATTCTTGAAAGAATGACTGGTAGGAGAGTGTGCCCATCTTGTGGTGCGAG
The DNA here is from genome assembly GCF_027938815.1 of Oceanirhabdus sp. W0125-5. Taxonomy (GTDB): domain Bacteria; phylum Bacillota; class Clostridia; order Clostridiales; family Clostridiaceae; genus Oceanirhabdus. The sequence continues at coordinate 897,245 of NZ_CP115913.1, forward strand.
TTATCACGTAAAGTTTAACCCTCCTAAAAATGAGGGAATATGTGACATATGCGGTAGTGACATTATTCAAAGAGATGATGATACTGAAATAACAGTAAATAAGAGATTAGATATATATGAAGCTCAAACTCATCCATTGATTGAGTACTACAGAAGTAGAGATCTTCTTTCAGAAGTAGATGGAACTCAAGCAATAAATGATGTTTTCGAGAGCGTTTCTAAAGTTCTAAATGAGTTAAAAAAATAGAAATTGCAACTTAGGTAAAGTTTAAAATATACTTAAAGTCCTTAGGATGATATAGTATTAAAAAGCTTCAAACGGGAAAGATATTATAATAGGTATTTCTTGGGGCAAATAGAGGTGAATTTATTTGGAACGTAAAAACCTAATAGGAAGAATCGTTTACTCTAAAGCCGGTAGAGATAAAGATAAATATTTTATGATCTTAGACGTTTTAAATGAAGAATTCGTTTACTTAGTCGATGGAGACCTACGTAGGCTTGAGAGGCCTAAGAAAAAGAAGATAAAACATTTAATTTTCACAGACAAAATCTGTGATGAAGTTAAAGATATTATTCTAAAAGGCAAGAGGCTTAACGATGCTACTGTAAGAAAAGCAATAGGCCAAAAAATTGCCAATAAGGAGGTTTGATTACCTTATGTCAAAGAATGATGTTATTGAAATGCAAGGAACTGTATTAGAAGCTTTACCGAATGCAACATTTCAGGTAGAATTAGAAAGTGGTCATAAAATATTAGCACATATTTCAGGAAAGCTAAGAATGAATTTCATTAGAATATTACCAGGTGATAGAGTTAAATTAGAGCTTTCTCCTTATGATTTATCAAGAGGTAGAATCGTTTGGAGAGAGAAGTAATAAGGAGGGGTAACAATGAAAGTAAGACCATCCGTAAAGCCTATCTGTGAGAAATGTAAAATTATCAGAAGAAAAGGTAGAGTAATGGTTATTTGTGAAAATCCTAAACACAAGCAAAAGCAAGGATAATAAAATTAGATATTAAATTTCTGGGTGCGGCTGACAATAAGCTTTATTGTTCTAGAAATTAACATAAATAAATTTAAAAAATCAAAAGAATACCTAGGAGGTGTAATTAATCAATGGCAAGAATATCTGGAATAGATCTACCTAGAGAGAAAAGGGTAGAGATTGGTTTAACATACATCTTTGGTATTGGATTACCATCAGCTCAAAAGATCTTGAAAGAGACTGGAGTAAATCCTGATACTAGAGTTAAGGACTTATCTGAGGATGAGGTTTCTGTTTTAAGAAACTATATCAACAAGAATTTTACTGTTGAAGGTGACTTAAGAAGAGGTGTAGCTCTTAATATTAAGAGATTAAATGAAATTGGATGTTTAAGAGGAATTAGACATAGAAAAGGACTTCCTGTAAGAGGTCAAAGAACTAAAACAAATGCTAGAACAAGAAAAGGGCCTAAAAAGACAATGGCTAATAAGAAAAAGTAACAGATTGGAGGGTTGATCGTGGCACCTAAAAAAGTTAAAAAAGGTAGAAGAAGAAAAGATAAAAAGAACATTGAGCATGGATGTGCGCATATAAATTCGACTTTTAACAATTCTATTGTTACATTAACTGATAAAGTTGGTAATGCTATCTCTTGGTCAAGTGCTGGAGCATTAGGATTTAAAGGTTCTAAAAAAGGAACTCCATTTGCATCTCAAATGGCAGCTGAAACTGCAGCTAAGGTAGCAATGGAACACGGATTAAAGAGTATTGAAGTATACGTTAAAGGTCCTGGAGCAGGTAGAGAAGCTGCAATCAGATCTTTACAAGCAGCTGGATTAGAGATTACTTTAATCAAAGACGTTACTCCAATTCCACACAATGGTTGTAGACCACCAAAGAGAAGAAGAGTTTAGTAAATAAGGAGGTGTGATTTCATGGCAAGATATACTGGAGCAGTATGTAGATTATGTAGAAGAGAAGGAATGAAGTTATTCCTTAAAGGAGATAGATGCTTTACTGATAAGTGTGCTTTTACTAGAAGAAGTTATGCACCTGGTCAACATGGGCAAGGTAGAAAGAAAATGTCTGACTACGGAGTTCAGTTAAGAGAAAAGCAGAAAGCTAGAAGAATATACGGAGTTCTTGAGAAGCAATTCAGAAGAACATACGAAGAAGCTAATAGAATCAAGGGTGTAACAGGTGAAAACCTATTAATGCTTCTTGAAGTTAGATTAGATAACGTAGTTTATAGATTAGGTTACGGAAACTCTAGAAAAGAAGCAAGACAATTAGTAACTCATGGACATTTCACTGTTAACGGTAAGAAAGTTGACATTCCATCTTACAAAGTTAGTGTTGGAGATGTTATCGCTGTTAAAGAGAAGAGCAGAGCTACTGAGTTATTTAAAACATTTGCTGAGAATCCAAAGAACGTTCCAGCATGGTTAGAATCAAATATGGCTAGCTTTGAAGGTAAAGTAGTATCTGTTCCAAGCAGAGAACAAATAGATACTCCAATCAATGAGACACTAATCGTCGAGTTATACAGCAAGTAATAGCTAAATATTAGTTACCCTCATTTGAGGTTGAGTTCCAATGAAGGAGGGTTAGAATTGTTAGAAATAGAAAAACCAAAATTAGAGTGTGTTGAATGTTCAGAAGATGGTTCATATGGTAAATTTGTCATTGAGCCACTTGAAAGAGGATATGGTATAACATTAGGTAATGCTTTAAGAAGAATTCTTCTTTCATCATTACCTGGTGCTGCGGCTAATTGGATTAAAATTGATGGAGTTCTACATGAATTTTCAACAGTTAAAGGGGTTAAAGAGGATGTTACACAGATCATCCTAAACCTTAAGCAATTAGCTGTAAGATTTTTAGAATTAGAAACAACTCAAAGTACATTAATTATCGATGCAGAAGGACCTGGTGTTGTTACTGCTCGTGATATCAGAACTAATGGTGATGTAGAAATTATGAATGAAGATCTTCATATTGCTACACTAGATTCTGATGGAAAGTTATCTATGGAAATTAATGTGGTTAGAGGTAGAGGATATGTTTCTCAGAACAAGAATAAAAATGAGGAACTTCCAATAGCTACAATACCTGTTGATTCTATATTTACACCTGTAAAAAGAGTTAACTTTACTGTAGATAATACTAGAGTTGGTCAAATTACTGATTATGATAAGCTTACTTTAGAACTTTGGACTGATGGTACAATTAAGCCAGAGGAAGCTATTGGTTTATCAGCTAAAATTCTTATTGAACATTTTAAATTATTCATGACATTAACTGATCAAGCAGATAATGTTGAAATCATGGTTGAGAAAGAAGAAGACAAAAAAGAGAAAGTCCTAGAGATGAGTATTGAAGAGCTTGATCTTTCTGTTAGAAGTTATAATTGCTTGAAGAGAGCTGGAATTAACACTGTTCAAGAGCTTACTGAAAAATCAATGGATGACATGATGAAAGTAAGAAATCTTGGTAAAAAATCTCTTGAAGAAGTTCAAAAGAAATTAATAGAGTTAAATTTAGGCTTAAGACAAAGCGAGGAATAAAGGAGGGTGAGCAATGGCAGGATATCGTAAGTTAGGTCTTCCTACAGACCAAAGAAAAGCAATGCTAAGAAATTTAGTTACTAGCTTTTTAAAGAATGGAAGCATTGAAACTACTGAGACTAGAGCAAAAGAAACAAGAAAACTAGCTGAAAAAATGATTACTCTTGCAAAAAGAGGAGATTTACACGCTAGAAGACAGGTTCTTTCTTTCGTAACAGAGAAAGATGTTGTTAAAAAGTTATTTGACGAGATTGCTCCTCAATACCAAGAAAGAAACGGTGGATACACTAGAATTCTTAAAGTTGGTCCAAGAAGAGGAGATAATGCTGAGGTTGTTATATTACAATTAGTATAGATTTCAGGGGATTAAGTAATGCTTAGTCCCCATTTGCATATAATCAAAAGTTTATAATAGGTTCGGTGAATTATATGGGAAAAACATATATAGAATGTAGTAACGTAAAATTTAGTTATATTTTTGATGAAGAGAAGGTTGAAGTATTGCATGGAATTAATCTTAATATAAATCAAGGTGAATTCGTCGCAATATTAGGACATAATGGTTCTGGTAAATCTACATTGGCAAAACATTTGAATGCTTTATTAGTTCCACATGAAGGAATAGTGAGTATAAATAATATAGATACTTCAGATTCAAAAAAACATTGGGAAGTAAGAAAAAATGTTGGAATGGTATTTCAAAATCCAGATAATCAAATTGTTGCAACAATAGTAGAAGAAGATGTGGCATTTGGTCCTGAAAATATTGGTATAGAGCCACAAGAAATAAGAAAAAGAGTTGATGATGCTCTTGATACAGTAAATATGAGTGAGTATAAGAAACATGCACCACATATGCTTTCAGGAGGGCAAAAACAAAGAGTTGCTATTGCAGGGGTTATTGCAATGAGATCAGATTGTATTGTTTTAGATGAGCCCACAGCTATGTTAGATCCAATAGGAAGAAAAGAAGTTATTAATACAATAACTAAACTTAATAAAGAGTATGGAATAACAGTAATTCTGATTACTCATTTTATGGAGGAGGCAATAAAAGCTGATAGAGTTATTGTTATGGACAGTGGTGATGTGATTATGGATGATAAGCCACGAAGTATATTTACTGAAGTTAAAAAATTAAAAGAAATTGGTTTAGATGTCCCAAGTGTAACAGAATTAGCGTATAGATTGAAAGAGATGGGAATGCCAATAAGAAATGATATTATAAGTATTGATGAGATGGTGAGTGAATTATGTCAATTATTATAAAAAATCTTACGCATATATATATGAAAGGTACACCTTTTGAGAGGAAAGCTCTTGATGGTGTTGATATAGAAATTAATTCAGGAGAATTTGTAGCTATTATTGGACACACAGGTTCAGGGAAATCAACTTTGGTTCAGCATATTAATGGATTATTAAAACCAGATAGCGGTACTATATTAGTTAATGGTGTAGATATAACAAATAAGAATGTAAAGTTATCTAATATCAGAAAAAAAGTTGGTTTAGTTTTTCAATATCCTGAATATCAATTATTTGAAGAAACAATAGAGAAAGATATTGCTTTTGGTCCTGGGAAGATGAATATTCCTCAGGAGGAGATAAAAAATAGAGTAATTAAAGCAATGGAATCAGTTGGATTAGATTATCAAATTTACAAAGAAAAGTCACCATTTGAATTGAGTGGTGGACAGAAGAGAAGAGTTGCTATTGCAGGTGTTATTGCAATGGAACCAGAAGTTTTAATATTAGATGAACCTACCGCTGGATTAGATCCAAAAGGCAGAGATGAAATATTGAAACAAATAAAATCTTTTCAAGAAACATACAATATGACAGTAATATTAGTATCACATAGTATGGATGATGTTTCAAAGATAGCTGATAAAATATTTGTCATGGAAAAAGGAAAATGTGCTATGAGTGGAACGCCTAGAGAGGTGTTTTCTAATATATCTAAAATTGAAAAAGTTGGACTATCTGCACCTCAAATAGCTTATTTAATGAAGAAGCTTAAGGCAAAAGGTGTGGATGTTGATGAAAATATTTATACTATAGAAGATGCTGCCATGGAGATTCAAAAATTATATTCAAAGAGATTGATGGGAGGAAGCTAGTATGATAAAAAATATTTCTATTGGTCAATATGTACCTAGTGATTCTCCTATACACAAATTAGATCCTAGAACTAAAATTATATTATCATTTTTATATATGATAAGTATTTTTTTTGTAAATAACTTCTGGGGGTATATTTTTTTCTTCCTATTAATAGGCATAGCTATAATTCTAAGTAAGTTAAAAGCTTCATTTATTTTAAAGGGGATAAAGCCAATACTATTTTTATTAATTTTTACAGCAGTAATTAATATTTTTGTTATAAAAGGTGAGGGTCTTCCAATTTTAAAATTTGGATTTATTGAAATATATACTGAGGGTTTAATTAGAGCAGCATTTATGGCTATTAGACTGGTGATGCTTATAGTAGGAACATCAATTTTAACGCTCACAACATCCCCTATAGAGTTAACTGACGGAATCGAGACATTGCTAAGTCCTTTTAAGAAAATTGGCTTACCTGCTCATGAATTAGCAATGATGATGACAATAGCTCTTAGATTTATACCTACTTTAATGGATGAGACAGATAAGATAATGAAAGCTCAAATGGCTAGAGGTGCTGAGTTTGAATCAGGAAAGTTGATAGAAAGAGCAAAAAATCTCGTACCTATTTTAGTACCACTATTTATAAACTCTTTTAAGAGAGCAGATGATTTAGCAACTGCTATGGAAGCAAGAGCCTATAGAGGTGGAGAGGGTAGAACTAGAATGAAAGTTTTAAAATATAGATCAAGAGATTTTATAGCAGTTTCTATATTTATGATTATTATTCTATGTGGAATAATGACAAGATTTATGGTTGGAGGAATTATCTAGTGGATAATTTTAAAAATATTAAACTTGAAGTTCAATATAATGGAGCTAAATATTATGGATGGCAGAAACAAAAGACTCACATTACTGTCCAAGAGGTATTAGAAAAGACATTAAGTAAATTACTTAAAGAAGAAATTGAGGTTACAGGATGTAGTAGAACAGATTCTAAAGTACATGCACTTAAATATGTGTGTAACTTTAAAAGTAAAACTAATATACCTTGTGAGAAAATAAAATATGCTTTAAATCCAATATTACCAGATGATATTGTGGTTCTAAACTCAATTGAAGTAGATAATATGTTTCACTCAAGATATTCTTGTATAGGAAAGACCTATTTATACAAGATATTAAATAGGGAAGTAAGGGGTGTCTTTGGGAGAGAAGGGATATATCATTATAAAGACCATCTATGTCTTGAGAAGATGAAGTTAGCATCTAAATACTTTATTGGGACCCATGACTTTAATGCGTTTAAAAGCACAGGTAGCTCTGTTAAATCAACTATCAGAACTATTGAATCTATAAGTATTATTAAAAATGATCAGGAGATTATAATAGAAGTTACTGGAGATGGTTTTCTATATAATATGGTAAGGATAATTGTAGGTACACTAATACAGGTTGGGATAAATAAAATAGAGCCCGAATATATTCAAACAATTTTGAAAAGTAAAGATAGAAAGCTAGCAGGACCAACGGCTCCAGCGGAAGGTTTGTATTTAAAAGAGATATATTTTTAATAAAAAAATTATTATAAATAAATAATCAAAAAAGTTGTTGACACGCCCGGAACAATGTATTATAATTATGAGAGTTGACATGGTATATAAGATTCACTTGCCCGAGTCTTAGAATAGATCATTAACAGGAAATAGGAAATGTAACAGGGAGGGAAAAAAGATGAAATCATACATTGCAAAACCACATGAAGTTGAAAGAAAATGGTATGTTGTAGATGTTGAAGGTCAGACTCTTGGAAGAGCTGCTAGCCAAATCGCAACTATCTTAAGAGGTAAGCATAAGCCAACTTATACTCCACACGTTGACTGCGGAGATCACGTAATAGTACTTAATGCTGATAAAATCGTTTTAACTGGTAAGAAGTTAGATCAGAAAATGTTAAGACATCATACTTTATATCCAGGTGGATTAAAAGAGATTTCTTACAGAGATGCTTTAGCTAAGAAGCCTGAGTTTGTTTTCAGTGAAGCAGTAAGAAGAATGCTTCCAAAAGGTCGTTTAGGAAGACAAATGATTAAGAAATTAAACGTATATGCTGGAAGTGAGCATAACCACGAAGCTCAAAAGCCAGAGCAATTAGAATTAAGATACTAATTTGATATGTAGTGAAGGGAGGAAATAATAATGGCAAAGGTTCAATACTTTGGAACAGGTAGAAGAAAGACATCTGTAGCAAGAGTAAGACTTGTACCAGGTGAAGGAAAAGTAATCATTAACAAAAGAGATATGGAAAACTATTTTGGTTTAGATACATTAAAATACATCGTTAATCAACCATTAGTTTTAACAGAAACTAAGGAAAAATACGATATATTAGTAAATGTTCACGGTGGTGGATTATCAGGGCAAGCAGGAGCAATTAGACACGGAATTGCTAGAGCTTTAATCAAAGCTGACGAGAACTTAAGACCAGAATTAAAGAAAGCTGGATTCTTAACTAGAGACTCAAGAATGGTAGAGAGAAAGAAATGCGGTCTTAAGAAAGCAAGAAGAGCTCCTCAATTCTCTAAGAGATAATATTACAAATATTATATATTTAATAAAAGGAAGGTTAGCCTTCCTTTTATTTTGCCTACATAAGATTGAATATTCTGATAAAAGAGGAAGAAAAATAGTTTGGTTTTAAATTACATGGATATAATACTACTAAATTCTATATTATTGATCAATGTTAAATCTATGTTAAATAAAATAAAATCCATGTTAAACATTCATTAAAGGTATTAACTTTATGTTAAATATTTAGTATTATATGAGAAGAGAATTTTGTAGAAAAAAGAATTTAACTTTGGAGGTATTACCATGGAAGTTGCAAGTAGTATGATATTAGCTCTTGCTGGGAGTGGAGATGTATCAGCATTAAGTATGATACTAGCACTAGTAGGGGGATTAGGATTATTTCTTTATGGTATGAAAGTTATGGGAGATGGTCTTCAAAACTTATCAGGAGATAAAATGAAGGCAGTATTCGAAAAAATAACTTCAAACCCTATCTTAGGAGTTATGACAGGAGCATTTGTTACTGCTGTTATTCAAAGTAGTAGTGCTACAACAGTTATGGTCGTTGGATTTGTTAATGCTGGATTAATGAACTTATTTCAAGCGACAGCTGTTATTATGGGTGCTAATATAGGTACAACAGTAACTGCTAAATTGATTACGTTAAAAATCAGTCATATGATACCTATATTCTTAGGTATTGGTGGTTTTATGACGCTATTTGGAAAGAAAGAAAGAACGAAAGAAATTGGACATATTATTTTAGGATTCGGTATATTATTCTTAGGTATGGATTTAATGAAAGATGCAATGAAGCCTTTAAGATCAAATCCTATGTTTGAACAATTTGTACTTACGCTTGATGGAAATTGGTTCTTAGGTTTATTAACTGGATTAGTTATGACTGCTGTTGTTCAGAGTTCGTCTGCAACAACTGGTATACTTATAGGATTAGCATCAACAGGAATGATATCACTGGAAATTGCGATACCTATATTATTTGGATGTAACATTGGTACATGTGTTACAGCGTTAATTTCAAGTATTGGAACTAATAAAAATGCTAAAAAGGCAGCATTTGTTCACTTTATATTCAATGTTGTAGGAGCGCTTATATTTATTCCTTTAAGAGGGTTATTAGCTCAGGCTGTATATCTAATCCCAACTAGTGGAACAATGGAACAAATAGCACAAACACAAATAGCAAATGCACATATGATATTTAATGTTGCAAATACTGTGTTATTACTTCCGTTTTATAAAGTTATTGTTTCAGTTGTTAACAAAATTATTCCAGATACTGTTACTGATGAAGAAGAACATGTTGGAACTAAATACATTGATGATAGATTATTAGAAACACCTGTTATAGCAGTTGGTCAAACAACTAAGGAATGTATTAGAATGGGAAATATTGTTGAGAAGAATCTTAAGCTAGCGATGGACGCATTTGAGAAGAATGATGATTCTCTAGTAAAGAAGGTATATGAGAAAGAGAAGCTTGTAAACCTATTAGAGGATGAATTAACGGTTTATTTAATAAAGTTATCTAAGACTGAGATTGCAGAACATCAGAGAGATATTGTTACTTCAATGTTCCATGTAGTTAATGATTTAGAGAGAGTTGGAGATCATGCTGAGAATATAGCTGAACTTACTAGTGAAAAGATACAAAAGAGACTGAACTTTTCTGATGAAGCTATTCAAGAATTAAAGAATATGTTTAACTACACTATTCAAGCTGTTAGATTAAGTATTGAAGCTTTAGATGAAGAGAATAAAGAAAAAGCATTTAAAGTTATTGAGATAGAAGATAAGATAGATAAAATAGAAAAAGAATTAAGAGCTAACCATATTAGAAGACTTAATAATGGAGTTTGTAATGCTACTGTTGGTGCGATATTCTTAGATATTATTAGTAATCTTGAAAGAATTGGAGATCATGCTACTAATGTAGCTCAAGCAATCGTTAATTAATTACATGTATAGATATGAGAACTATCATGACATAATGTCAAGATAGTTCTTTTTTAATTTGGTTTTATCTAAATTTGAATGAGAATATTTAAATTAATGGTGATAAATGTTCTAAATAAATCTAAGAAATTTGCATATGATAATATAGGAGGTGAGAAATATATGCAGAGAATTAATAGAACATTATTAATTGTTATTTTGGTTATTTTTATAGGATATTCGCTAATTTTTTCAGCATTACATATGAAGGCTACTAATGCGTTCAATGCAAATGGAAAGAAGGTTATACTTATTGATCCAGGACATGGTGGTGTTGATGGAGGTGCAAGTTCAAGTAGTGGAACTTTAGAAAAGCATATTGCTTTAGAGATTTCGTTAAAATTGAGAGATGAGTTGAAAGATTTAGGGTACTACGTAGTTATGACTAGAGAAGAAGACAAAGGGTTATATAATCAAGGGAGTATTAAACAAAAGAAAATAGAGGATTTAAATAATCGTGTAAAAATGAAATCTGAAACAAATTGTGATGCTTTTATAAGTATACATCTAAATAAATTTACTCAAGCTCAATATTTTGGTGCTGAGGTATGGTATTCAAATAGAGAAGATAGTAAAGAGATGGCTGCTTTAATAATGAAATATCTTAAGAGTGGCATTGATAACGGGAATAAACGAACTAATAAGCCTGCTAAGGGTAAGTACAAAGTATTAAGATGTAATGATAATATGCCAGGGGTTATTGTTGAATGTGGATTTTTATCGAACCCTAATGAAGAGAAACTTTTAAAGAGTGAAATGTATCAGACAAAACTAGCTATGCTTATAGCTAGGGGAATAGATGAATATTTTAATGATAAATAATTTATTAATATAATGTAAAAATAATAACAATGAGTAAAAAATAGCGCATATATGCGCTATTTTTTACTTAAAATCAATTTTTAAAGAGTTATCTGCTAATATCCAACAAACTTTACCCTCTAATATAGATATTGGCTTACCTTTCTCATCTACAATCTTAATGGGTTCATTATTATTTTTACTCCATTCTATATCAACTATTCGTCCTCCGGTAAATAATAAACCAGCACCAATACGTTCTGTATTAGTATCATTGCTTTCGGATTCCAAAAAAGTGACTAATATATTGTCTATAGGTATATCCTTAAGTTGACTGTTGAGAGATTTATCATTGATATTATTAAAAATATAATGTTCATCTTCATAAGAAAAAAGAATGAAATGGCTATTATCAAAGTTTAAGGTGAGATATTTTGCCATATTATTGTAAAGTCCAATTATCGAATCTCTTGTAGTGTAATTAAAGTTAGGTAGAGTAAGGGATGAACTATCAGGGTTGTCCAATAAAGGGTGTATTTTTAATGAGTCTTTTTCATCACATAGAAGCTTAAAAACAAGATTACCTGTATCATTACGATACAAGAAAATATAATTGGCTCTTTTTAATGCGTCCAATTCGTTGTTTAAATCATACATTTCTATAGTATTTTTGTTTATATTTTGATTATGTACTGATATAAATGGGAATGTTTTTTTTATATTCCAAAACTCACCGTAGAGCAAAAATAATAGTAAAAGTGAAAGGGTGAGTATTGTTAATTTCAAATGTTTATAAAAAAACTTCATTGATTATCCTCCTTTAATACGCTGATGTATCAGTAATTTAATATAACTTCATAATATATTGTATGATATCAATATGTAGAAAATAACTCATTTAGAATATAGTAAAAAAATTTAGAAAATAATTAAAAAAAATTGGAATATGCTATTGATATGACTTACGCATTGTGATAATATTGAGTTGACAATTGGATTAATCCAATAATCCAATTTGGCATAAGGGGGGATTATTATTAACATTTATGTTGATAAAGCTAACAAGGTTCCTTTATATATTCAGGTTAAGAGGCAGATTGCAGACTTGATAAGCGATGGAGAGATAAAAGTAGGAAGCAGAATGCCAACTGAAAGAGAACTGGCAAAAAAATTAAGAATAAGTAGAAATACTATCAGTAATGCTTATAAAGAATTGGAATCAGATGGGATATTAAAATCTTATCAAGGTAGAGGAACTTTTGTTGTGGAAGAGGTAATTCCTTGGAAAGACAAAGATACTAATAATAAGATCTTGAAATTTGTTGATATGGCACTTGAAGAAGCGATGAGTGTAAATATGGACATGGAAGAATTATTAGATATTGTTAAAAAGAGAATTGAAGAAAAGAAACATGCAATGATGAGAATGGAAGCATGTTATGTAGAGTGTAATATTGAACAATCAAAGATGTTTACTAAACAGTTATCCAAGCATACAAATATGAATGTATATCCTTTAACAATAAATGATTTAAAAGAAAAGAACGAAACAACGATGGCTAAACTTGAAAAAGCTAAAGTAATAATTTCTACTTTTAATCATATTGGAGAAGTTAAAGAATTAACTAAAGAATATAATAAAGAGGTGTTTGGAGTAGCGATAACACCAGATATTGAAACTATCGTGAAAATTGCTAGGTATCCAGAAAAAACTAAGTTTCTTTTTGTATGTATATCTGAAAAGTTTATGTACAAGATAAAAGGTGCTTTGGAAATGGCTGGATTAGATAATTTAGATATAGAGTATACTAATGAAATCGATAAAAAACAATTACAAGATATGATTGAGGGCAAAGATGTAGTTATAGTTTCACCAGGAAGACATAAAGAAATTGAAGAACTTATAGATAAAAAAGTAGAAATCATTAAATTTTTATATAGTTTAGATGATGGTTCATTAAAAAACTTAAAAGCAAAGATGATTGATATTCAAGCATAATTAAAAGTCACTTAGATGAACAAAATCTTTTATAAGATTTATATAAAATAAGGGTTTTAATAGGAGGAATTCTTAGAAATGGGAAATAAAAATGGGAAAACAGTTGTAATTGGAGTTATTGGGTCTGATTGTCATGCGGTAGGAAATAAAATTATTGACTACGTATTAACAGAAAATGGGTTTAATGTTATTAACGTGGGTGTTATTTCACCACAAGAAGATTTTATCAATGCAGCAGTTGAGACAAATGCAGATGCAATCATAGTTTCTTCACTTTATGGACATGGTGAAATAGACTGTAGAGGCATGAGAGAAAAGTGTGAGGAAGCCGGCATAGGTGATATTCTACTTTATGTAGGTGGAAACATAGTTGTGGGAAAACAAGAATGGGAAGATGTTTATGAAAGATTTAAGTCAATGGGATTCGACAGAGTATACGCACCTGGAACTCCAATTGAACATACTATGGAAGAAATGAAAGAGGATTTAAAAATAAATTAATAGATCAGTTTTCTGAAAGAAGTGATATAAATGGATGCATATTTATTAATAGACTTTGGAAGCACATATACAAAGCTTACAGCAGTTGATATTGAAAATGAAGAGATTTTAGCCACATCAAAAGATATAACAACAATTGAAACTAATATAATGGATGGATTCAATAATGCTTATAAAAAACTTATTGAAAACTTGAATGGTAGAAATGTAAACTTCATTAGAAAGTTAGCTTGCTCATCGGCAGCGGGTGGTTTAAAAATGGTGGCTATAGGGTTAGTGCCAGAGTTAACTGCAGAAGCAGCGAAGAGAGCAGCATTAGGTGCTGGAGCTAGAGTGTTGAAGACATATAGTTTTGAACTTACAAAGAATGAAATTAATGAAATCAAAAATTCGAATTTAGACATAATATTATTAGCTGGTGGAACTAACGGAGGAAATAAGGAGTGTATTTTGCATAACGCAAAGATGCTAGCAGAACACAAAGTAGGACTTCCGATAGTTGTTGCAGGTAATAAGGTAACGTATGATGAAATTAGAGATGTTTTTGAGAAAAATGATATGATTTTTTCTTTGACAGAGAATGTAATGCCATCACTAAATGAACTTAATGTGGATCCTGCAAGAGAAGAAATAAGAAAAATATTTATGAAAAATATTATTGAAGCAAAGGGTTTAGGCAGAGCTGAGGAAATGGTTAATGGTATTCTAATGCCAACTCCAGCTGCAGTATTAAAAGCTGCAGAATACTTAAGTAAGGGATCAGATGAAGAAGATGGATTAGGTGACCTGATAGTTGTAGACATTGGAGGGGCAACAACTGATATTCATTCTTTAGCAGATGGAGAACCAACAAAAGGTGGAGTAACAATAAAAGGCTTAGAAGAGCCATTTGCAAAAAGAACTGTTGAAGGAGATCTTGGAATGAGATATTCAGCAGTATCGCTTCTTGAAGCGGCTGGAACTAAGAAAGTTAGAAAATATCTTGGAGATACTGAAAGAAAGATAGATATAGCTGGAAATTGTCAATTTAGAATAGAGAATATAAAAATGGTGCCTAAAACACAAGATGAAATAGAATTTGATGAGGCTTTAGGTAAAGTGGCTACAGAACTAGCACTTACAAGACATGTTGGGTATGTGGAAGTAACATATACACCAATGGGACCTATGTATACTCAAACTGGAAAAGATTTAATGGAGACAAAGTATGTTATAGGAACTGGTGGGATAATAGTTCATAGTGAAAGAGCTATAGAAATATTAAAAGCTGGGGAATTTAACAAAGAAGAACCAATATATTTAAAACCAAAGAATCCAGAATACTTAGTAGATAGAACATATATTTTGTCAGCAATGGGATTACTAGCTCAGGAATTACCTGATATGGCAGTTAGAATCATGAAAAAATACTTGGTAAAGCTTAACTAGGAGGTTATTATTGTGGAGTTAAATAATAAAAAGTGGACTGATGATGAATTTTATAGTGTGAGAAAAGAAATACTTAATACATGGGAAACAGGTAAAGGGGTAGCGGATTTAGAAAAGAATATTGAATATGCGAAATCTGTACCTGATCATAAGAATTTTGCAAAGAAAATGGAATTAGCTAAAAATGAAGGTATAACTTTAGCTCAACCAAGAGCAGGTGTTGCATTAATTGATAAGCACATTGAATTACTTAGATACCTTCAGGATGAGGGTGGAGCAGATTTACTTCCATCAACTATAGATGCATATACAAGATTAAATAGATATGATGAGTGTCAAGTGGGAATTGAAGAGAGTAGAAAAGTAGGAAGATCATTATTAAATGGATTCCCAGGAGTAAACCATGGAGTTGAGGGATGTAGAAAAGTTCTTGAAGCTGTAAATGTACCTCTTGAAGCTAGACATGGTACGCCTGATGCTAGATTATTAACTGAGATTATCCATGCAGCTGGATGGACTTCTAACGAAGGTGGAGGAATCTCATACAATATCCCATATGCAAAGAGCGTTAGTATTGAAAAGACTATTAAAGATTGGCAGTATTGTGATAGATTAGTTGGAATATATGAGGAAGCAGGAGTTTCAATTAATAGAGAGCCATTTGGTCCACTTACTGGAACTATAGTACCTCCAAGTACATCAAATGCCGTTGCAATAGTTGAAGCATTAATGGCAGCTGAGCAAGGGGTTAAGAGTATAACTGTTGGATATGGTCAATGTGGAAACTTGATTCAAGACGTCGCGGCTATAAGAGCTTTACAATCACAGTGTGATGAATATTTAAGAAATAACGGATATAATGATTGTGTTGTTACAACTGTTTTCCACCAATGGATGGGTGGATTCCCAGCTGATGAAGCTAAAGCTTTTGGTGTAATATCAAATGGTGCTGCAACAGCTACTTTAGCAGGAGCTACAAAAGTTATTGTTAAGACTCCACACGAAGCAATAGGAATACCTACAAAAGAAGCAAACTGTGAAGGAATAAAAACTACTAAAATGACAATAAACCTTTTACAAGGGCAACAACTTGCAATGTCAGATGAGTTAAAAACTGAAATAGCAATCATAAAAGCTGAGACAAAATGTATGATAGACAAATTATATGAAATTGGTAAAGGTGATTTAGCAATCGGTGCTGTTAAAGGATTTGATATGGGAGTAGTTGATATTCCATTTGCACCAAGTAAATATAACTATGGTAAGATGATGCCTGCTAGAGATAACAATGGAGCTGTAAGATATCTTAAGTTTGGTAATATTCCTTTCACAAAAGAGCTTAAGGACTATAACATGAAAAAGCTTGAAGAAAGAGGAAAATTTGAAGGAAGAGAAGTTGGATTCCAAATGACTGTAGATGATATATTTGCAGTAGGTAAAGGTAGATTGGTTGGTAGACTAGAATAGATATTTGGTTAGGGGGAAGTTAAAATTCTCCCTGACTTTTAATAAATTTAAGATTTAGGTCAGTTTGGAAAAATATGAAACTAATTAATGAAAAGGATAGGTGCGTAGCTATGAAAATTATTGATGTGGTTTGTTCACCAGGAAAAACAGGATTCTATTTTGACGATCAAAGAGCAATCAAGAGTGGAGCAGGACATGATGGATTTACTTACACTGGTGAGGCTATTACAGAAGGATTTAAGTCAATAAGACAAGCGGGAGAATCGATTTCTGTTATGTTAATATTAGAAGATGGGCAAGTAGCACATGGTGATTGTGCAGCAGTTCAATATTCAGGTGCTGGTGGAAGAGACCCTCTTTTCTTAGCAGAAGATTTTATTCCAGTTATCGAAAAAGAAATCGCTCCAAAACTAATTGGAAGAGAACTTAATTGTTTTAGAGAATTAGCAGAAGAGTTTGACAGAATGCAGATTAACGGAAAGAGATTACATACAGCTATTAGATATGGAGTTACTCAAGCGATTTTAGATGGAGTTGCTAAAGCGAAACATTTAACAATGGCTGAAATAGTTAATGAAGAATATAACGTAGGAAAAGAAATTAAGAGAATACCTATTTTTACTCAATCTGGAGATAATAGATATGATAATGTTGATAAGATGATTATCAAAACTGCAGATGTTATGCCTCATGCATTAATAAACCATGTAGAAGATAAATTAGGATTAAAAGGTGAGAAACTTCTTGAGTACGTTAAGTGGATGACTGCTAGAGTACAGCAGTTAAGAACTGATGAATCTTATAATCCAATATTCCACATTGATGTTTATGGAACAATCGGTATTGCATTTGATTGTGATAATAACGCTATGGCTGATTATCTTGAAACATTAGCAGAAGCTGCTAAGCCTTTCAAATTAAGAATTGAAGGTCCTATGGATGTTGAAGATAGACAAAAGCAAATGGAAGCTCTTAGAGATCTAACTGCTGAAGTTGACAGAAGAGGAATAAATATAGAGTTAGTTGCAGATGAATGGTGTAATACATTTGAAGATGTTAAATTCTTTGCAGATAACAAAGCAGGACATATGTTACAAATTAAAACTCCAGACTTAGGAGGAGTTAATAATACTGCAGAAGCAATTATATACTGTAATGAAAAAGGTTTAGGTGCTTACTGTGGAGGAACATGTAACGAAACTAATAGATCAGCAGAGGTAACTACTAACATTGCTATGGCATGTGCTGCAACTCAATGTTTAGCTAAGCCAGGAATGGGTGTTGATGAAGGTTACATGATCGTTAATAATGAAATGAACAGGGTTTTAGCTTTAGTTAATAGAAGAAAAAACGCTTAAAAATAAATAAATTATAAAAGGCGGTTTTTTATAACTGCCTTTTATATTATTCTCATAAGAGATTTCTAAATTAAGAAGTACTGTGTATTTAATATGATAAGCTGAATAAGTACAAGTAAGACAATTTTACGAATACTAAAAAGTATAGTATAAATTGTCTATTATGCATTGTGCGAATATTTAAGGAGGAGTAGTTGTGAGAGAGATTAATGTAAAAGAAATCACATCAGCTGTTAAAAAATTATGTATAGATGCAAATTATTACTTAAGTAGCGATGTTAGAGAAAAACTTAATAGTGCTAGACAAGAAGAAGAATGGGAAATTGCTAAAGGGATTTTAGATAACATAATAGAGAATGCAGAGATAGCAAAGAATGAAAAGATGCCTATGTGTCAAGATACTGGTATGGCATGTATTTTTGTTGAAATAGGTCAGGATGTTCATGTTACTGGTGGATTATTAGAAGAAGCTATAAATAAAGGTGTAGCAGAAGGGTATTCTGAAGGTTATCTAAGAAAATCTGTTGTAAAGGATCCTTTGGATAGAGTTAATACGGGAGATAATACTCCAGCTGTAATTTACTATGATATAGTTCAAGGTGACAAGATTAAAATAACTGTTGCACCTAAAGGATTCGGATCAGAAAACATGAGTCAAATAAAAATGCTTAAGCCTGCAGATGGACTTGAAGGGGTTAAGGAGTTTATATTAAAAGTTGTTAAAGAAGCAGGACCTAATCCATGTCCTCCTATAGTTGTTGGAGTTGGAATTGGTGGAACTTTTGATAGAGCTGCTATGCTTGCAAAAAAAGCACTTCTTAGACCATTAAACTCGACAAATAAAAATGAGTTTTATGCAAATCTAGAAGAAGAACTTGTAGAGGCAATTAATAAGATGGGAATCGGACCACAAGGTTTTGGAGGAAAGACAACATCTTTAGGTGTAAATATTGAAACATACCCAACTCATATTGCAGGATTGCCAGTTGCAGTAAATATAAATTGTCATGCAACAAGACATGCAGAGATAGAGCTTTAATAACCAATTCTATAGATATAGGGAGGAATAGTTATGGAAAAGAAAGTGATACTACCATTAACAGAAGAAAAAGTTATAGGATTGAAGGCAGGAGATACAGTACTTTTATCAGGAGTATTATATACAGGAAGAGATGCAGCACATAAGCGATTATGTGATCTAGTAGAAGAAGGAAAAGAATTGCCAATAGAAGTTAAGGATCAAGTTATTTATTATGTAGGACCAACTCCAGCAAAGCCAGGTAATGCGTTTGGATCAGGAGGACCAACAACTAGTTATAGAATGGATCCATATGCTCCAACGTTACTAGATTTAGGTTTAAGAGGCATGATAGGTAAAGGATTAAGAAGTAAAGAAGTAATTGAATCTATGGTGAAGAATAAAGCAGTTTACTTTGGTGCTATAGGTGGTGCGGCTGCGCTTATTGGAAAGTCTGTTGTAAAATCAGAAGTGGTATGTTATGAAGATTTAGGAGCAGAAGCTATAAGAAGAATTGAAGTAAAGGATTTTCCTGTTGTTGTGGTAATAGATAGCGAAGGAAATAACCTTTATGAGCAAGGGCAAGCGGCTTACTTGAACAGTTTAGAAAAATAGTTGTAAGTACTCAACTTTCAATATAAGGGAGTGATACAGGTGAAGATAATGAAACCAGCAAAGGCAGGTACATTTGAGTCTAATGATATATATGTTACAGTTATGCCAAGTGAAGGAAATGGAATAGAGTTAGAACTTGAAAGTATTGTTATGCAACAATTTGGTGATGAAATAAAAATGGTGATAATGGATACTTTAAAAGAACTAGGAGTTCAGGATGTAATAATAAGAGCACAGGACAAAGGGGCTTTAAATTATACTATAAAAGCTAGAGTTGAAACTGCTGTTAAAAGGGGGTGTGAATAGCTATGAGAAATTTAAGAAGAACTATGCTGTTCATGCCAGGAAACAATCCTAGCATGATACAAAATGCTGATATTCTTGGAGCAGATTCTATAATTCTGGACCTTGAAGATGCTGTTAGCTTAACAGAGAAGGACAGTGCTAGAATATTGGTTAGAGAGGCTATTAAGAACTTAAATTTTGAAAATGTAGAGTTAATAGTAAGAATTAATCCTATTGAGACTATATTCGCAGAAGAGGATATAAGAGCTATAGGACAGGTTAAGCCTGATACAATACTTGTTCCTAAAGCTAATGAAGAAGATATTATAAAGGTATCAAAAATGCTTGATGAGATTGAAGATGAAATGCAATTCAATAAAGGGGAAATAAAACTTATTGCATTGATTGAATCAGCTTATGGAGTAGAGAATGTTTATAATATTATTAAAGCGTCAGAAAGAGTTAATGGTGTATTATTAGGTGGAGAAGATTTAGCTGCTGACATGGGAATAAAGAGAACTAAAGAGGGGCAAGAAGTATTCTATGCTAGAAATAAAGTAGCAACAGCATGTAAAGCTTTAGGTGTTTCTTCAATAGATACTCCATTTACAGATACAAATGATTGTATCGGATTAAAAGAGGATACGAGAAAAGCAAAAAGTCTAGGAATGACAGGTAAAGCAGCAATAAATCCGAGACAGATTGATGATATACATGAGGTTTATTCACCAACTGAAGGAGAAATAAATCATGCTAAGAGAGTTATGGAGGCTAAGGAGAAGGCAGAGAGTGAGGGGCTTGGAGTATTTTCACTTGATGGAAAAATGATAGATGCACCTATCATAAATAGGGCTAAAGCTACTCTTGAGCTTGCAGATATTCTTGGATTATTATAGAGAAAAGTGAGGGATGATTTATGAAGAATATTCTTGGAAGAGAAATTCCAGATTATATAGAAGGTTATGGTGAAGTAAAGCCTTTCCAAGGGGCTTATGTGAACTATGGTAATAAGAAGAAAGTTGGAGTAAATGTTTCAAGTGTAGCACCAGGAGAAATGAAATTACATCATGGAATAGATAGCGTGCTTGATAAATTAGAACTTAGAGATGGAATGAACATATCTTTTCATCATCATTTAAGAAATGGTGACTATGTTTTAAATACTGTTGTTGATGAGCTAGCGAAAAGAGGAATAAAAGATCTAACTATTGTTGCAAGTTCCATTTTCCCAGTTCATGCACCGTTAGTTGAACATATAAAAACTGGAGTAGTTACAGGAATTTATGCAGCATACATGTCAGGCCCAGTAGCGAAAGCAGTTTCAAAAGGTCTTTTAAAGAATCCAGCAATAATGCATACACATGGCGGTAGAGCAAGATTAATTGAGAGTGGTGATTTGCATATAGATATCGCATTCCTTGCGTCACCTACATCTGATGAATATGGAAATGTGAATGGACTATTTGGAAAATCAGCTTGTGGAGTTTTAGGATATGCTGTAGCTGATGCTGAGTATGCTGATATTACTGTAGCAGTTACAGATAATCTTGTTGAGTATCCTAATGCACCAATTGAAATAAGCCAGGTTTATGTGGATTATGTTGCAGTTGTGGAGTCTATTGGAGATCCTAAGGGGATAGTATCAGGAACAACACAAATTACAAAAGACCCTGTAGGATTAAAAATTGCTAAAATGACATCTGAGGTAATGAAGGCTTCCGGATTAGTTAAGGATGGTTTATCATTCCAAACAGGAGCTGGTGGAATTTCTCTAGCTGTAGCGGCTGAACTTAAAAAGATTATGCAGAAAGAGAAGATTAAAGGTAGTTTTGCAGCTGGAGGTATAACAGGATATATAGTTGATATGTATGAGGAAGGATTATTTAATGCACTATTTGATGTACAGTGTTTTGATTTAAAAGCTGTAGAATCATGTGGAAAAAATCCGAAACATCAATTAATGTCATCATCTATGTATGGTAACCCAAATAATAAAGGTGCAGTTGTTAACAAACTTGACATTATGATTTTAGGAGCTACAGAGGTAGATACAGATTTTAATGTTAATGTAACAACAGGATCTGATGGAAATATTATGGGAGGATCTGGAGGACACAGTGATACAGCTGCTGGATCTAAGCTTACTATCATAGTATCAAAGCTTGTTAAATCTAGATTATCTGTAATTAAAGATAAAGTAACTACTGTGACAACTCCTGGAGAAACTGTAGATGTAATAGTTACTGAAAGAGGAATAGCTATTAATCCAAAGAGAACAGACTTAATTGAGCAGTTAAATAAAACTCATCTCCCTATTAAAACAATAGAAGAGCTTAAAGAAGAGGCTGAGAGAATTGCAGGTAAAGCAAAGTCTATTGAATTGGAAGAAGATATTGTTGCTGTAGTAGAATATAGAGATGGTACAGTTATTGATGTTGTAAGAAAAGTAAAATAAGTAGTTTTATAAAGTAAATAGTTTATAGAGAAATAAATATAGTTAGGGTAGGTTAATCTCTACCCTAATATTTTTTTGGAAATAGATATAATAATAGTTAATGATAATCTACTGAAAAAAGTTTATTGTTATAGAATAGTTTGATATAATAAGACTAATATTGGCTTTATGTGTATGAACATAGGAATTGAGGGTGATATAAATGTACGATTTTGTAATTGAAGAAATCAATATTTCTAATGTTAATCAGTTAGATGATGTAAAGAAATTTTTAAAGAATTTTGACTTAGAATTTGAAGAGAATATTGATTGTACAATAGTTATTAAACAAGGTGGAAAAATAGTAGGTACTTGTTCAAAATCGGGGAATATCCTTAAATGTTTTGCAATTGATTCAAGTATGAGAGGAATGGGACTATCTTCAAAACTTGTTACTTGGATGAATAATAAACTTTTTGATCAAGGAGTTTATCATAGTTTTATATTTACAAAGCCTGAAAATATTAATATATTTACTGGTGTAGGATATAAACTTATTCAGAAGGTTAAAGAAGTTGCATTATTAGAAACAGGTGTGGAAAATATAAATAAACACATAAAGAGAATTATAGAAAAGTATGATTTAAAAAATAATAAAAAAGCAGCTTTAGTAATGAATTGCAATCCTTTTACATGGGGACATAGATATTTAATAGAAAAAGCTTCATTAGAAAATGAAGAAGTCATAATTTTTATTGTAGAAGAAGATAGATCTCTATTTCCTTTTAAGTATAGGTATGAGCTAGTTAAACAGGGGGTAGCGGATCTGAAAAATGTTAAAGTTGTTCCAGGTGGAGAATATATAATATCATCAGCAACATTTCCTAATTATTTCTTAAGAAAGAAAGATGATGTCCTTAGAATTTTTACTGAATTAGATGCTTCTATATTTGGAGAATATTTTTGTAATGAATTATCAATAAATAAGCGATATGTTGGAGAAGAACCATTCTGTGAAGTAACACAAGCATATAATGAAACTTTATCAGATACCTTAGAGAAGTATGGGGTAGAGTTGGAAATAGTAAAGAGAAGAGAATTTAAAGGAAAAGCTATAAGTGCATCACAGGTTAGAGAAGTTATCAAAGGTGGAGAAATATCTTACTTAAAAAATTTAGTACCAGATGTTACTATGAAGTTTCTATTGAGTTCAGAAGGAAAGGAGATAATGGAGAAGATTAAATATAGCACTTCTCCTCACTAAGCTTATGTACACTATACAAGATTTGCTTGACGCAAGAGAATTAAGAGTTGAGTTTATAAATGAGTTAATTGAAAGATATAACAATACAGTTATTAGTCTTAGAGTAAACTATCCTGGGCTTGAGAAGGATAATGCAATTACCAGAAAGATTATGGAGATTATAGGGGTATTAGTTAGTAACTTGTTTAGTGAGAAAATCAAGTACACTATGACAAGTTATACAGCTGAGGGACCAATTATGTTTTATGTTATTGATGAGGAAGTAGAGAATGTAAAGAGTGTTACTATAGATATAGAAGATAGACATACCTTAGGTAGATGTATAGATTTAGATGTGTATAATACTGAAGGGGAATCAATAAGTAGAGTAAGTTTAGGAAAGAATCCAAGAAGCTGTTTTATTTGCGATAAACCAGCTCACGAGTGTGTAAGAAGTAGAGCTCATAGCTATGAAGAGATTGCTAAGTTTATAGCAGATAGATATAATGATTATTTGGAGAATATGTATGATAGAGCATAATGATTTTATAGATAAATTGACTGAATTTGCAATGCAATCCATATTATATGAGGTGGCCTGTTTTCCATCGTTGGGGTTGGTATCCCCGATATCATCAGGTGCTCATGATGATATGGACTTTTTTACTTTTTTAGATAGTACAGTAGTTTTAGGAAGGTATCTTAGAAAATTTGCTGAAGAAGGAGCAAAAGAACTTACACCCAAAGAAATTTTTTGCAAACTGAGACCTATTGGGGTTGAATGTGAAAAGGAAATGTTCAAGAAAACAAAAGGTATAAATACTCACAAAGGAATGATATTCGTTATCGGATTGATACAATCTGCCGCGGCATATGTTCTTACCAATAAGATGAACTTTGAATGTATAAAGAATGTAATAGTAGAAATGACAGAAGGTATTAGTAATGAAGAACTAGATAGACAGCAAGGACTTGATTCTGAATCAAAGCTTACTCATGGACAAAAGGTATATAAAAAATATGGGTTGAAAGGAATTAGAGGAGAAGCAGAAGAGGGTTTTCCCATAGTATTCAATGGGGCTTTAAGTCACTTTGAAAGAATATCTCATATTCCCATGAATGATAGACTTGTGGATACATTAATCTATATAATGAAATATGCAGATGATACTACCATATTACACAGGCATGATATGGAAACACTTGAATATGTTAAATCAGAAGCTCTCAAAATAATGGAGTTAGGTGGTATTGAAAGTGAAGAAGGAAAAAAAGAAATAGAAAAATTGACTAAAAGTTTTGAGAGTAATAGAATTAGTCCTGGAGGAAGTGCGGACTTATTAGCTGCAACAGTGCTAGTATGGTTAATTAAAAATGAATTTTTTAAGGAAAATAAGTAAAAATTTTAGTTTATGATAACTATTATGCGAAAACTTCGTATTAAAATATGAAGGATAATTTAAACGTCATTAATTTATAAATTAGGGGTGTAATATATATTTTAATGACCATATGCGAGCATAGAATCAAAACTAACCGTAGGGGGAAGATATTGTGGAAGATATAAAGTTAGTTGAAGGTATCCTGAACGGTGATATAGAGTGCTTTAATCAGCTTATGATTAAATACGAACCTATAGTACAAAGGTTTATTTATAATATGATAAAGCAGAAACAAACTGCAGAGGATATCGCTCAGGAAGTCTTTATAACAGTTTATAATAAGTTAGAACTGTATAACAAAAAGTGTAAATTTTCTAGTTGGATACTACAAATAGCTAAGAACAAAACCATTGATTATATGAGAAAGTACAATAAAACTACAGAAACTAATATTGAAGATGCAAGAGGCGTAGCAACAGATGCTATATCACCAGAAGAAGCATTTGAATTTAAGGAAATGAAAGAAGAGATTGTACAATATATTGATGCTTTAGATGAGCCTGATAAACAGATAATAATACTTAAGTATACAAATGATATTACATTTGATGATATTGCAGAAGTTATGGAAATGAAATTATCCACCGTTAAAAGACGGTATTACAAAGTGCGGGATGGGTTTAAAAAACATATGAGTAAAGAGAAAAGGGGTGTGAGTTATGAAGTGTAATGAGGTTTTACAACACC
The DNA here is from genome assembly GCF_027938815.1 of Oceanirhabdus sp. W0125-5. Taxonomy (GTDB): domain Bacteria; phylum Bacillota; class Clostridia; order Clostridiales; family Clostridiaceae; genus Oceanirhabdus. The sequence goes on from NZ_CP115913.1 coordinate 922,782, forward strand.
TGAGTGAATATATTGAAAATGATTTAGATGAAAGACTTATGGAAGAAATAAGTAATCATATTGAAGCATGTTCTGAGTGTAATAAAGCATATGAAGAAGAAAAAGCTATAAACGACATGTTCCTAGAAGTATTAAATTCAGAACCTATAGAGTTTAATAGTCGTATTAAAAATGTCATGAATATGATTGATAAACAAAAATATTCTTCACAAAAAGAAGAAAATCACGTAATTGAAGATTCGCAGGAAGAGAAAGTTATTAAGTTTGAATCAGTTAATAAGAAAAAAGAAAAGAAATTATTATTCAACAAGAAAATAATTGCTGTTGCGGCTACTTTTTCAATTATGATTTTCATGGCACCATTTATGATTAGAGAACAAAATAAGGATATGGACTTTGCTATTGAAAACAAAAAAGATACAAAAACTTTTGAGGAAGCTAAGTATGATGGATATAAAGCGGATGAACGAGTTTCTGAAAAAGACAATTCAAAAGAGGAATCTACTGCTTCGGTAGCTGGCGTAGAAGAGGATAAGAAAGAAGCTAAAAATTCTGATGCAAAACAGGAAGTTGGAGCAGTTCAGGCATATGATGATGTTAATAATGATAGTAACACTGAGGTATCATTAATGAAAGATGATACTGAAGTAAGAATGACCAAAGGGATTTCAACGTTTAATTATGCAGGAGAATATAATGTTAAGTATTTAAAAAATGAGCACAATATTGTCTTTAATAATGATGATGGTAGAACTACGATAAAAATAAATGAACAAGAAGAAGACTTAGGAATTCAAGATTGTATAATAATAAATTATGTTGAAGATGGACAATGGGTTTATATTGCTAGTGTTGGAAAAGATATTGAAAAAGGTGAAATAATAAGTAAAATAATTAAAGTAAATACTAAAACAAATGAAATTGATATAATGTATACTTCTTTAATAAAAGAAACAATAATAGATTTACAAATAGAAAAAGAAAATCTAAACTTTATTATAAAAAGTAATGATATGGAAAAGAATGAATCTATAAAAAAATAAATCATTTAAGAGCGCGTGAGTAAACGCGCTTTTTATTTATATTAATGTTTATAAATACCAATGAATGTAGAATTTTTAATTTATAGTATTAATGTGGCTTGAACATTTTGTTAATTGTAATTTAAGTAATTAAAAATGATTCATTATTTGATATAATAATAAAGAGAGATATTAAAGGATGAAGGTGAATTAACTATATGAATAAAAGCGTTAAGTATTATAAAAAAGCTTTAAAATTTTATTACGATGGAAATATTGATAAAGCTCTTAATTATTGTAATAAGAGTATATCCTTTAACATAAAAAATTCTGCCGCTTTAAGTTTAAAAGGACTTTTATTATATTTTAAAGGAGAACTTAAAGAAGCAAGAAATATATGGGAGCGAAATTACAAAATTAATGGGGATGAAGTAGCTAAAAAATATCTGGTTGATAGTAGAGCTGACTTTGAAAAAATGGATATATATGATGAGGCAATATTAAAAATGCAAGAAATGAAAATTTCATTAGCCATTAAATTATTGCTTCACTGCAAAAAAAGTGACTTTAATTGTTTAAATGTAAATAAAAAGCTTATTGAATGTTATCTGAAAAAAGGTGAATATGACAAAATAACAGACTTGGTAAGTGAGTTTAAAATAATTGATAAGAAAGATGTACAGGTAAAAAATGTTGAAAAAGAACTTATTAAGATAGGGGTAAAAGAAAAGGAATCCAATAAAGAAGTGATTTTTAAAATTGCTGGCGGAGTTGTGGTCACCATTCTTATAGTTGGCGCTATAAAGTATTTTGTGAATTTTGTTAAGAATACTCCTATTGATACAAAAGATACAGTTGTTATGGGGAATAAAGGTCAGGAAGAAAATAGAATCGATAAGGAAGAAAAAGAATATAATAATAAAGTAGCTGAAGAGGAAGATAAAACCAATAATCAAGAAGATAAAACTAACAGTGAAGAAGTAAATACAACTGATGATCAAGAAGTTGATAAAACTAATAATGAAGAAGCAACTACCACTGAAGATCAGAATAAATATGCTTCTTTTCCTAAGGATGAATTAGAGGAAAGTCTTGAACAGAAAAATGTTGATAGCTTAATAAGTATATTAAAGAAAATTGATGAGAATACTTTATCAATTAACGATAGAATGAGTTATAATAAAGCACAAAAATATGTTGAGAAAAATGCAGTAGGATACTATTTAGAAAAAGGTAATTCATTTGTAGCGGATGAGAATTATGAAAAGGCAATACAGGAATATGAAAAAGGAATGAAATATTTCAAAAAAGGTGTAAGTTACGGTGAGGATATTGTATTTGAATTAGCCTCAATAAACTTACAATTAGAAATTGTTGAGGAGACTATTAAGTATTGCGATATGTTACATGAAAATTATAGTGACAGTGGATACCATGAAGATACAATGTATCAAGCTGCAATGTTTATGAAGAGTAGAGATATGGAAAAAGCAAAAGAATATGCTTTAAAACTTAAAGAAGTACATCCAAACTCTGAATATATTAATAGTTATATAAAAGAAATATTATCGCAGTAAAAAAATGTAGTAATGTTAGTTGACTAAATTAAAATAATTTCATAGAATAATAATAAGAATATATACCCTGAGGGGGTACGTGTGGAGGTAAGACATGTTAGAAATTACTCAAAATAATTTTAATAAAGAAGTTGCAGAATCAAATGATTTAGTTGTTGTTGACTTTTGGGCACCTTGGTGTGGTCCGTGCAAAATGATAGCTCCAATAATGGAACAATTAAATAATGAATATGGTGATAAAGTTAAATTTGCGAAGCTTAATGTAGATGATAATCCAGCCTTAGCTAATCACTTTAAAGTAACAAGTATACCCACAGTAATGATGTTCAAAGGTGGAAAAGTTGTTGATACATCTATAGGTTTCAAGCCTAAACAGGCGCTGGAGGCTATAATAAAACAAAATATTTAGTAGAGGTGATATAATATGGCTGGAGAAAGATATGATATAGCCATAATAGGAAGTGGTCCGGCTGGACTTCAGGCAGCTATTAATGCCTCGATTAGAAACAAAAAAATTATAATTTTCGGTATTGAAGAATTAAGTCATAAGGTAGTAAAGGCTCCAAAGGTATCAAACTATCTTGGGTTACCACTTGTTACTGGAAATGAATTAAAGAATGCATTTCAGGAGCATATAGATGAAATTGGAATTAAAATAACTTACGAAAGAATTACAAATGTTTATGCTATGGGGGAGTATTTTGCTCTCATGGTAAATGAAAAAATGTATGAAGCTACAAGTATTATTATGGCTACAGGCATTGAATATACTAAGCCTTTAAAAGGAGAATTAGAATTCTTAGGAAAAGGTGTGGGATATTGTGCAACTTGTGATGCTCCATTATATAAAGGAAAAAAAGTAGCTATAATTGGTCACAATATGGAAGCGGTGGAAGATGCAAAGTATGTTAATGAACTTGCGGAAAAAGTTTATTTTGTTCCAATGTTTAAGGATAAATTAACATTGCCAGAAGATATTGAAATTATAAAAGATGTTCCTGTTGAAATTTTGGGAGACGAATATGCTAAAGGTATAAAATTTAATAATAGTGAATTATTCGTTGATGGAATATTTATAATGAAAGATAGCATAATGCCAGATCAACTTGTACCAGGGCTTGAACTAGAGGATGGTCATATTAAAGTAAATAGAAATATGGAGACTAATCTGCCAGGATGTTTCGCTGCTGGGGATTGTGTTGGAAAACCATATCAGTATATTAAGGCAGCTGGAGAAGGATGTGTGGCATCTTTAAGTGCTGTAAGTTATGTGAATAATTTAAAATAGGAACTATAAAAGAACAGCTAATAATATTTAGCTGTTCTTTATGTTAGTTTGAAACGAAAAAAACATGATTACCGATTCTTATCAAATTGTCTTTCTTTACTGATTTCATCCACTGGCATGTTGCAATTTGGGGATTATAAAAAAATAAAGAATCATTAGTTGGGTCTGCCCCCATTAAAGCATCATATACTGCGTTATAGCAATCTTCATTTGGTTTAGCATTTATTATACCGTTTTTAACACAAGAAAAAGCTCCTTTTTGTTTTATCACGCCTGAAACAGTTGAAGGGAACTTATCATCAAGAACTCTGTTTATTATTACAGAAGCTACAGCCACTTTGCCTGCATAGGGTTCGGCTGCACTTTCTCCATAAACTACTCTAGCCATAAAATCAACATCAGCTGAAGTTATTGAAATATGTTTATAAGTATTGTTAAACACTGCAATTGGATTCATATTTTCTTTATACAGAAGATTAGTAATCTCATCCTCACTGTATACTAATGTAATATCGGTATCTTCATTTAATTGGAAGGCTGATAGATTAAAAGCCAGTAAAATGCTCATCAAGATATTACTAAAAGATATCATTTAAAACACTCCTATTATATGTTTGTTATCATATTATCCCCTTAAGAAACAAAATAATACATGAAAGAACCCTAGCAACTCAAACAGAGATACTAGGGTTAAAGTAATATTTAAATTTTTATATATAGTTAATCTAAAAGCTTTTTTAATGGTTGAAATTTATTTTCGAAACTTTTGCATTTGGCTTCACATTTAGTTAATTCAGAATTAGCTAAATCATATAATTGATTTAATTGAGATTCAACAGTATCATCTATCATGCCAGAATTCATTTCAAAAGATACAGCATGTTTAAAATACTGTACATAAATAATATAGTTGTATATTAATTCATGTAATTCATCTGTCAAATCGTCTATATTTACAGGTGCTATTATCGGTTTAGCATCAAATAGTAAATCATTTAGTGTTTTTAACTCATTATCCAATTTAGTTAATAAATCTTCATATGCATTTTCAGATCTAGCATTTTCTAATGATTGAAGTTTATTTCTGTTTTGAAATATTGAAATAAATCTTGAATATACAGATTCTAGTTCAAAAATATACTTTTCTTTTGCGGAATTCTCTAATAATAATTTATCATTTAGAGCTCTTTTGTCTAATATGTATTTTTGAGCAAATTTAACCATGTTATGAGTTTCCTCAGGAAAAATTACGTTAAAAGAAGAATTATCAGTAAATGAATAATGTTTTATACAATTATTAGCATAGTGATTTAAGTTCTCAAGAGACTCCTGAAGAGCATTATCATCATTTAAATTTGATAATTGAAGAACTTCTTTGTAAATTTTAATATTATATTCAAGTCCAGCGAGTATATTGGAATATAAGTCGTTATATTTACTAGGAGGATTCTCTTTTTTTAGAGCATTTCTTTCATTAACTAGAGAATCACGAGCAGTCTCAATCTGTGCTTTTAAATTATCATCTATAGAAGTTATATTTTCTGAAAATGATATTGAACTATTAGTTTTATTTATTGAATTAACTGTTTCTGAGAAAACAGTATCATATTTTGAATAAGAAGTCTTTGTCATCATATTGTAAAAATAAAAAAATACTCCAATAGAAACAAGGGCTATTATACACAAAATAATAATGAACTTTAACAGCCTTTTTCCAAAAGTGCGCATAATTAATCTCCTCTCTTATATTTATATAAATATAATACCATAAAAAAGGAAACATAATATATAAATATATTTAAAAAACCTATTATAATGGTATACTTTACAAAGACTATTATAGTATAATTATTTTAGAAAATAATAGGGAGTGAAGGTTGTGGAAGGTCTTTACGAGGCATTCTTAAATGCTGTAAGAAGTATAAGTGTTAGTCAAATATTGGATGTTATTGTTGTTTCTTTTTTATTTTTTAAGATATATAACTTAATAAAGGAAACTCGTGCAGAGCAGTTACTTAAAGGAGTTGTTTTAATATTTTTAATAATTCCAATAAGTGAATTTTTTAATCTTACAATGCTTCATTGGATATTAAATAATACAATAACAATTGGATTATTATCTTTTGTTATTATTTTTCAACCAGAAGTAAGAAGAGCTCTTGAAAAGATAGGTAGGACATCTATTTTTGATAAAAATGTTCAGTTAGATAAAGAAGAGAGAAATAAATTAATAAGTAACATAATTGATGCAGTTGATAATTTATCACTATCAAGAACTGGAGCATTAATTATGGTAGAGCAAAAAACAGGATTAGGGGAGATAATTAATACAGGTACTAGGTTAGATGCATTAATTTCATCAAGTTTACTTGAAAATATTTTTGTTGTTAATACTCCATTGCATGATGGTGCATGTATTCTTAGAGATAAAAGAATAGTAGCAGCAGGATGTTTTGTGCCATCTTTGACAACTAATGGAACAATAGGGCAGCATTTAGGTACTAGACATAGAGCGGCAATTAGCGCCTCTGAAAATTCAGATGCTATTGTGATTGTTGTATCGGAGGAAACAGGAATTATTTCACTAGCTATAAATGGGAAGTTATTAAGAAATTATAATAAAGAAAAATTAAGAAATGTTCTACTTGCTTTTATGGAAAAAAATGAAAGAGACAATATAGGGGTTGGGGAGAAGGTGAAACAGTGGATCAAGAAAAGAAAAAGCAGTTAATAATTAAGATTTGTTGTATAATTGCAGCAATAGTTCTTAGAGTATATGTTTCTAATGTTGAAAATCCAATAATTACATATAACATAAAAAGAGTTCCGGTGGAAATTTTGAATGAGGATAAACTGAAGTACAGTGGGTTAATATTGGTGGATGAAAATGGATACACTGTGGATCTAACTATAAAAGGTCCTACATCACAGGTAAAGAAACTTACTAAAGATGATTTTAAAGTAATGGTTGATTTAGATTCTTTAGCATTGAAAAAAGGGGAAAATAAAATACTTGTAACTGTTGAAGATTATCCAAATGGAGTAAACGTTATTCAGAATCAACAAATGTTAATTCCTATTCATTTAGATGCGTATATAGAAAAAGAATTCAAGGTAAGTGTATCACTGAAGGGAAATCCGAAGCAGGGGTATTATGCACATAAAACAAATAAGAGCCCAGATAGTATTGTTGTTTCTGGTGCAGAAAAAGAAATAAGTCTAATTAAGATGATTGTTGCCGAAGTTCAATTAGAAGGAGCAGATAAGGATGTAAACACTGAAGCAACAGTAAAAGCTGTAGACTCAACAGGGGCTGAAATAAAGAAAGTTGGATTGTATCCGGATAAGATAAAAGTAAATATACCTGTGGACAAAACAAAATTAGTGCCAATAAAGGTAAATACATTTGGGGAGCTTGAGAAGAACTTACACTTAAAATCAATATCTAGTAACATTCAAGAAATAAAAATTTCAGGAAATGAAAAGGAATTGGAGTTAATAGAGTTTATTGAAACAGAAAAAATAGATTTACAATCTATAAAAGATAATGAAAACATTTCTCTAAAAATTGTAGTTCCAGAGGGGATAACTGTAATAGATGGAACTGAGTATGTTGAAATCAAAATAGAAATAGAGAAAATAGTAGATAAAGATATTACTAGATTAATAACAATTTCAAATTTAGATGACCAGTTTAATACACAAATTCAATATAGAACTATAAATCTAAAAATAAGAGGAATTGAGAGTGTTATTAAAGAGTTAGATTATGACAAAATTAAATGTATAGTAGATTTAGAAGGGTTAAAAGAAGGTATTCATATAGTGCCAATTTATATTGAGAAACCTGAAAATATTGAAATAGTGCAATCGGATATAGAGTCCGTAAAGATTGAACTTGAAAAAAAAGAAGAGTTGAATGATGCTGCAAATGAAAATGATGCAGAGAGTAACAATGAAGAGAATGAGGTAGATACAATAAACACAGAAAACAATAGTTCAGATGAGGATTTTGGAGAGACTACAGATAATGAATAATAAATCATAAACAAGAGAGGAATTTAATCAATGATTAAAGTTAGTAATATAGTTTTAAATATAGAAGAGTCAATGGAAAAGTTAAAAATTAAAGCCGCTAGAAAAATTGGAATTCATCATAATGAAATAATATACATGAATATACTTAAGGAGTCTATTGATGCAAGAAAAAAAGATACTATTAAGTTCACTTATACTGTAGAGGTAAAAGTTAAAAATGAAGAGAAGTTAGGAAGAAGGTTGCAAGGGAAAGACATATCTGTAATAAAGAAAAAAAGTAAAGAGAAATTCCCATATGGAGAAAAACCTCTTAATAATAGACCAGTAGTAGTTGGTATGGGGCCTGCAGGTTTGTTTGCAGGTCTAACTCTAGCTAAACATGGATATAAACCGTTAATTATTGAAAGAGGTTCAGATGTTGATAAGAGAACTGAAGAGGTTCAGAAGTTTTGGGAAACAGGAAAGCTAAATCTTAATAGTAATGTTCAATTTGGAGAAGGGGGAGCAGGAACTTTTTCTGATGGAAAATTGACTACTAGAATTAAAGATATAAGATGTACTACTGTTGTTGAAGAGATGGTGAAAGCTGGAGCACCAGAGGAAATCTTATACAAAAATAAACCTCATATAGGAACTGATATTTTAAAAGATGTTGTAAAGAATATTAGAGAAGAAATAATTGAATTAGGTGGAGAAGTAAGATTTGGAGCAAAACTTGAAGAGGTTATCATAAAAGATAACGTGGTTACAGGTATAAAAGTTAATGGTGAATTAATCTCTTGTGATGTAATTATTATGGCAATAGGACATAGTGCTAGAGATACATATGAAATGTTATATGAAAAAGGAGTGCATATGGAATCAAAGCCATTTGCAATAGGAGTAAGAGTTGAACATCCTCAAACTCTTATAGATACTAATCAATATGGTATTTATGCAGGACATGAAAGGCTTAAAGCAGCAGAATACAAATTAACATATACTACAGATGATAAAGAAAGATCAGTATATAGTTTTTGTATGTGTCCTGGAGGTTTTGTTGTTGCAGCAGCTTCAGAGGAAAATAGAGTTGTGACAAATGGTATGAGTTATTATGCAAGAGATAATGAAAATGCTAATTCAGCTGTTGTTGTTTCTGTTGGTAATAAAGATTTTGGGGATAATCCTATGGATGCTATAGCATATCAGAGAAAATATGAAGAATTAGCCTTTAAAACAGGTGGTGGAGATTATAAAGCTCCTGTTCAATTAATAAAAGATTTCATGGTAGGTAAAAAAACTACTGATTTACTATCAGTTAAACCTACTTATACTCCAGGATATACACTTGCAAATATGGAAGAGTGTTTACCTATAGAGTTAATTGAACCATTAAGAGAAGGATTTGAAAACTTTGAAAGAAAAATAAAAGGATTTACTTATGGAGATGGAATAATGGTTGGAGTTGAAACAAGAACATCAGCTCCAGTAAGAATGAATAGAAGGGAAAATCTTCAAAGCTTAAATATTGATGGATTATATCCTTGTGGTGAAGGTGCAGGGTATGCAGGAGGAATAATTTCAGCAGCTGTCGATGGAATAAAATGTGGAGAAGAAATAATGAAAAATTGGGCTAAATAGCCTAGACTTTAATACGTAGAACTGACGAATTGATTATTACATAGCTTTTTAATAAAATATAAATTGGGAAATGAATATATTGTGCTAAAATTCTGTTAAGGGAAATAATAATCATGGAGGGTAAATAAATGAGCAAAAAAAGTTACATACTGGCAATAAATCCAGGATCTACATCTACTAAGGTGGCGCTTTTTAATAAAATGGAAGAGTGCATTGTTAGTGAGAACGTATCACACAGTAGTGAAGAAGTGGGGAAATACGAAAAGATTTACGACCAGAAGGATATGAGAACTGCTGTTATAATGAAGTGGCTTAAAGAAAAGGGTGTGTCATTAAATGAAATTGCTGCAGTTGTTGGTCGAGGAGGGTTATTAAGACCTATGCCAGGTGGAACATATACTGTTACACCAAAGATGATTGAAGATTTAAGAATTGGATATCAAGGTGAACATGCTTCAAACCTTGGAGGAATAATTGCTAATGAGATAGCGAATAAGGTTGATATTCCAGCTATGATAGTTGACCCTGTTGCAGTTGATGAAATGGAAGATGTAGCTAGAATATCAGGTATACCTGAATTAAATAGAGTATCTTTGGTTCATGCATTAAATATTAAAGCCGTAACAAGAAGAGTATGTGCAAAAAAAGGATTGGAATTGGATGACTCTTCATTTATTGTTGCGCACCTTGGAGGAGGAATATCAATTTCTCCAATATTAAATGGAAGAATATTAGACGTGAATAATGCAAATGAAATGGGACCTTTTTCACCAGAAAGAGCTGGGGGACTACCAGTTGGGGATGTTGTTAAGCTTGCCTTCAGTGGAAAATACAATTATAAGGAATTGAAAAAGAAAATTATAGGTAAAGCAGGATTAGTAGGATATCTAGGAACAAATGATGGTAGAGAAGTTGATAAGCTTATTGAAAATGGCGATGAAAAAGCTGAACTTATTTTTAAAGCTATGGCATATCAGATTGCAAAAGAAATAGCAGGAATGTCAATTGCGTTAAAAGGTAAAGTGGATGCAATAATCTTGACAGGTGGTTTAGCATATAATGAACGTCTTCAAAATTGGATTAAAGAGAGAGTTGAATTTATAGCTCCTGTAGAACTTGTACCAGGAGAAGATGAAATGTTAGCATTAGCACAAGGTGCTATTAGAGTTATAAAAGAGGAAGAGAAAGCTAAAATATATGAAAATGAGGTGCAGATGTAATGGTTAACAGTTTTGAAAGCGTATTAAGAAAAGCAAAAGAAATTGAAAGAAAAACTGTTTCAGTAGCAGTTGCTCAAGATGAACACGTTCTTGAAGCGGTAAAAGCAGCAAATGAACAAGGGATTGCTAATGCAATACTTGTTGGTGATGAGACTAAAATAAGAGAGATTGCTGCAAAAATTGATATGGATTTAAGTAATGTTGAAGTAATAAACGAATTAGATATAAAGAAAGCAGCTAGAATTGCAGTTGAATGTGTTTCAAGTAAAAGAGCGCATATGGTTATGAAGGGATTAATAGATACTGCAAACTTCTTAAGAGCTGTATTAGATAAAGAGATTGGTTTAAGAACAAAAGGGTTAATGTCTCATGTGGCAGTATTTGAAGTGCCAAAATTTGATAGATTAATATTAGTAACAGATGCTGCTATGAACAAGTATCCTGATCTTAATGAAAAGGTTGAAATTGTAAAGAATGCAGTTACAGTTTCTAAAGCATTAGGAACAGAACTTCCTAAAGTAGCACCTATTTGTGCAGTAGAGGTTGTTAATCCTAAAATGCCTCCAACTTTAGATGCAGCAGCATTATCACAAATGAACGCAAGAGGACAAATCAAAGGATGCTTAATTGATGGACCACTAGCAATCGATAATGCATTATCAGAAGAAGCTGCAAAACATAAAGGAATCGACAGTCCAGTGGCTGGAAAAGCTGATATAATGTTAATGCCTAATATTGAAGCTGGTAATGTAATGTACAAAACATTAGCATTTACAACTGAAAGTAAGAATGGTGGGCTTTTAATAGGAGCTGCAGCACCAGTTATAGTTACATCAAGAGCGGATTCATATGAAACTAAGATGAACTCAATTGCTTTGGCAGCATTAGTTGCAGAGTTATTAAATAAATAGAGTTATTAACGAGAGAATCTACTGTGAAATTTTATTTAAACAAGTCCAAAATCTCAAAGGTTTAATGAGTTATGGAATTGTTTAAATAAATTATTGAACTGAGATATCTAAAACGAGAGAGAATTTAGGAGGAAATGTAAATGTCTATGAAAATGTTAGTTATTAATCCAGGTTCAACGTCTACAAAAATTGCTGTTTATGAAGATGAAAAAGCTATAGTTTTAGAAACTTTAAGACACACTGCAGAAGAGATAGGAAGATATGCTTCAATTTTTGAGCAGTTTGATTTTAGAAAAGATGTAATATTAAAAGTATTAAAAGATAAGAAATTTGATATAAATGAATTAGATGCTGTAGTTGGTAGAGGTGGATTACTTAAACCAATCGAAGGTGGAACATATGATGTTAATGAGGCAATGCTTGAAGATTTAAAAGTTGGAGTACTTGGACAACATGCTTCAAATCTTGGTGGAATAATTGCTAATGAAATAGCTAAAGGATTAAATATTCCTTCATATATTGTTGACCCAGTTGTTGTTGATGAAATGGACGAGGTTGCAAGAGTTTCTGGTATGCCTGAAATTGAAAGAATGAGTATATTCCATGCTCTTAACCAGAAGGCAGTTGCTAAAAGATATGCTAAGGAAAATGATAAAAAATATTCAGATGTGAATGTTATTGTAGCTCACTTAGGTGGAGGAATATCTGTAGGGGCTCATAGAGATGGAAGAGTAATTGATGTTAATAATGCATTAGATGGAGAAGGTCCATTCTCACCAGAAAGATCTGGCGGATTACCAATTGGATCTCTTGTTAAGATGTGTTATAGCGGAAAGTATACTATCCAAGAAATTAAAAAGAAGATCACTGGAAAAGGTGGAATTGTTGCTTACTTAGGAAGTAATGATACTAGAGAAGTAGGTAAAATGGCTGATGCTGGTGATGAAAAAGCTAAATTAATTCAAGATGCTATGGCTTATCAAGTAGCAAAAGAGATTGGTCAATGTGCAGCTGTTCTAAGTGGAAAAGTAGATGCAATAATCTTAACAGGTGGAATTGCATACAGTAAATATATCACTGAATATATTAGTGAAAGAGTTGAATTTATAGCACCAGTTGTTATTTATCCAGGAGAAGATGAGATGCTTGCATTAGCACAAGGAGCTCTTAGTGTTCTTAATGGAGAAGAGGAAGCGAAAGAATATAAATAAAACCATAATTGAGAATTGAGAATGTAGAATGGAGAATGATGGACATTTCTCTCCGAGAAATTTTAATTTTATTGTTCCTTGGACAATAAAGGGATACTCGTTTCATTTGTATGAAACATTGTATTTAACTACAATATTTTATCTAAAGATAAAATGAGAAAAACCTATTGAGCTAAAGAACAATAAAATGTAGTTTCTGCCTTAGCAGAAACATCCATCATTCTCAATTCTCAACTCTCAATTTGTTTCTATCAAGCACATAGGTTGTGCTTTTTTTACCTCAGTTGATGCAATAAAATAATCATTTCTAATCAAAAATGAAATATTAATGTCAATTGATTGATTTTTTATAAAAAATCACAATCACTATGTTTTTTTTAAATAATATATGGTATATTATTATTAAAGATTAAGCATAAGGTGGTGATACAAAATGAGTAGAATTAGCATATTTACAGGCCACTTTGGGAGCGGAAAGACTGAAATATCAATTAATTATGCAATAAAACTTGCAGAGCAAGGAAAAAAAGTTGTCATAGTTGATTTAGATGTAGTAAATCCGTTTTTTTGTGTTAGAGAGCTAAAAGAGCAGTTAGAAGAAAAAGGTATTAAAGTTATTTCATCAAACCCTGATTATGTAAATGCTGAACTTATGGTGGTACCACCAGAGGTACTTTCAGTATTTCATGATAAGAGCTATGAGGTTGTTATAGATATTGGTGGCGATGATATGGGTGCAACTGCATTAGGACAGTATAATAAATATATAAAAGCTGAGCCTTATGAGATGTTTTTTGTAATAAATACTAATAGACCATTTACTCAAGATTCCAAAACTGCTGAAGAGTACGTTCAAGAAATTGAATATGCTTCAAGGTTAAAAGCCACTAAATTGATTAGCAATACTAACTTGTCTTATGAAACAACTGAAGAGGATATTCTTAAGGGAGACAGAGAAGTAACAGTTCTTTCAGAAAGATTAGGAATTCCTTATGCGTACACTGTATGCAGGCGTGATTTTGAGGACATAATAAAAGGAAAAGTTAAAGGGGAAGAAATATTTCCAATTGACATCTTTATGATGCCGCCTTGGAGAGCATTTATGGCAGATTAAAATTAATTTATTATATATTATTATGGTTTAAATCTTCTAAATATTAAGTATTATTTCAGCAATACGTTTCTTAAAAGGAATGAATGATAATGGTAATATGTATAAGGAGGGAAAAGGTCAATGGCAAAAGTAATTTTTAGAGAAGAAAGATGTAAGGGCTGTGGTCACTGTTTAGTAGCTTGCCCTAAAAAGATTATTAGCTTTTCTGAAGGATTAAACGTTAAAGGGTATCATCCAGCAACTGTGACAGAAGACAAGATGAAAGATTGTATCGGATGTGGTTCTTGTGGAAAAATTTGTCCAGATTTAGTTATTACTGTTGAAAGATAAGGAGGTATTTACAATGGGTGAAAAGGTTTTAATGAAGGGTAACGAAGCTATTGCAGAAGCTGCGATTAGATCAGGTTGTGAAGCATTCTACGGTTATCCAATAACACCTCAAACTGAGGTATCAGCATATATGGCAAAGAAAATGCCTAAAATAGGAAAAGTATTTTTACAAGCAGAAAGTGAAGTTGCTGCAATAAACATGGTTTATGGAGCTGCAGGAGCAGGGGTTAGAGTTATGACTTCATCTTCATCTCCAGGAATAAGCTTAAAAGCAGAAGGTATTTCATATATTGCAGGAGCAGAGCTTCCATGCGTTATTATAAATATAGTAAGAGGAGGCCCTGGTTTAGGAGGAATCCAACCAGCACAATCTGACTACTTCCAAGCTACTAAAGGTGGAGCACACGGAGATTTCAAAATGCCAGTTTATGCTCCAAGTTCAATTCAAGAAATGGTTGACCTTGTACAAGAGGGATTTGATGTAGCAGATATATACAGAACTCCAGTTATGGTAGTTGGAGATGGTATGTTAGGTCAAATGATGGAACCAGTTGAATTTAAAGAGAGAGAGCAAAGAGAACTTCCAGAAAAAACTTGGGCTGCTGCAGGGTTAAATGGAAGAACACAGCACAACATAATCAACTCTTTATTCTTAAAACCAGAAGAATTAGAAGAGCATAACTATAAGTTAGCTGCTAAATATCAAGAAATTGAAAAGAATGAAACTAAATATGAAATGTTTAACTGTGAAGGTGAAACTGATTTAATAATGGTTGCTTACGGAACAACAGCTAGAATCTGTAAGAATGTTGTTAAAATGGCTGAAGCAGAAGGAATCAAGCTTGGTTTAATTAGACCAATTACTATTTGGCCTTATCCAGTTGAAGCTTTCAACAAAACTATTGATAATACTAAGCATGGTTATATATCAGTAGAGATGAGTTGTGGACAAATGATTGAGGATGTAAGATTAAGCGTTGAAGGAAGAAAACCAGTTCATTTCTATGGAAGAGTGGGTGGAATGGTTCCACATCCAGAAGATATCCTTAACAAAGTTAAAGAGATCGTAGGAGGTGCAAAATAATGGCGGTAGTATTTCAACCAACTAAAGGTTTAGTAGATGTACCTACTCATTACTGTCCAGGATGTACTCATGGAGTAATACACAGACTTGTAGGAGAGGTATTAGAAGAGTTAGAAGTTATTGATAAAGCAATAGGGGTTGCGCCTGTTGGATGTTCAGTTTTAGCATATGACTATTTTGCATGTGATATGTTTGAGGCAGCACATGGTAGAGCGCCAGCTGTTGCAACTGGAGTTAAGAGAGTTAAACCTGATTCAGTGGTATTTACATACCAAGGAGATGGAGACTTAGCGGCTATTGGTACTGCTGAAATAGTACACGCAGCAGCTAGAGGAGAGAATATTGTTACAATATTCGTAAATAACTGTATCTATGGAATGACTGGTGGACAAATGGCTCCAACAACATTACCAGGTCAAGTTACTCAAACTTCTCCATATGGAAGAGATTTAAAAACACAAGGTAATCCAATAAGAGTATCTGAAATGTTAGCTACTTTAGATGGACCTTGTTTCATTGAAAGAGTATCTGTTGATACTGTTCCAAACATAAATAAAGCAAAGAAAGCTATAAAGAAAGCTTTCCAAAACCAAATTGATGGTAAAGGTTTTTCAATGGTAGAGGTTCTTTCAGTATGTCCTACTAACTGGGGTATGTCACCAGTAGAATCTATGACATGGCTGCAAGAGAATATGATCCCATATTATCCTCTTGGGGTTAAAAAAGACACATCAATGGAGGTAAAATAGTATGGCGTCTCAAGAAATTATATTCGCAGGGTTTGGTGGACAAGGAATCCTTTCAATGGGTAAATTCCTATCGTATGCTGGAATGGATGAAGGTTTAAATGTTTCTTGGTGTCCTTCATACGGTCCAGAGATGAGAGGTGGAACAGCTAACTGTTCTGTTATAGTTACAGATGATCAAATAGGATCACCTATAGTTAATAATCCTACTTCAATTGTTGTAATGAATAGACCTTCTTTAGATAAGTTTGAGCACATGGTTGAAAAGGGTGGATTAATCATAGTTGATAGCGACCTAGTTGATAGAGAAGTTGAAAGAGATGATGTTGAGGTTATAAAAATCCCAGCACAAACAGTAGCAAAAGAGATTGGTTCTCAAAAAATTGCTAACATGGTTCTTTTAGGAGCTTTCGTTGAGAAGACAGGAATCATCAAAATGGAGTCTCTAATAGAAGCATTAGGATCAAAAGGTAAAGAAGCATTCTTTGAAGTTAACAAACAAGCTTTAGCTAAAGGTGCTGAATTTGTTAAATAATTAAACCTATTAAGAATAGTATAAGAATAGTTCAAAAAAATTTCATTTTAAAATAGTTCGGTAATATCATTTAAAAAACTTGCTTAATTAAAATAGTAAAGACTCAGAGCGCAGCTCTGAGTCTTTTGTTTATTATGAAGTTCAAAAATATAGCTTCTCACGTAAGTGAGAAGCAACCATCATTATACATTATACATTATCAATTATACATTTATTTTACGTGTTCGTGATTATTAATATGTTCGATGCAATACTCATGAAGACCTTCACATTTAGAGCAATATCTAAATTCCATATTAGGATCTGATACATCTGTCACACCGCAAATTTCACATTTGTGCATAACTTTTGGTTTTTCATAATTCGCAGTAAAAGTCTTGCTTCCACGATTCTTCCTGTAATCATGATATCTTTTTTTATTCATTAGTAAATAATAAATATCCTTCCAAAAGAACAAGAAGTATGGTACTAAAGGTGCTAATGCCACAAGCTTACCACCAATAGGTTGTGTTAATACTGCAAAAGCGATAAAAAGAAGATCTAGATAAGCTAAATATTTCATCTTTACAGGGAGTATTCCATATAGATGAAGTGTAGTATCACCTGCTATAAATGCACAAGCTAAAAATATAGATAAGTGAAGCGGTCCAGAATCAGCAATAGGTGTATTGGTAATTGATGATATAACCAATACTGAAACAATTCCTATTAAGTAATACAAATTCAGTTTAAATGTTCCCCAATAGTATTCTAATGTATTTCCTATATACATCATGAATCGTACTATAAAGAATAAAAATAACGTTGTTATTATGTCAGGCCTAAAACTAGGCATAAAAATAAAGGTAAATATACGCCATATTTGTCCTCTTAAAACCAAATTTATATCAAAATACATAAAATTATTGATAGCATAATATGCTCTAGGTTCAACAAATGCAAAAACAAATAACGCTATGTATACAGCGGAATAAATATATGCTAACTTTGTAACTAAATTTTTTATAGCATATCTTCCGAATTTTCTTTCAAGCTTATCTACAAAACGCATGTTATTCCTCCTTATTTCTTTTTTTGAAATTACAAAATACATAATAGTTTTATTATATTATACCATATGAGAAGAAATAAAATTTTTAATATTTTAAGAAATTAAAAAGATTCCAAAGAGATTATCAAGAAAAATATTAATTATGTTAAGTAAATTAAAGGTTAAAAAATATAAATCAATTTATAAATGATTAAAAATTAAGCATCTGAATGAAACAATGTTACTTGTTATATTGGTTATTACTAATGAAACGGAACAATGTTTTGAAAAGATGAAATGGCTATAGCAGCTGAGTTAGGGGTTATAACAAGCGATGGATTGGAAATAAATGAAAAAAATATTAAAAAATATAAATAAAATACCTTTACAACAAAACAATGTTATGTTACAATAAACTCATAACAAATAAGAAATATATTCCATTTAAGAAAAAATTAATAAAAATAACAACAGAAAATTGTAACACAATATGATAATTCGAATATAAATAAAAGGTATGAAAAATTAGGAGGGAAAAAATATGTTTAGAAAAGAGAAGATGAATGTAAAGACAAATAATGATATGCTTAAGGAGTTTTACTCAAGTGAATATAAACTGTATAGAGAAGAATTAAATAGAGAAATGGATAGAGAAATGATGAATGCTTTACAAAGATCATTGTTTTAGCAAATAGGGAAAGTTGTAGATTGAAATAACTAAAATTAAAAGGAGAATTAATATGTTTAGAAAAGAAAATACAAATATATTTGGAAATCAAGGTATATCAAAAGAGTTTTTGTTATTAGAATATAAAGAATACAGAAATTGCTCTAAAAAAGAATTTGGAGAAGAGTTAACTAAACCTGAAATATACGGAGTAATGGTAATCTAATATAGAATTCGCAGGTGATATAATCACTGCGAGTTCTGTACATAAATTAAAAGTATTTTTAGTAAAGGACTATGAAAAGGAGTCCTAAAAAAATAAGAAACAAACAAAACAATGTTATGTTACAGGAGGCTGTTATGGAAAGAAGAGATTTAAAAGTTTTTGGTTGTACAGATAGGGAAGGCGGAATTTATAGAGATATTTTAATAATGGGTTCTGGAGACATTAAGGGAAATGTAGAGTGTAGATCATATAAGGTTTTTGGATCTGGAGATTTAAATGGAAATATTAAGAGCGAGACTATAAAGATTAATGGATCTGGATATATTAAAGGAGATGCTTATGGAATTGATGTTTCAATTAACGGTTCAGGAGATATTAATGGAAATGTTAAATGTTCAACATTAAAGATAGCAGGGGCAAGTGATATTAAAGGAAATGTTGAGGGAATAGAAGTTGGAATATATGGAACATGTGATATTGATGGAAATTGTGAATGTGAAATCTTTAATGGTAAAGGTGCATTTGAAATTAAGGGTGAATTGATTGCTGATGAAGTAAATATTGAAGTTATTAGGAGTTGTGAAGTTGGAAGTATTGGGGCAGGAAGAGTGATAGTTAGAGGAATTGGGACAGAAGGGTTCAAATCATTTACATTTTTTAAAGGTAAGGGAGAAGGTAAATTTAAATGTGATGTAATTGAAGGTGATGAGATTTACCTTGAGAAAACTGAAGCAAATACAATAAGAGGAAAGAACATTGTAATTGGTCCAGGATGTAAGATTGAGAGTATAGAATATAGTGATAATCTTGAAATAGATGATGAGTCAAAAGTAGAACAAATTATAAAGTTATAATAAAGTTGAAAAAAGTGCAGGGGATAAAGGGGGGCTAAGTGAGTAATAGAGAAAGATTGTGACATAAAACATAACTGAACAGTTCAAAATGGAAAATGGAAAACGATGGAGGCTTTGCTCCGCAAAACTATATTTTATTGTTCTATAGAACAAGAGGGGTTTACTCATTTTATCTTTAGATAAAATATTGTAATTTAGAATACAAGGTTTCATGAAGATGAAACGAGTAAACTATTCTTGTCCCAAGAACAATATGATTAAAATTTCTCGAAGAGAAATATCCTACGTTTTCAACTTTCAATTTTCAACTTTCAACTTTCAATTTGCTTTTCTAAAACACAATGCTTTCTTATTGCTTCATTAAGTACAAGATATTAATATTAGTATAAAAACAAAAAAAATAGGAGTTGAACATTTATGAGTGATAATCTTATATCAAAAAAAGAACTTTTAGAAATCACAGGCATTTCATATGGCCAATTATATAGATGGAAAAGAAAGAAACTTATACCTGAAGACTGGTTTATAAAAAAATCATCTTTTACAGGGCAAGAGACGTTCTTTCCTAAAGATAAGATATTAGCAAGAATAGATAAAATAGTAAATATGAAGGATGGGTTATCTTTAGATGAAATAGCTAATATGTTTGAACCAAAACTTGAAAATATATTTCTTAGAGATGAGGAATTAAAGGAGAAAGGGATTGTAAGTGAATTTACTATAAACATTTTTAAAATGATTCATAAAGAGGAAACGGCATTTTCTTTAGAAAAGATACTTTATATGTTTATTCTTGAAAAATTTATGAAATCTGGGCAGGTAAGTTTGGAAGAAGGAAAGAATATAATAAGAGAACTAGAATATAATTATAAGAAGTTAGAAAAGAAAAGTTTCAACATTGTATTATTCAGGAAGTTTGGAGTACCAATGACTATCATAATAGAGAATGGAATACAATATTTTGTTGATGAGGGAATGAAAGAAGTTCATAAAGAAAATATTATATCAAATTTGGAAGAATTGAAACTTAAGGTAAGAAGCAATTCTGTTATGTTAAAGGAAGATTAAATCTGGAGGTGTTAAAATGAGTGAATTAAGAGATGTTAAGATTTCAGGATCTAGCACTATAACAGGTGGAGAATATAATATCGTTAAAATAAGTGGAAGTGGAAAGATAAATGGTGATATTAAGTGCAATAAATTTGGAATAAGTGGTAGTGCAAGTGTAGATGGATATGTATATACAGATGAGCTTAGAATAAGTGGTTCATGTAAAATTATTGGAGATACAAAATGTGAAACAGGAAGAATAAGTGGTTCAGCAACTATAGAGGGAAATATGAGTGGTAAAGAGATAAGAATAAGTGGTGGAACAAAAATTACAGGGGACATGAATTTTAACACTATCCAAACATCTGGATCCTTAGCTGCTGGTGGAGATGTTGAGGGTGAGAATATAGTTATTAATGGAGCATGCAAAGTTGAGGGATTAATTAATGGTGAAGATATAAATATAAAGCTGGATGGTAAGAGTTACAGCAAGGAGCTTGGAGGAGAAAAAATTACTATAAATAAAAGCCAAGGAAATTCATTTCTTGGAATCTTCGTAAAAGCAGTTTGGAAAGGAAGTTTTGTTTGTGAAAGCATAGAGGGGAATGAGATTGATATAGAATATACTGAATGCAGTGTAGTAAGAGGAAAAAATATTAAGATTGGCCCTGGATGCAAAATCGCGAAAGTAGAATATTACGATATATTAGATATACACGAAGATGCAGAGGTTGGGGAAAAGATTAAGTTATAGGTTTTGTATTTAATTTTAGATTTATAGAAATTTGGGAGGAATAGCACAATGAATGAAAAGATTGGTGATATCACATTAGCAGGTGCAGGGAAGGTTACAGGTGGAAGATACAGAAATGTAACTATAAGTGGAGCTGGTAGTGTACATGGAGACATTGAATGTGAAAAAATGAGTGTAAGTGGGGCTGCTAGTATTAAAGGAAATATACAGTGTAAAAATTTGGAAATATCTGGGGCTACAGGTGTTGATGGAAATTTATCATGTGAGGATATTAATATTGCAGGTGCTGTAAGTGTAAAAGGAACTTTAAATGGGAATAAAATATCTATCAGCGGTATGATTAGAAAGGTTCAAAACTGTGAATGTGACGAGTTTAAAGCTAGTGGTGGATTTACAATAAAAGAATATATAAATGCTGACAAGGTAGATATTGAAGTACAAGGTAAGTGCAGAGTAGATGAAGTTGTTGGTGAAGATATAAGAGTAACATTTAGAGAAAGAAATGGATTTCAAGGATTTATTGATAGGATATTTAATGAGAGAGCTTCATTGTGTGTTGATTCAATAGAGGGAGATAATATTCATCTGGAACACACAATAGCAAAGTTTGTTAGAGGTAAAAATATCACAATTGGGGAAGAGTGTGATATTCAAGTTATTGAGTATTCAGGTGAGATAAATGTGAATGATAAGTCAAATGTTAGTGAAGTAATTAAGTTATAATATCTTAGGGGGGAAAGTGCTATGTTTCAAAAAACATACAATAAAATTTGGTATAAAATAAGGAAAAAATTAAATCTTGGATGGAAAGACCAAGAGGTGGATTATCAATGGCCTTCAAAATACTTACCAATTGTAAGTATAAGAAGTAATGGAGTAACATGCAGTGAAGATGGATTTCATTTAAAATATGATAATAAATCTTGTAAAAAAGGTAAAAGACCTAAGCTTGCAGTAGGTATCGTTGCAATTGGAGATATTGCTGTTGGGTTATTTTCAATGGGAGGAATAGCTCTTGGAGGGGTTGCATTAGGAGGAATAGCTCTCGGATTACTAACATTAGGAGGAGTAGCACTGGGACTTGCATCAGTTGGTGGAATTGCCATTGCAAAATGGGTGGCAGCAGGGGGAGTTGCTGTTGCACAATATATAGCAGCTGGAGGAATTGCCGCAGCATTTACAGCAGCAGTTGGTGGAGTTACTTTATCCAAGCTTAGTATAGGGGCTGTAGCTTTAGGATATGCATCATTTGGTGTTATAGCCATAGGTTATAAGGTTATAGGTATAATTGCAGTTGGAAATTATGGTTGGGGTCTTATACCACTTACAGGGGATGCGTTCAGAAGTATTATAAATCTTTTTAAAAAATAAACTTAGGAGTAGAATATGAAGGAGATGCTTATTCCAATATTAATTAAAATATTTCTCATATTCACAGGATTATTATTAGCGCTATTTATTATTTTTACAGTATTAGTTGATTACAATCCACAGGATGTTATGACAATTAAAATTAATCATGGAGCTTCAAAAAAGGAAGTATCGATAGATGAAGAGCTTACAATAGTTTCTTATAACATTGGATATGGTGGAACTGACAAGAGTCAAGATTTCTATATGTGTGGTGGTAAAGGAACATCCGTAGTAGAAAAATCAACAGTTAATAAGAACATTAAACATATTTTAGAACAGATAAATAATATAAATTCAGATATTTTACTTATACAAGAGGTAGATTCTGATTCAAAGAGAAGTGCGTATATGGATCAAATTCAAATCATTAGAGATAAGTTTAAAGAAATGGATTATGTTTCTGCCTTTACACATAAATCAGGATTTGTACCTGTTCCTATAAAGGAACCAATGGGTAAAATAGAGAGCAGTATAATGACTTTTAGTAAATACAATATTGAAGAAAGTAAAAGATATAAATTGCCAGATAATATTAAGTGGCCTACAAAGGGATTCAAGCATGATAGAGCCATGCTTGAATCAGTGTTGCTCACAAAGAATGGCAAAAAATTAGTTGTTTTAAATATTCATCTTTCTGCTTTTGATGAGGATGCAAAGATAAGAAGAGAGCAATTAGAATTTATTAATGAACATATTAAAACGTATTTAAATAGAGGAGACTATTTAATAATTGGGGGAGATTTTAATCTTATTCTCAATTCTGTGAACATAAAATTTAATTCAAAAGAAAAGAAACCTGATAGATTTGAATATTTTCCAGAGGAAGTATTATTACAACAAACACAGTTGATTTTTGATGATAGTTCCCCAACTGCAAGAAGTTTGAGCAGACCATATGATGAGAATAGCTTCAAGGCTGTTGTTGATGGATTTATTATTTCTAATAATATTGAGGTAATTCAGGTTGAAAATCTAGAGTATGATTTTAAATATAGTGATCATAACCCTGTAGTAATGAAATTTAAATTAAAATAGTCATAGTTAAATGTTGTATTATATGTTATAATTAATCTGAAAATTTAATAAGATATACGTTCTAGGGGTGTTCGAAGAAGTAAAGCTACTTCAAAGGACTGAGATAGAGAATAACTCTGACCCTCATAACCTGATTTAGATAATACTAGCGTAGGGAAGAACTACTGTTAATTATTTAGTGCATTGAATTTAAGTAGATGTATTATTAATATAATTAACTATTATTTAGTTATATTCTAAGATAATTATTAATCTGAGTGTTATGAGGAAGCATTATAGCTTCCTTTTTATTTTGCTTGGATTTCTTAAAGAATTATCTTGAATTATAAACATATTAAAGTTATGAGAGTAATGATAATTCCTGTACCTAGAAAAATAAAAGGGTGCAGGATTTTTTTGTGCCCCCAAATAATCGAGGAGGAATTGAAATGAAGTATACAACTCAAATGGATGCAGCAAAAAAGGGGATAATAACACCAGAAATGCAGAGGGTAGCAGAAAAAGAAAATATACATATTGAATTATTAAGAGAGAGGGTAGCAAAAGGAACAGTAGCTATACCTGCAAATAAGAATCACAAATCATTAGATGCAGAAGGAATTGGAGAGGGATTAAGAACAAAAATCAATGTTAATCTTGGGATTTCAAAGGATTGCTGCAATGTTGAGAAGGAATTTGAAAAGGTGAAACTTGCTATTGAAATGAAAGCAGAGGCAATAATGGATCTTAGTTGTTATGGTAAGACAGAAGAGTTTAGAAAGAAACTTGTTGATTATTCACCAGCAATGATTGGTACAGTTCCAATGTATGATGCGGTTGGTTTCTATGATAAAGAACTTAAGGATTTAACTGCAGATGACTTATTCAGAGTAGTAGAAAAACATGCAGAAGATGGTGTGGATTTTATGACAATCCATGCAGGAATGAATCTTGAAACTGCAGATGTATTTAAGAGAAATCCTAGATTAGGTGGAATTGTATCTAGAGGAGGAAGTATTCTGTATGCTTGGATGGAATTAAACAAACAGGAAAATCCGTTTTTTGAGCAGTATGATAGACTTTTAGATATCTGTGAAAAGTATGATGTAACTTTAAGTTTAGGTGATGCATGCAGACCAGGTGCAATTGAAGATTCAACTGACCATTCTCAAATAAAAGAGCTTATGACTTTAGGTGAGTTGACTAAGAGAGCGTGGGAAAAGAATGTTCAAGTAATGATTGAAGGTCCTGGACATATGGCTATAAATGAGATTGAAGCGAATATGATGTTAGAGAAGAAATTATGTCATGGAGCACCTTTCTATGTTCTTGGACCAATAGTAACAGATGTAGCACCAGGATATGATCATATAACAAGCGCTATAGGTGGAGCAATTGCAGCATCAAAGGGAGCTGATTTTCTATGTTATGTTACACCTGCTGAGCACTTAAGATTACCTGATATTGATGATATGAAAGAAGGAATAATTGCTTCTAAAATCGCTGCACATGCAGGTGATATTGGAAAAGGAATTAAAGGAGCCAGAGAATGGGATTATAAAATGAGTAAGGCAAGGAAGAATTTAGACTGGGAAGAGATGTTCAATTTATGTATTGATGAGGAAAAGGCTAGAAGATATAGAGAAAGTTCAATGCCAGAAGATGAAAAAACTTGTACAATGTGTGGAAAAATGTGTGCAGTTAGAAATATGAATAAAGTTATGGAAGGAAAAAATATAAATATCCTCAGAGAGGATGATTAAGTTGTGGATAAATAGTAGAGAAATTAATGAGGAATGTGGAGTATTTGGTATTTGGAGTAAAAATGAAGAGGAAATACTCACAGACTTAGTTATTGAAGGGTTACACCATCTTCAACATAGAGGGCAAGAAAGTGCTGGAATTGCATCAGTGGAAGATGGAAATATAAAATGCCATAAAGGAATGGGATTGGTACAGAATGTTTTTGGAGATTATCCTCAAGAGCAAAGTAGAGTAAAAGCTGCTATTGGTCATGTTAGATATTCAACAAAAGGAGAAAGCTCTATAGAATATGCCCATCCCTTTGTGGATGATGATAATACAATATCCATATGTCATAATGGAAATGTATCATTTGATTATGAATGTGAAAATGATACTAAAGAAATACTTGATAGTATTATGGAAAATATAAATAATTCTTGTTCAAATAAAAAAGTAGAGGATGTACTTATAAAGGTTCTTAAAGAAGTACATGGCTCATATGCAATTTTGATTTTAATGAAAGAAAAACTCATTGCAATAAGAGATCCTAAAGGAATAAGACCATTATCTATAGGGATTTTAAATGGAAAGTATATTGTATCATCAGAAAGCTGCTCTATTGATGCAATAGGAGGGAAGTTTGAAAGAGAAATTCAACCAGGTGAAATGTTTATAATATCAGATGAAGGGATAAGCAGCCATTTTCCGTTTAAAGAAGAAAAAGGCGCATTATGTTCTTTTGAATATATATACTTTTCTAGAGAAGATTCAATTTTGGGGGGACAAAGGATAATAAATGCAAGAAAAGCGTTGGGTGCTATGTTATGGAGTGAGTGTAATAAAAAACAATATGATTTAGTTATAGGGGTTCCATCATCAGGTATTCCCGCAGCACTGGGTTACTCAAATAAATCAGGGATACCATTTGAAATTGGGTTTGCAAAGAATCGATATATTGGCAGAACATTTATTAATAGTGATAAGAGTAAGATGAGAGAAAATGTACGCAAAAAATTAATTCCAATTGGTGAGAGTTTTAAAGGCAAAAGAATTGTTCTTATTGATGATTCAATAGTAAGAGGAAATACCATGAAAGTACTGATTCAGGAGATAAGAAAATATGAACCTAAGGAAATACATTTAAAGATTGCATCTCCAATAATTAAGAATCCATGTATGCTAGGAATATCAACACCAACTAAGATGGAACTTTTAGGTGGAAGAATGAATGAAGAGGAAATTAAAGAATATTTAGAAGTGGATTCTATTCAATATTTATCTATTGAAGGATTTCAAAAAGCTCTAGGAAGTATAGAAATATGTAGAAAATGTTATTAATTTGGAGAAGTGAATTGGACTGGAATTTAAAGTATTCTAAAATCTCATAATTGTATCATTTTTGTAACTTTTTTAAATTATTTTAAATGATATAATAAAAATATAATGTAAGAAGCTACTATGTAGCTTCTTTAATTTGTGATGAAAATTTCAATAAATTATTGTTTAGTGATAGAACATTTATTATATTAAAAAGCGAAATAATCAGTATGAAGCTGGGGTCTGAAAGGAGTTTATAAATGAGAAGATATGAGGTACAAAACAGCGTTCTTAATGGTGAAATTGGGGTGCCAGGAGCGAAAAATAGTTCATTAGCGTTACTTGCTGCAGCGTGTATGGCTGGAGAAGAGGTTATTCTAGAAAATGTACCAGATATTTTAGATGTAGAAGTTATTAAGCATATATATGATGATATTAATATTAAACATATGACTAATGATGGAAAAATACATATAGATAGCAGAGAGATTTCAAGTGGAGATATTTGTCCTGTTAAATCTTCAAGATACAGAGCTTCTTATTATTTTATTGGAGCATTACTTCATAGATTTGGAAGAGTTTCGATAGGATACCCTGGAGGAGATAACTTTGGTTCAAGGCCTATAGAGCAGCATATAAAAGGCTTTCAAGCTTTAGGTGCAGAGGTTTTATATAAAGAGGATCATTATGTTGTTTATTTAGAAAAAGGGAGAAAATTAGTTGGTAATAAAGTTTATTTTGATGTTATAACTAGCGGAGCAACTATGAATATTCTAATGGCTGCTGTTTTAGCAGAGGGAAGAACCATACTCAAAAATGCTGCTAGAGATCCTGAGGTTGTTGATCTTGCTATGATGCTTTCTCAGATGGGTGCGAAGATAAAAGGGGCAGGAACAGATACTATAATAATAGACGGTGTAGAAAGTCTAGGAGGTTGTACTCATAGAGTTATTCCAGATAGATTAATAGCTGGATCATTATTAATTGCGGCAGGGGCTACAGGAGGAAGTGTTAAGGTTAAAGAAATAATTCCTGAACACTTGATGTCTGTGATAAGTAAATTAGAAGAAGCTGGTATGGAATTTGAAATTGGTGAAGATTATATAATGAATAAAGTTATTGATCAACCTATGGGAATTAAGGTTACAACAGGTATGTATCCTTCATTTGCTACAGATTTACAACAGCCAATGACAGCTCTTTTGATTAATGCCAGCAGTGATTCGCAGATAACTGAAAAGATATATCCAAATAGATTCAAACATTGTCATGAACTAAACAAATTAGGAGCTGGCATAATAATAAAAGAAAGTAGAGCTATCATACCAGGGAAACATAACCTTAAAGGAGACTGGGTAGAAGCTACAGATATAAGAGCTGGAATCTCATTAATAATTGGGGGTATGATGGCAGAAGGTACAACATATATAACTGGAATTGAACATCTTGAGAGAGGATATCCAGATGTTGTAGAAGTATTCCAAAGCTTAGGTGGGAATATTGAATATAAAGAAGATGTTGAAAAAGAAGAATGGGTAACAGCGTAATAAAACCTTAATTGAGAATTGAGAATTGAGAATTGAGAAGGATGGATGTTTCTGCATTCGCAGAAACTACATTGTGATGGCCTTTAGAGTTAGAAATTTTACTCATTTTATCTTGAGATAAAATATTGTAGTAATAGTACAAGGTTTTGTTTTGTAAATTAAAAGAGCCTAATGAAATTATTTAAGGAATAATTTCATTAGGCTCTATACTTTATTATTTAAATTAAAATCTTTAAGGATTATAAATTAAATGTAGTTTCAACAACCCCTGGTAGGATATTATAAATTGATTGACCCATCTTTGATTCAAAATATTTCTTTATCTCAAAAGTAGATTTCCATCTAGCAATGGTATATTCATCTACTCCACCTCGTAAGGACATTTCAATAAGTCTTTTTTCTATCAAACAAAATCCTTCTGGTAAAGAAAGTGAATCACATAATTTTATTAAATTATCATAATCGGTATATTCAATTTCTGATAGGTATTTTAATGCAAAAGCTTTATCCTCCACAAAATCATCCCAATTACCAACAACAACGTTTTGATTATTATATTCGAAGGAAACATGAGTCAAACAAATTCTAGCTAGATCATCATACCCGATACTAACTGCATATTTGTAACCATCTACAGAGTGCCTCATACCAAACTTACCAGCTCGTCTACCAATATCATGAAGCAATCCTAATATATAAGCTTTTTCTGAATCCATTTCAGGTATTTGTTTAGCTATTAATTCTGCGGCTTTAGCAACATTCATAGAATGTTGTACCCATGGTGTAGGACTTAATTTTTCAGCTTCTTTTAGCATAATTTTTGCTTCCTCTAAAGTAGGAATTTTATCAAAGTTAGTCATAAAGTAGTTCCCCTTTCGTATCTCAATAATTATTACTATACCATAATATTACAATAAATACAAAAATACACCAATGGTATCAGCATATTAAGCTTCTTATATTAATATTATTATTCAGTATTCTCAATTCTACATTCTGAATTATCCATTTCTTTAAATCCGAGTAAAACACTAAACTTTTTCTTGACATTATTAAATAAAAGGTGTTTAATATAATTAAGTCACCCCCCTGGGGTAGGGGGTGTGAAGTTTAAATTTAAACATATATTAAAATTGAAAATAAAAGTTATTACAAAAATAGGAGTTGATACACATGAATGATGAAAAAAAGAAAGCACTTCAATCATTAAAGACATGTAAAGGGCAAATAGAAGGTATTATGAAGATGATTGAGGATGAGAGATACTGTGTTGATATATCAAATCAGATTATTGCTGCACAAGGTCTTTTAAAAAAAGCTAATATGCTTATATTAAAACAGCATATGAATTGCTGTGTGAGAACAGCATTTGTGAATAACGATAGGGCAGATGAGAAAATAGATGAGGTTATGAGTATAATCAATAAGATTACTGGAAAGTAGGTGTTTATATGGAGAAAACCAATATAGAAAGAAAAACTTTTAATATTGAGGGTATGACATGTGCTGCTTGTTCAAGAAACATTGAGAGAAGTGTAGGAAGAATGAAAGGGGTACAAGAAATTAGTGTTAATCTAGCAACTAACAAGATGACTGTATCTTTTGATACTGAGGTTATAAAGAAAGAAGATATAATTGAAAGAGTTGAAAAAGCCGGGTTTAAAGCTAAAGCAGATGAGAAAGTCAAGGTTCTGTCTATAAAAGGAATGACATGTGCTGCATGTTCACGAACAGTTGAAAGAACAGTTGGAAGGATGAAGGGAATAAACACTTGTCAGGTAAACCTTGCAAGCGAAAAGATGACTATAACATATGATCCTGAGATTGTGAGAATAAGTGATGTAAGGAAACGAGTAGAAAAAGCAGGATTTGAGGCTGTAAATGAGATAAAAGAGGATGTTCATGCAGAGGAAAAAAACAAAGAAATAAATACTCTATGGAATAGATTTAAGATATCACTTGGATTTACAATACCTTTAATGATCATATCCATGGGACATATGGTAGGACTTAAATTGCCACAGATTATAGATGTTCACCATAATCCACTGAATTTTGCTTTAATTCAACTTATATTAACTACACCAGTTTTAATTGCAGGGAAAAAATTCTTTCAGGTTGGATTTAAATCTTTAATCAGAAGAAGTCCTAATATGGATACATTGATAGCTATAGGTAGTTCAGCAGCATATTTATATGGAATATATGCAGTAATTATGATAGCTTTAGGAGATACTGATTATGTGATGCAATTATACTTTGAATCTGCAGCTGGAATATTAACGTTTATAACTTTAGGTAAATCATTAGAAGCTAGATCAAAAGGTAAAACATCAGAAGCAATTAAAAAGCTTATGGGGCTTCAACCTAAAACAGCAATAATAATTAAAGATGGAATAGAAGAAGAGATTTCAATAGATGATGTTGAAGTTGGAGATATTATCTTAGTTAAACCAGGAGAGAAACTGCCTGTAGATGGAGTAGTTACTGAAGGAAAAACAAGTATTGATGAATCTATGCTAACAGGGGAGAGCATACCTGTTGAGAAGAGTGTTGATAGCAAGGTAATCGGAGCAAGTATAAATAAGAATGGAGTAATTAAATATAGAGCAACTAAAGTTGGTGGAGATACGGCTTTAGCACAGATTATAAAACTTGTAGAAGAAGCTCAAGGCTCAAAAGCACCAATAGCTAAATTAGCAGATATAATTTCAGGATATTTTGTCCCAACGGTAATAGTTCTTGCTGTACTTGGAGGATTAGGATGGTTAATAGCTGGATACAGCATTAGTTTCGCTTTAAAGATATTTATTGCAGTATTAGTTATTGCATGCCCATGTGCTTTAGGATTAGCAACTCCTACAGCTATAATGGTTGGAACAGGAAAAGGTGCTCAATATGGAGTGCTTATAAAGAGTGGAGAAGCCCTTGAAACAGCACATAAATTGAATTATATAATCTTTGATAAGACAGGAACGATAACAGAAGGAAAGCCTAAGGTTACAGATATAATAGCTAATGGGGAATATTCAAATGAAGATATTCTTAAAATATCAGCTTCAATTGAAAAGGGATCAGAGCATCCTTTAGGAGAAGCAATTGTGAGAGAAGCAAATGAACAGAAGGTTGAACTTTGGAATGGTGAGGATATTAAAGCTGTACCAGGTCATGGTATAGAAGGTGTAGTCAATGGAAAGAAAGTTCTCTTTGGTAACATCAAGCTTATGAATGATAGAAATATAGAGGTTGAACGTTTAAAGGAAAGAGCTGAACAGTTAGCCTCTCAAGGAAAAACTCCTATGTATATTGCCATTGAAGAAAAAATTGCTGGAATTGTTGCAGTGGCTGATACTGTAAAGGAAAGCAGTAAGAGAGCAATAGAAAAACTTCATGGAATGGGTATAGGTGTTGCCATGATAACTGGGGATAATAAAAGGACAGCACATGCTATTGCTAAAGAAGTAGGAATAGAAACAGTTCTTGCAGAAGTTTTACCTGAGCATAAAGCAGAAGAGGTGAAAAAGCTACAGAAGGATAACACTAAAGTTGCAATGGTTGGAGATGGGATAAATGATGCACCAGCCCTTGCACAGGCTGATATAGGTATAGCAATTGGATCAGGAACAGATGTTGCAATGGAATCTGCTGATATTGTTCTTATGAGAAGTGATTTGATGGATGTACCAACAGCAATAGAATTGAGTAAGAAAACAGTTGTTAATATCAAGCAAAACTTATTCTGGGCATTTATATACAATATTATAGGTATACCGATAGCTATGGGAGTACTTTATATATTCAATGGACCATTATTAAATCCTATGTTTGCAGCAGCGGCTATGAGTTTAAGCTCTGTTTCAGTTGTATCAAATGCGTTAAGATTGAAAGGGTTTAAACCTAAAATATAATAAGGAAGGTGTTTTAAATGAAGAAAAAATTATTAATAGAAGGTATGTCATGAGGCTCTTGTGTGAGACGTGTCAGGGGCGCACTAGAGAGTATTGAAGGAGTTAAGGTAGAAGATATTAATATGGGTGAAGCTATTATATCAGTACCTGAATCTGTATCTGATGAAGTTATAAATGATACTGTATATGATGCGGGTTATGATGTAGTAGAATCAAGTGTAATTTAATATTTAAAATAAGAACCACAGACATTTGATAAATAGATCAATATGTTTGTGGTTTATTTATGTGAAAAAATTGGATATAATCTATATAAGGTTATGAGAATGAAATTTTAAATGTTTATTGAATTCAGAAAGGGGGAATAGATCATGAAGGTAGAAATATGTAAAACCAAGAAGAGTATTATAAATGATAATTTTAATATGATATTCTCTGGGAAACGAAGATTTTTCTTTGGTGGAGCAGTTAGTGTTGGCATAGTATTAAGTCTATTTGGAAGAAATGAAGGTTTTTTAATATTGGCATTCTCACTTGGTTTTTTAGGGTTATCAGCACTTTCAATCTTTAGTATATTAAGAAAAATAAAAGGTGATAAATTAGAACTTACATATGAATTTGAGGGAAGTGAGTTAAAAGTACAGAATCCAATGGGTATAATAAATGTAAAAACTCAAGAGATTGTGGGAATTGAAGAAAATCAGTGTTTTTACTTGCTAGAAATAAAAAATCCAAATGGAAGAAACTCTAAATTGCCATTATATAAAACAGGAGTAATAGAGGGAGATATTGATGAGCTAATTAATAATTTAAGAGTTCAGTTGAATAAAGAATTTGAAGAGGAAGAAAATATAGATAAAGAGGATGATATAATGGAAGATAGAAGTGAATTAAATTCAGTAGATTCAGATGAGGATAAAAGAACTGAGGATAACATTGGAGATAAAGAGATGAAAGAAAAGGATATAGAAAACAAACAAGAGAAAGATGTGAAAGAAATGAAAATCGAAGATAATAATGAAATAGAGATCACTCAAAATAATGAAATAGAAAGTATTACAAATAATGAAGAGAATGAAATTATTGAAATTGAAGAAAGTGAAATTCAAGAAAAAATAGTAGAAGAAAATGATGAAGTTAATAAAGTTGATACATATGAGATAAGAAACATAGTTAAATTCCAAAATAAATTTACAAATGATTTTATAAGATGTTTTAAGAGGCAGCTTTCAAGGGTTACTTTAATAGTATTCATATTTGCCGCGATTACTATGGGGATTATTTCAATGATTAATGGAGCAAAGGTATTTGGGACAATTTTTCTAGTTGTTGGTGCACTTGCTGTAGTTTCTCCAGTAATACAAGTTTACTCCACTAGGAAGAATACTAAGGGAATTAAGAGCATTGGGATAGATGAAAATGATGATATTGTAATAGATAATGGTGTAGTGAGAAATGTATACAAGAAAAAGCATGTTGCAGTTGGTAAGACTGAGGATGAAGAGATAATTGTAACGGTACTATCTAATAAAAGTATTACTTTTGGAATAAAGAAAGAAGAGATAGTTGAAGGTGATCCATACGAGCTTTTTAAAATATTAAAAGTAGGGAAAGTTAGGGAGTTTAATTGGTTGGGGTTATTTGCCTTAGGAGTATCAACTATAGGGTTGTTCCAAATACCAATTACACTTGGATGGATAAGCTTTAATAAACCTACTATAGCTATAATAATCTCTATAGCTTGTGTTATTATATCACTGTTATTAGCTGTGATGGCTATATTTAGTAAAGGTAAAGTGAAGAAACAAGCAAATTGGGCAATATTATTTGATATAATAATAGCAGGGTTCTTTGTTTGGACATATTTAAATAAATAATATTAAGGTAGAAATTCACATAATAAGTTAGTGGAGTTCTACCTTTTTTTATATAAATAATTAATTATTTACTTCAAATATCTATTATAAACATAGCTGAACTTAATAATTCTTAACAATCACCTTTGCAATTTTATTTGAAGCATCTAGAGCGCTTTTTATAGCACCTTGCATCCAGCCGTGAGTTGGTGACACATGTTCACCGGCAAAAAACATTTTGTTATCATATTGAGGTTTTGCTAGATCATGTAGGAAGGTGCGCTTTTGATCAGGATTGAAACAGGAAAAAGCACCACCAATCCATCTCTCTGAATTCCAATGACTTATTTTATAATCTAAAACATATTTATCTAATGAATTTTGTGGTAAGCCATGGATTTTCTCAAGATTTCTATTCATGTATTCTAATATTGTATTTTCTCCTAGAGATGCAAGTTTGGTTGCATCAAGAGCAAGGTTAAAACAGGCTAAAAGAACACCTGGTTCTTCGGGATTTTTTATACCTTTATAATAATGATCGCTAGGATAATAGATTACTCCATTTGGCAAATCAGTTGTGGAAGTTCCACTGAAAATGCCTAAGTCTTCCCAAAATCTACGTTTATAAAATACAAAAACTTTAAGAGAATCAATATAATTAAGTTCTCTCATTCCTTGAGTAGCAATATTAGATTCTAAATTACTCATTTCAATATTATTTAGAAGTGAAAAAGGAATTGTATTTACAACAAAGTCACATTTTTCATAGCGCAATCGACCACTACTTTTATATGCAAGTGTAACTTTATTATCTCCTTTGTTCCAAATTATCTTCTTTATTGGAGAGTATATTGACCATCCTAAAATACCTACATCCTCATGGTTAATTCCATAAGAGGTGGAGTTTGAGAATCCTTCTCTCCACAAAGAAGCTGGTAATTTATTCATACCATCTGTCAGTTCAAAACATTGAGAATAATTTAGAGGATATTCATTCTGCATTATTTCGGAGTAACTAAAAGGTTGTAAAGATCTAATAAATGGAGTTAAAGAAGAGACTAAGTCAATAGCACCTTCACTTAAATAAGCTTTTGTGAGCATTTCACGCAGGCTGAATTCACACAATTGATTATATTTAAACGAATATTGATTTTTTATTTGTAAAATTTCTTTTCTTTCTGAAGATGTTAGTGATAGTAAAGGTTTAACTAATGCGTTGTGAAGCATTTCATTCCAATGAATATTCTTCTCCCAATTTTCTAAATTAAAAAGGGGATATATTTTTTTCATTGCCATTTTTCCATGTAAAGGATTCTGAAATCGTATATTTTTTATATAAGTAAATCCATTAAGGTTTTTATATATAAATGGTCGGGTATTAATTTTAAATAGATTTATATAATGCCAAACACATTCATGACTGATTGGTACGCACATAGAACCTAATTCTGCTCGGTATTTACTTTTTTTATCAAAATGATGAGTAGAAATTCTCCCTCCAATTCTATCGCTTGCTTCATATAAGTGAATGTTAACTCCTAATTTTCTTAGTTCAAAGGCAGCAGTTAGACCGCTGAGGCCCCCACCAATGATACCAATGTTTATGTTTTTACCTTTAGCATAACCTGAAGGGCATATGCTTGTAATATCTTCAGGTGGAGATAAAGCATCAATTATATCGGGAAGGTCTTCTTTTCTCCCTCTTATTTCAAGGAGCTTTTCAAGTAACTCCCATCGTTCAGTATTAGTAGGATTTGAAATATAATTATATCTTAAATCATTATTCAATTGAATTAACTCCAAAATTGTTTCATAATATTATATTTTTTAAAAATGGGATTAGAACTTTTTGGTGATTAATCTAGCAATTTTATTTGAAGCCTCAAGAGAACTTCTCATACCACCTTGAATCCAAGCATGTGTAAATGAAACATGCTCTCCCGCAAAGAACATCTTATTGTCATATTCAGGTTGAGTCATTTCGTAAAGGAAATGTCGTTTTTGATTAGGATAAAAGAATGCAAAAGCATCACCTATCCACTTCATTTTACTCCATTGAAGGATTTTATAATCTAGAACGTACTTATCTAACATTCCTTCAGATAAACCATGAATTTTCTCTATGTTTCTATTTACGAACTGTATTATCTCATCATCATTAAGTGAGGTTAGATTTGATGCTTCTAAAGCAAGATTGTACCAAGCTAATAGAACTCCAGGTTCTTCAGGATTAATTGTCTTACTATAATAATGATCACTTGGATAATATATATGTGCATTGCTTAAGTCGCTTAAAGAGTAGCCAGCAATTATGCCTAAATCTTCCCAAAATCTTCTTTTATATAATATATAGACCTTTACTGCATCCATATAATTAACTTCTGTTATAGCTTGAGTTAAGATATTTGATTTTAATTTGCTCATATCAATATTACGGAGGGTTGAAAAAGGGATTGTATTTATAACAAAATCAAATTTTTTGTGAACTAACTGGTTATTTTCTTTATGACTTAGAGATACCTGTGAATCTCCTTCCTCCCAAAATATTTTTTCAATAGGAGTACTTAATTTAAGTGTCATAGTTCCCAAATCTTCAGGTTTAACACCATATGAAGGATGATTATCTGATTTTAGTGCATCTAAAAAAGCCTCAGTAATTGAAATGAAATTATTTACAGGTTGATAAAGGTTAGAAAAATGCATGGGATATTCATCGTGTAAAATCTCAGAGTAGCTATATGGTTGCAAGGGTCTTAAAAAGGGAGAGAAAGAACAAACTAAATCTACTGCACCATCACTTAAATAACCTTTTTTCAGCATTTGTCTTAAGTTATATTGACATAGAGTGTTGTATTTATAAGAATATTTTTTCTTTATTTGTACAATATCTTTGCGCTCAGATGGAGTTAATGATAATAAAGGGGTTACTATTGCATTATTTAACATTTCACCCCAATGAAGTTTTTTTTCCCAGTCTTGTAAATCAAATAGAGGGTAAATTTTTTTCATAGATTCCTGTTCTTCAATATCATCACATAGGCATACACCTTTTATATAGGTAAATCCATTTAGTGTTCTTTGAATGAAAGGACGAGTTTCAATTTTAAAGAGATTTAAATAATGCCATGTACATTCATGTGCAAGAGGTATTCTCATTGCACCAAGTTCAGCAGCATATTTTCTTTCCTTATCAAAAAAGTGGGTGTATATTCTGCCACCGTATCTATTGCTTGCTTCATATAGGGTTACATCTACCCCTAATTTTCTTAGTTCAAAAGCCGCAACAAGGCCGCTTATTCCACCACCGATTACAGCAACATTTATATTCTTTCCCTTACCATAACCAGGAGGACATATTTTTATAATATCTTCAGGATGAGAATAACCTTCAAGGATATAAGGGAGGTCTTCTTTGCGGCCAGCTGATGTAAGAAGTTGTTCAAGTAACTGATGACGTTCACTATCTGTAGGGCTGAAAAGCTCATCTACTCTACTATTAAGATAATTTTTCAATAGAATTGACTCCAAAATTGTTTCATAATATTATATTTGTTCAATATATGATTTAGTACCATATAATATAATCATAAAATAAATATTTTAAGCATGATAAATTGATTAAGGCACAATATATTAATATAATTAATATAATATGAATAAAATTGGAGATTACTGTTTTAATGTGATAAAATTATAGTAGTTTTGATAATGATAATAATTAATGGTTTATATAGAAGGAGAGACGTTATGGGAAGATTATTTGGTACAGACGGTGTTAGAGGAGTAGCAAACAAAGAGCTTACATGTGAATTGGCTTTTAAACTTGGAAAAGCAGGGGCAATTACATTAACTGATGGTGCACATAAACCTAAGATAATTGTAGGAATGGATACTAGAATATCTGGGCATATGCTTGAGGCTGCATTAACTGCAGGGATACTATCAGTTGGAGCAGAAGTGGTAAGTTTAGGAGTGGTACCTACGCCAGCAATAGCTTACTTAGTTAGAAAATATAATGCTGATGCAGGAGTTATGATTTCAGCATCTCATAATCCTGTAGAAGATAATGGAATAAAATTCTTTAATGGAAACGGATATAAATTAAGTGATGAATTAGAAGATAAAATTGAGAAGCTTATTGAAGAGGATTTTAAAGGAATTGAGTTGCCAATAGGTGAAAATATAGGTAAAAGCTATTCAAAAAGCGATGCAATTGAAGATTATGTTGAGTTTGTTACAGGTACAATAGAGGGTGATTTAAAAGGATTAAAGGTTGCCTTGGATTGTGCGAATGGAGCTGCATATAAAACTGCTGTAGAAGCATTTAGAAAATTAAAAGCAGAGGTTTTAGTAATTAATAATGATCCAGATGGAATCAATATAAATAAAGATTGTGGTTCTACTCATCCAGAGCACCTTAAGGAATATGTAGTAAGTAACAAATGTGATTTAGGGCTTGCTTTCGATGGAGATGCTGACAGATGTGTAGCTGTAGATGAAAATGGAAATGAAGTTAATGGTGACTTCATACTTGCTATATGTGCACAGTATCTTAAAGAAAAAAACAAGCTATATGATAATACAGTTGTTGTTACAGTTATGAGCAATATGGGATTAGATATTGCAATGGATAAAATAGGAGTAAAATGTGTTAGAACAATAGTTGGAGATAGATATGTTTTAGAAGAAATGAAAAACAAGGGATATAGACTTGGTGGAGAGCAATCAGGACATATAATATTCCTAGATCATAACACAACAGGTGACGGATTATTAGCAGGGTTACAGTTAGCAACTATTCTTAAGAATAAAGAGAAGAAGCTTAGTGAGTTAGCATCAATTATGAGAGAGTTGCCACAAATATTAGTGAATGCTACAGTACCAAACAATATGAAGGATATCTATATAAAAGATGCTGAAATAGCAGAAGAGATTAGAAAGATAGAATCAGCTATGAATGGAAGAGGTAGAGTATTAATCAGACCTTCAGGAACAGAACCGTTAGTTAGGGTTATGTTAGAAGGGGAAAATCAGAGTGAAATTGATAAATATGCTCATGAGTTAGCAGAACTTATTGAGAAAAAAGCAAAGTTATAAAAAAGCACCCTCGGGTGCTTTTTTTAGTTGAGAGTGTCTAATTCAGTTT
Organism: Oceanirhabdus sp. W0125-5; assembly: GCF_027938815.1. GTDB lineage: Bacteria > Bacillota > Clostridia > Clostridiales > Clostridiaceae > Oceanirhabdus. The sequence goes on from NZ_CP115913.1 coordinate 962,006, forward strand.
AAGCCATTTAAAATCCATAGGTCTCTTAGCATAATCATAATATAGCCAATTACCAATAATATTAATTTTATATGCGAAGTCATCTGATATTTTTTTCATAGCAGAACCATCTAAATTAATTCTATAAATACCACCATTGTTTATATCGGTAAAATATATGTGCTTTTTTGTGATATTTACCCATGAAAGTGCTTCACTACTAAATATTTCTTCTCTACTGCTTCCATCTAAGTTCATTTTGTATATTTTATCATCAGCTAAGTAATAAACTAGGTTATCAATAATAGTTGGAAAATGGCAAGTATTATCTGATATTTTACTCTTTCCTGAACCATCAACATTTATTTTATAAAGACCATTTGATGTGTAATAAATCCAATCATCTTTAACGAAAAATTTGTCAGCCTCAGCAGTATCGTCACAAAGCTTAAATGTTTCGTTGGTAATGATATTTAGTCTGTATAATTTCATATCATTTATATTTTGATAATAAATAAAGCCATCCACAACATGTATTTTGGTAGCTTTCTGATCTGAAAGCTGTTTTCTATCACTTCCATCAGTTTTTATTCTATATATATTACTATCAGAAATATAATAAATGTAATCTCCTATTACATTTATAGAAAGGGAATCATCATCACAAATTTTTGTCTCCTCAGAATTATCTACTCTCTTTTTATACAATGAATAATTTATATCCTTTTTCGATATATAATAAATCCAGTCTCCCTGAATAGAAGCAATACCAGAATTATTAAGATTTGAAATTGAGTTATTTGAAGCTAAGTCATTTACCATAAGAGTTTCTTTTGAAATTTCTTTCTTCTCGTGAATTGTAGATTCTTCAGAAGTATTTTTATCATTATGAATCTGAGTATTTGTGGCTTTTGATGGAGAAGCTTGTTTACTGTTTGAATTGCATGCTGTAACAGAAGCACAAATACTTATTGCTAGTATAAAAGTGAAAATTTTTTTAGATAACATTTATGTACACCTCTTAATTAACTAAGTTTTTAAATCTCATAGCACGTATTGATTATAATAATTTAATAAAGATAAGGGGTTACAAAATGGTTACTAATGGTTACAAAGTAGTTACTTGTACATGTGAATTTATATGGTTTTACTTAATTAAAAAAAATGTTCTTATTAGTAATTTTGTTACTAAAAGTAATGATGAAGAAGGTATTGTTTATGCACTTCAAAGGTATTTAAGCATATAATATATATGTAGAGAAAAATGTTAAAAATTTGAAAATGCAATAAAAGTAAATTGAAATAATGTTTGAAAGGCTTTATAATAGAACTTGGACTCATATACAAGATTAATAAAATATGGAGGTGAAAATTAAAAAGTATATTAATAAAAGCTCCTGGAGTCGGTAGCATACCGACTTGACGCGGAAGGGATTTAGCGAACAATTCGGAGGATTATCCCACGGCACAAGTGCTGTCGATAAAGCTGGCAAAACCCAGAGGTGACTTTGGTGACAAATTCAGTGAAGTACTAATAAAAAGTTAATCTTTTATGGTGTCCTTAAAAATAAAATATTGAAAGGACGTTATAGAATATGTGTGGAATAGTAGGTTATTTTGGTAAAGAGAGAGCAGCAGAGATTTTGGTAGATGGACTTGAAAAATTAGAGTACAGAGGATATGATTCAGCTGGAATAGCAGTATTTCAGAATGGAGATATTGATGTAATCAAGTGTAAGGGTAGAATCCAAAATTTAAGAGATAAGCTTGAAAATGAAGAGATGAGTGGAGTTAAAGGTATTGGTCACACAAGATGGGCAACTCATGGAGAACCATCAGATTTGAATGCACATCCTCACACTAACAAAGATGGATCAATAAGTATAGTTCATAATGGTATCATTGAGAATTATATGTATCTTAAAGAGTGGCTAGGTGGAAAAGGGTACGAGTTCTTATCAGAGACTGATACAGAGGTTATTCCAAACCTTATTGATTACTACTATAATGGAAATCTTTTTGAGGCTGTAGTTAAAGCTACTAACAAGATGGAAGGTAGTTATGCTATTGGAGTTCTTTGTAAGAATGAACCTGATAAGATGATAGCGGTAAGAAAAGATAGTCCACTTATTGTTGGTAAAGGTGATGGAGAAACATTCATAGCTTCAGATGTAACTGCTGTACTGAAATATACCAGAGATGTTTATTATATTGATGATAATGAATTTGCACTTATAGATAATGATGGGGTTAAGATTCTTAACGAAGATGGAAATGAAATTGATAAAGAAGTCAGCCACATCACTTGGGATGCATCAGCTGCTGAAAAAGGTGGATATGAGCATTTCATGATAAAAGAGATTCATGAGCAACCAAAGGCACTTAGAGACACAATGACTTCAAGAGTTGCTTTAGGAGAAGATGTTAAACTTGATAACATCCAGATTACTAAAGAAGATCTTGAGAGAATTAACAAGGTTTATATAGTTGCTTGTGGTACTGCATATTATGCAGGAGTTGTAGGAAAGTATGTTATTGAGAAGATGGCTAAGATATCTGTAGAGACAGATGTTGCGTCAGAGTTTAGATATAGAGATCCATTGATTGATGAAAATACACTTATGATAGTTGTAAGTCAATCAGGAGAAACAGCAGATACTCTAGCTGCGCTTAGATTAGCTAAGAAAGCAGGGGCTAGAGTTATGGCAATCACTAATGTTGTTGGAAGTACAATCGCTAGAGAAGCAGATGATGTATTCTACACATGGGCAGGACCAGAAATAGCAGTAGCATCAACTAAGGCGTATGTAACTCAGATGGTAGCTTTAGATATCCTTGCATTGCATCTTGCAAAGCTTAAAGGTACAATCACTAAGGAAGAAGGAGAAGAGTTCAAGAAAGAACTATTAGCTCTTCCTGAAAAGGTTGAAGATGCTCTTAAGCATAAAGAGGTTATCCAAAAGTTCGCATCTAAGAACTACCATGTAAAAGATATGTTCTTCTTAGGAAGAGGCGTAGACCATGCAGTAGCATTAGAAGGGGCTCTTAAGCTTAAGGAACTTTCATATATCCACGCTGAAGCATATGCTGGAGGAGAGTTAAAGCATGGACCAATAGCTCTTATTGAAGATGGTACACCAGTTGTTGTAATAGCAACTCAAGAGAAGATTTTTGATAAGATGGTAAGTAACATTAAAGAGGTTACTACTAGAGGTGCAGAAGTGCTTGCATTTGCAACAGAAGGGCATGAGGAAATAGAGAAGTCTGTTAACTCAGCTTTATATGTTCAAAAAACTCATCCATTATTAACACCAGTGGTTTCAATCGTACCACTTCAGTTGTTCTCATATTATATGGCACTTGAAAAAGGTTGCGATGTGGATAAGCCTAGGAATTTGGCTAAATCTGTTACTGTTGAGTAGGGTTAAAAGAAATTGAGAGTTGAGATGTAGTTGGTTAAAAAAGTCTTAAACTGTTTAAAAAACTCTTAAACTGTGTAATAAAGTTGTAAACTGAAATATTAACATTAAATTTTAAATAATTTTATAAATACTATCAAATATTGTGAAATAAAAGCTCGTAATCAGATAAATCGATTACGAGTTTTTTATTTATGGATATTGTCAAAATATTTACATAGAATTCAATCAAGAGTAAAATAGAATTGTATTTAGAAAATATAACTTAGAGTGAAAATTTAGGTATTTATTTTTAAATTTAATAAAGTTAAAAATTAAAAAATTAAAAAATAAATAAAAGTAGTTTTTGTATTAATTAATAAATTAATATATTACTATAAAAAGGAGCCTTTAAATAATGCATAATATTTATGTTGAGGATGTATTGACAAAAAATCTCTTTCGCTGTAAAAAAGATCTTCTGAATAAAATAAAGTTTTTAGTTAATTAAGGCTACGTAATTTAGATTAAAAATCTAGTTATGTGTCTTTTTATTTTCATGATTTATAGTAAAAAATGAATATAATAGAAAGTATAAACAGATAAAAGCCTGTTGAAATATAGATTTAAGGTGCACACAACCGCTATAAGTTAAATATAAAGTATGAAAAATCAAATGGAAAAACGAAAATAGAAAAGAACAATTATTGACCTAGAACCCCTAATCCATAATTCTCGAAAGTGAATGACTTTTTTACTGGAAAATCAATAATAAAAACAGAAATTGAAGGAAATAAGGTATAAAGTAAAAAGTATAAAGGCGTATGGAAGTGAAGAATAGAGTCAATTATTGCTGAAATAAGAAAGAGGTGAAAAGATTAAAGAATTTAATGTAATGAGAAAGGGTGGAATCAAAAGAGGATATAACCATTGATTATATTTCACAAAGTTATAAATTAAAACAAAACAATTGAGAGATTTATCCAATCGAATTATAATGTTAATGAAGAAAATTTGTTTAGTAAAAAGGGGGCATATTTTGAAACAAGTAAATCATAATATAAAAAAAATAAGAGAAGCTGTAGATGCTGGAAAGTTAGTAATGTTTGTTGGTGCAGGTGTTTCTATGAATTCAAAGTTACCAAGCTGGTTTAAACTTATCCAAAAATTTTCTAAATCTTTAGGAATAGAAACTAACTCACATATGACAAGTGATGATTACCTTAGAATTGCTCAATACTATTACAATGAAAGAGGAAGAAAAGAATATTACGATGAAATATATAATATATTCGACAAAAAATGTGAACCTAATTTAATACATGAAAAAATATTAAATCTAAATCCTAAGCACATAATTACGACAAATTATGATGACTTAATAGAGCAAGCTATTGAAAAAAGCAATCTTTATTATGATGTTATTTGTGAAGATAAAGACTTGCCATATGCTCAAAATAATAGGTTGCTTATAAAAATGCATGGTGATTTAAAAAGAAAGAATATAGTACTAAAAGAAGATGATTATCTATCATATTCTAATCAATTTAAATTAATAGAAACATATTTAAAGGCTCTGTTTGTCAATAATACAATAGTTTTCGTAGGATACTCTTTACAAGATATTAATTTAAAAATTATTATCAAATGGTTAAAAGATGTATTAGGTGAAGATTTCCAAAAGGCTTATATTTTAGATTCTGAAGATAATCAAAAGAGTCAGGTGGAAATGAATTATTATAAAAATCTTGGTATTAATATTATTAGTGTTGTCGATATAACAGAAGCATTTCAAAAAAGAGAAATAGTGAGTTTAGATGATAATAGGGGAAAAAATATTGTAAGATGCATTGATTATATTTTAGAATATGAAGGAAATATAGATGATGTTATTGACTATTTTTACGAAAAATTGTTGCCATTAGAAGAGTTTAGAAAACTAAGACTAAAAGATATATTTCATGTTATGGGTTTAAATTTTGGATATAATCTTAAAGGAAGCGATTGTATCCTAAAAACAGAATTTAATAATGAAGATTTTTATGATGCCAATATATTTACAACTTTAATAAAAAAAATCAAAGATGCTGATGAAATAGGAAAAGTGGAAAAAAGAGTAACTAAAAAGGTAGAGTATCTAAAAAAAGTTATGAATAGAGCTGGCATTGAAAATATTGATATTACAATTCGTAAGAATAATGGTGATGAAAAAATTTGTTACAAATTCCCACTAGATATTGGTGAATTAGAATTATTTAATACTCTAAAATTTAATAACTACATAGGCATAGAAAATTATGCAAAACAGACATTTAAATCAATAACTGTGTTTAGAAACAAATATTATAATGAATTACTACGAGCATATTCAAATTATCTTTTAAAGAGGTACGTCAGTGCATATGAAATTTTAAACAATTTATCTAGAAAGGCATTTAGAGATAAAGAGTATACAATTTTTTATATATGTGAATTTAATAAGCAAGATTTAGTTAAATATCTTAAATCATCACTTTATTCATTTTCTAATTTATTAGGAGAAGAGGCATATATCGAGCATATAAAAATGATAATTTCAAACTCTAATACGGAAAATAATGAAAGTGATTTAATTGAGATATTTTACTCTCTTCCTAAAAAAGATAGAGATATTGTTTCTTTTTTAAATGATATTTTATTTAATAATAATTATTTATATTCAAGAAAGATTGATGCAGATAATCTAAAGGAAAAAATAAAAGAAGATGTAGATAAAACATATATTGGTGGAGACCCATATAAAATGAGTAATATGCCTGAATATAAGCGACAAGTAAAAGAGTTTTGGGAGTGCACGCATAATTATTTTCTGATGATTGATGAATACAGAGATGTAAAAGAATACTATACGGAGTATATTGAAACCTTATTGAGAACTTATGATAGAAGCCAAAAGATAGATGATAAAGAGGAAGATGAAGATTGGTTATTTGGTGGTATTGAAGGAAGTGAGATGCCACTTCATGAATTTGATAAGTTTGAACTATTCCTCATGTCAAAATATGTAGAACCTAAGAAATTAAGAAAAATGATTGAGCAATACAATATAAAAACTATTAGAACCAAAATACCATTAGTCTATTTGGAGGGGATGTTTAAAAACATCATATCAAGTTATAATATTATTGAAAATAAAAAAATGTTGCTGAATTCCTTTATCAATATGATTTACATAATTTCTATAATACATTTTAAAGGATCAGATAAACTGAAAGTGTTTATCGATAATATTATTAATTTTATATCCAATAATCATACTGATTTAGAAATATACAGAGCTATTGATTATTTTATTGTTCAACAATATAAAAAAGATGAAACTATTATAAAAGATGAGTTTTTAAAGAAGATTATAATTGTTTTTGTTAAAAAAATCAACAACTCTCAATATAATAATGGGGGTAATGGAGGGGAATTAGAGACTCTTAATAATTCGAATTTAATTAGAAATTTATCTTATTTAGTAAAAAGAGCAGATGGCTGTTTAACAGTTGAAGAGGTTAATATAAACAGTTTAATTGATAAATCTAGATTTGGAGAATTTAAATCACAATCTTCTAAAATTTTAAGAAGATTATTTATTGAAATGTATAATCTATTTGATAAGAATATCCAATTTAAAATACAAAATTGGGTAACCGATGAATTAAATAATAAATTTTCAACTTCATTATATGCTGAAGCAAGGATAAGAGATATTATAGAATCTAATTATGAATTGGAGAAAAAATTCTATGAATCGATAGATAAAATAATACAGGAGCAAGAGAAAACAAATGGGAGGTCTTTTCCTGACCCTGTAAAGACTCAGATAGGATATTTGACTAATCTTGTTTATAATAAAAAACTAAATGATATAGAAGCACTTAAAAAGTATAAAAATAAAGATAATTTGTTTGATTTGATTTTATCAATTGAAGATTTTGATTTTGAAAAATTTAAGTTGAATTGGTTATTGAGTTTAAATGAAGAGTTCATTGTAAAATTAAAGTCATCAAATAGAGCAAAAGATAATATTAAATCAAAATTTATAAAAGCAATTATTAATGACGATTTAAACAAAGAACTAAAAGAAATTTATTTTAAGCATTTTCAATAAAATATGGCTATTATTCATTAAACCATAATACTTATCACTATACTAAGTATTAGCAAAGTATTTATTTGGCTGTAAAAAAACTCTGCGGAGTAAAATAAACTTGTTTGTTAAGGACACGTAATTTGGATTAAAATCTAGTTATGTGTCTTTTTTACTATCATGATATGGTAGAGAAAAAAGGAAAGATAACGAGAGTTAGGAGATAAGTGGGATATAAATAAATTTCTTGAAGAAAGAGGGTTTAAAATCACAGAAGTATAATTTATAGAAAAATTAATTTTAGTATTAACCAACTTCTTTAAAGAGAAGTTGGTTTTAATTTTATTGCAAAATTTTAAAAATCAGAGTTTCTTTTTTAGAAAAAATTAATTAATTAGGTTAGAAAAGTTAATAATATATTGGGGTGATTCAATGATAAGTATATTACCACCATTGTATAAAGATGAAATAATATTCAATTATTTTGGGAGATATCATAATATTTGTGGAAATAATAGTTCAATACATACATCAGAAGAATTGTTTGGAATAAAGCTATTGAATAAATCAATTTATCATCCAAGAAGATTAGATTATTTTTGTTCAAATTTTCATAGCGACCAAGATATAGATAGTGACTATATTATCGAAAACCATACAATTTTTCCGTTTTTCAGACCATTTTTAAGTGATGAAAAAAAGTCTACTTGTATTAAATGGCTAAAAGAAAAGTCAACAGGTGCACTTAAAACAATGATGGGAGCTAATGCTGAAAGTATATTAAATAAGAATATTATTAAGATATGTTCTGAGTGTTTTGAAGAAGATCTAGAGGAAAATGGAGAAGCTTATATTCATAGAATACATCAGATACCAGGATACTTATATTGTATTAAACATGAACTTTTTCTAGATGAAATTAATGTAGAAGAGATAGATGAAAAGCTTATTAGAAACTTTTTTGATATTAATGATTTAAAATATACCAACATAAAAAAAGAGAAGATAAAAAAAATAGATAGTCGGTTACTTAATATAATGTATGATATTAAAAGAATAGTTAATAATGAATTACCTGAATTAGATCAATTGAATTTAGATGTTATCAAGAAAAAATATGAATTGAGAATTATTAAGAATAACTATACAAATAAAGGGAAAATAAAAAGAAGAGACTTATCAAATGATTTACATAAATATTATTCAAGTGATGTGTTATCACAACTGGAATCCAACTTTGACCCTAGTTATGGAGAAAATTGGATCTTTAAGCTTGTTAGGAGAAATAATTGCGTGTGCCATGTTATAAGACACTTGTTATTAATTAATTTTTTATTTGGAAATCTAGATAACTTTTTATCATTTAAAGTAGAAAATTAACTTTTGTAAAAGTACGATTCACAAGAAGCTCATGCATAAATTTAAGTAAATGGGAAATAAATCATAATATATCTAATTCGATTAAAGTAAGGGGTATAGCATATGGCTAGACAAAGAAAATCAGATAAACAAAGATTAATTGAGAGACGAGGAATTGGTACTTGTGAAGAATATAAGCCTTGGCTCAAAGTACATGAATTTTCTAGTGAAGGTTTAGCATCTAGGGTTATGGGTTGGAAGATAAATCGAAAATATCAGCTTATGTCAAAGTTGGAGAGGGAATATTTTTTCTTAGCTCAATGGGAAGATAATGTTGTTGACATAAGGGAGCAGTTTCCATTATTACCTATTGAAGAAACAATACTTATTGCTAAAAAGCTAGGATATAAACATCCAACTAACAGAAGTATAAACAAAGAAATTGTTATGACAACAGATTTTGTAATTACCTTAGAGAAAAATAATGAAAGATATGATATAGCAAGAACAATAAAACCTTCATCAAAGTTGACACCTAGAGTAAAAGAAAAATTTCTTATAGAGCAGGAATATTGGAAACGAAGAAATATTGATTGGGGAGTAATAACAGAAAAACAAATTGATAAAGTGAAAGCGAGGAATATAGAATTTCTTTATCAATCATTTTTTTGGAATAAAAATATTCATATTACGAATAATGATCTTCAAAAATTAATTTCACAGTTCATATTCATGTTAGAGGTTAATCAAAGTGACATAAAAAAGACTGTAAGCGAGTTTGATATATTAATGAATTGGGAAGTTGGAGAAAGTTTATCATTTTTGAAGTATCTTCTGGCTCATAAAATAGTACATACTGATTTGAAAAAAGATATAACAAAATTATGTAATGGATCAGTTAAAATTTGGGTGGAGTAATGGAGGAATAGTATCTTATGGAGCTATTAAGAGTTAATGATGTAATAAGCAACATAAATGATGAGTTTGTTGAAAGAGTATTATGGTTAGATAGAAAGTTTGATTTTTGTTATACGATAGATATGAATAGTAAAAATCTAAAGATTAATAATAGATGTCTTAGCAATTTTGAAGAAAAAATTCATATAGGAGAGAATATCATTCTAACTCAATATAAGCATGAGGGAATAAAAATGAAACATGAGTTATCAAAATCTACTGAGGCATTGTTAAATAAATCTTGGGATGCAATAAAAGATATCGTATCTACAAAGAATGAACCTCAAATATATGAGTCAAAATATAGATCTGAGCTAGTTAAAAGTATTGTATGTAAAAAAAATATTTCTAAAGCTACAGTATATAAGTATTTAAAGAAATATTGGAGAAGCGGCAAGTTAAAGATGGGTTTAATTTCAAATTATGATAAGTGTGGAGGACCAGGAAAAGATAAAATATTAGGTGATAAAAAAGTAGGAAGACCTAACTATATATCAGCTGTTGAGCCAGAAAAGGTTGGAATTAATATTAATAATGATATTAAGAAAATATTCAAAGTTGCAATAAAAAGATATTATGAGAATCACAGAGAAATATCTTTGAAGAAAGCTTATGACCTGATGTTGATGGACTTTTTTTCTATAGAAGATGAAGAAACATTTGAAGCAAAAGTAATTGATGCACATAAGATTCCAACATATGAACAATTCAAGTATTTTTATTATCAAAAATATAGAAATATTAGAATTGAGAAAACAAAGAGAAAAAGTAAAAAAGATTATGAATTAAACTATAGAGAACTAACTTCAAATTCTACACAGCATTCATATGGTCCAGGATACAGATATCAGATTGATGCAACTATTTCACCATTCTATCTGACTAATAGATTGAAGACTGGAGGAATAGGAAAGCCAGTAGTATATTTTGTTATCGATGTCTTTAGCAGGATGATTGTTGGAGTATATGTAGGAGGAAACTATCCATGCTGGGAAGGTGCTGCAACAGCGCTTTACAATTGTACTGAGGATAAAGTTGAGTTTTGTAGTAGATATGGACTAGATATATCAGCTGAAGAATGGCCTAATTCTACATTACCTCAATATTTATTGGCAGACAGGGGAGAACTAGCTGGTAAGTTACCTGAAAAAATCATAGAAAATCTAGGTGTCGTACTAGAAAATACTCCATCATATAGAGCAGACTATAAGGGAATAGTTGAAAGGAACTTTGGTGTACAAGAAGCAAAATTAAAGGCTTTGTTGCCAGGAGCTATAGAAAGTGATTTTAGAAAAAGAGGGGGAAGTGATGCAAGAGAGGAAGTAAAAATGAATCTTATTGAATTTACAAGATCGTTATTGAGAACCGTAATTCATCATAATAATCATTTATTAACAAGTTATCCGTTACAAAAAGAAATGACTGAAGATGATGTTTTAGAAATTCCAAGCGAAATTTGGAATTGGGGAATAAGAAATATTACAGGTAACCTAAGAAGCATACCTGATGATTATCTTAAATTAAATTTAATGAGAACAGGCATATGCACAGTCAGCAGCAAGGAAATTAGATTCTGTGGGGTAGGATATGAATGTAACTTAGCAAGAGTTGAACATTGGCATGTAGAAGCACGGTCAAAAGGCACATGGAAAGTAAGAGTAGTATATGACCCCAGATATCTAGACACAATTTATATTGTGAATCAAGATACCTTTGAATTTGAAAGTTGTACATTGAAGGAAGAATATTCAATGTTTAGAAATAAATCAATGGAAGAAATAAAGTCCTTTATTAAAGAGAAAAAAATCAGAGATTTAAAATTAAGAGATAGAGAAAATAATAATAATCTAAAGTTAAATATGGGATTAACAAAAGATGTAAAAGAAGCAGAAGTCGCATTTAATCAAGCTCCAAATTCAATAATTGACTTTAGAAAAGATATTAAGAGAAATAAAAAAAGTGAAGGAATTAGAAGTAACAAAGAACAAGCGTTTTTTATAAAGAATCATTTTAACGATAGAAAAGTGGATATTAATTCTAACATTGTGGAAGACACCTTTTCTAATATTGTTGAGCAAATAATTAATATTCAAAATGATGAGGAGTTAATATGAGCAAAATTTTTAGGGAATATGTTAATGAAAATTCAATAGAACAGAATTATGAACAGAATCAATATGAATCTTATGGTGATGGAAAATTTAAATTTAAAGAACATATTAAAGCGAGATATATTGAACAGTCAGAACCTGAATACAAAGGAAATATGCTAATAGAGGCCTTGCCACCTATATACAGTATGACACAATCAGTAAAGATTATAAACGAATTGCCGTATTATTCTGATAGTGAACGGTTGAGGGACAGAAACTATAGAATTCATGCTACTTTAAGACTTAAAAATCTTTTATATGTATTTTCAAAACATTTCTTGATAGAAAAAAGAATTTCTTTATCCATTAGAAATGGTTATAAAGAAAAAAATATAATTGCTCCAAATTTTATTAAAAGAACTTTGAAAAGAGAGGATAACCAGTATAATGATTTTGAGCAGGAAAGTAAGTATAAATGTATTAGAAGTAACTGTTCAAGCGATGTACCAGGACTTACTTTAGTGGGTATAAGCGGAGGTGGAAAAAGTATTGCTATAAACAATATACTAGCAATGTACCCACAATGTATTGTTCATAATAATTACAAAGGAAGCAGTTTTTTATTTAAACAATTAACATATATAAAGATTGATTGCACGTATGATGGTAGCATAAAAGGTTTATGTATAAGTTTTTTCAATGAGGTAGATTCAGTATTAGGGACTAATTATGTTAAAAAGTTTGGTAATCCAAGGAATTCTATAGATAGAATGATTAATAAGATGAAAAAAGTGGTTGAAAATCATGCTTTAGGAACATTGGTTATTGATGAGATACAACATTTAGAGCAAGCCAGAAATGGAGCCGAGAAAGTATTGAATTTTTTAACAACTCTAGAAAATGAATTGAATTTGCCTATTATATATATTGGAACTTATAAAGCATGTAATAAAGTTCTAGGAAGAGATTTTCGGCAGGCTAGAAGAGCAACAGGTATAGGGATAATTGAATGGGGCATTATGAAGAAAGATAAAGAATGGAAGAGTTTTCTGAAACACATGTGGAAATATCAATGGACTAAGGAAGCAACGGAATTAACAGATGAAATAGAGGAAATTATATATAAACATTCAATGGGTATAACAGAAAGGATAGTAAATTTATATATCGCTGTGCAAATACAAGCTATAATTTCTGGAAAAGAACAAATAAATGCAAAAGTAATTGAAGAGATTGCAAATAGGTATATGCCACTGACGAAGCCTATGATCGATGCACTGCGAACTGGTGATTATGTTGAATTAGCCAAATATGAAGATATTAAAGCTTTAGATGTATATAAAATGTATAAAAACTCAAAAATTAATCAGAAGGAACAGGAAGAAATTAAGAACTTCATGATGAGCAAAGAGTTTGAAATAAACCTTAAAAGAGAAGACCTTAAAATGAAAATTATGCAGCCTATTATAGAATTTGAAATAATGAGTAAAAAAGAAGCTAGTAAAATTGTTGATTTGATAATAGATGAGTTTGGAATCGAGATGGGAATAGAATTTTTAAAAAAGCAAGTTGGTAAAAGAATAATGGAGTCATCGAACACTGACAAGTATAAACAAGATGAAGTTTGTGTTAAAAAGACTAAAAGAGAAAAATATAGAGAACCTTATGAAATATATTCTGAATATGAGAAGAACGGAATAATAAAAAACCCTGAGACAGATTTTGAGTAGAAAATAAATGATAAGGAGAATAATATGTTGAACTTTTTTCCACAGATATATCAAGATGAAATATTATATAGTGTTCTAGGGAGATATCATATGTTATCAGGAAATAATAGTTTTAAAGATACCATAAGAGACATTTTTGATAAAGATACATATATTCCAACAATAGAGTTTCCATGTAATTTAAGCAATTTAGGAAATTATTTGCCTTATGATGCCGAAGACATAATCAAAGGACATACTTTACTACCCATATACTTTCCATTTCTTCCAGAAAAGAGAAGGATGAAGATTGTAGAGAATATGAAAAATGGAACAGGTATTGGAATAAAAGCATCGACAGGTTATCTAGCTGGAAGTTTGTTTAAAGTCTCAGGCTTGAAATATTGTCCAAGATGCCTTGAACATGATATAAAGGAATACGGAGAAGGTTATTTTCACAGAATACATCAAGTTCAAGGAGTATTTGTATGCCATAAGCATGAATGTTTTTTAGAAGAATATCCAATTAGATTATCTGAAGCAAGTAGAGTAAGTTTTTTAAAATTTGATTCAAGTAAAATACTTAATTCGAAAATAAAGGATATTGAAAGTGAGAAGTTGAGAATATTTATTGACATTGCTAAAGCAGTTGAATATTTACTACAAAATGATCTGAGTAGATTTAATCAAATCAAGTTACATAAAATGTATATGGACATATTAGAAGAACGTGGGTACTTAAGTTACTCACGACGAGTGAAACAGAGGCTGATCTATGAAGAATTTAGTTCTTTTTACAATAAGGAAGTTTTACAAATGCTTAATAGTGAAATTGATTACTATAGTGAATTTAACTGGTTAAAAGTAATTTTACGAAAACCTAAAAGAGTAGTTCATCCAATAAGACACATTCTTTTGATTATTTTTTTAAAAGGTAATATGGAGAACTTTTTCTGCATTATCAGAGATAAGAAATTGGTTAAGAGAAAATACCCATGCTTGAATCCGGTTTGTAGAAATTATAGAAAATTGGTTATTAGTAAGTGTGAAGTAACAGTTGATTATAAAGTTAAAGAAAAAATAGGTACGTTTTATTGTGAGTGTGGATTTGTTTATTCGAGAAAAATTAAAGATGATATATACAAAATAGGGAAAATTAAGAGATTTGGATGCGTATGGGAAGAAGCGTTGAAAAAGCATATTTTAGATGGGAATAGATCAATTAGGGGCATAGGAAAGTATATGAGATGCGATCCTAAAACGATTGTTAAGTATGCAGATAAATTTAATCTAAAGCATTTATTGAATACGAAAATGGATATAAAGTGGGAAGAACCAAGTAAAAATATATTGAATAAAGTTAATGAAGAAGAAAACCAAAATCAGAGAGCTAGTTTTAAAGCTAAAATTCATGTGAAGAAAGCCAATAATATTCAAGAGTTAAGTAAGATATCTGTATGGGACAAAAGAGACAATGAAATTTTATTAATTTTAGAAGAAGAATATGCTAAGCTACGAGAAGAAAATGAAATGAGAAGAGTAACAAAGTCTTTATTAGGTAAAAGAATAAATAAGTTAACTACTCTAGAAAAGAACTTAGATAAATTACCTAGAACTAATGAATATTTAAACGAAATATTGGAGAGTATTGAAGATTTTCAAATTAGAAGAATAAAAAAGGTTTGTAAAGACATGATAGCAGAGGGGGAAGCTTTAGTAAGGTGGAAGATAATAAGGAGAGCAGGATTGAGAACTGGATTTTCTGAGTATGTAAATGATGTGATTGAAGTTAATATTAATAAATCTAATTATTAAAAAAGAGTAAATCAGACTTTTATGGTAAATATCCAAATAGATATTATAATTTAAGAAATAGACAAGAATGTATAAATTTATTGATTATTTAAATATGGAAAAATTAAAAAGTATCAAGTTTAACCATAATATGAATATTATATTATTAGAATCTTAATCAAATGTAGTGTAAAGCGAAGTTGTTAATAAATCTTTGTTATAAGTAAACAATGTAATACTAATGAATGAAATAACAGTAAATAAGCTAGTTGATTGAGTTTAAATTTGATAGATATAATATAGAAGGCAAGAATAATTCGTGTAATTGTAAAAAGTTATTATCTTGTTGTAATAGAACGAATTATCAAAATAATACTATTAAATGTTAGTGTAAAATGATGCTAAATTCTTTCATTAATAATCGTGGTTTAATAGCTGACCAATGAAATCTATTATTGAGTATATTGCATCAGTAGTTAAAACGAAATCACTTTCATTTATTTTATATTTATCAATATTTTATCTTATTTGGTAAATGTTTTGAATAATTTAAAGACATATTTATAGAAATAACTAGATATATATTGACAAATAATATAAAATGGTATATATAAAGAAGTTTATATGTTGGAGGTGAAATAATGAATAATAAGAGTGAATTATTGGATATTATAAAAAAGTCTTTAAATAAAATAGGATATGATAATGAAAAAATTATAGATGAGTATCCTATTACCACTAAAGATGAAAATGTAATTTACTTTGATTTTATTGCTTTTGGCCATAATAAAATTCAAGATACATCAACCTCCTGTATTACAGTAAAGTATTGTGAAGATGAAAGAGAAGAAAATAAGATAATTGAAGATGCTAAATATTCTGCTTCTCCACTGTTAATGATTTCAAAAAAGAAAACTGTAGGTTTATGGAAGCTAGATGTTGAAAAAAAATCAGATAAAATAATCGAGTTAAAATATAATGATTTGGGAAATTATTTTGCTGAAAACAGAGTTAATTATGATTATTCAAAAATTGTATCAGCAAAATATGAAAGAGAACAATTGAGCTTTTTTAATACAAATAACTTATTTCAATTTGCTTCAAAAATTAATTGTGAGTTACTTGGTAAAGAGTTCAAAAAAGCAATATTTAGTGTTAGAAAATTAATTAATCAAGAAAAAACTGATGAAATTGCGGATATAACAAGTATAGTTATGCATGTAATAGCTGCTAAAATATTAAATGATAAATTGGTATTGAACAAAAGATTTACAGATATACATAAATTAATAGCTGTTCTTTCAAAACAATATGGAGATTATTTTAATAAAGAACATTTGTACAAATATGGTAATGAACTAATAGATACAATAAATGATAGTTTTAGTAGTGAGTTATCATATAGAAGTATAGATAATAAAATATTAGGTAATTTTTACGAAAGTACATTATTTGAAAGCGATGAAAGTAAGAATAAAAAGTTAAAGAGAGAGTTTGGTATATATTATACACCAAGTTGTATTGTAAATAATTTGATGAAATCAATGCCTATAGAGTTAATTGACTTCAGAAATAGATGTGTATTAGATGCAAGTTGTGGATCTGGCAGTTTATTAATAGGAGCATATAAAAGATTAAAAGATTTATTGCCAATTAATATGCAGGAAGAACTGCAACATGAATACTTGACTGATATGATTCATGGAATTGACATAGACAGATTTGCATGTGAAGTAGCTAGGTTAGAATTACTATTAAATAGCATCCCTTATGGAAATGGATGGAAAGTAGAAAGTGGTGATTTTCTTAAAATTAGTAATAGGAGTTTGAGACCTAATATAGTAATTGCTAATCCGCCATATGAAGAGAAACGAAAAAATACTTTGACAGAAAAGGCAAGTGTATTTTTAGAAAAATATATTGATATCTTAGATCATGAGGGATTAATAGGAATAGTATTACCACAAACTTTTTTAACTAAGAAGAGTAGCAAAAATGCTAGAAAGAAGCTTTTGCAAAATATACAGTTACATGAAGTATGGTTATTACCTAAAGGAATATTTGATACTAATAATTGCGCAACTACTGTAATCATAGGAAGAAAACAAGATAAAATAGAAAATAAATCATTTAAGGCTAGAATAGTTGTTCAAAAGTCTACTGATATATTTAAGAATACAGGAAAATTTGATTTTGAATTTTTATGTGATTCTCAAATTTCATTTTTAGAAAGCAAGAATTATCAAATAATAGTTTCACCAGTAAAGAAACTAATAGATAAGCTAAAGAATAAGAATAAATTAAGTGAATATGTAGATGATACACAAGGGATACAAATACCATATGATAAATACCCTCTAATATCAGATGATTATAAAGATGGATATTCAAAATATTTTAGAAATGCAAGACAAGGAGTTTCTAGGTATAAATTTGATTGGAGTAAACAAAAAAAATCTAGATATATATATTATGATCCTGATAATCTGGTCAACATAAAATATACAGGTAAGAATGATAAAGGATTAAGACTTAGAGGTGAAAAACAGAATATATTAAAGAGTAAGAAGGTTGTAATACCTATAAATTCAACACCAGGAACTTTCTGGAGGATAAAAGCTGCGATAGATTATGAAGGAATATACCCTAGTCATTCATTATGGTGTTTTGTACCCAAAAATGAAAATATAACATTAGAGGTTATTGTGGCTATATTAAATTCAAAAATAACTAATTTATATTTAGAAAATGTAAATTTAGAAATGACATTAAATAGTAATAATTTACGTGATATCCCGTTCCCTGATTTAACAGAAAAACAAAAAGAATCTATAGCAAGATGTGTTAAACAAATAGAAAATGATATTGAATCTGAAGAAAACATGAAGTTGATTGACGATATATTGTATGAAGGATTTAATTTGAGTGAAGATGAAATTAAATGTATAGAATCATATTATATTAAATTTACTTCAAGTAAATGTCACATACAAAATCAAAATTATGTTGAGTCAATAGAAGTTACAGGGAAAGTTTTGGACATAGATATAGATAATAAAATAATTAAGGCTAGTTTTGTGGAATGTGAAGAGGAAAAGTTCATAAAAGTAACAAATGAAATTCCAGGATGGCTATTAGCAGAACAGGCTCCATTTGTTTGCAGAATGCCAGAGGAGGATTTTTATGAAGAGGAAATAAGTATAATGAATGTTAGACCACTTCAATATACTTATTTAAATGATCAAGATTATCAGAATCTAATTATTAATAAGTTTAATGATTATAAACCTCATAGAGCTGATAGAAAAAAATTTCAAAATTATTTTTTAAAGGAGGAGGCATAAATGAATGAGTCATCTCCTTTAAGAATTGCTTTTTTAGATGTTGGTCATGGGGATACTATTGTTATCTCAACTGTTGAAAACAATATTACGAGAGCAATAATAATTGATTGTAATGATGCTATTAAAACTAAAAACTATATTTTAGAGGCGGGTATACAAGTAGTTGATTATATAGTTATAACTCATTTACATCGAGATCATTATAAGGGAATTAATACATTAATTGATTTATTAATAAGAAACGATATTGAAATTAGAAATGTATGTTGGGAAAAAGATAGATATTTACGTTCTGATGAAGAACAAGTAGGCAAGTATAATCTTTTTACTAGAAGATTAAATCAATATCACATAAATAAAAAAATAAAGTATGTTCCTAAAAGATTTGATAATGATAATTATAGAAGACTTGATAATGAATGCATAGAAGAATTTAGTTGTCAAATAATATATCCTAATAGCTTTGTAGCTAATTATTGGGACGATAGTAATATAAATAATACTTCTGCTGTAGTACAAATCCAATATAATGGCTTTAAAATTATACTTCCAGGAGATTTAGAAGGTGAAGGATGGAAAATGTTAGTCAGCGATATAAAAAATCTAAAGTGCGATATTTTAAAAATGCCACATCATGGTGGATATTTTAATGGTACTGGTAATGCATTATCTACAGGGGAAGTCATTGATTGTACAAGCCCTAAATTTGCTATAATATCTACTGGGCAAAATGATAAATATAATCATCCGTATAAAGAAACTATACAATACTTAGCAAGTAAAAATATAAATATTATATGTACAGAAGTTACAGATTTATGTGCTAAAGATAGATTAGATAAAAAAGAATGTATCATGGCACAGTTAGGAAAAACATATAAGCTAGGGGAAAAGAAGTGTCCATGTGCTGGTGATATAATATTTGAAATAGATGATGATATAAAGTTAATCCCTAATTATAAGATACTTAATAATATTAGAAGTAATTTTAATAATAGATTGTGTATGGATATAAAAAAATAATTATAGTTAGAGTACAAAAGTTTAAAGTATTAGAAAAATTTTATGTACTAGTGGAGATATATACTAAAAAATAGATAGATATTATTTTGCTTTTATAAGGATATCAAAATATTAGATTAAAAGAATATTTAAAAGAGCTAGTATTTTGATTAGTATTTGAAATAGAAGTCTTGTATTTAAAAATAAAAGGTAGTGTATTTAATACTGCCTTTATTTTTTTGTTTAAATTTTAATGTAATGTTATGTAAAATTTTGAATAATATAGTATAATATATTTAAGTAATGTCATAACGCAAATTTACAGGCTCCAATAATTACTTATAATTAGAAAACGAACTTTTTAAGTAAAATTATTAAATGTAAAGTGAAGTACAACGTATGTAGATGTCTTTTTAAGTTCAAGCAATATTAATGTATACATTGCAAAGCAATTTAAAATACAATGCATAAAATAATTAATACAAAATTATTACAAGAGGAATGTTTTAAGAAAAGTATCTTTTTCTATAGGTTATTTTAAAAAATATCTTATGGTGATATTAGATGTAAGATTTATTTAGGAATAATGTAAATTTGATGATATTGAATTGTAAATATAGAATAGAAATAATAAAAAAGGTAGTAAAAATAGGATAAAAAATGTTTATAATCCACATTAGGGTTTTTATAGATGAAAAGGTATTGAAAAGAACTATATAAACTTAATAAAGTTTAATTGGTTTAGTCGTTTCATCTATTAGTAGTAAATTTTAAACTAAATAATACTAGTGTTCTTTATTTGAGTTAAGGGGAGTATAATATGATTTTGATAATAAGTTAGTGGGGGATTAATAAATGGATAATAATGAAATGAATTTATATTCTGAATTTAATGATGGAGATAAACTTTTTAAAACTTTATTAAATATTTATGATGATTTCTATAATATCAAAACTTTTGAGTATAATGATATTTCAATAGATTATTATCAATATCTTTATTGCAGAAATATGAGCAATTTTGTATTATTGGTAGTTTATAGTTTTGAAAATGAATATCCTTCAATATTTTTCACATGGGGTTTTGAGGAATTAAACTTGGTTTGGGATATTCCAAGTAGTGGTGTTCCACAAGAACCTAGTTATCTTAGAGATATAATATTTCATACATTAAAAAAATACATACCGAGAGTACATCTAAAAACAGTTAATCCTATAAGTATAGTTAAAATGAATTATACTCATAAAGAAAAAACAGTAACACATGATGGTATCGTATTTATTTGCTCAGCAAGCAATTTATCTGAATTTAGAATAGATAATTCTGATTGTAGAGGAATGTTCATTCCATTAAACGAAGTCGATTATTCAAAACTTACAAAATCTTTTAATAGAGATGTCATTAATTACTCTATTGAATATATTATGTCACTTGAGCGATTTAGTCAGAATGGTCATAAAGAAATTAATATCCAAAAAAAATATCATAAAAGATATGTTATACATGAGAAAATATTCAAGAGAATAATAACTTTAATAGGTTATTTATACAAATATAATAGTAGTATTACTAAGAAAGCGTATAAGCAAAAAATTTTAGACAAGATACCTAAGGATACACAATATTTATTAGATATAGCAGTTGGAGATGATAAATTCTCATTTGATTATTGTTCAAAAGCTGAATTTGTAATATTGAACGATGTTTCTTGGGAATCAACAACTTCACTAAGAAAACATAAAAAACTACCTAAAAATATATTGTTTACCAATGAAGATATTATTAATGCCAACTTTAAAAGTCAGTCATTTGATATAGTTATATGTAAAAATTGTATTCATCATTTTAGCTCTATTAATGAATTGGAAATATTATTCAAAAAAATAGTTGCGTGGTCACGGGGCAGAATAATAATATCAGAAGTGCTTCATCCATTTGAAGTAAAAGGATTTTGGCCCAAAATTAAAGATTTTTACTATAGGAATTATTTAAGAGACGTAGGTGATAATCTTCTAACAAAAAAAACATTTAACTCTTTAATTGAAAGATATTTCATAAACGATAGATTTATTGTGAATATTGAATATCATCTTACTGTTATGGGAATCAATTGTCTTGTAACTATTGATAAAAAAAATGATTCTAAAGGGGGGGAGTAAGCTGGCATTTAAAAAAATATATTCATTTTTTAATAAACATTGGATATTAACAGCTATTATCATTACAATACCTAACTATTGGTTTATATTTTTACAGTTTTATGGTAAAACTTTCGAATTGATAAAAGAATCTGGGGAATTGTCTTATTTATCATCAGCAGTATTTTATATTCTATTTTTAATATCATTATCTTTTGCTCTTTCAAAAGCTTATGAAGACAGGTATAATGCTAACTCGTATAAGTCACAATTATATAATGTAAAAAAACAGCTGAATTCTTATAAATTTATATTATCTAGTTACAATAGCATTTCAACAAAAGAATACTCAAGAATTTTATCGGAATTATCACTTAAGAAAAGTATAATAGAATTATTAGATACATTAATAATCCCAACTACAAACCTTGATAATATTATTGATGAATTAACAAATGTTCTTTCTAATTTCTCAAAAATAACTAATAAAAATGATATTGCTGTTAGCATTATAGTTAAAAGACCATCATCTGAAGAATGGGTTTTTTATCACTCGCAAAATATGTACAATAATATTTCAGTAAACAATATTATTAACAGTTCTGCTTCTTCAGTAAACCAAATAATATCAGGAGCATGTAATACACTTTTTTATCCAGATAAAAAAAGTGCTTTAAAAAAAGGTATATATTTACCTGATCTTAAGGATAAAGAATTTGATGTTAAAGGTTCAATATTTTGTCGTAATATAAGTGTATCTGATATGAATCAAGCTATATTTGTTCCAGCTATTTTATGTATATCTACTTATGGGGTGCAACTTTGTGAAAATGATGATGAATTAATTAAAAATTTGTTTTTAAATCAAATTATTCCATCATTTGAAAAAATAATAAAAATACAGTTGTCGTATTATTATATTAAAAATAATGAGGCAAAGAATGAAACAGCTGTCTAAATTAGATTGTTAAAAAAATCATATAATCAACACTATTTTAAGCTAAAAATTAATTAAAGGTAGTTTAAGACTTTTTTAAACAATAAATTTTAGTGAACGCAATAAAAACTTGAAATTGTTTAAGACTTTTTTAAACAAAATAAAAAAGCCAACCACGAATGATTGGCAATAGGTGAGATTTATAGTTTAGAAGTTTTTTAAACAACGACATGAGAATGGAGAGTTGAGAGTGAAGGAGATTTCACTCCGTGAAATTTTTGAATTTATTGTTCTAAAGGATGAGTAAAGTTTGCTCGTTTCAGCTTTGCTGAAACATTGCATGTGTTATTGTTTAAGTATTTAGAGCAGTTTCAATTATATTGTTCTCTTAATTCTCATAGAATATTTATGGATATATATAATTTTGTAATTTAAGATAAAAAAATATTAAGTCTTTGATTTCAAGAGTTTTCTTGGAATCAGAGGCTTTTTTTATTGAGGAGAAAGGTAAAGGAAATTGAGAGTTGAGAATGGAGAGTTGAGAGTGATGGATATTTCACTCCGTGAAATTTTTGAATTTATTGTTCTAAAGGATAAGTAGAGTTTGCTCGTTTCAGCTTTGCTGAAACATTGCATGTGTTATTGTTTAAGTATTTAGAGCAGTTTCAATTATATTGTTCTCTTTATTCTTAGAATTGAAAGAAAAAACGAACGAATTTTTGTTTTTATTTATAGAAAAAGATTATTCCAAGCTGTTTTTGGATAGTATTTTAGGAATAAAGGTTCGGAGGTTATGAATTATGAGAGAGAATATTATTGAGAAGAAAAGTTTTGAATTTGCTTTATTTGTTATAGAGACATATAAGAAGTTGGTATATGAGAAGAAAGAATATGTTTTATCTAAGCAGTTTTTAAGAGCGGGAACTAGTATAGGAGTAAATGTTATTGAAGGGGAGGACGCTCAGAGTAAGAATGATTTTATTTCTAAGATGGGTATTGCTTTGAAGGAGGCTAGTGAGACAAAATATTGGATAGAGCTTATGAAAAGTGCTAAATATCTAGATAAAGAGAATTCAGATAGATTGATTAGAAAATGTGATGAAATTATTAGGATTTTGAGGAGTATTGTTAAGAGCAGCAGGGAAAAGTAAGACTTTAAATGAAAGAAATTTTGATTCAAGAATATTAGACAATGTAAAGGATGGTTCAGCAAGCACAAGATATTTTAAGAATAATATTTACAGGAGAGAGTTAGTACAAAATATTATACATTATGTATAATTATATATATTTAAATGCATAAAACTTGTTTAGTTTATATTACATTTGAATAAATGTAATATAAAGAAATTGTATTTTTAATATTAAGATTAAACTTAATTGTAAAAATCAAAATCTCCAAAATTCACAATTATAAAAAAGATAAAATTAAATTGAAGTTATATTTAAAGCCTGTAGTTAGTTTGAGTCTAATTGCAGGCTTTTCATCAGTTAAATATTTTAACTTGAAGACTAATATATTAGTCGTTGTTTAAAAGTAAATCTAGGTGTTTTATCAAATTAACTATACAAGTACCTCAGTTATCTAAGAAAATAGAAGTCATCTGTACAGAGATAGCTATTTAAGTAATTAATAATACAATAATATAAATATTGCCAAAATAAGGTGGTGCACTGTTACTAAGTGGTTTCATATACTTTATTAAGAGAAAGTAGTAAAGTGCTAAAGTGTACAAAAAACTTTAAAATACGGTTAAAATAACCTTGACTTAATTGGTAAAAAATGGTACCATATTAAAAAGAAGTTATTACATTCCATATAAGGAGGTGCTTATATAAAATGAGTTCAAAAGAAACGCAGGATTCATCCGAGGGATCATATTTGACAGAAGATAGTACAGACAGTAATGTTGATGATAGTTTTTGCAGTTTTTTCTATTATGAATAGCATCTTTTAGCAACCTTGTGATATTTATAATTATTAAATATTAGAAGAATGCTAAAAGATGTAAAGAAACTGACAAACAATTAAAATTGCTCCTACGGTTAAGTAGATGACTTAACTGTTATAAAAAAATCGTTAGGGGGAATATCGCTATGACTAGATTACTAGTTAATGGTTTTAAGTGTTGTGCTTTAGTATTATTGATTTGGGTTTCATCAGTATGTTTTACTCATGATGTATTTGCAGAAGATTATCAATTTAATTTAGATAATATTCAAGATAATATCGACCTATATATAGGACCAGGGGAAACACATATATTATATTTCACTGCTCCTCAAAATGGAGAATATTTAATTCAAAGTTACGGTTATCTAGAACTTGTAGGTGGTGTTTTCTATGTTGATGATAGCGGAATGCAGATAAGCGACATTGATGGTGGCCAAATCACCATGATAGCTGAACTAGTTGGTGGCAATAGTTATGCACTTCATGTCAATTGTAATGACCAACGTGATGAAGGATGGTATGGCATATATTTTACTTACCTTCCAGATGATGAAGAAGATGAAGAAGATGATGATAATGATGATAATGATAATGAACAGACTAAAGGTGGAAACATTATAAGAGAAGATTGGACTATGAATCGAACTAAGAGTTCACGCATGAGAAAAGGAGAAAAACATCTCTATTATTTAACTCCAAGTGAAACAGGCGAATATAATATTTTTAGTAGTGGAGAATTGGATCTAGTAGCATTGCTTGAGTGTAATAATGACACTGGAACAGACGTTGATGAGGATGATGATTCAGGCCAATCCCGTAATTTTTTACTAAATAAAGTCAACCTTATCGGTGGTATGGATTATTTGCTTACTGTAATAGGGTATAATAATAATGAAAGTGGTTCCTATAAATTACATGCTGAGTTAATTGACAGTGGTAGTGGAAAGAAGGATTCACTTGAGTTAAAATTGGACCAGAGAAAAGATATGTATATTAGTCAAGGGGAAGTCATGGAATTTACTTTCACTCCAACTAGAAGCAGAACTTACTCAATTAAATCATATGGTGATTTAGACCTAAAAGCAACTCTTTACTATAACGATAGAGAATTAGCAGAGAATGATGATTATAGTGATAATCACTACAATTTTAAAATAAGACATAGTTTAGAGCGTGGAAAGACTTATACAATCAGAGTTCGCTGTTACGATTCAGATGATAGCGGAGATTTTGAAATAAAAGTTTATGATTAATAATATTAAAATAGGCGAAGCAAATGCTTTGCCTATTTTTTTATGTGCGCCCAGCATGGGTGCAATCTATAGGGTGCAAGTCCCGAACACCGAAGGTGATATAGGTGTTAGCCAAGAGCAAGGGTGTCCATCGTGAGGTGGAATCTGAAGGAAGCTGGAGGCAAATTTCTGGTCTGAGGAACACAAATTACATGTGAGGCTGAATATAGTTGGATGAGTTTGCATAACAAAACAAAGTCCGTATCACCCGAAACTATTACAGTATATGTAGCGGATATATGGAATGAAAGATTGCACTCTTACCTGGGGAGGTCTGATAGATACATCACATTATGATGAATTTCATGCGTGATAACCTGTATAGTGATATGCAGCTGAACTATCAGAAGTCAGCAGACGTCATAGTACCATACTAAACGCGTTAGTATGGGAAGGACTGAACATTACGGAGGTGAATAAGGTTGGTATACTCAACAAACATGAATAAAAGACAGAAAACTTCAAAAGAAGGCTGTTCTGAGGAAGTAGGGTTGGAAACTCGAGGTAAACAGAAAGTGTCCAGTGAGTTGTTGGCGGTACCAATACAGAAAGCCAAATCTGAAGTAGATACTGAAAACTTACTCGAAAGAGTAGTTAATAAGCGAAATTTATATGAAGCTTATAAGAGAGTAAAGAGAAATAAAGGAAGTAATGGGATTGATGGAATGAGAGTAGATGAACTTCTACCTTACCTACAACAAAATGTAGATACTTTAATCTCGAATTTGTTAAATGGAAAATATAGACCTAATCCAGTAAGAAGAAAAGAAATTCCCAAACCAAATGGCGGAATAAGGCTATTAGGTATACCTACAGTAATCGATAGATTAGTGCAACAAGCAATAGCTCAAGTGGTTAATGATATATTCGATAAAGATTTTTCAGACAACAGTTATGGCTTTCGCCCTAACAGAAGCGCACACATGGCGCTAGAGAAATCAATAGAATATATAAATGATGGATATAGATATGTTGTAGATATGGACTTGGAAAAGTTTTTCGACACAGTTAATCATGATATCTTGATGGCACTAATCGCGCGTAAAATAAAAGATAAGCGATTACTGAAATTGATACGCAGATTTCTCAACTCAGGAATTTTGGTAAATGGAGTAGTAGTGAGTAACGAAGATGGTGCACCTCAAGGTGGCCCACTTAGTCCACTCCTAAGTAATATAATGTTGGATGAACTTGACAAAGAACTAGAAAAACGGGGACACAAATTCGTTAGATATGCAGATGATAGTAACATTTATGTTAAGAGTAAACGCGCTGGGCATAGAGTATTACAGAATATCACAAAATTCCTAGAAGGGAATTTGAAACTAAAAGTCAACCAACAAAAGAGTGACGTTGCTTCACTTATCAAAAGAAAATTTCTGGGATACAGTTACTATTATACTAGAGATGGTGCAAAACTTAGGGTTCATAAGAAAAGTTATGAAAGATTAAAGGAAAAGATAAGAAAACTCACAAATAGGAATATTAGTATGAACTTTAACTATAGGTTGAAGAAACTAAAAGAAATTATTGTAGGATGGGTCAACTATTATAAGTTAGCAAATATGGGAGATAAACTTAGGCATATTGATTCTTGGATAAGAAGACGATTAAGAGCTTGCATATGGAAAACATGGAAAAAAGTCAAGACACGATTCAAAAATCTAGCGAAGCTAGGTGTGCCTAAATATAAAGCTTGGGAATATGCCAACACTCGTAAAGGGTATTGGCGAATATCAAAGAGCTGTAAATGTCAATCCCAAAATGCACAAAAATTATAATCTCAAAATGTACAATTATTATAATTATTGATTTTTGATTTTCTTACTTTCCATTACCTCTATCTTTCCTTTTAATCTATAGGATGGTCCAGTGATTTTAACAATACTTGAATGATGAATCAGTCTATCCAATATTGCGTTAGCAAGTGTAATATCTGAAAAAACTTCACCCCATTTACTAAAAGGTTGATTGGTAGTTATAATAGTTGAATTTTTCTCGTATCTCTTATTTATTAATTGAAACAATAGGTTAGCACCTTGTTTATCAATTGGTAGATAACCTATTTCATCAATAATTAATAACTTGTACTTTGCATAGTGTTTTAATTTTGTTTCTAATCTATTCTCCGCATGAGCTTTGTTGAGCTGCATAATTAAATCATGACATGATATAAAATAAGTTAAATGTCTTTTCTTAGCTGCAGCAACACCAAGTGCTACAGCTAAGTGAGTTTTTCCAACCCCTGAAGAACCAAAGAATAGTATGTTTTCTTTATTTTCAATGAACCTTAAACTCTCTAAATCTAATATTTGAGTTTTGTTTATTGAAGGTTGAAAATCGAAATCAAAATCTGACAAAGTTTTTTCAAAAGGAAATGCAGATACAGCTATCTGAATCCTTGAAGCTCTCTCATTTCTAAATTCTAATTCTTTCTCTGTCAATGCTAATAAAGCATCAATAAATGTAAGATCCTTATTAGTTATTTCATCTAAGAAGTTTGGCAGAAAACTTCTAAATTTCTCTAATTTCAGTGTTTCAAGGTTATTAAGTAGTTTGTTATAATTACTCATTTAATCACTCCTCTAAAAAAATATCCATATTCTTTAAGTTTTCTTCAATAAAAAGTTCTACATCATCTTCTGCATAATGGCTCAGAGCATTTGAAAGTAGTATTTCTTTTGCATGATCTTTTTTATAGTGAAAAGTTTTATCGGATATCTTATGACAAGCAACTAAATCTTTAGTATAATAAATATAAAGTTCAGATTCTATTTCTGAAACGGTTAAATAACAACCTATATAACAGGTTGGAACGGAGTATTTTTTACCTTTATATCTAATCATGGATTCATTAGATACCTTATATTCTTTTTCGTGGTGGAAATATGATAGAAGGATATCCATTGTAGGTAACGGGTTTAAATACTCTTTTTCTTTTTCAAATCTTATAAATGGTACCTCGTTCGTTGCTTGTGAAATTTCACTATTAATATCATGATTAAATGATTCTACTATCTTCTCTAAATCTTCAAATGTATTGAATTCTTCATTAAAAGGCGTTAGCCTGTCCACTAGCTTCGCTAGAGTTTCTACTTTACCTTTAGTTTGAGGCCTATATGGTCTACATGTGATTACATCAAACCCAGCATCCATAGAGAAGTATTTGAAATTTTTATTTATGGATACATTTTTAAAAGAAGTAGTATTCCTATCCACTACCGTGGACATATTATCGAAAAGTATTTCTTTAGGTATCCCTTGATAATATCTAAAAGCTTCAAATAAACATTCAAACAGAGTTTTTTGAGTTCTATCCATTGTTAATTTCAAATATTTTAGTCTTGAATATCCTAGAACCATCAAAAATATATTTACTTCAAATACTTCACCTTCCTTATTAATCATTTTTATACTTTCTTTCCAATCTACTTGAGCTTGAAGTCCTGGACTTGTATCAAACCTTATTGTTGCTTTTTTCACCTGTGATTTTCTATGTTTTTTCACAAAACTATTTACTGTTTGGTATCCTCCTGTATAGCCTTTTTTCTGTATAAATTTGAATATAGCCATTGAAGTAGATCCATAGTTATCAGCTTTATCTTTAACTATTTCTTTATAATCATCAAGTTTCCCATTAATAACTCTAGGTTTTCTTGTAGAACTATTTGATTCTGTTAAGTACTTATCGATTGTTCTTCTATCGCAATTAAATCGTCTAGCTAATTCGCTTTTATTCAATAAATCTATCTCCTCTCTTATTAAATTTATTTGATTTGACACATCTTTTCTCATAATATTTCTCCTAACTTTTTTTGAAATATTATACTAAAAAATGTACAAATTTGTGTAGTTTGAGATTATAATTTTTGGCTAATTTGATTATATAATTTACAAGAGCCCAATATTAACTAAAACCATAACTAATCATAGATTGATTAATCATGGTTTTGTAAGTTTATCTTCACAATATAAGAAAATCAGATTGTCGTAATGAACCGCCAAGTACCGAACGGTATGCTTGGTGGTGTGAGAGGACGCTAAATAAATTAATTATTTAGCTCCTACTCGATGTTTCTTAGTGAATATTTGGAAATATATATCGATGCATTAATAAATGTTATAAGAGTTCAATTTTATTTATAAGTTCTAAGAGGAGGATTTAGTTATAGAATATCGTTTTAGGGCATGATGGATTTGATGATATGAGAACGTGGACAGTTGAATATACACATCATTGGATGTTGCACGAATGTATTGCATATATTTTCTATAAAGAAGAAAAAGATAAACGTAACTTGGAAGGGGAAAATTAGATATGGAATATGAGATTAGAAATGTATAGAAAAAGTTTATATACAATGATATTGGAATTAAGTCGTGTAAACTAAGTGATTAATAAAATATAAAATAATAGTTTAAGACTTTTTTAAACAAAAAATTTAAGTGATGACTATCAAAAATTAAAATAGTTTAAGATTTTTTTAAACAAAATAAAAAAGCCAATCATGAAGGATTAGGCTTTAAGATGATTTTTTAGTTTAAGAGTTTTTTAGACAACGACATAGAAATATTTGAGTCTGTGGTTAGAAAAATTCTAGCTGCAGACTTTTTTAATAAAAAATAATGGAGTTAAAGGTTAATAACATTGTTGCATAAGCAAATAAAATTATTTTCAAGGTAAAAAAAGCTTAAGAGTAAAAAAAGTTGTTCACTATGGACATGTAATTTAGATAAAAATCTAGTTACATGTCTTTTTATTTTTACGATATTTAGGACAAGAATGATAAATTTGATATTGTAAGGCTGCAATTTTTTCAATTTAAAGTAAGTAATAATTTTTTGATTAAGGGTATATGTTTTTTACATTTATCTTGGTTTTTAGCCTAAATGTACTAATTTTATTTTAAATTTCGCATAAAATTACATTTTATATATCTAAACTATACAAAATATGATAAAATTTAACTTATGTTATTGTAAATTTTAGGAGGTAATTTATAAATATAAGTGCAAAGTTGTAATTTAGGGTTAAATCATTTGAATAAAAAAATTAAATATTCAATCATGGTAACTTAATTAAATGTAAACAAGAAAGCAGTATTAATGCTCATAATTGGTAAAATATTTTGTTTAAACAAATGGAGGATAAACAATGGAAAATACCGAAATTAAGAAAAATAATTTTTGGAGTAATATGATATTTTATCTGGCAATTTGGATTAAAGTGTATCCTCAATATATTCTGTTGTTGATTTTAGCAATCCCTTCAGGAATTATTGGGGTGTATGCTGAAATAAATATACCTAAGATTATAATTCGTGGAATTGAAAACAAAATGACAATAGAATCAGTTCTGAGGTCGATTTTGGGAGTTTCATTATGTATGATTTCTGCAAAAGGAATTTCCTCGTTTATTTCAGTGCGTCTTATGGAAAAGGGAATAAATGCAAAATCTTATTTGAATTCAGATATGATTTTCAAGAAACTCTTTAAGTTAAATTATCAGAAACTTATAGAACCTGAGACTCAGAATAAGATTGCAAAGATAAAAGAAATCATTGGTGAAGGTGACAGAGGAACGATGCACCAGTTTGGAAAAAATATTGTACTATTACTAACATCATTTTTTGGAATCATTTTTTTCGCGATTGATATTGTAAAAATTGATGTAATTCTACTTGTCATTATAATTGTAACTGCAACTATAAATTCCTTATATGGTATTTGGGCAAATAAGTATAAAAGTAAAAATATTGAAAGTAGAAGCAAGTATGCTAAGAAAGCAATTTATATACGTGACTTATCTCAAAAGCGTAGTTTCTTAAAAGATATCAGAATATACAAAATGGAGGATTGGATTACTGAAAGTTTTAATACTTACAGAAAAAAATGGTCAACATATATGTTGAAATCTGAGAATGTGAATTTCGGAGCGGTACTTATAAATGCTTTAATGATTTTTATTAGAGATATTTTTGTGTATATATACCTTATAAGTAAACTATTAAATAGACAAATTGATGTTTCTTACTTTGTTTTTATGGTTGGACTTGTGATGGCATTTTCCAATTGGCTTAATGAAATAATAATCCAAGTGAATAAACTAATATCTTTTAGTGTTGGAATAGATCATATCAGAGATTTTCTAGATATGGATGGAGAAGACGTTTTAATAGGAATCTCACCAGAGATAGAAAGTGAACCTGAGATTCAATTTGATTCTGTAAGTTATAGATATCCTGGTAGTGAACATTGGATTTTTAAGAATTTTAATTTAAAAATTTCAGCTGGAGAAAAACTTGCATTAGTTGGAATCAATGGAGCTGGAAAAACTACGCTTATGCTTTTGCTTATGGGATTGCTTGAGCCGAGTGAAGGAAGGATACTGATTAATGGGTATGATAGTAAAGAATTTAATAAATCAGACTATTATAAGTTATTTTCGCCTGTTTTTCAGGATATAAATATATTTCCAGAAACAATATATTCAAATGTTGCTGGAAGTTTAAAATATGATAAATATAAAGTTGAAAAAGCAATTTATGATAGTGGAATGAGTGCATTTGTCGACTCTCTTCAGGAAAAAGGAGACACTCTTTTGATGAAGACAAGCAGAGAAAAGGCAATAGATCTTTCTGGAGGACAAAATCAGAGAATGCTTCTTGCTAGGGCGCTTTATAAAAATGGAAAGATTAATATTCTTGATGAACCTACAGCGGCTTTAGATCCAATTGCAGAAAGTGAAATTTATGAAGAGTATAATGCAATGAGCAAGAATAAAACATCAGTATTTATTTCTCATAGACTAGCATCCACAAAGTTTTGTGATAGGATCATATTATTAGAGTATGGGCGAATAATTGAAGAAGGAACCCATTATGAGCTTATGGAAAAGAATGGTAGATATAGAGAGATGTTTGAAATTCAAAGTCGATATTATAAGGAGGGAGGTGTTCTACTTGAGGGATAAAATAATAAGATTTTTTAGACTTTGCAGTTATTTTTCAAGTCTGGAACCTAGATATTTTCCATGTGTTATTTTATTTAATATGATGAAGTCAGTAAGACCTTTTGTGAATCTGTATCTTTCTAAATGTATTATTGACTTAATTTTTATGAATATGTCTTTAACAGAGATCATGAAATATGTATGGAGTATGATTTTAATTAATCTATTAATGATGGTAGCTGAGGGGTATTTCCAGAGTAGAAGCCAATATCATGATTTTAACCTTATTAGAAATCATGACATGATGAAGGCAAAGAAGTTAATGAATCTAAATTATGAACTTGTTGAAGATGATTCACTTCAGGATAGTATTGTAGAACTTCAATATCTTGAGATGACTGGGATATATAACTTCCCTTCCTTTGGTAAATCAATTGGTAATTTTTTTGGAGGGTTGGTAGGAGTTTTAATTTCATTGTTCTTTTCTATAGAGTTTTTTAAGGCTGATTTTACTTTTAGAGGCCTTAATAACGGAGTAATGAATTTTATATTCCTTGTTATTTTTATATTGCTAAATACACTTTCGTTTAAGGTGATTTCTAAATCGAATAAAGAGGCGGGAAACTTTACAAGAAATACAGGTAACGGTATTTTTAGATATATCCGTTCGTATATGAATATAATCTATAACTACAGAACGGGAAAGGATATAAGGTTATATGATATGAACCTTGCTGAAAATGCAGGAGAAGTATATACAGAAAATATGTGTCACATATACTCAACATTTTGGAGGAAATTAGGAAAAGGTACTACAATATCTGAAATTTTAAGTAGTATACTTTCTGTTATTATTTTCATGTTTGTAGGGATGAAAGCATTATATGGTGTGATATCTGTTGGACAAATTATGCTTTATATAGGGGCTATTAATAATATTTTTAAAAATGCTAGTGAGATAGTGAAGAGTTTAAGTATTATAATTCCTTCTGATCTCTATAGAGAAAAACTATTTAGATTTATGGATTTAAATGAGAGTGAGGGTAGAGGAGAAATTTCAGTAGAAAAAGGATTGGGGAGTAAATGTGAGATAGAGTTTAAAAGTGTAAGCTTTAAATATCCGGGTACAGATAAGTATGTTCTTAAGAATATAAATCTTAAATTTAAACCTGGTCAAAGACTTGCAATTGTAGGGATGAATGGCTCTGGGAAAACAACTTTAATCAAGCTTCTGTTAGGGCTTTATGACCCAACGGAGGGGGAAATAACACTTAATGGTAAAAACATTCGAAATTACAAGCAAGATGAGTATCTAGATATTTTTTCTGTGGTGTTTCAAGATTTTAAATTACTTTCTCTTGCCTTAGGGGAAAATGTTGCTGCATCTAGGGAATATGATCATGATGAAGTGAGGTGTTCATTGCAAAAGGTAGGGCTTTCTAAATTTCTGGAGAGAAATGATTTAAATACTTATCTTTATCGTGAATTTGATGAAAATGGAGTTGAGATTTCAGGAGGAGAAGCGCAGAAGATTGCAATGGCAAGGGCTATATACAAAAAAGGGCGTTTTATTGTCCTTGATGAGCCTACAGCGGCATTGGATCCGATTTCTGAATTTGAAATATATTCTAAATTCAACAATATAATTGGAGATAATACTGCTGTATACATTTCACATAGATTATCATCGTGTCGTTTTTGTGATAATATTTGTGTGCTTAATGAAGGGGTGCTCGTTC
This sequence comes from Oceanirhabdus sp. W0125-5, assembly GCF_027938815.1. Taxonomy (GTDB): domain Bacteria; phylum Bacillota; class Clostridia; order Clostridiales; family Clostridiaceae; genus Oceanirhabdus. Next base: position 996,771 of record NZ_CP115913.1, read on the forward strand.
AGTATGGATCACATGGAGAGCTCATGGCTGATAGTGATGGTAAATACTATGAACTTTGGAGTTCTCAGGCTAAGCATTATAAGGAAAAGTAAATAAACACTTCTACTATAGTTGAACAAAGAGTATAGTAGAGGTGTTTTAATTTTGACTAAAAATATGTTTCTGCCTTAAAAAATATACCCATACATAGGTATGCTATTTATAAAGTTGATAGTAGGTTTTGCGAATGATAAAGGCGTAGAAGGTTATTTGGAGTTGTAATGTATAGCAATTCGAACTATTGCTATAAAAGGAATGTAAAGTTAATTACATTATTTATAAGTTAAACGTAAAGATGAAAGTAAAAGAAAAATATTGAAAATGAAGAAGAATAATGATATAATATAGTACGTGGTGTAAAAAAGTGTAAATAATTAAAGAAATGTGTAGTTTATCTAGAAAAATACTATCATGAAATAGTATGTATAATGCTAGTATCTTACTTCATTTCTTAATATTTAATATAAGTTATTCATTTCAAAATTATAATTTATACTGAATTTAAGAAACGTAGTAGGTTATTTTATAAAAATTATTCAAAAGAAAATGGTTATGTCAGATTATTATAAAAATTGGACAATACCAGAATATGGAAAGGAGGTAATTCGATGAACAATTTAGTTAAAGATGTAGAAAATATCAATGGAATTGAAGTATTAGAATTAGCTATTGATGCTGAAACAGTAAATATGGTTAGTGATTGCTTAGACTGTGATATTCAAATCGAATTTTAATAAGTAATTTTCAGAGTCTTTTATGACTACATAAAATGTTTGATTAATGGTTTTAATCATGTGAGGGTGGATAAAAAGGATTATTTTGCTTTTTATTCAGCCTCAAAAAAATAAATAAAGTTAAAATATTATACATAAAAATAAGAAAATAAATAATAGTAAATTTTAAATTTGCTATTATTTTATTAATATATGGGAGATATTATTATGTTTTGTTCTAATTATGCAAGGGTAATTATACTAGATGAAAAAGTTTTAATTTATAATGCACTATTTGGTGGAATGATAATGTTTTCTAAGGAGATTAATAAGTATATTAGAATAGAGGGAAATAGAGTTGTAGATATTGATGATAATATTCCTTCTGAGATTAAAAATCGCTTAGAAAAAAAGTATATTGTAAGTGATGAGGGGAATTTTGACAATAATCTTATAAATAAAAGATTTAATATTTTAAACAATAAAGCTAAAGAAGGTGAATTAATAAAAAATCTACGTTTAACTTTAACAAAGAACTGCAATTGTTCTTGTGATTATTGCTATGTTGAACGCAAGTATAATAATTCGCTAGCGCTTACATTTGAAGACTGTACGAAGTTTATTCGTAACGCTATAAATCTCTCAGACAGGAAGGAAATGTCGATTCGATTTTTTGGAGGGGAACCAACTTTAGAGTTTGATTTAATTCAACAGATAGTTGAGTTTGTTGAAAAAGAATATCCAGAAATTAAATTTAACTATCTATTAAATACAAACCTACAAAACATAACTAAAGATATGGTTTCTTATTTTAAAAGAAAGAAGATCAAAGCGGCTGTAAGTCTTGATAGTATCAAAAAAACTAATGATTATAATAGACATTCGTTGGTACATGATAGTTATTATGATGAGGCTGTAAAACAAATTCGTATTTTGTCTGAAGAAGGGGTAAGTTTTGTTGTTTGTTCAGTTGTTACAAATCATTCTAGAGAATATGTTCCTCAATTTTTAGAAGAGATGAAGGATATTGGCGTCAAAAATATTTCACTTAATTTTGCTAAAATGGTTGATAAAGATACAATGAATTTGGATAAAGATTTGGCCCAAATATTTGCAAATGCTTATAAGTATGGATTAAGAAATTCAATGAATATATCAGGCAGTTGGTTCACGCCTTTTAAAAGGCTACTAAATGGAGGCGGAAATGCTTTTTGTGGTGGACTTGGATATGAATTGGATTTGCGTCCTGATAAAAAGGTTTATACTTGTGTTGGTGAAACTAAACCAATAGCTGATTTAAATTCCATGAATGAAGTACCAATGAATTCATTGTATTCGAGAATTGTAAATAGAGTACCTGCAAATATCGGTTCATGTAAAGGTTGTGATATTGAAGGGTTATGTGCTGGACAATGCGCATGTGATGCTGACTATGCTTCAAATAATTTCTTTGGTATAAATAATGAGGTATGTGATTTCCAAAAAGAGTTATTACGCTTGCTTATAGAATGCTCAATTTAACAAATTTGAAAAATTCTAAGTTTGATATTTTATAATTAGTTTGTTATAAAAATTAAATATTTAAAGATTAAAGAACAGAGTTGGTAATCAGAGAGATTTGATTATGGGCTCTATTTTACTCGGTTACATCAAATTATGGAATGTTATGCTATTTATTAATAAATAACAAAAAAAAGAGTCTTTGTCAAAGAAATTTGAGCAGACTCTTTTTGTCTAAAATTAAAAATTCTCTATCTCATCATTCTTAACAATAACTTTATTAACAATTCCATATTCAACAGCTTCATTTGCAGTTAACCAATAATTTCTATCTGTATCTTGATTTACTTTTTCAAGAGGTTGACCAGTTGCTTTACTGATTATCTTATTAATTCTATCGCGTAATTTTAAAATTTGTTCTGCTTCAATATTAATATCTGTAGCTTGACCTCGGAATCCACCTAATGGTTGATGTATCATATACCTTGTATTAGGTAGAGAATAACGATCTTCTTTGTCAGCTGCAAGATAGATTGTAATACCAGCACTTGCTACCCAACCAGTTCCAATTACTATAACACGAGGTTTAATAAATTTTATCATATCATGAATAGTGTCTCCTGCTTCAACATGTCCTCCTTGGCTGTTAACAAACAGTTTTATTGGTTCATCTCCCATTTCCTGTAGAGTTAAAAGTTGTGTACATACTTTTTCAGCTAAAGCTTGATTTACTTCTCCTGAAATCATGATTGTTCTTGATTTTAATAATTTTTCTAATACTATTTCAGAAATTTTTTGTTCTTTTTGCTCATTGCTCATATTTAAAGCCTCCTATAAACCGTTTTAAATGATAATAATATAAATGCTACCAATTATAATTTTACCTGATTATACCATATTTTATACATTAATACATTATATCTTACTGAAAACATTAATAACATGTGGAAAACTATTGAACTTCTAACTTACAATCTAAGATTTTTTGAAAACAAATAGAATACTTGAATCTATACCAAAAAGATTTTATTATATAAATATAAAACAGTATTGATAATATATGGATGGATTATTGTATAGTTTTAAAATAATCTATCAGAAGTACTTAATTCAGATAAGAAAGGAAGAATAACCTATGAAGATTTTAATTATATTGATGATGCTTAATAGTATATGTATTACTATTGATTTTTCAAGATTATTGTTATCTATTTTATTAGGCTTTAAGCCGACTAATTTTGGAATATTTCTTGGACCTAGAATGTTTCCTTTTAAAGTTAAAGATATAGAAGTTAGTTTTAGTATAATTCCAATTGGAAGTTATATTCAGTTTGATCCTGATAATTTTTATAATAGTAATAAAATTAAACAACAATTTCTTCGATACTATGGTAATGTAATGGAACTAATCGCTTTATTAATAATTCATATATTTTTTAAACAGAATTATATATTAAATAAGGTAGCATTGCTTATATTAATTGGTTTTATTATTAGTTTTAGTATAAATCTTAAAAATACTTTTAAACCACAGAATGCTTCAAATAATAGTCTAAACAATGAGGCTTTAAAAAATTAATTATCTATATTATGTATATTAGTAGTATGAACAAGTTATTGATTTGAAAATACGGAGTTATATTTTAGTAATAGACACCGTATTTTTTATTTAGCTTTATTAATAATTATTTCATGAAAGGAAAAATATATGGCGAATTTATCTTATAAGTTAAACTTTGAAAAGTTGTTTAAAAAGCTTTCAATGGGAAGCTTGAAAAAAGAACCACAACAGGTTTTTGGCGGGTTAATGAATGAAATGTATAAAGTGGTAACAGAAAAAGGGGAGTATGCAGTTAAGGCTTTAAATCCACAAATAATGCAAAGAAAAACTGCTATGAATAACCATATATTTGCTGATCATGTAACTAGAATAGCCTATAATAGAGGGATTAATACTATTCCTGCAATAGAGGTTAATGGTAAGAGTATTCATGAGGTGGATGGACAATATTACCTTATATTTCCTTGGTTTAATGGAAAGGCATTAGATAAAAATACAGTAGATATTAACAAATGTAAGTTAATTGGGGAGATGTTGGCTAAAATTCACAATTTGGATTTTTCTTCAATATCAATAAGCAATGAAAATAATTTTACTGTAACAGTTACTGATTGGAACATGTATGCTGAAAAAGGAAATAAGGAAAATTTATTATGGGGTAATGAGCTTTATGAAAAAGCAGATACATTATATCAAATAGAGAAGCGAGCAAATAGTGCATTCAAAAAAGTTACAAATAATTTAGTCATTAGTCATAGAGATTTGGATCCTAAGAATGTTTTGTGGGATCAAGATGGTATTCCAATGATTATTGATTGGGATGCTGCGGGGTATGTAAATCCATCTGTGGAATTATTAGAGGTTGCTCTGTACTGGTCAGGTGGTGAAAGTGAAACTCCTGATAAAGAGGCATTTTGTGCTGTTATTGATTCTTATATTAATAAGGTCGGAGCTATTGAGGATAATTTAGAAGATGTTTTATATTCAATATTTAAGGGAAAATTAGAGTGGCTTAAATATAACATTAACAGGTCACTAAGAATAGAATGCAGTAGTGATGAGGAACAGAAATTAGGGACAAAAGAGGTTGTTGAAACAATACAATCAATTTTCGGGTATTCAAAGTTAATTCCTGTTTTATTAGAGTGGTTATAGAGTAAAGGGGATAAGAATGGATATAGTTGCGGTTAGGATAATTAGTTTGTTTTTACTAGCAGGGGATATTTTATAATAAATTATTAAAAGTCATGGAATTTAGGTGAAAACACCTTAATTTCCATGACTTTTTAATACTTTCAGATAATGTATATTACAGTTATAAATTATTTCAAAATCTTTTCCATATTAACACTGAATGGCTCAAAACCAGCTTTCTCATATAATGAAATTGCAGTCTTATTGTATCCAAAAACATGGAGAACAATTTTATCAACATCAAGTTCTAAAGCTTTATTATCTATTAATGACATTGCTTTTTTTCCATAACCTTTTCCTTGATACTCATCAAATATTCTGATTGAAGCTATAAGAAGTTCTTTTATACCGTTATTATCTCTTGTAAGAAACCAAAGAGTTCCTACTTTTGTATTATTCTTTGTTTCGGTAATACTGTATAAGTAATTATTTTCAGAATTTAACCCATTAGAGAGGTAGGTCTCAAATGTTTTGTTTGACTTGTCATAAGCTTCTTCTAGTGGTGCGTTAAATACTTTGTGTAGCTCTTTAGCATAACTCTCTTTTTCATAACTAGAGAATTCCTTGAATTCATCTTCAGTCATTTTAAGAAATTCAATTATTTTCCCATCCATCATATCAATCCCCTTTTATATTTTAAAATGAGTATAACATATGAAGTCATTTTATTCAAATTAAGTTAAAATATACTAAAATATTATTTGTTTTTAATAGAAAGTTTTTAATTGGTGCATATACTGAATAAAGAGATGATTTTAGCACATAAGCTTAAAAAGTGATGAATAGGAGGAGTGAATATGTTCTTATTACCATTATTTGCATTGTTCGCAATAGGAAGGGGATTCAGAGGTTATAGACCGTATCCTTATTACTATTATTATAATCAGCCATACTACCAAAACTACTGTAGACGATGTAGATAAGAGACTTGCTTTCTTAACCGAAGATAAGAGTACATGAGATATAATAAACCATATTAAAAGCCATGAATTTTTAGGTTATAAATACCTGAAGCTTCATGGTTTTTTGTATGAGTAATCTCAAGATAGAGGTCTATTGTAAGAGATAAAAAAATAAGATTATAAACATTTTATTGAAAATTTTCAAATAATTGTTGACTTGTACCTTAAGTACACCTTTATAATAAAGATATATTATTTAATTGTTTATAAACAAATTAATTAGTAAGTTTATACTCATTTTTAGTTGAATCTAGTCATAACTCAATAAAAAATAGAGGTGTTAATATGAATGTAAAGAGTGTATCGGAAAAGACTGGACTTACAAGAAGGGCTATAAAATATTATGAAAAAGAAGGTCTTATAAATCCAAAGAAGAATGAAGAGAACAACTATAGAGAATTTACAAATGAGGATATAACAAAGCTAAATCTAATCGCAGCACTTAGAATGCTTGATATTCCTATACCTAATATTAAAGAAGTAATTCAAGGTGAAAAACCTTTAAATATAATTATGAAAAAAACTCTCAATGATATTGAAAAAAATATTCAGGAATTACAAAAAAATAAAAGTATAATTAATCATTTGCTAGATAAAAGCATAGGGGATATTTATGAAATGAGTAGTGAAGTAAAGAACTTAAGAGAGACATTAGAATACTCAACTAAAATGAAAAAACAATACATCTATGAGGAATTTATGAGGATTTTCCCAGGAGCATACGGGGAGGTTTTAGCTTTGATATATGAGCCTTTTCTTAATGTGAGAGTAGATACTGAAGAGAAAAAAAGTGCATGGATTAAATTGATTGAAGATCTAGATGCAGATAGTATAATAGATGAAAATCATCCTTACTTGAAGTTGAGTGAAGACTTTAAGGTCTACAGTGAAGTAATTAATACTATAAGAACTGATGTTGAATCTGAACTTGGTATAGAAGTTGATGATTATATGATGGATGTTTTGGAGGTTGATAATAATGAATAAAAGTAAAAATAACGTTCAGTTTTTAAGAAAAACAATACACGATGGGATATTTCAATTGTTTGTGTTTACTGCTATTCCTTTGGTAGTATATTTACTTAGATATAGAAAAATCGATGGTTTTACAGAGCATATTGGGTTATATATGCCTGATAATTTGATGAGTTTTGTAATAGTTTTTCTTTTAATGCGCACTATGTCAAGACTAATAAAAAAAATAAGTAGATGTTTATTATCTCCAAGTTCTCTTAAAAACTATTCCAATAATGGTTTTATCATGTCATTTAAAGAACAAGGATTTTGTGAAACTACAATTCTTTCACTGATATTTATGGCAGTTATAACTACTGGTTTATCAGAAGAAATATTATTTAGGGGTTTTATTACAAAAGGTTTAATTGCAAGTTTAGGTTTTCTTGTTGGTAATATAGTTCAATCAGTTATCTTTGCTTTGCCACATGCTGTTCCTCAGTATATGGAAAATAAAGATTTTAAAGCAGCTCTCTTTGAATTTATTCGTGTGTTTATTATGGCCTTTGTTATGGGGTGGCTAATGGTATTTATATGTAATGGAAGTATTCTTCCATTATGGATTAGTCATGGTGTGGGGAATGTGATAGGATTCTATAAAGGTGCTTTTGGGAAAGAGCAAGATAAGATTTTAGAAGTGTAATTAAGAAATGTTTATAATATTGTGCTTTTCTTATTTTAGTTACGATTGTTGCTGGGGAAGGAGTGGTAGTGAACTACCCTCCACTTACTCACGCTGAAGTGGGGGCTTCTTGGTGTATCCAAGAACTTTTCCTGCTTCACAGATTTCGCAATCTACTTTCTCCACAGGCTATCCCCGTAAGACCTACGGTTCTTATTTTTTAGGCTATTTCTAATAACCCTTGCTTCAAGATATTCCTACTGGCATTTATATCTCTATCATGAATGCTATCGCATTTAGTACATTTCCATTCTCTTATATGCAGTGGCATTTCATCTAAAACATGACCACAATTATTGCATGTTTTAGATGATGGATACCATCTATTTATTTTATGAATTTTTCTTCCATACCATTTTGCCTTATAATCTAGAATAGTAACAAATTTATACCAACTTACATCTGAAATACTTTGAGCTAATTTATCATTCTTCATCATATTTTTAACTGATAAATCTTCAAGAATTATAACTTGATTATCGCTTATAATTCTTTTAGATAGCTTATGGATGAAGTCTAATCTTTGATTAGATATACGTTCATGTAGTCTAGCAACCTTTATTCTTTGCTTATTCCAATTGTTACTGCCTTTTTCTTTACTACTTAATTTTCTTTGTTCCTTTGCCAATTTATCTAATGACTTTTTTAGATACTTAGGATTTTGAATCTTTTCACCATTTGATAATATTGCAAAATGACATAACCCTAAGTCTATACCAACATTCCCCGATACTTTTTTTAATGGCTCTATCTTTGTTTCAACACATATAGATACAAAATATTTACCACTTGATGTTTTAGAAACAGTAGCGTTTATTACTCTACCTTCAAAATATCTATGAATTTTTGCATTAACATATTTCAATTTAGGCAGTTTTATTTTATCTTTTTTTATTTCAATATTGTTATTCACAAAATTACTTGTATATGTTTTATAGTTGTCTCTTTTACTTTTGAATTTTGGTCTGTCGGCTCTACCTTCAAAGAAATTTTTGAATGCAGCATCAAGATTTCTTAGTGACATCTGCAGTGATGTACTATCAACTTCTTTAAGCCATACAAGTTCTTTTTTCATACTTGGTAATTGATTTTGTTGTTCTGTATATTTCATACATCTTTTTTCAGCTTTATATATTTCATTCCTTTGGTTTAAGAAATGATTATATACATATCTTGAACAACCAAAAGATTTTTCAATAATCTTTATTTGATTTTCATTTGGATATATTCTGAATTTATATGCTTTGTTGATTTTCACTGCTTTCAACACCTTTACTTTTGAATACAATACTAATGAATCTGAAGAACATTCATTCTTATTATTTCACGTTTATACTTTTTTATCCATGTAAAAGTATTAAGATTACGCATTCATCTCCCACTTATAGAAGATGGGAGACTTCTGCTAGTTACGTTAAAAAAACAGGATTAGATTTAAACCTAGACAAGTGTATGCCTAGGTTTAAATTTGATTTATACAATATTTTTAAGTTTACTATACTTATTTATTAAGGTTAATAAGGGTCTTTGCGGCCTTTATTAAATCATCCATTGATGCTTCCTCAGAAGGTGATGTTATATTATAATATACTTCATCTTTAATCCAAAAAACTCTATTACTTTCATCGTTTTCTTCGTAAAGTACCTGATAATTCTCTACGTAAATTTTTTGTTTTTTACTTGAGTCTTTAGAATATGATGAATATACATCATTTCCATGCCATTCAGATATGTTTATCTTAATAGAATTTGTACCATCACTATATGTGCCGCAAATGTTTGTAACTTTATCTGAAAGGTCAAGATATTTTACAAATACAGGATTGTCCTTTGTAGTAGTATTATTCGCCTCTTTAATTATTTCTTGATTATCTACATCTTTAGGTTCCATTTGGATTTGTCCTGTAGTAAACTCATATTTTTCTAAGAATACCTTTGGAAGATTAAAGTTAGTAAACATGTTATTTTCAATATCTGAAAAATTGGTGGTTACAATTGGTTCCATAAAGATACTCATGAATTTAGTAGGATTGTCTTTATTAACAAAAATTAAAACTGCTTCTCCGGATTGTAAATTTATTTCAGCTCGTTTTTCATCTGTTAATTTTTTTAGTCGTTCATATTCGTCAGTACCTTCATTATATGTCCATAAAACATTACCATCACTGTCTTTCATAGTTATAAGTTTACTTACTGCAAAACCTGTGGTTGTTATAAAAATTGCAGCTAAAAGAATTATAGCAAATTTTTTATTTTTAAATATGTTTATTTTAGGTTGTGGATTGATTATTTTATCCATTACTTTCTGAGTAACATCAATTTTTGGTAGTGATACACTTTTAAAATGATCTTTAATTTTAGATTCAATTTGCATATTGTTCAATATTATCGCTCCCTTCTAATCCTTCATAATATTTTATAAATTTCTTTCTTGCTCTTTCGTATTTTTTTCTAATTGCAGCTGGCTTCTTATCAAATATCATGGCGATTTCATCGTAGTTTTTTTCTTCAAATATTCTTAAAATAAGTAAGTTCTTTTCCTCGGGTGTTAATCTAGATAATACAATTTCAATATCTTTGTCAAATTCATTGTTTGCTGCTAATTCAATAGAAGAATCTTTTTCTACTACTTTGTTAAAATCGAATTTATCAACGAATTTGATAATATTTCTTTTTCTAATAAAATTAATAGAATGATTATAAGCAATCTTATATAACCATGCAGAAAAGGAATTTGATGTTTGATATTTATCAATTTTTTCATATGCTTTCAGAAATACATCTTGAAGTAAATCTTCTGCTTCATATATATCACCAACCATATAATAAATATATTTATAAAGTTGTTGTTGATATTTTTCAATGAGTATTTCATATTTTTCAACATGTCCATTTTGAATGTCTTTTACTATGTTCTCTACAGTATCCAACTTCTCACCTCCATTAAGTATCCTTCATATATATAACAAATCAAAAATTTGTTTTGTGACACTGTTTTTGTAAATAAATAAAATTTTAGAAATTTAAGTAAATGGCTTTTGAAAAATATTATACAATATATGTAATAAATATACAAAGAAATCAGATGATTAAATATTCATAAATAAGGAAACATGTAATTTATACTAAATATATGAAATAACTTTATAGATTAAATAAAGTTATTCTTGAGATAAAATCAAAAAATGCTTTATAGAGAGTTTGGTCCTCTATAAAGCGTTAATTTCTATATATTAAATTTTTATATCTTATTTAGTTAACATATACTGTATTATTCTTATGTATTGAACTATAGCCATAATAAGTAATGTAATCACAATCCATGGGAATGCAAGGGTATCAGCACTTTTAATGAAAAACAGCATTGCAAAGGTTGCTATTGATACTACTATAGAAAATAAAGAATAGTAGTATGGTTTAAATGAGAATGATTTATTACCAAATATTGTTGACTTATTTTTATGATTTACTTTAAATATAAAATATATAGAAAGCAAAGCACCTATAACAAGTATTATTTTGTATACAATAACTAACTCTGGTGTGAGAACAGAAGCAAAAAGTTTTTTATTTCTCACATATAGATCTCTTTCAAGTCCCATTCTTTCATCTACTAACTTAATAAGATATATACTTATAAAAAATAACAAGTAGCTAAAAATGGGGAATATCCATCTGAAAACAATATTTCCTACTGATGTTTTTTTCAATGCACTCACTTCCTTAGTTAGAATTAAATTTTTAAGTTTTGGAAAATTTCATCACTTATTTACCATTATATAATAAAAATGCACGGGAATCCCGTACATTTTTATTATATATTTATTTTCTTTCAGGTTCGCCTGATTCAATTGGATTAGATTCATCTCCGCTCCATTCATACCATCCACCATCGTAAACTGAAATATTATCCCATCCCATAAGGTGTGCATAGAAGAAAGTTTCACTAGCTCTCCAACCTGTACCACAGAAATATGATACTTTTTTATCTGAAGTTATTCCCCAGTCTTTCCAGAATGCTTCTATTTCATGATAGTTTCTCATTGTGTTGTCTACATTTCTGAAATGCTCCATGTGATATGGATCTGATCCTGCGTGACCCCAAACAGCTCCTGCTATACGTCCTTTAGGTTCAATATAAGTATATCCACTTGTTTCACCTATATATTCAGCCCAACTTCTTATAGATACAAGCTCTCCATTTTCATCTGCAAGGATTTCTTTAGCTTCAGCTGTGTTGATTATATATTCAGGATGTACTGGAACTTTTGCGCCGAAGTTTTCAATAGCAGTAGGTTCTACAACGCCTTCTTCAGTTTTAAGTCCAGCTTCTGTCCAAGCTCCGAATCCACCATTCATAAGTCTAACATCTTCTACACCTGCATACATCATTACTGAAGCAGCACGTGCAGCAGCAGTAGAATCTGCACCATATAGTACAACTGTCGTATCTTTATTTATTCCTAGTGAAGTTAATACAGTTTCAATCTTCTCATCTGAAACTATGTTCCACCATGGTTCTTCTTCAATTAAGCCAGTATCAAGGTGAAGAGCACCTGGGATATGAGCTTCTTTATAGTCTTTTCCTTCTCCCCAGCTAACTTCAACTACAACATATTTATCATTATTAAATGTTTCTGGCTTTTCTCCATTAACTAATGCATTAACCCATTGAGGGTGAACTAGTTTTTCATGTCTTGCCAGCTTGTCCATTGGTAGTTCTTTATCTTGAGCCCAAGCTATAATTCCATCTGTATAAACTGTTACATTCTTATATCCTAAAGTTATAAGTTTATCTGCGAGCTTAGAGTTTTCTTTTCCATCAACATCATAAATTATAATTTCTTTATCTTTAACAATTCCTTTATCTTCAAGTGATTTTATCATGTTTTTATCTTCAATCTTATCTAACCAAGAAGTAGGAAAATCTACAGCACCTTTAATATGTCCTCCTCTTTCTTCACCGTGAAGAGTCCATCCTAAGTAAGAAGCTTCTTCTCTTGTATCTACAAGAACTACATTTTCTTCATTAATTTTTTTCTTCAATTCTGCAGTTGAAATTTTGTTAATTTCAATTTTTTCCTCTTTATTAGATGTTTCAATCTTTTTATCTACTGTATTTTTAGTTGCTTTATTACCACAAGCAGTAAAAGCTATATTTCCTATCATTACAGCTGTTGCTAATAGTAAAGCAAATTTTCTTCTATTCATAATAGTTTCCTCCTGGAATGTATCTATATAATAATCATAAGTATCAATACATTAATATAGTATCGGATATCGTCGAATTCTGCCAATTTATTTTTTCAATAGATAAAAGGGGAACTATTACATATTCAAATACTCTCCTGTATTTTCCATTTGGAGTAGGGATTTTCTAATGTATAGGAATTAACATTCAGAGATTAGATAAATTCAGCAGGGAAAATTATACCATATTATGGTTATAAAAGTGTATAATGAATTTATGTATAATAAATTTATTATAAAAAGGGATGATGGTATGAAAAAGTTTTTAAAATATATTTTATTACCAATAATTTTTATTTCAATGATAGCTTTATGGTATTTTCAATATACAAAATGTAAAGCATATGAAAAGTATATCTCAAGTTTAATATCTTATAAAATCGAATCTGTTATAAACTCTACGTCTATAAATAAGGACATCATTAGTGGTGTAGTGAAAAATCAAAAAATATCATTAGAAGAGTATAATGTTTTAGTTAAAAACTATAGAGAAGTAAGTATTGAAATGCAAAATATTTATTTACTTGCTGATAAGATGAATATAAAAAATGTTAGTAATGAACCGTCAATAATGTTTCAAAAGGTATATTATTACATTAAAGATTTAGAAATAAATGAGAGGTTTGATGAAAAGACCAGTAATAATATTAAGAGTATTTATAATATTACATCTGAATGTTGTGAGGTTATTAATTATTTAGATAATTATTCTAAGGAAAAATCTCATATTGAATATTGGCAAATAAGTAATAAAAGATGGATTGATTTTTTAGAGTTTTTTACAGAAACATCGAAGATGAATAAAATGTACTGGCTTGATTTATAATTACTACAATATTATAGTGTCAAATAGGTACTGTAATTATATGAATAAAAAATACAAAAGGAACTAATATCTTAATTCAGATACTAGTTCCTTTTTGACTAAAAGAAGTAGCTTATACTAATTACTAAATATTAAATTCTTCTCCATCAACAAGAACCTTAGAAGGTTGAAGTATAAAGTCCATATGTAGTGGAGTGTTGTTTTTACCGCCAAACATTACATTCATACCTATTGCAATATGAACAGTTCCAAGAACCTTTTCATCATAAGCTGCATAGCCGATTAATTCTTTAACATTTTTATTTAATCCAATTCCGAATTCAGCAAGTTTATCACTGTCTCCTGGGCAAGATTTAACTTGTTCCATTAATTCAGGTAATGTAGATTCTACAAGAGTACCTTCTTTAAATGTTAAAGTAACATTTTTGTGGCATACACCATCTAAGAAAAGTTGAGGTACTAAGATGCTACCTTCACCACTTTCTTCAATTGGAGCAATGTAAACTTCTCCTGGAGGAACATCTCCATTACCGTCATCTTTATGCCAAGGTCTATTTTCAATAGAGAAAGTTAATTTATTATCATCTCCAGTATAAATTTCAACTGTTTTCTTATCTTTTAACTGAGTAACAACTTTCTCACAAGTTTCTTTTAATTCTTTGTAGTCAATGCAAACAGCATCAATCATAGATTTTTCAAATAATTCATGATCAATACCAGCAACTGCTGCATTTCCAACAGTAGGTACTTTAACTTGAATGAAGTATTTTTTATCTTCAGTAACACTTCTAAATAACTTCATTATATTTTCTCTGTAGAATTCAATTTTCTCTCTAGGAAAATCTTTATGAGGTGCAGGAGGTGTAAACATACATATATCCACTACTGCATTAGCAAGTTTAAAGATTTCAAAGAATTTATCAGGAAAAGCTAAGAACTCATCAGGAGTTTCAGTGTAATAATCTTTCATAAATTCTCTTGAGTGCTGCCATTTGATAGGGAAAGCACCTTTTTTAGCAATTTCAATAGCGAATCTATCTAAAATATCAAGATCTGCATTTTCACCCCAAAATTGAAGTAATACTATATCCCCTTTAGTAAAATCAAAACCTTCTACCATATTAGGTATAACCTTTTTAAAGTTCATCATAATTTAATCCCCCTCAATACTGTATATTCAATGGTATTATTTCCATCAATATTTTTATTTGTTTTATTTATCCAACTAAGTACATTATACACACAAAATTATAACTTGTAAATATGTTTTTATGAAAATCGAAATGAATTTTTAAAAATAATTTGATGAACTTGTTATTAAAGTGGTTCTATCTATTATTATATACTTTGAATTCTCGAGTATTAATAAAGGTTAAGTGAATATTAAAAATTTGTTTTGGTAACTATGGAATTAAATTGACATAGCATGTTTTAATATATACAATTAAATTATTGAGTAAAAATTATACAAAGGGGGATTTATTTATGAATAAACATGAAGTACTTAAAGAAAAATTCACGAATGTACTAAAGGAAGAAATTAAAATAAAAAATGAAAATATGAAAAAGTTGAGAGCAGAAGGTTCAGGGGATGAAGCTAATTTAGAGAGAATTAAACTTAATGTTATAGATATTTTTGAAAAAATGTTTATGGTTTCTTATAACAACGTTTTTGTTAAGTCTAATAATCCTAATTTAACAGCAATACTTGAAAAGGAAGAGGATGATTATAAAAAACTTCATTTAGCATATGATCATTTTTTAAATAATATAACAGCACCTTGGAGAGAAAAACTTGAAAAGGATAAGAAATTCAATAATATAGAAAAGGCTATAATTGAAGAATTGAAATTAGCTGAGGTAGATAGAGTTAAAGCTATATTTAATGAACTTTATAATGAATTGAATTAAAAAATAAGTACTTGCAGAAGATTATAGATGTAGGGTTCAAAAAACTCTACACTAATAACATAAGAAGGGGGAATTTTTAAAAGGAGATGATTGGATGGAAAAGGATACCATAAAATTATTTAAATGTCTTGCAGATAAATCAAGATTAAGGATAATTAATAATTTATTAAATGAACCAATGTATGTTGAACTTTTATCTGAGAGATTAGGCCTGGCAGCTTCAACAGTTTCTTTTCATTTAAAGAAGTTAATGGATAGTGGAATAGTATATTCAAAAAAAGAACAGTATTATGTAGTTTACGGAATTAATGAGGACTTATTTAAGACAAAGCTTATAGATTTAATAAAAGAGGAAAATGGGGACGAGGAAATCGAAAAGGAAAGACAGGAACAGTATAGAAAGAAGGTATTAGAATCTTTCTTCGAATACGGAAAATTAAAATCAATTCCTGTTCAGCATAAAAAGAAAAGAATCATTTTAGAAGAAATGGTTAAGAGTTTTGACTTTGATAGAAACTATACAGAAAGAGAAGTAAATATTATAATAGCAGATTTTCATGATGATTTTTGTACATTAAGAAAAGCACTAGTTTCAGAAAAGCTTTTAGATAGAGATAAGGGAATGTATTGGAGATTAAAGGAATAAAGACCAAAGTTTTGCTTTGGTCTCTTTGTTTTAATCATTGGTAGTGCATTATAAAATTAATATATTATCTTAAGTTACCATGTAAAATATTAACTTAAATACAAATAATTATTATATTATTGATATCTGTTGAAATGAGGTGGAAATATTGTGTTTAAAATAATGATAATAGAAGATAATGAACAAATCAGAAATGAACTTTGTCAGTTACTTATAAAAAACAGATACGAGACAATAGCGCCAAAAGAATTTGATAATATACCATCATTAGTTAGACAAACCAATCCACATTTAATATTACTTGATATAAATCTTCCAAACACTGATGGATTTAAGTTATGTACTGAGATTCGAAGCTTTTCTAATTTGCCTATAATATTTGTTTCAAGCAGGAATACAGATGTTGATGAACTTATGAGTATAACCTTAGGTGGTGATGATTTTATCACAAAACCATACAATACTTCAATTCTTCTTGCAAGAATAGCTTCTCTTCTTAAAAGAGCATATCCTGATTCTGATTCAGAGGAAATTGTTGAACACAAAGGAGTCAAGTTAAATATTTTATCAAGCAAGGTACAATACAATTCCAAGGAGGTTGAACTCACTAAGAATGAGCTTAAAATATTCTATTATCTACTAACTAATAAAGGAAAGATAGTTTCTAGATTAGATATTATTGAGTATTTATGGGACAATGAGATGTTTGTTGAGGATAATACATTAACTGTAAATATAACAAGGATTAGAAATAAGCTTAATAGTTTAGGAATAGATGACTTTATAAAAACGAAGAGAGGACAAGGGTATATTATATGAGTTTTTCAGATTTTTTGAAGGATAAAGTTCCAACAATACTTTTAAATATCATTTGTTCTTTTGCTTTGATATCTTTTTTAATGAACGCAGGAATCGGGGTGTACAGTCTATTTGTAATTCTTATATCTTGGTACACTATATTAATAGTATTTTGTATTATTGAGTACATAAGAAGAAAAAAATACTTTGATGAGCTTTTAAAAATTGCAAAAGATTTAGAACAGAGATACCTTATCTCAGAAATTATAGATGAACCTAAATACTCAGATGGATTACCTTATTATGCTCTTCTGAAAATGGCTAATAAATCCATGATAGAGGAGATAACAAAAATAAAAAATGAACGTAAAGAGTATAAGGAATATATTGAACAATGGGTTCACGAAATTAAAACACCTATATCTTCAATAAAACTTATTGGGGAAAACAATAAATCTCATGTTACAAGAGAAGTATTATCAGAGCTTGAAAATATAGATAATTTTGTTGAACAAGCTTTGTTTTATGCTCGCAGTGAACACGTAGAAAAGGACTATCTTATTAAAGAGATTTCTTTAAAAAAATGTGTTAATTCTGTTATTGTTGCAAATAAACATATGTTTATTCAAAATAGAGTACAGGTTGAACTAAGTAATCTTGAAAAGACAGTATACTCAGACAGCAAGTGGATTGAGTTTATTATTAATCAACTGCTTATTAATTCAGTAAAATACAGATCACATAGTTTACCTAAAATTAAAATATTTGCAGAAGAAATTAAAGGTGGAGTGAGCCTTGTAATTGAGGATAATGGAATAGGTATTGCAGAAAGTGAGTTACCACGTGTATTTGAAAAAGGCTTTACAGGAAGTAGTGGAAGAAATAATAATAAATCAACAGGAATAGGATTATATCTATGTAAAAAGTTATGTGATAAGCTCGGACTTATAATTAATATAACATCAAAGGAAAATGAATATACAAAGGTTTCTATATCTTTCCCTAAGGGTACACTTGTTAAAATCTAAGACCCTTAGGGTTTTTGTTACAAAGTTGAAAGGTTATTGTAACGTAAACTGATACAAGGGAAAGGGTAATTATTATAAACTTAAGGGGAGGTGATGGAAATGGAAAAAATATTAAGCATTAAAAATATAGAGAAGTATTATGGAAATAAAGGGAATATTGTTAAGGCAGTTGATGATATAAGTTTTGATATTAATGAGGGAGAATTTGTAGGGGTTATGGGGCCATCAGGTTCAGGAAAAACAACTTTGCTTAATGTAGTATCAACTATTGATACTGTTAGCGCAGGACATATCTATATTGAAGACAAAGATATAACAGAAATTTCTTCAAAAGGTATATCAAAATTTAGAAGAGAAAACTTAGGTTTTGTATTTCAAGATTTTAACCTTCTTGATACATTGACAATACATGAAAATATAGCACTAGCACTTAC
This sequence comes from Oceanirhabdus sp. W0125-5, assembly GCF_027938815.1. Classification (GTDB taxonomy): domain Bacteria; phylum Bacillota; class Clostridia; order Clostridiales; family Clostridiaceae; genus Oceanirhabdus. The sequence goes on from NZ_CP115913.1 coordinate 1,015,329, forward strand.
AATTAATAAACGCAGCCATGGGGAAATCGATGCACTTGTACAAAAGGTAGCTAAACAATTAGGAATTGAAGATCTTTTAAATAAATATCCATATGAGGTATCAGGAGGTCAAAAACAACGTACAGCATGTGCAAGGGCAATTGTAACAAATCCAAAGCTTATTCTTGCTGATGAACCAACAGGAGCTTTAGATTCTAAGTCAGCACAAATGCTTATTGAAACTATATCAGATATGAACAAGACATTAGGAGCAACAATTATGATGGTAACACATGACTCCTTTACAGCAAGCTATTGTAATAGAATATTATTTATTAAAGATGGAAAAATCTATACAGAATTAGTTAAAGGTGATAGTACACGTAAAGAATTCTTTAATCAAATTCTTGATGTGGTTGCTTTACTTGGAGGTGATGTAAAAGATGTACGCTAAATTATCCATGAGAAATGCAAAGAGATCTATAAAAGACTATTTGATATATTTTATAACACTGACTTTGTGTGTAGCTCTCTTTTACTCCTTTATGTCATTATCCAGTCCAAATTATGAATTAAATACTAGTGGACAATTTGATCTTTCTATCTTATACACATATATAAAATATGCTTCATATTTTATAACAGCTGTATTAACTTTCTTGGTTAGTTATGTAAATAAATACATGATGAAAAGACGTAAAAGAGAATTTGCAACATATGTACTTTTAGGAATGGAACAAAAAACTGTTGCTTTTCTGTTTTTCCTTGAAACTTTTATAATGGGTATTATATCAATTTTAATGGGAATTATCTTGGGAAGTTTTTTCTCTCAAGTACTAACTGCATTGATAATTGAAACAATCGATGGAAGTATAACTTTTGGTTTTAGACTTTATGGAGATACAGTTATTAGAACAATTATATTTTTTATAATAATTTTTACTGTGATAGGATTATTTAACGTAAAAACTCTATCAAAAATTAAGCTTATTGATATGTTTAATGATCATAAAAAAACTGAAATCCAATTTTCAAGAGGAAAATGGTTTTATTTAACAACAGCAATACTAGCTCTTAGTTCTTATGTTTTTGCATTTTTAAGTATTAAAAAATATCTTAAGGTTATGCATATATCTAGTGAGTATTTACCAGAAAAAGATAGACTTCCTATAATGATTGGTATAGGAATGCTTATAGGGACTTATTTAGCATTTTATTCATCAGCATATATAATAGTACTTATAAAAGAGAAGTTTACTAAGTTTAAATATAAAAACACAAACTTATTTTTAATAGGACAATTGCTTTCAAAAATAAATACTACGTCCATATTAATGGCGACGGTTACAGTAACATTATTTGTATCAATCATATGTTTTATTTTGGGACCTATAATGTCTGAGTGGGTTTCAGGTTATCTTCCTCTGAGAAGTGTTTTCGATGTGAAAATTGATATTACCTATAAGGATATACGGGATATAGAAGATAGACCTGTAATTGATTATACTAAAGTTCATAATTATCTATCTCAAAGTGAATTTGAGATAGAAGACTATTGTGAATTAGAGAGATATTTTCTTGAAAAAGAAGATTTTAATAGAAGAAGAAAAGATTCTTTCCCAATTTTAGCTATTAGCTTAAGTGATTACAATAAACTTAGAGAAATGGCAGGATATGAAAGTATAAAGTTGGGCAATGATGAGTTTGCAATACAGTGGAAAAAAACTATTCCTAGAAATGATATTGAAAATTATATAAATGAAAATTCTTCAATTAAAGTTGGGAGTAAAGTATCTAGTACGGATCTAAAGAAATGCTATACTGAGCCACTTGGCGAAGGTATATATAATAATTATACGGAATGTATATTTATACTACCTGATAAGGAGTGTAAGGATTTAACCATTGCAAATGTTAACTTTTATGCAAATACCCGCAAGGTTATGGAGTATGAATTTGCAGAATCTGTCTCTAATTTTGTGACTGAATGGTTTAAAGAAGAGTATAAACATTTATTTGATAAATATGGAGATCAACATGGGTTTAAAACAATAATTAGTGTAAATACAAAAACACAGCAGGTTAATAGTGCTAAAACAACAGCATTGATGATGAAATTCTTAGGAATATATTGTGGTGGTATTTTTCTAATAATATGTTTAACGGTATTAGCTCTTCAACAGTTAGCAGATTCATTTGAACATAAGATGAAGTTCAAGATTTTACAAAAAATTGGTGTTGATAAAGGGGAAACAAGTAAACTAATATTAAAACAAATAGGTATTTACTTTAATATTCCAATCATAGCAGCATTATTAGGAGCAGGCGTATTTTTATATGTATTTGGTAAACAGACTTCTAGGGAGATATATTCATATATGGGCAGTGATGTTTTTATGATGAATATTGCTATTTCAATTATAATGGTAGTTTCAATATATGTATGTTATTTTATTGCAACTTACTTAGGATTTAAAAGAAATATAGATAATTAATAGTAGTTAATAACAACTCTGATTTTACTGGGGTTGTTTTTAGTTATAAATTCTTTTAGTAATTCTTAAGAAATTAGGTTAAAATAGAGATAGATTTGGAGGGATGAAACATGATATTTGATTCACACGTACACACAGATTTTTCAGGCGATAGTGATATGAAGATTGCAGATGCAATAAAGAGAGCAGAGGAACTTGGAATCGGACTCGTAATAACTGACCATATGGATATAAATGATTATATAAAGAATAGAAGTGGTTTTGATGTTGAGAAGTTCTTTGAGGCATATGAAAAGCTTAGGAGTGATAAGCTCCTTCTTGGGATTGAACTTGGATTAAGAGAAGAGGCTGTTGAGAGAAATATTCGCTTAGTTAATAATTATGATTTTGATTTTATTTTAGGATCAACACATGCACAGTACACTTCAAAACATGAATTTGAGTTCTTTGATGCTGAGGTTTACGTAGGAAAATCTAAAAGAGAAGCATACGAGGAATATTTTGAGTCTATGATTAGAGGTATAAAGGAGAATGAATACATAGATTCTTTGGCTCATATTGACTATATTGCTAGATATTCTAGATATGAAGATAAGGAACTTTATTATGAAGAGTATAAAGAATTAATAGATACTGTACTTAAGGAAGTTGCTATTAGAGAAAAATCTATGGAGATAAGTACAAGAAGGATAGGTGATAAAACATCAGCTCATGAACTTATGAAGATATATAAGAGATTCAGAGAGTTAGGTGGAGAGACTGTAACTATCGGTTCTGATGGACATTATCCTGGGGCTATAGGAGCTAACTTTAAAATTGCCCTTGAGATGGCTGAGGCTTGTGGCTTAAAACCTGTTTATTATAAGAAAAGAAAGATACATTTAATTAGATAATTTAAAGATTATAGTCCTTGATTTTAAGATAGTATTCTTGAAATTAAGGGCTTTTATAATAGATATGAGCGATTACCTTTAAAGGAGTAGATGGTAATTATATACAAAGCGTGATATTATAATATTGGATTTTATTAAAGGAGGATGAGCATGAAAAAAGGGGGCGTTTATTTCTTAGTACTAGCTATATCTATTATTTTAATTAGTTGCACCTCAAATAATAATATAATAAAAGAAGAAAGAAGAATTAAGGATACTACGTCTTATAAGAGTGAAGATATAGAGTCTATCAACAAAATAGAAGATTTTATAAAAGAGCAAGAACAATATATTATAGAAAAGAATAAAGAAAAATACATGGAAACTTTAAGTAAGGATGAAGAGGAATACTATTGGGAAAAAATACACTGGTTTGATGATATAATTAGTTCTGATATTGAGGGGTATTCTCTTGAGGTATTAAAGGTTGAAAAGGTAGATGATTTAAAATTCCGAGCAGAGTTGCTTCAAAAGTATCATTGCAATGAAAAAGATTACAGCTTAAAATATGCCAACATTTATAGAATTAAAGATAATAAAATTTTAGATTATGATTTAGATTTTAAAACCTTTGAAACAGAGCATTTTATAATTAAGTATTTAGGAAAGTTACAACTTAAAGAATGGTTATGTGAACAGGTTGAAAAAGGATACAATATTGCTACAGGAAATTATGGACAGACTCTTAAGGATAAAACTATCATAAAACTTTATGATGATAGAGAGTTATTAAGGCAATCAGTAAAGCTATCATTTGGCTGGCAGTTTGGAGGATGGTATGAGTATCCAGAGTCCATTAAATTTTTAAAATTAAAAAACTTTACCGATTATTTCAAAAGAGGTATAGCTCATGAGCTGATTCATAAGCTTACTATAGAAGAAGCTGCTAACAATATGCCTTATTGGTTAGCGGAAGGATTAGCTGAACATTTCTCAAAAGAAGAAGGGATCGGAGATAGATATCAGCCTTCTTATGAGTTAATTGAACTAGAAAAGATTGATTTAGAGAATTATGAAGGAAATATATATGATTATTATGAAAGCTCAAGGTTTTATGTGGAAAGAATGATTGAAGCGTATGGAATTGAAAAAGTTAAGGAGATATTAAAAGAACTTAGTGAATATGGGTTCCAAGAAAAAACAAATGGAGAGATTTATCTTGAAAATAATAAGAAGTTTCATGAAGTTATTCAAAAGGTATTAGGTACAACATTTGAAGAGATGAATGCAGAGTTTTCAGTTGATCAAATATGATGAGAAAGTAGATGAAAGAGGATTTTTTGTAACATATATTTTTCAAAAGAAATAATAAGAGAAACAGAGAGTTAAGCTTGAAATGTTGACTATGGAATTTAACATTTTTAAGCTTAACTCTTTTTTTTTGGTGCTATTTGAATATGATTTTTATCAAATAAGTAATACATATACTTACATGGGCATATGTATATATAAACATATGAAAATAAAATCTTGTAAAGAGAGGGGATATTAAGTGGATAAACTAACTGATTTTTTAAAAATAATATCTGATGAAACACGTTTAAGAATACTTATTTTACTATATCATAAGAAGCTTTGTGTATGTCAAATATGTGGGGTTATGGGTGAGACTCAACCTAAGATATCAAAGCATCTTGCCAAATTAAGAGATATTGGGTTTGTAAAAGATGAACGACTGGAGAAATTCGTTTTTTATAGATTAACCATTGAGGAGCCAATGTACAAAGAAATATTAATAAAAATAATTGATAGTGTTGATGATAATTCTATTTTCGGAAGAGACATGGAAAAAATTAAAGATGCAGAAAAATATCTTAAAACATGTAAGGGTGCCATGTAGATATACTTTTTAGTAAATATGGTTATATCATAAGGGGGAATTCTGTTGGAAAAGAAAAAATTTCGAATTTTAATTGGGGTTTTAATTTTAGTTCTACTTGTCCTTTTATCTAAAATTATATTTCAGGTAGGTAAAAGAGATATAACAATACAAGAGAAAAGTAGGTGCTGCAGTAATGGCTATTGATTTAAAGTCAAATTTAATTACAATATTATTTTTTGTTTTTAGTACTGGATTAATAAGTGGATTAAGTCCATGCACTCTTCCAACAGTAGCTTTTGTGACTGCATATGTTAATGGGAAACAAAATCATTCAAAAAAAAGTGGGTTTATTATTTCACTTGCATTTACATTAGGAATAGCATTTATGCTTTCTATTTTAGGAATATTTGCAGGGGCTGTAGGGGCTATTCTCAAAGACATTAAAGTTATAAATTATGTAATAGGGATTATTTTATTAGTTATGGGGTTCTGGTTATTAAAGATATTTGAGTTTGATTTTAATAATAAGACATTTAATATCATACCAAAAAGAGATAGTGGCATAATTGGAGCATTTTTACTTGGAATCCCTTTTGGAATATCAGCATCACCATGTACTTTTCCTATAACTGCCTCAATGATTGCTTACTCAGCTGAAAAAGGGAGTATGATTTATGGGATGTTATTAATGTTTACATATGCTATAGGTAGATGTATTCCTCTAATGGTGGTAGGTACTTTTACGGACTTACTAAAAAATACACACATTTTATCAAAGTATCAAGAAAGAATTGAAAAAATTAGTGGGGTAATTTTAATTTTGATTGCTTTGTATTTTATATGGAAAGCATAGAAATTTTAAGATATGAAAGGGTGTGATATTTTGGACAAAGTAACATATTTATTTAGTTGGTTGAATGATCAAGTGTTAAAAATGACATGGCTTTCAGAACTTGTAAGATTACTTGTAGAGAAGGTATTTAAATTGCCTATTAATGAAAAATTAGGTGGAAGTATTCATTTCTTTATTTACGATACTATTAAGATTTTCATATTATTGTCTGTATTAATTTTTTTAATATCATATATTCAAAGTTATTTTCCTCCAGAAAAAACTAAAAAAATACTTGGAGGTATAAAAGGAATAAAAGGGAATATACTTGGAGCTTTACTTGGTACTGTAACACCATTTTGCAGCTGTTCAAGCATACCTATTTTTATAGGGTTTACCTCTGCAGGGCTTCCCTTAGGAGTAACATTCTCATTTCTCATTTCTTCACCATTAGTTGATTTAGCATCATTCTTAATATTGATGTCTTTCTTTGGAATAAAGATTGCACTAGCATATGTAATTGTAGGATTGATTCTTGCAGTAATAGGTGGAACAATCATTGATAAATTGAAGATGGAAAAGTATGTAGAAGGATATGTACTTGATATAAAAAGCGTTGATGTGGAAGTTGAGGAAATGACACGCAAGGAACGAATATCTTTTTCTAAGGGACAGGTAAGAAATATTGTTAAAAGAGTATGGATTTATATATTAATTGGAGTAGGGATTGGGGCAACAATTCACAACTGGATTCCACAGGAAGCAATAGAGAAAGTGGTAGGTAGTAATAATCCATTCTCTGTTATTTTAGCAGCTGTAGTTGGTATTCCAATGTATGCAGATATATTCGGGACTATACCAATAGCGGAGGCTTTATTTGGAAAAGGAGTTGGGGTTGGAACTGTATTATCATTTATGATGGCTGTAACCGCACTATCATTACCTTCTATGATTATGCTTAGCAAGGTTGTAAAACCAAAGCTTCTAGCAATATTTATAACTGTAGTATCTACTGGAATCATTATTATAGGATATTTATTTAATGCCTTTTCATATATATTTATATAAATTAAGGAGGGTTAAGATATGGTAATTAAAGTCTTAGGTTCAGGATGTGCTAACTGCAAAAGATTAGAGAAAAATACAAGAAAGGCTGTAAAGGAATTAGGTATTAGAGCAACAATTGAAAAGGTATCGGATTATAGAGATATACTAGCCTATGGAGTTATGAAAACTCCTGCTCTTGTAGTGGATGAGCAGGTTAAGATAATGGGAAGGGTTCCATCAGTTGAAGAAATCAAAATGTATCTATGATAAAAAAACATATAGGCTAAATAACCTATAAAGAAAGAGTTAAGTATTAAACATTAACTGTGAGACTAATGTTTGAGGCTTAACTCTTTTTATTAATAAATAAATGGTGAACAATACATTCTGTGTTTAAGATGAGAAAAGGGCCTTAAGAAAATGTTATAATTATTGAGTGATAAGGAAAAAGGAGGCAACGATATGGAAACTATAATATATACTCTAGGGGAAGTTAAAGATGAGGAATTAAAATTTGCTGTAATAGTGGCAAAATTTAATGATAAATATGTATATGTTAAGCATAAGGATAGAACTACTTGGGAGATTCCAGGTGGACATAGGGAAGTTAATGAAAAGATTGATGAAACAGCTAAAAGAGAACTAAGAGAAGAAACAGGAGCAACTAAGTTCAATATAGAAGCTGTTTGTGATTACTCTGTTGAAAAAGCAGGTTATGACAGTAGTTATGGAAGAGTATACTATGCAAAAGTTGAAGAGTTAGGAACTTTACCGGATTTAGAAATAGGAGAAGTTAAATTATTTGATGGTATGCCAGAGTATTTAACTTATCCTGAGATTCAGCCCTTTTTATTAGAGGCTGTTGAAGAAAAAAATAATAGAAAAAAATAAAAAGTGTGGAAATATATTGACCTTAACCTTACGTAAAGTGATAGAATAAGTTCATGAAGTACTTCATATAACAAATCATTGCGGGAGTGATAGGATGAATCAATTGAAGAAAATAGGGGAGATATCCACTGAGTATGGAATAACTAGTAGAACATTAAGGTATTATGAAGAAGTTGGTTTGATTGAGAGTGTAAGGATTGGAGAAGCAAGGTACAGGGCATATGATGATAAAGCTATCCAGCGTATTCAACAGATACTTCTTCTAAGAAAATTACAATTATCTGTAAAGGATATTCAGACTATATTCTCAACAGAAGATATGCGTGTTCTAATAAGCATATTTCATGAAAAACTAAATAACATAGACAAGGATATCAACTCATTAAAGACTTTTCAATGGATCATACAAGAATTTTTAAGACTTCTTAAAGAGAAGGGATACTCTAGAGCCAATGGTTTGAATCTTCTAGTGGAAAAGTCACAGGAAATTGAAAATAGACATGATCATGTGATAGAGAGTGACTCTAAAAAAAGATTAAAAGAAGATTATATGGAGGAGATAAATATGGCAATAGATAAAATTTCTAAGTTAGATGATGTAAGAATTATTAATCTTAAACCTATGAGAGTAGCTTTTTACAATCATATTAGTGATGAACCTGAGGAGCATGCATGGAATGAGATGATAAAATGGGTAAAGGAACAAGAGTTGGATGAGTGTTTCACTACTCGCTATTTTGGATTCGATAGTACTATGCCGAAGGAAGGCAGCTCAGAGTATGGATATGAAGTATGGGTAACTGTAGGAGAGGATGTTAAACCTTCAGGGAAAATAAGAATTAAAGAATTTAAAGGCGGGTTATATGCTGTATCAAATACAAAAGGATGCCCAGGTGATAAAATACCTTTAGTATATAAAAATCTACATGAATGGATAAAAGAGAGTGAATACGGCTTTGGAAAGCATCAATGTCTTGAAGAACATTTTCCTAATATTCCATCAAAGCAGAAGGATGAGTTTTTCGGCCACATTGATATCTGCATTCCAATCAGTGAAAAAGAGTAATAACTAATGTATAATTGATAATGTAAAATGGAGAATGATTGATATTTCTCTCCGAGAAATTTTTAATTTTATAATGATTTATTTTTTTATGTGATAGAAACTTAAACTTAAAAAAAGTTGGTGATAAAATACCAACTTTTTTGTTTTGTTCTAAAAACTTTGTAATAGAAAGTGTTAGAAAATATGAGTAAAATTATCCATTATACATTTATTTTAAAAGTCAGTTAATTCACTAGGATCACATAATCCCATACCTATGGCATTATCTTTTAATACTAAATATAACTCAGCCTCTGTTGCACTTGTATAAGGCATAACTAAGAATCCGCCTACAAATGGAATAAACAAACTTAATATATGCCATCCAATGAATGAAAGCTCTAATACCCACATATCAAATTTATGACCTTGTGTCATTTGGGTACTTAACTCTATTGCTCTATCATAATCCATATTTGGGTTATCACAAAGAATATAAGGTACCATTTTATAAGCATAGTGTTTAACAATCCCAGGGATTATTAAAAGTAAAGACCATAAAAATATATATAAATTTTTGAAAAACATAGTTTTTACGATATTTGAGTATCTTTCTTTATTAAATGAATAACCTATTTCATTTATATCAAAGTCCATTTGTGTTGATTTAAGGAAATATTTTTTGCCACCAACCTCTATTGGATTAGATACAAATATTGAAAAAAGAAATGCAAGTAAAATTATTACTAAAGCGACAATAATAATAGTAAATATTATTGGATGGTATAAGTTGAAATCCGTGTTATCAATGTGATAATTTATACGATTTTGTGAAGAACGTGAGTAACTTGCACTACCACCTGCACCAAGGAAAAATAATATTACACTAACCAATAATGCTTTCCAATATGAAGCACGTAAAACCTCTTTTGCTCTACTTTTAAGTAGTTCTCTTGTCCACAACATATATATTCTCTCCTTAAAATTATTTAAATTTATGAAAATAATTAATATATCAGTATATATACTATTAAAAATGATAAATAACTCTAAGTAAAGAGTTATTAATAAACTTATTATAAAATATTAAAAATGATATACCTTTTGTGATTTTTCACATTCAATATATGTTGACGAGATTAAGATTGATTATAAGAATTTATTGAATTCTTAGAGTATATAATTGTTTTTTTATATAACTTAGGCAATTGTCTATATTTATATAAAATGAAAATTAATGACGAAAAAATATTATTGATTTTTTATTAAAATGAGTATATATTTTAAATAAGTATTTTAGATATAAATATTTATATTAATAAAGGGATGTGGGAATGAAGGTAGCTTAATATAATATTAAAAAAAACAAATTCAAACTAATGTAATAGCTGTTAAGTAATTTATTGAAGGGGAAAGAAGCATGAAAAGAGATCAAATAGTTAATTACGATGAATTTCTTGAAAAAAAGATGAGAAGACAAAAAAGCAGAAAACTTCAATCAGAGGATAAGAAAAGCAATAAGAATAAAAGGATGAAAAATATTAAGCATTCCAAGAATTCATTTAAAAACTATGCATCAGGAGATTATGATGAAGATTTATATGATGAATACTAAATGTTACGGATTATAGAGCGCGTGAAACGCGCTTTTTTTGATAATGATAGATTTTTAGACTCATATAAAGTAAAAAACTATAATAACACCCTTAAAATAATTATATTGCTTTAAGGGTGTATTTATTAATAAATATGTTATATGAAATTATTCAAGTGGCTTTAAATTCTCATTTCCACTCATGCTTAAGATAGTTTGAACTAATAATTCAATTTCATTCTCGATATCTTTAATGCTTACAACCTCAGAAGGCGAGTGCATGTATCTAAGTGGTAGAGATACTAGTGCTACTGGTACTCCTGTACCTGTTAATCTAATCTTATCTGCATCAGTTCCTGTTGCTCTAGGAGTAAGTTCGTATTGAACAGGAATCTCATTTTCTTCAGCTGCTTTTTCTAGAAGAGCATTTATTTTATCGTTTATTGGAGCACCCTTAGATAGGATAGGTCCTTTACCAAGATCAATATTTCCGCTTTCTCTTGAATCAATTCCAGGATAATCAGTTGCAAAGGAAACGTCACATGCAATACCCATAGTTGGTTTTATATGGCTTGCAGCAAAGTAAGCTCCACCCATGTTTGTTTCTTCGTTTACTGTACTTACAGCATAAACGGCAACATTAGGGTCTTTATCAGCAACTCTTCTAAGAACTTCAGCAACAATAAATGCACCAGTTCTATTATCTAGAGCTCTTCCTGCAAAATTATCATTTAGCATATACTCATAATCAACATCATATATTACGTAATCACCGATGCTAACATGCTTAGTTATTTCTTCTTTATTAGCTGCACCGCAATCAATGAAAAGATCTTTAGCTTTGATTTTATCGCCAGCGCCACCTTGGTGCTCAGCTTTAACACCAACTACACCTTTTAGTATTCCGTTTTTACCTAAAACTCTTACTCTCATACCAAGAGCTAGCTTAGGGCTTATACCACCAGCTTTAGTAACATAGATATAACCATTACTATCAATGTGATTTACCATAAATGCAATTTCATCACAGTGACCCGCAAGCATTACCTTGAATGGTTTATCAGGGTTAACAGATGCCATAACATTACCAACAACATCAGTTTCAATTTTATGAGCAAAATCTTTAACATATTCCATCCATAACTTCTGTAATTCAAACTCATTACCAGATGGAGATGGTGTTACAATAAGTTTTTCTAAGAAACTTTTTGATTGTTCTCTCATACCTTTTCCTCCTCAAAATTAATCATACAATAATAAACTATCTGAAACTTAATTTATACTTGTTCCATAATATCTATGCATTTCTTAGATATGGGCTTGTATAAATTAATAGTTACAGAGATCTATTTACATATATATATGATAACATACATAGGCATAAGTGGTATATATTGAAAAGAAACAGTTGAAAATTTCATGCAACCAGCAGTTGCAAAAGAGAAAAAATTAAATTCAACTAGCAGTAAATAGCCATTTATTGGGGAGGATGATATACTGTGAGTAGGATAATTATCCCAAATAGTTGACGCGTATGAGGTGATAATAATGTTAAATAGTAAAAAGATTGGTGCATACATTTCGGAGCAGAGAAAGAATAAGAATTTGACTCAAGCAGAGTTGGCAGAAAAGCTAAATATTACACATCAGGCTATATCAAAATGGGAAAAAGGAAGCTCCCTTCCTGATATAGCAATATTGGTTGAATTGGCTGAAATATTTGAAGTTACAGTAGATGAGATATTAAAGGGTGAAAGTAATCAAGTAATTCAGAAAGAAAATAAGAAAGATATAACTGAAACAACAGATATGATTAATAATAGTATAAAAGAAGTTAATGAGAAAAATGGTGTAGATGAGATAATTGAGTCAGTAAAGAAGATGGAGAAAAACTTTGGAGAAGGTCTTGGAGAAGGATTTGCAGTGGGTTTTGGAGATGAAATTATGAAGTCAGCAAAAGATATTAAGAAATCCTTTGAAGGAATTGACTCTAGAAGGACTGTAATTCAATCTAGATTTAAAGAAGAAAAATCTAAATTTAAAGAAGAAAAATCTAAATTTAAAGAAGAAAAATCTAAATTTAAAGAAGAAAAAGCTAGATTTAAAGAACAAAAAGAAATGATGAAAAAAAATATCAAGGAAAAGTTTAACAAGATAAACTCTATTAATAGTGATCAGCTTGTTACAATAGCCCCATATCTAGACAGGGAATCAACAGAGAAGGGTATAGATATAGTAACAGATGGAATGGACATAAAAAATATAATTTCATTAGCTCCTTTTTTAGGAAAAGATAAAATTGATAGTATGGTAGATAATGCTATGAACAAAGAAGAGTTAGATTTGGATATCCTTATGGGATTATGTCCATTTATAAGTAGAGATAAGATAGATGAATTAGTAGATATAGCTTTGGAAAATGAAGTTAATATTGAAATGATATCAGGAATTGCACCATTTGTAAGTAGAGAAAAAATGGGGTATATAGTGGATAAAGCAATGGAAAGTGATAAAATTGATTTTGAATTACTAGCTTCAATTGCTCCATTCATAAAAAGAGCTAAGATGGATGAGATAATAAATAAAATGATGGAAAATGAAATAGACATAGAGGTATTATCAACATTAGCACCATTTATAAAGAGAAAAACACTGGATAACATTATTGACAAGTGTATTAACAAAGAAGAAATGGATGTTGAATTGTTAACAATGTTATGCCCATTCATAAGTAAAGAAAAGGTTGATGAGTTAGTTGATAATATATTAGATCATGAATCCATTGAAGAGATACTAAGTGGATTAGCACCATTTATAAGTGCAGATAAATGCGAAGAAATTTTTTATGAACTGTTAGATGAAGAAGATAGAAATTATGAAGTAATATCTACTTTAGCACCATTTCTAAGAAAAGAAGTAATAATTGAAGCAATAAATATTGAGTTAAAGAGTGGAAAGAACGATGGAGAGCTCTTAGCGATATTAGGACCGTTTATTGGGTAAAACAAATTGAGAATTGAGAATGTAGAATTGAGAATGATGGACATTTCTCTCAGAGAAATTTTAATTGTATATTTTTTAGACAATAAGTTTTTACTCGTTTCATTTGCAATAAAACATTGTGTTTAAATACAATATTTTATCGTAGATAAAATGAGTGAACCCTCTTTGTTCTAAAGAACAATAAAATGTAGCTTCTGACTTATGTCAGAAGCATCCATCGTTTTCAATTTTCAATTTTCAATTTTCCATTTATTTAGAGCTGTAAGCTCTAAATAGTAAGTTGGTCTTCTTCATTAAAGAAAGTCTTATATCCTAGTTGAACAAATAATATTACTGTTAATGAAACACTGCCTAGAATACCGAGCATTATTGCTATTTGATATTCAATAGCTGTGATTGGGGAAATTCCTGATAATATTTGTCCAGTCATCATACCAGGAAGAAATACTATTCCCATACCAATCATAGAGTTTATTGTTGGTAGAATTGCAGAATCAAAAGCATTGTCTACTATTTCTTTAGATGCAGATTTAGGGGTTGCCCCTAACATTAAGGCTGTTTCTACAAGGTTTTTCTGAGATTGCATTCCATCAACCAGCCTAGTAACACCTAAAGAGATTCCTGTCATGGAGTTCCCAATGAGCATACCTGCTATAGGAATGAAATATCTAGGGTCATACCATGGTGAGATATGTATCACAATAAAAACAAAGAAGAATAAACTTGTAAGAGTTCCTATAGTCATTGAAATAGCTATAATCTTCTTGAGTTTCTTAGAGAGAGTTAATTTTACTCTCTTGTATATATTATATATAGCGAATATCTCCATTAGGATTATTATTAGTATAGTATAAACTGGGCTAGGATTATCAAAAACATACACAAGAATATACCCTGTTAATATCAATTGTATAGTCATCCTGAAAGCAGAGATAACTATCTGTTTTTCTCTATTGATACCTCTTATTTTAACAATAGCTAACAGTACAAGTATAAAAATATAAGCAGAAATCATTTGCCATATCTGTATATCTATTACCTTATCCATGATGACACCTCCCCTTGAGAAATAACATTACCATCAGATATCTCAATAATATAATCTGAGTAATTTTCAGCTACATTCTTAGAATGGGTAACCATTATAAGGGTGCTATTATTTTTTTTAGCGTAATCAACTAACTTTTCTATAATTAGTTTTTCAGTTTCCTCATCAAGTGCTGAAGAAGGCTCGTCTAATAAAAGCACTTCAGGTTCCAAAAGAAGAACTCTAGCAAGGGCTAGTCTTTGTTTTTCTCCACCTGATAGAACATCAGATTTATCATTTAGATCTTTGTTCAATTGAACTATTTTCAGTATATTTTTCAATACATCATCAGAAGGTAGAGCTTTTTCACTAAATTTCAATCCAATGTTAAGGTTATCTCTTATATTTCCTTTAAATATAGCAGGGGATTGAGATAACATAGCCACTTTTCTTCTATGAGTTATTGAATTAATTTCACTTAAAGGAATATCATTAAACAGGATTTCTCCACTGTCATTTGAAATAAGCTTGTTCAATAAACGTAGTAGGGTAGTCTTACCACTTCCACTTCCGCCTACTATACATGTTATTTTATCTTTGGGTATATGAAGCTGATTGATATTTAAAACATCTTTGTAAATTACATTTTCAAGATTAAACATGTACACACCTCCACTATTCTTTAATTTCATCAATAAGTTCTAAGGCTTTTTCTTTGGCCTCATTAAGAATCTCTATTCCAAAGCTAGTTATGGAATAGTATTTACGTATCTTGCCATTAACCAATTTTTCTTCTTTTTTCAATAAGTTATTAGATTCCATGTTATGAAGAAGAGGGTATAGAGTACCAGGGCTCATTTCATAACCATGTTCATGTAATTCTTCAATCATCCATGAACCAAAGATAGGTTCTTTTTTTGCATGATGCAGTATGTGTATTTGAATAAATCCAAGAAAAAGTTTTCTCATTATTTTATCTTTCATTGTCATAACTCCTAGTTTATATTGATATTGTAAAACGATATCGGTTTTCGATATTATTATATCATTTTAATGTATACTGATTCAAGATTGAATAAAAAAATTTAAAATTAATAAGTTTAAAGATAAGATTATTTGGTAAAAACACATCATAGAAGAGTATAAACTTGCCAAGAATTTTTAAATTATAAAAGAGAATAATAAATATATAGATTTAAGTTATCTATATAAACAAAAGAGGAGGACTTTTTTATGGCAAAGAAAGGGCAACAACATTCTTATGAGAAAAGAAGATATCAAGGACATGTGAAAAATGAAGTAGAGCCAGTACCAGAAGTTAGGAATAAACAAATGAGCAGAAAGACAAATAAAGACGTAAAAATTTAAAACCGTAATGTAGAATGGATAATGTATAATGGACAATGATTGATATTTCACTCCGTGAAATCTTAAATATTATTGTTCAGGGAACAAGAGATGGTATCTATTTCACCTTGAATGCAACAATGTATTCGAATTACAATATTTTTAAAGTCTATTGGTCTTAAGAACAATAATAATGTAGCTTCTCACTCAAGTGAGAAGCATCCATCATTATACATTATCCATTATCAATTTTACATTTGTTTAAGCTCTCAACTCTCAGTTTCTTTTTTATCTCCCTTCGGTTTTATATCAAAAAGATAGTCCAAAAATGGCACTTCAAATTTTACTTTTTTGAGAAGTAATTTCTTTGATTTTAAATCATTTATGTTTAGCTTTAGTAATATATATTTTGCTAAAAAATATTCAAAAGGTAGCCAACCTGTGTGAGTTATAGGAAGTAGATATTTATTGGCTTCGCCCATCTCCTTAGATAGTAGTATTCTACTGGTTAAAGGTAAGGTTTCATCAAATAATGCATTTATAGAGGTTATTTTTGATTTGTTTAATAGGTGTACATAGGAAATAGGATCAATTTTAAATAGAGGGTGAATGTCTTCATTGCTTATAAGTTCTTTTAAAGACATTTGTTTTACTAAAGGAAATTGTTCATTATATGTTTTATATAATCGTTCTTTATCATGAAGATAATAAGGGGTTTTTAATCCATCTTCAAAAAGCTTTCTTGCAAATCGTGTTGCTTTTGATTTATATAGTATTTTAGGAATATGTCCTCCTGTAGCCATAAAGACTGTTTCGTTAATTCTATCATCCATAGAGGATGCTATTGATGCAAGCATACCACCAAGACAGTAACCTAAAACACAATTATTTTTTTTCCAAAGATTTAGCTGATCTAGTAAATCAATTGTTGAAAGTATATCAACTACTGCATGTTCCCAAAATCTATACATAACTTTTATTTCAGGCCATAAATAACTCCTGCCGCTGACAGACTTATGTTCCACACGAGTATAATTACCTGGAAGTATAACAATAGTTGAATTGACTCCAGCAGAGGCAAGATGAGTTCCCATCCACAATAGGAACTTTATATTTCTACTGCCTAATCCGTGTAATATTAACACTGATGCTCTTACTTTAGATTTAGGATTGAAATTGTATAATTCAACAGTTTCAGTACCTAAGGCAGGTCTATTATAAAGTGTTTTGAATCTTATATAATTGCATCTATAGAACTTGCTTTTTAAAAGGTATCCATCAACGTATGGAATAGGTCTTTTATAGTAATAAAAATTAATTTTCATTTTATGAGAATCCTCTCAATATAGAAATACTATTCACTTATTAGTATATGGTTTCTGCTTTTTGAATATTCTTATTTGGTAAATATAAAACAAATGAAAAATAAAAGATAATATGTAAAAAGAAATCACAACATACAAAAAACTACAAAAGGTGACAAGAAGTTTATTGTATAATTAGTGGTATTTTGAAAAAATGAAAGGAGGATGATAGCATGAAACAATTATTAAAAATAAGTATTATTCTATTTTTAGTTATAGCTTTTACTTTTAAAGGTGAATTTGTTTTTGGTGATACATCGGAAGATAACTTAAATAATTTATGTAATCAACAAGAACAATTACAAAGCTTCTTAGCTGAATTGGACAAGCTGATTGAAGTTAATATTGAAAATACTAATAAAATAGAGTCTAATACAGATGATTTAGTGATTCAACAAGAATTTTTATTAAATATGCTTACTGAGTTAGATATACTTGTTCAATCAAATTCTGAAAAAAATATCACAATGACTGAAAAGGTTAATAATAATACAGATAAGCTTGTAGAAGAAAATAATTTTTATGTGACATTATTAGAGGAAATTGATGTCCTTAATAAAGTTCTTAAGGAAAAATCTAATTCAGAATTAATTTATGAGTATGATAAAGAAAATAAATTGAAAGTAATTAGAAACAAAGACAATAATGAAATAATTTATGAGTTTGAATATGATGATAACGGAAACATGATAAAAATCAAAAAACATTAGATTAAATGGAGGAAGTATAATGCTAAATAAAAATATTAATAAATTTTTCGCTACAATTTTATGTTTACTATTCGTAGCTACGAATACTGTGTTTGCTATAGAGGGATATTCAGAGGTGATTGAGGAAACTTCTAATATTATTTCTTTTCCAGAAAATACTGTGAAAGGGAAGATTGATTTTAGTATTGAGGGGAATACTGGAGTAAATATACTAGGTAAAGGTTATGCAGACTATGACAAAATGTATGATTTTGATGCATTTTATATGGGGGATGGTTATGCAAAAATCACAATGGATGGAACGTATAAGAATACGTTTTTTAAATTTAGTGATCATCCAGTAAAATCTAATACTCAATATACAGTATTTGCAGAAGTTAGAAAAAACACTAGTAATGGCTTATTTGTGCTTGTTGATTCTCATTCTAGTTCAGCTTTTACTTCTGAAGCGATTATAGATGCAGGAGAAACTGGTATATTTAAGTTTTTAAGAACAACTAAATCTGATTTAACAGGTATTACAGTTACAATGCGTAGCTGGAATAATCTTTCTTCTACGTTAGGAGAAATCGAATTAAGGGTAATGCTTCTAGAAGGTGATTGGACGAATAAAGAAATTAGTTATTTTGAAGGTGTGCAAGGGGCTAAAGTACATAATGTAAAGATATTAACTAAGAACTTAATACCTAGTGTACAAATTGGAAATATCGGTTCCGATGGAACAATGTTAAGTGATTATAATCATTCTATTTACACTGGGTTAACAGAAATTAAACCCAATACAGAATATATATCATCATTTAACAATGAAATATATAAAACATCAGCCTTGTATATTACAACTTATGATGCTGACTTAAATATCATTCGACCAAGGACAGCGTTGACGGGAACTAAGAAATTCACATCACTAAATAATGAAAAGTATGTTCGATTATATGCTTACAATGTGAAAAATAATCTCGTAGCTTTAACACAAGCAGAATTAGATAATCTTAATGTAATGCTTGTAGAAGGCTCTACAGCACCAATAGAATATATACAATATCAAGAACATACAGAAAATATCGGAGTAGAACTACATGGAATTAACGGAATACATGATACGTTTGAGGGCAATACAGTTAAAAGGCGAATTAAAGAGCATACAATAACTGCTGAGGATTTTGCAACAATGTATACTGGTTTCACACATTATGATTTAGCACAAACAAATGTTAATCTGCTTAATGGATTTAAAGAACCAACTGACAATAATGTACTTGAAAATACAACTTTAATCCAAGGATATAATAGAGGTGTTCTAAATGATAGAGGAATTTCAGGTAAAACAAATTATTATTATGTAACCATTGAGGGTAGGATAGACTTTTTATTTCCTAAAGGAACTACAATAGATCAAGCAAAAACATTACTTGTAGGTACTAAAATTCTTTACGTGGCAAAAGAACAATACCACGAAACACAACAATTAATATTACCATCCATAATAGCAGAACCAAATGGAACTATGATAATAGATAATTCTACTAAATTTGCTGCAATGTATACAGATGGATTAACTATTGAAAATAAAGACCTTCCAATCGAACATGTAGAAAAGGTTTACAAAATTAAAGATGGAATAAAAACAGCTATTGATTTAAATAATGTTAAGGTTGAAGGTGGACAAGTTATTACTATTGCTGGAGCTATAAATGGTGAAATTTATGAAGTTTCATACAAATTTCCTAGCCAATTAACAACAACTCCTACAATTAAGTATTCAGTACCAATCAACATGCAAGGACAAATTAATGGAAACCTTGAAATTGTTGAGAACAATAACAAACTAATGCAAGAAATTAAGAATCGTCTTCAAATACTTAGACAGCAGATGGGCTTATAACAGAATCGTCTTTTAGCTTATAAAGTAACTTAAAAATAATAAGAATTATGAAAAGGTTATTCTTGATAAAAGGGGGCGATTAATAAAGTGAATAAATTTTATAAGAGACTTATATCTGCTTTTCTTATGGTTGTATTTTTAAGTAGTACCATTGTTTCTCCCATTGCAGCGCAGGGGATTACCATTGCAAAGTCAGAGAAAAAACAAGATGTGAAGAATTCTAATAATAGTATAGAAAGTAAAGAGAAAAAAGATAAGAATGATAAATGGAATAAACAAAATCAAAAAGATAAATCAATTATAAAAAATAATAATGGAAAAGAAAATCATAACAATAACAATAACAATAACAATAATAGTAATAAAGAGAAAGATAAAAAAGAAAGTAAACAAAAAAATAAAAACAAAAACAATATTGAAGAAACTGATAGGTTTATAGTTAAGTATAAGAAAGACAAAAATGGCTATAATAAAAAGTTTGCAGAAGATAATATTAATCAGTCTAAAAAAATTAAAGAAGCTTTAAAGGGGAAGATAAAAAAGTCAAAGAAATCTAAAAAGAAAGATTATGAATTAATCTTAACAAATTCAAAAATCAGTTATGAAGAATTAGAAAAATTGGCATCTTCTGATGAGGAGATAGAATATATTGTACCTGATTATAAGATTAAGCTCATGAGTAATGACACCTATTATGATGCACAGTGGGGACTTCAATATATATTTAAGAATAATAATTCATTTGATATATTGAATACAACTACAGGTAGTGCCATAAGTATTAATGATTCTACCACTAGTAGTGCAATTAAAATTGATGGATCTAAAATTAACAGCGAAATTAAGTATAATACTTCCACTACTAGCAGTGCAATAAACCTTGATGATATTCAAGGTGATGGAGTTGTAGTGGGAGTAATTGACACAGGAATTGATATAGCACATGAAGATCTAGCAAAGAATATTTGGATTAACACCAATGAAATTCAAAATGGGATAGATGATGATAATAACGGTTATATAGATGACATTTTTGGATGGGACTTTATCAACAATTCAAATAGTGTTTTTAATGCTTATGAATACCAATCAGAAAATCATGGGACTCATATAGCGGGAATTATTTCAGCTACAAAAGATAATGGAATAGGGGTATCAGGTACAGCGCCAAAGGCTAAGATTATTCCTCTAAAGGTTTTCGAAAATGGAGAAGCATACACAAGTGATATTATTGAAGCTATAGAGTATGCAACGAACAAGAATGTTAAGATAATGAACTGCAGCTGGGGAAGTGAACATTATAACCCAATTCTTAGAGATGTTATTGAAGAATCAGGAATGTTATTTATCTTCCCCGCAGGGAATCAAGGAGAGAATATAGATAGCAAACCTTTCTATCCAGCATCATATGATAGCGAAAACATAATAACTGTTGGTTCAATAAATCAGAATGAAGAATTAGCATACAACTCAAACTATGGACAAGTATCTGTAGATGTATATGCACCTGGAGAAAATATAATAAGTACACTGCCAAATGATGAATATGGTTATTTGAGTGGTACTTCAATGGCAACAGCCTTTGTAACAGGTCAAGCAGCATTGATTTTAGGTGAATATAGAGATATTGGAATAAGTGAGCTTAAGAATGCAATTATTGAGTCTTCTGTAGAAGTGCCATCATTACCTCAAGGAAGAGTTATTAATAATGTTGAAGCTTTTAGGTATTTAGAGGAGAATCCTCCTGTAAATGAAATGGAATTGATAACAGAGATTTTAAACAAATACCATAGAATAAGTGATTTTTCACAAGAAGACTTAAATATCATACTTAATTTTTATGATATTGATTTAACTACACTTATTAGTTGCGAAGAAAAGGGATATACAATAAATGAAGCAATTGATATATCTATTTTAGTTAAAAAGTATGATTTTACTATTGAAGAAGTAGAAGAGATTATGAGAAGTAATAGAGATTATTATAACATAACCTATGAACTTATGATGCTAAATGTTTCAAAAGTAGTTCTTGGTTTAACTAACGATGAATATGGCATATATAAATCCTATTTTTTAAGGGGATATAGCTATAGGAATATTGATTCAGCATTCATTATTAGTAATGCTCTTGGTATACCTATGGAGGAAATAATAATAAAAGACAGTGAAGCTAATAATGAGAGTGTGATTAAAGCTTTAATAGAGAATTTTTCTGATGAAGAAAAGGAAAGAGTTGAGTTCTTAGTTAAAGTATATAATGTGAACTTTACAAATCTATTAAATTTTAGTAAAGAACAAGGTTACTCAATAGAAGATATTGATGATAAAATACTAGATTATCATAGAGAAAGAATCATAGTAAAAGATGAGATGTATTATTTACAAACTGAGGAAGAAATCGTTGACACTATAGAGAATAAGGTTCCTATGCTAGTGGGAAATGGAATTGATGAAAGTATTGAATCAAAATCGGGAAGCTTGAATAGAACTATACAAGGTATAAATCTAGCAGGAAGGAATGGAATGGATTTAGACCTTTATCTAGATTATAGTTCTGATGATGCATTACTATATAATGTTACAGGATCTGTTAGGACTAGAAATTTAAGTGGATATTATATAAGGTACACCACAACAAAGAATGGAGTACAGTGTGGTAGTGGTATATGTGGTGTATCCCCAAATATGAATTATCAGGATACAACATGGATAGATTCAGAGGGAAATATATATGTAAAAGATTATGGAATTCCTTATTATGTATATAATATACAAACAGACTACAATCATAGAACCTCATATGGATCACTAAAATACAAAAAAAATCAAATGGGTATTGGATGGAGTTGGAATATAGACAGCTTAGATAGAATAGGTAATAATTTAGTTTTAAACCTTAGTTCAGGAGCTGTATATGAAGTAGATTTTAGTAAAGGTGGATCTAACTTAGAAAAATATGACTTAGTAGATATGGTATTTAAACGAAGTAAGAGTTTTAGTGAAGATGAGCGTATTTCAGAGTATGTACTTGAATATAAAAATGGAGTTAAGAAATATTTTGATAATAATGGTTATTTATTATGTACTGAAAACGTATATGGAGAAAAAATAAAATATTATTATGAATATAACTCTAATTTTTTTGGAATAAGTGATACAAAAGTTTTATATAAGATAATTGATTCAATGGGAAGAGAAGTTAATGTAAAATACCTTTCAAGCACAGACAGACTAACAAATGGTAAAGAAATACAGTTGGTTTTACCTGATAGAAATAAAATAAGATATATTCTGCAAAATGTTGAAAATAGAGTATATAAACTTGTTGAAACAATAGACCAGAATAATAGAGCCACAAAATATGATTATGCAGTTAATTATATTAAAGAAGATGTATGGCAAAAAAGTGGTTTAAGAGTAGACAATAAGCAAATTTTACTTGAAAAAGTAACATATAATACTGGAGCATCAACAACGTATAATTATGAAAAATCAATTAGGAATAAAGGAAAAGAAGGAGCAGAAGAATACTTCAGAATAAAATCAAGATGGGATACAAAACGTGATGGGAAGCAAAATAATTATTCTGAATATACCTACCAAGGCAATTACACAGGATTTGGACAACATAATGATCCAAGCAGTTTACCTGATACTTTTGAATATGAAACTATAGTATCTGATTCAAAGGGAATAAAAACAACTTTCACCTTTAATAATAAACATCTACTGAAAAAGGAAGAAGTTAAAGATAATGAGGTATTAACAAGCGAAGTTGTAACAGAGTATGACTCTAATAAACTGCCTTTAAAAGTAATTAACAAGACTTATGATAAACTAGACAGCACTCAGGTAATTAAAAAGGTTAAAAATTACCAGTATGACAGCAGTGGTTATGGTGATTTAACAGGTCAGTGGGATGTACAAGCTGATAGAAATAGTGAAAACGTGCCAATCAATGATGAACATAAAACAACAATGGAATATAATTCTGTTTATCATTATGTAACCTCAAAGACTTATAAGAAAGACAAGGATACCATAATTAAAGAGGAACTTACTCCTTACCCTGATAACAAAAATATTCAATTTGCAAGAGTGTATGAGAATAATGTGCTAAAAGCTCAAACAGAATATCGCTATGATTCATTTGGAAACATAATAGAAGAGAGACAATATTATAAAGATGGAAATGGAAACTGGACAAAATATATAGCCACAAAATACAGCTATAATGACAATGACCTTAATAGAATAAACTCTGGAAAACCACTTAATGGAGCTTATTTAACAAAACAGTGGGTTGAAGGAGTAGAGGATTTTGATGGTAATAATCTAGGAAATGTAGAACAAGAATTTAAATATGATTATTTAGGTAATGTCATAGAAAAAATTGACAGTAAAAAGAATAAAGTTTTCTGTGAATATGATAACCTAGGGAGAATTACAAAAGAAATCAATGCTGATTCAAGCTTTAAAAGTTATCAATATAATGATATTTCTAATAGCATGTTGGTTACAGATGAAGAAGGAAATCAATTCAGTGCAGAGTATGATAGTCTAGGGAATTTAAAGTCCTTAATAGATGTACAAACAGTGGTACCTTATAATGATACCAATAGTCAAGAATATAAAGATAATGGACCATTTGTTGTAACAGGCAAAATAATTAAAGAATGTAATTATGATTCCAATATGAAGCTTAAAGAAGAAAAAATATACAATGAGAATGAAGCTAATAAAGGACATATCACAACGTATACTTACTTCAATGATGGCAGACTTAAAATTAAAGAAATAAAAGAATTTGATGGAACCCTTCTCTATTATGAAAGTTATATATATGATGATGCAGATCCACAAGGAAAATATTCATCAGTAACAAAAGTAGTAAAAGGAGATGCAAGCTCTCCGAAGATAACAACTAAAACATATATAGATAGAGTTGGAAACACATCAATACTAGAAAGAAACCATGAAGGAAAGATATATAAAGATACATTTACCTATGACTATCTAGGAAACAAAGTTCAAGAAAAATCAGCTAGAGCTTACGATGAAAATTGGACAGAACCATATACTGCTAAGTTTGAATATGATTTTGCAGGAAGACTCATTAGACAGTACAACATAGATGGAAATTATTCTTCTACTAAGTATGATGACCTAGGAAGAGTAAAATCCACAACAGATATGAAAGGTAACAATGCAGCAGAAAAGTATTCAACAACCTTTGAATACGATAAACTTGGAAGAGTCTTAAAAGAAAAGATTCCATTTGAGAATAAAAATGGAACAATGCATTACTCAGTTAAAAAGTACCATTACGATAAAAATGGAAACCTAATAGAACAGTATGTACAAAGAAATAAAATAGGTGAAGCAGAAAACTATAACAAGATAACCTATGAGTATAACCCAAGAAACATGCTCACCAAGGTAACAACCTATGATAATGGAATCACAGAGAATTATACTCAATATTTCTATGACAAATTAGGAAACAAACTAAGAATGTACACAGGACTATCCCAACCACTAACAATAAACGGACTAGATAACATAGTGGAAAATGGTGATAGGGAATACTCAGTAACAAAATATGAGTACGATAAATACAGCAATCTATCTAAAAGAATAGACCCATTAAGCAAAGAAGAAACCTACGATAAATACAATAACACAGGGAAAATTCTTCAAAAAACAGATAGAAATAAAAACATCATCAAGATAACATATGACGGATTAAACAGAATAAAAACAAGAACAGTTACAACACCATCAGGAGAAGGAAATACATCTGTAAACTATACCTACACTCTAACAGGGCAGATAAAAACCATGAATAGTGAAGGCATAACAACAGAATATCTCTATGATGACTTAGGCAGACTAACAACAGAAAAAGATTCCACAGGAGTAAAAAAACAATACACCTACGATGCAGCTAATAACAGAAAAAGCTTTATACTATCAATCAATGATAATATAAAATCAAAAATAAAATATGATTACGACAAACAAAACAGACTTGCAAAAGTATATAAATCAAACAACGGAATCCAAGAAGAAACAGCATCATATACCTACGATGACAATGGAAATAGAGAAACACTACAATATCCAAATGGAATAACAGTAGTATATAACTATAACCTATTAAACCTTTTAACAGAACTAACAAACAAAAAAGGGACAACAGTACTATCAAAATACACCTACTCCTATTATTTAGATGGAAACAGAGAAAAAGAAACAGAAGAAAGACAAGGACAATCATCAAGAACAAGAGAATTCAAATACGATGGCTTAGGCAGACTAGAAACTGAGAAAGAGCAAGGAAAAGACCCAGTTGAATATGACTACGATGATAGCAATAACAGAAGTAAGAAGATAGAACCATTTGACATTCAAAACATTGCTAACAACATAGTTGAAGTATCATATAAATACAATGGGTTAAATCAATTAACTAATGCTCAAATAGGCAGTACAACAGCTTCATACACCTACAATGGAAATGGTTTAAGAATAACTAAAACAATTAACGGAAAAACAACTAATCACATTTGGGACGGACAAAATATAATAGCTGAAACAGATGCTGCAAACAACATAATATCTGAATATATCAGAGGAATTAACCTTATAGCTGTAGAAAAAGATAATAAGAAAATATTCTATCTATACAACGGGCATGGTGATGTAATACAGCTAACAGATGAAAATGGTAATGTTATAAAGAACTATAAGTACGATGCATTTGGAAACGAATTAAGTATTGATTCAAATGACACAAACCCATTTAGGTATGGTGGAGAGTATTTTGATAGTGAAACCGGATTATACTACCTGAGAGCAAGATATTATGATCCAAAGATAGGAAGGTTTACAACAGAGGATAGTTATTGGGGAAAAGATAGTGATCCGTTGAGTTTGAATCTTTATACTTATTGTACGAATAATCCTGTTATGTATTTGGATCCAAGTGGGCATTGGCCGCAGTGGGGTAAATTAGGGTTAGGTTTATTAAAAGTAGCAGGTGGTGTTTTAACTATAGGAGCGACTATTGTGGCAGCACCAGCGGTTGGAACAGTAGGAGGAATAATTTTAGCTGGAACCGCAACTTTTGGTTTAATACAGGGATTAATGGGTTCTGCTGAAGTAGTTGAATCATTTACAGGTAATAATGTTATTAGAGATGATTTTATGGCAGGAAACGAAACTTTGTATAATGTAACAGATGGGATTACTGGTTTAGGAAGTTTTGCGGGAGATATGTATATAGCTAATACACTTTTGAAAGCTGCAGTTAACACATCGGTTAATATATCTGTGAGGAGTGCTTCTAAGGGGGCTAGTAATCTTGATTTATCGGATGATGTTCTCAAATGGTTAAATAAAGGTGATGTTGACAATGTTGTATACTTCGGTATGAAAGATGGCGAGGCTGTTTATACAGGTATAACAAAACAAACTTTAGCAAAGAGATTGTATCAACACAATTATGGACCTAAAGGAAAAGGGTTAGATTATTTAGAAACCCAATTATCAAACTTAACAAGAAATCAAGCTAGGGCGTTGGAACAATATTTAATAGAACATGGCCCTGCTGCTTTGAATAAAGCCAATAGTATTAGCCCTAAATCTAAATACTACAAAGAGGCTCTTAAGTGGGCTGAGAATTATATAAATAGTTTAAAATAGGAGGAATAATATGTTATTAAAAGGGATTAATGATAATCCGCTTTCAGCGAGATGGAAAAAAAGATTTTCAGAACAACCAATTGAAACTCAAAAGAAACTTGAAGCTTTAAACAGTATGAATTCAAAAGACTACCAGTTTAAGGTTATTAAAAAAACCAAAAATCCACCTAATGAGGGAGACATATTTTTGGTGAGTCCAAGGGAAGGTGTATATTTCTATGGACGTGTTTTAAAGTCTGATATTAATCACATTACTAAGGATACCTTTATTCATGGCAAAAGCGTAGTGGTTATATTTAAGAGCAAAACAAATTCAATTGATATGGCAAATTACTTTCCAAATTATGATGACTTGTTAATCGGACCTGAAATTGTTGATTCAACGTACTGGTCAAAAGGCTTCTTTTTTACAATAGCAAATTTACCAATTGACCAAAAAGAGAAACAACTTGATTATGGTTTTTACAGTATTGGAAAAGGAAAGTATTTCAAAGAGAATGGTATAGAAATTGATCACAAACCAATAATTCTTGGAACATATGGAATAGCAACAATAACTGGTATTGCTCGTAATGTTGAAAAAGAATTGATTATTGATCCAGCGCTATTAGATTTTTAAGTTATTGTGTTACAATGAGTTTACGTCAACCCTGCATTAACCTGCAGGGTTGGCGTTTAAATTATATATTAAAAATTTAGCAGTTTATAAATGATTTTAATAAAGGAGTTTTTGGTGTAGATATAATGGTATTCCAGAAAGAAGTAATGCAACTTATTCATAAACAACTTAAATTGTTTCGGATTATGGAAAATTTAAAAGAAGATAGGTGACACTTCTAACATAGGAATAAATGAATTAGGTAATATAATTCCCAAAGATGTTAGAAGCGGAAAAATAGTAGAAACTAATTTTCTTTAATTTTATGAGTTTTTTATTATATATTATTTAGAAATATGTAATAAAGGAGAAGAAAAATAATGGATAAAGCAATTACTTTACATACAGATAAACAGAACTCTATAGATGAATTAAGTAAAAAAGCAATGGCATTATTAAGATACATAAAATACTATGGTAAAAAGAAAGGATGGAATTATGAAATCATCTTAGTTGTTTCACAACATAAAAGTAATTTTGCTATAAAGTATAAAGAGTTAACCAGTAAAAAAGGTAGACCAAAAGATAAGTTCTATGAACCTAAAAGAATAAATTGTAAAACTAAACCACATATACATATTGCTTTAATAAATGCACAGCCCTGCAATACTATAACAAAAGCTTTGAATAAGTATTGGAAAGAGCGAGAAGGAATTAAGAAAGTACATTTTAAAAATATTTATTACTTAGAAGGGTATTTAGAATACATTGAAAACCAAAGTACTTTATTAAGAAAATCAAAATTATAGGTATTTATTTTTACAAAAGAAAATGCTGAAGTTACTGACTTTACAAGGGTTAGGGATATTTGAAAAGCCTATATAATTAACAAGTATATAAGTAATACTTACATATCAAGGAATTAAGTATTATTAAATAATATATCAGTATTACTACAGATTTTTGTATAAAATATATTATATATTTTTATTAGCCACCAAAAAGCCTATTTACATTGATTAACCATAAAAACGGATAAACATATGGAGTGGAGTAGGAAGCTTTGACAGCAAGGCAATAAAGTGGAGATAAAATGGAATTAAATTAATTGTTTATAGTTATACAGACAGGAGGAATTAACCTGCTGTATTTTTTTGCTTTAATATTAACTAATAAAAGAAGTTAATATTAAATTAATTCTATATAAAGCCTTACCATGAAAGGGAAAGTAAAGAATATACTAATTTATGTATAAACTTAGAGTTTACTTTTATATTAACTTCTGCTATTGTAATTATCAAAAGTTAATATATGGAAGAAGGTGGAGCTATGGAAGTTAACAAAACAAGTCGAGGAATACCAAAGGCTGGTGAAGTGGAGCCTATAAAAAAATTAAAAGATATAGCAAAAATAAAGCAGTATTTTTTAGGTAAGGAAAATAAAAGAGATTACCTTTTATTTGTTTTAGGTATAAATATTGGGCTTAGAGCAGGAGATTTATTAAATTTAAAAATAAGAGATGTAATAGAAGGTAATAAAATTATTGATAGTGTGAAAATAGTTGAAGAAAAAACAGGGAAGACTAGAGAATTTGTTTTAAATAAAAGTGCAAAGGAAGCAATAAAGCGATATATAACCAGTTTAAATACTTATAACATTGATGATTACTTGTTTAAAAGTAAAAAAGGTGGACACATAACTGTTAATTATGCACACAGCATAATAAAAAATACTCTTAGAGATCTTAATGTTAAAGGTAATTATGGTACACACAGCCTAAGAAAAACATTTGCTTACCACACATATATAAATAATATTGGAACAAATCATATGATATTAGAAACTCTACAAAGAATGTTAAATCACAGTAGTAGTGCTGTTACTTTAAGATATATAGGTATTACTAAAGAAGTTATTAAAGATGTTTATACAAGTTTAAACTTATAAAAACTTACTAATGTACTTTAATTTTAAATAAAAAGACTTATATATTTAGTGTCAGAAACAAGTAAAACAAAAAGGATAGATTGGCTGTCGCCCCCTTGCAAATGCAGAATTGCATTAATGCTCAGTAGCTGAGGTTGCCTGTATCCTTTTGTTTATAAATGCACAAGAATAGGAGTGAGTTTTTGCATAAGAAACAGAATTATATTTATATTGGTGTAGATTTGCATAAAGAAACCCATACAGCAGTTATTATTAACTGTTGGAATGAAATATTGGACAGTATAACTTTTGAAAATAAACCTAATGCCTTTAGTAAATTGCTTAAAATAGTACATAAACATAGTAAAGAATTGATTCCTGTTTTTGGGCTTGAAGATGTAGGTGGTTATGGAAGAAGTTTAGCTGTTTATCTATTAGAAAAAGGGTATGAAGTAAAAGCAGTAAATCCATCATTATCATGGGCACAAAGAATGAGTTCTCCAACAACAAAAAAGAATGATAATTATGATGCTTATTGTGTAGCTTGTGTACTTATAGCTAAGCTATATACATTACCAAATGCTAATCCAAATGATTTATATTGGACACTAAAACAACTTGTAGGTAGGAGAAATTCTTTAGTAAAGGATTTGATTATATTACAAAATCAATTAAATGAACAGTTAAAGCATAATTATCCAAGCTATAAGAAATTTTTTTCTGATATAGGTGGTAAAACAGCTCTAGCATTTTGGGAAAAGTACCCATCACCTCAACATTTAAAGAATATTACTGTAGAAAATTTAACTGTGTTTTTACGAAAAGCAAGCAATAATGCATGTTCAACAAGAAAATCACTTAATATATTAGAGTTAATGCAAAGTGATGGAAATACATTTAGAGACCATCAAGATGTGAGAGATTTTATAGTTAAAAGTATAGTAAAGCAGATTAGATTTAATAAAGAACAAATGAAAGAAATTGAAGAAGAATTAAGGATAATTGTAGGAAAAATGGGATTTAAATTGCATACAATGCCTGGAATAGATATAGTTACAGAAACACAGCTTATAGCTGAAATAGGGGATATTAATAGGTTTAGTAATGCTGATAAGCTTGCAAGGTTTGCAGGTATTGCCCCTATTAAATTTAGTTCAGCAGGTAAAGGGAAAGAGCAAAAAAGCAGGCAAGGAAACAGAACACTTCATGGAGTATTCTATTTTTTAGCAATACAGCAGGTACAAACAGCAAAGGGTAGTAAATTACCAAGGAATCCTGTGTTTTATGAGTATTATAATAAGAAAATAAGGGAAGGGAAAACAAAACCACAAGCTTTGGTATCTGTAATGAGAAGGCTTGTAAACATAATATATGGAATGTTAAAAAATAGAACAGAATATGTAATGCCAGTTATTACAAACAAAGAAGCAGTATGATAAAATAAAGTTAATATGGAAACCTTTGTATAGGCTTTAAGCCATTTATTTTAGGTTATTTGTTTTATGCAGAGGGGGCGGGTAATCTTAATAAATATGGTATAGATGCATCTGATTTAAAGTTTACAAAAACTGCTCAAAACCATATAAATGATGTCTACAAATCAGACAAAATTTATAAAATTGGTGAGGATGCATTTCAAACAAAGTTTTATAAGGGAGAATCTACAAGACCATATGTAGAAAAAGGAACTTCGTTATTACTAGATTCGATTATGAATGCCAAAAGCCCAATTTCAGACCCAGGTGGAATAGTGAATGGATTAAGATGGGATGTACCAGGAAGTTTTGCAGGAAAAGAAGGAGTGTGGGAATTAGTGGTAAATGGAGATACAAACACTATTGTACATTTTCTTTTCAATTCAAGAAAGTAATAAGTTAATAGATAATTGAAATGTAAAACTATAAACTAATTTAAAAGGAAGAAGGGATTAAGAAATGATTTTTAAGGTTGAGGAGCATGTACAAATAAATCAGGGAGAGGTTATATACTCAAAAGACGATTTATCCTTTGATTTTGAACCTATACAAAATTCTGATTGTACACTTCTTATAGGATATATAAATCTTACTTTTGATTCTGAAACCAAACTTGCTTGTCAAGTTTGGGGATACAATGATATTAATACTTGGATAAGTAGA
Organism: Oceanirhabdus sp. W0125-5; assembly: GCF_027938815.1. Taxonomy (GTDB): domain Bacteria; phylum Bacillota; class Clostridia; order Clostridiales; family Clostridiaceae; genus Oceanirhabdus. The sequence continues at coordinate 1,047,677 of NZ_CP115913.1, forward strand.
GAATTAGTAAAACCAAATTCAATTAAAGGTAGATTATATCTAGAAGATGGAATTGACGCAGGTGAAAATATAAGATTAATTGATGCTGGAGTATGGACAACTTATTTTGATAAAAATTCAGGTTGGGTTTGTATTGGTAATGATAAAATTGAAGATAATGATTTTTCTGTTGAATTTGCAAAAAACACAATTGCTGTAACCAATCAAAATAGGTTAAAAGCACTATGGTTGAAACCCTACTTTATCCAATAAAATGTAAATATAAACTTGATGAAACTTAAAGATAATAATTTGGAATATCAATAGCTCAATAGGTGTAAAGACAGATTTTGAGTGAAGTAAATGCATTATGTAGTGAAATCTCACTACATTATCAGGTATAAATTAATAGATGATATGACTAATTAATAGTTTTATAGCTTCTGTTATTTAGTAGTTATAAAAAATTCGATGCATAAACTAAATTCTGTAGCGAGCTGAGATTAAGGCTAACATGGGAAAGAAAATTCCTGTGTTAGTCTTTTTAAAATAATACAATTGAAAGCGCTAAAGCGACTTTAATGCGAAGCTTTGATGTATTAGCAGTTAGTATAATTTTAAAACAAAGTATAAGAGGAGCAAAAACTAAGAAAAGTTTTGAGCCGAAAGGCAAGGACTTCAGAGTGTATTATGGATATATATAAATTATTGTAGGGTGGAATAGGTTTAATTAGATGAAAATTTCTCGGAGAGAAATCACAATCATTATACATTATCCATTATCAATTATACATTAAGCGAAGCGTTGAGTTATTTAGATGGAAACAGAGAAAAAGAAATAGAAGAAAGACAAGGACAACCATCAAGAACAAGAGAATTTAAATATGACGGATTAGGCAGACTAGAAACAGAGAAAGAGCAAGGAAAAGACCCAGTTGAATATGACTACGATGATAGCAATAACAGAAGTAAAAAGATAGCACCATTTGACCTTCAAAACATTACTAACGACATAGTAGAAGTATCATATAAATACAATGGGTTAAATCAATTAACTAATGCTCAAATAGGCAGTACAACAGCTTCATATACCTATAACGGTAACGGTTTAAGAAGAAGCAAAACAGTAAATGGCAACAGAGTAAATCACATTTGGGACGGACAAAACATAATAGCTGAAACAGATGCTGCAAACAACATAATATCTGAATATATCAGAGGAATTAACCTTATAGCTGTAGAAAAAGATAATAAGAAAATATTCTATTTATACAACGGGCATGGTGATGTAATACAGCTAACAGATGAAAATGGTAATGTGATTAAGAACTATCAATATGATGCATTTGGTAATGAGTTAAATATTGATTCAAATGATACAAACCCATTTAGGTATGGTGGAGAGTATTTTGACAAAGAAACAGGATTATATTATTTAAGAGCAAGATATTATGATCCAAAGATAGGAAGGTTTACAACAGAGGATAGTTATTGGGGTAAAGATAGTGATCCGTTGAGTTTGAATTTGTATACTTATTGTCATAACAACCCAATAATATATGTTGATCCGTCTGGAAACTTTCCATCGCTGTCTGAACTTTTACACAGGTCAGATAAGTTTGTAAATGATAAGCTTGAATCATTGTCTACTTTTGTTAGAGAGAAAACAGATTACAAGAATTTCTCCGTTGACACTTCTGATATAGGAGGATTTTTCTTGCAGATGGATGTAGATGATGATGGCATTTACCACGCAAGCTTTGATTGTTGGCAGCAATATTTTGGTTATAATGATTTGTACGACTTAGCATTTGATTTAGGCTCAAGTATGGATAAAGCTAAATTTGAATTTGAATATAAAGGAAAAGATTTAATCTTTTGGGCATGGAAAGGTGATTATATAAATTTAGGAGCAGGTGCTGAGTTAGGAATATACAGAAGACTAGAAATAATGGGTTTTTCAACACCACACTGGCTTGTGGATCAAAGCTTAGCTTTACCCATGTCATTGACACTAAAGGACAATGGTGGGAATACTATAATTAATAATTACAAGCCGAATCAAAATCAATGGTGGATAACAGGTTTTAATCCGAAATTTAAGGATGATATTCAAGCCAGCAACTTGAAAGCTATTTACACAGTTGACTTTTCCGGCAAGGAAGATATGTATGATGCTTTTATTGAATCAGATGACTACTTGAAAAATATAGATAAATGGTCCATAGTAAAAGAATATTTATTAAGATTCGAATTTTAGTAGGGAGGAAAATGGCTTATGAATAAATTTATAATTAGCTCAATACTTATACTTAGTATGTTGTTTTTAAGTTCATGTTCGGTAGGATGTTCAAGAACGGGAAGGCTTTTCAAGGATAACGATGATAAAAAAGCAGAGGCTAGATTGAAAGAGGTAATTGAAGCATTGGAGAATCAGGATAAAGATGCCTTGAAGGTGGTGTTCTCCGAAAAGGCTCTGGATGAAGCCGATGATTTTGACGATAGCATGGATAACTTATTTGATTTTTTTCAAGGTGAAGTTGATTCATGGAAAAAATCAAGTGGCCCCACAGTGTTCGAATCAAATAATAATGGACATAAAATTAAAGAAGTCAGTTCATATTATTATGTAAATACCGATAAAAAAAAATACTTCTTTTTACTAGAAGATTATCCAGTTGACACAGAACACCCTAATAATGTTGGTCTTTATATGCTCTTGGTAGTAAAAGCAGAAGATAGAAAAAAAATATATGATGGCGAGCAAAAGATATTATTTGATGGCCGCAAAAGGATACCGCGTGTCGGAATCTATATACCATTTGAATAGCAAAAGATAAAAATAATCACAATCGACTTTGGGCAAACTTAGTTAGGCCAGCCAGCCTTCATTAGGGGTGAAGTATAAACAAAAAAGAGTAACAAAGTAAATAAAGACTTTGTTACTCTTTTTAAAATAATATATAAGAAAGTGATTAAGCGACTTAATACGAAAGCTTTGATGGTTTAAAAGGTTTAAGGTTTTAGAACGAAGTTCTTTAGGATTAGTAGTTATAAGGAGTAAGAGATAAAGGTAACAAATAAGGAGAAAGTAAAAAAAGTTTTGAGCCGAAAGGCAAGGACTTCAGAGTGTTTTATGGATATATGAAAATTATTGTAGGGTGGAATAGGTTTAATAAGATGTAAAATTTCTCGGAGAGAAATCACAATCATTCTCAATTCTACATTCTCAATTCTCAATTAAGCGAAGCGTGGAAGTGATGGTTTAAGAATAACTAAAACAATTAATGGCAACACAACAAACCATATTTGGGATGGACAAAGTATTGTTGCAGAAACAGATTCATCAAACAACATAATATCAGAATACATCAGAGGAATTAACCTTATAGCTGTAGAAAAAGATAATAAGAAAATATTCTATTTATACAACGGGCATGGTGATGTAATACAGCTAACAGATGAAAATGGTAATGTTATAAAGAACTATAAGTACGATGCATTTGGAAACGAATTAAGTATTGATTCAAATGATACAAATCCATTTAGGTATGGTGGAGAGTATTTTGATAGTGAAACCGGATTATACTACCTGAGAGCAAGATATTATGATCCTAAAATTGGTAGATTTACGACTGAGGATAGTTATTGGGGAAAAGAGAATGATCCATTAAGTCTAAACCTTTATACGTATTGTACAAATAATCCTGTGATGTATGGAGATCCGAGTGGGCATATGCCAGTTAAAGCTCTACGTGGTATAAGTGGATTATACAATGACGGCATATTAGATGATAAATTGATATCTACCTTTACTTTAATCGCAAATGGTGGAGCTGTTTGGACGGCTTTTCATGAAATAGCTCAACTTAATATTGCAAAGGAATTGAACAAACGTGGATATGATTCTATCTTGGAATATGAAATTACATCAAAAACTCAAAAAAACCGGTGGGGTAGAGCAAAAAAATATGAAGCAGATATTGTATCCGGAGATATGGTTTGGGAAGTTAAACCAATAGGGACAGACGGAACAGCCCAATTAAATAAGTATATGACTGATGGGGATTTAATGGAAGGATTTACAATGAAACCAATCACGGATATAGACGTAATTAAAGACATAAAAATGATGATAACTTTCGATAAACCAGGATTAGCAAATTACTCTTTCTATAAATATGACAAATTTGGAGATAGAGTAACTGTAACATCTACTGCAGTTAAAAGCTTATATAAAAAACGACAATTTGCAGCATCAGTTGTTGTAGGAGGCATAATATTAGGAACACTTGCAGAAGATGTATTTACTGGAGGAGCAGGAATTGCTGATGATATTCCTAGTCTTGCAGGGGCATTAGGATCAGCATCATATATTTTAGGACATTAAAATAAACAACAAGGAGTGATATAGATGATTAATAACATATCTCAATTTGATAATAATGAAGGAGTAGGGGGATTCAAAAATGGAGCATATGACAAGTATGCAGTTCATCCTACTGACATTAATTGGACAAGACAATCAAGGTTTGCAATACCAGATAATCCTAAATTATTGTGGAAGGTGACCGAAGAGAATTCTTATGTAGATGAAACGATTGTATCAGGATCATTTGTAGTGGATAGGGAGAATAATATATTAGTTTCCGACTGTGATAATAATATATTTGGAGAACATTTTGGACGAATAATCAAAGTGAGTAATAGTGGAGATAAAAAAGAAGTTTTTAAAACTGATATGAGATTAAAACCATCTGTAATTAGTAAAAGTGGATTAATTTATTTAACAACAACAAATGATTTTGAAAGTGAAAATGATAAACTATTCTGTCTTTATCCAGATGGTACTATAAGGTGGGAGTTTCCGCTAAATCAGAGCCCCCACTCTAAACCAGTTCTTGATGAAGAAGAAAATGTATATTTATTTACTTATAGTAACGAGGTTGGAACATTGTACAGCATTTCTTCTAATGGTATATTGAACTGGAAATGTGAATTTGATTCTATTAATTGGTATGAACCTATTATATCAAAAGATGGCATAATTTATATCGGGCTTAACAATCACCATACTTTATGTGCTTTTAATAAAATGGGACATAAACTATGGGAAAGAAAATTAGGACAAGGATTGGGATCATATCCGCCTACAATTAAAAATGATGGAACAATATATGCTCGCTTATCAAGAAAATTACTTGCTTTAGATTCAGAAGGAAATGTTCTATGGACATACACTCCAAAAGAGGGGAATGTAGTAACTTCACCAGCAATTGATATGGAGGGCAATCTTTATTTAAATTTAAGTAATTTTAGATTAGTTTCTTTGGATAGTTCTGGGAAGGAAAGATGGATAACAAAAGTATCAGGTGGAGTAAGAGTACCACCTATAATTGGAAAATGCAAAAAAATTATTCAACAAAGTTTCATGCAAAATTATCCCCATTATAAGTCGTGGATTGAAGTATTTTCTGAAAAAGGTGAAAAGATCTGGACTTATGAATTAAATGGGGTTATTATCTCCAGTGTTTTAGGAAAAGACAATCTAATATACATTCTTTCTAACTGTCATACTTTTAGAAAAAAAGGGTGGAAAGATAAAAAAATTGTAAAATGGGAGTTATATTCACTTGGGGAAGAATAAAGTATAATTTTAGAAATCAGATTATTAACTACATTTGGTAGCATAAAACAAGGAGGGATTAAATGGCTTCTTCACAACCTATTATTAGACAAATAAGATGCTTGGTGTAATAATTAAACTAATGGTTTTCAGCTTAATTTCATATGTTTTTAGCTTTTTTCAAGTAGATGAGCCGGTTTTTTATGGTGCTATAATTTATTTTGTATTAATTGTATTATTAAAGAGAACTATACCTAGATATCATAGAAAGGGAATTAAATACTTTAAAAATAAAAAATATGATTTAGCAATAAAAGAATTCAAAAAAAGCTATGCTTTTTTTAAAACTTTCAATTGGATTGATAAATATCGAATAATTGTTTTGCTTTCTTCAAGTAGAATTTCCTATTCTGAAATGGCTTTAATTAATATGGCTTATTGTTATAGTCAGATAGGTGAAGGAAACAAGTCTAAAGAACTATATGAAAATGTATTACAGGAATTTCCTAATAGTGAGATAGCTTTATCAGCATTAAAAATATATGAATCAGCAAAAAAAATTAATTAGAATTTATGGAAATTTCTTTAGGTAATCATTATGTAAAACCAAAAGCCCTTTTGATATGTAGTTTAAGGTAAATCATTACAAAAGGTACATTTGAACTTATGAATATATTATAATAATGCCTATGATTGATGGATGATTATTGCTAGTGATAGGAACATAAATAGACATTTAGTCGATTTACGGCTAAGTGTCTATTTTCAAGGTTTTAAAGCTTAGTGGAGTGATCTGAGTAAAATAGACACGAGAAAAGTACGATTTTCTTTAATATTCATAGTAATACTGGTTACTTATATTCATTTATAAATAATCACTTTTATGTATTATTATGTAATTAATTTAGTTCAGAAAGCCAAAGTTTTGAGCCGAAAGGCAAGGACTTCAGAGTGTTATATGGATATATGAAAATTATTGTAGGGTGGAATAGGTTTAATAAGATGTAAAATTTCTCGGAGAGAAATCACAATCATTATACATTATCCATTATCAATTATACATTAAATGAAGTGGACATGGTGATATAGTTCAGTTAACAGATGAAAATGGTAATGTTATAAAGAACTATAAGTACGATACATTTGGTAATGAACTGAATATTGATTCAAATGATACAAACCCATTTAGGTATGGTGGAGAGTATTTTGATAGTGAAACCGGATTATACTACCTGAGAGCAAGATATTATGATCCAAAGATAGGAAGGTTTACTACAGAGGATAGTTATTGGGGAAAAGAGAATGATCCATTAAGTCTAAATCTTTATACTTATTGTACGAATAATCCTATTATGTATGTGGATCCGAGTGGGCATTAGGTAAATAAGACCAATAATTCCGATTTTTGGGGTACTCTTTCTGGTGGAATAGGTACATATGGTGGAACTGGTCAAGTATCACTTCCTCAAAGTCGAGGACTATTTAATGGATTAATGGGGATATTTGAGGCTGTAGGAGAAACTGCCAGATTTGTCATACCAGCATTTAGAGCTCTGGAGAATATGCATTATGCAAAGAAGAAGGAATCTTCAAAGAAAAAGAAGAAAAAAAAAGAGTTCTAATCCTCCTATTGATGATGGTTTAACGGATCAAGGTAAGCGTTTAGATGAAGATTATGAAAATAATGATCAATGGCCAAGTGATCCAGGAAGGATGGTTCTAACCGTGGTAAAATAAAGCAAAAATTGGATGAGTTATTTGGTGTAAAAGGAAGGTCAATAGCGGATGGTAAAAATACTAAAGGACGAAAAGCTGTCGAATGGACCTTGCTAGATAGAACCAAAATAAAATGGGAAGGGCACCCTTATGATAATAAGACAGTTAATGATCGGGTACACGTTAACAGACATTGGCATATCAGAAGACCAGGTGCTTCAGACTATGATAAAGGGTTCCCACCCAATATACCTTGGGAGAAATTATTTAATTAGTTAGTTAAAAAGCATATTTTGTAAAAGAGGGGTTTAAAGATGAAAGTAAAATTCTACGATCATACTATGGAGGCAGCTGTAAGAAAAGAAATAAATAAACCACATGGAGATATAACGATTACTGAATTAGAAAGTGTTAAAGAGCTATATGTTGCCCATTTTTCAGATCAAGGGTCCTTATCTAGCATAGATTTATTACAGTATTGTACTAATTTAAAGAAATTATCTTTATTAGAGACAGGTATAAGGGATATTTCAATATTAAGTAAATTAAAAAAACTTGAATATTTAGATTTACAGGATAATTCCATTGAAGATTTAGAACCTTTAAATTGTTTAAATAATTTAGTATATTTAGATTTGAGTTATAATCCTGTAACTGATATGAACCCAATAGGAAATTTAAACAAAGTAAAATACTTAAATTTATATGAAACTAAGGTAGTAGAAATAAAATTAGATGGTTTTCTAGAACTGGAATTTTTTGGGATTTCCTTGTGAGTATGAAGATTTTGATATAATAAATAATTATCCAAAGATTTCAGCCATAATGTTGCCAGCATTTATGAGTGACTTATCCATTATAAATAAAATAAAAAATAAAAATCAAATTAGAGAGTTGCATATATATAACAATAAAATTCATGATTTGAAATTTATAAAGGATTTTGAGAATTTGGAGAAATTAAAGTTATTTGCAGATGGGATTAATGATGTAAGTTATTTAAAGAATTTAACTAAATTAAAGGAATTAGATTTGGAAACTAATGAAATTACTGATATTACACCACTTTCCAACCTTAGAAATTTAGAAAAATTATCATTAGACTCAAATATACTTAAAGATACATCTCCATTAAAACAACTTAAAAATTTAATCTATTTAAACCTATCAGCATGTGGGATTAAAGACTTACAATCAATTAGTAACTTATATCATATCCAAGAACTTGATTTATCACATAATGAGCTAGAAAATATTGAGTGTTTAATTGAGTTAAATAATTTGGTAGAGCTTAATTTATCACACAATCAGATAGAAGGTATCGAATGTTTAAGTGGATTAAAAAATTTAGTGGAGCTTGACTTATCATATAATGAGTTAGAAGATATTGAAAGTTTAAGTGAATTGAAAAAGTTAGAGAAGCTTGATTTATTTTATAATCAAATAGAAGATATTCAATGTTTAAGTGGATTAAAAAATTTAGTAGAGTTATGTCTATCATATAATATGATTGATGATATTAATCCTATAAAAAAAATAAAGAATTTAAAGATGTTAAGCATATTCCATAATGAAGATATTGATGTAGATGAGTTAGAAAACATGAAATTTGAGACAGGTATGGATATATTTTATTAATATAAATTAGTATCAGAAAAAGACTAACATAGGAAATAAATTCCTGTGTTAGTCTTTTTAAAATAATACAACTGAAAGCGCCAAAGCGACTTTAATGCGAAGCTTTGATGTATTAGTAGTTAGTATAATTTTAAAACAAAGTATAAGAGGAGCAAAAACTAAGAAAAGTTTCTAGCCGAAAGGCAAGGACTTCAGAGTATATAAAGGAGATATGAAATTTATGTAGGATGGAATAGGTTTAATAACATGTAAAATTTCTCGGAGAGAAATCACAATCATTCTCAATTCTCAATTCTCAATTAAGCGAAGCGTGGAAGTGATGGTTTAAGAATAACTAAAACAATTAATGGAAAAACAACAAACCAAATTTGGGATGGACAAAGTATTGTTGCAGAAACAGATTCATCAAACAACATAATATCAGAATACATCAGAGGAATTAACCTAATTGCCGTAGAAAAAGATAATAAGAAAATATTCTATTTATACAACGGGCATGGTGATGTAATACAGCTAACAGATGAAAATGGTAATGTTATAAAGAACTATAAGTACGATGCATTTGGAAACGAATTAAGTATTGATTCAAATGATACAAACCCATTTAGGTATGGTGGAGAGTATTTTGATAGTGAAACCGGATTATACTACCTGAGAGCAAGATATTATGATCCAAAGATAGGAAGGTTTACAACAGAGGATAGTTATTGGGGAAAAGATGCAGATCCATTGAGCTTGAATTTGTATACTTATTGTCATAACAACCCAATAATATATGTTGATCCGTCTGGAAACTTTCCATCGCTATCTGAACTTTTACACAGGTCAGATAAGTTTGTAAATGATAAGCTTGAATCATTGTCTTCTTTTGTTAGAGAGAAAACAGATTACAAGAATTTCTCCGTTGACACTGCTGATATAGGAGGATTTTTCTTGCAGATGGATGTAGATAATGATGGCGTTTACCACGCAAGCTTTGATTGTTGGCAGCAATATTTTGGTTATAATGATTCGTACGACTTAGCATTTGATTTAGGCTCAAGTATGGATAAAGCTAAATTTCAGTTTGAATATAAAGGACAGGATTTAATTTTTTGGGCATGGAAAGGTGATTATATAAATTTAGGAGCAGGTGCTGAGTTAGGAATATACAGAAGACTAGAAATAATGGGTTTTTTAACACCTCACTGGCTTGTGGATCAAAGCTTAGCTTTACCCATGTCATTGACACTAAAGGACAATAATGAGAATACTATAATTGATTACAATCCTAAAGAGAATCAATGGTGGATAACAGGTTTTAATCCGAAATTTAAGGATGTTTAGGCAAGGAACTTGACAGCTATTTATACTGTTGACTTTTCTAACAATAAAGATATGTATAATAATTTTTATGATACATGGAACGATGATAAAAGATGGAAATTTAATAAAAAAACATATTCAGCGACATTCACTTTTAAATAAAAGAGGTGGTATAAGTGATTAAGAAAATTATATTTTTATTATTTCTTTCAAGTGCTTTTGTATTTTCATCATGTTCTTTTGGTAGTGGAAGAAGGCTTGTTAGTAGTGAAGATAAAAAAGCAGATGCGAGAATAGAACAAATACTTGAAGCAATTAAAGCTAAAGATGAAGGAGCAATCAAAGCATTATTTTCCAAACAAGCATTGGTGGAAATCGATGATTTTGATTACGGAGTTGATTATTTATTTGATTTTTTTCAAGGTGATGTAGAATCTTGGAAAAGAGATAAGTGGTCTTCTGATGAATCAATAGAAAAAGGTAAAAAGTCTGTAATGCTTAGGTATTGGTATACAGTAAGTACAAATAAGGAAAAATACATGTTTTTCGTAATTGATTTTACCGAAGACACCATAAATTCTAACAATGCTGGATTATATACATTACGTGTAATTAAAGCAGAAGATAGAGATACACAATTTACCTACTGGCAAGATATGAACATAGCTGGAATTTATAAACCTAAGGATAACGAAAAAACTGGCACAACACCTGCAATAAACCCTTAATTTTAGAATGAATTGACTTACAGTGATTTCCTAGTATCTTGGAGGAGAAAACAAGATAATCAAGCATAAGCAATTAAGGAAAGATAAGTAATGATAAAATTACCACTATAAGAAATAATGGTGGTAATTTATCATAAATAACAATGAAAAAAGCATATGCCAACCAAGAATAACATCAAATCTGGGATATTTTATGTTATAAAGGGAAAGGTTTAATGAAATAAAGTAATATGTTAGGACCCTAGGGGGTTGTGAACAAAGTGATAGAGCAATAAAAAATATAAACCGTATAAATGGTTTCAAAAGAAAACAAAAGATGGAAAGTTACCTTGGTTTTTTAAGTTAGCTGGATTTAATAGGGATGAAAATGGAGTTTATCATGCTAGACAGAATTTATCATTGCAGAGTTTTAAATATTCAGGGTACAACGATTTTTATGATTATGTGTTTGATTTAGCCTGTGATATGGATAAAGCTGATACAAACCCATTCAGATATGGTGGAGAGTATTTTGACAAAGAAGGAAGTTAGTAAAGGACTTTCTGTTTTGGGATATTTATTAACTGCCAAGAGTGTTATTGATGATATAGGCTATAGTGAATATGAATTAGAATATGTGATTGATTATGTATTTGGACATTCACTAAGTGCAGAATCTAAAGAGGGGGGTAATAATTAAATATTATTATGCTAGAAAAATGACACTTGAATTAATTCAAAGTGGAGATATAAATTATACTTTTGAAAGAAAATGGTATGAACTATATAGTCATATGAATAGCTATGGTATTTCTAAGGATGGGATTGAAAAGTGTGAACAAATTAAGAAGGAATTAGAAAATTTATTAGATTAATAAAATAAAATAAAATAAAATTAGTTTGAATATGAATTTACTTTCTCTTCGCTGATATAAAGGAGTGGATTTTAAATTGGTGTTGTTGATTTTTATTGCTCTTCTGATACTTAATACAGGCGGATGGTTTAGATTATCAATGTCTGGATTTACAACTAGACAAATAATAATATTTTTACTTATTACAAATATTATACTAGTGGTTTTAATTGTATTAAAAATATAATATTTTTAGACTAGAGTAACAGTAAACTATCCAATAGAATAAAATAATAAAATTGAGTTAAAGTTTAATACCAATCCGGGAAGTAAAATCCTTGGGTTGGTTTGTTTTAAGGGTTAAAGTTTATAAGCGCAGATTCATAGGGGGAGTAGTTAGTAGCAAGTTCAATCGTGCCTTTTTCACTAAAAACCTCGGTGGATGTTAGCAAGGATATGAATTTCAATCATTTCCTAGGATTTCAGGGATGATTATTTTTACATTTATTCAAAAATGGGTTAATATTTGTTTCACAGAAGAGACAGAGATTCTAACTGAAGAAGGAACAAAACAAATAAAAGATATAAAAGTAGGAGATAAAGTATTCTCAAAGAATGAATTCACAGGAGAAAAAGCCTACAAAGAAGTAGTAAGACTCTTTAGAAACAAAGTATCTGAACTTGTAGTAATAAAAATAAACGGAAAAACAATAAGGACAACAAGTGAGCATCCATTCTGGACAAAGAATAGAGGTTGGGTAGGTGCAAAAGAGTTAACAGAAGAAGATATATTAGAAGATGCAGAAGAAAATGAAATATATCTTGAAAGTATAGAAATAAAACAATTTGATGAACCAATAAATGTTTATAATTTTGAGGTTAAGGACTTCCATACTTATTATGTAAGTGAAGAGTTTGTGTTGGTGCATAATAAGTGTAAGGGTATAAAAAATCTTGCTGAAAATTGTTCTATTGACTCAAAGGTTCTAAAAGAATTAAAAAGAATGGGGCAAAAAGTAGGTGGCTTTTTTATAAATTTCATACCATATAAAGGAACTTATGATGGACTTGATAAGCTACTTACTAGTGAACCATGGGTTATTATTATAGATAAGGAGGATGTAGATGAGTATTACAAAAAATAATGAAAAAGCAAAATGGTATAAAAATCCAATAATTCATTTTCCTTTATGGTTAATATTTGCTTTTAAGTTTGCTAATCATATAATGAAATTACCAGACAAAGAGTTATATTTTTCATTGGGGATATTTGTATTTGTTACGGGGATATGGGGAATTATTTCAGATATGTTTTTTTTAAGAATACCATTCTTAGGAAAATTAATATATGAAAAGAAGTTTGTGATTCAATCGAATATAATATTAATGATTATAGGGATTATTTTTTGTGTTATTGCAATTACTCTTGGAGGTATAGCAATTGCTAATAAATTTATAAAAGATTTAATGAATTTATTATAATTAATATAGCATACAATAAATTTGTTAGAATTCAAGATAATATTATATTTGAGTTTAGTATAAAAATTGAAATATAGAAAACTAAGAGTAGAAAAATTTTATTTTTATGAATTACTACTATAATCGATAGATAATATTTTAAACTGAGATTAAGACTAATACAGGAAAAACTTCTGTATTGGTCTTTTTCTTAAAGGTATAAAAGCAAAGCTTTTTAGGAATAGTAGTCAGTAAAACTTATAACGAAAGTAGCGGATAATAGAGAACACAAGAAACTTTTCTAGCCGAAAGGCAAGGACTTCAGAGTATATAAAGGAGATATGAAATTTATGTAGGATGGAATAGGTTTAATAAGATGTAAAATTTCTCGGAGAGAAATCACAATCATTCTCAATTAAGCGAAGCATGGAAAATTTTCCTCAAGCAGAAATAAGCATAGTAAGAACCTGATATTTTATATTCCATAATTCATGAAATATTTATTATGTTTCATTACTTTATATAAATAATTTGTTACTACGAAACAACTAACATTGTATATTTACATAAAAATACTATAAAGTAAAAATGTGATATAATAATAAAGTTAAAACAAATTATATATGAAAGTGAGGAAAACAATGAAGAAAAAATATTTTTTCGGATTTTTAATTTTAATTATTTTACTTGGCGCTATTTTTGTTATTTCTCCTGATAAAAAGAGTCAAGAAGTATTTTTTTCAGAAGTAAAAACATTTCCAGAATTTAAGTGTAAAGATATGAACAATAATGAGATAACAGATGAAATTATTAAGGATTACAAGCTTACATTAATCAAAATTTGGACTACCACTTGAAAACCTTGTGTTGAAGAATTGGAGATTCTTGAATCAAGTTATAAAGAATTAAATGAAAAAGGAATTAATCTAATAGGAATCGTTACAAATGCTTCAGAAAAAGGTAATAATGGCAACCTAAACAAGATTTTAAGCGGCAATAAAGTAACCTTTACAAATATTATCCCAAGTAAGGAGCTAAAAGAAGAATTTACTGATTATATTCATTTGTTTCCAACTACTGTGTTTGTAGATAACAATGGAAATATTGTTGATGTAAAGATTGGTGCTAGTACTGAAAAAGAATACTTTTTAGAAAAGGTTTACAAGGTGTTTAATAATATGTCTTTATAATTAGTTTGCAGACGGTATAATATAGGTATACATAATAGTTAGCGAAGTTAGTAAAGTAAAATAGAACAATATGTTAGTGAATAGGAGTGTATACTATGACAGAAAAACTTTATTATAAAGATTCTTACATAAAGGAATGTGAAGTGGAAATAGTTCAGGTGTTAAAGGAAGAAAACAAGGTATTAGTAGTTTTAAATAAAACTCCATTTTATCCAGAAGGGGGTGGGCAACCTTCTGATACTGGTTATATAAATGGCGTTAGAGTTAAGTATGTTTTTGAAAAAGAAAATATAATTTATCATGAAGTTGATGGTGAACTGGAATGTGGAAAGGCATTATGTACCGTTGATTTTGAAAGAAGATTTGATTTCATGCAGCAGCACTCTGGGGAACATATTGTGTCAGGGATTATATATAAATTATTTAAAGGAAATAATAAAGGATTCCATTTAGGTGAAGATTATATAACCATGGATATTGATATTTATCCTTTTACAGATGATATGATAGATTCTTTAGAAGAAGAAGTGAATAATGCAATCTATAAAAATGTACCTTTTAAAACTTATATTGTAGATAATGAAGGTTTAGAAAAAGTTAATGCAAGAAAGAAGTTTAAAGTAGATGGAGATATAAGAATTGTTGAAGTTGATAATATAGATTGTTGTCCTTGTTGTGGAACTCATCTATCAAGAACAGGAGAAATAGGTATAGTAAAAATACTTAAAGTAGAAAAATATAAAGGTATGAGCAGATTATATTTAAAGTGCGGTAATAGAGCATATAAAGATTATAAACAAAAGCACAATGTAATAAGCGAATTAAACAAAAACTTTTCAACTGATGAATATAATTTATTAAAATCTATAGATAATCAGCAACAACTATTTAATAATTTGAAAAAGCAGCTAAGTGAGCTAAAAAATCAATTAGCCATAGAAGAAGCATCAAAGTTAATAAAGTCTACTGATAATAACTTAATATGTAAAAGATATGAAAATAAATCATTTGAAGAAATTAGAGATATAGGAGAAATTTTAAGTGAAAAGAACTACATACTTGTTCTAGCCTCAGAAATAGATAAAAAATTATTGTTTATTAACAATAGTGACATGCAGATAAGCTGTGGTAAAGTTTTTAAAGAGCATATCAAAAAATTTAATGGTAAAGGTGGCGGAAGAGATAGTATGGCTCAAGGAGCCTTTGATACTTTAAATGACTTAAAAGAATTTTACTCCTTTTTATGTGAAATGGTAAAAGGTGGTATGTAATATTTTAATAGTAGAAATTTACCTAGAATTTTTACAATATAAAGGACAATACTAAATATATCAACTATATAGAATGATAATAATTTTGTTATCAGATTCATATGAAACATCTATGGTTTAAAGAGATTTCATATGTAATATGGTTACAAAATTTCATTCTATTATAATAAAAGAGGAGGAATATTTAGTATGGTACAAAAAGGATCTAAAGCTTCTATTGTTAAAAAGGATGAAGCAAACCCACCTAGAAAAGATTGGCAACCTATTCAACCCTTAGATAATGCTACTCATCAAGAACATGTAGGACCACAAGCAGCTAGAATCAAGAATAGTGTTAGGATTAAAGGAAAAACAGAAAAACAAGAAATGGCACACCTACAAGAAAAGTTAAGATAAATTATAAAAAACAACATGTGACTTTGAAAGCCAGAGCTTCAGGTCATATGATGTTTTTTTAATAAATATAAAGAAAATATTGTAAGTAATTGACTTTAATAATAAAATATAGAATATGGGTAAAAAATATTAATTTGATTTTTAGGAGAAAATTATGAAAAAGATATTTATAGTAATTTCTATTATGTTTTTGTTTATTGGAAAGGGAGAGATAATAAAGGGGGAAGAAATTGAGTTTGGAAAAGAAGTAGGAATACATAAAATATGGACTATAGAATTCAATAAGGAGATTAATGAAGCAGATTTTAATAGCAGTGGAATAAGGATTATGGACGACAAAGGTGGGGTGTTGATATCAAGTACTAAAGTTCAAGGAAACTACGTAAATGTATATCCTGTGGACGGTTATGAGTATGGGAAAAAATATCAGCTATTCATTGGAAAAAATATAAATCAAAAGGAAAATCTGAAGGAAGAAATCATAATGAATTTCACTACAAAAAGCTTGTTCGACTCTGAATTATTTGATGAGTGTTTTAAGCAAGGAACTTTAAAAGGTAATATATCTATGGAAAATGGTAACCTAATTATTGATGGGAATGAAGTTGAAAGTAACTTAAGATTAGATAAAAATGAATTAGTTTATAAAATTATGGATTTATTCTTGCAGGAGAATTGTTATAACAATCAACTTGAAGTAACAAGAGATGATATAAAAACGGAAATAGTTCTATCTAAGAGAGAAAGATTTTGTTCTTTTGAGATAGTAACGAATGATCTATTAAAAACTGAAATAGTATTAACACTAAATAAAACCAAATCACCATGGAGATTTAAAACTGAGAAAAAGCACTATATGGAAAAACTTGAAAAATGCATGAGATATATTTCGAAGAGTGATAATTATTATGAAAAATATGATGAAGAAATATCTGAACAATTATTTGATTTAATTGATGAATATATTTTCAAAAATGGATATAACACGACTTTTGAGAAAGAATTTAAAAATATAAAAGTTTATGTTGTTAATAATGATGACATTTTAAAAATTGATTTCATAATAAATGATAGGATAATGAATGATTAAATATATTGTAAATTTAACTATAAAAACAGCAACCGTTAGGTTGCTGTTCATTTTATTTATCAACCTCTATATATCCTTCGCTTATTGCATCAAGATTATCTTCCCAAAGATATTTTCTTGTTTCTGAAACAATAACTCCGCTCATTAATAATAATGAGATTAAGTTTGGTAATGCCATAAGTCCGTTTGCTATGTCTGATAACATCCAAACAACCTCTAAAGACCATATAGAGCCAAAGAATACGAAAACTATAAAACAAATTTTATACATGAATGCAACTTTTTTACCTGCTAAGTATTCAATAGCTTTGTCAGCATAATATGACCAACCTAGAATTGTTGAGAAAACGAAAGTTATTAATGCAACTGTAAGTACAACTTTACCTATAGTACCAAATGTACCAAAAGCAGCATTTGTAAGTTCTCCACCTGATAAGCCTTGGTTCCATACTCCTGTATTAACTAAAACAATACCAGTAACAGCACAAACGATTACTGTATCCCAAAATGTACCTGTAGAAGCAACTAATGCCTGTCTAACAGGATTTCTCGTTTGAGCAGCAGCAGAAACAATTGGTGCACTACCTAGACCGGATTCATTTGAGAATAATCCTCTTGCAACACCATATCTAGCAGCTATCATAACAGTTGCACCAGCAAAACCACCTGTTGCAGCTTGACCAGTGAATGCTGACTTTACGATAAGTACAACTGTATCGGGAATTGTTTTATAACTCATAGAAAGAATAATTATACAACCTATGATATAGAAAACTGCCATGAAAGGAACTAATTTATCACATACTTTTGCAATATTTTTTATTCCACCTATAATAACAACAGCAACTAATGCTGCAAGTGCTAAACCAATAATCCATTTTTCAATTCCAAAAACATCATTTATCATCCCTGTAGCAGAATTTGCTTGAGCCATACAACCTATACCTAAGGCTGCAAGAGCTGTGAATACAGCAAATAGTACACCTAAAACTTTTCCAGTTACTTTAAGTCCGTATTTCTCTCTTAAACCATGTTCAAGAACATACATAGGCCCCCCAGCCATAGTACCATCTGACGTTTTAATTCTGTATTTTACTGAAAGAAGTGCTTCTCCATATTTTGTTGCGATACCAAAAACACCAGTAAGCCAAGCCCAAAATACTGCACCAGGACCACCAATGGCAACAGCAGTTGCAACACCAACTATATTACCAGTACCTATAGTTGCTGCAAGTGAAGTTGCTAAAGCACTAAATTGACTTACATCACCTTGAGCAAGTTCATCTTTGGTTACTGACAGTTTGATAGCTCTACCGATATGTCTTTGAATAAATTTTAATCTAACAGTTAGAAAAATATGAGTAAATAATAGCATTAATAATAGTGGAGCACCCCAAACCATATCTGCGATTTTACTAATTAAATCAACAAAATTCCCCATAAAAAATATCCTCCTTCATAAAATATTTTTTTCATATTTTAATTATAATATATTTCGAATATTCTGACAAAATTAATAAAATTTTAACAAAGTTCAAAAAATGGAAATTAAATTTTGTTGTATATTGGGTTTATATCTGATTTTTTGTATGTTTACATGGTGTGAGAGAAGCTTGGTAGCTTCTCCCTTCTAGTCAGTAAGATTATCAGATGTATTAGTTACATCTTTTATATCTTGAATCCAACGAACATCTTTAGTTTGAATAACACTATTGGCAACAGCGGATGTAATCACCTGACTGTTATTCATTTCTTCAGTACAATCATAGTCACAATCAAATACAATTTTTTTATTTGGTGCACTTCCTTCATTTATAGTAATCTCATAAGTTTTTTTGCTCAAAACAATCACCTCACATAATTAATACATTTAGTTTCTACATTATCTATGAGAATTATTTTTAAGTTTTTAAGAATTTAATGTTATTTTGTGCAATATAATACAATAATGTGATAAAATTTCAAGGTGGGAGGGATGACAATGAGCAAATCACATAAGATTAGTTTTATGACTTCAAAATATTTTGTTGCTTTAATAGTTATTATAATGTTTTTTGTAAGTTTAACAGGGTGTTATAAGATTAAAAATAGTATAAATAAAATGAGTTCCCAAGATAGACTGAAATTAATAGAATTATTAGAGGATGCGGAAACCTTAAATAATCAGGGGAAATATGAAGAAGCAATAGTAAAATTAACTGAAGCTAAAGAGTATAATGAAGAAATCGCATCAATATATAATAAATTATCAGTATCTTACTATAACATAGGTGAGATTGAAATGGCTCTAGATAATGCTAATAAAGCTTTAAGCTTAGGAAAGAAAACAAGTGTGGTATACACAAATAAAGGGAATGCTTTGTACAGTTTAGGGAGAAATGAAGAGGCTCTTGAATGTGTAAATAAAGCCATTGAACTTGATTCTGAGATGACATATGCATATTATTGTAAGGGATTAATTTTATATGAAAAAGGAGAATATGAAGAGTCAAAAACGGCTATTGAGAAGGCTGATAAATTATTACCTAATCATTTAAAGTATATCCATAAGTTATTTCAAATTTCAGTTGCACTTGAAAACTATTCAGAAGCTAAGGAGTATGCAGAAATAATTAAAAAAAATCATAGTGAGGATTATTTATATAACCTTTCTATTGATGAATTATATTTTGCTAAAAATAGTTTAGATGAATTATTAAATTTTTATAAAGAGTATTATGAAATATATAAGGATAACCCTGATGCGGTGTATGAGCTTGGGATTAAATATTATAATATAGAAAAATATAGAATAGCAAAGAAACTATTTGGAGAAGTATATAATGATTTTAAAGAGGAAGATAAAAATATTTATCTATGGATGGCTTACTGTGAGATGGAACTTGGAGAATATGATCTTTCGAAGGAATATTTGATTAAATACGAGAGTGTATTTGATAAAGATTCTGCTTTATATAAATGTTATGGGGCTTTATATGAATATATGGGAAGGTATTTAAAAGCTTCTGAAGAATATGATAAGGCTATGAAAGAAGATTCTTTAAATTATAGAGCAGTAGAAGGTTTGATTTCTAATTTATACTATTCCATGAGATATCGAAGGTTATTAGAAGCTTACGATAATCTGGACGAGCAGTTAAAGGAAGATGAGGATTTTAAGTTCTATAGAGGATTAGCATATTCTCAATTGAATGAGAGGGATAATGCAATAAGAATATTTAAAGAACTTACAAACAGTGAAACCAACGGCACATATGCCCTTAAAAAACTTATAAATGAATATATGTATAATCAAGATTATGCTGAGGCAAAAAAATATGCAAATATGTTAATAGAAAAAGATTATGAGGATGAGGAAGCATATAACATATTAGAAATAATAAACAGAAGAGAAAATTCAGTTATGAATCAGGTGATTGAGTTTTTCAATGACAATTATTTATATATAAATGATACTAAAATAGCTGAAATAGCAGAGAAATACAAGGATAAAAGAGGCGGTATTAATATAATAAGTAGTTTTCTTCAAGAGGTAAAAGAGGAGAATGATATATTTACTTATATGATATATGGAGAAGATTATAGAGCATTGGAAGAAGAAGAATATAAATCAGTATGGTTTAAAGAATTAGATCAGAATAATGTTTATGTAAGAGTATATGGATTTGATATGAACAGCGATAATTTGTTTATTGAAGGTTTAGATATGATTGAGAACAAAGAAGAAAAAACATTGATAATTGACTTAAGACATAATGGTGGAGGATTAATAAGAGCGGCTAATAATATTATAAACCAATTCCTTACAGGAGATGTTGCTAGTAATCTAATATATAGAGATGGAAGTACAGATTCATATTATTGTGATAATGATGCTGTGAACTTTAATGAAATTAAGATTCTAGTAGATGAGTATACGGCTAGTTCAGCTGAACTATTAGCACTATCATTAAGATCATATTTAAATAATGTAGAGATAATAGGAAGAGAGACATTTGGAAAAGGTGTGGGACAGGATGTTTATGATAATAAGGATATGGGGTTTTGTATTTATGTAGTTTCACTTTACTGGAATGTTAAAGAGAAGAACATAATGGAAAACAAGATTTCTCCAGACGTTTATGTGAAAGGAAACAAACTAGAAGATTATTTAGACGTATTTAATGTTAAATGGAAACATGATTAAAAGAAAATTGAGAATTGATAATGTATAATGATGGATATTTCTCTTCGAGAAATTTTTATCGTACTGTTTTTGAGAGACAATGGGTGTTTACTTGTTTCATATTAATGAAACGTTGTATTATAAATACAATATTTTATCTTAGGATAAAATGAGTAAAGCCCTTTTGTTATAAAGAAAAATCAAAATGTAGTTTCTGCGTAAGCAGAAACAACCATCATTCTCCATTCTACATTATCAATTCTCCATTTCTTTTTATAAGCGTGCTTTTTTTATGCTATAATTTATGGTAAAGCAAATATTTAACAAATGTTCGTGATTTCGAGGTGATTAGATGAAAATAGTACACACAGGAGATTGGCATATAGGAAAGTTAGTTCATGGTATTCATATGACAGAGGAACAAAGATATGTTTTGGATAAATTTATTGAGTTTTTAAAGGAAGAAAATCCAGATGTATTAATTATTGCTGGAGATGTTTATGATAGATCTATTCCTCCAGTTGAAGCGGTAGAATTATTAGATGAATTTTTGAGTAAAGTATTAATTGATTTAGGCATAAAGGTTATGGCTATTGCAGGGAACCATGATAGTCCAGATAGATTGGCATTTGGGAGCAAGATATTAGAGAAGAAGGGTTTATATATATGTGGAGAGTTAAAGGAGAAGCTTGAGCCAATAGTATTTGAAGATGAATATGGGAAAGTGAATTTTTATTTAATTCCATATCTTGAGCCTGCTATTATTAGAGAAAAATTAAAGAATAATGATATAAAGACTCATGATGATGCTTATAAAGAAGTGTTAAATAAGATAAAAGCAAATATTAATGAAAATGAAAATGAAAGAAATGTATTAGTTACCCATGCTTACCTAGGTGGTGGGGTTGAAATTGAAACTAGTGAATCTGAGAGACCTTTATCCATTGGTGGAAGTGATATTGTATCAGTAGAGTATTTTAAGGATTTTGATTATGTTGCACTTGGTCATATACATAAACCACAGAAGGTAAAATATAATCATGTTAGATATGCAGGGTCTCTAATGAAATATTCATTTTCGGAATATAATCAGAAGAAGAGCTTCACCATTGTTAATTTAGGAGCTGATGGATGTGATATTCAATTAGAACCTATAGAAGTGAAGAGGGATATGAGAAAGATTAAAGGGGAATTAGAGCAATTGATTTCAAAGGATGTATATAAGGATGGAAATAATGAAGATTATATAATGGCAATCCTTACAGATAAAGGAGAAGTTGTTGATGCTATAGGAAAACTTAGGGCGGTATATCCTAATGTTCTTAGAATAGAGAGAGAGTCACTAGAGAGAATTAATGAAGGGGAGAGGACATCTGCTGGAGAGGATTTTGTAAAGAAGAATCCTTATGAGTTATTCAAAGAGTTTTATGAGAATATTGTTGGTCAGGACCTTGATGAGATAGAAGAGAATATTTTGAAAGAAACAATTGGTAGTATTGTAAGAGAAGGGAGGGAGCAGTAGTGAAACCCTTAAAATTAATAATAAGTGCTTTCGGTCCATATGGAGGAAAGGAAGAAATAGATTTCACAAAGTTAGGAAACAAGAGCATATTCCTCATAACAGGCAGAACAGGTGCAGGAAAGACCACTATATTTGATGGAATATCTTATGCCCTTTATGGTGAGACCAGTATAACAGAAAGAAATGCTGAGAGTTTAAGGAGTCAGTTTGCTGATGAAAGCGAACTCACAGAGGTGGAGCTTTGGTTTGAATTAAAAGGAAAAGAGTATAGGGTTTATAGAGTACCAAAACAGTTAAGAGCTAAGAAAAGAGGAGAAGGGGTTGTTGAGTGTAAGCCTGAAGCGACTCTTGAAATATTTAATGGTGAAGAGAAAAAAGTAATAACAGGAGTAGCTAAAGTTAATAAGAAGATTGAAGAACTCATGGGCATAAGCGGTGAGCAATTTAGGCAGATAATGATGATACCACAGGGAGAGTTTAGAAAGCTTCTTACATCTGATAGTCAAGAGAGAGAAAGGGTTCTTAGAAAAATCTTTGATACAAAGATATATAGTTTACTTCAAATAAAATTAGATAATAAAGCAAAAGAGATATATGGAAGAATTAAAAATAAGAAAACATTAAGAGATGGAGCTATCTCAAGAATAGTAATTGATGAAAATACTGAAAATCAAGAACTCATAAAAATATTAAATAGTGAGGATAGAAATATTCAGCAAATAGTAGATGAAATGGAAAAATACATCCTCCAAGATAAACAAAATCTAAAAGAAAAAGAGCAAGAAATTGATAATATAAACAAAGAAATCAAGCAAGAGATTGAACTGAAAAATAAAGCCATTCAGAAGAACAAGATTGTTGATGATATTAAAGCACTCCAAATTAAAAAAGAGGAGCTTAATGGTAAGAAGGAGATTTTCTTATCAAAAGAAGAAATGTTGAGTAAAGCATTACTATGTGAAAAAATAATTCCTCTCGAGATGAATGTTCTTAAAAGAGAAGAAGAAATTAATAATACTAAGAAGAAAATTCAGTTTGAGGAGAGGGAATTACAAGAATTAAATGAGAAAATATTAAAAGAGAAGAAAGAATATACTCAATTAAACACACAAGAGCATGTAGAAGAGATAGAAAGAAAAAAAGAAGAAGTTATCTTATTAAAGAAATATGTTGAAAAGGTAACTAAGATTGAAGAATTAAAGAAAGAAGTTAATGTTAATAAATCTAGACTTGATGATTTAAAAAAGCTCAAAAGTAGAGAGGTAGAGAAAAGAGAAAAGCTTTTAAGTGACTCAGAAGAAAAAGAAAAATTAAGAGAGCAACTTTCTAAAGAGTTAGTGAGTTTAAGTGAGATAAAGGGTAACTATACTAATAAGAAGAGTGTATTTGATGAGATTGCAATAGCATCAAAAGAATATGATGATGTATATGGTTCACTTCTTCAATTATATAAAGAGAAAAAGCAGTATTCAGGGGAGCTAGAGAGCGTTGAGAAATGGATTGGTGAATTAGAATTAAAAAAGAAAGCGTTATTTGATGACTTTATAAAATCTCAAGGGAGTATTTTAGCTAGAGAATTACATGATGGTGAGCCATGTCCAGTTTGTGGATCCAAGGAACATCCTAATCCAATGAAGGATAGTGGTGAGCAGATCAGTATTGAAAATATACAGACTCTAGATGAGAATATTAATTCTATTAAGGAAAAGTATAATACCTTAAAGAATGAGTATTCTGTTTTAAATGAACGATATAAAGGGGAAGAGAGAAATTTTAATAAATTAAAATCAAGATTATCAGATAAAGCATCTCTTGATAGTATCATAGATATGAAATATAAAGAATCAAAGATTGAGTTAGATAAGAGAATAGAGCTATTAAAAAATGAACTTAAAGATATGAATGAAAAGATTAAATTAAGAGCTGAAATAGAACAAAAAATTAATGTGATTTCAAAGGAAATAGAAGATAGCAAGAGAGAATACAAAAATACCATTGATAAGATAGAAGAATTAACAAAAGAACATGATAAAGTATTTGAAAGGTATTCTAAGAGTGAGGCAATGCTTAAAGAAATAGAAGCATCTGTTCCAAAAGAATATCAATCAAGAGAGAGATTAGATAGAGGAATTAAAGATAAGGAAGAGTTTGTTCTTTCTTGGGAAAGAAATATTAAGGAATTTGAAAATAAGATTAAAGCTTTGGAAAATTCTTTGTCATCGAAAGAAGGTGGGTTGAAGACTTTAAAACAATCCTTAGTAGAATTTGAAAAGACAATGAAAGAGGTATTCCATAGTTTTAATGAGGCTGTGAATAAAAATTTCACAAGTAAAGATGAGTATGAGAAGAGTAAGTTATCAGAAGTAGAGATTGGTGAACTGAAAAAGGGTATAGAACTATTCAAGAAGACTATGGAGGAAACTAAAGCTAAGTTAGAAGAATTAAATAAACATGTTGATTCTATGGAAAAAGATGATATTGAAAAAATCACATCTAAAATATTAGAACTTGAGAATTATAGAGGGGAAATAGATAAATGTAGAGGGGGAATAAACTCTAGATTATCAAACAATGATAAGGCATTACAGGAAATAAAGAGTATTTCAGAAGATATAAAAGGGGAGGAAAAGGAATATAATGTTATAGGATACCTTGCAAAAGTATCAAGAGGTGAAAATTCCTATAGAATAACCTTTGAAAGATATGTATTAGCTGCATTCCTTGAGGATATTTTACATGCTGCTAATACCAGATTCAAAGTTATGACAGGAAATAGATATTTACTATACAGAACTGATGAACTTCAAAGAAAAAATAAGCAGAGTGGACTTGAACTAGAAGTATATGATAACTATACAGGACAGAGGAGACATGTAAAAACACTTTCAGGGGGTGAAAGTTTTAAGGCATCCTTATCAATGGCATTAGGTTTGTCTGATGTTGTACAGTCATATGCTGGAGGGGTAAGGCTTGACACAATGTTTATAGATGAAGGATTTGGTACCCTTGATCCTGAATCCTTGGACAGTGCGATAGCTTGCCTTATAGACCTTCAGAAAAGTGGAAGACTTGTAGGGATAATATCTCACGTACCAGAGCTTAAGGAAAGAATTGATGCACAGCTGATAGTAAAGGCAACAAATAAGGGGAGTTGTACAGAGTTTAAAATTTAATAAGTGTTAAGGGTGAAGCTATAATGGGTGAAATGATAAGAAAAATGTTTCGGAATTTTAGAAGATATTCTTTGTATTTAGTACTTGAGATAATTGTTTTAATATGCCAATACACAATCTTTATTGATAGGACATCGGATATAATTGGAGGAAAAAGCATAAGATCAACTTCAGGTTTAACTTTTTTAGGAAGTATTATTATCTTCTTTATTACACCTCTCTTAGCGGGATATTTGGCTACAATTAACAAGAATATATTAACTGGTAAAAGAAAAAAATTTAGAGAGGAATTATCAGAAGGGATATCATACTACTGGAGTGTCTTAGGGGGGACATTATTAGTTGGACTTATGATGGCTGGAGTTATTATTTTGATGGTTATATTTATTGCGGTACCTTTAATAGGGATACTAGGAGCAATTGCTGGATTTTTATTTATTATATATTTAGCTGTAAAATACTCTGCACTTACTGAAGCTATAGTTTATAGAGATTGTGGGGTTTCAGAAGGAATGGATGCTTGTAAGAATGTTACTAAAGAATATTTTGGTGAGTTATTTATTTTAATTATTCCAGCATCTGCTTTAAGCATAATCAGTAATTTTGTTGCAGGAGTATATGTATTATTTAGCATTTCAGTAATGGTAATGCTATACTCAATGTTTGCTTCATACTATAGAATTACCCTGATTTCTAGAGAGTATGGGGAAGAGTATAATGAAGTTATACAAGAAGAGGAAGAAGAGTAGGGACCTGGTTGCATTTTGTTATGAAATATTGAAGTTTATACTAAAACAAAGTTAGTGGCAATATAACTTGTCACTAACTTTGTTATTTTTATTATAACAGAATAATAAAATGCGGTTTCTGTATGTGTAGAAATATTTATTAAATATATTTACGATTTTGGATAAAATAAAAAGTTTTGTTGTAAAATGGTTGATTGGTATTATAAAATTAAATAAGGGATATTATAATAAATCAACTAATAGAAGGAGTATTTATGAAAAAACATAGACATATTTCTATTATTATAAAGTTACTAACACGAGAAAAAGTAACTGCCAAGGAGTTAGCTGAACAACTAGAAGTATCGACTCGAACAATACTGAGAGATATTGATACAATAAATGAAGCAGGAATACCTATAATTTCTTATCAAGGAAGAGAAGGCGGATTTGGAATAATGAGCAGCTTTAAAATTGATAAGAATTTTCTTTCAAAACAAGAAGTTAGTACACTGCTAATGGCTTTGAGGGGAATTGAAAAAGCATACATATCTCAAGAACTAAGAAGTATTATTAATAAACTTGAACATATTGAAGATACAATGGAGAATACTATTCAGAGTAAAAATAATGTTTTGCTTGATTTCTCAGCATGGGGGAAAAGTTGTTATACTGAGAAAAAAGTTAATATAATTAGAAAAGCTGTAAATGACAAGAATGTAATTAAATTTATGTATTTTAATGGTAAAGGCACTTATACTGAGAGAGAGGTAGAGCCTATACATTTACTGTTCAAGAGTACCTCGTGGTATATATATGGATTTTGCAGGATGAGAAATGATTATAGATTATTTAAATTAAGTAAAATTAAAAATCTTAGAAAAATAGATGAATTTTTTGAAAGATTTAATACTGAAACTTATGAATTTGATTCTGAATTTTCATACTCAAATAACATGAATAAAGATAATGAGATATTACTAAAATTTAATAATCGAGCAATAGATAAGTTATGCAATTATATGGATATTGAGGCTATGGAATTTAAGGACGATGGTTATGTTTATACTAAACTAGATTTTGCTATTGATGAATGGACGATTGGCTTTATATTGGGATTTGGAGAGGATGTAGAAGTTATTTCTCCTGAATTTTTGAAGGATATTATAATTGATAGAGCAGAAAAAGTATGCGAACTTTATAATAGATTAAATAATGAATAAAATGTAGTTAAGATTAAGGTTTAGAGTAATAATTTCCAATACAATTACAAATACTTTCTATAATGTTGACAAAATTGTAAGATTGGTTTATAATAGCAATAGATCGACTAATTAAAAAGAGGGTTTTAATATACACGGGGGACGGTATATTATTCAGAAGGATTTCAAATAGAAGAATTTCTTTTAATAATATACCAAATTTATGTTTTGGATACAAAGAGAAATCTTTCCTAATTGGGAAGATTTATTTTTGTTTATACAGAAATATTGTATATGTAAATATAAGCATGGATTTTACTTGTAAAGTATAGTTTATAAGATTTATAATTAAAGTAATAATTAATTTTGTTAAAGGAGGATTAAAATGCATAAAAATGGTAGTGTTAAGAAAACACTGTTTGCAAATTATATAGTATTTACAATAACCTCCTTATGTTTATTGATAGTATGCCTATTGGGTGGTGCTTTTTTATATGCCACATCACTACAAAGGGGATCAAGAGATTTCATAAGGGTATACAATGTAATGGCTGAAGATATTGTAAGACGTGATTATAAAAATATAAATACAGATGATCTTGAAAAATTAAATGGATGGATAGAAATTGTAGATGAAGAGGGGAGTGTAGTATATTCAAATGGAGTTGTTCAGAAGGTAACAATGAACTATGGGCCAGGGGAAATATATGATCTTCTTGTAGATGAGCATGAAAAATATTTTATAAGCAGCACAAAATTTGAAGGATACAATGGAGTAAAATATAGATTAATTGTTAGAGCAGATAAGAATTTGTATCATGAACAATTTACTGAAGATTTTTTATATGATTTTATAGCATCTCTTAAAAGTTCTCTTATGGTTTTTCTTATACTATTCTTTTTAAATATTTATTTATTCTCAATATGGGTAGGAAAAAGGATAACAAACCCATTGACTATACTTACAGAGAGGCTTAGAAATTTTGCTAGATCAGAGAAAAAGAAGAAAATACATTTTGATAATTCTGTAGAGATAGAATTTGTTGAAATTGCTGATTCTTTTAATTATATGATAGATGAAATTGAGAGAATTGAAGAGGAAAAGAAAGAACTTGAAGATAGTAAACAGAAATTGATAGTAGATATTTCACATGACATAAAAACGCCGATAACAACAATCCAAGGATATGCAAAAGCGATTACTGATGGAATGGTAAAGGATGAAGAAGATCAAAAGAGATATTTAAATACAATTTACATGAAAGCCAAAAGTGTAACTGAGTTAATTAATCTTCTTTTTGATTACGTAAAATTAGATCATAGAAGTTATGAATTAAACTTTGAAAAGAAAGATATAAATGAACTAGTAAGACAGGTTATTGCGGAATATTATGAAGAGATAGTTGTAAATGGATTTGAAATACAAGTGAATATTAAAGATGAGAAGTTGCTAATTGATGTTGATTTCATGCAAATGAAGAGGGTGATATCAAATCTTGTTTCAAATTCACTTAAATATAATTCTCCAGGAACAAAAATAATAATAAGTATAGAAGAGGAAGATGATTCTGTAATAGTAAGAGTTGGAGATACTGGAGTGGGAATACCAAAGGATATAAAAGGTACTATATTTGAACCTTTTGTTAGAGGAAAGAAAGATAAAGCATCTAAGGTTGGAGGAAGTGGACTGGGATTATCTATTGTAAAGAAGATAGTTGAAATGCATAGAGGGACAATTGAACTTTATGATGAAGTTGGAGAAATGAATAGTTTATTCGAGATTAAGCTCCCAAAGGAAAGATAAAGTAAAATTAATAATTAAGTCAAAATGTTAAAATAATATAAAGTTTTATGAACAAATGAGATTATCTTAAGGGAATATGATATAATAACTAAAAGAGTAAATAAAACTATATTAGGTGGTGTAATAAACTATGAAGAGAGGTTCAGGTATTTTTTCAAAGTTAGTTTTAGCATTGACAATAGTTCCAATATTAGAATTATATATATTATTTAAACTTGCAGGTGCTATAAATTGGGGACCAACAATACTTCTTGTTATTTGTACAGGGGTAGCAGGAGCGTATCTTGCAAAACAACAGGGAAGAGAAATATTAAATAAAATACAGATGGAATTAAGTAGAGGCAACATGCCAGGAGATTCATTATTGAATGGATTATGTGTTCTTATAGGTGGAGTATTATTATTAACACCTGGGATATTAACAGACATTACTGGATTCTTACTGATAATACCAATTTCAAGAATAATGTTTATTAAATTCTTAAAGAGCAAGTTTAAAGGGATGATAAACACTGGAAATGCTAGATTTGTGTATATAAATAAAGACGACTATAATGAATATTAAAAAACTTAGTTGACAGTTGACAATGGACAGTGGACAACGAATGACATTTCACTCTGTGAAATTTTAATTTTATTATTCTTCAAACAATGAGGTTTGCTCGTTTCACCTTTGATGAAACATTGTATTTTAAGTACAAGATTTTATCTAAGATAAAATGAGTAAACCTTGATTTGTTTAAAGAAAAATAAGATGTAGTTTCTGACTTAAGTCAGAAACATCCATCGTTGTCAATTGTACACTGTCAACTTCTTTTAAAGTTTTCAAGTTTAATTAATATTTTTGTAATCTTAAGACTACTTATTGTACATAAATTCTAAAGAAAGAATGGGGTGATAGAGTGAAGATTATAGTTTCACCAAGTAAGACTCAGCAATTTGATAAAAGAATATCTTATAAAAATTCAAATCCTAAGTTTCAAGAAGAAAGTCTAGAATTAAGGAAGATACTGAAATACAAAGAAGTAGATGAAATAGCTAGAATTATGAAAATAAAAGGGAAAAAGTTAGAAGAGGTTGTTCAAATTTATCAAACATTACCAGAAAATCTAGATAGAGTCTGTGCTATTGAGGCGTATACAGGATTTGTTTTTAAAGAATTGAACATAGAAGGGTATTCAGAGAAAGAGCTTGATTATATGGATGATAAATTAAGGATATTATCAGCTTTATATGGAATATTAAAGCCCTTTGATGTTATAAGTCCCTATAGGTTAGATATGACTATGAAGATTAGTGATGAGAGTCTATATTCATTATGGACTGAAAGAATAACACAAGAATTTTCAGATGAAGAATTAATAGTGAATTTAGCATCAAAAGAATTTTCAAAATTGGTTAAAAGACCAATGCTAACAATTGATTTTAAAGTGATTAAGGATGGAAAGTTAAAAACTGTAGGAACATACGCAAAGAAAGCTAGAGGAATGATGCTGCATTATTTGATATCAAACAAAATAGAAGAGGTTGGTAAAATAAAGGAATTTGATGTTGATGGATATTGCTTTAGTGAAGAACACTCTGATGAAGATAATTGGACGTTCGTTAAAAAACATAATGGATAATGGATAATGTAGAATGGAGAATGATGGACATTTCACTCTGTGAAATTTTAATCTTATTGTTTCTTGGACAATAAGTGGTTACTTGTTTCATTTTGAATGAAACATTGTACTATGAATACAATATTTTATCCAAAGATAAAATGAGTAAACTCTTATTGTTGTTAAGAACAATACAATGTAGATTCTCACGCAAGTGAGAATCATCCTTCGTTGTCAATTGTCCACTATCAATTGTCCACTAAAAAAAAGCGCACTTTTTAATGCGCTTTTTTTATTTCAGAAGTGAGTAGTGTAGCATTATCAACAGTTTCCTTGTGGAATTCAAAGTAATATCCACAATTTAAAGTATCTATAAAAGTACTTATCCACAAAGATCTTAAATCGTAGAATATACTTATATCTCCACCAACTTTATCCCAATAATCTTTGTGAAGGCAGTTAGAAACTTTCCATTGGAGTAATTCATCTGTGTTAATTGTAATGGATTTAACATTGTCGCAGGGCATTCCATCAAGAACAAAATCATTTATTATTTTGTTTATTTGTTCAGGTGAAGCTATAGAGGAGTTATCAACGGAAAGTGCACATCTTTCAGCTTGAGCAGTATAAACTTTTTTGATTACATCCATTCCATCTTCATACTCTCTTAAAATATAAGTAATTAAAGCTGCTTGCCTTGATTCTGCTTCTCCAATTCTTGAGTGTAACCAGCCGTGGATGTTACTTGGATCAATTAGTTCTTCAAGTGGTCGTTCCTCTAACGGATATCCAAATTTTTGATTTATAAGATGAACATAATTATCAATTTTCTTTTCATTAGTAGCATTTATAGCCTCAATAATATTATTCTCTAAATCACCAAATAATTTAATTTTGTTGTAAAGCCAATGATGTATTGGTCCTAAAAATAAACTCATAAAAATCCTCCTAAATTTTAATAATTATTTTATTTTGTAGCGTTTGTATTTATTTCATCATATATTTTATAGACACCTTCAATAAATTTATCTAGAGTTATCTGATCTATGAAATCACCAAGTTTAGTTCCCATTTCTGCATTTTCATAATAAAATTTGTAAATTGATTCAACTATGTTAAAAGCTTCATCTTCATTTAAATTTGAAGCAATCTTATCAGAAAGTCTTGGATGATATCCTGCACTTCCGCCAGCTACTACTACGTAACCTTCATCTTTAGTGCCTAAAACTCCAATATCTTTAGAGTGAACACTACCACAAGCATTACGACATCCAGCAACTCCAATTTTAGTTCTGTTTGGGGTAGGTGCTCCGTAGAATCTTTTTTCAAGTCTTAGTCCTAACGTAAGTGAATTTTGCTTCATTCTTTTACAAAAAGCAGCTGGGCACATCTCTACATTCTTAACTGAATATGGAGATAGAACAGCGGGTTCCATACCTAGATCTTCCCATGCTTTTTCAACATCTTCAGCTTTTAAACCAATTATCATAAGTCTTTGACCAGATGTTAATTTTATAGATGCATTATATTTTTGAGCAACTTCTGTAATCTTTAATAGAGTTTTATGACTAACAAATCCACCAGGAATTCTAGGGGTAATTGCGTAAGTTCTTTTATTATTCCTAATTCTTTGCAAAACTGCATATTTAGGCATTTTCATAATATCACCTCTTTATATTTAAGATTAGTTTATTCACTAATTTTGATTTCATGTAAAGTATAAAAAGATTATACATAATAAAAAAGAAAAAAGTGGTAACTAATGATACGTAAATATTAAGTTATAAATAATAAACATAATTACTATAATGAAAAAATGTATTTAAGGTGAAGAGTTGGGGAGAGCTACTAAAGATAACGTATATTAAAAGTGAAATGTAATAATTTTATATGAATAAAATAATGGAAAATTATATTATTTATTTCTAAAAAAAAAACTATTGATTTTTAGTTATTTATCTGTAATAATCTATAATTATGATAAAAAAAAGAAGGTGATTATTATAAAAAAAAGTCTTGAAAAACAGAATGAAGTTCCCCTATTTACAGCGCTTAAGGAATATCACGAAAAAGGCACTGTACCTTTTGATGTTCCGGGGCATAAGAAGGGGAAAGGAGCAAGTGAATTATCAGAGTTTTTTGGTGATACAATGCTTCAATGTGATGTGAATTCAATGAAACCACTTGATAATCTTTCGAGTCCTGTGAGCGTTATAAAAGAAGCTCAGCAACTAATGGCAGATGCATATGGAGCAGATGAAGCTTTTTTCATGGTTAATGGGACAACAGCTGCTGTGCAGGCAATGATTTTAAGTTCCTGTAAACCGGGAGACAAGATAATACTTCCAAGAAACGCTCATAAATCAGCATTTAATGGGATTGTATTAAGTGGAGCTAATCCCATATATGTTCAACCTAAAGTTCATAATCAGTTTGGTTTTGCTGCAGCAGTGGAATTTGAAGATATCAAGAGAGTTATAGATGATAATAAAGATGCAAAGGCAATATTTTTAGTAAATCCTACGTATTATGGTACTGTATCTAAGATCGATAAGATTATAGAATACGCCCATATGAATGGAATGATAGCTCTTGTAGATCAAGCGCATGGTGCTCACTTTGCTTTTTCTGATAGATTACCTAAATGTGCTATTGAAGCAGAAGCGGATTTAGTTGCAGTTAGTACACATAAAACAGGTGGATCACTTACTCAAAGTTCAGTATTATTGAGAAAAGGAGATAGGGTGAAAAGCTGGAAAGTTCATAAAAGTATTAATCTTACTCAAACAACAAGTGCTTCGTATTTACTGATGAGCAGCTTAGATGTATCAAGAAGAAATTTAGTCTTGAATGGTAAAGAAATTTTTGATAAACTTATTGATGTTTGTAGAGAAGTTAGATCAAATATTAATAAAATTGAGGGACTAAAT
The DNA here is from genome assembly GCF_027938815.1 of Oceanirhabdus sp. W0125-5. Taxonomy (GTDB): domain Bacteria; phylum Bacillota; class Clostridia; order Clostridiales; family Clostridiaceae; genus Oceanirhabdus. Next base: position 1,082,038 of record NZ_CP115913.1, read on the forward strand.
GCATTTGGAAAAGAGATTATTGGAAAACAAGGTATAGTAGACTTTGATGAATTAAAGCTTTCGATTAATGTGCATGGGTTAGGTCTTACAGGATTAGAAGTATATGATATTTTGAGAGATGAATACAATATTCAAGTTGAGTTAGGAGATATGTATAATATATTAGCTATTGTAAGTGTTGGAGATGACATAAATAGTCTTATGAAACTATATGATGCTCTTTTAGACTTAGCTACTAAATATAGAAGAGAAAAGAAAAAATTTATAAAAATAAATCTCCAAAACCCAGAAATTAAGCTCTCACCAAGAGATGCATTTTATGCAGAAAAATTAAGTATTGCATTAGATGATTCTTGTGGTAAAATAAGTGGAGAATCAGTTATGGTTTATCCACCAGGAATACCTATAATTTGTCCAGGTGAAGTAATAACTGAGGATATAATTTATCATATTAATTTATTACGAGATCAAAATTGTATGTTAAATGGTATTGAAGATGTAAGTTTAAACACAATAAAGATAATTGAATAAAAGTATAATTCATAATTAAATTTGAAAATATAGTTTTTGTAAAAATATTAAATTGTGATATTATAATAAAACTTTTAAACCCCTTGGTAATACAAGGTTTTTATATGGTCTCAAAGTTTAGTATATATAAACACAGAGTTTAAAATATGAAGAAAAATAAAAATATAATAATTTTCTTTACTACAAATAAACTTAAAGTTAATTTATAGTAAACGAAAAAATACTAATAATTTATGAAAAAAGGAAGGATGAGGGTTATGAATATCGAGCAATTAGGGAGACATATTCTTGTTGAAATGTATAACTGTGATAAAGAGGTTTTAAATGATCATGCACTTATTGAAAAGTACATGTGTGAAGCAGCAGAAAAATCAGGAGCAACTATAGTGCAAAGTGTATTTCACATGTTTAATCCATGGGGAGTTAGTGGTGCTGTAATTATTCAAGAATCTCATTTAACAATTCATACTTGGCCTGAATATGGATATGCAGCTATAGATTTATTTACTTGTGGAGATAGTGTAAATCCATGGGTTGGATTTGATTACCTAAAAGAAATGTTAAAAAGTGATAAGACAGAGACTACAGAGGTTGTTAGGGGAGAAACAGGAAGAATAAGACATTTCTCACATGAGAAATTTGATAATATTCATTTCAAGCCAGTTGATGCTGAATAAAAAAAATAGACTTATAAAAAAATATAATAAGTCTAGAAAATTAATAAATAATATAAATATAAATTAAATTAAACACACACACATAATTCTAACATGAAAAATAAAGAATTTAAAGGATGGTATGGATAAATTATGGAACTATGGTATACAGAAAATCATACAGATAACATTAAATTTTCAATAAAGGTTAACAAACATTTATACACTGCTGAAAGTGAATTTCAGAAAGTAGACATATTTGAAAGTGATGAAATTGGAAGATTTTTGACACTTGATGGATTAATGATGGTAAATGAGAAGGATGAATTTATGTATCATGATATGATAGTTCACCCAGCTTTCGCTGTTAAACCAGATATTAAAAGAGTGCTGGTTATAGGTGGAGGAGATGGAGGAACAGTTAGAGAGATAACTAGATACCCATCTGTTGAAAAAATAGATATGGTTGAGATAGATGAACTTGTTGTAAAGTCCTCTATTGAATTTTTAAACTACACTTCATGTAAGTTAAATGACCCAAGAGTGAACCTGTACTTTGAAGATGGAATAGAGTTTGTTAAAGACAAGGTAGCAGAATATGACCTTATTATAGTTGACTCTACTGATCCAATTGGACCAGGAGAAGGGTTATTTACAAGAGCATTTTATAATGATTGTTATAAGGCTTTAAGTGAAGATGGAATTCTTGTAAACCAAAATGAGAGCCCATACTATGCTAGAGATGCTAGAAATGCTAGAAGAGCTCACCAAAAAATTAAAGAAATATTCCCTGTAAGTAAAGTATATGAGTACCATATGCCGACATATCCATCAGGTCATTGGATGTTTGGATTTGCTTCTAAAGGGTTAGATCCAATAAATGATCTTAAAAAAGAAGAGTGGCAAAACATTGGATTAAAGACTAGATATTATAACACTGAACTTCATGTGGCTGCTTTTGCACTACCTAATTATGTAAAGGAGTTATTGGAGAAGGAGTTAGGGGAGAATGAATAAGAATATAATGTCTTTTATAGGATTTGATAGTGAATTCGAAGAAAGCCAAATTGTTTTATTTGGAGCTCCATATGACGGTACTGTATCCTTTAGACCTGGAACAAGATTTGCTCCAGAGGTAATCAGAAAAGATTCATACGGTCTTGAGACTTATTCACCTTATCATGATGATGATTTAGAAGAGTATTCATTATTTGATAGTGGAGATATTGAATTCCCTTTTGGTAATAGAGATAAAACGTTATCTATGATAGAAGAGAGAACAAGAGAGATAGTTAGTACAGGTAAAATACCTTTTATGGTTGGTGGAGAACACTTAGTTACTTATCCTGCTGTTAAAGCTGTAACAGAAAAATATGAAGATTTGGTCGTGATACATTTTGATGCTCATGCAGATCTAAGAGAAGATTATTTAGGAGAAAAGCTTTCTCACGCAACTGTTATTAGAAGAGTATGGGATATGATAGGCGATAAGAATATTTATCAATTTGGAATAAGATCAGGTACTAGAGAAGAATTTAAATGGGCAGAAGAGCACGTTTACATGAGAAAATTTGATTTAAAAGGTATAGAAGAGGCAATAGAGATGATAGGAGACAGACCGGTATATGTTACTATTGACTTAGATGTTTTAGATCCTTCTATATTCGCAGGAACAGGAACTCCAGAGCCAGGAGGAGTATCTTACAAAGAGCTTCAAGAGGCAATTATCAAGCTTAAGAAGTTAAATATCGTTGGTTCTGATGTTGTTGAATTATCACCTCAGTATGATGTTAGTGGAGTTTCTACTGCTGTTGCTTGTAAGGTGATTAGAGAACTTGTTTTATCTATTTTAGGTTAATATATAAAATCCTTTAATAATGAAGGGGAGAGCAAGTATAAAAGATAATGGAGAATGTATAATGTAGAATGGATAATGATTGACATTTCACTCTGTGAAATTTTAATTGTATTGTTCCTTGAACAGTAGGGGTTTACTCGTTTCATTTGCAATAAAACATTGTAATTTAAATACAATATTTTATCTTAGATAAAATGAGTAAAAACCTCTTTTTCAAAAGAACAATGAAATGTAGTTTCTGCGTATGCAGAAACATCCAACGTTCTCAATTCTCAACTCACCACTCTCAACTTCTTTTAAAGGTCTTTAATTTTTTATTTACACGCTTAGCGTGATTTTTTTTTATTTTGTTGTTGACATTTATAAACTCATTGCATATAATAAATATTAATCAGAGTAATGTACTCGGAATAAAGTGGTAAAGCGTCGAAAAAGGAAAGTAGTATAAAGGGAATATACAGAGAGAGGTTTCAGAGCTGAGAGATACCTTATAGGAAATTTATATGAAGTGCCCTTTGGAGTGTGTACCGAAAAGCTTTTGCTTAGTAGGCTGCATGGGGATTCGCCCCTTATAGCGATAGAGCATAATAGTGCTTGAAAAGTGGATACTTTGTATCAATTAGAGTGGAACCGCGGATAATACTTCGTCTCTTAATGCAGAAATGTGTATATGAGAACGAGGTTTTTTTATTTTTAATTATTTTTTTAAGAAGCAGGAGTAATTTTATTAAATTTTATTTTTAAGAAGTAGGAGTATTTTTTATTTTATTGTTAGGGAATGTTTAAAAATAACTTCCACTAAATCTATTTCAAAAAGTGACAGAAACATTCACATTTTTGAAATAGAAGGGGAAGTAAATTTTAAGCCGACCATTAGGAGAAATTTTAAAAGAAAAAGGAGAGATTTGATTATGTTTAAGAATGTTTTAGAAATGATAGGGAAAACACCGATTGTTAAACTTAATAACGTTGTAAATGAGGATATGGCAGAGGTATATGTTAAATTAGAAGGATTTAATCCAGGTGGAAGTGTAAAAGATAGAGCGGCTTTAGGGATGATAGAAGCAGCAGAAAAAGAGGGGTTACTAAAAAGTGGAGACATTATTGTAGAACCTACAAGTGGAAATACAGGAATAGCTTTAGCGATGATTGGTGGGTTAAAAGGATACAAGGTAATTTTGGTAATGCCTGATACAATGAGCCAGGAGAGAAGAGCTATGATGAAGGCATATGGAGCGGACCTTGTTTTAACAGAAGGTGCTAAAGGAATGAAAGGTGCAATAGAAAAGGCATATGAAGTTGCTGAGGGTAAAGAGGGATATTTCATTCCACAACAATTCAATAATGAGGCTAACCCTTTAATGCACTATGAAACTACTGCAGAAGAGATATTTAGTGAGATATCAGATGTAGATTATTTTGTAGCTGGAGTAGGTACTGGAGGAACAATTACTGGAATAGGAAAAAGACTTAAAGAATTAAATCAAAATATAATAAATGTAGCAGTTGAACCTGCAAATTCACCTGTTCTTTCAGGAGGTGGCCCTGGACCACATAAGATTCAAGGGATCGGAGCTGGATTTGAACCTAAAATATATGATGGAAGCATAGTAGATAAAATAATTACAATCAAAGATGAAGAAGCTGTTGAGACTGCAAGAAAAATTGCTCAGAATGAAGGGTTGCTATTAGGAATATCTTCAGGAGCTAGTATTGCAGCGGCTATAAAACTTGCCAAAGAAGTAGGAAAAGGTAAGAAGGTAGTAGTTGTTTCTCCTGACAATGGAGTAAAATATTTATCAACAGGTCTTTATTAAATAGAGAATAATATAAGGAGCTGAAGATGATGAGATTTTTAAGAACTTTAAAATATGATATAGATCATGTGCTCCAAACTGATCCTGCAGCTAAGAGTTTTCTAGAAGTTCTGATATTGTATCCTCACATTCATGCTTTGATAGCATATAGAATTGCTCATGTAATGTATAAGAAAAAGTGGTTTTTCTTATCAAGGATGATAAGTCAGATAAGTAGATTTTTCACTGGAATAGAGATACATCCTGGTGCACAAATTGGAAAAGGATTGTTCATAGATCATGGTATGGGAGTTGTTATAGGAGAGACTACTATAATTGGAGATAATGTTACTATATATCAAGGTGTAACTTTAGGTGGTACAGGAAAAGAAAAGGGTAAGAGACATCCTACTCTTGGAAATAATGTTATTGTTGGAGCTGGTGCTAAAATTCTTGGTAATATTTACATTGCCTCAGGAACTAAAATTGGAGCAAATGCCGTGGTTCTTAAGGATACAAGTAAGAAATCCACAGCAGTAGGAATACCTGCTAAGATTTTACCGAGACGACCTAAGGCTATTGATGATATTGAGAAAGATGGGAAAATAATAAGTATATACAATGAGATGATAATATAAAAGAAGTTGATAGTGGACAGTGGAAAACGGACACCGAATGACATTTCACTCTGTGAAATTTTAATCTTGTTGTTCCTTGGACAATAGAGGTTTACTCGTTTAATTATAAATGAAACATTGTACTTGAATTATAATGATTTAAATTAATATAAATTATAAAAGCAAAGCCGTGATTCGGATTAATACGAATCACGGCTTTGTTTTTGGGTTTTTAATAGTTCTATATTAAAGGGTTATAAATGCGATTTTTGTTACTTTTATGGGAAATATAAACTTTTTAATAAAAATATGGTATACTTTAAAAGTACAAGCTGATGAGGAGGGATTTTATGAGATCTCAGAAAAAAATACTTTGCTTTTTGGTAGTTATTATCTTCTTAAATGTTTTTATAGTATTTGCAGATAATGAAACAGACTTAACTAATAAAATAAATAACCTTGAGAAAAAATTAAAAAGCAATAATACAAATCAAAAGGAAATCAATACTTTAATGGACGATATTGAAGTAGAATTAGAGGATTTAAGTATTAAAATTGAAAAACTTGATTATGAACTTGAAAAAATAAATAATGAAATAGATAAAAATGAAGAAAATATAACCAAACTTGAAATACAAATAAAAGAGCTTAACCAAGAGCTAATTGAAGAAGAAAAAAAATTAGAACAAAAAAAGAATACATATGCTAAACAAGCAAAATTTTTATATGTAAAAGGTGTTAGTAGTAAATTAGAAATAATTTTTTCATCAAAAAGTTGGGAAAATTTTATAAGCAATTTATCATTTGTAAAAAAGTTGAGTAATCATAACAGGAAATTATTTAATGAGATAACTAAAGGTATGGAGAAAATTGAAAGCGATAGAAAAAAATTAGAAGCAAATAAGAGGAATATCGAAGTTCTTAAAGCGGAGAATCTTAAAAAGCGAGCTGAAATTCAAGCTTCAAAAGATGAACAAATGTATTTGGTAAAAAAGGCAAGCGAAAAAAAGACACAATATGAGGAAACCTTAAGAGCGTATAATATAAAAGAAACTAATACAAAAAAACAAATTGAACAAGCTAAAAGGCAGTTAGAGGAAATGAGAAGGAAATTAGACGAAAAACCTGTAAAGACAGGAAATGTTACTGGTGAGGATATCATTGCTTTAGCGTCAAAGTTCTTAGATACACCATATTTATGGGCAGGCACAAGACCTTATGATGGGACACCTGGTTCGGGATTTGATTGTTCTGGTTTAGTACAATATGTATATAAACAATTTGGTATTACTACTGGGCGAAGGACATATGATCAGATTATACATCCCAATGGAAGAGTGGTTTCAAGAGCTAATCTTAAACCAGGAGATTTGGTGTTCTTTGGGTCAAAAAGTGATCCCCATCACGTGGGATTATATATTGGTAACAATAAGTATCTCCATGCACCAAGAACAGGCGATGTTATAAAAATATCTCCTATGACCAGGTCGGATTATGTAGAAGGGAGAAGGTTTTTACCAGATTAAATTATTGGTAATACATGCTAAAAGTGAATTTTATACATCAGTTATTTTACAATCTGATACAATGGATTATCTAAAGTCTAAATTAATAGACTATCTTCATATTACTGAGGAACTAAAAATTTTAATAAAGAGTGTACCTACAGTAACTTGACACTATCAGTCTTTTTACAATGCTTTGCAGTTTTGTAATCTATATGATGCAATATAATCAATGATTAATATTTATTGGAGGATTTAACTTGTGCAAAAAAAAATTTCAATAATTTTAATACTATTAATAATAGTGCTAACATCATTATTACTAAAAACTCGATTCAATAAAAAAGCAAATGAAACTATCCAAGTAAAAATAACAAATATACTTAGTCAGTCTGTTGAAGATGTTAATCCTAATATGTTAATTATTATTGACTCTATAACTAAGGATGATTATCAACTAGTAAGCTACACATATAATAATATTGTAGGTTTTAGTGTTTTTAAAAAAAATAAGAATAATAAATTTGAACATCATTCTAGTAAATATAGTTCAGACGGTAAGCCAACTAGCTTTACATGGTTTTATGGAGAGAAATTATCTTTTTTAAAGTATCTAATAATATATCCTAATGCTAATAAAGATATATCTAAAATTAAATTTACAATAAATAATAAGACTTTTGTAAAACATGTTGATTTGAACAAACCTTCTATGATTACTTTTGATGTTAATTTAAATATATTTGATGAACCTGTATATGAGTATAAATATCAAATCTTTGATAGTAATGATAATGAATTAATAGAATAAATAAAAATAAAGCTAGAAATTAAAAATTTCTAACTTTATTTTTATTTATTCTATTTATTATCTATCTATCATTAACCCAGAATTGACGTACTCCTGTTCCGTTATTAGGAGTATAAATTGAAGATAATGTTATAGTATGGCTATGTTGTATAAGAAAACTACCTGCGGCATTAGAAACTCTTATTCCAAGATTTGTTTCTAATCTTGGTAAATCAGTAGTAGGAAATTTTGGGGTCAATATCCATTTTCCGTAGTTTTCTGATAACCTCGAATCAGTTTCTGTTTTCCAACTTCCAGGTTCAAACTTATATGAAATGCTTGGACCACTTTTACTTAAAGTAAATGAAATACTTTCAGAGCTAGTTGTTGTAGGCCTATACTCAAGTAACTCTTGATTACCTATATTAGATTCAGCATCCAGTCTTGTTACTTGCTCACGTACAGTTGCGTAAGATTTACCTAATGCTTCTGTTGTAGAAAGTATATCCCATATACTTACATCTACATCATTTAGCACTGAATTATCAACTTTTTTCGCTGTAATAACACTAGTAAAAATTCCTACTTGTGTTCCATCATCATCTTCAAAATACCATGTCTTTTTTTTGATTTTGAAGTTCCCACAGCAGCCCCACTTGTACTCAGAGTAGCCATAGTAGCTAGTGATGATTTCACTACAAGTTCTTGGGCTTTAGTTAATGATTGCGAATACTCTTCAATAGATTCTTCTACTATACTAAATAAATCTTTAAATCTTTTGTTTTTTGCATTTGAATAAAAGAATTCAGTATAATTTCCATTTTTAAAAATTGCATATAAGTCAAAATCTCCTTCTTCTATTAAAACATTGTTTTGTAATGGTTTTCCATTATTATGAATAACCAATTTAGTATTTAACTCTGTTTCATTAGGCATAGAGAAAGCTTTCGATAAAGATTCCAAAGATATACTATTTTTTTAAGACTTTCTTCCGCATATTACTGCTGTAGAAAAGATAAATTACTTACTTTATTGTTATAATTTTAATTTTTGTTATTACTTTCATCCCTTTACAACACTGTTATATTATTCATAGACTACTTATGCTAAGTAATCACAGAGCAACTTTAAATAAAATAAAGACGCGAAAGTGTGATTTTTTTATACCTACTTGACAATACAAAGTAGTGTTGGTATAATTTGCATAAAGCTACTAAGTAATGCAAAGTAGGTGATATAATGGCAAAAGATACTCAATTACTGAAAGGGATTCTAGAGGGATGTATTTTAAAGGTTATAAGTAAAGGGGATGCCTATGGATACAAAATTCTTGAAACTTTAAATGAATATGGATACAAGGAATTATCAGAGGGAAGTGTATATCCTCTACTTCTACGTTTAGAAAAGAAAAAAATTATACGAGTGGAAAGAAAAAAATCTCCTTACGGACCCATGAGGAAATATTATTTTCTTACTGATGAAGGGGAGATATACCTTAATAACTTCAAGAAAAATTGGGATGAGATAAGTGGTATTACTAATAAAATTTTACATGATTAATTTATTGGGGTGATTGTTATTAATAAGTTAGTAGAATTAAAGAGCAATAGAATTGAGTATGAAAGAAATCTTAAAAATGAATATGAGAAATATTATGCTAATGTAAGACAATATATTATGGCAAGTAGTATATTAGATGTACAGAAGGAAGAAGTCATGAGTGATGTTATTGAAATGTTCCTTGATTATCAAGAGAATGATAAAGATATAGAAGCTCTTTTGGGGGAAGATCATGAGAAGTTCTGTAGAGAAATAATTGAGTCATTAAAAACAACTAAATTAGGAAAGATATATTCACTTATAATGGGTTTAGAATATATAATTTGGGTATTGGTTATGCAGTTAATTGTTGCTATATTATGTTCGACTTTGAAGATAGGAGGGTTTGAAAGATTAGATTCTCTTGACTTTATGACAATATTAGCTTCGGGAATATTCGTAGGAATATCAACAGGAAAATATAGAATTAAAAATATTTATACACCATGGTCAATTAATAAACTAGAGTTTTTAAAAGATCTTAAGTTTTTAAGTGTTGGTATATTGGTTGTAATTTTACTTAATCAAACTGTAATTAAGCATATAGATTTTTATGTTAATAATAGTATAATGATATTTATGGTATTTATTGGGTTAATACTATTATTTCTAGTAAATATAATGAAATTTACTTTGTCAAAGGGGATGAAATGATGAATATAAAAAGGCAAAATAGGATTTATAATATAACAACAGCTTTAGGTGCTGCAATAGCTTTTATTGTTGGATATCTAGGTGTGTTAGTAATAACAGATAGAATAGAATCAATGGGAAGACATTATGGATATGTATTTATTTGTATTGCAGTTCTTTCAGCATTTATAGCATATATTATGTATTTAAAAGGTAAGATGTGTAAGTTAATCATTGAAATCAAGGGGGACTGGGGAAAGGAAATTAAGAAGAAGAGAAAAGTAGAAAAGGTTAATAATATATTTGAAAAAATAGTTGAGTATCGTAATAGAACAAGTAAGGAATTCTATATAGATAATCAAACCTGGTTAGATTTAAAAGGGGATTTGTTATATAAGAAGCTTGAAAGAAGTTATTCTTTTTTAGGTGAAATTGGAATGTACTTCATGTTAAGATATCCACTTCTAAATAAGAAAAAAATACTAAGAAGAGAGAATATAATTAAGTGGTTAGAAGATAACAGGGAGAAGAGAGAAGAGATTCAATTTGCTTATGCAAAAATAGGAAGAGATAAGGAGTATCAGCTTTCCTCTTATATTTTAAAAGATAAAAAAAGTGAGATAAGCAAGGATGATGAAATAACTATAGCTGTGTGTTCAAAGTTATTCTTATTGATACCTCTTATTTGGTTTTTGGAATCACTAGGGGCTGCGATAATATATACTATAGCATTATTTATAGTGAATTTCTTTCTTTCCCTTAAATTAAAAAAACAGGTTGAAAGTAATGCCCCTATATTTTCTTTAATGGGTAAGATGATTATATCTGGAAATAAGATAGCTAAACTTATAAGTGGTGAAAGGGAATTTCAAGAGGATTTTGGTGAACTACAGAATCTATTGAAGAAATGTGATGTCATTAGAAAAAATAGTTCACTTTTAGTGAAAAGTGAAGTTCCAGGAAACGAATTAACGGATATGATGGCAGAATATATCAATATATTGACTCTAAATAATTATAGAAAAATGGCAAAAGGCATAAAGTATATAAATAAGTATGAAAAAGAGTTAATAGATATATTTATGCATTTAGGCGAAATTGAAGGGTTGATTGCTGTAACTTCTTATAGAGAATATGAAGTTTATTGTTTGCCAGAATTTATAGAAGAAAACAAGAGCAGCATAGATGCTGTTGAAATCTATCATCCTTTGGTTGAAAATTGTGTCCAAAATACAATAAATATTACCCAGGGAATAATAATTACAGGATCTAATATGTCTGGAAAATCGACATTTTTACGTACAATAGGAATATGTCAATTATTCAGTCAGACTATTGTAACAGTTCCAGCAAAGGAATTTAAGACTGGCATAATGAAGATTATTAGTTCTATTGATATACACGATGATATTAACAATAAGAAGAGTTACTATTTTGTTGAAGTTGAAAACCTGTATAGAATAATAGATGAGAGTAGCAAAGGTGTTTCAGTATTAGCATTAGTTGATGAAATACTTAATGGTACAAATCCTGTAGATAGAATAGCTGCAGCAACTGGAATACTAAAGTATCTAGAAAAGCATACGTGCATACCTATTGTTGCAACACATGATATGGAGCTTACTGATAATTTAAAGGATAGATACAACTGTTATTATTTCACTGAAAAGGTTGAAGGTAATGGGATGGAATTTGACTATAAGATAAATAAAGGAGTATCTGACAGCAGGAATGCCATAAAATTATTAAAAGTAGTTGGATACCCAGAAGAGATACTAGAAAATATTATGTAATAATATTAAAAGAAAAATGTGTAAAAGACACATAAAATACACAATTTACTTTTAAAATAAGATATACAGATTTCAAGTGAATACTGGATTTATACTAGGTTTAAGGTGTACTGCGATTTTGAGAATGTATAAATAAAGTTTCACTATAGAAACTCTATAGATAGTTTTTATTTAAGGAAACATTAAGAAGAGAATGGAGGAATTAAAATGAAAAGAGTATTTTCACTTTTAATGATTATTTTATGTGTAGTAACATTATCATCATGTGGTAAGAACGATAATGTAGTTAATAATGATACTGGTAAGGAAGTTAAGGAAGAATACACTTCAAATGGAGAAAAAAATCCTGTTGCTGGTAAAAGTATAACGGAATTTAAAGTTAAAGATATTTATGGCAATGAAGTAACGCAAGACATATTTAAAGATAAAAAAATAACTATGATAAACATTTGGGCAACATTTTGTGGACCATGTATAGAGGAGATTCCTTACTTGCAAGAGATATATGCTGAGAAGAGAGAAGAAGGATTTAATCTTTTAGGTATAGTAGCAGATGGAAATTCAGAAGAAAATATTGAGATGGCGAAGAAGATTATTGAAAAAAGTAATGTTGAATATAAAAATATTTTAATAGGTGATAGTTCCTTAAAGGACATTGTTTCAGAGTTTAAATATGTTCCTGTATCAATATTTGTTGACTCAGAAGGAAAAATTAAAGATGTGTTCAGTGCTGGAGCTGAATCTAAAGAAGAGTATTTAGAAAAAATAAATAGCCTTCTAGAAAAAGAGAGTAAATAAAATGAATAAACGATGGTTTGGTGCTATTGCAGCTTTATTTGGAATGTATCTTATTGCTTATGGATTTACTGAAGGAGAAGTAGAGACAGTATTCGCTAAAGCAATTAGAATTTGTTTAGAATGCATAGGGATTGGGTAATTAATTATGAAAAGAAAGTTCATTCAGTTTTTTAATGCGTTATTGATTAATGGGTATTTTAAAGGATTTTTATCGGGAAAAATATATGAAGGAAAGCTAAAGAAAATTTGTGTACCTGGACTAAATTGTTACTCCTGTCCAGGTGCCTTAGGCTCTTGTCCTATAGGATCATTACAGGCTGTATTAGGTTCATATAAATATAAAATATCAATGTACGTAACAGGGTTTTTAATATTTTTTGGAGCCTTAATGGGACGATTTGTGTGTGGATGGCTTTGTCCCTTTGGTCTTATTCAGGAGTTACTTTATAAGATTAAAAGTGTGAAAGTTAAACTACCTAAATGGACAACTTACATAAAATATGTAATTTTATTAGTGTTTGTTATCTTATTACCATTAATGTGGACTAATGAATTTGGAATGGGAGATCCTACATTTTGTAAATATATATGCCCTGCAGGAACATTAGAGGGAGGAATCCCATTGCTTATATTAAATAAAGGGCTTAGAAGTGCAGTTGGTTTATTATTTACATGGAAGATTAGTATCCTTATCTTAATTATTATTATGAGTATCTTTATTTTTAGACCATTTTGTAAAGTGTTGTGCCCATTAGGTGCAATATATGCCATATTTAATCCAATAAGTCTATATAGATATTCAGTAGATGATCATAAGTGCACAAAGTGTGGAAAATGTTCGAAGGTTTGCAAAATGGATGTGGATATCTATAAGAAACCAAATAGCTTAGAGTGCATAAGATGTGGAGAATGTGTTGAAGAATGTCCAACTAAAGCAATTAAAAAAGGAATACTAAAGGATATATAGTGGAATAAAAAATTACACTCTTTCAAAAAATACTATATTGAAGGAGCGTGATTTTTTTATGAACAATAATCCGGAATTTGATTTCATTGAAAAACTTCCACCACAACATCAAGATAGAAAACCTGGAATTGAGAGTGTTATGAATCCAAGACCTATTTATGACAATGAAGCGTATAAGCACTGTGGAAAATTAGAGGGTAAGGTTGCTATTATCACAGGTGGAGATAGTGGAATTGGAAGAGCGATTTCAGTAGCCTATGCTAAGGAAGGGGCAGATGTTGCTATAGTTTACTTTGATGAGCATGAAGATGCAGAAGAGACAAAGATGCTTGTTGAAAAAGAAGGAAGGAAATGTTTACTTATAAGTGGTGATATTGGAGACGATGAATTTTGTAAGAGTGTAATTCAGAAGGTTATGGATAAGTTTTCAAAAATAGATATACTTGTTAATAATGCAGCGATGCATTATGAAGATACTGATATAAATGGTATATCTAAAGAGCAACTAATTAAAGTATTTTCTACTAATGTATTTTCAATATTTTATCTGGTTAAGGCAGCGATTGATTTTATGAAGCCGGGAAGCACAATTATTAATAATGCTTCTGTAACTGCTTATAAGGGAAATGTAGACTTATTGGATTATTCATCATCAAAAGGGGCAGTAGTTTCATTAACTAGATCAATGGCACTAGCTTTTGCAGATAGAAAGATAAGGGTAAATGGAGTTGCACCAGGACCTATATGGACACCATTAATTCCATCATGCTTTAAAGCAGAGGACGTTGCTGAATTTGGAACACAGACACCTCTTGGAAGAGTAGGGCAGCCTGTTGAGGTAGCACCAGCATTTGTATTTCTAGCATGTAATGATAGCTCTTACATAACTGGTCAGATGATTCACGTTAATGGCGGATATATTATTAATGGATAGGACGAAAAACCTTAATGTATAATGTATAATGGAGAATGTAGAATGATGGACATTTCTCTACGAGAAATTTTAATTATATTGTTCTTTAGACAGAAGGAATTCACTCGTTTCATTTGGAATGAAACATTGTATTTGAAATCCTATATTTTATCTTAAGATATGATAATTCAAATTATTAATATTATATATTTGTTCAAAAGTTTTTAGTAGGAAGCTCTTTTATATTAATTTAATGATAAATTAAAAAAAGTTGATGATAATAAATGTCATTAACTTTTTTGTTTAAATATTAAAGATACGAAGTATTAGAAAAGAATAAAACGGTACCAAAGATACAATATCTTATCATATATAAAATGAGAAAAAAACATATCCTAAAGAGAAAAAATGTGGGTTCTGACTTAAGTCAGAACCTTCCTTCATTATACATTATCAATTATACATTATACATTTGTTTTCTAAGGTTTACCACGATGGTTTTAATATACTCCCACAAAAAGGGCATTTTTCAGTTTTACTATCATAGGTAAACGAAATAGAACAGTTAGGACAAACCGTAATATTATCTTCTTGAGAAAGGAGCTCTTTAGTTTCATTATGATCTAAATTACCATTAGGATCATTAATCATAGAGATATACTTATTTAACTGAACATCATAATTATTTGTAATTGATTGAAGACTTGAAATTAACTTATCTAATTCTTCAAAAGAAATAGTTAGATCATTAATTGTTTTAGTTAAATAAACTCTTTCATCTTCTGAAATAGATTTAATAACAATATCTTTGTTTTTAATAAGTTTTTTTATATTGTTCTTTATGGATGTGATTTCATCTAATAGATGATTAGTTGTATCCTGTCGTTTTTTTAAAAGTGTTGAAAAAGTGTCACAGTGAATAGTTTGCAAATTATCATATGATAGATCGTGATTTCTTGACATAAAAACCCCCCAAAATAATATAAAACATAATGGAGAATGGAAAATGGAGAATGGAGAATGATTGAGATTTCTCTCCGAGAAATATTAATCTTATTGATCCTTGGGAAATTGAAGTTTACTCGTTTTCTAAGAGAAAACATTGTATTTGAATTACAATATTTTCTCTTAGATTAAATTAGTGAAAATTATTTACTTTAATAACTAATAAGATGTAGTTTCTGCCTAGAAGCAGAAACATCAATCATTATCCATTATACATTATCAATTGTCCATTGCTTTAAAGTTTGTTTTTATATATGTATATTAATATTAGTGAGTGTATTATACTATTTTTAGGTAAAAATATCTTATATGGAAATAATATAAGCAACATGTTAATATTAAGTAGTTAATTATAGTTAAAGGGGTGGTTTTTATGAAGAGTAAGGTTTATTTTGTGAATTTAAGAGCAAGAAATGCTGGTGAAAATAAAATTAATAAGCTTAAAATGCTTTTTGACAAAATGGAAATTGCATCAAATATTGAAAAAAATGATTTAACGGCTATAAAACTTCATTTTGGAGAGAGTGGAGGAGATGGATTCATAAATCCCATCTTTGTAAGACCTATAGTTGATAAAATAAAAGAATGTGGTGGAAAGCCTTTTTTAACAGATACAAATACTCTTTATTCTGGTAGCAGATTCAATGGGGTGGATCATATGAATACAGCTATAGAACATGGATTTGTTCCTTCGGTAGTTGGAGCGCCAGTTATAATTTCTGATGGTTTAAAGAGTAATTACATAAAAGAAGTTGAAATTAATAAAAAACATTATGATAAAGCTAAGATAGCTGGAGATATAGTTGATGCTGATGCTATGGTAGTTATGTCTCATTTTAAGGGGCATGAGATGGCTGGGTTTGGTGGTGCTATAAAAAATTTAGCTATGGGTTGTGCACCGGCTGCTGGTAAACAAGAACAACATGCTTTAAGACCTTTGGTTGTTGAAAAAAAATGCGTGGGTTGTGGAAAATGTTTTGAAGTATGCCCACAAGAAGCGATAAAAGTGGAAAATGATATATCTTTTATAGATAAAGAAAAATGTGTTGGGTGCGGTGAATGTATGACTGTATGCGCACCTAAAGCTATTAGATTTGATTGGACTACAGACTTAAAAGAATTCTGTGAAAAGATGGCTGAATATGCATATGCTTCAGTTAAGAATAAAGAGAATAAGGTAGCCTATATAAATTTTCTGATGAACATAACACCTCATTGTGATTGTGTACCATGGAGTGATGCGCCTATAGTTCCTGATATCGGAATATTAGCTTCTGTAGATCCAGTGGCTATAGATAAAGCAAGTCTAGATTTAGTTAATAAACAAATAGCCTTAAGCAACACTCTTTTAAAAGAAAATGCTGATAAAAATGAAAAATGCAATTGTGGAAAAGGTCATTTTAATGATCTATGGGAGAATACTCATGGAGAGGTTCAGATTTCTTATGGAAAAGAAATAGGTATGGGAAGCAGCGAATACGAGTTAATAGAGATATAATAAAGGATTGAATATAATGATAGATGATAAAATTAGAATAAGAAAAAAAGAGCATATAAGTGGGTTTCTAAAAGGAGTAGGTGGAAAGGAGAATGGTTTTGAAGATGTAGTACTTTTTAATAATTCCATTCCAGAACTAAACTTTAAAGACATTTCGCTAGAAACAACATTTATGAGTAAAAAGATAAGTGCCCCATTGATGATAAATGCTATCACAGGTGGAACAGAAGAAGCTGAAGCCATTAATAAAGATTTAGCTTATATTGCAAAAGAACTTAATATTCCTATGGCGGTAGGTTCGCAATCTATTGCTTTGAAGTTTTCAGATGCTGTAAAGAGTTTTATGTGTGTTAGAGAAATAATGGGGGATGAAGGTGTAGTTATTGCAAATTTAAGCGCTAATAAGAGTGTAGAGGAAGTAAAGAAAGCTATAGATATGATTAATGCAGATGGAATTCAACTTCATTTAAATGTACCGCAAGAGATGTGTATGGAAGAAGGAGATAGAGATTTCAAAGGGGTTATTAATAATATTAGTAATATAAAAGAGAGCATTGAAAAGCCTATAATAATAAAAGAAGTTGGCTTTGGAATATCATATGAGACAGCGATAAAACTCAAAAAAATTGGTGTAAAGTATATAGATATAGGTGGAAAAGGTGGAACTAACTTTATAGAGATAGAAGATTTGAGATATGAATCATCTAAATACAGTGAATTTTATTCATGGGGTATACCTACTGCACATAGTTTATTAATCACATTGAATGCCTATAGAGCGTGCAATGTAATTTGCAGCGGTGGAATTAATAAAGGGGAAGATGTGATAAAATCTTTGATTTTAGGTGCAGACATAGTTGGAGTTAGTGGAGTTGTACTAAGGTGGCTTTTGGAAGAGGGTAAAGAGTGTGCTTTAGAAGAATTAAAACAACTTATAAATAATATTAAAATATATATGATGTTATTAGGAAAGGGAACAATAAGAGAATTAAAAGATACTCCTTATATGGTAAAAGGGGAGCTTAAAGAAGTAGAAGAATATATTATGAAAACTTACTGTGAAAATTTAAAGTAAAGCATAAAGTACAAGCCAACCGTTAATTATAACAGAGGGCTTGTACTTTATTTTTATAGATAATTATTAGGTTATTTTATTTTTAAGAATTGAGGCTTGTACGAATCTTTTGAAAGGGTATCAAAAATAAAACCTTGTGAAATAAGACCTTCAATTACCTCAGGAAGTGCTTCAACGGTTGTTGTTTTTGGGCCTAAGTCATGCATTAAAACATTAGCTTTTTGTACATATTTTGCACCATCTAAAACCGATTTAACAATGACAGTTTTTTTCTGTCTATAGGCATTTGCATCTTTTGAATCAACATTCCAATCAAAGTAAGTATAACCTTCTTTGCTCATCGCTGTAACTAAATCAGACATAAAACCTTTTCCAGAATATGACCAGCTTATTTGATTATTTGATCCTCCTGGGAATCTTAAAAGTTTCAAAGGTTTAGTACCTGTAGTAGATTCAATGAATTCATTTAATTTATTTACTTCCGATTTAAAGTTTTCTATTGAGTCATATACGTTTTTATAGTCATGACTAAATGTATGATTTGCAATTACATGACCTCTATTAACTATTTCTTTATATAAATGTTCTAAACCTTCATGACCATTAACAAAAAAAGTAGCTTTAATATTGTAGTTATCTAAAATATCTAATATAGGTAATGTGTTACTAGAAGGACCATCATCAAAAGTTAGATAAGCTATTTTAGCCTTTGACAGCATTACTTCATATTCATTATTCTTTTCTTTAACGGTATTTTGAAGTTTTTCAATATTATCTTTGATTTGTATATTATCCTTTTCAGCTTCAATTATTTTATTTACTAAAAGATTGTATTCTTTTTTTGCTTGTGAAACTGTTGTTTGAGCATAAACAGCATATCCTACCGATCCTGTAATAAGAAATAAAAATATGAAAAGTGATATAAAACCTACTTTATGTTTTTTTCTATGATTATAATAACTTTTTCGCATTGAAAGCCTCCTTAAATGTCTATTTATTCTGGTATGTAATTAATTTTATTATTTAAATCATCGATTTTTTCCTCAATTTGATCTAAATTATTAGTTATATTATTTTTTTCTTTTTGTAGAAGCTCTTTTTCTGCTTTCAGTTTATCATATTTTTGTGACAGAATTTTTGTTTCATCCATAATAGTGTCTTGCTTTTTTAACATCATATATGAAAATGATACAGCGCTCACAGTAATTAGTAAAGTAAATATTCCAAGTATTATCTTCTTCAATTTATATCCTCCTTTTATTTTTATTTTCGACATTATTATAATACTTAATTCGACGTATTTGGTTACAAAAAGGTTATAATTTTATAAGTTTATAAAAAATATGAATTAATTAAGTAGATTGCTTTATTAAGAAGATAATTCTAAATATTCTGAATTATATTTTAACACCATTAAATTCATAGTTATTTAACGTAAATATAATATAGAGTTTCTCTAAAGAAACTCTATATTTGTAATTATTTCGTAAACTTTTAAAAACATTAAATTGATATAATTTAATTAAGATGATGAATTAGAAATTATGAGGTGAGATGATGAATAAATTAGTAGCTTTAGCAGTAAGTACAAGCGTTATAATGAGTATTGTTGGTGGCATTGGAATTAATCAGAAAGTTAGTTTAAATAAGAATGAAGTTACTAAAAAAGTTGTTTCAATTAATGATATAGAGAGCAAGGTTGTTTCTTTAAATTATAGTAAAATTAATGAAGATAAAAATTATATAAAATATATGAGAACAAGCTTACTTGAGGAAATTAAAATTATAGATAGAGATAAGGCTATTAAGATAGTTGCTGATAAGTATGATTACGATGAAGGGCAGCTGACAGTTGGGAAAATGAATAATAACGTATATTTAGTTAATTTCTTTGATGATACAGAAAGTAGTAATATCGTGAATTTATTCTTGGTTGTTAACGGAGAGGTAATTGACAAAAAGTATAATGAAGATAATACATTATCAGTTAGTTTTGTTGATAATTTTATGAAATATCAAGAGGTTGATCCTGTTCAAGAATATTTAGAGAGTATCATTGTAGCAAATCAAGAGGGGGATGAAACTCTTGTAGCACAAGGAATATCTACAATGTTATATGTTAAAAGTGGATATGATATGAAAAATGTTGAGGTTAGAAAAATAAATAATAGCATGTACATTGCAGATTGTATTAACAATAATAAAAAAGAAAGATTAACAATTATGGATGGAAAAATAGTTGTTGAGAATAAACAAACACAGGTTTTTAGTGCACTTAATTAAATGGAGAATGGTGAATTGAGAATGGAGAATGATGGACATTTCACTCCGTGAAATTCTAATTGTATTGTTCTTTGGAATATAAGGTTTTACTCGTTTCATTTTGAATGAAACATTGCAGCTTGATTTTTAATTTTAAGTAGAAGAATAATATAAAAAACTGATTATAGATTTTCTATAATCAGTTTTTTTATTCTTTAGAAGCATGCCCAGCCAAGTTGATTTTTGCTAACTGTATGCGTAAGTGAGATACTCATGTAGCAAGTGAGCTAGTTCATTTATTTTGAATAAATATCAAATTATAAATACATTGTTTTATATAAGATAAAATAAGTGAAAACTATTTGCCTAAAGAACAATAAGATGTAGCTTCTGACCTTAGTCAGAAGCATCCATCATTATACGTTATCCATTATCAATTATCCATTTGTTTCTAAGCACGGATATGCCCGTGCTTTGTATTACTCTCCCATGAATAACTTAATGTCATCTTCAACAGTTCCGATTCCAGCGATTCCAAATGTATCAACTAATACTTTTGCTACGTTTGGAGAAAGGAATGCAGGTAATGTTGGTCCAAGGTGAATGTTTTTAACACCTAAGTGTAATAATGCAAGTAATACTGTTACAGCTTTTTGCTCGTACCAAGCGATATTGAATGAGATTGGTAGATCATTGATGTCTTCAAGCTGGAATACTTCTTTTAATTTTAAAGCAATCACTGCTAGTGAGTAACTATCATTACATTGTCCAGCATCAAGAACTCTTGGAATTCCACCGATATCACCTAAATCTAATTTGTTATACTTATATTTAGCACATCCAGCAGTTAAGATTACTGTATCTTTTGGTAGTTGTGCAGCGAAATCTGTATAGTAATTTCTGTTCTTAGCTCTTCCATCACATCCAGCCATTACGAAGAATCTCTTTATAGCACCAGTCTTAACGGCATCAACAACTTTGTCAGCTAAAGCAAGAACTTGGTTATGAGCGAATCCACCGATGATTTCACCTTTTTCAATTTCAGTTGGAGCTTTACATTTCTTAGCATGAGCGATAATTGCTGAGAAATCTTTGTTTCCTTGTGCATCAGCTTCAATATGCTTTAATCCTTCAAATCCAACTACACCAGTAGTGTAAACTCTTTCTTTATAAGATGCAGTAGGTGGAACCAGACAGTTTGTAGTCATTAAAATAGGCCCATTAAACTTCTCAAATTCCTCATTCTGTTTCCACCAAGCATTACCATAGTTACCTACAAAGTTATCATATTTCTTGAATGCAGGGTAGTAGTGAGCTGGTAACATCTCTGAGTGAGTGTAAACGTCAACTCCAGTACCTTTAGTTTGTTCTAATAATTGCTCTAAATCATGAAGATCATGTCCACTGATTAAGATTGCTGGGTTATTTCTTACACCGATATTAACTGAAGTGATTTCAGGGTTTCCGTAAGTTGAAGTATTAGCTCCATCTAAAAGTGCCATGACATCAACAGCAAACTTACCAGTTTCAAGAGTTAATGCTACAAGTTCATCAGCAGATAAGCTATCATCAAGTGTAGCAGCTAGTCCTTTTTGAATGAAAACGTTGATTTCAGCATTATCGTGTCCAAGGTTATTTGCATGATGTAAGTATGCTGCCATACCTTTTAGACCATAAGTGATAAGTTCTCTTAAAGATCTTACATCTTCATTTTCAGTTGCTAGAATTCCAACAGTTTCAGCTTTTAAGTGTAAATCTTCTAAAGTTGTAGCACTCCAAACAGCAGCATCATGTACATTGTTATCTTCAGTTTTACCTGTGAATACAGTTTTTAATTTATCAAAGAAAGAAGTTGTCTTATTAAAGCTTTCAACTCCAGCAGCTTCTAAAGCACTTTTGATTTCTTCTCTTAATTTTAAACCTTCTCTAACTTTTTCGATGATTACATTCTCGTCGAAGTTAGCATTAGTAATTGTTGTAAATAAACTATCCACAACAAATTTGTCAGCATTTGCAACTGCTATATTATTTTCTCTTGCCTTATTGTTTAACAAGCTAATTCCTTTTGCAACATAGATTAATAAGTCTTGTGATTTTGCAGTTTCAGGTGATTTACCACACACACCTACTTTAGTACAACCTGTGCACCCTGCAGCTTCTTGACATTGGTAACAAAACATACTCATAATAAAATCCCTCCGTATAATTTATAATTGATTAATTTGAACATTTACTTTTCGTTTTTGTTTTTCTCTTGCGTGTTATCTTATGAATACATTATATGAATAATTTAAGTTTAAATCGGTAACGAGAGTTACAGAAAATAAAAAGTTATAAAAATATTATTTAATAAAATAGGATAAATATTTTATTAACAATAAATTTTATATTCAATGTTTAAATTATAGTTACTTTAATGGAAAGATGTATTTATAAGTGGATGATTATAATTATTTATAATAAAGTACAAAAACATATGTAAAATATCTTGTGTAGTGGTATAATATACCTGTTAAGCTTGATAAAAAAATATCAAACTTCATGGGTTTATTAATTTATAGGGATAGAGGGTGTGTTTATGAGCTTTATCAATTTTACGGAAGCAAGGTGTAAAAATTGTTATAAATGTTTAAGAAAATGTCCTGTTAAGGGGATAAGATTTAAGGATAATCAAGCAGAGATTGTTGAGGAGAGATGTATAGCATGTGGTAGATGCTTTGAAGTGTGTCCTCAAGAGGCAAGAAAAATTGATAGTGATTTGATGAAAGTAAAAGAGAGCATAAGCAGTGGAAAGAAGGTAATTGTTTCATTGGCACCATCGGCTCTTGCATATTTTGATATGAGTTTTATAGAGTTAATTTCAAGAATTAAGGGGTTAGGGTTTAACAAAGTGAGAGAAACAGCAGAAGGAGCCCAATTTGTTATTCAAAAATATAGAGAACATGTTCAAGAGAGTGAAGATAAGATTTTTATAACAAGCTGCTGTCCTTCAATAAATTATTTAATCAGAATATACTATCCGCATTTATCTAAATATCTTATGCCTTATGAATCACCAATGGTTGTCCATGGTTTAATGATTAAAGAGGAAGAGCCTAATGCTGAGGTTGTTTTTATTGGTCCTTGTGTAGGAAAGATGATTGAAAAAGAAAAATTAAATGGTAAAGATAGTGTGGATTACGTTATTACATTTGACGAATTAAAGACATGGTTTGAAGAAATGCCTGAGTCAAAATATGAAATAGATGAAAGTATAAGTGGAGATATAACAGAGGGAAGAAAATTCCCTGTTGATAGAGGAATAGTGATGGGATTATCTGAAACTTTAAATAATAAAGGAATAAAGCCATATGTTGTTGATGGTTTCCATAAGAGTTTAGATGTATTCAATAGTCTTTCTAAGGGAAATCTTAAGAATGCTTTTATAGAAGCTAATATATGCATAGGTAGTTGTATAGGTGGTCCTAGCATGGGAATAAAGGAAAGGGATTTCTATGAAAGTAATGATAAGGTTGAGCGTTTTATTGAAGAAAATTATAAAAATACCTTGGAGAGTCAAAGTTTACTAGGGACAAATGATTATTTAAAGGGGCATATAGAATCACCTATTTATGAAGAAGAAGTTTCAAGAGAAGAGATAAACAGAGTTCTAAAAGAGATGGGAAAGAATAATGAACAGGATAAATTAAATTGTGGAGTTTGTGGATATCCAACTTGTGAAGCGAAAGCAATTGCTATAATCAGAGGAATGTCTGAGAAAGACATGTGTCTTCATTTTATGAGGAGTAAAGCTGAGAGTCTTAGTAATATAATATTTGAAAATACTGTTAATTCAGTAATAATAGTTGATAGTGAATTGAATATATTAGAGATGAATCCTATAGCTCAAAAAACTTTTATGGCAAAGATAGATGATTATAAAGGAATACCATTAGCGACATTAATGGATGATAGTGATTTTAAAGAAGTGCTTAGAACAAAAGTTAATATTGAAGGAAAGACTGTTGAGAATCATCAATATGGAGTAGTGTTTAAACAGAATATATCATATCTAGAAAAAGAAGATATCTTGATTGGGGTAATGATGAATATTACTGAAGAGAAGAAAAATAAGAATGAATTATATGAGGTGAAGAAAAAGACACTTGATGCAGCTCAAGAAGTAATTGAGAAGCAGATGAGAGTAGCACAAGAGATTGCAGGCTTATTGGGAGAAACAACAGCAGAGACAAAAATTATTTTAAATAGACTTAGAAGAGTTGTTGCTGGTGAGAATGGAGCTGAGAAGTAATGGAGTTATTTGTTGATGTAGCAAGTAATAGTCTTAATAAGGTTAATGAAGAGTTATGTGGAGATAGGGTAGAAGTAGTAAAAGATGATGATGTAACAATCGTAGTGTTGGCAGATGGTTTGGGTAGTGGAGTAAAAGCCAATATACTTTCAACATTAACCACAAAGATAGCTGCCACAATGATAAAAAATGGTGAGGATATATTTGAAACTGTAGATACAATAATAAATACATTGCCTGTTTGTTCTGTTAGAGGTGTGGCATATAGTACCTTCACAATAGTTATTATGAATAATAATGGGAGAGTATATCTTGCTGAATATGATAATCCGCCATGCTTCTTACATAGAAATGGTAGAAGTATTGATATTGAAAGAGAAAAAATAAATATTAATGGTAAGATTATAAAAGTCAGTGATTTTACAATGTTAGAAGGAGATATACTTACATCAATCAGTGATGGGGTTATACATGCTGGTATTGGGGAAGTTCTAAATCTTGGGTGGCAATGGCCTGAGGTTAATCAATTTTTATCTAAGGTTTCACAAGGTAAAAAGTGTGCTAAAAATATAAGTAATAGTTTGTCACAAACATGTTTTGATCTATATGGAGGAAGACCAGGAGATGATACTACTGTAGTAACTATTAAAGCAAGAAAGCCCGAATATGTAGATTTATTTACAGGCCCACCAGAGAATCATGATAAGGATGAGATTATAGTAAAGAAATTAATGGAGGGTAAGGGTAAGAAAATAGTTTGTGGAGGTACAGCGGCTAATATAACTGAGAAGGTTCTACATAAGAAGCTTAAGGTTGATATGTCCTGTATGACTGCAGATTTACCACCTATAGCATATCTTGATGGTATAGATTTGGTTACTGAAGGAGTTCTTACATTAGATAGAACAGTAAAAATTATAGATAAACTAGAGGTTGGAGAGATAAGTGAAATTAACATAGAAGATCCAAATGGGGCAGAAATTTTAAGTAAAATTCTTGTGGATGACTGTACACATTTGACTTTATGGGTTGGAAGAGCAATAAATCCAGCTCATCAAAATCCAAACTTTCCAGAAGGGCTTAATATTAAGCTGAATATTGTGGATAAGTTGATAAAAAGTATGGAGAGATTGGGGAAAAAGGTGAGAATAAATTATTTCTAGCAACAGAGTGCTAGAAATAATAATGTAGAATGGTGAATGTAGAATGGAGAATGATGGACATTTCTCTTCGAGAAATTTTAAATTTGTTGTTACTTGAACAATATAATTTACTCCTTTCATTTTAAATGAAATATTGTACTTGAAAAACAAGATTGTGTAAGATGATTAAACTTGAAAGATATATTTCTTTATGAAAAAAATGTTTACTTAGTTTGATTGAATATAATAAAAGATTAAATTTCAAAAGTAAAAAAGTTGGAAACGGTTTATTGTTGCCAACTTTTTTCATTGAATTTAAAAGTATGGATTATAGTTGAATAGTAGAGGTGATTGGCATATCATAAGTACAATATTAAGATAAGTTAAAAACTATTGTCCTAAAGACCAATAAAGATGTAGGTTCTGACTAGGGCAGAACCATCCATCATTCTCCATTCACCATTCTCAATTCTCCATTATGGTTTTATTACGGGTTGTTTTTATCAGTATTAGGTTTCTTAACATCATTTGCTTCGTTACAGCTTACACCCATTTTTTTAGGTGTATAATGTGTATGAAGAAGTTCATGTGCTTTAGCACCATATACCTCTCCTATATACTCATCATAAAGCTTTTTAATATATGGATTTTCATGAGATTTTCTTAATTCTTTATTTGCATCTTCTATATAAATTGCTTCAATTCTCTTTTTAAGTATATCAGAGTCTCCATAGATATATGGTTGACCTCCACCACCAATACATCCACCTGGACAAGCCATTATCTCAATAATATGATATTCAGCCTTGCCTGTTTTAATATCATCTAGAATCTTTCTTGCATTTCCTAGTCCGTTAGTAACGGCTACCTTAACAGTTGTGCCATCAACATCGATTGAAGCTTCTTTTATACCTTGATATCCTCTAACATCTTTAAATTCAATTGGATCACTAGATTTACCAGTTACCATTTCAGCAGCAGTACGAACAGCTGCCTCTAAAACTCCACCGGATGCAGCAAAAATATCTCCAGCACCTGACGATACTCCTAGTGGATTATCAAAATCTTCATCTTCAAGAGATATAAAATCAATACCAGCTTCTCTAATCATTTTAGCTAGTTCTCTTGTACTGATTACTATATCAACATCTCTATTCCCCTCATATTGCATTTCAGGACGGTGAGCTTCGAATTTTTTAGCTAAACAAGGCATAACAGATACAACTACTATTTTACTAGGATCTATGTTCATTTTTTCAGCAAAGTAAGTTTTAGTTATAGCACCAAACATCTGATGAGGTGACTTACATGTTGAAGGTATATCTAACATGTCTGGATAGCTGTGTTCAAGAAGTTGAATCCATCCAGGACAGCAGCTTGTTAAAATAGGAAGTTTTCCTCCATGTTGTAGTCTATGAACAAACTCACTAGCTTCTTCCATGATAGTTAAGTCGGCAGCAAAATCAGTATCAAACACATTATCAAAACCTAATGCTCTCAAGGCAGCTACCATTTTTCCAGTTACTATTGTTCCAGGTTCATAACCAAATTCCTCTCCTAATGCTACTCTAATAGCAGGAGCTGTTTGAACTACTACATATTTATCTTTATCATTCAATGCATTCCAAACATCAGGTATATAATGAACTTCTGTTAATGAAGCAGTTGGGCAAACAGATACACATTGACCACAGAAGGTACAGTTTGTTTCTGCCATTGGAAGATTAAATGCTGGTGCAACAACAGAATTAAAGCCTCTATATACGCCTGATAGTACTCCTATTTGTTGAACTTCATTACACATAGTTTCACATCGTCTGCAGTAAACGCATTTTTCCATATCTCTAATAATAGAGTAGCTGGAATTATCAATTTCATATGTAGCTTTTTTACCTTGATAAGGAAGTTCCCTTACACCAAGCTCTGCTGCAAGACTTTGAAGTTCACAGTTTAAATTCTTTTCACAAAGTAAGCATTCATGAGGATGATCAGATAATAAAAGTTCAACAACACCTCTTCTAGCTTTTATAGCTCTAATGGAATTTGAATTAATATTCATTCCTTCAGTTACAGGAGTTGAGCAAGCAGGTGCAAGATTTCTTCTACCTTCTACTTCAACTACACATACTCTACAAGAACCAGGATCATTAATCGTTCTATCGTCATGAAGCTTAAAATAACATAAGGTAGGAATATTAATATTAAGTTTATTTGCAGCTTCAAGTATTGTTGCACCTTCGTCTACTGTTATTTGTCGTCCGTTTATTGTTAAAGTTACTTGATTCAAAATTTTCACCTCTATTTCTCTTATTTAGTTATAGCGTTAACTGGACAAACTTGATAGCAAGTATCACATTTAATACATCTTTCTTGATCTATAACATGAAGTTGTTTAAGTTCGCCATCAATACAACCAACAGGACATTTTTTAGCACATCTAGTACAACCTATACATTTATCTGTGATAAAGTATTTAGATAAGCTCTTACAAGTTCCAGAAGGACAAGATTTATCTCTTACATGAGCTTCAAATTCTTCTTTAAAGAAATTAAGGTTACTTAATATTGGGTTAGGAGAGGTTTGACCTAATCCGCAAAGTGATGTATCTTTAACCATGTTAGAAAGCTCTTTAATAAGACAAAGATCTTCTTCAGTTGCTTTTCCTTCAGTCATTTTTTCTAGAATTTCAAAAAGTCTTGTATTTCCAATTCTGCATGGAGTACACTTTCCACAGGACTCATCTAAAGTGAATTCTAGGTAGAACTTTGCTATATTAACCATACAATCATCTTCATCAAGTACAATCATTCCACCTGAGCCCATCATGGAACCGATTTTATTTAATGATTCATAATCTATAGGAGTATCCAATAAAGAAGATGGAATACATCCGCCGGAAGGTCCTCCTGTTTGAACTGCTTTAAATTGCTTATTATCTTTAATGCCTCCACCTATCTCAAAAATTATCTCTCTTAAAGTTGTTCCCATAGGAACCTCAACAAGACCTACATTATTAATCTTGCCTGCTAATGCAAAAACTTTTGTACCCTTAGAAGTTTCAGTTCCTATTGAACTAAACCATTCAGGCCCATTGTTGATAATAGCAGGTATATTAGCAAGAGTTTCAACATTGTTAACGCATGTTGGCACTTGCCACAATCCTTTCTGAGCAGGGAATGGAGGTTTGTTTCTTGGTTCTCCTCTAAACCCTTCAATAGAGTTGATAAGAGCAGTTTCTTCACCACATACAAAGGCACCTGCTCCATATTTTAGATCCATATCAAAGTTGAAACCTGTTCCTAAAATATTTTTGCCTAAAAGTCCCCATTCACGAGCCTGATTTATTGCAGTCTGTAATCTATCAATAGCTAGTGGATATTCAGCTCTAATGTATACATAACCTACACTAGCACCAGTAGCGTATCCAGCTATAGCCATAGCTTCAATTACACTGTGGGGATCTCCTTCTAAAATAGAACGATCCATAAATGCGCCAGGGTCACCTTCATCTGCATTACAAACTATGTATTTTTGAGCGGCTTCATTTATCTTTGTAAAATACCATTTACGACCTGTTGGGAAACCACCGCCACCTCTTCCTCTAAGTCCTGAATCAGTAATTAACTGAATAACATCATCTTGAGACATTTCAGTAAGAACTTTACCAAGAGCTATATATCCTTTTTCAGCAAAGGCTTCTTCAATTACTTCAGGATTGATAAGTCCACAGTTTCTTAATGCTATTCTGTGCTGCTTTTTATAAAAAGACATTTCATCTTGACGCTTTACCTTTTGTTTTAAAGTTGGTTCTTCGTAAAGAAGTGAATCAACAACTTTTCCTTCACATAAGTGTTCTTTTACAATGGTTTCAGCGTCTGATGGTGTAACTTTTACATAGAAAACATTATCAGGGTCAATTTTCACAATAGGACCTTTTTCACAGAAACCAAAACAGCCAGTAAGAGAAACTGTAACTTTATCTTTTAGTCCAGCTTTTTCAATTTCATTATTTAAATTGCAAATAATTTCTTCACTTTTTGCAGATTGACATCCTGTTCCGCCACAAACTAAAATATCTCTTTTGGTTATTTGAGAAGTATCAGAAATGTCCACTTCTTCATTTCTTCTTAACTTTAATAAGTCACGGTATTTTTCATATGTTTTTTGAAGTTCTTGGTATGAACTAATCTTATTCAATGATATATACCTCCTATTCTCCATATTCTGCGAGAACTTCATCTACTTGTTCTACAGTTACATGACCGTAAACTTTCTCGTTTATGGTTACAACTGGTGCTAATCCACATGCACCTACACATCTAAGTACTTCAATAGTAAACTTTCCATTAGCAGTTGTTTGACCTGCCTTAATTTGCAGCCTATTTTCAAACTCCTTTAATACGTCCTCAGCACCTCTTACAAAGCAAGCAGTTCCCATACATATACTTATTACATATTCACCTCTAGGGACAGTTGTAAAGTAAGAATAGAAAGTAACTACCCCGAAGACTTTTGCAGTTGGTACATGAAGCTTTTCGCCTATGAAGTCCTGTACTCTATCAGGTAAGTATCCAAAAATTTCTTGAGCTTTATGAAGAACTTCAATTAAAGAATCTTGGTTTTTTGGACGAGCGTTAATGAAGTCTTCGAGCTCTTTAAATTTTGATTCTGTTAGTTCGTTACGACATGTCTTATGACTCACCAAGTTATACCTCCTTATATTAGTGTAGAATTATATTACCTCAACTTTATGTTGTGCTATCTATAGAAATTTATCCAAAATAATGATTTTTTAAATATGCAAATTTAAAATCTTAGAATACAGTAATTATATAAACATAACTGTTAAAAAAGTATAATAAAGGAATTTAGAGCACTGCTACTATTGAGGAGGTTTTATTTTGAAATATAAAAGATTGAGAGAAGATTTATTAGTTTTAAGATTGGAAACTGGAGATAAAATAAGAGAAAGCATAATGAAATGTTGTTATGAAGCTCATGTTAATTGCGGAAAAATAAATGGTATAGGAGCTGGCGAGGACTTTAAGTTAGCTGTGTATAGGAAAAATAAGAAAGCTTATAAGAGAAAGCGATTTAAAGGTGAGCATGAAATAGTATCCTTAAAGGGAAACATAACTTTAAAGGATAACAAACCATATATTCATCTTCATATATCAATAGCTAATGAAGATATGAAATTATATGGAGGTCATCTTGAAGAAGGAACAATTACAGCGACAGCAGAAATATTTATTAATATTATTGAGGAAGAAAGAATTAAGAGAAAGTATAATCAGCCATTAAATATTTATTTAATGGATATTTAGTAACTTTTTATTAACTTTATCGTATATATAATGCTTAAATAATTAAATAATTAAATAATTCTTAAATTTGTTAAAGAACTCTTTACAAATAGAAAAAAAAGGTATATAATATCATTGACAATAAAGAGGTATTAAGTACCGTTTAATATATTTAAGTTTAAATCATAATAAGGGGATTAATATTCGACAAAAATGATTGAAAAATTAATAAAATATAAAATAATTGAGAGGGAGAATTATGGGAAATAGTTTATCTAGAAAAAGGGAAGTTAGTATTCTAACATTTGGGGTAATGATTTTAATGATACTTGCAATAGCATTTGCACCATTGATTTTAGATATGGTTGCTACAAAAGTATATGCAACTAAAGGCACAACAATTTATTATCCAAACAATACATTTTTATTTACAAGTAAATTATATTTTTCATTCTTAGGAGCTACAATACTTGGGGTAGTATATTTAGCTGTTAAAGAAATTAAAACAAGATTAAATAGAAAATAATATATTATAAGGTGCACTATAAATTTATAGTGCACTTTTTTGTGCTTAATTTTAATAATATCATATATATGGAATATATTAGTAAAAAGGCGTATAATAATGTTAAGTATCAAAATATGGGGGATGGCATATGGGGAAAATAAATATTGTAAAAGTAGAAAACAAAGCTCAAGAAAAAGCATTTATAAAACTGCCAAGAATTATTTATAAAGATGATGATGCTTATGTACCTAACTTTGATTTTGAAGCATTAAACACAATAAGGGGAAAGAATAATACTATCAAAGAAAGTGGTCCATTTGAGCACATACTTGCATATGGAGATGGAAAGCTTTTAGGAAGAGCAACTGTGGGGATTAATAATGACATTAATCAATCTAAAGGGATTAAAGAAGGATATATTGCTTTATTTGAATGTTTTAATGACAAAGAAGTAGCAAATGAGATATTCTCTTATTGTATTAAATGGCTAAAAGATAGAGGAATTGATAGGGTATTAGGACCTCTCTCATTACCTAATGGGGAAGATTATAGAGGCGTTTTAATTGACAATTTCCAAGATCCAACTTTGGTTATGAATACATATAACAAACCATATTATAAAGAACTTTTTGAGAACTTTGGTTTTAAGAAATATTGGGATTGTTACGCTTATAAGTATACTGTAAAAGATGGATTACAGGAGAGATTCGGTAAGCTAATTCCATATGCTATGAAAAAATATGGATTCACAGTAGAACCTATGGACATGAATAATATTGATAAAGAGGTTAATGATATAAAGACTATAATAGACAATGCTATGCCAGAAGAATGGATGGAGTTTATACCACCAGATGATAATCAAATAAATATTATAAGAAAGCATTTAGTGAAATTAATTGATCCTGATCTAGTATATATGGCTAGGGATGAGAAAGGGGAGCCAATAGGATTTAATCTTGCTCTGCCTGATTATAATCAACCTTTAAAAGAAATTAATGGACGAGTTCTTCCTTTTGGATTAATTAAATTTTTATTAAGAAGAAAAAAGATTAATAGAATGAGATTATTTGTTTTATTTGTAATTCCTGAGTATAGGAAAAAAGGTGTTGCAGGAGCTATATATTATAATTGTTTTAAGGCATGTGAGAGAAAAGGATATGATTATGCTGAAGGTTCTACAATTTGGGAATATAATGATGTAATGATGAGAGATGTTGTAAAAGCAGGAGCTAAGAAATATAAGACTTATAGAATTTATGAGATGAACTTTTAATAAAACCGTAATGGAGAATGTATAATGTATAATGGAGAATGTAGGATGGTTCTGACTGGGGTCAGAACCTACATTTATATTGTTCAAGAAACAAAATAATTTTACTCGTTTCATTTTGAATGAAACATTGTATAGAAATACAACATTTATACATAGGAAAGGTTGAGTGACATGAAAATAGAGCGTCTACTGGCAATAGTAACATACCTTTTAAATAGGGATGTAGTTTCTGGAAAAGATTTGGCAGAGAAATTTGAGGTTTCAGAAAGAACTATACAGAGAGATATTGAAAGTATAAACCTTGCAGGTATACCTATTATATCAATAAGAGGTAGTAATGGTGGATATAAAATTCTAGACAACTATAGATTGTCAAAACAAACATCTACTGAAAAAGATTTGGAATGGATTATGTTGGCGTTGAATAGCTTGAATTCTGTAATGGAAGACAAAAACATATCTAATACTTTAGAAAAAATGAAATCAATAGGTAATTCAAAAGTATCACCTAATATTACTGTGGATTTTGGTGTTGCAAAAGAAAATAAGAAAGTAGTGGAATTCATCAAAATAATTGAAAATGCAATTTTTAATAAAAGAAAAATAGAATTTTCATATATAAATGCAGAGAATTACGCCACAGTGAGAATTGTTGAACCTATTTCACTTAAATATAAGTGGTATTCATGGTATCTGGTTGCATACTGTACAGAAAAGAAGCAATATCGTATATTTAAACTATTGAGAATTGAAAATTTAAAAAAAACAAATTTACAGTATGAAAATACCCATGAAGATAATCCGAATTTATTTGATGATTTGATGAATAATGATAAAAGAAAGCCTATTGATATTGTATTTAGATGCAATAAGGGTATTTCCACAGCGGTTTCTGAGTATATGCCTGGTGTAAGATTTACAGAAATGGCTGGAGATAATTATAAAGGTGAGCTAACTGTATTTGAAAGTGAACGGATGTGGTTTGCTTTCTTATTAAGCTTTGGAGCGGACATTGAGGTACTGGAACCTGAACACCTAAAAAGAAGGTTAGTAGAGCATTCAAGGAAAATAATAAGTAAATACGAAATACCCGACATATAGTTGTCGGGTATTTTGTTTTATAATAACGTTAGTTTATGAATTATGGGGGAGAGATAAATGAACGAGATGAAAATAACTAAAGCAGAAGCGAGAGAATTTCTTGTTAATTATCATGGGTTAGGGAGTACAAGTACATTTGAGGGAGAAGAAGGAATACTTAAATATATGAAAAGAGTTGGATGCATTCAATATGATCCCTTGAATGTTGTAGGAAGGAATCCAGACTTGGTTTTGCAATCAAGAATACCAGGATATTCTTCTTTAGTTTTGGAAAAGATGCTTTATAGTGACCGTTCCCTGATTGATGGGTGGGATAAGATGATGGCAATATATAGACAAGAGGATTGGCCTTTTTTTCGTAGAGTGAGAAAACGAAAGGAAGAATCCATAAAGGCAACTCTTCGCAATAGAGGTTCAATTGAAGCATTAGAGTTAACAGGACAAATTCGTGATATATTAGTGGCAATGGGTCCACTTCAAGCTAGTAAAATAAATATAGGAACAGGTGGCAAAGGTAGATGGGGGCATAGGAAATTATCCAGTGCTGCCTTAGACTACATGTTCAACATTGGAGAGTTGGGGATATACGGGAAAAACAATACTCAGAAAATCTATGACTTAGTTGAAAATATATTACCTAATGATTTGATAGAGTCTCCAGATCCATTTGTTAGTGATAGGGATTTTTATAAATGGTATTTTAAAAGAAGGATAGGCAGTGTTGGAATTTTATGGGGGTGCAATGGAGGAGGGTGGCTAGGACATTTTCTCTCAGATAAAGCATTGCGTACGTCTATATTGGAAGAGTTAGAGAAGCAAAAGAGTATTGTTTCTTTATCTATTGAAGGTATTGATGAAACTTTTTATATGAGAACTGAAGATATTAAGATATTAGATTATATTAGAGAAAAAACTATTCAAGAAAATAATGAAGGAACAATGAGGTTTTTAGCACCTCTTGATAATCTTTTATGGGATAGAGCCATGATTGAAGATATTTTTGGGTTTAAGTACAGTTGGGAAGTGTATGTACCAAAAGATAAACGTAAATTTGGGTATTATGTCCTTCCAGTGCTATATGGAAATGAATTTGTAGCCAGGTTTGAACCGGAAATGCATAGAGGCAATAAACCATTGGAAATAAAAAATTGGTGGTGGGAAGAGGGGATTACAGTAACTGAAGAGATGAAATTTGCAGTTAAAAAGGCTTTAAAAAGTTTCTGTGAATACCTTGGAACTGAAGGTGTTCACGTAGAGAGTTTGAACAAAATATTTTAAGTGATGGAGATGAATAATTAATGATTAAAAATAAAAATAAAAATCCTTTTGAAAAATGTCCAGTTTATGAAACTGAAAACTTAATATTTACAAAAGTAAAACTAGAAGATGCAGAAGAACTATTTCAATGTTATTCAGATCCAATTACTAGAGGACATATGAATAATGATAATTGTGGTGGTGAATGGGATTGTCATAGCGTAGATGTTGTAAAGAAAGGTATTAAAGGATGGGAACAGGAATTTCAAGATAAATTCTATATAAGATGGAGTGTAACATATAAACCAACTAATAAGATCATTGGAACTATTGAAATAGCACCAGTTCCTAATATAACAAGATTTTTAGATGGTGTCTGTGAGACAGGAATATTGAGGGTTGATATTATATCATTTTTGGAAAAAGAAAAGATATTCACTGAAATATTTGATATGGCAACAAATAATTTCTATTCAGACTTTGATATTAAGAGCATTATTACTAAGTATACAAATGATGATATTGAAAGAGTTTTGAGTTTGGAAAATTGTAATTATAAAAGACTGGAAGATTATAAGATAATTCCATATAGTGATTATTACATAAAAAGTAAAATTGACAACATTTAATGAGATGATTCCATTTAAATAACATATAATAAATAGATTATTTTAATATAGCCCAATTATATTGTTACCTAAACAATATAATTGAGCTAATTCATTTACAAATCACATCTAGTAATATAAATACAATATTTTATCTAAGATAAAATGAGTCAAATTTTCATCTCCAAAGAACAATAAAATGTAGTTTCTGTGTAAGCAGAAACATCCATCATTCTCCATTCTACATTATCAATTCTCCATTACGGTTTTGTTCAGTCCAAAATTTATCCATGGCAAAGCACCATCTTCAGTAAAGTTTGAAACATTATAAAGGAATAAAACTTCATTAATATTGTTTTCATTAACATATTCCTTTAAATTAACCTTATAATATCTTGGGTCAATTACATGTATCTCTTCATAATGAGCTGATAAAAATGGAATAAAGCAGTGAGCATATGAATCTTTAATCACCATTATTTTTTTATTATTTTTATTATCAGTAGTTATCTTAAGTTGAGGATTATTTCCGTTTAAGAAAACAGTATATTTATCTTTTTTATGGAGATTATCATCAAAGTAATAAGTATCATAGCTTTCTGTTTTATTATTAAAAGAAATTTCAATATCCTCAAATGTTTTATGATAAAAAGCTTGAATTTCATCAGCTGCTATATGTGTATTGTTAGCTTTAGAATATAAAGTTCCATAAAAGCTATCTGTTAATGTTTTTATTTCAAAATCCTCAAAGTTTATAGGTTCTAAACCCTTACTTTCCATAAATGATGTATATCCATAATAAGCTCCAAGCATTGTCCAGTGATGATCAGTTTTGAAATAAAGATATTCATCTTTATTTTCTAAAAGATAGTCCATAGGATTTATAAAATTTAGTTCATTATTTATCATTGAATTAACATATTCCATTAGTTTCTTTTGGTCATAACTAATAGCATATTTAGGTAGCTTATCTTCGTAAATTTTCACCGAGTTTGGTACTAGTAAAAAATTTATCGGGATATCACCAAGGTAATCTTTAAATATATTAATACTATTGATATTTTTATCAAGATTCTCTCCAGGCTTTTTAAACTTTTCTAGAAGAAATCCATCTTCTCCAAAATACACATTATTATTATCCATTTTAAGTGAGGCTCTTTCAGTATCTGATTTTATTCCAACCCAAAAGTCCCTAAAAGGAAATTGATCTTGTATATAGTCTTCGAAGTCTTCAGTGAATTTCCCTGAAAAAAGATTTTTTAAGTTGAATTTAGGAAACCCACTTAAATTTCTGTTTTCTAATTCAGAAAAACTTCTATCTGGAATAATAATGTGAAATATAAGTCCAAGAAGCATTATTATTGAACACATAAAAGTAATAAATCTATTTGATGTTCTACTCAAATTATCACCATTCCTTATTAAAATCTAAAGTATAGAAAAGGATTGTAGCTTGCATCAACTAGATAAGCAGTTGATAAAAATACTATAATAAAACAATTAAAGTTAACTACAACATTTTCATATAAAGTATTAAACTTTTCTTTTTTCATTAAATAATCATGAAACTTTTTAAATATTGGAGTTGCAGCTAAGGTGCTTACAACTAGAATTACTATATTATTTAAGAAGTAGTATACACTTTCATTATCAATAAATGAGTTGTTATTTAAGGCAAACATTGATTTAAGGTATATTACCACTTGAGACATATCTTCAAAATAAAATAATACCCATCCTATAATAAGAATCAATAAGACATAAACATGATTTAATAGGGGAGAGATTTTCAGAAGAATGTCTTTTAATAAGAATCTTTCTAATGCAATAAAGAATCCAAAATAAATTCCCCATAAAACGAAGTTCCAGCTGGCTCCATGCCAAAGTCCAGTTAAGAACCAAACAATAATAAGATTTCTTAGTGTTTTAAAAGTTCCAGATCTATTTCCACCTAAGGGAATATAAACATAATCTTTAAACCAAGTTCCTAAGGACATATGCCATCTTCTCCAAAACTCAGAAATACTCTTAGAAATATATGGATAATTGAAGTTTTCACAGAAGTCAAAACCAAATATTTTTCCAAGGCCTATTGCCATGTCAGAATATCCACTAAAGTCAAAGTATATTTGAAGCCCAAAAGCTATTATTCCAAGCCATGCTGTAAGAACTGGAATACTTGATAAATTAGAAGTGCTAATTTCACTCCAAAGATAACCCACATTATTAGCTAGTAAAACTTTCTTTCCAAGTCCAATAATAAATCGTCTTATTCCCTTTCCAATGTGATCTAGCGTTTCCTTTCTATCATTAAGCTGATCAGCAATTGTTTGATATCTTACAATAGGTCCAGCTATAAGCTGAGGGAAAAGAGTAACATAAGCAGCTAATGATATAAAGTTCTTCTGAACAGGAGCTTCGCCTCTATAAACATCTATGGTATATGACATGGTTTGAAATGTATAAAAGGATATACCTATAGGTAAGGGAAGGTTAAGAAGTTTAAAACTCGTATCAAAAATATTATTTATATTTAAAATTATAAAATCTGAGTATTTAAAAAATGATAGTAGACCTATATTAATTATTATTGAGGATAACAAAAAGGTTCTTTTTAGCTTCTTATTGTCCCAGTATTTATGAATTAATATACCGTGAGTATAGTCAACTAATGAAGAAAAAATCATTAGTAAAATATAAACTGGTTCCCCCCATGCGTAGAAAATTAAACTCATAATGAGGAGTATTAAATTTTTAAGTTTTCTTGGGAATAAAAAATATAAGAATAAAGTAACAGGTAAAAAAACAAATAAAAAAGTTAAACTACTAAATACCATATTATCTCCTTTGTTTCATAGTAAAAGCCTGCCGATATTTTTCAGCAAGCCTTTACTATATTTAATATAATTAAAATGTAATCCTGTTTAATTATTGTAACATTTCATCAAAAATATTTTCAACCTCTTGTGGTTCTTCAGATACAATGTAGATTAAGTATTTACCTTTTTCTTTAACAATTCTATTTTGTACCTTTTCATACTGATCTGGAAGGTATTGAGACCAAATTCCTTCTTGATTTTCAGCTGTTTTATCTAAAACTTTCTTTAAATTTTCTACTGAACTTTCATCTTTTGCTTTAAATACAACAATCATATCTGACTTTACATTTATAAGTGAGTAGATAGCATAGCCTTCTTCAAGGTCTTCAGTATTAAGCTCCATTGATTCTAACAAAAATTTATTATCATCACTAGGTGTTGAAAGATCAGTTAAAACAAGACGTTGAGATGAAGGTAATTCCTTTATTTTATCAGCCATTTCTTTTAACGAAATATCCTTAACAGTTTCTTTTTGACCACAAGATGCAAATGAAATCATAACAAATGCAATCATTAAAATACTTAAAATCTTTTTCATATTATTTTTCCTCCGTAGTTTTATTATCTTAATTTTTTATGGATAATATTCCATTGTTATATTTACATACTCATATACGACGAGAAAAAATAAAAGTTATATATATAATAAAAAAATTATTAGTAATATTTAGTTAACAACAAATAAAAAATAGCTATAAGTTCTTAAGTTGAACTTATAGCTATTTAATAGTAATGAGATTGAGGGCTGTTTACTTTTTGTTTTTATTAGATTTATCACTTTTGGAATTTGATTGTGATTTATCATTTACAGTTTTTTCTTTTGAGTTTTTATTATAATCTTTTTCATGGTTTGACTTTTCATTATCTTTGTTACTATGCGTATTTTCATCTGAACTATGTTTTTCATCTGATGAATGATTTTTATCTTTAGTTATGTAGGAATCTGATTTATCTTCTTTTTTATTAGCATTAGTTTTATCTTTTGAGTTATTTTTCTTGTCATTATCGTAGCTATCATCATTATTTCGGGATTTATCGTTATTATTATCTTTATCTTTTGTTATGTATGTTTCTTTTTCAGCCCCATTAGGGGGAGTGCTTCCGTTTGAATCTTTTGAAGAGGAAGCCTTCCCTTTATTAGTTTGGGTTTTATCTTTTGATTTATTTGAATTATTATTTAAGTTGATTTTTTTATCTGTATTTTTATCCTTATCCTTATTTTTATTTGGTTTATTATCATCATTTTTAAAGGTATTTTTATTATCTGATTTATTATTAAATGATGAAGATTTATCTTTATTTAATTTATCATAACCCTTATCTTTATCTTTTGTATTTTGTTTATGATTACCTGTTTTATTTTGATTATTTTTTTCTATATAATCTTTTTTATCAACCATAGGTTTAGTTTTTTCTTTTTTAGGTTTTATTTCAATTTTATCATGAGATTCTTTTTTTAACTTAATTTTTAATTGTCCTTTATTTGAATTATCTTTAGTAGCTTTAATATTAACATGTAGCCCTTCTTTTGCTACTTTCTCATAGAAATTATCAAGCTTCACTTCAGAATCTTTTTTTCCTTTAATAGTAACATTAATGGTTCTACCAGAAGAAATATATTCTTCATTAATGAAATTCTGCTCTTTACTTTCTTCAATTATCATTAATAGACCGTCATCTAATGTTTTATTCTTTAAATTTGTACTTTTTAAAATTTGTTCACCATCTTGGTTCAAAGGTGTAGTTTTAATGATTCTATTAAATACATTTCCTTTAAGCTCAATAGAAGGATTTATGTTAACTTCAACAGTAGTTACAGGAGTAAAGTAGAAGCCTGTAAATGCACCTAAAAAGACTAAAAGAAAGAATGAAGCGGCTAAAGAAGCAAATTTCATATAAGTACGTTGTTGTATAACTTGACCTGAATAAATTTCACCTATTGAAGGTGATTTTTTCTTGGCCCATACTTTAAAAAACTGACCATCATTTGTGAGAATTGCAGCTTTATTGTTATTAATTTCTAAAACCATACCAGTTCTAATCATTATTATCACCTGCTTTTATATTCAAATATGTTCTAACATGTATATATTCATCATTAGACAACACAATTATCAATGTTAATAAATAATTACGCCATCTTTCAATAAATTTTCTTTTTTCATTAAATGTATCTATAATTTTCTTTGCAGGAAGTCGTTTTTTTGTTTTAATATGTTCAACAATAGTATCATCTTTAGCACATGAAAAAGCTAAATTAAGAAGATGATCTCTTGTATCTTTATGTTTAGGAGATGCTGATATTAGCGTATCAAAGGAAATATCATATTTTGAAAGTTCATCTTTTAAGATTGATATTTCGTCCGCACGATTATTATTTTCTACTTTTTTTTCATGTTCACTTATTGATTGAGTTACATCAATATAATCAAAATCTTCATCTTCTTTTTGAAAGGTAAGGTAAGGCGTGTTTTTCTTTTTTCTAAAGTAATCATAAATTGAATTCCTTATTACCATTCTAGAGAAGGAATAAAAATTTCCTCTTGAATCTTCATATACATCACATGACTTATTAAATGCAATCATAGCGATACTCAGTTCATCATCATTTTCCCAACTTAATTTTCTATTACATATAGAAGAAGCTGATTTATATATGAATGATTTATTTTCTTTAATAAATTTGTCTCTATTTTCTTTGTTTAATTTTTCTTTATTAAATTTTAATCTTTTAAATGGTTCTAATATTACCCCACTGATCAATGAGTAGAGAAAAGACATTAATATCACCTCTATACTTATATATACGACATAAATTAAATATTTTAAGGGGGATTTTAAGTTTTCTAGTTGTCTAATTTTTGGAAATAAAATCCCTACTAATTACTATATATTAATATTTAGTTTAACAGAAATTCTTTAAAATCTTAATAATTATTTTCATTTTACAAAATTAACTTTTAATTTTAGTTTCTGCATATATGTATGTAAATACAATGGAAAAATATTTTTTTAAATTTTTTTATTT
This sequence comes from Oceanirhabdus sp. W0125-5, assembly GCF_027938815.1. Lineage (GTDB taxonomy): Bacteria > Bacillota > Clostridia > Clostridiales > Clostridiaceae > Oceanirhabdus. The sequence continues at coordinate 1,123,730 of NZ_CP115913.1, forward strand.
TCCCCCCACAAAGTTTAATGTATTACTCGTAAATAGTCATAGAAAAATAATTTGATAATGAGATTAATCTTAGGAGGAGTTAAATATGAAAAAAGCAGCAGCTATTTTATTAGCTATAACAGTATTATTCAGTCAGGGGTACACAATCGCTAGGGCTGATAATGATGGAACAACTCAAATAGAACAGAAAATAACAGCAGAAGAAAATGAAAATAATGAAGAAGCTACTACTAATGAAGAGGTAACTACTGAAGAAGCAACTGAAGAAGCAACTGAAGAAGCAACTGAAGAAGCAACTGAAGAGACAACTGAAGAAGCAACTGAAGAAGCAACTGAAGAGACAACTGAAGAAGCAACTGAAGAAGCAACTGAAGAGACAACTGAAGAGACAACTGAAGAAGCAACTGAAGAAGTAGCTGAAGAAGCAGAGGAAGAGTCTGAAGAAGCAGAAGGTGGGATTTTACCAGGTAATATTCTTTATATATTTGATAAATTAATGGATGATATTAAATTAAAATTAACTTTTGATGATGAAAAAAAATTAGAAGTTATAAGTGAAATAATTAAAGAGAGATTAGCAGAAATTGACGCTTTAGAAGAGAAAGAAGATAAGGAAGAACTTATAGAAGAATTAGTTGAGGATATTAAAGAAAAGGTTGAAATCATAGATGAAACTTTAGATGAAGAATTGGAAGAAGAAACAACTGAAGAAAATGAGGATGAACAAGCCGATAAGGAAGAAAATGAAGATGAAATTAAAGAAGAGAATGAAAAGTTAGATGTTTATAATAAGATTCTTTCAAAGATACTAGATAGAATTGAAAGAAATGAAGAAAATGAAAAATTAGAAGCTGTTTTTGAAATGCAGATAGAGAAACTTCAATCTGTTAAAGAAATGGTTGAGAAAAGACATGAGTTGAATACAGCAAGACAAGATCTTAAGAAGTCTGAAAACGAAATTAAAAAAGCTGAAAAGAATCTTAAACAAGAACTTAAAAAAGAGAAATTAAGTGAAGAAGAAAAGGCTTTATTAGAAGAAAAAATCACAAATCTTAATGAGGAATATTCAAATAAAAAAAATGAATATAACAATGCTCAAGAAGAAATGAAAAAAGCTTTTAAAAATAAGAAGGAAATTAATGAAAAATATAGAGGTAAGAAGTCATTTATAGAAGAGGAAAATAAAGAAGAAGAACAAATAAAAGAAGAAATAAAAGAAGAAATAAAAGAAGAACAAAATGAAATAAAAGATGAAGCGGAAGTTAAAGTTGAAGAAGATACAAATAAAGATGATAAAGATGTAGAAGAAGATGATGATTCAGACCAAGATGACGATAAAGATGATGACGAAGATAAAGATGAAGACGAAGAAAAGAAAGAAGAAAAAGCTAATAAGGTAAAAAATGAGAGTGAAAAAGGTAAAAGTAAAAGTAAGAAATAGTAGATTTTAAGAGGTTGAAGCGGTACAAGCTTTTTTAAAATAAACAAAAGAGATATGCATTATTTGAGTGCATATCTCTTTTGAAAATATTTTAATCACACAATAGATTAAGTTGTAATTTTGAATTGGAGTTCAAAAGAGTGGGGATTTAATCGAATTTTTAATAAATTTAAAAAAAATATTAAATTTTTTAAATTACCCCTTAAAATTTCTAAATTTTATTCGTAAATAGAAGTATAAGGATAATTTGATTATCAAAGGAATTAAAGGAGGAATTAATTATGAAAAGATCAGCAGCAATTTTATTAGCTATGTCAGTATTGTTTAGTCAGGGGTATACTGTTGCAAGAGCAGATAATGATGGAACAACACAGATAGAGCAGAGTGTAACAACAGAAGAAACTGTAAATGGCCAAGAAGCTACTACAGGAGAGGAACAAAGCAGTGAAGAATCTACTGCTATTGATCAAGAAGTGGTTGAAGAAACAGCTGAAGAAGTAGAAGGTGGAATTTTACCAGACAATATTCTTTACGTATTTGATAAATTAGTGGAAGATATTCAATTACAATTTGCAATTGATGATGAAGCAAAATTAGAAGTTATAAGCAGTATTATACAGGAGAGATTAGCAGAAATTGAAGCTCTAGAAGGTCAATCAGATACAGAAGAGCTTATAAATCAATTAGTTAATGATATTGAAGAAAAAATTGAAATCATTGATGAAACTGTAGAAGGAACAACAGAAGAAGGAACAACAGAAGAAGGAACAACAGAAGAAGGAACAACTAAAGAAGGAACAACAGAAGAAGGAACAACTGAAGAAGGAACAACTGAAGAAGGAACAACAGAAGAAGGAACAACTGAAGAAGGAACAACAGAAGAAGGAACAACAGAAGAAGGAACAACAGAAGAAGGAACAACAGAAGAAGGAACAACTGAAGAAGGAACAACTGAAGAAGGAACAACTGAAGAAGGAACAACTGAAGAAGATGCAACTGAAGAAGATGCAACTGAAGAAGATGCAACTGAAGAAGATGGAACTGAAGAAGACGCAACTGAAGAAGATGGAACTGAAGAAGACGGAACTGAAGAAGATGGAACTGAAGAAGACGGAACTGAAGAAGACGGAACTGAAGAAGATGCAACTGAAGAAGACGGAACTGAAGAAGATGCAACTGAAGAAGAGCTTGAAGAAGAAAATGAAAAGTTAAGTATTTTTGAGAAGATACTTTCAAAAATTCTTGATAAAATTGAACAAGCAGAAGGTAATGAAAAACTAGAAGCTGTTTATGAAATGCAGAGAGAAAAACTTGAATCTGTAAAATCGATGGTTGAAAAAAGACATGAATTAAACTCAGCTAGACAGCAATTAAAAAAATCTGAAAATGAGATTAAAAAAGTGGAAAGAAACCTTAAGCATCAACTTAAGAAAAATAACTTATCAGAAGAAGAAAAAGCATTAATTGAAGAAAAACTAGCCAATCTTCATGATGAGTATACGAACATAAGAGAGGAATATCATAATACTCAAGAAGAAATGAATAAAGCTTTTCAATATAAGAAGGAAGTAAATTCAAAATATAGAGGAAAGAAATCATTCATAAAGGATGAAGAAATAGATGAAGTGGAAGAAGAGTTAAATGAAGAGGCAAAAGAAGAGTACGAAGAGGCGGTAGATGAAATTAAAGAAGCTGAAGAAGAGTTACAAGAAAAGCTTGAAGAAGAAGAGTTAACTGAAGAAGAAGCAATGAAAATAAAAGAAGAAATTAATAATCTTTATGCAGAGAAAGTAAGCTTAGAAGAGAGAATGGAAGAATATAAAACAAAGCTTAAAGAAAAAAGAGAAGAAGTAGAAAAAAGAAAAGAAGAATATACAAAAGAAATGAAAAAGAAGCAAGAAGAGAGAAAAAAAGGATACGAGAAAAAAAGAGACGAAATGAAGAAAAATCAAAAAAGTAATAGAGGTAGATCAAAAAAGAGATAGTGATAGATAATGCAATTAAAGTGGACAATCTATCGTAGACTTATATGAAAAATAAATAATATGTAATCATAAAAAAAGCACAAAGTTCTTAAATAATTAAGACTTTGTGCTTTTTTAGATAAATTTGATTGTGTATTTTAATGTTCTCTTCGGAAAATTTTTTTAATTAATCTCAGTAGTTTACTAGAATATTTTTTTTCACACACTATGCTCCCACAATGGGGACACTTGTCAAACTTTGGAGGAACATAGCGACCGCACTTGTTGCAATAATTATATTTCATGGGAATCCTCCTAAAATTAATTACCAATATTTTACTATTATTATAATCAAAAAGCAACTAAATTGATATTATTTTTCTGGAAACTGAATTATTTTTTGTATAAAAAGTAGAATAATATATAACAATAAAAAACAGTAACATTAATAGATGGATTAATTGAAAGTGAGTATAATTATGAAAAATAATTTCATGGAACAATTATATTTTGATAAGGTTAGAGAAAGATTACTTGACGGTTCATATATATATGGAAATGGGAAACAAATACTTAATAATATTTGCGAAAATTTAAATATGGATAGATATATAGCTAATGATATTGAAAAAAAAATACTTAATGAATATATAGATACTATAGGAAATAATAAAAGTCTATCATTTACAAAAGATGAGATAAGTAAAATGTTATTGTTAAATAATGATGAGAGAATATCAATTAATTTAAACTCTTTGAGAAAAATAAAGATAAGAGATGGTATTAATTATTTGTTCATAGGAGACTTTTGGGAGTGGGAAAAGCCTATAGTAGAGATAAAAAAGGGAAGAAATATATTTAAAATATATATAGATAGGGTGACATTTAAAGATAAGATTATAAAAATTGAAGAGTTATTGTTGCCAATAAAAGTGATTAAAGGAATTAATATTAGATTAAATGTAACAAGTTATAATAATTCAATTGAAATAATTCTTAAAGATATTGAGATTGCTAATGAAATACAATGTTTATTAAAAACTTTAAAAAACAGAAAAAATAAAATTCTTAATAGTGTTTGAACGATTCAACTTCGATAAGTTTGAAGTATAGAAAATTGAAGTAAATAAGTTTTGACAAAATATTATAAAAAAGTTATTGACAATGATTCTCATTAGCATTATAATAAAATCATGTTAAAGAACAAAACACATACTAATATCCTAAAAAATTAAAAAATTGACCAAATTACCTTTTATAACTTCACTGACCATGAAGATGTACTAAAAAGGTATAAAAAGATAAATTACCTAATATTAGTGAGGTAATAGTAATACTCCCCAAAGAACGGCTGACCACCGTTCTTTTTTTCATACTAACATTCTATAGACAGAAAAGAGAGTAAAAACAATATATTATTACTATCTCATTGATCATCAAAGTTTGAAAAAATATTTTGAAAAAGATTCCAAGTTGTTATTGATTTAACAATCCTAAAATGTTACACTATTCTTGAAATTAATATATTTGTAGGAAGACACTTTAAATATAAGAAAAATATTAAATTTTGGAGGTGAATAGCTTCAGATTTATATTGAAGCTGAGGGTATGGTTACAATAGAGATTTGTGTTGGAAGTGCTTGTCATTTAAAAGGATCGTATCATGTTGTAAATAGACTTCAAGAAATAGTTAAAGGTAGAGCATTAGAGAAAAAAGTTGAGATTAAGGCTGCCTTTTGTTTAGGAAGATGTACAGAATCTGTGTCTGTTAGAGTAAATGGTGAAAAAATTCACTCTGTTTCTCCAGATCAAGTAGATGAGTTTTTTGAAAAAGAGATATTATCTTTAATTTAGTAATTTTTTTTATGGACATTTGTTAAAAAAATAACCATTTAATTAGGTCTATAGGAGGAAAAGTCATGGGGAAGGGTAGCAATGTAGAGTTAATGAAGTTTGATAGTGATGTTCAGAAGATAAAATATGATGTTCTTAAAGAAGTGGCAAGTACAGCTTTTAAGGGTATAGAGTGTGATGAAAATAAGATTGCAAAAAAGATAGTACCGGGACCAAAACCCGTAAGTAGATGTTGTATATATCACGAGAGAGAAATTGTTAGAGAGAGAGTTATACTTGCAAATGGTGGAAATATTGAAAATGATAATATAATAGAAGTTATTCCAGCAGCATGTGATGAATGTCCTATAAATAGATATAAAATTACAGAGGCTTGTAGAGGATGTTTATCTCATAAGTGCGCTAAATCATGTCCATTTAATGCAATAGAGATTATTAATCAAAGAGCTGTTATTAACTATGATTTATGTAAAGAATGTGGCAGATGTCAAAAGGCTTGTCCATATAATGCTGTAGCTGATATACAGAGACCATGCATAAGGGCGTGTGGAGCAAAATCTATTTCAATAAATGAGGAAAAAAAGGCTGTTATAGATAATTCCAAATGTGTTAGTTGTGGACAATGTTCACAAGCGTGTCCATTCGGAGCAATAATGGATAAATCTCAGATAAGTGATGTTATAAGAGATATAATAGATGAATCAAGAGAACATAATGTATATGCGATTATAGCACCAGCTATAGCAAGTCAGTTTACTTTTGCTGATATAGGTCAGGTTGTTAGTGCTATAAAGAAAGTTGGATTCACAGATGTTGTTGAGGTTGCACTTGGAGCCGATATTATAGCAGAACATGAATCTAAAGAATTTGCTGAAGTAATGGAAGAAAAAGATTTTATGACAACATCATGCTGTCCAGCATTTGTTGAGTACATTACTAAAAATTATCCAGAGTTAATTGATAATATGTCAACATCTGTATCTCCTATGATAGCAACAGCAAGATTAATAAAAAATACAGATAAGAATGCAAAGGTAGCTTTTATAGGACCATGTATGGCTAAAAAAATGGAAGCTAAGAAAAGTGATATTGCAGATGGGGTAGATTATGTTTTAACATTTGAAGAATTATTAGCAATGCTTGATGCTGCTGATATTAATGTAAAAGAATGTTCAGAGGCACAGCTTAATAATGGTTCTTATTACGGAAGAATATTCGCTAGAAGCGGTGGAGTAACTGAAGCTATAATCCAGGCTATTGAAGAGTTTGGCATAGAAGGAGAATTTAAACCTGTTAAGTGTAATGGTTTAAATGAATGTGATAAAGCTTTAAAATTGGCTAAGATTAAAAGGTTACAAGGAAACTTTATTGAAGGAATGGCATGTGAAGGTGGATGTATTCACGGTGCTGGTTCAATCTCATTTGGACCAAAGAGCAAGGTTACTGTAGATAAATACGGTGAAATGGCTCTTGAGAAGAACATAAAAGATTCATTGAGAGTATTTAATACAGATAACATAGAACTGCATAGAAAATTTTAGTATATAAAAAGTGCCTAAAGGTTTAGGCACTTTTTTTGTTGTGTTTAAGAAAACTTTCTAATTTTAAGGTGAAATGTGTATTCCTCAGAAGAGTTTTTATTCATGGCTAGTATAGTAACTGGTGAATTGTCTTTTACAGTTTTAGTATCTTTTATGCTCACTGATCTTGAAGAGTTAATATTTCCAATAGGTCTACATGATGAAATAATATCAGATTGATTTTTTAGAAATACAACACACTGAGTTTCTGTATCAGTGAAAGTTATCAACAAATAGGTTTGTTTTAAATCATCCTTTGTGGAAAAGGTGTTTATTGAATCTAATAATATTGTGTTTTTTATAATCTTTCCTTCTGTACAGTTCTCTACCCATATATGAATTTCATAGGTGTAGTTTTTTCTTAAACCATTGAGTTTAAATAAAAAAGATGAGTTTGTATTTTCACTTCTGAGGAGGAGTCTATCATGTTCATTTAAAGGGATATTCTCAATGGTGATGTTTCTTGTAATGTATCTTTTCAGATCATACTTCTCAATAATAATTGCCACTTGAGAGGTAATAAATAGTAGTAACACTATTAAAAAAAGAACATTGTACTTTTTCATTAAGACCACCTCACTTTAGGATATGCTAAAGTTAGGGAAAGTTCTAAAGTATTACATGGAAAACTTATCTAAATTAAAAGTTTAAAGAAATGTAGAATGTAGAATGTAGAATGGAGAATGAATGACATTTCTCTTCGAGAAATTTTAATCTTGTTGTTCCTTGGATAAAGGGAGTTAACTCGTTTCATTTTGAATGAAACCTTGTATTTTAACTATAATATTTTATCTAAAGATAAAATGAGTAAAATCCCATTGTTCTAAAGACCAATAAGATGTAGTTTCTGCGCAAGCAGAAACATCCATCATTCACCATTCTCAATTCTCAATTCTACATTTGTTATAAAAAGCTTTTGCTTTTTATAACAATAATCTCCCCTATCATGACAAGAAATTACTAGAGGGAAAGAATTGATTTTGAAGAATAATATAATAATAGAGGATATAAAGAATGTAGAGATTCTGTATGGGAGATTTGAATATGAAAAACAGTGGAGAAAGACAATTTTTAAATAGAATAATAGTAATGTTAATTGTTTTGATATTGATAACATCAGGTATTTTAATGTATGTGGATAAGTTATTAACTTATAAAGTAGATAGTATGAAGCCTAACTATCACTTTTATTTTATAGGTCAGAATAAGGTGGATCCTTTCTGGCAGGAGGTTATTGATGGTGTGAGAAAGGGTGCAGAGGAATATAACGTTATGGTTGAATATAATGCACCTAGATTCACTAATATTGAGGAACAACTTAAATACATTGATATTGCTGTGTTGTCAAATGTGGATGGAATAATAACACATACATTTAACAACAAGGATTATAGAGAGGTAATAGATAGAGCTAAGGAGAAGGGGATACCTGTTATTGTAGTTGAGAATGATTTACCAAATAGCAATATAGATGCTTTCGTTGGAGCGAATAGTTTTCAGCTAGGAGAGAAGGCTGCTAAGTTAATGATTAAAGCAACTGGAGGTATAGCTGATATTGCTGTAATTGAGGGTGGTGGATACGAAGATAATTCATCAGCTAATGATAATAAGATAAATGGGTTTATAAGTTCCCTTAAGGATAGCAGGTTCATGAATGTAATTGAAACAAAGTCATCAAAATTAGGAATCCTAAGTGCTGAGGAGATAACAGCAAATATATTAAAGAATAATGAGAGTGTTGATGCTATATACACAACAAATTCAATAGATACTATGGGTGCTGCTCAGGCAATAATTGACCACAATAAGGTTGGAAAGGTGAAGCTTGTTGGATATGGTGATACTGAGGAGATAAAAAGGCTGATTGAACAGGGTGTTGTATATGGAACTATAATAGGAAATCCTAATGAAATTGGATTAAAGAGTGTGGAAACTTTAGTTCAGATAAAGGAAGGAAAAAGTGTTTCAACATTTATTGATACAGGTTTCAGGATTATTAAATAGAGAGCAGTGGGTGATTTTGTGAAGGAGTTATTTAGCTTAAGTAGTTTTAGATCAAAAATGATATTGGCATTTTTAGTAATAACAGCTGTATTCGGTGCTGCAAATATTTACTCATATATTAATGGGAAAAAAGGTCTTGAGAGATTTTCACATATAATTGATGAATATGTATATCTTAATGAACTTGGAGAGGACATAATAGCATTAGAAACAGAGGTAGAGAAGTACCTTTCATCAAAGTCTTCTACTGCCTTGCTGAATTATTATAATATTCACAGCAAACTCAGTGAAAAGTCACAAGGAATCAGTAGGGTTAATAGCTATAATGAGTACGATATTATGATGAAAGATATTGGTTTTATGATAGATGAAATGTTAAAAGAATCAGATGAAGCAATAAATGCGAAGCGTGGAAGGAGCAGCAGCGAGTATAATAATCATTTTGTAAGAACCTATAAGATAAGTGGGTATATAAAGTTTTATATTAATAATCTTCTAAATAATAAGCTTAAAACTGGTTCTATTGAATATGAGGAGATAAGCACTAATCAGGAAAGGGTTAATGTTTTTAATATTATATTCATAGTGGTTGTTATAGTATTCAGTATAGTTACAGCAGTGCTTTTCACGTACAAGATAACCAGGCCGATTATAGATCTTTCTAATGCTGCTGAACAGATATCAGAGGGGAATTATGATATTGAACATATAAATGTAGAAACTCATGATGAACTTAGAACATTGGCAACAGGATTTAATAACATGGCAGATAGTATTAAGCTTCATATTGAGGGGATAAAGACTCAAGCTGAAACAGAGAAGAGGCTAAAGGAACAGGAGATGCAGAATTTAAAGATGAAGAATCTTCTAAAGGATGCTGAATTAAAATCACTTCAGTCTCAAATTAATCCTCACTTTCTTTTCAATACACTAAATGCAGCATCTCAGCTTTCTGCAATGGAAGGGGCAGATAGGTCCTCAGAGTTTATATTGAAAGCAGCAGAATTATTCAGATACAGTTTAAGAAAGTTAGAAGAGCCAGTGACAATAATGGATGAGGTTAATAATGTGAGTGCTTATATGTATATTCTTAAAACAAGATTTGGAGATAGAATAAGTTACTCAGTAGATGTGGATGAGAGTGTTAAAGATGAAAAAATTCCTTGTACAATAATCCAGCCTATAGTAGAAAATGCATATATACATGGGCTTGAGGAAATAGAGGAGCATGGAGAAATATTATTAAAAGTTAAAGAACATAAGGAAATTATCGAGATAACAGTAAAGGATAATGGTGCTGGTATGGAAAAAGAAAAGGTCATGGAAATTCTTAATCCAAGTGGAAATAAGAGCAGCAGTGGACATGTTACTGGAATTGGTACACGTAATGTTATTGATAGATTAAAGCTTTTTTATGGAATAAGTAATACAGAAGATATTATCCATATTGAGAGTAAAAAAGGTGTAGGAACATCTGTTACATTGAAGATTCCTAAGGGCAATTTAACTAATTTAAAAGGTTATGGGGTGTAAATATGATAAAGCTTCTTATTGTAGATGATGAATACTTAGCATTGGATTTTATAAAATTTCTCGTGGAGAAGAACTTTGATGACATTGAGATAGTAGGAACAGCAAGATCAGGAAGAGAAGGAATTGAAAAGGCTATAGAGCTTAAACCAGATGTGATTTTTATGGATATAAGAATGCCCGGAATCAATGGTATTGAAGCTATCACTAAGATACAGGAGAGAGTAGATGATATTTATTTCGTCATAACCACAGCATATGAATATTTTGATTATGCTAAAGATGCAGTTAAATTGGGGGTGTATGAATATCTATTAAAACCAATTAACAAGGAAAAGATGATAGATGTTCTTAAGGCTATTAAGAATGAAATAAAAGATAAAAGAGAAGCACTTCAAAGAGAGATGATACTTAAAGAAAAGGTAAATAAGGTGCTTCCAATAATTGAAGGACAGTTTATTTACTCAAAGATGATAAATTCAAAAACTAAGGGAATTTCCTTTTATCAGGATATGTTCGCTATGGACCTGAATTACGGATATACAATAATGGGGGTTGTTAAACATAAGAAGGAAGATTCCACAGAAGAGGAGATAAATGATAGTTTATTGGATCAGGAGTTTTTTGAAATCTTTACCCATGAAATTAAGAAGTTAACTCCATGCCTTGTAGGATTACCATTGGTTGATAGAGTAGTTGCGTACATACCTGTTAAAGAAATTCACGATATGTATGAAATTAGAAATAGATCAATTGATATAGCTAGGAAATTATATAAGAGAATAGATGATAAAATTAGAATAGATTATAGAATAGGTATTGGAAGACCATATACTATAGAAAATTTTTCAAGTGGATGCAATGAAGCATATATGGCTGCTAATCTACCCAATCTTCATAAAGTAACTCATTTTGAAGATGTAGCGATAACTACAGAGAAAGTAGATGATTATCCTAAGGTTAAGGAGAGCATCTTGATAAATAAGACCCTTATGGGTGATAAAGAAGGAGCATTAAGGGCTTTTGAGGATTTGTTTTTGTATTTTACAGTAAACTTTAGTGATGATATCGATAAAATTAAATCTTATCTTATAGAGATTCTAATACTCATGAAGAGAAATATTCCTTACGATATATTCCAAAAGGACTTATATGAGCATAAATATCTTAGAAAGCTTTTAAAAATAACTAATCTTGATGTTCTCAAAATGACATTCTCAGATCATCTTAAGAGTATTATTAAGGGAATTAACGAGGAGAGAGAAGAGGAGTTACACGGAATTATTGCTAAGGTTCTTGACTATATGGAGCGTAATTATAATAAGAATATTAGCCTGAATGATCTTGCTGAGGAATTCAATATGAGTTATCACTATTTCAGTAAATTTTTTAAAGAGTCTACCGGGAAGAAATTTGTTGATTACTTAACTGAGATAAGAATTGAGAAATCAAAGGAATTATTAAAACAGGGGAATTTAAGTGTAAAAGAAGTATGTTATGAGATAGGGTATAGAGATCCAAATTATTTTAGTAAAGCATTTAGAAAGGCTACAGGAGTGACACCTACTGAGTTTAGAAAAAAATGATTATATTTATGGGAGTGATTTTACTAAATGGGCAATGTTGGGGTAAAAAGATTAAAGGTATTATTTATTTTAATTTTAGTTGGAATTTTAACTGTTCTTATAACAATCACAGCTTCTAAGATAATCAGTATTTCAAAGATTGAAGTTGAAAAGAAAGAAAGTAAGAATAAAATTAGTCGAAAAGTTAAAGTGGGCTTCTCAATGGGAACTCTAAAAGAGGAACGGTGGCTTAAGGATAGAGATATTTTAATGGCTAAGGTTCAGGAGTTAGGTGGGGAGATAATAATTAAGAATGCTAATAATGATGATGATGACCAAATAAATCAGGTACAATATCTTCTTAAACAAGGAATAGATGTCCTTATTCTTGTAGCTAACGATCATACTAAAGCATCTACTGCAGTTAAGTTGGCAAAGGAGGCAGGGGTAAAAGTTATAGCATATGATAGATTAGTTCTTGATTCAAATGCAGATGTATATCTTTCCTTCGATAATGTTGCAGTTGGAGAGAAGATGGCTGAAGCAATAGTAAATAAGATAGCTCAATCTAAAATTATTATTATCCATGGAGACCCAAGTGATAATAATACTAAGCTTATTAGAAAAGGATATTACAATGTGCTTCAGGAGTATATTGATGAGGGGTATATAGAAGTTATAGGCGAGTATTGGGCAGAAGATTGGATGCAGGAATATGCATTTAATACTACTAATGAGCTTCTAGGAGAAAAGGTGAAATTTGATGGTGTTATAGCAGGAAACGATAGCCTTGCAGGTGGAGTTATAAGAGCACTTGCAGAACATAGATTGGCAGGAAGGGTATATGTAACAGGACAGGATGCAGATCTTGACGGTTGTCAGAGAATTGTTGAGGGGACTCAACTTATGACGGTTTATAAACCCATGGAGGAAATGGCAACAGCAGGTGCAGAACTTGCTATGAAGCTTGCAAGAGGGGAAGACTTAGGAATACAGGAAAAAATAAGTGATGGAACATATGACATACCTTATTACGTTATAGATGTATATGCAGTGGGAAAGTATAATATGGAGGAAACTATTATTAAGGATGGATTTCATTTGAGGAATGAAGTTTATAGAGAAAAGTAAATATAAAACAAATGGAGAATGGAGAATGTAGAATGGAGAATGATGGACATTTCACTCTGTGAAATTTTAATATTATTGTTCTTTGGACAATGAAGGTTTACTCGTTTCATTTTGATGAAACATTGTATTTTAAATACAATATTTTATCTAAGGATAAAATGAGTAAAATCTTCCTGTTCTGAAGACCAATAAGATGTAGTTTCTGCGAAAGCAGAAACATCCATCATTATACATTATCAATTATACATTATACATTTGTTTTTAAGTGCACGCATCAGCGTGCCTTTTTTGTAACAATCCTGTAACTTTTTCTTCATACTTATGTAACCAAAACAAACATTATAAAAGGTATAATTAGGACATACAATAGATATCAATAAATGAATGAAATATTGGTTAGGAGAGATTTGTATGAGGAAAATTTTAAATATAATAGCTGTATTATTAGCAATAACATTGGTAACTTCTTGTTCACCAAAGGAGAATCAGAAGATAGATGTAGAGAATAGTAAAAAAGTAGAGGATAAGACTTCAGAAAAGAAAAAGGATGATGATGAGTATTCTGGTAAGGATATAATTATTGGACTTAAACATAAAGTGGATACTGATATTCTTTATACTACTATAGTTTTAAAAGATGAAAAGATGATGCCTTATGAAGTAGAGAAGGATGTTATTTTATATCCATATGGTGAGGAAATGTACAAGTTTCAGGTAGCAGAATTCAATCATGAATCTGTTAATGAAGATATGAAAGATCAATATGATGAAGAGTTAGGGGAGTATCCTCTATATGCATATAATCATAAGTTTAACTTTAAAGATATTCAATTTCTAAAGAAGGAAGAAGAAGCAAAATCCACAAGAACAGTAGAGGGACTTATGCCTGAGGAAGGAGAAATTGCTAATATCAAATTTGGTAGAGATGAGATAATGGCAATAGGTGATGGATTCATTTCTATAAAAGAATATACCATGGCAACAGGTGGCGGAAGCATGGTATATGCTAATAATACAAACAAGATTTATAGTATAGAAGGACTAAATGAAAGTAAAGAAATCAAAATTAATCAAGTATTTAATGGAGATTTAGATAGAGGGATATTAGAAGTAATGGAAAAGAACGAGATTAAAGAAGAAGAGAAGGAAGAAGGAAACTCAAGTGATAAGTTCTACTTTGATAAGGAGAACATAACAATAGTAGGATTTGAGGGGGAACTGGTTCTAGGATTACCATATGTTCAGGAGTTTACGCATACAGGAAATGGATCACACTTTAAAGATATGTTAAGCTACTCTAAAATACCTGTAGAGCTTAAACAAGGATTTAAAAGGGATAAGCTTCCTGTTGAATATAAAGAATTAGAGGAAAATATTGAAGAGTTAAGAGAGGCTTACTATATTAAAGAAGTAGAAGCAATTGTTGTGTTAACTAAGGATTCATTAGAGTTGTATATGAGAGAAAATAGAGAGTGGAATAAGCCTGATAAAACAATCCCTATTAATGGCGATAGTTATATAGTTTATGTTGGAGAGGCTTAAAAAAATAATGTAGAATGTAGAATGGATAATGTAGAATGAAGGACATTTCACTTTGTGAAATTTTAATTTTATTGTTCCTTAGATAATAAGGGGTTTACTCGTTTCATTTAGATGAAACATTGTATTTAAGATACAATATTTTATCTGAAGATAGAATGAGTAAACTCTTTTTTGTTGTAAAGAACAATAAAAATGTAGCTTTTGCCCTAAAGCAAAAGCATCCTTCATTCTCAACTCTTAATTCTCAATTTTTCATAAGGTTTTACGTCCTCTGTATTTTTTTACAACAAAAAAATGCAGAGTTTTTTAATAGAATGTTAAGTATGTTAAAAAAGTTAAGAAAATATAGAAATCTTATAGAATTCTGTTATTAAATTATTTACCCATGGTCAGTATAATGAAATCAAGAGGTACACAAGGGATAAATTTTTAAGTATTAATAAGTTTTAAAAAATGTTTAAGGGGGAACACATTGTGAAAAGATTATTATCAATATTAATTACTGTATTAATGGTTGCTACAGTTTTTGTAGGGTGTGGTAAGGACAAGGCTGCTTCATCAGATAAGATTAAAGTAGGATTATCTCTTCCAACTCAAAGGGAGGAAAGATGGGTAAGAGATAAGGCTAAAATGGAAGCAGTTGCTGAGGAAATGGGTATTGAGTTAATTGTTAAGGTTGCAGATGCTAACATGCAAGAGCAAACTACACAGGTAGAAGCTTTATTAAATCAAGGTATTGATGTTTTAATATTAGCTCCTCACGATGCATCAGCTGCAGCATCATTAGTTGAAATGGCTAAGAAAGATGATGTACCAGTAATATCATATGACAGATTAATTACAGGAACAGATAAATTAGATTACTACCTATCTTTTGATAACGTAAAGGTAGGAGAAATTCAAGGTAAATTCATTAGTGAAATGGTTTCAGAAGGAAATTATATCATTATGTCAGGTGCTCCAACAGATAATAACGCTAAGTTATTCAAAGAGGGTGCTATGAAGTACATCCAACCTTTAATTGATTCAGGAAAAATCAATGTAATAGCTGAACAAGCTGTTGAAAACTGGGTACCAGAGAATGCACTTAAGATTGTAGAAGCTGCATTAGCTGCTAATGACAATAAGGTTGATGGTATATTAGCACCAAACGATGGTACTGCAGGTGCAGCAATCCAAGCATTAGCTGCTCAAGGATTAGCTGGTCAAGTTCCAATAACTGGACAAGATGCCGAAAAATCAGCTGCTAAGAGAATTATGGAAGGAACTCAATCTATGACAGTATTTAAAGATACAAGAGATCTTGGTAAAGCTGCTATAGAGATTGCTGTAAAAATCGCTAAAGGTGAAAAAGTAGAAACAAACAGTGCTGTAGACAATGGAGTAGTAGAGGTTCCAACAGTATCACTTGATGCTAAAGTTGTAACAAAAGATAACATTAAAGAAGTATTAATAGACAGTGGATACATGAGTGAAGATGATCTTAAATAATTAAAATATTGACTGCCGAGGAATAACAAAGCATGTTATTCCTCGCTTTTAAGAAAGGTGGTCTTGTGTGATGAAAGAAAACTATATATTAGAGATGCAGAACATTATAAAAGAGTTTCCAGGGGTAAGAGCCCTTGATAATGTTAATTTCAAGGTGAAAGCTGGAGAGATACATGCTCTTGTAGGAGAAAATGGAGCAGGTAAATCCACACTTATGAAGGTGTTAAGTGGAGTACATCCAAAGGGAAGTTATGAAGGAAAAATTATAATTGATGGAAAAGAGCAGGACTACAGCAATATAAAAGAAAGTGAAGAGGCTGGAGTAGGGATTATTTATCAGGAATTAGCTTTAGTTAAAGAGATGAATATATGTGAAAATATTTTCTTAGGAAATGAGTTTCAAAAGATGGGAATTATCAATTGGAACAAGGCAATGGCAAAAACTAAAGAATTATTAAATAGAGTTGGTTTAGATGATAAACCTGATACAAAAGTTATGAATCTAGGAATAGGTAAACAGCAGTTAGTTGAAATTGCAAAAGCCTTATCAAAGAATATTAAGATTCTTATTCTTGATGAACCAACAGCAGCATTAAACGAAGATGATAGTGAAAATTTATTGGAGATTATAAGAGAGTTAAAGAAACAGGGAATAAGTTGTATTTATATTTCACATAAGCTAAAGGAAGTAAAGGCAATAGCTGATACTATCACAATTTTAAGAGATGGAAAGACAATAGAAACATTTGAAAATGAAGAAGATACCTCAATGGATAGAGTTATCACAGGTATGGTTGGAAGAGAGATGGGGCAGTTATTCCCAAGAGAAGAGCATACCCCTGGAGAGGTAGTTCTAGAGGTTAAGAATTGGAATGTATACAATCCAGAGTTACCAGATAAAAAAACAATTGATAATATTAGCTTTAAGGCGAGAAAAGGAGAAATCCTAGGAATTGCTGGGCTTATGGGAGCAGGTAGAACAGAGCTTATGATGAGTCTTATTGGTGCATATGGTACAAATAAGAGCGGAGAAATTTTTATAGAAGGGCAGAAGCTAAATATTAAAGGTCCTAAAGCTGCAATTGAAAATGGTTTATGTTATTTATCAGAGGATAGAAAGAAGACCGGATTGGTTTTAGATATGGATATAAAAGAGAATACAACTCTAGCTAGTTTAGATAAGATATCTTCAATTTTTGGGATTAATGAAAATGAAGAAATTAGAATTTCAAATGACTACGTTAAGGTGCTTAAAACGAAAACACCATCAATAGAGCAGAAGGTTAAGAATTTAAGTGGTGGTAATCAGCAAAAGGTAGTTATTGCAAAATGGCTTATGGCTGATCCTAAGGTTCTTGTTCTAGATGAGCCTACAAGAGGGATAGATGTAGGTGCTAAATATGAAATCTACAATATCATGAATGAATTGGTTTCTAAAGGAGTTAGCATAATCATGATATCTTCAGAATTACCTGAGATTTTAGGTATGAGTGATAGAATTCTTGTAATGCATGAAGGAAAGTTCACTGCAGAGCTTGATTATAAAGACGCTGATCAGGAGAAGGTAATGTACTATGCAACTGGAGGGAATCACAATAGTTAGGCATAAAGAATAAGGCATAGAGATAAGGAGGATTAACATGACTCAAAATGATAAATTAAATAATAAGAGTGTGTTAGATATTATAAAATTTCAATTAAAGAATAATATAAGACAATATACAATGTTTATAGCATTAATAGGTATAATGGTAATTTTCTCATTACTAAATGGTAATTTCTTTACACCTAGAAACTTATCTACTCTTATGTTACAGACTGCTCATATTGCAATTCTTGCATGTGGTGTTGTACTGGTAATTGTAGCAGGACATATAGATCTGTCTATAGGAGCTGTTGTAGGTTTAACAGGAGCAGCATGTGCTATTCTTATGCGAAAGTTTGGTGGAGGTCTAGGTGGTATTGTTCTAGCAGTTGTGATTACATTAGCTATTGGGGCTATCATTGGTTTGTGGCAAGGATACTGGGTAGCTTATAGAAAAGTACCAGCATTTATTGTTACCTTAGCTGGAATGATGTTCTTCAATGGATTGCTTCTTAAAATAACAAATGGTGAAACTATTCCAGTACCAAATGCATTTAAGGTTATTGGACAAGATTATATTCCAACAATTTTTGGTGGATCAAATTCAGTTAAGGATATGATTCCTCATAATACTACGATTGTTATGTTAATTGCAATTATTGTTATATATGTAGTAATGGAATTAAAGAAGAGAAAAGAAAGACAAACATATGAATTTGAGGTTCTTCCATCAACATTATTTGTGCTTAAACTTTTAGTGGTAATATCGATGATCTCTTTCGTATTTATAATCTTATCACTTTATCGAGGAGTGCCTTACTCAACATTATTGTTAATGGTTGTTGGTGGTCTTTACACATTTATTACCACTAAAACTACTTTTGGAAGGCATGTATATGCTATTGGTGGAAATAAAGAAGCGGCAAAGTTATCAGGTATAGATATTAAAAAGAGAACATTATGGATATTTATATCATCAGGTATTTTAGGTGCTATTGGTGGAATGCTGTATACAGCAAGACTTGCATCAGCAACTGCAGCGGCAGGACAAGGTATGGAACTTGAAGTTATAGCAGCGGCTATTATCGGTGGAACAAGTACTCTTGGTGGAGAAGGAACTATAATGGGAGCTATAGTTGGTGCTTTAGTTATGGCAACTCTAAATAATGGTATGCTTCTTATGGATGTTGGTACACCTGAGAGATTAATTGTTAAAGGTTTTGTACTGTTATTAGCAGTATGGATTGATATATCAACAAGAAAGAAAAATGCATAGATTTTTTTAAAACCCCTTTTCTGAAAAGAGCCCATATGGGCTCTTTTAGCTTTTAATAATGTATAATGATTGACATTTCTCTCCGAGAAATTTTATCATATTAATCTATGGAAAATGCTGGTTCATAACTATATTTGCTAAAGAAATCAAGTGTGATATACTATGATAAGTTATAAATTTACTTTAAAGGGGATGAGTGTATGAAAGAGATGTTTAAGAAGTTTAAGGATAATAAATTTATACAAGATTGGGTAATACCTTTTGCTACTGCGGGGATACTATTTTTAATTTTGACTAAATTTGTTTTTTTTGGTATAAGGGTTCCTACTCCATCTATGGTTCCAACAATAAATGTAGGAGATAGGATGTTTACTACTCATATATATAATTACGATAATTTAAAACGAGGAGATATAATAGTTTTTCAAAATAAAGAAGAAAACGATGGACGTCTAGTTAAAAGACTTATAGGATTACCAAACGAAGAAATTAGAATTGAAAGGGATGGAACAATATATGTAGATGGAGTAAAACTTGAAGAATCTTATGTTGTAAATCAGGTTGATAAAAATGGTAAGTATCCGTTGATGAATATTGGTACATTCAAAGTTCCAGAAGATGCATATTTCTTTTTAGGAGATAATAGAGCAGGTTCAAGGGATGCAAGATACTGGGATGATCCATATGTATATAAAGATGAGTTAATAAGTAAAGTTAGATTTAGGTTTTGGCCATTAAGTGATTTTGGAAAGTTAAAATAGATAATCTTAATAATATTCTATATTTGTAAAATATTATCGAACTTAGAGGTTCAAAACGACATAGTGTGATATAATAGGTATTGTTTGAATATTATGTTATTTAAGGAAAAGAGGGATTCGATATGAATGTTAACACACAATATGCAATTGATATGATGAAAAAATATCTAGAGATTCCAAGTCCATCTGGATATACAATGAATGCGATTAAAGAGATAAAGAAAGATTTTGAAGAGTTTGGACTTGAGACAAGCATAACAAAGAAAGGTGCTCTTATAGCAACAATGAGAGGACAGGATGATGAAGAGCATGTGATGATTACAGCGCATATAGATACTTTAGGTGGTATGGTTAAGGAAATAATGCCTGATGGTAAGCTTAGATACTTTAGAGTTGGAGGCGGATGCTGGAATGCTGTAGAGGGAGAGAACTGTACAGTTATAACTAGACATGGTAAAAAAATAAGAGGGTCTATTATACCTACAGTAGCATCTTCTCATGTAAATGGGCTTAAAGCATATGAAAGCAAAAGAGATGATTCTCTTATGAGAGTAAGACTTGATGAAAAAGTATTTAATAAGGAAGATGTTAAAGCTCTTGGGATAAATGTTGGTGATTTTATTGTTATGGATACAAGAACAGAAATAACTGATAATGGATTCATAAAAACTAGATATATAGATAATAAATCAGCAGTAGGTATGGTACTTGAGATATGTAGATATATGAAAGAAAATGATATGAAGCCAAAGAATACAACTCATTTCTTTATAAGTAATTATGAAGAATGTGGACATGGAGTAGCAGGGGTACCTTCTAAGACAAAAGAGGTAGTAGCAATTGATATTGGAACAGTAGGCCCTGGTCAGGAATCTAGCGAATATGCTGTTAGTATTGCAGCTAGGGATAATAAGACTCCTTACGATTTTGAATTTAGGAATAGATTGGTTAATATTGCAGAAGATAACCACATAGACTATAAGGTGGATGTATACAATAGTTATTCTTCTGATGCAACTCAGTTAATGCATAGTTCAATTGATTTGAATTTTGCTTGTGTTGGACCAGGGGTGGATGCAACACATCACTATGAAAGAACTCATACTGATGCTATTGAAAACACAATAAAACTTTTAATTAATTATTTGAAATAGGCTTCGTTTAAAATAGCTTCAAGGGGTGTATGGAAATATGCGATGAGGAATATAAACGGAGTGATATTTCCAGTGAAGGAGTGAACAATATGGGGGAGATTTTATTCAGAGAACCTTCTTTAGAAGAGTTTGAAGCTGTACAAGAGGTATTTCATGATGTATGGGATATGCATATAATGCGAGAGACCTATGCAGCTCAGGTATTTAATAAAAATGCATCTGTAATTGGTGCTTATTTAGACGGTGAGATTATAGGGGTTATCTCAAGTTTTATGTCAATAAATAAACGTGGTAAGAAAAGATGGGAAGTTGATCTTTTAGCAGTTAAAAAATCAGTTCAAGGAAAAGGTGTAGGTACTAGACTTGTTCAAGAAGCAATTAAAAGAGGGGAAGCTCTTCAGGGCGATTATGCAAGGGCACTTATTAGAATAGAAAATATAGGTAGCCAAAAGGCATTTGAGAGAGCTGGATTCAAAAAACAAGAAGGTATTTACAACCTTATATTATGGCAAACATGGAGTTTCAAAGAAAGATTAAGAGAAGTTCAGGATATTACATATCTACCAATGGATACATTATCCTACAGAGGATTATGGATTGAAGATTTATTTTCAAGAGAGAGAAGCCATGATGAGTACAAAATGGCAATAAATTATGCTCAACAGCTTGCACATAACGAAAAAAGAGATAATACAGGGGCTACAATACTAAATGAAGATGTAAGTAAATTACCTAGAAGTATTGTAAAGCAATCTG
Organism: Oceanirhabdus sp. W0125-5; assembly: GCF_027938815.1. Taxonomy (GTDB): domain Bacteria; phylum Bacillota; class Clostridia; order Clostridiales; family Clostridiaceae; genus Oceanirhabdus. Next base: position 1,145,364 of record NZ_CP115913.1, read on the forward strand.
CTAATCATGGAAAGTATAATTGGTGGACGGTGGATCTAAAAGCGTAATGTATAATGTATAATGTAAAATGGAGAATGATGGAGATTTCTCTTCGAGAAATTTTAATTGTATTGGTCTTTGGACAATGAGGGGTTACTCGTTTCATTTTGAATGAAACATTGTATTTAAAATTAAGATATTGTTTTATAAATCAAAAAAGTTGGTGACTTTGTGTTGCCAACTTTTTTAGATAGTTGTGTAAGTTATAAACTAAAAATGTTGCAAATAATTCTGACATAATAAAGGAAAATAAGGAATAATGTAGAAAATAATTATCATAACAGAAAATTTTTTTAGAAAGGAGCAAAAATGAATAAAATACTTTATTTACTACTAATTATAGTAATATTATTTTCTTATAAAATATTAGAGAAATATTTTGAAAGATTTTTTCCAAGAATAATAAAAAGTCAATTATGGGATAGCAAAGGATACTATTCTTGGGGACTGGTGCTATTAATAGTTTATTTAATAATTAGACCTAAGGATTATTTGTTTAAACTTCCAATAAATAATAAAGAGGGTTTGATTGTGGTTTTTTGTTTTGCGTTATTTACATTGTTTTTGTGCATACAAAATCCAAATAGTTATTATCCAAGAAAAAGCAATAAATTGAGGTGCGTTCATTTTGGGGTAGTACAACCTATTTTTGAAGAAGTAGCTTTTAGGGGGTTAATATTACCTATGACGATCTTTTTAATAGGTGACAACTTTAACATGATTATGTTAACCAATGGAATAATGTTTATGCTTTTTCATATAAATTATTGGTCTTTTGAAAAACGACACTTTAATTTATTTTTTAACTTCTTTTTTATGGGATTGTTTTTTACATATGTAGCTCTTATTACTCAATCAATTTTTTATTCAACTATATGTCATATCATAGGAAATGGAGGATATACAGTTTATAGAAATTGGCGTGATAAAGGTACTGCTTAATAATCATTATCTATGGTAAATTAACTATAAAGTTAAACGTATTCTTCTTATTTGATGTATTAAATAGATAAATCACTTGATTCATAACTCTATTCGTACTGTGCATTATGAAAGGGAAAATATAGTTGTTGAATGTTTATAGATAACAAAATTAAGGAACTCTTAAGAGTTCCTTAATTTTATATATAGGTCTTAAATAATATTGTTGTATATCAAGTACAATATTTTATCACAGATAAAATGAGTAAAATCATCTTAATCTATAGAACAATACAATGTAGTTTCTGCGCTAGCAGAAACATCCTCCATTATACATTATCAATTATACATTATACATTTGTTTCTCAGCACGGCTTACTGTGCTTTTTTAGGTTCTTTTATAACGTACACGTCTGTTCCAACGTTATTGATTGTATATAGTATATCTGAAGCTTGATAAAAGCGATTCTTTCCTTTATAAGAACCATCTGTATATTGATCATTAAGTGAGAATGGGTCATATGTTGTGAAATACAGGCAATTATCGATTATAGCAAACCCTTTTATTATGATGTAATGCTCTGTTCCATTATAGTAAATATTTTTATGAGATTTATTATTAGTCTGAGGAGAAATATCAGAAGGATTAATCTTTAAAATTAAAATGTGTCCATTATTCAGGTTATGGGTAATCAATTCTTCTGTAATATCTTCAGCAGGATATAAGCTATGTTCGCTATAAGCTGAAATTGCTTTTTTTACACTTCTATCAGTTAATCTGTCATTTTCACTAAACATATGTATTGGTCTATGTTTAAATTGTTGCTTATCAGAATATAACCAATCAAGCATCATTAGTATAGTATGGTGAGCGCCGTTTAAATAGTACTGATCATTTAAATTATCAATTCCTCTATACCAGTTCATTGATATATCATTTTGCTTAGAAAATATAACTTTCTCTCCAAGGAAGTAATTTTTACAGATTTCATCTGTAATCATATTTTTACGATCATTTTCATCAGGTACTAATATATAATTTAAAGAAAATGTTGAAAAAATATTATCAATTTCAAGAGATATGTTTTTTGAAGTGAAATCTTCTATTGTATGAATCGATGAAGCAATAAATGAATTAGATTTTGAATCCCATACTACTTGAATTATAATATCTCCGAAAAGTAAGAAATTAATTTCAAAATATAATGTTTCATTATTAAGTGAAAATAACTCTTCTTCAGAGTAAGCACCTCTAAAGGAAACAATATTAGTCGTAGCATTATTTCTTTCTATGTCATTTAAAACTAGCAAGAGGTTTTCACCTTGATTGTTAGTATAATACCATTGTGAACCGATTGGTGTAGTTTGTAGCATAATTTTTTCTGATAAAATATCTTTGGTAAGAGTGGTTTTAGTATTAGTGTTTAAGTTAGAGACTATTTTATTAGTAGTATCTGCATAAGAACAGGTGATTAAGTTGCTAAAAAAATAAATTATTAAAAATACTGATAAACAACAGATAGTTCTATGTTTTTTCATAATAACTTCCTTTCAAAATTAAGTTATATATAATCTATATGTTAGATACAAAAGGAATAAAACTAGAAATAAAACAAAGAATATATAAAGGCATATAAAAATTGTAAGGAGATGAATATTATGAAGGTGAGATTAGGATATGTTGCTATTGCGCTTAGGCTGCCAAAGGTTACATCATCTAGTACAGTTACATATAGAACATATTCAAGATTAGGTAATGAACAGGAACGCTTAAACAAGTTAAAGAGTGTTACATTGTCAAATCTTAATGATCTTGCAAAGATACTTGAATATAATAAAAAGAATAATATTCACTTTTATAGAATTACATCAAAGCTAGTTCCACTTGCTACCCATCCAGAGGTTAAAAACTGGGATTATAGAAAAATTTTTAAGATAGATTTTGAAAGTATAGGGGAATTAATAAACTCAAGTGGAATAAGAGTTGATACTCATCCAGATCAATTTAATGTAATTAATAGCGTAAAAGAAGAGGTGTTTAAGAGCACAATAAGAAATTTAATTTATCATGTTAATTTTTTTGAAGATATTAATTATAAACATGGGAAAATGGTTATTCATGTGGGTAGTTCACAGGGTGGTAAAGAAAAGGCACTTGAAAGATTTAAGGCTAACTATGAAAGAATGCCTAGTGAAATAAAAAATAGGCTCATGCTGGAAAATGATGACAAAACATTTACAGCAGAAGAAACATTAGGGTTATGTGAGGATTTAAATTTACCTATGGTTTTAGATGTTCATCATTATCATTGTAATCATGGTGAAAAAAAGTTAGAAGATATGCTTAATAGGATAATAAATACTTGGGAAGGAGAGTTTTATAATCCTAAATTTCACTTTTCAAGTCCTAAAGAAGGAGGTTTAGACAGGAAACATGCTGACTATATTGATGGTGAAGCTTTTATTAAGTTTATTGAAAAATGTGCTTTAGTAGGAAAGGATATAGATATAATGCTGGAGGCTAAGAAAAAAGATTTAGCATTGTATGATTTAGCAATTTATATAAGACAAAATAGACCAGAATGGGATTGGATAGATACATCAACTTTTGAGGTAAGGTAATTGAAAGAGGAGTGATTTGGTGAAGAAAAAAATATTTATGATGCTTCTCGCAGTTTTTATACTTATAATCTATGAAACAACTTTTGGGAATCCTGATGATTTTACATTAAAATCTCCTGATAAGTATGTAATAAAAAAAGGAGATTTTTTTCAAATTAAAATATTGGAAAATAATTCGAGTGGATATACATGGGCTGTAGAAATAGGTGATAAAGATACAATAGAATTAATAGAAGAAGAGAAAAAGGATATTGAAAAGAATAAAAAAGGAGCAGATAAATTACATATTTTTAAATTTAAAGGCTTAAAAAAAGGAGTAGCAATTCTTACTTTTTCACTTGAAAAAAAAGGTGAAAAGATTGAGCCAATCAAAATAAAAACAGTGTTTATAGAAGTAACATAGTAATAAGTATTAATGAGAAAAATGTAATATTATGGGATGTAAATAGTGTATAGATATGTTATTATATAATAAATGTATTTATATGCTTTTTTTTATTATAATTATATTTTTTATTATAATTATAATAAAACTGAATTTGTACAAGTTATATATGATTTTGATTTATGATTAAAGGGGTATATGTGGTTTTTAAAAGTAACAAGGAGGAAGAAATTATGGAAGAGAACAAAATATCATCAAATCATTTAAAAACAAATGATATTGTATTAAAAATTTTTAAATTTGCAATAATAATGTTAGTAATTGACCTACTTATAGTTTTTATAAGAGATAAACAAATTGACTTGCATATTGATAGGCTGCTTGTATATGCTCAATTATTTGTGTTTACAATACCTATAATAGTTCACAAGAAGTTGAAGAATAAAGAGAATTTTAAATATATAATAGTAGGGTGTTCATTATTAGCATGTTTTTCCTTATATGTAGCATCAGGAATAATTGCTGTTATGACATGGATAGTACCAATACTCTTAGCATCCCTATATATTGATGGTAAACTGCTAAAAGGAACTATATTAAGTACTATACCGTTTATGATAATTGGAATCATTATAAATACGAAAGTATTTGAAAGTACAATAATGATGAATAGTATGGCGAATGCTTTTAAGTATTCAATATTTTACGTTATACAGCTTATTATAATAGGTGGAATTAGTTATTTATCTTGGAAACAATTTATTCAGTTGTTAAAAGAAAATGAAAATAATATGATAAAAGTAAAAAAGGTTCTCGAATTAAACAATACTTATGCTGATGGATTTGCTAGGGATGTTGAGGTTTTGGATAATAATATAACACAAGTTAATCAAGCAATTTCAGAAATAACTAACTCAACAGAGGTGATGGTAAATAAATCAGAGGATTTTGTAAAATCTATTTCAAATACAGAAAATACTGTAGAGAGTATTGAAGAATTTATTAGAGAAACTCAAGGAAAAATGGGTGCAATTATGGAAAGTAGCTTTAAAGTTACTTCATATTCGGAAGAAAACAAGGATAAGTTCTTAAAAATTACTGAAGAAATAGATAAGACAAGCACTCAAGCTGTTAAGTCTTTAGAAGCTGTAAAAAGCTTAATAAAAAGAAATGAAGAAATTGAACAAGCTGTTTATGCTATTGGAGATATTGCAAAACAAACCAATTTACTTGCTTTAAATGCATCTATTGAAGCTGCACGCTCAGGTGAAGCAGGAAGAGGTTTTGCGGTAGTAGCTGAAGAAATAAAAAAACTATCCTCACAATCAGAAGAGGCAGCTAATAAAATTGGTGACTTAATATCTCATATAACAAAGGATATATCAAAAGTTGATGAGACAATTAAAGAAAGTAATAATATTATTGAAAATAATTCACAGCTTATTAAAGAAAGTGTTAGTAGCTTTGATCTTATGTTTAATGCACAGAATGATATTATAAAAAATATTGAAGATAGCAGTTACATGATTGCAAAGTTAAATGGTAGTGGTGAAGAGATAAAAGTAAATGTAAACAATTTAAGAGAAGTACATAATGGTAATCATAATAGCATTATGGAAATTTCAGCCTTAAGTGAGGAGATGAATGCTTCATTTGCTGAAATTGCTGAATATACAAGTAATATAAATAGAAGTGCACAGAGTTTGAAAATGAATAATTAGACAATAAAAACAAAAGGTGAATCCAAAGATTCGCCTTTTGTTTTACCAAAATAATAATAATAAAAAGTGTTGACTTCAACACTTTTGTGTGTTAAAGTATTAAACAAGCAGTCACACTATAAAGCCCAAATATTATGTGATTGTAAAAAGATGTTTTATGAGAGTACTTATTGACACTTTCATAAATAACCATAACCTAGAATACTTATGAAATAACCTTTAATATTTGTGATTGTACAAATATTCCTACCCTTAAGAATTTGACGGAAGAATTCTTAATAATTAAAGCCTAGAGGCTGTATAATAATTGTTATACAGCCTCATATAAAAATAAAAGACTGTATTCTGTTTACAGGACCTTGTAGGTATACCCAATATACTTGCAAGGTCTTTTTGATTTATAAAAAAATGAACTATTGGTTATAAGAGGGAGTGACCACTGTGAAGTGGTAAACATATATTTAAATATGCTATAATAAAAATGAGGAAAATATGATTTAGTATACTGGAATAGGAAAAGTATGACATATTTTTAAAATTATATTATAGTGGAGGTAATTTCAATGAAACCTGTAGATATCAATTGGAGTGAGTTAGGATTTAACTATATCAAAACCGATTATAGATATGTTTCTCATTGGAAAGATGGAAAATGGGATGAAGGGAAATTAGTTGAAGATAATAAGATTGCTATTAGTGAATCAGCTACAGCACTTCATTATGGACAGCAATGTTTCGAAGGTTTAAAGGCTTATAGAACTAAAGATGGAAAGATACAGCTATTTAGACCAGATCAAAATGCTAAAAGAATGAACAGTAGTTGCAGAAGAATTTTAATGCCTGAGATTTCAGAAGAACAATTTATTGACGCTTGTATACAAGTAGTTAAAGCAAATGAAGCATATGTACCACCTTATGGAAGTGGAGCAACTTTCTATTTAAGACCATTTATAATAGGTGTAGGTGATAACTTAGGAGTAAAAGCAGCACCAGAATTTATGTTTGTGGTATTCGGAGTTCCAGTAGGACCATACTTTAAAGGTGGAATGGCTCCAGTTAACTTTATGATTGCTGAATATGATAGAGCAGCTCCATTTGGAACAGGGGCAGCAAAAGTTGGTGGAAACTATGCTGGAAGCTTATTAGCTCATAAAATAGCAAAAGACAGAGGATTTGCTGATGCTATATATCTTGATCCTCAAACACATACAAAAATTGAAGAAGTAGGTGCAGCAAACTTTTTTGGTATTACAGAGAATAATGAATTTATTACTCCAAAATCAGAATCAATACTTCCAAGTATAACAAAATATTCTTTAATGCATATTGCTGAGAATTATATGGATATGGAAGTAAAAGAAGAAGATGTATTTATTGATAAATTAGATAGATTCACTGAGGCAGGAGCTTGTGGAACTGCTGCGGTTATTACACCGATTGGTGGAATAGAGCATAATGAAAAACTACATGTATTCTATAGTGAAACTGAAGTAGGTCCAATAACTAGAAAGCTTTATGATACCCTTTCAGGTATTCAATTTGGTGAAATTGAAGCACCAGAAGGATGGATAGTTGAAGTAAAATAAGAGATATAAATAAAAATAGAGTGTCATCAAGAGATGACACTCTATTTTTATTAATTTTGTAAGTTAATCCAAAGAGAAGTTATATAATCTTTTACATTATCAGTGAATTTAAAATCATTTTCAACTAATAATTTTTTGAAGGAATCCAGCTCTTTTACTGCAAGGTTCTTTTTATTAGATAAATCTACATTTTTAATAAAGGCTTTGAATTCATCAGAAGTATATTCACTATCAATGGGAATGTTTCTTATAGGACCATTCATAAGAAGGGTACCCATATAAACATAATAACGATGTTCCATAATATTATATCTGAGAGAATCGTGATACTTGTCCATGAAATTTGCCACATTTTTAGCTCTATCAAATTGTTCTTCAAGAGACAAAACAGGAGTTCCATCAGAGAAAGAAGGGGCATCAGATTCAACGTTCATTAACTCAAAATAAGATTTAATATCTTCAGCAATGTAATTTGAGTACTTATTATATGCTGAATAATCTATAATTGCATCGTAAGTACCTTCCGTTACAATAAATTTGTAATGAGACTTTAAAAGATCTGTAACTAGTGATTTAAGAGCTTCATTTTCAATTTTATCAACGTTATCTAGAGTGATATTTTCATAGTTATATGTATTTATAAGAATTTTGTCATTTTCATCTGAATGAAGTTGTTCATTAATTGAGATGAATCTATCACTTTGAACAACCTCTAATAAAAGAACTAAGTCTGTAGCATTATCAATAGATAGATATCCAATATTTTCATCTAGATAAGTTACTAGTTCAGTTAGTTTTTTATTATCTTTAACATATTGATTGAATTCATTAATTATTTCAGTTTGATTATTTTTTGATTTCTGTTTAGAAGGATTTGAATCTTTCACTGTGTTAACAACTTCATTTTTTTGTGTGTTTTTTGAGTTGTCTTGCGGTGAATTATTAGAAGTACACCCTATTAATGTTCCGCTTGCAATCATAGCAGATAAAACAATACATAATAAATTTTTCCTCATTTTAACCTCCGAAGTATGTTTCATACTCTATTTTAAAATATTTTATAAAGCATATATAATTAGGATACATAAATTTTGAAAAGTTTTCAACAAAGTTTAATGTTTCTTAATAAAAGGTTAAAAAATGAGTAAATATTAGTATAGACTTTTTTTGTTAAATATTGTACAATTTAAAGGTTGCAAAACAAATAAGAAGTAAATATGTTATAATATAGAAAAGTGATTATGATTTACCATAGATAAATGTGGTGTTATAGGAGGGGGAAATATGAAGGTTTTAGGGGTTTATAAGTCTTGGAATAAGTTTACAGAAGAGATGAATGGTAAGTTTCAAGAGGAAAGTATGGAATCTAATATGCCTCATATTTCATTTAAGATAGACGGGGATGAAGTAATATATAAAATCGAAAAAATCCATAATAAGATTTTACCAAGATTTCAAACTTATCTTAAAATGGAATTGAATTATAAGGAAGTTTTAAATTTTAGATTCTTTTTAGAAAAAATAAATAAAAGATCAAAGGGTAAAGAAAATGAAATCGATGGCATTGAAAAGATAGAAATAGCAGATTCAGAGTTTAATGATAAATTTAGTATATATACTAATAATGAAGAATATGTAAGAATAATGATGAATAAAAGTGTTATTAAAAGATTGATATGTGGAATACCAGTTAAAAAATTGTCTATTGAAACTGTGGGAAAAAAGAAATATATATGTATTAAGACTCAAGGAGTGGCTAAAAATATTGAAACATTAAGAAAAATGTATTATCTCATTATAGAAATATTAGGATGTTTACAAGAAATATAATATTTTTTAGAAAAAGTTGCGAATTATTGCAACTTTTTATATTTTAAATCGTTTATATATTAAGAATGATTTAAAGGAGATGATTATATGGTAAAAAATATGGTTCCAACATTATTATTTGCACTATTAATAGTAATTTTTTCAGCATTAACTATTAATTATTTTATATCGGCTTTAGGTTAAGAGTCATCGTTTATTAAAGGGACGATGGCTCTTATTTTTTATTCTTAAGGAAATTGAAAAATTTCACTAAGAAATTATCGATTAAATTTTCTTAAGAATAAAAAATACAAATAGCTCTTTACAAAGTTGTAATTTAATGGTAGTATTAATGTAAAGCTAGCTTAACATTAATCTGATACCAATATATTTTTTTATTGTTTATGTAAAGGAAACTTAACATCATTATGTATTATGTGTATTACTAAGGTATTTTTTTTCTATGGCATGTAAAGGTAACTTAACATAATGGAAGGAGGGGAGTGAAAAAATTGAAAAATAGAGTTAAAGAGCTAAGGGAAAATAACAGTATGACTCAAGATAAATTAGGCGAGATGGTTGGGGTTTCGAGAATCACTATTATTTCCCTTGAGAAGGGAAAGTATAACCCATCAATAATGTTGGCATACAAAATCGCAAAGGTTTTTAATTTAACTATAGAAGAAGTTTTTTTATTTGAGGAGGAGTAGGTAGGGTAGTGTTAAAGGTATATGAAAATTGATATACACCTATAAAAAATTACAAGAAGATTAGATTAATTGAGAATGGAGAATGGAGAATTGAGAATGTCGGATATTTCTCTCCGAGAAATTAAAATTTTTGCTATTTTTTATCCCAAAAGGGATGTGTGATTCTAAAAAAAGGTATGACAAACACGTGTGATAATGAATATATCTTGGATAACGAGATGTTACTTTGCACAGGACTATCGACCTTTAGAGATGGGGGCAAGTCTAATATAGATAAAGTATTGAAAATCAAGGGTTATGTTAAAAGTACCATTAAAACTTTTGACAATACCTAGGGTAGTATGGGGAAAAAAATATTAATAAAGGAGAATTAATTATATGAAAAGCTATGAAAAATTAAATAGAAAAAATAAGATTGAGTCATTGTTATTTGCATTATTTGGTGTGTGTTCAATTGTATCAACCTATTTATTTGAGCCAATTGGACAAAAGCAATTGGTTATTTCTCTTGGATGGGCTGCTACAGGAGTAGGAATTTTAATGTTCTTAATGTATACATTTGGAAAGAACAACAAGAGAATGAAGGATACTACTATAGCTGAAAATGATGAGATGAGCAGCCAAATGAAAGGAAATGCGGCAAGGAAATCGTTTATGCCTACCTATATATTTTTAATGATAAGTATAATTGTTGTTCAGTATGTGAATATCTCTGTAACAAATTATATATTAATATTATTAGCAGTCTTTCCAGGTATATATGTCATAAATATTTTTAGGGTATCTTTAAAATATTAAAAATAATACAGTCAGGTACAGACCAGGGACGGTTCATTAAAACTTTTAATGTTTTAATGAACCGTCCCCTAGTTCTTGACCTAGTTATTGGTTTATTATTTTAACTAAAATGTAAACTATTTCAAATTAATATCGTATATAATAATGGATATATTTTAAGGGGGTATTGCTTTGAATAAAAAAAAGAGTAAAAAAGCAAGTAGTAAGTATTTAATAATTGTAATAGCCTTGTTTTCAATTTCTATAGTTTATGGTTTTATAAAATGGGACACAGAAAAAAATAATGTGTTAGACATTGAGGGAATTGATTTAATAGAGGTAAATGGTAAAGTGTCAAGGTTGAGTAATGATAATAAGGCAGTAGATTCCATAAATAAATTAGCCTTTGAGATGATTAAGAAAGATCAGGGGAACAACCTTGTAATTTCACCTGTGAGTATTGTAAGTTCTTTATCGTTACTTACTAATGGAGCAAATGAAGAAGGCAAAAGTGAACTATTAAGTTATTTGTTATCAGAGAAGACTCATGTAGAATATAATCAAACTATTCAGGATATGAACAAAGATTTTAATGAATATATTTTGTACATGAGCAACCATGGTAAAAATTCTGAGATTAAGTATGGAACTTCAATATGGATTGATAAGAAATATTCATATGATGTAAATGAGGAATTTATAAATAGGGCAAATAATGATTATTATGCAGAGGTTTATTTTGAAGATTTTAAAGGGGATACAGATAGGTCAGTAAATAAGGTAAATAAATGGTGTAATCTTAAAACTAAGGGTAAAATAAATGAAATTATGGATAAGGAACTGGATGATGAGTTCTTTGGAGTTATACTTAATACTCTATATTTTAATGGTTCATGGAAAGAACCTTTTAATAATAGGTCGACTAAGAAAAAGGAATTCCTTGCAGGTACTGGGAAAAAGGTTAAAGTCCCCATGATGTGCTCTAAAGAGAACCTAGAATATCTTGAGAATCAACAATTCAAGGCAATTAAAAAAGGTTATCGAGGTGGTAAATATGAAATGACAATTATACTGCCTAATGAGAATATAGATATTGATGAGTTATTAAATAATATGGATGTAGATTCATGGAATGAAATTAATCATGGAGAAAATTCTTTTACATATGATGAGGTAATTATTAATATGCCTAAATTCAAGTTTGAATATGAGAGATTGTTAAATGAAGATTTAATCAATAGTGGTGTTAAAAGTGTATTTAAGAGTACACCAGCAGGATTAAGTGATATTAGTGAAGAGGTATATCTTTCACTTATAAAGCAAAAGTGTACAATTGAAATTAATGAGAGTGGAACAGAGGCTGCTGCAGTTACTTCCATTGAAATGAATAAATCTGAAGCATGTGAAGCGGAAAAGGAACCAAAAGAATTTATAGTTAATAGACCATTTATATTTATAATAAGTGATAGCAAATATGATAGTATTCTTTTCATAGGAAAAGTTTATAATCCAGCATAAAAAGGAGTTGCAGTAATGAAAAAAAGGGTTTGTATATTTTTATTAATACTTATGATTGTAGGACTAAGTGGGTGTAATAAACCTGTAAAAAATATAAAATCAAATATAGAAGTAGAAACGATAAAGGTATCAGTAAAGGATAAAAATAATAATCAAGTGGATGTAGCTGATGTAAGCAAAGCAGTAAATAGAGCGACGTTTTCTATGATGAAGGAATTAAATAAGGAAAAAAATATGCTTATTTCACCACTTAGTATAGTATCATCATTAGCTTTATTACAGAATGGAGGTTCTAATGGAAGTGATGATGAGATAATAAGATTTTTATTTGGGAAAGATTTAGAGCTTAATCAAGCAAAAGAATTAATAAATACACAATTCAGGGATTTGATTATTAATTGTGTAAATGATGAAAAAGATGAGGTTATAATAGGAAATTCAGTTTGGTTTGACAATAGGGTAAGTGATAATGTGAATGATGACTTTTTAAAGGTTTCTAAAGAAAACTTCTTTAGTGAAGTTTATACAGAAGACTTTATAAATAATACAAAAGAAGCTGTTGGTAAGGTAAATAAGTGGATTGAGTTAAAGAGTAAAGGAAAATTGAAAGACATTATGGAGGAAGAGGAAGTATCAGATGAATTTTGGGGTACATCAGTAAATACACTATATTTCAAGGGAAATTGGAGCACAGAATTTAATCCTTCTATGACAAAGAAAGAAAAGTTTACTAAGGCTAATGGTGACAGCATAATGGTTGATATGATGAATAAAATCACTTATAGCTCTGTTTATGAAGATGATAATATGTATGCATTACATCTTCCTTATCAGGGGGCACATACAATGACATTTATATTGCCTAAGAATGGGATAACACTTAATGAAGTGCTAAAGGATATGTCTTTGAATCATTGGAATAAGATAAAAAATGATGAAAATAGGATGTATTCAGAAGTAAAATTGAAAGTACCTAAGTTTAGATATGAATATGAAACAAAGCTTAGAGAGTACTTAAGTGACAATGGAATAAACAAGATATTCACTAGTGTAGAAAAACCTCTTGAAGGTATTATGAATAATGCTTATATAAGTGAGATAGTGCATAATACAGTAATATCCTTAGATGAAGAGGGAACAGAAGCTGCTGCTGTTACTAGAGAACTGTTATGTGGAAGTGGTATGCCTGAAAATGAAGTAGAGTTTTATTGTGATAAACCTTTTGCATTTATAATAAGCAATTGGAGGAATAATACCATATTATTTAGTGGTGTGGTATATGAACCTAAATTTTAAAAATTTGATATAATAGAAGAGTAAAATTATACAGAGAATTCAAAATTGGAGGGGAATTATGGGAAGAAAAATTAAAATATCTAATGAAAAAAGAAAAGAACTAATTGATAAGATAAAAGAATTTTTTTATGAAGAAAGAGATGAGGATCTTGGTGATTTAGCCGCTGGACTAGTTTTAGATTTTATTATAGATGAGATTGCACCAGAGTTCTATAATCAAGGAGTATATGATTCATACACTTATATGACAGATAGAATTGAGGATGTTTTATCATTACAAAAATAGTATAAAATAAAAGCATAATGAGGAATATAAACTCCTCATTATGCTTTTATTATTATAACTCTAGATTATTTCTTAGAGTTTCTCTTAATTCAACTAATTCAGGATAGTTATAGAAAAAGTTTATTTTTTTTGATTTTATACTTTCATCTACAGGAGCTTCTTTCATCACAAACATAGTGAAACTCTCTGCTATGTCCTCAACAGCATTACTAGCCGCATAATCTGTAACAAACTGATATTCATATTTCAGATAAAATTCATAAGCTTCATCTTGATAAGCTTCAGTCATAATTCCATCATGCGCATCTTCAAGCTTTTTAAGTTCAGGATATATGTTTGTCCAAAACTCATTGAAAAAGCTGTTTAGATATGAATCTTTGTTACAGATTCCTTCATCTATAACAAAGGTAGAGTTATCACTTTGTGAATCTGCTGGGGATAACTGAGAATCATTTAAAGATAGAATGTGGAATAATTCATGAATCAAAGTGTGATAGAAATCTTTATCTGTGAGCTTATTGTTTTCATCAAAAGAATCATCTAAATCCAAAGTGAATTCAAAGGTGCTATTTGTCTCATCTAATGCTGAAGCAGCACCAGTAGTTCCTCCTTTTCCATCTGATATAATTCTTAATAGGGATATTTTTTCAAGAACACTATCAGGGTAGACGCTTTTAACTTTATTCCATAGAGTTTTGTGTACTTTGATTTTATCCTCAGATAATTCAAAAGATGAATCTAATTCAAGAACACCATTTGATATTGAATAGATAGCTCTAGTGTTCTTTTCTATATCATCATCAACAGCGCTTTGGGTTTCTTCTGAATTAGAAGAATGATTTGATTTTGCTTCAATTTTAGCATTGTTGTTTGAAATGTTGTTTTGTGAATTTGAGCAACCTGCAAAAAGTAATAAACTTATAAAAATAGCAGGTAACAATTTTTTATTAAACATTATAGGTCCTCCTTAAATGAAAAAAACTTTTAGTACAAACTATATAGTAACATGTACTTGTGTACATTTTGTGTTTTTTTAAGTTTGAATATATTAAAAGAAGCTTCTACCTTAAAAGTAGAAGCTTAAAAAATTATTAATCTTTTTTATGTATCTTTTTACTATGTTTTGTTCCAGCATTGTTTAATTTTTTTTCTTTTTCTTGTTTGCTTGCAGTAGAACTTACATGTTTTTCACTCATAGCAGTTATCCCTCCTAAAATTATAATTTGATTGTAGTACCACAGTATTATTTTCTTCAATGATCAAATTATAATGCTATGAAATTAATAACAAAAATACCTGTCTCAAAATAGAGATTACTTTCTATTTTGAGACAGATTTTTTTATTTCAAAAAAAGCTGTAAAGTCTATAGGTAAAACTGAATATAAATGTAAAAATGTTATTATTTTCTTAAGACTATTTTTTATTCATAGGGGAGGATGAGTATGGAATCGTTAACATTACTTAGAAAAGAAATAAATAAAGTAATAATTGGTCAGGATTATATGGTTGATAGAATTCTCATAGGTCTTTTTACAGGTGGTCATATTCTTTTAGAAGGTGTTCCAGGACTTGCAAAATCATTGACTGCCAGTACTATAGCAGGTGTAAGTGGAGTTGGTTTTAAAAGAATACAGTTCACGCCGGATCTGCTGCCGGCAGATATTTTAGGAACCGAAATATACAACCAAAAAACAGGAGAATTTATTGTAAAGAAAGGACCTGTATTTGCCAATTTGATTCTGGCAGACGAGATTAACCGTGCACCTGCTAAAGTGCAGTCAGCACTGCTTGAGGCAATGCAGGAAAATCAGATTACAATAGGAGATACCACATACAAATTAGAAAAACCATTTTTGGTTATTGCAACTCAGAATCCGCTAGAGCAGCAGGGAACATATCAGCTTCCAGAGGCGCAGCAGGATAGATTTATGATGAAGCTTAAAGTTGAATATCCAAACAGGCAGGAAGAGAGAAGGATACTTGATCAGTTTGGGTTAGGAGAGGAGAGGGAACTTTCCTTCCAACAGATATTATCAAGAGAAAAGATAGCTGAAATCAGAAAAATAGTAAGCAGTATTCATGTGGATGAGAATATAAAGAAATATGTTTTAGATATCGTGTTAAAAACCAGGGAAAACAGACAATATATTGAGTGCGGAGCATCTCCACGTGCAACTATAAACCTTGTTAAAGCAGCACAAGGGAGAGCCTTTTTAGAAGAGAGGGATTATGTTACTCCTGACGATATTAAGGCTGTCGTATATGATGTATTAAGGCATAGGATTGTTCTTTCATATGAAGCGGAAGCAGATGAGATGACTCCTGAAAAAATCATAGCATATCTTCTAGAGCTCACACGTGTTCCGTAGAAAAGGTGATGTAAATGTTAACTAGAGAAATGATTAAAAAGATTAAATATATAGAAGTAAGATCGAGTAGGATAGTTGAGGAGATTTTTTCTGGTGAGTATCATTCTGGATTCAAAGGTAAGGGAATGGAGTTTCAGGATATAAGGGAGTATTATGCAGGAGATGATATAAGAAATATAGATTGGAATGTTACCGCAAGGCACAATAAAGCCTTCGTTAAGCAGTTCTGCGAAGAGCGGCAGCTTAATATGTTTCTTTTAATTGACATATCAAAATCCAATTGTTTCAGCAACAAGAAAGAAATTATTGCAGAGATTTCAGCTACACTGGCACTATCAGCAAATAAAAATAAAGATAAGATAGGGGCAATGTTGTTTACAGACAGGATTGAGAAATTCATTCCATCAAAAAACGGGAAAAAGCATGTTCTGTCAATCATAGAACACATACTGACTTTGAAGCCTAAATCACAGAATACAGACATCAACTGTGTACTTAAGCATTTTATCCGAACCCAGAAGAAGAGGAGTATAGTATTTATAATTTCAGACTTCTTAGATGAGGGGTATGATAGAGAGCTTAAAATATTATCATCCAAGCATGATCTGGTTATGGTAAGAGTGGTTGATAAAGGGGAAGAGAGAATTCCAGCAGGAGCAATATTCTCATTTGAAGACCTTGAAACAGGAAAAACAATAGTTTTAGATAATCTTAAAAACCAATACTCACAAAACAATAGCTTAAAGATGTACAAGAAAAATATGATAGAAATATATACAGATGAGGATTATTATAAACCGCTGAAACAATTTTTTAAAAGAAGGGATCGTAAATGAGAAAATTAAAGGCAAAATCAGTGCTGCTTCTGATGCTTGCATATATATGCTTATTTTCAGTTTGTCAAGTGTATGCACTGGACCAAAGAAAGATATATGTGGGGGATATAATCAATATAAAAATCTCTAGTAGTACGTACACAGAAGAAGAGATAAGGAAAAAGTTTAAAGACTTTGAGATAGTGCATTTTAAAAAAGAAGATGATGCATACCTTATAGGACTGCGTACATTTGAGACCGGGAAAAAAAACATAAAACTGGGGGATAAAGAGATAGAATTGGTGGTTTATTCAACACTGGAGGGAAAGGAAGATAGAGGATTGATTGATGGTGATTC
This sequence comes from Oceanirhabdus sp. W0125-5, assembly GCF_027938815.1. Taxonomy (GTDB): domain Bacteria; phylum Bacillota; class Clostridia; order Clostridiales; family Clostridiaceae; genus Oceanirhabdus. The sequence continues at coordinate 1,162,577 of NZ_CP115913.1, forward strand.
TAGTTATGAAAAGCTAGGAATCAACAGAATATATGGATATTTTCTATACACAACATTGGCTATATTTTTATTTTCATCAACTTTTTATGTTATTAGTCTCATTAGAGGAAAATCTAAAACAGAGCTCACAGCTAGTGGGGTATTCTGGAATTCGTTAAAAAAAGCAAATCTTCAGGATGAGGAGTCGCTGGCCTTTATGAAGAGCATTTTTAAAAGGTATATGGAAGAGGTCTACTCTTGCAGCATAAATGGAAAAACATCATGGGAGATTGTTAGAGAGATAAAAGAAGTTGAAGGGCTGAAGGAGCATATGCAACAAATTAAACAATGGTTTGAAAAGTGCGACCGCTATACGTTTTCACCCATTATTTCTACAGCAGAAGAGAAACAAAAACTCTTTAATGAATTGGAGGAATTGGTTGAAAATATGGAGGATATAAAAGAGGGGGAAGGAATATGAGATTTGCAAATTGGTATTTCTTTTTACTTATACCTTTAGTGGTCTATGTTTTTCTATGGAAGAAAAATAAATCAGCAATTAAATTTTCAAGTGTGAAGCTTCTAATGAATTCAGGAATGAAGAAAACCATAAAACATAGAATAGGAAAGTATTTTATATGTGCAGGAGTGATACTTTTAATTACTGCACTGGCAAGACCACAGCTTATAGATAAAGAAGTTGATATTAAAGGTGAAGGTATTGATATTGCAGTGGTCCTTGATATCTCTGGTTCCATGGAGTCAGTTGACTTAAAACCAAACAGACTGGAGGCTGCAAAAAAAACTATAGAAGATTTTATTAATGAGCGACCCAATGATAGGATATCGCTGATAATATTTGCTGGAAGTGCGTATACAAAGATACCTCTGACTCTTGATCATAATATTATAAAAGAATCACTTGTTGACATAGATTCAAGATATGTTAAAGAAGAGGGAACAGCCATAGGGATGGCGCTTTCCGTAGGTCTTAACAGGTTGAAGAAAAGTGAATCCAAATCAAAAATAATCATTCTTGTAACAGATGGTGATAACAACGCAGGAGCAATAAATCCAGTAACTGCAGCAAAACTTGCAAAGGATATGGATGTGAAAATTTATTCAATTGGTGTGGGAACAGACACAACCATAATGCCTACTCTTGTTTCAGGTAAAACTATATACAAAAAGTATCAGGGAGGATTAAACGAGAAACTTCTTGAAGATATCTCCCATGAAACAGGAGGAAAATATTACAGAGCAAGATATGAAAAAGCCCTATCACAGATATTCTCAACTATAAACAAACTGGAGAAAACAGAGTTTGACAATGATAATTTTATAAGATACAAAGAACTGGGTTTTATGTTTATAAGACTGGGTTTTATACTGCTTACCGTAGGGATTTTCATGGACAGATACTACTATATGCAGATACCTTAAGGAGGGAATACAATGAATAATTTAGAGTTTAAATATCCTTTAAATATATTTTATCTTGTTATTCCGGTGCTTGTATTATGCATATTGATACTGGGAAGCATGAAAAAAGAAAAAATAATGAAGAGGATAAAACTTCAAGATGAGAGCAGGTTCAAACTGATTAGAAGCATTCTTATAATTTCCGGATTGGGATTCCTGGTTCTCTCACTTATGGGACCTCAGATTTTTAAAGGTGTCAGCGAAGTTGAAAGCAGAGGACTTGATATATACGTGCTCATTGATACTTCAAAGAGCATGCTGGTTGAAGATGTTAAGCCCAGTAGAATAAGCAGAGCTGTGAAGATAACAGAAAAGATACTGGACAACCTTCATGGAGATAGAATAGGATTTATCCCATTTTCTTCATCTGCATATGTTCAGATGCCTCTTACAGATGATTACAGCATGGCAAAGATGTTTTTAAATGTTGTGGATACAGATCTAATAAGCGGTGGGGGAAGCAATATTGGAAACGCAATGAAGCTTGCACAAGAAGCATTTAATGAAACTTCAGCAGAAAGTAAGGTAATCTTAATCTTAAGTGATGGAGAAGATCATAACTCTAAGAGTGTGGAAGTACTCAAGAGAGTAAAAGATGAAAAACTAAAGGTTTTCACCGTAGGGATAGGAACTGAAAAAGGAGGGCTAATACCGATTTATGATCCTGAAAGCGGGAAAAAAATTGGCTATAAGAAAGACAGAAATGGAGAAACCATCATATCAAAACTTGATTCTATAAGCCTTAAAAATATCGCATCAGAGGGGAATGGAACTTATTATAGATCAACAGTTGAAGGGGATGAAATAGATTCTCTTCTAAAAGAAATAACCAAGCTAGAACGCAGCACATTTAAGTCAAGAAAGATAAAGAACTACAGGCAGATATATCAATACTTCTTGGGCTTGGGATTGTTATTCTTTATTTTTGCGTATATTCTTCCAGAGAGGAGGAATGTAAAATGAAGAGGATGGTACTGGTGTCAGGTGTACTTCTGATGATAATGCTTGTGGTATTATTTGTTGGAATAGATGAACTTAGAAGCGGATTAGGAAAATCAGTATATGATAAGGCACAGTATGCTTACAATAAAGGAGATTATGGTAATGCTGTTATGCTATACAAGCAATTGCCTGACTCAATTAACAAATATATAAAGATAGGTAATGCATATTTCAATAGAGAAGAATATGAGAAGGCACTTGAAGTTTTCAAATATGGAATATTAAAGTTTCCACAGAATGTTGATTTAAAATACAACTATGAGGTTACAGAAGAGAAAATAAAAGATGAAAAAGAAAGACAAGAAAAAGAAAAAGAGAAAGAGGAAAAAGATAAACAAGATAAGCAAAATAAAGATAATCAGAACCAGGAGAAAGATCAGGAGCAAGACAAAGATCAGAATCAACAAAAAAATGAAAACCAGCAGAAACAGAAGGACGAGGAGAATAATAATCAGGAAAATCAACAACATGAAAATAAAGATCAGCAGAATCAGAATCAGCAGAAGGAAGAGAATAAAGAACAGCAGCAGGATAACCAGCAGAATAGTGGTGAGCAGAATGAAGAACAGGAACATAAGGAGCAGCAAGAAAATCAGAGCCAGCAGAATAAGAAAGAGCAACTGAATAATCAAAATGGTGAGAAAGGTAAAGACAATGAAGACAAACAACAGGATAAGGAGCAGTTGATGGAGGTTCTTAAGATGTTGGAGAAGAATGAAGAGGACAGCTTGAAAAATAATTATAAAGTTAGATATAACAGCAAGGAGGATGAACATGACTGGTAAAAAGAATAAATTAACGGTTTCTTTAACTGCCTTGTTTTTTATCTGTGTATTATTCTTTAAGCCTACGGTGGTTTTTGCAGAGGACGAGAATGTTATACTTCAGATGAGAAAACTTGATTTAAAAACAGGAGAGAAGATATTCTTACATCTTAAAATAATATATGAGAAAGATTTAGGAAATGTTGAGATATCCGAATTGGATAATTTTGAGGTTCTTTCAATAGGGCGAGCAACAATAATACCAAGAACTATTAATGGGAAGTCAATGTTTGAACAGAGTTTTGTTTACACAGTAATACCTAAAAAAGCAGGAGAGTTCAAACTAAAAGGAATAGTTATGTGTGATGGAGTAACCTACGAATCAAATGAGCTTACAGTGAAGGTTCAGGATAAAGATGCAGATGAAGAAGAGAGAATAAATGATACTTTTATAGAAACAAATATATCTCATGATGAGATTTATTTTGGAGAGAAGGTTGTAGTAGGGTACGAACTATATTCAAGAAGCAATATTGAAAATTACCGGTTTCTAACAGAGGTTAAAATTGATGAGGTAATTACAAATCATATTCCAGAGGATAAACTCAGTAAGGATTTCATTAATGTTAATGGAAACGATTATACAAAATATGAAGTCAAAAAGATGTTTATATTTCCAGTAAAAGTAGGAACAATTACAATACCTAATTACGAATTTAAGGCTAATGTATCTACAAAAGATTTCTTCAAATCAGGAAAGCCCGTTTATCTTCAAACACAGGGGAAGGAGATAAAGGTAAAACCACTTCCACTAGAGAATAAGCCTGATGATTTTTCAGGAATAGTAGGTAACTTAAATATAAAATCAGAATACAGTCAAAAAGAAATAAACTACGGAGATTCTGTGACTCTTAAAGTAACAGCTCAAGGGAACTGCAACCTTGATAATTTTAAAAGAATCATTAATGGCAAACTTGAGGGGTTCTCTGTTTACGAGACTGAAAAGAACTTTCATGAGAATATAGTTGATTACAAGTATACAGCGAAAAAAGAGTTTGAGGTAATACTTGTGCCGGAGAAAACAGGAAAACTTAGTATTGAACCTATAGAAATATTCTACTTCGATACAGAATCAAAAACATATAAAAAAGCAGAAATTAAAGGAACGACTATAGAAGTTAAAGGTAAAATGACTGAGGTTCAAACCAGCAGTCAAAGCAATTCAGAAGCAGTGGAAAAAATTGTAATAAATCAAGTGAGCTATGATACATCTAATGAAGAATACTTTACCATAAGCATAAAAATGAAACACCTATGGGTTGTTATAGTAGCAGTAATTATGCTTATTGCAGCAGTGGTAATAGGAGTAATTCATTTTAGAAGACAGATGAAAAAAGATAGAAGGTTAGAGGCGATTTACAGAAGATTAAAAAAGGCAGGGGATGAGAAAGAAATATATAATGTTTTTAATGAAATGATAAAGTATAAATTCAGAGTAAGCCTAAAAGCCAATTCTAAAGATGTAGTAATCCAAAGCATAGAGGATGATGAACTTGCAGGTTTGGTGATTGAAGTAATAGAATATATGGAAAGCAGAGAAGAAGAAATAAATCTTAACACTTTAAAAGATAAAATAAAGAAAATTTATATAATATTTGCTGGTATGTAAATTACAAATATGGCGGGGTTTGAGCCCTGCCGTTTTTTAATCTTTAGGAAATTGAAAAATTTCATAAAGAATTTAAAATTATTATTATAATTAATGTTACATATTGAAAAAGAGCTGAATCTCAAAATGATTAATTAATCATTTTGAGATAGCTCCAATTATAATATTTAAACAATCTTAGTTGTCCAATCTTCACAGTTCCATATATCTGTTACAACATCTCTATAGAATTCAGGTTCATGACATACTAGAAGTATAGAGCCTTTATATTCTTTAAGAGCTCTTTTAAGTTCTTCTTTTGCTTCTACATCTAAGTGGTTTGTAGGCTCGTCCAGAAGAAGAATATTAGATTCTTGGTTTACAAGTTTACAAAGCTTAACTTTAGCTTGCTCTCCACCACTAAGAACCATAACTTTACTTTCAATATGCTTATTAGTTAAACCGCATTTAGCTAAGGCTGATCTAACTTCATATTGAGTAAATGATGGGAAAACACTCCAAATTTCTTCTATACAAGTTTTAGATTTATCACCTTTATCTTCTTGTTCAAAGTATCCAATCTCTTGATAGAAACCATTTTCAACTTCACCAGATAGAGGCTTTATAAGACCCATTAAACTTTTAAGAAGAGTTGTTTTACCAAGACCATTTGCACCAACAAGCGCAATCTTTTGTCCTCTTTCCATAAGTAAATTTAAAGGACGTGTTAATGGTTCATCATATCCTATAACAAGGTCTTTGGCTTCAAAAATTGTTTTTCCAGATGTTCTTCCATATTTGAAATTAAACTCTGGTTTAGGTTTTTCGCCTTTAAGCTCAATCATATCCATTTTATCTAATTTTTTCTGACGTGATTTAGCCATATTACTTGTAGCAACTCTTGCTTTATTTCTAGCTATAAAGTCTTTTAAGTCTGCAACTTCCTGCTGTTGTCTCTTATAAGCAGATTCCAACTGACGTTGTTTCTCAGCGTAGATTCGTTGGAAGTTATCATAGTCACCTACATATCTATCTAATTTACCAGTTTCCATGTGATATATAAGGTTAATTACACTATTTAAGAATGGAATATCATGTGAAATAAGAATAAAAGCATTCTCATAGTTGTTAAGATATCTTTTAAGCCATTCAATATGAACCTCATCAAGATGGTTTGTAGGCTCGTCCAATAGTAATATATCTGGAGTCTCAAGAAGAAGTTTTGCAAGTAAAACTTTAGTTCTTTGCCCCCCACTTAAATCAGAAACATCTTTATCTAGTCCTATATCCGTAAGTCCTAATCCACGGGCAACTTCCTCGATTTTTGCATCAAGGACATAGAAACCATTATTATCAAGCATATCTTGGATAGTGCCCATATCATCCATAAGTTTAACTAATTCATCTTCTGAAGCTGTTGCCATCTTATCGGCAATAGTCATCATTTCAGCTTCTAAATCAAATAAATATTTAAAAGCGCCCCTTAAAACATCTCTCATAGTCTGACCTTTTGATAAATCAGCATGCTGATCCATATATCCAACTCTTACTCTGTTAGACCATTCAACATTTCCTTCATCGGGCATAAGTTTTCCTGTAATAATATTCATGAAAGTAGATTTACCTTCACCATTAGCACCTATAAGTCCTATATGCTCACCTTTAAGCAATCTAAAAGAAACATCATCAAATATCATTCTGTCGCCAAATCCATGATTAAGATTTTTAACTGTTAATATACTCATCAATTTCACCTCTTGAGTTTTTTTCTTTATATAATAATTCAACTAGTACTACATAGTTAAAATGAATTCATAGATAAAATAATACAATTATGATTGTACAATATTTGTACCCTTTAAATCAAATGGAATTATTCCTTTGAGTAGGGTAAAATAACTAGGTTTGAATAGAATTTATCATTTGGATAAATTTATTTAGTTAACACTGTGAAAGATTCAGATGAGTATTTAGTTAACTTAATCTTATAAATGGTATAATAGGGATATAATGGTTTGAATTATAAATTATCAAGTAATTAGGGGGAGTAATAATGGAGGAACTTAAGTATTCAAATCAAGTATCTATAAAAAAGAAATTAAATGAAACAAGTTTTATAGAGCTTGAAGAATTAGTAAAGATATGTAATAAAAATGATAATACAGAATTAATGTTTCATCTTGATGCCCAAAAAGAAGATATTACAAAATTCTTATTTTACCATGAAGAAAAGTTAATTGGATACTTTGGAATGGTACCTAGTTATGTTAAAGGAGAGGCTATGGTATGGGGAATGATTTTACCTTCTCACAGAACAGAAGAGACTTTTTTACACATTTTTGAGAGTGTAAGAGATAAGTGTAAGGAGAACAATACTGATAAATTAAAAGTTATTAATGAACGGAATGCTGATAGTTTTAGAGAGTTTGTTACCTCTATTGGTGGAAAATTATTATATTCATCTTATGAAATGAATTTTAATATAGAATACTATGAAGAGAAAAAAGATGATATTAAAGACTTTACATTAAAAAAAGCTTCATTGGATGATTTAGAAGATATGATTTCAATAGGTATGGATGCCTTTGAAACAACAGAGGAAGAAGAGAGATCATATAATGAAAGAAACTTAAAAGATTCAAAGTTAAGTAATTATATAGGGAGAATCAACAATACTCCAGTAGGAATTATTTCATCAAGAATAGAAGATGGAGAGGTAAGTATTGCTGATTTAGCTGTGTTAAGAAGCTATAGAAGAAGGGGGATTGGGAGAGCAATCTTATCCAAAACAATAGCTTATTTACTTAATCAAGGAATAGAAAAGTTTAAATTGGGGGTTGAAACAGAAAATAAAAATGCTCTTTCATTATATGAGGACTCTGGTTTTAGAATAGTAAAAGCTAGTGATTGCTATGAATTGAAAATATAATTAAAAAGCACGCAGCGCGTGCTTTCTTAATAATCAAATTGAATGGAGTTGCTAATTTCTTCTATATGATTTTTATCAGCCCATAAAATTAAATAAGAGTATGTAGTACTATTGATTTTTATTGGTTTTGGGTAAGTGACTATTAATCCAGCTTGATTATTCATTTCTGCCCCTTGATCATTGGAGGGAATAATGAGTCTTGCTTCAGCTCTTTGTATTGTCAATTTTTTTATTGTAGGGTTATTCCCATAGGGTTTTGATACATGAGTTATTTCAAATTTTACAATATCATCTATTGATAAATTCTCCCCTGAAGAGGCGGATATTTGAAAGAAGCCATTTGTTCCTTCATATTTGTTAAAATAAGAAGGATTAGGTTTCCACTCAGCAGGATATTTAAAAGAAATTTTATAAGTTTTATTATTATAGATTTTCCATGCAGGATTATATAATAAACTTTGAATTAGTATTATAGACATGAGAACAGGTTTAATAGCGTAAAGCATATGATTCATCTCCTAATGTATATTAATTTATTACTAACTTTAGTTTATCCATGATTAAGTATTTAATGTAAAAGTAATTATTTAGTATATATGTTGTAATAAGTTGTCTAAAGTGTTAATATAATGGATAAGGCAACAAGAAGTTAAGTGGGATGAAGTAATATTAGGAGGTGAGGTAGTGGAATTATTTGGAGTAAGTATATGGTTATTCATACTGATTTTATTTCTAGTTGTGGAAGCTGTGTCATCAGCATTAGTGTCAATTTGGTTCTGTTTTGGTGCACTAGCAGCATGGATATGTTCCATATTCACTGACTCAATAGGAATTCAGATTACTATATTCTTCATAGTATCTATATTAGCGCTAATTTTCACAAGACCAATAATCAAAAAACTTATTAAAAGTAAGGGAGAAACTAGGACAAACTGTTCTTTATTAATAGGAGAGAGTGGTGTTGTTACTGAAGAGATAGATAACATAAGAGGACTAGGAGCTATTAAGATTAAAGGAAACGTTTGGAGTGCTATAAGTTTAAATGATGAAAAAATCACCAAAGATACTATAGTAATTGTTGAAAGAATTGAAGGAGTAAAGTTAATAGTTAGAAAGAAAGAGGAGGAATAAATTATGGCAGGAGTTATAGGGGTAGGAGCAATTGTTGTTATAGTTTGTGTATTAATCATAACTAATATCAGAATTGTACCTCAGAGTTGTGCATTTGTAATTGAGAGATTAGGTACTTATCACTGCACATGGGAAGCAGGGATACATGTTAAAGCACCATTTATTGATAGTGTAGTTAGAAAACTATCATTAAAGGAAAAAGTTAATGATTTTCCACCACAACCTGTTATTACAAAGGATAATGTTACTATGGAAATCAATACAGTTGTATTCCATCAGGTAACAGATCCAAAATTAAATACTTATGGAATTGATAACCCAATAGCAGCAATTGAAAACTTAACAGCTACAACTTTAAGAAATGTAATAGGTGAAATTGAGCTTGATGCAACATTAACATCAAGAGAAACAATCAACACTAGATTAAGATCTGTTTTAGATGAAGCAACTGATGCTTGGGGAATTAAAGTTACAAGAGTTGAGCTTAAGGATATCGTTCCACCAGTGGATATCATAGAAGCGATGCAGAAACAGATGGTTGCTGAGAGAGCAAGAAGAGAAGCTATACTTAAAGCTGAGGGTGAGAAGAAGAGTGCTATCCTGAAAGCAGAAGGGCATAAGGAATCTGTTATCTTAGAGGCAGAAGCGGAAAAAGAAAGTATGTTATTAAGAGCAGAAGCTCAAAAGCAGAGAGCTATTAAGGTTGCAGAAGGGGAAGCAGAAGCTATTAAGATAATTAATGAAGCTAAACCATCAGTTGAGGTATTAAAGTTAAGAGGACTTGAAACATTTGAGAAAGTTGCAGATGGAAAAGCTACAAAGCTTATAATACCATCTGAGATTCAAAATCTTACAAGCCTTCTTTCTGTAGCAAAAGAGTCAATTGGCGAGATAAAAGAGAAGGAAATAAATAAGTAAACAGTAAGAAAGAACTAAGAAAAAACAAATGGATAATGGATAATGTAAAATGTATAATGATGGATATTTCACTCTGTGAAATCTTAATCTTATAGTTCCTTGGATAAGATAGGTTTACTCGTATTATATTTGAAATACAATATTTTATCTTAGATAAAATGAGTAAAAACTCTTGTTCTAAAGAACAATAAGATGTAGTTTCTGCGATAGCAGAAACATCCATCATTATACATTATCAATTTTACATTATACATTTCTTTTACAAGCACCTAGCGGGTGCTTTTTTTAGTTATGAATATCTTTTCTATTAAATAATACATATGTCAATGAAGTTGCTACAACAACGATTATCAAAGATATTAATACATATATAATTTCTATTTCTTGTCCTATCATGATGGATTTAGCATCGAAGTAATAGAACGGTGTAATGAATTTAAGGAAGTCTAATTTATCTGTTAGAGGTATAACTAGTGAAAGCATATACAGTCCAAGTACAACACCTGTTGATAATCCAGTAGCTTTTTTAGTTGTTTTAGTTAATGAGGAGAATAATAATCCTAAGCTTAACAACACAATTTGAAGAATTAATAGAGTGCAGGTAATTTTAAATATTTCTCCCGTAAGAGACTCTCCTTTATTATAATAAGCTACGGTAACAGCTGAACCAATAAAGGTTACAATATTGAAAATTAAAACATTAATAAATGCGGCTATAAGTTTACTTGTAACAGCTTTATGTCTTTTTATAGGTTTAACCATTAAGAAATCAGCTGTTTTATCGCGCTCTTCTTTTGAGATTATTGTAGCACCTAGCATTATTGCATGAATGCCAGCTATTAAAGTGAAGTATATGAAGAACATACTATAGAATCCACCAACAGAAGTTAAATTAATTTTATCAAAACCAAACATGCTTCTCATGACTTCAGGAAGAGATTCCATCATTTCATTTACTTCAGAACCCATTTTAGAAAAGGCGCTGTATTCAACCATACCTATTGATATGAATAAGAACATTGAAACACACCATATAATTAAAGCTTTTCTATTGGCTTTTAATTCTCGTAAAACAATATTCATTTTAATTCCTCCAATCTTATTCCTTCTTCAACAAGATGGATTTACTCCTTTCATCATTAAATACAATATTTTATCCTATGGATGAAATGAGTAAATGTTCTTTGTTCTAATGAACATAAGATGTAGTTTCTGGGATAGTAGAAACATCCATCATTATACATTATCAATTTTACATTATACATTTCTTTTCAAGCACCCAGTGGGTGCTTGTTTCTAGTTGCGAATATCCTTCTTATTAAAGAATATATATGTGAAGGAAGTTGATAATACAATGATTATTAAAGATATCAATACATATATTATTTCTATTCCTTGGCCTAGCATGATGTCTTTAGCATCGAAGTAATAGAAAGGTGTTATGAATCTAAGAAAATCTAATTTATCATATAAAGGGATTGCTAAAGAAAGAATATACATTCCAAGCACTACAGCTGTTGATAAACTATTAGCCTTCTTACTTGTCTTAGTTAGCGAGGAGAATAAGAGTCCTAAGCTCAAGAACACAATTTGAAGAATAAATAGTGTACAAGTAATCTTAAATATTTCTCCAGTAATAGCTTCTCCTTTATTATAAAAAGCAACATTCATAGCAGAACCAATGAAGGTTACTATATTCAGAATTAATACATTTATAAATGCTGCAATAAGTTTGCTTGTAACAGCTTTATGTCTTTTAATTGGTTTAACCATTAAGAAATCAGCTGTTTTATCTCTCTCTTCCTTTGAGATTATTGTAGCGCCTAGCATTATAGCATGAATTCCAGCTATCAAAATGAAATATATGAAGAATACGCTGTAGAATCCACCAATAGAAGTTAAATCAATTTTATTAATACCAAACATGTTTCTCATTACTTCAGGAAGAGTTTCCATCATTTCATTTACTTCAGAACCCATTTTAGAAAAGCCACTGTATTTAATCATTCCCATTGAGATGAATGCGAACATTGAAACACACCAGATAATTAAAGCTTTTCTATTGGCTTTTAACTCTCTTAATATAATATTCATTATGATTCCTCCAATATTATTCTAAAATTATATTTAGTTATTCTTATATATTTAAACAGATGGTATATCTCTTTTGTTGTAGATGATATATCCAATTATTAAGAATAATAATGAAAGAGCCACAGAAAAAATCAAATGTGAAGATGAATAGCTAGCATTCTGTGTAATATAAGCAGAGTCAAAATGTCCAAAAGGTGTTAAATAAGATATTTTTTCATCATCGAGAGTTTGATTTAGAAGTTGTAATACATAAAAACCAAATACAACACCTAAAGTAACAGGTAACACACTCTTTAACTTTGTCATGAAAGTGGATAACATAATACCTAGTGACAATAAGAAAAACTGTATAAAGAACAAACCAAGATTTATAAGAATAAAGGTTTTAAGATTATAATCAGCTTTTTTAAAGATTTCAGCAGCAATTATTGCCGATACTAAGAAAACTGCATTCATTATTAATATGTGAAGTAGAACAGCGCAGAACTTTGGAATTATTACAGAGGATCTAGTTTTAGGTTTAACCAAAAGGAAATCTGCTGTCTTTTCTCTAAGTTCTTTAGAAATAACATCCAATCCAAGTTTCATTGCAAATATTCCACCGATTAATCCAATGTAAACAAAACAGAAACTGTAAAATCCTACAATCTCAGAAAGAGACATATTGTTCATGCCAAATGCTTTCAAAAAAGTTTCAGGAAAATTTTCTAAAAGTTTCTCCATCATGGCTGCTTGAGTAGAATAAACAGGGAAGAAAGACATGAACATAAATAATACAGCAACTAATGAAATAGTCCATATGATATTGCTTTTTAAATAAGTTTTAAATTCAAACTTGAATATATTCATAGTTTAATCCTCCTTTTTATAATAGTACATGAAAATCTCCTCAAGAGTTGGCTCTTGTACAAGTAGATTTTTAACATCTACAGTTGAAAGCTTTTCTATAACTTTATTCATATTTCCTTTATACATGAAGCTTGCTTCAACTTCATTAGATTTAAGGTCAGTTACACCATCCATATTAAATATGTTTCCATCAAATGATTTATTAGAGACAACTTTAATCTTTTTATAATTATCATTTCTTAAAGCTTCAATACTTTCAGTTTTGATTATTTTACCGTCTTTAATTATTGCAACTCTATCACACATTTTTTGAACCTCATCAAGTATGTGAGAAGAGAAAAATATAGTAGCGCCTCGTTTGTTTTCTTCTCTAATAAGGTCAAAGAATTTCTGTTGCATTAGTGGATCAAGACCACCTGTAGGTTCATCTAATATTATTAGTTTAGGTTGATGAAGAAGTCCTTGAACAATACCAACCTTCTTTTTATTACCAAAAGATAAATCGTCTATTTTTCTATTTAAGTCTAAATCCATTATTTCTGCTAATTCATGTATTCTTTCAGTACAATCCTTATTATAAAAACTAGCTGAGTATTTTAATAAGTCTATTACTTTCATATTGTTATAATAGAATACCTCTGAAGGAAGGTAACCTATATCTTTTCTTATGTCATGACCTTCTTTAAAACAGTCTCTACCAAAAATTTTAGCACTTCCATTAGATGGATGAATTAAGGAGAGCAGTGTTCTAATTGTAGTTGATTTACCAGCGCCATTAGGACCGATGAAACCAAAGATTTCTCCTTCTTCAACTTTAAGAGAAACATCAATAATCCCTCTTTCTTTCCCATAGTATTTAGTTAATTTATTAGTTTCAATAACATACATTTATAATACCCCCTTAAGGTTTAATTAACTTATATTTAATATATTATGAAGATAGCTTTTGTAAAAAATCTCTAACAAAATCTTCGTCAAATAGATTTAGTTTACCGTGTTCCATTTCTAATATGGTTTCAATAGTGTAAGTATACATATTTAGGTCATCAATTGTCTTATTTATAAATAATTCATCTGCAGTATCTTTATTTGAGTTCATTATAGCAAAGCACATTTTATCACTGAGAGACATTCCTATTACCCATATTATTTCACCTTGGTTTGAGTACTTACATTTGAAAGCCCCAGTTTCCATACCTTCTTCTATTATTGTATTTAATAATGGAGTTGATAATTCAAGGGATAATCGTTTTATGTTTTCTCTTAATATTAAGTTACTGTCATTATACATAGCATACATAATAGCCTTTATATAATCTAAATTAGCTGCTTTGTACTTTGCAGAGGCATTAAAGATAGTATTTATCTTCTCAATAGGGGAGAGAGAGGAATTAGTTACTACGGCATTTAATTGCTCTACAATTTGTTCTACGGTGATTTTAACAATTTCCAACATAAGTTCTGATTTTGATTTAAAGTAGTGGTAGAAAGTTCCTTTAGCTATGTCTATTTCATTAATAATCATTTGTATTGATGTTTTATCATAACCTACAGAATAAAATAATCTTTGTGCTGTATTTATAATTTCATCTCTAGTATTTATATTTGACATGTGATTATATCCTCCTATACTATTCATTGATTAGACCGACCGTCGGTCTAATTTATATTAATATTAGCACTTTTTTCACCTTAGGTCAATAGTAATTGGAAAAAAATTGATGCAATACAAAAATAAAGTGATATAATAAAGTGTGATTTCAATCACTTAATTGATTGGAGGGGAATGGTAATATAGTCAAAGGGGTATAAACTATATTTTAAAGGTCAGTTTAGTTTTAGGAGGAATATTTATGGATAAAATTATTTTATCTCCAAAAGAAATCTACGAGTATGTAGAAGGGGTAGGAGTAAAGAAGTGTAGCAATAGAGCTATGCAAACATTGTTTTTAGGAATCTTAGCAGGTATGTTTATAGCATTAGGAGGGTTTGCAGCTGGTGTAGCTTCTCATAGTATTGCTAACTATGGCATAGCTAAATTAGTAGCAGGGATTGTCTTTCCTGTTGGGTTAATATTAGTTTTGCTATGTGGCGCTGAATTATTCACTGGTAATAATCTTTTAACTGTTGCATACTTTGAGGGGAAAATTACTCTTCAGGATGTTCTAAAAAATTGGGTAATCGTGTTTATAGGTAACTTAATAGGAGCTTTAATAATCAGTTCTTTGTTATATCTTAGTGGGTCATTAGAAGCAGATGGAGGACTTGTAGGAGCATATTTTATAAAGGTTGCTTCTAAAAAAGTTTCATTAAACCTTGGACAAGCATTAACAAGTGGTATCTTATGTAATATAGTAGTTTGTTTAGCAGTATGGGGATCTTATGCAGCTAAAGATACAGCTGGTAAGATTTTAATGGGATTTTTCCCTATAATGGCTTTTGTTATTGCAGGGTTTGAACATTGTGTTGCAAACATGTTTTATTTATCAGCAGCATTATTTGCTAAGAGCAATGATGTAATTGTTGCGTTATATCACGGGCCAATTGAAAAGTTGGATAAAATTGATATTCCACATATAATCAATAACCTTATTCCTGTAACTATTGGAAATATAGTTGGTGGAGGAATAATAATAGCAGGTATGTACTGTGTTATATATAAAAGACGAGAGAAACAAAATAATATTATAGCAAGTAAAGAACGATTAAATATAAATAGTACAAGTAATTAACAATAAAAGCAATGTTTCATTAAAAATGAGACATTGCTTTTATTATTTTAATTCATTATTAATCTTTTATTTATTGTCTATGCCAAACATATCAAGGATTTTTGTGATATCTTGCATATTAATAGAGTCTAAATCTAATGAATCTAAGTCAACACCACCTGTTAGATGTGCAAATAATTCTTTCGCTTCGGAATAATTCTCAGAAGAAAATAGATTTTCTATGTTAAAGTTATTATGTGGAGGCTCATCGTCATTTATAATATTTTCTTCTACCTGATGTGTTTTCTTATTATAATCATCTTTTTCATAATCGTTAGTTTTAGGTTTAGAAACAGTGATTTCTTCTTTAAAGTCCTTAGGTATATGTTTTTCGGTATTATTTGAGCTCATTAAGGTACTACCAAACACCATATTTTCAAGTATTGATTTTTTTATTAAATGTATTGAATCAAGTGTATCCTTGAAAATTGCATTCATTTCATTTAAATCATATTTTGTTGTAGTATCTAAATTTGAATCAAAAGCTCTAGTGAGGGCTCTTACTTTTTCAGCTTCAGCTTCTAAAAATTTTGCTAAGCTTTCTTCAAATCTTTTAGCAGATTCGACAATATCTTGTCCAAGCTTACTTTCATTATTAATAGGATAATTATCCATAATACTCCTCCTATCAGAGTTATCTATCAATATACCATATGAAGTAGAGCGTTATTTGTTACATAATCTTTTGATAATAATAACTAAATTCTTTTAGTATATCTTTAAGATATAATCCCTCGTTTAAAATATCTTTAAAATAAACAGGAGGATTATGAGTATTTAAATATTCAATATGTGAAGTTAGTATTTTTGTCTCATTATCTAATTGCGTACATAGGAAATTAAGATAATCCAGAGAACGTTTCATATCATGTATATCTATATTAGAGAATTCTTTAACTTTATTTTTATTATTAATCATGAAATACCACCTTAAACTTATATTTATTAATAAAATATGATTGATTTATAAAGACTGTGTTTAAACTCATGGATAAATTTTATATATAGGACCATATGAGAGTGAAAATAAATCAATTAATATAAACACAAAAAGGTAAAAAAAAGAGGAAAAAGAAGTTTTAAGAAGAAATGTATAAATAAAGATATGAGAGAAAAGGGGATATATAAGTAATGCAGAATGGGGGGAAATAATGAATATTATTAAGGTTAAAGAAAATTTTATAAACGCACTTAAGAATAATTATGACCTGAAATATGAAGAGAAAATGGTTGATGAGGTCTTTGATATAATTGGAGAATATAATCTAAGAAATTCAAAATTCGTATTATCTAAAAAGGCAGAGATATATGCATTTAAGAATGAAGAGAAGATTTTTATAAAGCATATAGAATCTATAGAAGAAGTATATTTAGAAAAGTTAAAAAATAAAATAGAAAAAGATATAGGGAAACTTGTAAATATTGATAGTGAACATATGAGTACAGATCTTAATTTTATTTTTATTGTAGATAAAAAGATTGATGAAAATATTCAGCAATGTATAAAAAAATTTAAGTATCACAAAGGTTTCTTGTTCGGGCTAAAAGGATGGGTTAATGTGAAGCTTTTTATTTATGATGTGAATACGGAAACACTCTATACTAATAGATTTGGAAAGAAAAGTGTAAAAGAAATGAAAAAGATACTATGTGCTTAAAATAAGGAAAGCAGTATCTTCAACTTTGGGGTATCTTTTCATTCTAAAGAGATTCCAAGTTAAAACTAAATTTATACATACTCAAAACTCAAAGAAGCGCTGAGATTTTGAGATATGTATAAATAAAGTTTCACTATGGATTCTCTATAAATAAATTATTATAAAGGGGGAGTCTTTATGAGTTCTTTGACACTTATAATAGGCGTATGTATTATATTCTTTATTGCGTACATCACTTATGGGTCATGGTTATGCAAGAAATGGGGGATTGATCCAAAACGTAAGACACCTGCACACACAATGAATGATGGAGTTGACTATGTACCAGCTAAATCACCAGTTTTACTTGGGCATCACTTTTCATCAATAGCAGGAGCAGGACCAATAACAGGACCTATTGCAGCAGCTGCTTTTGGATGGATTCCTGTTATGTTGTGGATAATCATAGGAAGTATTTTCTTTGGTGGAGTTCATGACATGGGAGCGGTATATGCTTCAGTAAGAAATAAGGGTAAATCTATAGGGGAAGTTATCCATGCCAATATGGGTGATATGGGTAAAAAATTATTCTCTTGGTTTGCATGGTTAACATTACTTCTTGTAGTGGCAGCATTTACTTCTATATGTGCAGGACTATTTGCTTCTACACCTAGTGTTGCAACAGCATCGGCATTATTTATGGTTATTGCAGTATTATTTGGTTTCTTTGTTTATAGAAAAGGAGCACCATTATTATTGAGTAGTATAATTGGTGTAGCATTATTAGCATTATGTATATGGGTAGGAATGAGTTTCCCTGTACTTGAGTTTTCTAAGAATACATGGATTGTTATTCTATTAATATACATTACTATTGCATCTGTAGCACCAGTTTGGATTTTATTACAACCTAGAGATTATTTAAATTCTTTCTTGTTATATGCTATGCTTGCAGGAGGAATTGTAGGGTTAATATTCACAAGACCTGAGTTGAAGCTTGATGGATTTACTGGATTTAACTTAGGAAATGGAAAACTTCTATTCCCAATTTTATTCGTAACTGTAGCATGTGGAGCAATATCAGGATTCCACTCATTGGTTGGTTCTGGTACAAGTTCTAAGCAAGTAAACAGTGAAAAGGATATTAAGATGATTGGTTATGGATCAATGTTAATAGAAGGTGTCCTTGCAACTTTAGCTATAATAACAGCTGCATACTTAACAAAAGGGGAACTTGCACAGACAGGTAATGCCCTAGCAGTGTTCTCAAATGGACTTGGTAATTTCATGGCTGGATTTGGATTGAAATTTGAACTTGGAAGAGATTTTACAGCACTTGCAATATCAGCATTTGCTTTAACTTCTCTTGATACAGCTACAAGACTTGGAAGATTTATATTCCAAGAGATGTTCAGCTTTAAAAATGAAAAAATACAGAAAACTATATCTAATAAATATGTTGCAACAGTAATCACAGTTGTATTAGGTGGGCTTTTGGCTTACAAAGGATGGTTAACTATATGGCCAATATTCGGAGCTGCAAACCAACTTCTAGCAGCATTAGCATTATTAGCACTTGCTGTATTCTTAAGAAACATGGGAAAAGAGCACAGAATGGCTTTAATTCCAACTGTATTTATGTTTATAGTTACACAATGTGCCTTAGTAGTACTTATCCTTCAGAAACTAAATGTGTTCAGTAAAGACTTTACAGGTAGCTTGATGATGGAAGGATTAAAAGGTAATTGGTTATTATTGCTTATTGCAATAGTATTGTTTGTATTAGCATTTATTCTTATGGGTAGTGGAGTAAAGGCTCTTAGGAGTAAACCAAAGGTAAATGTAGAAGCTTAATAAAAAGAATAATGTATAATGTATAATGGAAAATGTATAATGATGGACATTTCTCTTCGAGAAATTTTAATTGCATTGTTTCTTAGAAAATAGAGGTTTACTCGTTTCATTTTAAATGAAACATTGTATTTAAAATACAATTTTTTATCGAAAATAAAATGAGTAAAAATTTGTTGTCCTAAAGAACAATGAGATGTAGTTTCTGCGTTAGCAGAAACATCCATCATTATCCATTATACATTATCAATTATCCATTTGTTTTATTGCATGCTTTTAGCGTGCTTTTTTTATTTTTAAATGTTTTCAATCTGCCAATTAATAGTATCTCTTCCATTAGCTTTAAGAAATTCATTAGCTTTTGAAAAGTGCTTGCATCCTAGAAATCCTCTATGTGCTGAGAGTGGGCTTGGGTGAGTTGATTTGAGTATTAAGTGATTAGGGTTAGTTATGTACTTTTCTTTTGACTGTGCATTTTTTCCCCATAATAAAAATACAACAGGGTCATCTTTTTCATTAACAAGAGAAATGACCTTATCAGTAAAGTGTTCCCAACCTTTATTTTTATGTGAATTTGCTTGACCGGCTCTAACTGTTAGTACTGCATTTAGAAGTAGAACACCTTGATCTGCCCATTTATTTAGAAATCCATTGTTCGGAATGGAACATCCAATATCAGCTTTAAGCTCTTTATATATATTTTTTAGTGAAGGGGGAATGGCTACACCAGGTTTTACTGAGAAGCTTAAACCATGAGCTTGATTAGGGCCATGATAAGGATCTTGACCTAGTATAACTACTTTTGTATTCTCATAAGTAGTATGATGTAGAGCATTAAAAATATCATGCTTTTCTGGATATATAGTGTGAGATTGATACTCATCTTTTAGAAAACTTCTTAGTTTAACATAATAATCTTCAGAAAACTCTGATTCAAGCATAGGCTTCCAATCGTTTTTTAATATGTCATTCATTTTAATCACCTGATTTTCTTTTTTTATGTTTATATTATATCAATAAAGGAAGAATATAAAACAGTAATAATAATATTTAGGAGGATAACCTATGAAGAGAATGATATTTTTCAGCTTAGTATTAATATTTTCACTGAACTTAAATGTAGTAGCATTAACAAGGGAGGTGAAAGCTGATAACTTGAATGCTGTATTTAAAAAAGCTGATGAAATCTCACCTGGATTATATAAGAAATGGGAAAATGCAAGAAATAAAAGAGAAAATTTAAAAGATGCTCTAATAAGCGCAAAAAGAAAACAATGGGAAGAATCTGCTGAGGATAGAGAAGCAATAAAGGAGACTATATCCCTTGAAGAAGAGTATCTTTTACATCAGTATAATGAAGGAATATTAAATGAAAAGGAATATGGAGATAAACTCAAAGCCATTTATAATAAGTATGATAAGGAAAGAGTGGAAAAGAATAAAAGATGGTTAGAAGGGGTAAAAAAAGATAGTAAGCGTATTAATGAATATAAAGAAGAAATGAAGTCTAGTTTTAATAAAATTGTTGAAGGAATTAATAATAACAATAAGGAAAAGGTGGAAAGATCATTTAATGAGTTTCTTGAATCTTATGAGAAGACGACAGAAATTTTGATGGAAAAATTTAAAGAATACGAGAAATAAACCTTAAACAAATGTAAAATGTATAATGGAAAATGTATAATGATGGACATTTCTCTCCGAGAAATTTTAATCTTATTGTTCCTTGGACAATAAGATTTTACTCGTTTCATTTTTAATGAAACATTGTATTTAAAGTACAATATTTTATCCAAGATAAAACGAGTAAGAATCTGTTGTTCTAAAGAACAATAAGATGTAGTTTCTGCGTTAGCAGAAACATCCATCATTCTCCATTATACATTATCAATTATACATTTGTTTTAAAGCACGCTTTTTAGCGTGCTTTTTTACTGTGTTTCAAAAGCGGCAGTTGTTCACGAACATCACAAAGTAGTTTTGAATCCAGTTTACACACCAATAGTCCGGGTTTTTCATCTAATGATGATACAATATCTCCCCAAGGAGAGGCTAATAGGGAATGGCCATAAGCAACATAGTTCGCTGAAGTATCTCTTGCAGGAGATATTGCTGCAATGAAAACTTGATTATCTAAAGCTCTTGATCTTAATGTTAAATCCCAGTGAGCTGGTCCTGTTGTCATATTAAAAGCAGCAGGAATTATAATGAGTTCAGCACCTAAAAGCGCCATTTTTTTAAACATTTCTGGAAATCTCATGTCATAACAAATTGCGATTCCAATTTTACAGTAAGGGGTATCTATAACCGTTAATTTATCGCCTGGTGTTAATGTATCAGATTCCTTGAATGTAATCTTATTGGGAATATCTATATCAAATAGATGAACTTTTCTATGTTTATCAATGATTTTTCCTTCAGGAGAAAAAATATAAGATGTATTATAGAGTTTATTGCATTCTCTTTCAATTATAGAGCCTCCAATAATATAAACATTAAAATCTAATGCTGCTTTTTTTAGTATGTTTAATGTTTCACCAGTATGTTCTTCCTCGCTAAAAGAGTGGAAAAATTTATTATCATAAGGACAGTTGAATACTTCAGGAAGAGCAATAATATTGCAGCCTTTAGAAGCAGCTTGCTCAATATATTTCAGAGCAGTTAGTATATTTTCATTTTTGTCCTTTGTTACTTTGAATTGACATAAGCCTAAAGTTAAATCTTTCATAGAAATCAGCTCCTATAAATTTAGAATAAATTACTATATTGATATTAACAATAAAATGAGTTTACTTAATTAAATTAGTAAACAATAATCACAAGAGTTAATAGGGAGAGTGACTGAATGTGAAGAAAGTTATTAAGATAATTGGGGATATATTAATCATATGTATATTGTTAATATTAGCAGTTATTATATATCTTAACATTATGTATTCTCTTGATAAGGAAAAAATTCCTTCAATAGGAGGACATAGAATGTTAACTGTATTATCAGGAAGTATGAGACCAGTATTAGAACCGGGAGATATTATTATAATTAAAGATAATACACATATAGATGAAGGTGATATTATAACATTTAAGAGTAATAATTTAATAATAACTCATAGAGTAATAGAAGTTATAAGTAAAGAAAATGAAGTTCTGTATAAAACCAAAGGTGATAACAATAATGTAGAAGATAAAATTTTAATTAAACAAGATAATATTCTTGGGGAATACTTGTTTAGAATACCTTATCTAGGATATTTAATGCAGTTCTTTAGAAGTAAACTAGGGATTATGATTATAGTAACGATTATTGGATTACTTGTAATATTTGAGGTTATTAAAAGTTTTACAGATAAAAAGGAATAATTATAGTAGTAAACACGTAAAAAAGGTTTGTTTATAAGTGGAAGTAACACCAGAACAAATCACTTTAATAATAAATACATGTATTTTATAATAATAAAAACAAGTTAAACTCAAGTGATTTTTAAAATATTTTAAAATAACTTGGGTATTTTTTTATGATAAACTCAAATTATCTACAAGGAGATGAGGTTAATTGAATAACAAAGAAAAAAAATATAAGAAAAGAACCTTGGCATTGATAATAGCACTAGCAATATCAATCGGAGGGGGAATTGGAGCTGGAACATACGCATTCTTTACATCTATGGCAAATGGTAATCAAAATAATATTAATGCTGGTAAGTTAGAGATTACTCTTGAGAATGAAGTTATTGATATTGGAAGTGGCGGAAATCATGTTGCATTAAGAAATCTAGCACCAGGAAATAGTGTTAATTACAAGTTTAAAGTAACTAATGGGATAAGTACTATGGATCAAAAATATCAAATAAAATTAGTAAACAATAATATTGATGAGGATGGAAATATAGTTTCAAATGATCTTATATCAGCAGCCGTATATAATATTACTAAGACTAATGGTACAACTACTGAAACAAGAGTTGGTTTAACTTATGATGAATTTAAAGCATATTTATTAAAAGTTAGAACTTTGAATTATGGTGCGCAAAGAGAAGAAGATCAATATTCAATTACTATGAGTTTACCAATATCACTAGGAAATGAATACCAAGAAGCAAATGGAGCATTTCATATTGTAGTTGAATCAACACAAATAGAAGATACATCTTTATAATATATTGTTCTTTTAATCAGGTAAGAAATATGGAAGGTAAACTTTTCAATTTCGTACCTGATTTTCTTTATGATTACTGTAAACTTTGGTATAATTATTAAAAGAATTATTCGAAGGTCGAAATAAAGGGGGCAGTATAATGTTATTTTTAAAGAATGCAGAAATACATACAATGGCAGGAGAAGCTATTGATAAGGGACAGATTCTTATAGAAAATGGAAAAATTAAAGCTATAGGAAAAGATATTAAGTGCCCAGAGGGAGCTGAAGTTATCGATTGTGAAGGTGGATTTGTAATGCCTGGATTGATTGATGCTCATAGCCATCTTGGTATGTGGGAAAATGCAATGGGGTTTGAAGGTAGTGATGGTAATGAAGCATATGATCCTGTAACGCCACATTTAAGAGCAATTGATGCAATGAATCCTAAAGATGAGTTCTTCAAAGAGGCTTTAGAAGCAGGAGTTACAACAGTTGCTTCAGGTCCAGGTAGTGCTAATGTAATAGGGGGACAGTATGCGATTGTTAAAACTCATGGTGATAGAATTGATGATATGATAATCAACGAGAGTTTTGCTATGAAGTGTGCATTTGGTGAAAATCCTAAAAGATTCTATAATGCTCAGAAAAAATCACCAAGTACAAGAATGGCTATAGCGGCTATTTTAAGAGAAAACTTAGCTAAAGCAAAAGAATATGCTGCAAAGAAAGATAGAGCAAATGGTGATCCAGATAAGATGCCTGCTTTTGATATGAAGCTGGAGGCTCTTGAGAGAGTAATTAGAAAAGAGATACCTTTAAAATCACATGCACATAGATCAGATGATATATTAACATCATTAAGAATTGCAAAGGAATTCGATGTGGATATCACATTAGATCACTGTACAGAGGGGCATTTGATTGTAGATTATCTAAAAGAAGGATATCAGAAAGGAATAATAGTTGGACCAACTATGTCAAGTAGATCAAAGATTGAGCTTAAGAACTTAACATTTGAGACACCGGGAATACTTTCTAATGCAGGAATCAAAATTGCAATAATGACAGACCATCCTGTTATTCCACAAGAATATTTAATGGTTTGTGCAGCTTTAGCTGCTAGAGCAGGCATGAAAGAAGAAGATGCTTTAAAAGCAGTAACAATAAATGCAGCAGAAATCATTGGTATCGG
Organism: Oceanirhabdus sp. W0125-5; assembly: GCF_027938815.1. Classification (GTDB taxonomy): domain Bacteria; phylum Bacillota; class Clostridia; order Clostridiales; family Clostridiaceae; genus Oceanirhabdus. The sequence continues at coordinate 1,186,961 of NZ_CP115913.1, forward strand.
TGACAGAGTGGGAAGCCTTGAAGAAGGTAAAGATGGAGACGTTGTTGTTTACACAGGACACCCTTTTGATTTAAGAAGCCAAGTTAAGAATGTTATTATAGATGGAAAAGTGGTTAAATAAATAATGTATAATTGAGAATGGATAATGAAGGATGCTTCTGCCTGAGGGCAGAAGCTTTATAGTTATAATAAATTATGGGATATATCTCTTTTTTAAGAAAATGTTGAAAAGTATATGCTTGTAGATACTAGGATTATGATAACATGCACACTTCATATTAAGTTTATTCAATTCCTTCTATCTCTAATTTTAATTTATTAAAATATTCTTCCATAAATTTAAGTCTTTTTTTGCCTATTTCTTTTGCTTTTTTTGTATATAATTTATCTGGAATTTTTTTGAACTTTAATTCATATTCAATAAAAGGTGTATGTTTTGAAACTTCTTTTAATCTTCCATTTTCAACAGTATTTGCTTTTAAATAATCTGTAAGTGGCTCGTCTGCAGATAATCTTTGTCCGAACTGTCCAGCTAACATAAAAGTACGAGCAATCCCGCTTGCACCAATAACATCAAGTTTATCTGAATCGAAAAGTATTTTTGCTTCTATAGTATTAGGCATATTTCCTGTTCTAAATCTGTGTGCAATAATACAGTGTTTTATCTTTTTAATTTTTTCTTCATCATATTCCAGTCCCCTTAATATATCTTCAGCCATTTCGCTGCCTAATACAGCGTGGTCAATTTCACCTGTTTCATTTTGACTTTCTTCAACTCTTGCAATATCATGCAATAATGCTGAAGGAATAAGAATTTCTAAATCTACATTGTTTTCATATTTTGCAAGTAATAAGCAAAGATTATAAACCCTAAAAACGTGGTCTAAATTATGGGCAGAACAAGATAATTTAATCTTAACAATTTCTATGATTTTTTTATATTTTTTATCAATATTCATTAATATTCCCCCTTTTATAATAGTAAATCTATAATATATAATAGCGAATATATGTTCTTTTGTCAAAATATTCTTATTTTGATTTCTAATATATGTGTATTATTTACACTGTTCTCTAGAATAAAAAGTTCAAAAAGGATATAATTTAATATGGTATATAAAGCTTATTAAAGTAATTTGATATAAAAAATCGTAATAGAGAAACATTATGACATCAAACATAACTGAACAGTTGAAAATGGAAAGTGGAAAACGATGGAGGTTTTGCTCTGCAAAACTACATATTATTGGTCTTTAGAAGAATAGGGGTTTGCTGATTTTATCTTTAGATAAAATATTGTAATTTAGAATACAAGGTTTCATCCAGATTAAACGAGTAAACTATTCTTGTCCGAAGAACAATATGATTAAAATTTCTCGAAGAGAAATATCCTACGTTTTCAACTTTCAATTTTCCACTTTCAACTTGCTTTTTAAAGCGCAATGGTTTCTTATTACGTATTACCATTAAGTGAAATTGGGGTAGTTGAATGTTATGAAAAATATGATAAAAATTTCAGTTAGGAACTTAGTTGAATTTGTTATGTCCTCAGGAGATTTGGATATGGTACGAATGAGCAATGCCAGAGCTGTTGAAGGTACTAGAATTCATAAACTTGTTCAGAGTAGTAGTGGAGATAATTATGATTCTGAGGTAATGTTAAAGTATGTTTATGAAGGAGATGAAATTGAACTAGAAGTTAGTGGTAGAGCTGATGGTATTATAAGAGACGGGGATAAGTGCACTATTGACGAGATTAAATCAACTACAAAACCCTTAAAGGAAATTACAGAGGATATGAACCCATTACATTGGGCTCAGGCTAAAGGGTATGGTTTTATTTTTGCACTTAAGAATGAAATTGAAACAATAGATATACAGCTTACATATTATCAATTAGACGAAGATAAAATAATAAGATTTAAAAAGAGTTTTTCTATAGATGAACTGAAAAATGATTTTATTGGACTAATTGAAGAATATTTAGGTTGGGCTGAAAAAATAGATAAGTGGATAAAGTTACGTAATAAAACTATAGAAGAGTTACAATTTCCATATGGTGATTTTAGAAAAGGTCAGAGAAAATTGGCTGTGAGTGTTTACACTGCATTGAAAGAAAAAGAGAAACTGTTCTTAAAAGCACCTACGGGAATTGGAAAAACTCTAGGAACTGCCTTTCCTACTCTAAAATATATGGGGGAAGAAGGGTTAGAAAAAATCTTTTATCTTACAGCTAAAACAATAACTAGAACTGCAGCTGAAGATGCATTTCATAAGATGAGAGGTGGGGGACTTAGGTTAAAAACCCTCACTATTACTGCAAAAGATAAGATATGTATTGATAATACAAAAAAATGTGATCCTGAAGAGTGTGAGTATGCTAAAGGTTTCTTTGATAAACTAAAGCCTGCAATAAAGGATATATTCACTAATGAGGATTGTTTTGATAGAGATAGGATTCTAGAGTATAGTGAAAAACATAAACTCTGTCCATTTGAATTTTCTTTATGCTTATCTGAGTGGAGTGATGTGATTATATGTGATTATAATTATGCTTATGATCCAAGGGTATTTTTGAGAAGGTTTTTTGGAGAGAGTAAAAAAAATTATGCTGTTCTAGTTGATGAAGCTCATAACTTGGTGGATAGAGCTAGAGAAATGTATTCAGCAGAGATATATAAGCAGCCTATTTTAGAGATTAGAAAAAAAATAAATGATGATTTTCCTAATGTAGTTAAAGCCTTAAATAGGATAAATAGATTTATGATAGAAGCTAGAAAAGAATGTGAAGAAGCAGATGGAGTAGTGTTAAAAAAGGAAGCTCCTGATATGCTATATCCATACTTAACTAGATTTATAGATCAAAGTGAAGATATCTTAGAAAATGGAGCCAATAAGGAATATTTTGATGAATTTATGGAGTTTTATTTTAAAGCTGTAGGGATGGTAAGAACTTGGGAGTTTTATGATGGAAACTATGTAACTTATTATGAAAAAATGGGACAGGATATTAAGATAAAATTATTTTGCCTTGATCCATCAAAGGTATTACAGGATAAGATGAAGATGGTGAGAAGTACAATTTTATTTTCTGCTACATTGATACCATTGGATTATTACATGAAGTTATTAGGAGGGAACGAGGAATCATTAAGATTATCACTTGAATCTCCTTTTGATCAGAAAAATTTATGTTTATTAGTTAATGATAAAATTTCAACTAAATATAGAGCAAGAGAGAAGACTATACTACAGTTATGTAATGTAATAATGAATGTGGTTTTAAGTAAAAAGGGCAATTATATGATATTTTTCCCTTCATATAAATATATGAATGATGCCTTAGAGATATTAAATATGGCTGGTTTCAATCATAAGGTTGATGTAATTGTTCAAGATATAAGTATGAATGAAATAGAGAGAGAAGAGTTTCTTAAAGAGTTTGATAAAGAAAGAGAGTGTTCCATGGCAGCTTTTACTGTTATGGGAGGAATCTTTGGAGAAGGAATAGATTTAACAGGAGATAGATTGACAGGAGCAATTATTGTGGGGGTAGGATTACCACAAATTTGCTTTGAGAGAGATATTATTAAGCAACATTTTAATGATAAAGGGAAAAATGGTTTTAATTATTCTTATGTTTACCCAGGTATGAATAGGGTATTACAAGCTGCAGGAAGAGTGATAAGAACAGAAGAAGATAGGGGAGTAGTTCTTTTGATAGATGAAAGATTTTCTTATGGTGGATATAAAGGGTTATTTCCTGAAGAATGGAGTCATTATCATAGAATTGCTGATAAAGATGACCTTGAAGATGAATTGAGTGTATTTTGGAATAATAATTGTAAAAATTCCATTGATTTAAAAGATTAATATTGTTAAACTAGTGTGATGGGATTTTCCCATTATGCTTTTTTTTGGAGAAAATAACCTCTGGGGACATAATCACTGGGAAATTACCCTAGGTATAAAAAAATTAAAAATGGAGGCGCTTATGGACAATATATTTAAGAATAAGAAGCTAGTACCAGTATTAGCTTTGATAGCATGCGTTTTATGGGGAAGTGCTTTCCCAGTATTAAAGATAAGTTATGGTGAGTTGAACATGACTCCCATGGATTACAATAGTAAGATTGTATTTGCTGGTATGAGATTCTTATTGGCTTCAGTAATGTTATGTATAATGACTATATTCATATTTAAGAAAAGTATAAAGATAAAAATTAAAGATTTAGGATATTTATTTTTACTAGGGTTATTACAGACTTCATTGCAATATTTCTTCTTTTATAATGGTCTTGCCAATACAAGTGGAATGAAAGGTGCCATACTATCTTCATCAGGTACATTTATTGTGGTTATAATGGCTCATTTTATTTATAAGAATGATAAACTTACTAGTGAAAAAATCATAGGTTTGATCACTGGACTTCTTGGAATAATCTTAGTAAATTGGGGAAAAGATTTGAATTTTGATTTTAAATTCAATGGAGAAGGATTCCTTATAATTGCTGCATTTGTAAGTTCGTTAGGAACTTTTTTAGCTAAGAAACTATCTTCAGAATTACATCCATTTGTGGTAACATCATGGCAAATGTTTTTAGGAGCTACAATGTTATTAATATATGGATTACCTAAGATGGAAGAAGGGTCTTTAAAATTTACGCCTTTTGCAACAGGGTTACTCATATATGCTGCAGTACTTTCAGCCATAGCTTTTGCTATTTGGTATTCATTATTGAAATATAATAAGGCTGGAGAGGTTTCAATGTATAAGTTCATGATTCCTGTATCAGGAAGTATACTTTCTATATTGTTTTTAAGGGAAAATAATATAACTTTAAATGTAATATTTGCATTGTTGCTAGTTGCATTAGGAATAATATTGATAAATAAGAAACCTATAAGTAGAAAAAAATAGAAAATAATTTAAAAAAAAGTAACAAATTAAATATGTTGTACTAAATGATGAAAAATGTTAAAATATCAGAGTTATATGACATAAAAAGACAAATTGTGAATTTATTTAATTGAGGTGAAAAGTATGGATAAATTGAAATGTAATAAAGAATTAAAAGATTATCTATTAATATTAATAGGTACAACTATTTTAGCGTTAGGTATTAATTTATTTCTTGCTCCTTCCACATTAGTAACTGGAGGAGTAACTGGTATAGCAATAATGGTGGAGTATTTAAGTGAAACATATCTAAATATGACTATACCAATTTGGTTAACTAACTTTGCAATTAATATACCATTATTTGCGATAGCTATTAAACAAAGAGGAATTTCATTCGGAAAGAAATCATTGTTTTCAGCAATCTATTTAAGTTTCGCACTTTGGTATACAGGCTTTATTCCGAATCCTTTTGCAGCTGAAAGTGATTTGTTGTTAGCTGCAATATTTGGTGGTGCGCTCATAGGAGTAGGCTTAGGGTTTGTTCTTAGAGCCTCAGCTACAACTGGTGGTACTGACATGCTAGCAACGATAATAAAATATAAGCATAATAAATTTCCAATATCAAAGTTAATAATGTTGGTAGATTCCACTATAATTATTATGGGGTTTTTCGCATTTGGAGCAAGAAAAGCAATGTATGCAGTTATATGCGTATATGTAATTTCAAAAGTAGTAAATAGCTTATTAGAAGGTATGCATTTTGCTATTGCAGCGTTTATTATATCAGATAAGAGTGATGAAATTGCAAAGGAACTTATTCAAAACATAAAAAGAGGAGCAACTGGTATAAAAGCAAAAGGTATGTATACAAAGAAAGATAAAGATATGTTATTTGTTGTAGTATCGAAAAAAGAGATACATTCTGTTAGACAAGTCGTTAAAAATATTGACGAAAAAGCCTTTATTACAATTACAGATGTTAGGGAAGTTTTAGGAGAAGGATTTATAGAAGATACAAATGTACTAGTTTAATATAATTAAAAATCAATAAAAAACAGAGAAAATGTAAAGCAAAGCTTTACATTTTTTTGATATATTTCTTATAAGAACAACATATAATGGTATTTACTATTAGAGCGAAGTGTTGTATTATATCTTTGGGATATATGGTAGATATATGCATATATGTGCATATTAACTGTAAGAAATGTTGAAAAAAGTGGGGTTGAAATGAGTATTAATTTGAAGGAGTTTTTGTTTTTAAACAGTGAAGATATTTATAAAAATATTACAAATCAATGGGCAAAAGATAAGGAATTAAAATTACATATTGAAGAAGTTCTTGAGAAAATAAATACGGATATAGAAATGAATGTGTTTTTAGAAATTATACTTGATAGTTTTCATAAAAGGTTATTTAATTTTAAAAATGAATACCAAAATGAAATTACTTATAAAGAATTTATTTTTGCATTTAAATGTTTTAAAAAAGAGGCTTTTAAAATTATAGAAAAGAATGAAATTAATTTAGAAGAAAAAATTAAATTAATTATGGATTTTAATGAATTAGCTGATAATTTAGAATTGCTTATGATAAAAAAATTCCATGATGGTAAAACGGCATATTTGAATTTTGAAACTCTAACTAAAATAAGCAATGCTAGTGTGATTATTTTTTTGAATGATAAAATTGTTTATGCTAATGAGGTTGCTAGTAAAATATTTGAGTATACAAAAAATGAGTTAGAAAGTAACAAACTTCATGAGGTATTCAAAATAATTAATAAGATAGAGGCACCTAAAGATGATTTTTTTGAAGAGGTATTTGAAGTAAAAGTTAATAACCAAGATGAAGAAAGTGAAAAATGGATAGAATTTAGAACTGGTAAAATTGAGTTTGAAAAGTTTAATATAAAAATTGCCATTGGGCAAGATGTATCATCAAGAAAAGTAATCGAACAAAGGTTGAAAGAAAGTGAAGAACGATACAAGATATTATTTGAGGTTATGCCAGATCCATTATATGCTTATGGGGACGAGGGAATAGTATTCGCTAATAATGCAGCTTTAAGAATGTTTGGATATAACAGTTTAGAAGAAATAAAAAATAAAAACTTAAATGAATTATGGTCAATATTACCTGAGTATCAAAGTAAATATCAGCAACAGATGGACAAGTTGAAGAGGACAGGCAAAATCTCAGGGGTAGAGAAAAAATGTATACGAAAGATTGACAATAAATTATTAGAAATAGAAACAACAGCTGTCTCATACTTTATTGGGGGAGAAAAATTTGTAATAAACATAAGTAGAGATATTGAGGAAAGAAATAAAGTAAGATTTCTTAAAGAGGGAGTTAGAGAAAAAACTGTTAAATTAATAGAAGCTAAAAAATATGATGAATTAAAGAATGAATTTTTAGCAAATATATCTCACGAATTTAGAACACCAATAAATATAATAATGGCTGCAATGAAACTAGTAGAAACATTGGCTAATCAAGATAATTTGAATAAAGATGATTTAAAAAGATATACATATTTATCTAAACAGAACTGTTATAGATTAATTAAGTTGGTAGATAATATTATAGATATGACTAAAATAGATGCAGGTCATATGATATTAGATTTGAAAAAAGGTAATATAGTTGAATTTATTGAGGATGTTACAATATCCGTTAGAGAGTATATTGCTAGTAAGAATTTGAAATTAATATTTGATACTAATGTAGAAGAGAGAATTATGATTTTTGACATGAGTATTGTGGAAAGAATAATATTAAATTTATTATCTAATGCAGCTAAATACACAAATCCAGATGGGCAGATTAACGTAAATATAATTGATACAAACAATAAAATCATTATAGAAGTTGAAGATAATGGAATAGGAATACCAAAGGATAAACAAAAGATTATATTTGAGAGATTTGCACAAGTAGATAAAACATTAACAAGAAACAAGGATGGTAGTGGAATTGGACTATCCCTTGTGAGAGAATTAGTAGAACTTCACAAAGGAAAAATTGATCTTATAAGTGAAGAAGGGATTGGAACAAAATTTATTATAGAATTACCTGTTGACGATAAAGAATTAAATGATATATTTGATAACACATCATACTTAAATAGAGCTTCAAGAAGTTTAATTGAATCTATTGATATACAATTTTCAGATATTTATGCACAATGGTAATACAAACGCTTTGCTAAGTTGAGAACTGAAAGTTGAAAGTGGAAAACGATGGATGTTTCTGACTGACGTCAGAAACTAAATTTTATTGTTTTTAACATAATAGGATTTTACTTATTTTAGATAAAATATTGCATTTTAGTACAATGTTTCATTTAAAATGAAACGAGTAGGTAGCTATTGTTCAAAGAAGAATATAATTTAAATTTCACAGAGTGAAATGTCAATCGTTTTCCACTTTCAATTTTTAACTTTCAACTATGTTTTAAAACTTTCATAACTTTAGATTTCATATTTCATATGAAGAGTGTATTTTGTATATAAAATTTATAGATAAGGGTATAGTTGGGGTGCTTGTCTCATAAATTAAGTTATAAACAATCTACATGGGGGAGAAAAAAATAATTAATAAAATATGGTTCAGTTTAATTGTGTTAGGGATATTATGTACATTTTTAACGGGATCAACACAAATTACCATTGATGCAATAACAGTTTCTGCAAAATCTACTATAGAACTTATTATTGCATTAGCTGGATTCTTATGTTTTTGGAATGGAATGCTTAATATTGCTGAAAAAAGTGGATTAACAAAGAGCATTGCAAAACTGCTTAGACCAATATTCATGATGTTGTTTAAAAAAGAAGGTAGAGAAGAAAAAGCATTAGGAGCTATTGTTATGAATCTAACTTCTAATATGTTTGGAATATCTAATGCAGCAACACCTTTTGGAATAAAAGCAATGGAAGAGATGCAAAAAAATAATCCCATAAAAGATCGGGCTACAAATGATATGGTTCTATTCTTAGTTATGAATGCAGCGTGTATTCAAATAATACCTACAACAATAATATCTATTAGAAGTGCAGCAGCCTCAACAAATCCAACATTTATTATATTACCAGCTATTTTATCTACATCTATAGCAGCTCTGGTGGGGATAGTCAGCTGTAAAATCTTAGAAAGGTATTTTTAATAAAAATATGAAAGGTTTTATGCTGTTTATTCCAATCGTTATTTTATTCATTCTAATATATGGAATAATAAAAGGCGTTAAAGTTTATGAGGTTTTTGTTGAAGGTGCAAGAGATGGATTGAAAATTACATATAGAATATTTCCGTATTTATTGGCTATGATTTTTGCTGTAACTTTAGTTAGAACATCAGGAATGATGAATATAATTGAGAAAATATTGTCACCATTTACATACATTTTAGGTATACCAAAAGAAATAATGCCTTTAGTTTTAATAAAGCCTATATCAGGAAGCGGAGCATTAGGCACTCTTACAGAAATAATAAATACTTTCGGAGTAGATTCATATATTGGTATATGTGCTGCAGTTGTAATGGGAACAACAGAAACTATTTTCTATACAATTTCTATTTATTTTGGCTCCGTTAAAATAAAGAAAATAAGGCATACACTATGGGCTGTTTTGTTAGCGGATATTGCTGCTGTTATTGCCGCAGTAAATATAGTAAAGATATTTCTAAAATAAGCGCAATTTAAACAGAATTTTCAGAAAAAAGAAAGGTTCGACATGAATTACCTTTATTTTTCTTTTGTTAATTTGTATAATTAAAGAGGGGGGTGATTCGGTGCAGGTTTTGGGTGTTGGAGAAAGATTAAAATATTACAGAAAATTTTTAAAAATATCTCAAAAAGAATTAGCTGACAACAAGGTATCGTCAAATCTTATAAGTCTTATTGAACGAGGAAGAGTACCATTATCTACAGTTACAGCAAGTATATTGGTACATAATTTAAATAAGATATCTAATGAAAAAAAGATATACTTAAATTTATCAATAAGAGATTTGATGATGTCAGATAAAGAGTATATTACTAAGATCTGTGATGAAAGAATAAAGAGGGTAAAAACCAATCATGAAATTAAAGGGGTTTATAATGATGCAATTAAGATGATTGGTGATGTGGAAGAATTAAATACAGAGTTAGAAAAATATTTTGGTAAGATATTTTTTAATAAGGAGGAGTACAGGGATTCTATTGTACATTTGGAAAAGTATCTTAATAGTCAGTTAAAAAAAGATGATAAAGAACTTGCAGATGTGAAATATTTGGTAGGAAAAAGTTACTATAAATATGGGGAGTACAATCAAGCTATTAAGATGCTCTTACAATCTTATGAAATTATTAAACATGCTCAGTTGACTAAAAAGTGTTACTATGATTTGATTCATACATTAACATTGGCAAGTTATAAAGAGCATCAATATCATATAGCTAAGGAATTTGTTGAGTTATGTATAGAGTTTCTTGAAAAGGAACCCAATTCGTATAATAAAAAAAATATATATATACTAAAAGCTGAAATATACATGAAATTAAATGAGAATGACAAAGCACTGGAAATATATAAAAATATAATTCAAAGTTCGGAAGACATGGATATTATTAGAAGTGAGATAAAGATAGCTTTAGATCAGAATACTTCTAGTGATTATGAAGCTGATAAATCTTTTATTTCTTTAGTAAAGAGTTTGAATTTTTCTAATAATTACACAAATAAGCTTTTAAAAAAAGATTTTATTAAAGAAGAACGTTCTTGGGAAGAGCAAGATTTTATTTATAATGATAGAAGTAAAATAGTAAAAGCTTTTATTGATGAGATGGATAGTTTAAATTATGGACAAAAGAAATCTATATTGATTATACTAGATATATTAGAGAGTTATATAGATAATGGTGAATTTGATAAGGTAAAACATGCAGCAAATATAATGAGAGAAAAGATAAAATAAAGCAACCTCCTAAATATTGGGGTTGCTTTTTATTCTTTATAAAATTGAAAAATTTTATAAAGAAAGTATTACACCTAACGCGTGAAACGCGCCTTTTTAATGTAAATCATTACAATTATAAAGTAATCTTTCAACTTTGTCTTTGAATCTTCCCAAAGACTTTTTACTATAATCAGATGAATTTACTTCTAAAACTGCATTTTTTAAACCGTCAATTAAAAATGTATATAAAGCTTTATAATTGATATCTTCTTCCTTAATGGTTTTTTCATTTTTTTTCATTTTGTTCACCTCATTTTACTTCATTACACTTTTAAAATATGCTAATAATCTATAGTTGTGAAACATATGAGGGGTTAATTCAATTAAAAGGGATGATAAGTAATAACTTTGTGAAAAATACAGTTTTAAATGATGAAATTTTGGGGATTTTATAATACTTATCTTATTATTAGTATAGTATACTTAAGATAATAAAGAACAAATATTTAAAGAACAGAGAAGAAATTTTGGGGGGATAGGATATGGGGAAAATTGATAAAAATAAGGTTATATTAGCGGATTTGGCTTTATTGATAGTAGCCGCTGTTTGGGGGGGAGGATTTGTTGCTGTAAAGGATGCATTAGACACAACATCACCATACTTCATTATGACAATGAGATTTACAATTGCCACGTTGCTTATGGGGATTTTCTTTTGGAAAAAAATAAAGAATATTAATATGGCAAGTCTAAAAGCAGGTGTAATTATTGGAATAATATTATTTTTGGCATTTGCATTTCAAACAGTAGGATTACAATACACTACAGCAAGTAAACAATCTTTTGTAACAGCAGTTTACGTAGTTATGGTTCCATTCTTATATTGGATAGTCACAAAAAAAAGACCTAAAGCTTATAATTTTTTTGCTGCATTTTTGTGTTTAGGAGGAATATGGTTTCTTACTTTGAGTGGAGAATCAACAGTAGGTGAAAGTCTAATAAGTAAAGGGGATGGGTTAACTTTAATTTGTGCATTGCTCTTTGCAGCTCATATAGTCGCAGTAGGTCATTATGCTCAAAAATATGATCCGATTATTTTAACAGTTCTTCAATTAGGAGTAAGTGCGGTACTATCATTTATATGTATGATTTTATTAAAGCAAATACCTACACAACTTGGAAGTGAAACAATGATACCTATTTTGTACTTAGCTGCATTAAGTACATTCTTAGCATTCTTGATTCAAAATGTTGCTCAGAAGTATACTTATTCAACTCATGCCGCTTTAATAATGTGTTTAGAGGCATTGTTTGGAGCAATATTTGCTGTTATTTTACTTAATGAAGCATTAACAATTAAAATGATAGTAGGTTGTGGTCTTATATTTATTTCAATATTTATATCAGAATTAGGGACTAAGTTTTTAACTTTGAATAAAAATAAAAAAATGACCAATACTATTGACAGATAGATTGTATTGTAATATCATAAAAATCAAGTTTAATTTGTTGAAAGCGATGAAGAGAAGAGTAGTAGAGGGAAATATTTAAAGAGAGTCAGAGTAGGTGAAAGCTGACAATATGGAAATCTATGAAGATGGCCTCAGAGCAGATCTATTGAAAAATGAGTAGGTAGATACGGGTTTGCATACGTTAAAATGCAAGGTAACTTTAAACAATATTAAGTTACTTATTAAGGTCCTTATTGTGAGATAAGGATGAACTAGAGTGGTAACGCGTAATATATGCCTCTAAGCTAAATGCTTAGAGGCTTTTTTATTTTAAAAGATAATGGAGAATGTAGAATTGAGAATGGAGAATGATTGACATTTCTCTCCGAGAAATTTTAATTTTATTTTTAATTGGACAATAAAGATTTACTCGTTTCATTTAGATGAAACATTGAATTTTAATTACAATATTTTATCCTAGGATAAAATGAGTAAAAGTCTATTGTTCTAAAGAATAATAAAATGTAGTTTCTGCGTATGCAGAAACATCCATCATTCTCCATTCTACATTCTCAATTCTCCATTTCTTTTAAAAGTTTTTCATCACAACGTTATTTTTTATTACACACAGTGAGTACAATAATTTGTTAAACAAAAATATATTAGGAGGATTAGAAAATGGATAAGAAAACATACTATATTACTACGCCTATATACTATCCATCAGCAAAGTTACATATAGGTAATACATACACTACTGTAGCAGCAGATGCTGTTGCTAGATTTAAAAGATTAACAGGTTATGATGTTATGTTCCTTACAGGAAGTGACGAACATGGACAAAAGATTCAGAGAATAGCAGAAGAAAAAGGAGTTACTCCTAAGGCATATGTGGATGAGATTGTTGCTGGAATCAAGGATCTTTGGAAGCTTATGGACATAAAGTATGATAAATTTATAAGAACAACAGATGAGTATCATGAAGAATCAGTTAAAAAAATATTCAAGAAGCTTTATGATCAAGGTGATATTTATAAAGATTCATATGAAGGATGGTACTGTACACCATGTGAGTCATTCTGGACTGATACTCAATTAAATGATGGTAAGTGTCCAGATTGTGGTAGACCTGTTGAAAAGGCTAAAGAAGAAGCTTATTTCTTTAAGATGTCTAAGTATGCTGATAGATTAATTGAATATATAGAGACACATCCAGAGTTTATTCAACCTGAGTCAAGAAAAAATGAGATGCTAAATAATTTCTTAAGACCAGGATTACAGGATCTTTGTGTATCTAGAACTAGCTTTAATTGGGGAGTACCAGTAGAATTCGACCCAGGGCATGTTGTTTATGTTTGGATTGATGCACTTTCAAACTATATAACAGCTTTAGGATATGAGAATAATGATTGCGATTTAATGGAAAAGTATTGGCCTGCAAATGTACATTTAATTGGTAAAGATATATTAAGATTCCATACAATTTATTGGCCAATTATGCTTATGGCATTAGATATAGAGCTTCCAAAGCAAGTATTTGGTCATGGATGGTTAATGCTTGAAGGTGGAAAAATGTCTAAGTCTAAAGGAAACATAGTAGACCCAGAAGTGTTAGTTAATCATTTTGGAGTAGATGCTGTAAGATACTATCTTCTTCATGAAATACCATTTGGTTCAGATGGAATATTTAGTAATGAGATTTTCATAAAGAAGACTAACTCAGATTTAGCAAATGATCTTGGAAACTTACTTTCAAGAACAGTTACTATGATTGATAAATATTTTGGTGGTGAAATACCAGCACCAGCAGAAAAAGAGCCGGTGGATGATGAACTTATAACTCTTGCTCTTGAAACTCCTAAGAAAGTTGAAGAGGCAATTGATAACTTAAGAATTCCTGGAGCACTAGATCATATTTGGACTTTAATTAGAAGAACTAATAAGTATATTGATGAAACTACTCCTTGGATACTTGGTAAAGATGAAAGTAAAAAAGATAGATTAGCTACAGTTCTTTATAACCTTGCTGAATCATTAAGATTTACTTCAGTATTGTTATCATCTTTCTTAACAAAGACAAGTGAAGCAATAAATGAGCAGCTTAATGTAGAGTATACTGCTTGGGATAGCTTAGCATCATTTGATGGAACTAAAGCAGGTACAAAGGTTGAGAAAAAAGGAGTAATATTCCCTAGAATAGATGTTGAAAAGAAAATGGAAGAGCTAACTAAGATTGCTGAAGAGCAGAAGAAATTAGCTGAAGCTGCTAACAAAGAAAAAGAAGAGCAAGAAATGCTTCCATTAAAAGAAGAAATAACTATAGATGATTTTGATAAAGTTGATTTAAGGTTAGCAAAAGTTTTAGAATGTGAACCAGTTAAAAAGACTAAGAAATTATTAAAATTCCAATTAGATGTTGGTGGGGAAAAGAGACAGGTAATTTCGGGAATTGCACAGCACTATAAGCCAGAAGATCTTATAGGGAAATATGTAGTGGTTGTCGCTAACTTGAAGCCAGTAAAATTAAGAGGAGAATTATCTGAAGGAATGATTTTAAGTGCAGCTACTAATGACGATAGTAAGTTATTAACAGTAACTATAGATGGAGATCTTCCTACAGGAAGCCTTATTAAATAAAGTTTAGTGCATAATATGAAACTATTGTGCTTTATAAAAGCAAGTTGAAAGTGGAAAATTGAAAGTTGAAAACGTAGGATATTTCTCTACGAGAAATCTTAATTATATTGTTCTTCGGACAATAAATGGTTTACTCGTTTCATCAGGGATGAAACCTTGTATGTTAAATTACAATATTTTATCTAAAGATAAAATGAGTAAACCCTATTGTTCTAAAGAACAATAAAATCTAGTTTTGCGAAGCAAAACCTCCATCGTTTTCCACTTTCCATTTTCAACTGTTCAGTTATGTTTTATATCACAAAGTTTCTCTAATATAAATTTTATGACAAATATTAAAATGTACCATTAAGAACAGTTTCAGTAAGACATTGAATAACTTACATGAAACTGTTCTTTTAGGTTAAACGTATATATAAAAGGACATATTTTGGTGATTTCTTAAGAAAGAATAAAGTTGATAAATTATATAATAAATTTTTTTTATTGTTCTTTAGGACAATGGGTTTTTACTCATTTTATTTTAAGATAAAATATTGTATTTAATCTACAAGGTTTCATTGTAAATGAAACGAGAAAATTTATATTATCCAATGAATAATATAATTAAAATTTCACGGAGTGAAATATCAATCGTTGTCCATTGTCAACTGTCCACTGTCAACTTCTTTTAAAAGTATTTAATCTATTTTTTAGTTAGTGAAAAATGGGTATTAATTAAAAATAAAATAAGTATAGTGTTACAACTTTATTAAAAAAATGTATATTTTAGTCTAAAAGTTTGAAATTTCTCTTTATTCCTTTTATAATATGTGTTTAGATAGAAAAAAATATGAAGGTGATATAAATGAAAATAATATTAACTGGTTTAGTAGGGGCACTTATAGGATATGTTACTAATTGGTTAGCAATAAAGATGCTATTTAGACCCCATAATGAAATGAGAATTAAAGGAATTAAAATACCATTTACACCAGGATTGATTCCAAAAGAAAAGGCAAGAATCGCTAAGAGTGTGGGGAAAGGTATAGGAGATCATTTATTAACAGAGGATACTATACAGGAACATCTTTGTGGTGAAAAAGTTGATAATGCAATAAGAACTTGGATTAATATGAAAATCAAAGAATTAATTGAAAAAAAGGAAACATTAAAAACTTTATTAGAGAAGGGATTAGGAGGCAGGTATAAGAGCTTAAAACAATATGTAGTGAATTTATCTGTCAAGTACTCTAAGAATCTTCTAAATAATGAAGAAACAAAGACTAAGGTTATTAAAATTATTAAAGATGAAATTGAGAAATTAATTAGTGTTAATGTTGAAGATATAATAAAACATGATTTATCAATCAAGTTTCAAGAGTATGCTCTTAAGAAGATAAAAGGAATAAAAGAATCTGATGATATAAAAGTAACTATAAGTAATACCATGATCTCATTTATAAATGATGATATAAATAATTTAAAGAAATTGAATGAAATAATACCTGAGAGTACGCAGGTAACAATATATTCTCTTGTAGAAAATAATAGAGAAGAGATTTGCAATAAACTAATTAATGCTCTTGAAAAAGATTCTGTAAAAGAAGAAATTATTAGTAGTATAAATGATATGGTTAATACTAAATTAAGTCCAATGATAGCGATGTTTGTGAAAGGGGAATCTATATATCCTTTAATAATAAGCACGTTGGAGAGTTACTTAGAGCAAGATGAAAATAGAATGATGATTGTTGGCTTAATAAACAATGAAATTAAAAACTTGTTGGATAATACGGTTGGAAATATTGTAGATAAATATGGTCAAGATAAAATAAAAAGTATAATACATGAGGGAAGCAGTATATTGCTGAATAACTTTATTAACAATGAGACAATAGATAATTTATTTAATAAGTTTATTAATTCATTTGATAAAGATATAACTCTTAAAGAATTCATTGAAAAAATAGATGAAGAAGCTATAGAAAAGTTAGATGTATATATTAATAAAATATTTGAGAGTATCATTAGAATAGTAGAAGATAATAATTACATAGAAAAATCTGCGATAAAAACTATGGAGCTTATTGAAGGTGTATATATAGGCGAAATACTTGAAAAGAATAGTGGTATGGCTGAAACAATAGAGAGTGAAGCTGTTGCTCTTTACAAAGGATTTATGGAGAATAATTCAGGAAAAATCGCTCAGATGATTGATATACCAGAAGTGGTTGAAGAAAAGATAAATGAATTTGAAATGGCTGAGATGGAAGAGATAATATTAGAGATTGCTAGTAAAGAGTTAAAAGCTATAACTTGGTTTGGAGCACTACTTGGATTTGCAATGGGTGTTATTTCGCAGGTTGTAGGAAGGTTGTAGGAATCACATAGGAGGAGAACATATGATATTTGATTCACATGCACACTATGATGATGAAAGATTTGATCAAGACAGAGAGTGTGTTATAAAGGAAATAAAAGAAAGCGGTGTAGTAGGAGTTTTAAACTGTGGATCTTCAGTTGAGGGTATGAGAAAATCGGTAGAACTTGCAAGAAAATATGATTTTTTCTATGCTGCAGTTGGGATACACCCAGGAAATGCTGATGAGTATAATAGTGATATTTTAAAAGAAATAGAAGAGTATACTCAAGAAGACAAGGTGAAAGCTATAGGAGAAATAGGTCTAGATTATTATTGGGAAGAAAATCCACCGAAGGATGTTCAGAAAAAAGTTTTCAGAGAACAGATGGAGTTAGCAGATAAATTAAATCTGCCTGTTGTTATTCATGATAGAGAAGCTCATAAAGATACATTAGAAATAATGAAAGAGTTTCCTAATGTAACTGGTGTTGTTCATTGTTTTTCTGGAAGTGTTGAATTTGCTAAAGAATGTGTAAAGCTTGGATACTTTATAGGGGTGACAGGCGTTGTAACATTTAAAAATGCAAAAAAATTAAAAGATGTTGTAAAAGAAATACCTATAGATAAGTTACTAGTTGAAACAGATTGTCCTTACATGGCACCATCACCATATAGAGGAAAGAGGAATAAATCTGATTATATTAAGTACATTATTCAAGAAATTAGTTCTATTAAAGAGATTTCTTATGGCGATGTAGAAAGAATTACAAGAGAAAATATTAAAAATATGATTAAAATACCATAATTTGGAAATGATTATAATAAATAAAGAGTATTTATTGATATAAAAAGAGATTGTGGTGCATATATTTTAATATTGTTAGACACGCAATCCTTCAAAGAGAGAAGCTGCCTATGCATACGATGCAGATTTGAGGTGGTGAAATTTTATGCTCTTTAAGGAGGTAAAGCATGGGATTAAACGTATATAAGAAAAAGGAGGAAATCTCCTTTAATTTCCCGAAGATGTTGTTTATTGGTTTATTGGTTTTTAGCTTGATGTTCACAATAGTATTGAGTTTTAAAAAAGAAATAACTATTGTCATAGGCAATGAAGAGAAAAAAATAGTGACTTTTATGAGTAAAACAAATTCAATCCTCAAAAGTAAGGGAATACAATTAAATGACAAAGATAAAATTTCTGTTGGATTAAACAGTAAACTTAAAAATGGAGATTTGATAACCATTACTAAAGCCGTAGATATAAGTTTAAAAGCGGATGGAGAAGATAAGGTGATTTTTACTGCTGAGGGAACAGTTAGAGAGTTTTTTGCTTCTGAGGGGATTGAAATAGGTGAACTTGATAAAGTTACACCATCTTTAGATACAAAAATTTATGAAAAAATGTCTATACAGGTTACAAGAGTTGTTAAAGTAAAACAAGCTCAAAATTTACCAGTAGAATTTATTACTATTGAAAAACCTAATAACAAGATGGTTAAAGGTGAACAGAAGCTTGTTAGTCATGGAAGAGTTGGTGAAAAACAAGTTGTAAAAGAACTTACATTAGAAGATGGCGAGATTGTTGATGAAGTTGTTTTAAAGGAAACAATCACAAAAGAATCTGTTAGTGAAGTGGTTGAGGTTGGAACCTTAACCAAGATGGAAGTTCCAAACGGCGAAACAGTTTATTATTCATCAATTATACAAGTTAGAGCTACTGCATATACTGCAGATTTGAATCCGCAAGGGATTCCAGATGATCCATACCTTGGGGTAACAGCAGTCGGGACAAGATGTAAGAGAAATCCAAATGGCATTAGTACAATAGCTGTAGATCCAAGAGTAATTCCTTTAGGTACAAAGGTTTATGTAGAAGGATATGGTCTAGCAATTGCAGAAGATGTTGGAGGAGCTATTAAGGGCAATAAAATCGATGTTTATGTCCATAAATACTCTGATACTCTCAAGTGGGGAGTTAGACATGTAAAGGTTTATATTTTAGAAGAGATAGAAAGAGAACAGAACTAAAAAAACTAGAGCTTCGCTCTAGTTTTTTTTCGTGTTTGTGGTATTATATAAAGATATGGAGAAAATAAGTGTGTCGGAGGGTAATTTAAATAGATGATTAAAGAAGTAATAGTAGTTGAAGGACGTGATGATATTACAGCGGTAAAAAGAGCTGTAGATGCAGAAATGATAGCTGTAGGTGGATTTGGTATAAATGCTAAAGTTATAAATAAAATTAGAGAAGCTCAGAAGAGATGTGGAGTTATTGTACTTACAGATCCTGATTTTGCGGGAGATAAGATTAGAAAAATAATTTCAAAAAGAGTTCCAGGTATAAAACATGCTTATATTTCTAGAGAAGACGGTACGAAAGATGATGATATAGGAGTAGAGAATGCAGAACCCGAAGTTATAATTGAAGCATTGAAAAAAGCTAAGTGTGAAATAAGCGATAAAAGAGAATACTTTAATATAGATGATATGATGTTTTTTAAATTAACAGCTGATCAAAGGGCTAAAGACAGAAGAGAACGATTAGGAAAAATACTTGGAATAGGATATTCCAATACTAACGGATTTCTTACTAAGTTAAATAACTATGGTATAGAGAGAGAAGAATTTATTGAAGCAATAAATAAGATGAACAAGGAGATGGAAAATGGAAATACTATCTAGTGTAGATTTAGTAAAAAAATATGGATTTAAATTTACAAAGAGCTTAGGACAAAACTTTTTAACAGATGATAATGTACTAGATGCTATTGTAGAGTCTGCAGAAGTGACTAAAGAGGACTTTGTTATTGAGATTGGTCCTGGAGTAGGGGTTTTAACTTGTAGATTGATAAATAAAGCTAAACGTGTTTGTGCAGTGGAATTAGATGATAAATTAATACCTATTTTAGAGCAAGAGCTTGGAAAGTGTGATAATTTTGAATTAATTCATGGTGATGCTTTAAAAGTGAATTTTAAAGAAATAATTGGTGATGAGAAAAGTGTTAAAGTTGTTGCCAACCTTCCTTACTATGTTACTACACCAATAATATCAAGGTTTTTAACTGAAGGAATAAATTTTAAATCTCTTACAATAATGATTCAAAAAGAAGTTGCTGAGAGAATTAATGGAGTACCAAAAACAAAGGAGTACGGAGCACTTTCAGTATTTGCACAATATTACTGTAATACAAGTATTGTAAAAAGAGTTCCAGCAGGATGTTTCATACCACAACCAAAAGTTGATTCTATAGTAATAAAACTTGATAAATTAGAAAAACCTAAGGTTGAAGTAGATGATGAAAAATTCTTCTTTAAAGTTGTAAAGCAAGCTTTCCAAATGAGAAGAAAAACTCTTTGGAATTGTATGAAGGTATTAGGGCTGGAAAAGGAAAAGCTTGAAGAAGCATTTGAAGATGCTAACATAGATATGAAAAGAAGAGGGGAAACTCTTTCAATCGAAGAATTTGCAACATTGGCTAATTCTATTTATAGAAAAAGCAAACTTTAAAAAAGCTTAATTGAGAATTGAGAATGATTGACATTTCTCTCCGAGAAATTTTAATTGTATTGTTTAAGGAACAATAATGGTTTACTCGTTTCATTGAAATGAAACATTGTGTAAATAATACAATATTTTATCCTAGGATAAAATGAGTAAAAACCTCTTGTACTAAAGAACAATAAGATGTAGTTTCTGCGTTAGCAGAAACATCCATCATTCTCAATTCTCAATTCTCCATTCTCAATTTGTTTTCAAAAGCACGGTTATCCGTGCTTTTTTTAATTGAAGTTGTTTTTTTTTATTTTCTTTGTGATTTTCAAGAATCCTAATACATATAGTATAAAGAATAAGTTTAAATGTTTGGAGGTTCTTAAATTGGCACCTAAAAAAAATTACAGTCGATATTTTATAATTTTGCAAGAAGATGAAAAAGGCTTCGCTCTTGATACGGAAAAAAGTCCTTCAGGTTATGTTAAATTAGAAAAGAAAAATAATAAATGCAAAATTTCTTACTATGCACAGAACTTGAGTGTGGAAAAACAACCGTATCATCTAATCTTAGTTTGTAATAAGAAAGATGTGAAAAGCTTATTACCTCTTACTAAAGTTATGGTTGATGAACATGGAAGAATTGATTTAGTGAATGAGTATGAGATGGAAGACATTGCAAACATGCACATAGGAATGGATAAGATAATTGGTGCAGCTATAGCAAAAATAGTTGATGGTAATGTTGTTTCAATTATGGCTGGATTTACATCATCAGAGATACCTAAAGAGTGGAAAAATTATTCCATAATGAAAGATAAGAGAGAAGATGAAGAAGCACAAGAAGAAAATATTTACGAACAATACGAAAAAAATATTGAAAATGATAATAGTGCACATAATGACAGTATGAATGATCACAAGCAAATTACTGATTCAGAAGAATCACGTGATAAATGTAAACATGACAAAAAGGAAGATAAATATGAATATCATAAGAAAGATTATAAAGAAGAAGATTACATGTGTGAATCTATAAGTGAATTGTCTAAGCCTTTAAATAAAGAAGATTTTCCACTTGGTATGATTGGAGATTTCTTTAAATCACTAGTAGAGTGCTTTGATAAAGAAGAGGATATTACAAAGGAATTAAAATATTGTAATTGGTATTCTGTAAAGATATCATCAATAGATGATATGTATGACATGTCAGATTATGACAGATATGCAGTTATATATCATCCTATGATGATGTACTACGCTTATATTCAAAAATATAATCATTTTTGTGTAGGGTACAAATGTAACGAAAAAGGTAAATTGCAATATATAATTTATGGTGTGCCTGGAGATAAGGCAAAAGAAGAGCAACCGTTTGGTGGGAAAACAGGATTTGTAACATGGATTTCTACAGAAAATAAACCTAATAATGGGTATTGGTTAATGTTCTACGATGTAAGAAATTCTACAGTAGTTGTGCCAGTAAAGAAAAATAAATAATTAAAACTGCTCACAAATGAGCAGTTTTATATTTACGAAGAGGAGGATCAAAATTGAGAGTAATATTTATTTATAGTAAAAAGATTACAATCTTTTTGACAATTATTCTTTTTATGATTGTAATGTTTGGATTAGAAAGTACATTTCATGACAAATTAAAATTAGCATCTTTAAATGAAAATAACATCTATAAACTTAAAGAATATAATGATGAAAATATGAGAATAGTATATAAACTTCCTGAGAATTGGGGGAATTCTGAAAAGGAATTGAATGTTGAGAAAGTAATCTATCACAGTGAATTTTATGATAGAGAGAGTTGTATAGGAGGATATATTCAATTACAAAAGAAAAACAGGGAGTTGCAGGATGTGGTCAGTACATTCGGTGAAGACAAAAGTAAAATACAAGAATATAATTATAGACCTATAAAGGTTAATGGATATAAAGGTTATCTAGTTAAATACAAATTGCAATCTTTTATTGATAAAAAGCAAATGAAGTATTGTCAATATTACATAGAAAATGATGAGGAAAGAGCCGTAGTAACATTTTATGTTGCAGATGAAAAATATCAACAAAACTATGAAAAAATATTTGATGTAATAACAGATACAGTGAAATTGAAATGAAATATGTAAAATTGTGCTAGAAATATTAAAAATTAATTTTATGTTAATTGATTTAATTTTATAAGTGATTTATAATTCTAAGGTATAGAGTTTTTATTAATAAAATTTATCTATACTTGTCTTGAAAATCGATGATTTTACGGATTTTGGACTTGTATAAATAAAGTTTAGGTAAAAGCCTATAAGAGATTCTTAGAATTTTTTTTATTTTTGGAGTTTTTAAGAGTTCTAATATTCTTCAGGGGGTAAAATATTTTGTTTAAGAGAATTAAATTTATTTTAATGTTAATTGTAATCAGTGCTTTATTTACAGGGTGTGGTGTTGTAGACAATGTATTTATAAAAATTGGATTAAAAAACGATAGATTTGAATATATTAACGAAGGAAATGTAACGAAGGTTGTAATACAAAGTGTTAGAGATAAAAATTTCAAATTTATAATAAAAGACAAAACTGTTCTTAATGAACTATATGATATATTATCTAAAGCCAAAATTTCAGAAGAAAGTTCTACTTTAAATCCAGATTATATATTTGAACTTCATCTTAGCGGAAACAAAGTTGAAAAATATTATTATATAGCTGGATTAGATAAAGAAAATAAGGGAAATTTTTATAATGAAGATGAAAAGTATATTGTTTCTAAAAGACTAGATAATGATCTTTTAGATAACTTTTTTAATATAAGGACACCTATTAAGTTTAAGAGTATATATTATGATAGTATTATTGAGGTTTTAGATATTTATAATGAATCTATAGAAAGTGAAAAGATTAATGTTTATATAAATAAGGATAAAGAATCTGCCAAATTCATATTATCTATTGAAGAAGAAGAATTCAGGGGAAGATTAGAAAATAAGTATGATAATGTCGTGTTAAATCAAGAAATGGGAAAATCAGCAGTTGATATGGTTATATCAACAGTAGGTTATAAATCAAGTATTATTAAAATGAAAATTGAGTTTATGCAAAAAGGAAATGTTTTGCAAGAGTTTTATGTTTTAGGGAATTACGAAAATAAAAAGTGGGTTATTAATGTGTATAAAGATGAAAAACCAAGTGATTTTTAAGGAGGAAATATTATGAGTAAATGTGAAAGTTGTAGTCAAAAATCTTCATGTTCTAGTAAAGAAAAGTGTAATTACATGGAACACAAAGGAAATATAAAGAACATAATTGGTGTTATAAGTGGAAAAGGGGGAGTGGGTAAATCTACATGTACAACTCTCTTAGCTACGCTTTTAAGGAAAAGTGGATATAAGGTGGGGGTTTTAGATGCGGATATAACGGGGCCTTCTATACCTAGATTATTTGGTATAAATGAGAAAAGAGCTATTATAAAACAAGTTGGAGAAGATAAAGCTGAATTTGAGCCTGTGGAAACTAAAACAGGTATAAAGGTTATGTCATTAAATTTATTAATTCCTAAAGAAGATGATCCTGTAATATGGAGAGGTCCTATGATTACAGGTGTTCTAAATCAAATGTATGGAGACACAAATTGGGGAGAACTAGATTATTTGTTAATTGACATGCCGCCAGGTACAGGGGATATTGCTCTTACAGTTATGCAGAGTATAAATCTAAGTGGTATGGTTGTTGTATCAACTCCTCAAGATATGGTTTCAATGATTGTTAAGAAAGTAATAACAATGGCTCAAAAGATGAATATAGATGTTATGGGTGTAATTGAAAATATGTCATATATAAAATGTGGAAGTTGTGGAGAAAAAACAAGAATCTTTAGTAAAAAGCCTGCTGAGGAGCATGCTAAATACTTAGGTGTTAAACTTCTTGCAGAACTACCAGTTGATTTAGATTTGATCGAACGTATGGAAAATGGAGATATTGAAAACTATATTGTTTATAATGTTGAGTATGATAAGATAGTAAACGAAATTATATAAAAACATAGTTTATAAAACCATAATTGAGAATGGAGAGTTGAGAATTGAGAATGATTGATATTTCTCTCCGAGAAATTTTAATTGTATTGTTTAAGGAACAATAATGGTTTACTCGTTTCATTTAAATGAAACATTGTATTAATTAATACAATATTTTATCGCAGATAAAATGAGTAAACACTCCTTGTCCTAAAGAATAATAAAATGTAGTTTCTGCGCAAGCAGAAACATCCATCATTCTCAATTCTACATTCTCAATTCTCCATTTGTTTTCAAAGCACGGTTAACCGTGCTTTTGTATTACATGAGGTTTGAAGTATCATTAGGATACAAGTGTCTTAACGAGTATAAATTGATTTCGTCTCCTAATATTAATGATTTGGGTATGCTATTTATAGGGAATAAGCGTGTTGAACTGTCATCCATTAATACAGTAACAAATAAAGTGTCTATATCTATAATTTTTCCTCTCATAAGTAAAACCTTCCTTTAAAAAATATCATTCAAATATATTTAAGGTATTTGAATGATATCTGAATAACTAGCCGAAGTAAAATATTACACTTGTTTTTTTCTTACAGTTGAAAAAAAATCGGAATAATATTAAAATGAATATATATACTGCTAAATTTTAACTTTATTTTTAACTTTATTTTTAACTAAAGTTAATAGATTTATTCATAAATATTTTTTAATGAGGTGTTTCTGTGGCTCTTAAATTATTGATTGTGTTAAGTGGTTTACTGATAATAAGCAATACTGTATATTTTTTTAAATATAATTTACTGAAGAGAAACATTATTAGCATTCAATTATTAAAAAAGTTAATGAAGGAAATTCATTTGGAGATTTCAAACTTAGATAATAAGTATGAAGTTTGTGAAATAATATTAACAAAAGCCATAAATTTTATTAAGTTTTCAACTAGAGGAAGCTTATTATTAATTAATGAAGATGGTTTGTTTGAATACGCTGCAATAAAAGGATATCCTGAGGAACTTAAAAATTTAAAATTCAAAAAAGAGGAATTGTATTTATATAAGATTAATAATTTTAAGGAACCTGCCATTCTGACAGATATAGATAAGTTAGACAAGAGTTTATTAACTGAAATGAAATACGATAAACTCAAAGATTTAGATGGACTTAATATTAAATCTACTGTATCTTTTCCTATCCATGTAAATGGAGAAGTCATAGCAATAATGAATCTTGATTCTGAGAGTGTTACATTTGAAAAGAATAGACAGACTAAGATTTTATATGAACAAATAAAATATGATCTTAATAGTATATTTGAGAATTATGATGTTAGAGAGAAACTTACACAACTTGCTAATATTGACGAACTTACAGGACTTATTAATAAAAGACAGTTCAAGAAGATTATTGATAAAGAGATTGAAGTATTAAGAAAATCATCAAATAAGGGAAAGAATGATAAAAAGTTGTATTTAATATTTCTTGATATAGATAATTTCAAGAATATAAATGATGAAAAAGGTCATTACTTTGGAGATATGGCACTCAAACATTTTGCAAATTTATTAAAAGAATATTTTTCACAAGATGTAGTTAGTAGAATATATGGAGATGAATTTGCTATTCTTTGTACAGAGGGGAATATATGCAAGATTCAAGCTAAGATTAAATCTTTGAAAAGCATTTTAGAAGATAATATAATAAACACTAATGTGGAAAGTTTTAGCTATGGAATAATGGCAATTGATGAGAAAAATTTAGACAAGAGTTATGAAATATTGATGCAGGATGTTGACGAATTAATGTATAAAGATAAAAATCATAAAAAATTACTTATGTTTAATATTGATGATTACTGTAATGAGATACACACAAGGTAAAGAAATATAATAGAGAAATTAAAAGCAATTGCTTTTCATTATTAAAGATAATGAAGCAATTGCTTTTTTAATGAATTGAATTTTTCAGAACTTAGAGGTGTATCAATTGAGAATTTAAGGAAATCTGTTAATGGTTTGTTTTTTATCACATATATACTTTTAGATAATTCTAGTGCTTCTTCAATATCGTGGGTCACTAGGATAACGGTTTTCTTTTCCATGTTCCAAAGTTTAAGAAAGGTTTCTTTTAAACTTTTCTTTAAACTTGCATTGAGTCCTGTAAATGGTTCATCCATTAAGAGATAGTTACTTGGGAAAGCAAAAGCTCTTGCCAGGGAAACTCTTTGTTTCATACCTCCACTTAATTCATGAGGAAACATATCTTTATACTCTAATAGATTAACTAAATTTAGGTAATGATTAATTTTTTTATGTATATCAGTACTAGTTATAACATGCTTGAGAGCAAAATGCATATTTTCATAAACTGTTAGCCAAGGAATTAAAGTTGGAGATTGAAAAACATATGAAAAAATATCATCTTTTGACTTAATAGTCCCAGAATAATTTTTATTTATTCCACTTACTAAATTTAATAAAGTTGATTTGCCTGAACCAGAAGAACCTAGTATACAATTTATGCTATTCTCATTAAAATTAACATTTAAATTTTCTATTATGAAATTATTATCATAAGAGAAGCTTAGATTTTTTATTTCAATCATAACATCACATCCTAAATCTTTTCTTTGTAATAGGAGTCGATAAAATTCTCAATAACTTTCCAAATAAACTACTTATAAACAGTAAGGCTATAGTCCAAGCAAAGAGGCTAGCAGTATCAAATGAGGTTTTGGATAGATATAGGTATTTACCTATAGAATATTGGAGATAAGATAATGCCTCGGTAGTTGCTATTGATTTCCAAGTTAAACCAAGTGTACTTATCATTGTAGATAAAAGTTGAGGAAATATGCTTGGAAGATAAATAATGAATATTTGACGGAATAATGATATTTTATACACATTAGCCATATTTAAAATATCTTTATCAACTGTTTTTAATCCTTCCACAACAGTAGACCACACAATAGGGAAGGAAACTAAGAAACTCACAACTATTGGAACACTTTCTTTTCTCATGGAGATTACAATTAAAAATATTATAGAGATTATAGGAATTGATCTCAGTGTACTTATAAGAGGTTTCAATAAAATATATAATGTGTTGCTAAAGTGACATAAGAAACCAATTATAATACCGCATAATAGTGATATTAAAAATGCACATAATCCTCTGAGAATAGTCCATATTATTGAATAATAAAAGGACAATGATTTTAGTAGATAAATAAGACTTTTAACAACAGTTACAGGTGATGGTAGTTTAACCTCGCTATTAATTAATAGCGAGGCTATATGCCATATAAACAACCAGAATATCACAGGTAAGACTTTTATGATTTTATTTTTCCATGAAGAATTTTTCATCTGGCAAGTTGCCTCCTACTGATTTCTTATCGAAATCATATAATATCTTTAGGAAATTTATAATTTCATCTTGTTTTGATTGAGCATCAATATAAACTACATTACAATTTGGAATTGATAGTTCTGCTATTTTACTGTTTGGCAGTATTTCGTGCTTTTCTAGTAATTTACCACCATCAACAGGGTTATCGTTAACCCAAGAAACAGAATTCTCATATTCATCTAAGAATTTATTAATAAACTCAGAATTTTTTTCTCTGAACTCTTTCTTTATAACCAGTGCTCCCATTATTATTTCAGCAGATTTCTCAACTTTATTCCACTCATCTTGTATATTAATAGACCTTTTAATATTTTTATTCTTCAGTGAAACCATTGTTGCAAAAGGTTCAGGAAGGATAGCATATTGAACATCTCCACTAATAACAGCTTGGGCTAGTTCGGAATTCTTTAGAGAATAATCTATAATGATATTTTCATCAGGTATTAGACCATTTTTATTCATAAGGTTTTGTAGTATAAAATCAGGTGTTGCACCTGGAGTACCACAATATATAGTTTGTCCTTTAAGATCTTCTATGGAATCAAGGGACTCATCATTGCTTACAATATACAGAACTCCTAATGTGTTAATTACAGCCACTTCATACTTGCCTTTAGTGGCATTATAGACTTTAGAAGCCACATTAACTGGAACGGCAGCTATGTCTAATTCTTCATTTAATAATCTAGGGACTAATAAATCAGGTGATGGAATAACTTCTATAGAAACTGAAACATTATCAGAAGTTATTGAGGTATCATCATCAATAAGTTTAATCATTCCTATAGATGTAGGACCTTTAAGACTTGCAATTGAAACAGAGACAGGCTCTTTAGGGTTATTTTTTGTACCACAAGCAATTAAATTTAAAGATATAAAAATTGTAAAAAGTACTAAACAAATCTTTTTCATAAATACCTCCTAAGTTATAGATTATTTTATTATAATACAAACACTATTAATATTATAATATTTTAGTTATATTGGCAATTATGAGTATAAAGAATCACATTTCTCATTAGAAAAAATAATATATATATAGGAATGCTTTTGGAGGAATAGAAAATGGGTAAAAAACATAGAAATTTACCTGCTAAACAGAATGGGAAAAATAAAATTGTACCTATGAATTACAGAATGAAACGCATAGATGCTAAAAATATTCTATCAATAACTCCTAATGAACTTTTTAAAACATGGAAAGATAATAAGGATAAAATGGAGTTTTATGTGAATAAACTAAAAAATGAAGTGTTATATCTTCAAAAGCAGCTTGCAACAGCTGATAAAAAAATGACTTTTGAAATTATGACAGAAATTGAACATAAGAAAGAAGAAATGAGTAGATGTGAACAAAGCTTTAGAGAATGGATTGGAGGAATTGAAAATGGAATAAACAGTGTTGTTCACAGAGTATTTGAAAAGATTCTTAAAGGGGCTTCAAAAAATGACATATCAAATGTGGTTATTGAGTTTAGTAATACATTTTCACAAGCTAAATATGGGAATGAAAAACTTGAAAATATTTTAGTTTATTTTGTTAATGAATATAAAGCTAACTTAATTAGAGAAGCAGAATCAAGAAAAAGAGCTATGGAAGTAGGGAGATACAATTCACCTCCTAGTGATATATATTACCCTACTGAAATATATGATAATTATAGTGAAAACCTACCAAGTGCTAAGTATGAAAATGCCTATATAACAAATAAACAGGAGGCATATCCACAAGAATATTATGATAATCAATTGAGAGAAATAACAAGATATAATCAAGAAAATAATCTGGATAAAGTTTATGATAATAATAAACAAAATATGCGTTTTTTCAGCATATCAATTTTCTACGGATCTTATGGAAATCAGAAAAATAAATATAGAAAAATTAGAAATAAGCCATTTGGAAATATGTTATTAGGTGCATTTGATGCAATGTCAAATTTTTTATATGGAAATATTCAAAATACTTTAGATGAATTATATGAGGACTTAAATGATAAATAGTTTAAGTGAACTTCCAAAAAAACTGCTGATTTTTACAGCAGTTTTAATTTTTATTAAATCCTATATAATGAAAAAAATTTAATGTCAATTTCAAAATTAATTAATATATGCGATTATTTTATAATAACTCACTATTAGTATAGTATATTAAATAATACAATCAAAAAGGAAAATTGATAATAGAATAAATCGGGTTTATAATACTTAAGTACTATATATAGTGCTTATAAAAATGGAAAGTGCTATATGTTGTGCGTTGCTTAAAAAATGTGATTAACAGGAAAGAGGCGTTATTTTGGAAAAGAACATGGAAAAGAATTTAGAGATAATGAAGAAGATAAGAGCAATAGGAATTGAGACTGACAGAGATAATGCAAATGTAGGTAATAATTTTAGTGCTAAACTTTTGAGAATAGCAAGTGAAGCTAATAAGTGGCATATACTTTCGTACCTTCCTGAGAATTTGGCAAAAGCACATTCAGAGGGAGATTTATATTTTCATGATTTAGATAGCTATAATTTAACGATAAATTGTTTAAATGTAGAAACTGGAAAAATACTTAAAAAAGGATTTAACACTGGGTATGGAACAATAAAACCACCTAAGAGAATCGGAAGTGCAGCAGAATTATCTTGTATCTTACTTCAAAGTACTCAAAATGACATGTTCGGTGGTCAATCACATGTTAATTTTGATAATGATATGGCTTACTTTGTTAAACTTACTAGAGAAGAAATACATAGAGATGTTAGGGGTTTATTTAATGATTTAAAACTTGAAATAAGTGATGAGATGGTTAAGGATGAAGTAGAAAAGAAATTAGAGAGAGAAGTTCGACAAGCTATGCAGGGTGTAGTATATAATCTTAATACAATGCATTCAAGAGCTGGAAGTCAGGTTCCTTTTAGTTCAATTAATATTGGTTTACCAGAAGATGATGATGCTGCTTTAGTATGTAGAATGTTCCTTGAAGAATATGAAAAAGGATTAGGAAAAGGAGAACAACCAATCTTCCCTAATATAATATTCAGAGTTAAAGAAGGCGTAAATAGAGAGAAAGAGGATAAGTATTATTATCTTTATGAATTAGCATGTCGAGTAGCATCAAAGAGAATGAATCCTATGTTTATGAATTTAGATGCAGATTTTAACTTGGAGAAATATAACGAAGGTATAATTGCCTCAACAATGGGGTGTAGAACATATATTATGTCAAATATAAATGGAGAAGATGGACCTCAAGGAAGAGGGAATATTGCTCCTACAACTATTAACTTGCCTAGAATTGGTATTAAGGCAGAAAAAAATATAGAGCAGTTTTATAAGCTTTTAGATGATACATTATCATTAGCAAGAGAATCCCTTTTACACAGATATTCTGTATTGAAGGATTTAAAAGTAAAGGATCTTCCATTTGTTGCAGGGGAAGGTTTGGTTAGAGGCTCAGAAGGGCTTAGCAAGGAAGATAATATAGAGCCATTACTTAAGCAAGGATCATTTGCAATTGGGTTTATAGGTCTTGCTGAAACGTTAACTGCTTTAACAGGAAAGCATCATGGAGAATGTGAAGAATCGAGAAAATTAGGAATCGAAATATTGAATCATATTAGAAAGAAATGTGATGAGTTTAAAAATACAGATAGACTTAACTGGTCTTGCTATGCTACTCCAGCAGAAGGATTATCAGGTAAATTTATTAAGCAGGATAAAGAGCAATATGGAATTATTGAAGGGGTAACAGATAAAGATTATTACACTAATAGCTATCATGTGCCAGTTTCAACTAAGGTATCAATTAAGGATAAGGTTGATATTGAGGCTCCATATCATAAGATATGTAATGCAGGACATATAACATATATTGAACTTGATGGTACACCAAGTGCTGCAGATGTAATGAATATAATCAATTATTCATACAAGAATACTAATATAAATTATATGGGTATCAATTTCCATATAAGATATTGTAAAGAATGTGGAACTAGTATTCAGCAAAATGGTAGTGTGTGTACAAAATGTGGAAGTAATAGAATTCAAGGAATATCTAGAGTTACTGGGTACCTTAGCTTAGATGAAAGGTTTGGAGAAGGTAAGAGTGCTGAGAGAGCAGATAGAATATCTCATACAGATAGACATGTAAACAGCTATTAAGAAAGTTTAAAATAAATGTAAGTGTACCAGGTCCGCTAACAAAATATGTAAGTGGACTTGATACGTTAATATATTAGAGGTGTTAATATGGGGTGTTTAAAAGAAAAAATAAATGTAGCAGGTTTTTTAGAAAACTCATTAGTGAATGGAGAAGGGATAAGAAGTGTGCTTTTTGTCTCAGGTTGTACTCATAACTGTGAAGGGTGTCATAATAGAGCAATGCAGAACAAAGAATATGGAGAACCAATAGAACTTGATAATGTTTATGAGCGTATTATGAAAAATTATCCTTTGATTAATGGAGTTACATTCTCAGGGGGAGAACCTTTCGAGAATTCAGATATACTACATAAGTTAGCAGAAAAAATAAAAAATAATAGTGATATGAATATATGGTGTTACACTGGATATAGATATGAAGACTTGATAAATTCAGGAAGAAGAGAGTGGAAAGAACTGCTGAAAAATATTGATGTGCTGGTTGATGGGAAATTTTTAAAAGAACTTAAAGATGAATCCTTGAGATATAGGGGATCAAAAAACCAGAGGGTTATAAACGTTCAAGAGAGTATCATTTCAAATAGTATAATTAAATTAGATGTATAAAGCTGTAAAGTGTTAACATATTATTATATTTTCTCAAGAAGCATTGAATATGGTAAATAAGGGGTATATTATTATAATATAGAGGAGTATTCGATGTGAAAGGAGGAGTAAGAATGAAAACAAGGCACAAAGTTCTTTTTTCTACTGGATTACTTTTTGCTGGAGCTGCTTTAGCCGGATATTTTGAAAGAAATAAAGAGGATAAGGTTCTAGTAAGAGGGCGTGTTGATAAGGTTTTCTTGGATGAAAATCGTATATCTGAAATAAGTGTAGTCGGGATTAAGTATGATGACACTGAGAGAGATAAAGCACTTATAAGATTAGATAACAGTACAAGAATAATTAGAAAATTTACAAATGAGATTATAACATCTAAATCTTTAAAGGAAGACGACTTAGTTGAAATAATAGTAGAACACAATGAGACAGACTCCAATATAATTAAACCAAAGAAGATAATACTTATGACATAAACCATTTATATTGCAATTATTTATATTTTATTATTAATAAACCGTGAAAAAAAGACCTTTTGAAGGTCTTTTTTTAGTTGACAATGGACAACGGACAGTGGACAACGAAGGACATTTCACTCCGTGAAATTTTAGTCTTATTGTTTCTTTGACAAGATGATTTTACTCGTTTCATTTGGATGAAACATTGTACTTAAAATACAATATTTTATCCTAAAGATAAAATGAGTAAAAACTTTTTTATCTAAAGAAGAATAAAATGTAGTTTCTGCTATTAGCAGAAACATCCTACGTTGTTCATTGTCAACTGTCCACTGTCAACTTCTTTTAAAGGTTTTGGTTTTAATTTGACAGAATATTATGAAAGTAATACAATATAAACAGGGAATTAAATAAAATATGACAAAGGGGGATAAAAATGGCAAAAGCAAAAAGAGGGAAAAATATAAAGAAACCAGGATGGAGAGGAACTTGTCCTATATGTTCTAAAACAGGAGTCAAGCTCCTTTGGACATCTACAAAAGATGAGAAGGATGTTAATGTTTGTAGACTTTGTGGTAAGTAGTAATTCAGGATAATTCATTTAAAAGAATAATCTTTGTTTTTTCATTTTTTAAATCATTAGAGTATATCTCTAATGATTTTTTATGTATTATTGGTAAATTTACTTCATATAAGAATTTTTCAAGGCCTTCTATAGGTAAAGGAAAATCCGGGGTTCTATAATGCATAGGTAACACTATTTTTGGGGAGAGTCTATGAACTAAATTAGAAGCAAGTTCACCATCGATAGTTATATTGCCTCCAACAGGAATGAAAAGTATATCTATATTGCCTAGTTTATCAATAAAATTATCATCTAATGAGTGACCTAGATCGCCTAAATGACATAATGTAGTGCCTTCAGCATGTATTAAATATATTATGTTTTCACCTCTTTTGTATCCCTTAAAATTATCATGATAGCTTTTGAATCCATGTATTCTTAAAGAGTTATTTTCATAAACATCACATTTGTTTATAATAGTTATTTCTTCAGAAAATTCATTTATAAAAGAATGATCAAAATGAGAATGGCTAATAGTCACATGTGTAAATTTCTCATACATTTCTTTATTTTTCAATTTATTCATAACAAATTCTCCAGGGTCAGTAATAATTTTAAATTCCCCTGTATCTATATAATAAGTGGAATGACCAATATAAAAAATATTCATAAAATCCTCCTAAAAATTTACATTTAGTTCTCTTTTTTCTATGGTATTTATTATACTATGAAGGTATAATATAAATTAGAGGTAAAATTATGGTGAAAAAATGCTTATAACCTCGTTATTTTATATTTTTTACAAAAAACAATAAATATATGGGGGTGTTAAGGAAATAATGAAAAAAAATATGTTTTTAAGTAGAATTTCTTTGATTTTAACTTTTATTATGTTTGTTACAAGTTTTCAACTTGGAGCAATTGATTTAACTAAACGAGCTGATGCTTTATCATTCAGAAAAACATTTAAAGATGTTGAACTAGATAAAGTGTGGAAAATAAAATTCGATAAAAGTTTAAAACCAACTATAGAGAATATTAATAAAGTAAGAGTATATGATTCAAACTTTAATTACATAGAGACAATTAGAGATTATAGTGATAATAATAGAACTATTGTTGTAAAACCAATGAAGGATTATAAGCCAGGAAGTTATTATTACATATTTATAGATAGAGATTTGAAAGCAGCCGATGGGGAGAGTTTTGGAACAGAGTATAGAATAGAATTTTTAACTAAAGGTGGAGTGAGTACACCTGATTTAACAGTTGTGCTAGATCCGGGACAAACCTTTGCTACATATGTTGAAGGATTCGGAATTCTTGGAAAGGACCTGAATTTAGATATAGCTAAAAGAGTTGGGAATGAATTGAAATCTCAAGGGGTAAATGTTATTTACACTCGCCAAGGTGATAATGTATCATGGTCAAGAGAAGAGGATATGAGAAAAAGAGCTGATGTTGCTAATAAAGCTAATGCTGATTATATGGTTAGTATTTATTGTAATTTATCTGAAACTAAGACATCAAATGGTATAGAAACATACTATCTTGAGGGTAAAAATAAGGACGAGCAGTTCGCACAAGAAATTCAAGATAGTGTTATTAAAAAAACAGGAGCAAATGATAGAGGAATAAAGACTAAGTCGAATTTTGAACTTTTTGAGAAGCTTAAAATGCCAGGAGTTATTGTCGAAGTAGGGTTTTTGACAAACTCAACTGATGCCTCTAACCTTAAAAAGAGCAGCTATAAAGACAATATTGCCCAGGGAATAAGCAAAGTAATTTTGTCGAAGGTTAAGACTTCAAATTCTACAAAAACTGAAATTAAACCCAGTATGAAATATATGTCAAAAGAAATAACTACAGGAACAGACTTTGAATTACCAGAGACACTTAAGATTACTTATAAGAATAGTGGTGAGAAAAAAGTTATATCAGTAAATTGGAAAAGAAAGATCTATAATGTTAATAAATCAGGGACATACTATTGTTACGGTACAATTGATAATAATGGTACAGAAGTTATTATTGAATACAAGTTAGTGGTAAAAGGGCAAGAAAATGATACAGAGGATAAAGATACCGATAATAATTCAGATGACAATACTGATGAGAATAAACAAACAGAAGAAAAGAATGATGATAATACAGAAAAGCATGTTGTTACATTGAATGCCTCTAGAGGAGGATTTGACAGTGGAGTAATTGGTGATAACGGAGTAATTGAAAAAGATTTAAATCTAGAAATAGCACTTAAAGCTGGAGAAATACTGAAAACTAGGGGATATGATATTGTATACACTAGAGAGAGTGATTATGTAACATGGAATAAAAGCAATGAAATAATAGAGCGTGTAAAGATATCTGATGATGCTAAATCAGAACTTATGATTAATATTGGCGCTAATAGCGTTTCTAATACAGAGGTTAGTGGAGTTGAAACTTTTTATCGTGAAGGGAATAAAGCGGGTCAGA
Organism: Oceanirhabdus sp. W0125-5; assembly: GCF_027938815.1. Classification (GTDB taxonomy): domain Bacteria; phylum Bacillota; class Clostridia; order Clostridiales; family Clostridiaceae; genus Oceanirhabdus. The sequence goes on from NZ_CP115913.1 coordinate 1,223,438, forward strand.
AGGCAGCTAAACTTATACAGGATAATGTTATACAGAAAACAGGAGCAACATATAGAGGGGTAAAAAGTAATACTGTATTAAATACATTGAGATTATCAAAGGCTCCAGCAATATGGGTAGCAGTTGGGTTTGTATCAAATGAAGAAGAAGCCCAGAGATTAAAAGAAACAGCATATAAAAACAGAATAGCTTTAGGTATAGCTGATGCTGTAACAGAATATTTTAATGGTACTCATGTAGATGTAAAAGATGAGTTACATGTAAAAGAAATCACAAAGAGAATTAAGCAAGGACAAGTCTTCTCTTTACCTGACAAAATAGATATAATTTTAGATGGTATGGGAGAGAAAGCTTATAAAGTGAAATGGGATAATACTACTGTAAATACTTCAAAAGCAGGTGTATTTAAATATGAAGGAACGCTTGTTGATAGAGAAGAAAGAGTTGTATTAACATTGATAATAGGTAGAGCACAGAAGACTGGTTACAAGGTTGTGCTTGATCCAGGACATGGTGGATATGATTCAGGAGCCATAGGATACACTAAAACTAGAGAAAAAGATGTTACCTTAAGCGTAGCATTGATGGTTGGAAACTATCTAGTTAGAAATGGTGTAGATGTTGAATATACTCGTACATCAGACAAGGTTTCGTGGCCATCCAACGTATCACAAGACCTTAAAGTAAGAACTAATATAGCAAATAATTATAAGCCAGATTTATTTATAAGTATACATCTTAATTCAACTTATAACGAAACTGCACATGGGGTAGAAACATATTCATTCTATGGAAGTAGCCAAGGATATATTTTAGCTAGTTATATACAAAACGAGCTGATAAAATATACTGGAGCAAATAATAGAGGTGTGAAGCAAAAAGGATTCTATGTAATTAAGTATTCAGATGCACCAGCGGCTCTTATTGAGTTAGGATTTTTATCAAATAAAGATGAAGAGAAAAGATTCAAATCTATAGAAGAGCAAAAGAAATATGCAAGAGCAATATCTGTAGGTATATTCAAAAAATTAGGAGTTACTAACTACGATGTAACAGACTAAATTTTTGACCTTGAACTTTTTCAACAATCTGATTATAAATATCAGAGTATTTGATTGACATTGTAAGAACTGTATAATATAATGTACTAAAATAAAGTATATGTATTGAAATGATAAAAGCAAAGATTAGGAAGAGTAGCTATTGGTACAGTTACCAGAGAGTGGGGATGGTGGAAACCCATAACTTAGACTATTAGTGAAAATCACCTATGAGCTTAGGGCTGAACATCAGTAAGCTTCTACGTGTTTCTGCGTTAAAGAATAGAGTATGATAGTACTTGAAATCCCATTAAAGGTGGTATAGCGAATTTTACTTCGTCCTTAATTGAGGGCGAAGTTTTTTATTTTTATTCAGTTTTCCATTATTTTATAAAGGGATTATGGAAATAATCAATAAAGAGTAGAAGTGTAAAGGATAGTTTAATAAGTACAATATTTTAGTTAATATACAAATCAAAGGAAAGGGGTTAGGTTAATGTACAATAAAATTGATTCTTCAAGAAGTTTTGTTCAAATGGAAAAAGACATAGCAAAACTTTGGAACGATAAAAATGTTATACAAAAGAACTTCGACGCAAACAAAGATGGTAAGTATTTTACTTTCTATGATGGACCTCCAACAGCTAATGGTAAGCCGCACGTTGGGCACGTTTTAACAAGAGTAATGAAGGACCTTATACCAAGATATAAAGTAATGAAGGGATATAAGGTTGTAAGAAAAGCTGGATGGGATACTCATGGATTACCAGTTGAGCTTGAAATCGAGAAAAAATTAGGAATCTCAGGAAAAGACCAAATTGAAGAATATGGTGTTGAGAAATTCATAAAAGAATGTAAGGAAAGTGTATTCAAATATACTGAACTTTGGAAAGATATGTCTGAGAAACTAGGTTACTGGGTAGACATGGATAATCCATATGTAACTTACCATGACACTTATATTGAGTCTGTATGGTGGGCTTTAAAAACTATGTGGGATAAAGAACTTCTTTATAAGGGACATAAGATAATGCCTTACTGTCCTAGATGTGGAACTTCTCTTTCTTCTCACGAAGTTGCACAAGGATACAAAGATGTTAAGGATGTTACAGCTATAGCTAAATTTAAGGTTGAAGGTGAAGAGAATAAGTATATCTTAGCTTGGACAACGACTCCATGGACATTACCATCAAACTTAGCTTTATGTATAAACAAATCTTATGATTATATAGAGGCTAAAGTAGGGGAAGAGATTCTTGTTGTAGCTAAAGATTTAGCAAGCAAAGTATTAGGTGAAGAATATGAAGTAGTAAGAGAGTTCAAAGGAACTGAACTATTAGGAACTAAGTATGAGCAATTACTACCATTTGGAAAAGTAGAAGGTAAAGCTTTTGAAGTTATTCATGGTGACTTTGTAACATTAAGTGATGGTACTGGAATAGTTCATATTGCACCTGCATATGGTGAAGATGATAGCTTAGTTGCTAAGAAAAATGGTATTACGTTTATAAACTTGGTTGACCCTAATGGTAACTTTGTTGAAGAAGTAACTCCATGGGCAGGAAAGTTTGTTAAGAAATGTGATGATAGTATTGTTAAATACTTAGAAGAACGTAACCAATTATTAAAAGCTGAAAAGCATACTCACTCATATCCACACTGCTGGAGATGTGATACGCCATTACTTTACTATCCAAGAGATAGCTGGTTTATAAAAACTACTCAAATTAAAGATCAACTTATAAAGAATAATAACAGTATTAATTGGCATCCTGACAATGTTAGAACAGGAAGAATGGGTAAATTCTTAGAGAATAACATTGACTGGGGTATCAGCAGAAACAGATATTGGGGAACTCCACTTCCAATATGGGAATGTTCTTGTGGACATAGAGAATGTATTGGAAGCAGAGAAGAGTTAAATACAAAAGGAATAGATGTTCCAGCAGATTTAGAACTTCACAAGCCATATGTTGATGGTGTTAAGCTTAACTGTGAGAAGTGTGGAGGAAAAATGGAGAGAACTCTAGAAGTAATCGACTGTTGGTTTGATTCAGGTTCAATGCCGTTTGCACAACATCACTATCCATTTGAGAATAAAGAGTTATTTGAGAGCAATTTCCCAGCACAGTTTATATCTGAGGCTGTTGACCAAACAAGAGGATGGTTCTATACATTACTTGCAATATCTACAGCTCTTTATGGTACTGTACCATTTGAGAACTGTGTAGTACTTGGACACGTACTTGATAAAAAAGGTATCAAAATGTCTAAGCATAAAGGAAATGTAGTAGATCCATTTGATGTACTAGAAGAGCAAGGTGCAGATGCTACAAGATGGCATTTCTACACTGCAAGTGCACCATGGCTTCCAACTAGATTTGCACCTAGCGAAGTTGCAGAAGCACAAAGAAAGTTCTTAAGTACATTATGGAATGTATATTCATTCTACGTATTATATGCTGATTTAGATAAATTCAACCCATATGACCATAAAGGATTTGTATCTGACAATGTTATGGATAAGTGGATAATCTCAACATTAAATACATTATCTAAAGAGGTTGGAGATCACCTTGATAACTATAGAATTACTCAAGCTGCACTTGCTGTTGAGGCATTTGTTGATGAGTTGTCTAACTGGTATGTAAGAAGAAACAGAGCTAGATTCTGGAGTGATTCATTAGATAATGATAAGATTGGAGCATATGTAACTCTTCACAGAGTATTAGTTGAGCTTTCAAAGGTTGCTGCACCATTCATACCATTTATGACTGATGAAATCTATCAGAATTTAGTAGTTGGATTAGATAAGGAAGCTCCAGAGAGTGTTCACTTATGTAGCTGGCCAGAGTACAACCAAGAGGAAGTTAATGAGGAACTTGAAAAAGAGATGAAACTTGCTTACAAGGTTGTTAAATTAGGAAGAAAAGCAAGAAGTGGAGCTAATATAAAGAACAGACAGCCACTTGGAATAATGCTTTTAGCTACTAAGTCAATTCCTGAATACTATGGAGATATTATAAAGGATGAGCTTAACATTAAGAATATTGAATTTGGAGCAGATGTATCTAAATACGTTAACTTTGAAATCAAACCTAATCTGCCTGTAATAGGAAGAAGCTATGGTAAGATGATTCCTCAAATCAGAAAAGCAATTGCAGAACAGGATCAGATGGAGTTAGCGCAAACAATAGGTAATGGTGGAACTGTTACTATAGATATAGATGGAAATGAGATAGAACTTAACAATGAGAACCTTCTTGTAACTATGCAGGGGCTTGAAGGATATGCATTTGCTGGGGAAGGTTCAATCGGAGTTGTTCTTGATACGCATATAACTGAAGAACTTAGAGAAGAAGGATTCCTAAGAGAGATCTTAAGTAAAGTTCAGAACATGAGAAAAGATAGCGGATTTGAAGTTGCAGATAAGATTAAGTTATTTGTTGCTGGAAATGAAGAGTTAAATTGTATAATCAAGAAATTTGAAGATACAATTCAAAAAGAAACACTTTCAGTTGAAATAGTTTTTGATGCTGAAAAAGATTATAAAGAACAAAAAATTAATGGTCAATTACTACAGATGGCTGTAGAAGTTGTTAAGTAATCGTCATAAACTTAAAGTTTTAAAGCAGAGCGTTAAAGCGCTCTGCTTTTTTTTTACCATTAATAAGTTTTAAGTTGTAACATAGAATAGCTTATGTTAAAATCTTTTAGTTAAGGAAATTAATCAAATAGAATATTTTCATATGTCATTGGTAAAATTAAATAATAAAAGAAAAAATAAGGCTTAAAATTGAAGGTGGTATTATGAAAAAGATAGAAGTAGAAAGATTATATCTTATGTGGAGAAACTCCGAAGGGAAAACTTTTAAGATAGGAAGATTAAAAAAAATTAAAAACAGATTTTATTTTAAGTATTTCTTTGATATAGTTGAAAAAATCATTGATGAAGAAGATTTTGAGTTATTACCCAAATTACCTAGACATAATATTGAGTACTTCAGCGAAGAGCTATTTAGAAGTTTCATTGAAATGTTACCCAATAATAGAAGGTTAAAAGAGGGCGTAGATGAGATATCTGATTATGAAAGATTAAAAGATAATCTCAAAAATTTAAATAATAAGGAATTTTATTTTATTGATGAAAGCGAAGAAGCGATATAAAAGAAGTTGATAATGGACAACGGAAAACGGACAACGAAGGAGGTTTCTGCCCTAAACGGCAGAAACTACATCTTGTTGTTCTTTAGGACAAGATGTCCTTACTCATTTTATCTACGATAAAATATTGTATTTAAGATACAATGTTTTATTACAAATGAAACAAGTGAATTTCTATTGATTACGGAACAATAAGATTAAAATTTCACGTAAGTGAAATGTCATTCGTTGTCAACTGTCAACTGTCCACTGTCAACTACGATTTTACGAAAGCGGGGATGAAAATGGATAATAAACCAAGGGCTGTTGTATTGATGATTTTAAGTGCATTATCATTTGCTTTTATGGGTGCAATGGTTAAGCTGGCAGGAGATATACCTCTTGCAGAGAAAGTTTTATTTAGAAATATGGTGAGTCTGGCTATCGCATTCATAACATTGAAGAAGAGTAGTGCTTCTATGTTTGGGAAAAAAGAGAATCAGAAATATCTATTAGGAAGATCTATGTTAGGATTAAGTGGAGTTTTATTATATTTTTATGCTATTAATAATATAAATTTAGGTAATTCAGCAATTCTGAATAAGTTGTCTCCATTCTTTGTTACTGTGTTTGCGGCTCTATTCCTTAAAGAGAAGTTATCTAAGGTTCAGATACCTGCATTATTTGTGGTGTTTGTTGGTGCATTGTTTATAATACAACCTAAGATGAGTTTTGATATGATACCATCAATGGCAGGAGTAGGTTCTGCAATTTGTGCAGGTGGAGCATATACTCTTGTAAGGTATTTAAAGGATAGAGAGCAACCAGCTACAATAGTATTTTATTTCTCGTTGATATCAGTTTTAGGAATGATTCCTTTAACGGCTATGAATTTTGTTATTCCTAGTCCATCACAATGTGCATTTCTTGTAATGATAGGCGTATTTGCTGCGATGGGACAGTTTACATTAACTTATGCATATAAATTAGCACCTGCTTCAGAGGTGTCTATATTCAATTATTTTAGTGTAGTTTTCTCGGCAGTTATTGGATTTGTGATGTTTGAAGAGGTTATGGATGGAAAGAGTATATTAGGAGCGGTCTTAATTATAGGTACTGCATTTTTCTTGTATTTGTACAATAGAAAATATAGCACTAACTAAGTTTCATCTTAAGAGTTTCAGCAGAATGACAAAGGAACCCAACATTGCGTTGGGTTCCTTTGCGTAAATCTAAAATAAGATTTAGAGGGTAAAAATTATAAAGGGTACGGCTAAAACACGTAAGTGATTTAACCAGGGCATATATAATTAATAAATTTAATATATTGGAGGCTGATCTTTGTATAAGTCGATACTGTCATCTCTCATGTCAACCATATCTGTTGGTTTATGTTGAGTAGATGGGGAAGAATATCCCTCAGCCATTTCATTAGGGTCTTTGTTTATTACAGCATCGCTTATTTCTCTGTCTAATTCATAGAAAATATCTAATTCTTTTTTTTCTGGTAAATATGGTTCATTGTACATAAAATCACTCCATAATATAAATGATATATAATTATAGTTTCCTAAATAATAAAAATTATGTGATATAAAAATATTTAAGAGCATATGATTATTAAATAGATAAAATGGTCTTAAAATAAATTTTAAAGGGATGGAGGTTATTTTAAAAATATTCAAAAAAATCTGAAAATTTAAAAGGGATTTTAAGGAATTTATAGAAAATATATATAAAGAGATTAAAATCAATTTAAGAAGGTAGGGTGACAAAAATGGCGAAATATTATTATTGTCTAGATTGTTTAAGAATAAGTAGCAATGAAGAAAAATGTGAGAAATGCGAAAAGGATAACCTTAAGGTATTAAAAGTAGGGGCTCCTGTTAATGTTATTGGAACAAAACAGAAGGGCAAAGTATTCCAAATGAAAGATGATGTTGTTAAACTTATTGTTATTACTGAGACAAAAGAGAAAGTCATAAAGGAATTCAAACCGGATCAAATTAAAAAGTTATTATAAATCAAATATAAGGTATTATAACGTGTAAAGTCTTAATATTCTAATTGTTTTTATGAATATTAGGACTTTATTATATATAGAATAATATTCCAAATGGTTTTATTAATGCATACAATGTAGCTTCTGACCTAAGGTAGAAGCATCCATCATTCTCAATTCTCCATTCTCAATTTTCAATTTGCTTTTTTTTAGAATCCCCTTGATTATTTTAGTGATTGATTATATTATTTGAATATGCCATAGGGTAAGATTTTGAATATAATTAAGTGAGGACATTAAGATGAAGAATTTAGAATTTATTTATAAAAGACATAGTATAAGAAAATTTACAGAAGAAGAAGTTAAAGAAGAAGATCTAAAAGCTATTATGGAGGCTGCAATACAAGCCCCATCAGGAAAGCATAGACAGAACTGGCACTTTGTTATAGTTAAGAATAAGGAAAAGATAGAAGGAATAGCAAAACTAATAGAAGAGAAGAATAAGAAAATAGCTGATAAATTACCTGATAAAGAGTGGGCTGATGGATTTAAAAAATTCGTTAAATATGCAACTATATTTAGAACAGCACCAGTACTAGTTATTGTATATGCTGGAGATTATATTCCTACAGGCTTAAAAGAGTTCAAAGCAATAGGAGCATCACAGGAAGAAATTGATGCTCTAAATAAGGCGAACCCAGGCTTGCAGGGAGTAAGCGCAGCAATTGAGAATCTTATGATTTCAGCAGGAGAATTAGGGTATGGAACATGTTGGATGACTAGTCCTAATTATGCTGCTAAAGAGATAAGTGAATATGTTAATTTTAATAAAGAAGGATATTATTTGGCAGCATTGACGCCGCTTGGGGTACCAGCTACTGAAGGTAAGAGTCCGGAGAGAAAACCTTTAGAAGAAGTCATTACTGTAATTGAATAAGGAATGAGATAATGAAGAAAATAGGATTAAGAAATATTAAGACTGCATTGGCAGTTGTAATATCTGTTGTGATTTTAAGAATATTTAGTTCAGAAACTTACTTTTTTGCACCAATAGCAGCAATAATGACAATGCAGAATACAGTTTATAGTTCATTCAGGACTGGCCTGAACAGAATGATTGGAACAACCATTGGAGCAGTTATTGCAATAATTGCGGTTGAGTTATCAGTAAATGTTATGGTAAATAGTATTCTTATATTTGTGGGAATAATACTGGTGATATATTTATGCAATGTTTTAAATTTTAAGCAATCTGTAGGTATTGCATGCATAGTATTTTTAATGATAATACTTTATGCTGACAATATTGCACCAGTTGAATATGGGATTAGTAGATTATTAGAAACCTTTATGGGAATAATAATTGCTCTAGGAGTAAACTTTGTGGTATCTCCAAATGAATCTCAAAAGAAGATGTATGAGCACTATGATAAACTTAAGGAACAGATTGATGAGATATTTAAGAATATTATACTTAATGGAGATAACCCTAAATTATTCACACTAAGAGATGACATTTCTGAGTTTAAAGCTATTTTTAGCTCATATCAATTTGAACATATGGATGATAATGAATATGAAGAAGAACTTGATTTAATCAATAATAGAATTAAACTTCTTAGAGAGGCTAACGTACATCTTAAATTGTTATATGATATGAGAGCTAATTGTTGTCTTAGTACAGCTAATTATGCAAAGCTTAAGGAATCTGATTATGAGATTAATTTAAGGAAAAGTGCGGTACTTCCTATTGATGATCATGAGAATATAGTTTTTAACTTTCATGTGGATAAGATGATTAATTTAATAAAAAAACTATAACATAAAACACTGAGGACTAACACATGAATTAATTTCAAGTGTTAGTCCTCAGGCGTTGAAAAAGGCAAATTATAATTATTCAGAAGCACCATTCTCCATCTCTTCTTTAAAAGCGTCAGGATGTAATATTCTAGCTAATATTTCTATTCCATCGGTAATTCTAGGTCCTTGACGAGATATAACGGCGTCATCAATAATCATTAATTTTTTGTTTTTTACTGCTCTTAAATCCTTATATCCTTCTCGTTTTTCCACTTCATTAAAAATACTTTTAGGAGCTATTATGATATCAGGGTCACTTGCAATTAGTTTCTCTAAACTGTATTCCCATCCAGTAACATCATCAGCTGTATTTATAGCACCAGCAGCATTAAGCATTTGAGCGATATATGTATCTTTTCCAGCACTATAGCCAAAATCTGCTAAAAAATGTACTCGGGGTTTATTTGATTTCTTTACCTTTGAAGAAAGACTACTAATCTTTGTTTTCATTTCATTTATTAACTCTTCACTTTCTTTTTCTGTATTTAAAATATAACCAATCTTTTCTATTATAGTATAGGTACCTTCTATAGATTTATCTTCATTTAAAACCACATATGTTTGTTTTGAATCATCTAATTTAGATAATGTTTTTTCTGGAGTTAAAGACGACATTATTATAAGATCAGGTTTGAGTTCGAGTATTCTATCTACGTTAGGATTATTAAAATCACCTACACTTTCGATATTCATTACACTTTCAGGAAAATCACATAGGGCGGTGCGCCCAACTAAAAGAGTTTCTTTCCCAAGAGCACATATTATTTCGCTAATATTAGGTGCTAATGAGATTATTTTTTTAGGTTCATCTAAAATTGTAACTTTTCTATCTAATGAATCAACTATTCTTATAGGATACTTTTCCGCAGCTTTTCCTTTATCGTTCTTCTCCTTTTCGCTATTTGTATTATTAGATGAATTATTAGAATGTTTATTTTGCTCTTCTTTAATACATCCCAAGAATGAGAGGGTAAATATTAATAGAAGTGAAAATAGGATAGTTCTCTTTAAATTTTTCATAAGACCCTCCATTTTAATATGCCTCATAATTATGAAAATTGCTTATAGGCAAAGAACAAGTCATCGATGATCATATTAAAAAACTATGAAAACCTCATTGCTCTTTTTTTAAAATATAACCTATAAGCAGTATATTTGAGTGGTTAATACATAGTTATTATTTCATAAACAAGAAAAAATAATTCAAAAAAACTAAATTTTTTTCCTTAAAAACAGTAGTGTATAATAGTAAATAAAAAGATAACATACTTATCAATGGATGGTGTTTTAAATGAAGGAAAGTATTCTTATTTGTGACGATGATATAAATATTTTAGATGTATTGAGCTCCTATTTTGAAAAAGAGAATTTTGAAGTATATACTGCTAATAATGGACGAGATGGATTAATCATCTTTATGGAAAATAGACCTAGCATTGTTATCCTTGATCTTATGATGCCAGGTATGAGCGGCGAGGAGTTATGTGGTAAAATCAGAGGGATTTCTGATACTCCGATTATAATGTTAACTGCAAAAATAGAAGAGGATAACATACTTGAAGGATTTGAGCTTGGAGCAGATGACTACGTTACAAAACCATTTAGTCCTAGGCAGGTTGTCGCAAGGGTAAAAGCAATTTTAAAAAGAACTAAGAAAAATGAGAGTGACAATATATTATTAAGTTATGATGGAAATATAAGTTTAAATAAAGATTCAAAAACCTTAAATGTTAGAGGAGAAGAGAGAAGGGTTACATTAATTGAATATAAATTGCTCTGCAGTTTTTTGGAAAATCAAAATAAGGTGTACACAAGAGATGAATTAATGGACATTGCAATGGGGATTGAGGTAGATAGATATGATAGAGTTATTGATACACATATAAAGAATTTGAGAAAGAAGATTGAATGTGATAATAAACATCCCAAATATATTAGAACTGTACATGGTATTGGATATAAGTTTGGAGGGGAACTATGAAAATCTCAATAAAAAAATACTGGATATTTATTAATTCCATAATGATAATTGTTGCAATTTCTCTTACTGTAGTTATAAGTAATGCATATCTTAAATCAAGGTTTAAGGATTACATGAAAATGAACTCTAACAAGGAAATTAGAAACATTATTGAAGAAGTGAAAACTCAGTATGAAGGCAATGGTAATTGGAATAAAGATTATCTAAAAAGTATAGCATTAAGAGCCTTAAGTGATGGATATATTTTAACTATAAAACAGGATTGTGGCAAGGTTGTTTGGGATACAGAATCCTATGATGAGGGACAATGTAAAGTAATATTGGATGATATAGAGAGAGAAATGCAAGGGGTTTTTAAGGATAGGGATGCTTCATATAGAAAAGAGACCTTTAAGGTAAACATAGAGGGGAAAAATATTGGAATTGTTGAAATTGGACACATAGGAAATTTTAGTTATGGTGAGAATGAACTTTGGTTTTTTAAATCTCTTAATACAGCTTTATTTGGAATTGGAATTTTTCTTCTTTTAATACTTGGGATTATAGTATATTATCTTTCAGTGAAAATAAGTAATAGTATTAAAGAGGTGACAAATGCAGCAGAAAGAGTATCTGAAGGAGATTTTAATACACTGATAGCTACAGAAAGCAATATTATTGAGATAGAAACTCTCAGATATTCCATAAATAATATGGCATACTCATTAAAGGAACAGGGAGAAGTACAAAAGCGAATAACTGCTGATGCAGCACATGAATTAAGGTCACCATTAGCAACTCTTCAGAGTCATATTGAAGCTATGATTGATGGAGTATGGGAGCCAACAACTAATAGATTAGATGTATGTCATAAAGAGATTATTAGGCTAAAGAGATTAGTTGAGGATCTTTGGAAGTTGAGTAAATATGAGAGTGAAAATATAGTTATTAATAAAAAGAGTACGAATATAAGTGAACTAGTTAGAGATATAAAAAATGTGTATTCATTTAATCATGATAATAATGATGAATGGGATATAGAAGAAGATATTTATTCTTTTGTTGATAAAGATAAATTACATCAAGCAATAGTCAATATTGTGCAGAATGCATATAAATATGGAGCAGGTGCAGGAATTAAAATTTCACTTAAAAGAAAAGGTAGGTATTTTGAACTTTCAATAAAAGATCAGGGCCCAGGAATTGAAGAAGAGGATCTTCCATATATATTTGATAGATTTTACAGGGGAGATAAGACAAGGGAAAGGGGTAAAGGAGGAGCCGGTATAGGACTTACTATTGCTAAAAAGTGTGTGGAAGTGAATGATGGTGAGATTATTGTTAATTCAATAAAAAATAATGGAAGTAAGTTTATAATTAGAATCCCTATTAGATAAGTAATATTATCTAATAGGGATTTTACTTTCTTCATAAAAATCACAAATTTAATTTATATAATGTAATCAAAGGAGGAGTTTATATGAAGGATGTAAATATATTTTTAGCTTTTTCAGCAGGAGTATTATCATTTTTATCACCGTGTGCTCTTTCGTTGATGCCTGGTTATTTAGGGTATTTAATGGGTTTGAATAAGGATGAAGGAAAAGATATAAATAAAAAAAATATAATGGGAAAGGCGTTTTTATTTGTATTGGGATTCACATTAGTATTTATTCTTATGGGGTTAACCTTAACTTCTATTGGTAGATTTTTAGTATCAAATAAAAAGGTATTATCCCAGAGTGGAGGAGTACTTGTAATTATACTTGGTATACATACTATGGGAGTATTAAACTTAAAAATGTTTAAAAGAGAAAAAAGAGTTATTAATATAAATTTTAGAAAAAGGGAGTTTGGACCTTTTATATTAGGAGTTGCTTTTGCAGCTGGGTGGACTCCATGTATAAGTGCTATAAGTTCATCAATCGCTATTTATGCCAGTAATGCAGATACTTTCGGTAAAGGTGTAATTTTATTAATATTTTATTCAATAGGTTTAGCGGTACCATTTTTACTATCTGCACTACTACTAACAAGAGCACAGGAAAAATTTATTTTGATGAAAAAATACTCAAAGATCATTAGTATAGTTAGTGGAGTTTTATTAATTATAATGGGATTGTTGCTATTCTTTGATAAGTTTGAACAAATAAATAGTATTTTTTAAAAGGAGTTTAAAGATATGAATAAAAAGATTAAATACGGATTAATTAGTATAGTTGTTATTGGTGGATTATTTGTAATGAAGAAGGCTGTGGATGACTATAACATGAATAATGAACCTAAGAGTTATGAAGTACAGCTAGAGTCAAATGATAAAAAAGAAGAGAAGAAAGAAGAAAATAATATTGAAAAAAATCATAATGTGAATAAAGATAATATTGAGGAAGAGCGTAAACAAGAAGAAAAAAATGAAGAAGAGACAAATAAAGATCAAACTGCTGAGGAGAAGATTGAGTATAATCAGGATATAAACTTTACACTTAAAGATCTTGATGGAAATGAGGTTAGTATTAGCGATTTTCAAGGAAAGAAAGTATTCATAAATTTTTGGGCTACATGGTGCCCTAGCTGTAAAGTAGAGATGCCTGATATGCAGAAAATTTGGGAAGAGTTTGGAGAAGAGGTAGTAGTGGTGGCTGTGGATATTGGAGAATCAAAGGATACAGTACAGAAATACATTGATAAAGAGGGATATACATTTAAGGTATTATTAGATGTGGAAAAGGTCATTGGTCAAAAGTTTGGGATAACAGCTATTCCAACATCAATATTATTAGATGAGAATGGAAACTTAATATATGGCGTAAAAGGAGCAATGCCATATGAGAGTATGGTTAAATTTGTAAAAGGGGAGTTAAGGAAAAATAATTAGTAGTTAAGGAAAAGGTTATTAGTAGAGTTGTTTCAAATGATATAATAATTATTTGAAACAGCTTATTTAAAGTATTTCGTAAATTTTGGAAATATGTACCGAAATCCAGTGAAGATTAGTAAAAAATGGACGATAAATATATAGTATTAACTATATGGAGTGATTTATATGAAAAGGACTTATTTAACTAACAAAGACGGTTTTTGGTTTAGAATAAGTATAAAGTTTATAATATTATTTATCATATTTATAAGTATTCATATTATAAGTTTTGTAATAATTGAAAAGAGTGTATTTGAAAGAGAAATTAAAAATATAAAAAAATATGAGTATGATATTACTTCTACACAAAAGGAAATAATAGAAAATAAGATTCAAAATATTGTTCTTGAAATGAGATATATATCAAATAGAGGTAATAATCAGTGGGTTAAAATTAATGAAGGTTTATTTGATAATTTTATTGAAGATATAAAGAAAGTTTCAGAAAATGATAAGTCTAAAAAACATGTTGAGGTATATGATACAAATGGAGAATGTAAATTTGAGTTAAAGTATGAGGATAAAAAATTATGTGTAAAAGAAATTTTATTGGAGAATAAAAAATCAATTGAAGATATAGAAGGAGCTTTTAATAGTAATAAAGAAATTGTATTTTTAGAAACAAAAATTAAAGATGAATTAATTAATGGAAGAATTCAAGCAATATCACCAATAATTAGGTTTGGAAATGTGGCTGGTATATTAATTATTGAATATTCTCTTGAAGATATTGCTAATCAACTTAAGTTTTTTTTGGAAAATAACAAAGAGTATACATATGTATTTAAAAATAATGGAGAGGTTCTATTAAGAGATAATAAAGAAAAAGACATAATTTCAGAGAATAACACAGAAGAAATAAAAAAAGAGTGGGATAAAATATCGCAGTCTTTAAGTGGACAGATAGAAACAGCAAATGGTTTAATCACATATCAGACAATAAATCCTGTAGAATCAAATAATAATGAAATAATTGATGTGAATTTTAAGGATAAACAATGGAAGATAGTATCTTATATACCTTTAAACAAGAATAAAATTAACTTTTATTCTTTAGAAGGAGCAAAATATTTATTAAGTGAATATATTAAAACGCAGAAAATAAGTATATTTTTAATATGTTTAATATCAATACATATATTAGCTTATATGGTATTGAGAAAGATAAATCATATTAAAATAGAGGAAATGGCATCTTTGGATATTATGACAAGAACATTCAACAGAGCTAAGGGGATGGAATTACTACAATCACAATTAAAGAAATCAAGGCAATTACAAGAGTATCTTACTGTAGCATTTATAGATATAAATGGTTTAAAGGTGATTAACGATAATCTTGGACATGGTAGTGGAGATGAACTCATAGTAAATATGGTTAATATTATTAAAAAATTTATTACTGAAAGAGAATTTCTAATTAGACTTGGGGGAGACGAATTTTTATTAATCTTACCAGGGATAAATGAAAAAGAAGCTGAAGAAAGGTTTTCGGAAATAAATGAACATATTAAATATGAGAATGAACATAGCAATAAGGAATATAATATGAGTTTTAGCCATGGAATTTCAAGTTGCGATTTTAATAAAGATACAAATATATTTTATTTAATAAATGATGCTGATGAGAAGATGTATAAAAGAAAAGATCTAATGAAGAAGAACTTAAAAATATTAAAATAATTAAAATAAACTCAGCTACCAAAGAAAATTTGGTAGCTGAGTTTATTTTATATTAAATCTTTAGAAGGGATGAGGAGGATTAAATAATACATTGATTTCAAGAAAGTATTGTCGAACATATCTAAGAAATAATAGTGTTATAAAAATCATTCATCCCTAATATTATCGTTAAAGAAATAACAATAATATTATTATAGATTAAAATAGGGAAAATTAAAAGATAAATCAGTGAAAATATAGAACAAAATACCAATATTGAATATTGAGAAAAAGTTGACATGGTTGTACGTACAAGTTATAATTATATTAACATGTACGTACAGGTTTTGGGATAAGAGATTATTTTGGGAGGATGAGGATATGGGTAAATATGCAAATGATGCAAAAATGCTATTAAAGCATATCGGTGGTAAGGAAAACATATCAGCAGTATCACATTGTGCAACAAGAATGAGGTTTGTACTTAATGACACAAAGAAAGCAGACATTGAAAATATTGAAAAGATTGGTATTGTAAAAGGAACATTTACACAAGCAGGACAGTTCCAGGTTATAGTGGGAAATGAAGTTGCATCATTTTATAATGAATTTACAGCATTAGCAGGTGTAGAGGGTGTAAGTAAAGACACTGCTAAGAAACAAGCTAGACAAAATATGAGTTGGATACAAATAATGTTATCTCACTTAGCTGAAATATTTACACCAATTATACCAGCCATAGTTGTTGGAGGTCTTATATTAGGTTTTAGAAATATTATTGGTGATATTAAGATGTTTGAAGAGGGAACTAAAACCCTAACTCAAGTTTCTCAGTTTTGGGCAGGGGCACACCATTTTCTATGGTTAATAGGGGAAGCAATATTCTTCTTCTTACCTGTAGGGATAACATGGTCCATTACTAAAAAAATGGGGGCAACTCAGATACTAGGAATTGTATTAGGATTAACACTTGTTTCACCGCAATTACTTAATGCATATGCAGTAGCAGGTGGAGCGGTAGCACCAGTATGGGATTTCGGTTTTGTACAGATTAAGATGATTGGATATCAAGCACAGGTTATTCCAGCCATTCTTGCAGGATTTGTATTCGCTTGGCTTGAGTTAAAACTTAGAAAAGTGGTACCATCATATATTTCTATGATTGTAGTTCCATTCTGTGCACTTGTTCCAACTGTATTGTTAGCACATACAATACTAGGACCAGTGGGCTGGGCTATTGGAGCAAAAATATCAGCAGTTGTTTATGCAGGGCTTACTTCAACATTTAATTGGTTATTTGCATCAATATTTGGATTTGCATATGCGCCATTAGTAATAACAGGTTTGCATCACATGACAAATGCTATAGATCTTCAGTTAATGAGTGAGTTCGGAGGAACTAACCTATGGCCAATGATTGCACTTTCAAATATTGCACAAGGATCAGCTGTAATGGCAATTATTTTCTTAAATAGAAATAACGAAGAAGAGAAACAGGTTTCTATACCAGCTGCAATCTCATGTTACTTAGGGGTAACTGAGCCAGCTATGTTTGGTATAAACTTAAAATACGTGTATCCATTCCTAGCGGCAATGATTGGTTCTGCTTTAGCAGGAATAATATCTGTTGCTTCAGGAGTAATGGCTAACTCAATTGGAGTTGGTGGATTGCCAGGAATTTTATCAATACAACCACAATATATGGGAATGTTTGCAATATCAATGGCAGTTGCTATATTAATCCCATTTGGGTTAACAATTATATTTCATAAGAGAAAGATGTTCTCTAAAAAATAAATAATATAAACTTATAATGTTTTTATCTGAAGGAGGAGTAATCCTCCTTTTGAATTTTATGTTTTTAAATAAATAGTCTGAAAAAACTTATGGGAGAGTATATGAGGACTTTGAATAGAGGAGATGATATGATGGTAGATTTTAAAAAGAGTGTGGTTTATCAGATATATCCTAAATCTTTTTATGATTCAAATGGAGATGGATTTGGTGATTTAAAGGGTGTTACTGAGAAAATAGGATATTTAAAAGAGTTAGGAGTAGATTATATTTGGTTAACTCCTTTCTATATTTCTCCTCAGAAGGATAACGGATATGATGTTGAGGATTACTATAATATTGATCCAAGGTTTGGAACAATGAGTGATTTTGAAGAGTTAGTTAAGGTATCACAGGAGAATGGGATAAAGATTATGCTTGATATGGTATTTAACCATACATCAACTGAGCATGAATGGTTCAAGAAAGCTATGGATGGAGATAAAGAGTATCAGGATTTTTATATATTTAAAGAGCCTAAGGAAGGAAAAGAACCTACAAATTGGATATCAAAATTTGGAGGGAATGCATGGCAATACGTTGAGGAGTTTGATGCATATTATCTGCATCTTTTTGATGTAACTCAAGCAGATTTAAATTGGGAAAACAAGAAGGTAAGAGAAGAGATATATAAGATTGTTAACTTTTGGATTAACAAAGGAGTTCATGGATTCAGATTAGATGTAATAAATCTTATTTCTAAACCAGAGGAATATATGGATGATCATATAGGTGATGGGAGAAGATTCTATACAGATGGTCCCAAAATTCATGAGTATCTTAAGGAATTAAATAGAGAGACCTTTGGGAAACATAAGGATATTTTAACAGTTGGAGAAATGTCTTCAACTTCAATAGATAACTGCATAAAGTATTCAAACCCACAAGAGAAAGAGTTATCCATGGTATTTAGTTTTCACCATCTTAAGGTAGATTATAAGGATGGGGATAAGTGGACTAAAATGGAATTTGATTTCAGTGAGTTAAAGAAAATATTATCAACATGGCAAAAGGAGATGCATGAAGGGGGCGGATGGAATGCCTTGTTCTGGTGCAATCATGATCAGCCAAGGGTTGTGAGTAGATTTGGGAATGATGAAAAATATCATAAAGAATCTTCAAAGATGCTAGCAACAACTATTCATATGATGAAGGGAACGCCATATATATACCAAGGGGAAGAGATAGGCATGACCAATCCTAAATTCCAAAGTATTGAACAATATAATGACATAGAATCTGTAAATATGTTTAACGAGCTTAGGAATAAAGGAATGAATAAAGAAGAGATAATGGAAATCATTCAGATGAAATCTAGAGATAATTCAAGAACACCAGTCCAATGGAATGATGAAGCAAATAGTGGTTTCACAACGGGTACACCATGGCTAGGAGTAAGTGAAAATTATAAAACAATTAATGTTGAAAATGCCCTAAAGGATAAGGATTCTGTTTTTTATCACTATAAAAAACTTATAGAATTAAGAAAACAAAATGATATTATTGCTTATGGAAATTATAAATTATTACTAGATAATCACAATAAAGTATTCGCCTATGAGAGAGGATACAATGAGGAAAAATTAATTGTTATGAATAATTTCTATGGAGAAGATGTAGAGGTAGACTTTACTATAGGAGTAGAATATAGCGAATATAAAGTGGAGATTTTAATAAGTAATTACAATGATTCAAAAGTAAATATGAACAGTATTATATTAAGACCTTATGAATCTATAGTTTATCACCTTGTTAAAAAATAGGAGTAGTGTTAGAATTATTTTTGGGTGATATATTGTGAAAAGTAAATACTATGAAATATATAATGAAATCGCAACAGATATAAAGGAAAATAAAATAAAAGCAAATACAAAACTTAAATCTGAAAATCAGATGATGAATGATTACGGAGTTTCAAGAGATACAGTTAGAAAAGCTTTAAATTTACTAGCTCAAAATGGATATATTCAAAAGGTAAAAGGAAAAGGTTCTTTTGTTCTTGATGTGAATAAATTTGAATTCCCAGTATCGGGTTTAATAAGCTTCAAAGAGTTATCAGAGAAGATGAACTATGAGGTTGAAACAATACTGAATGAGTTTGAATTAATAGACCCCGATGATGAATTAATGAAACAGCTTGAAATTAGTGATAATAATAAGGTGTGGAAAGTTGTTAGAAGTAGAAAGATAGGAAAAGAGCGTATAATTCTTGATAAAGAATACTTTAATAGTCAATACATCAAGGAACTCAATAAGGAGATATGTGTAAAATCAATATATGAATATATTGAAGAAGTCCTTAAACTAAATATAAGTTATGCAAAAAAAGAATTCACTGTAGAGAAGGCAACAGAAGAAGATAGAAAATATCTTGATTTAGGAGATTATGATATGGTGGTTCAAGTTAAAAATCATGTGTATCTTGATGATACTACATTGTTCCAATACTCTGAATCAAGACACAGACCAGATAAATTTACATTTGTGGATTTTGCAAGAAGAAAAATAACACAATAAGCTTACACTCAACTATGTTGGGTGTTTTGTTGTTTTTAGCACTATTTTTTGACACTTAAAAGTGTAATTATTGACAGTTATAAATAAATACCTATAATGGTGAATATAGGGGTAAGTGAAGGGGTAATGAAGCTGAAAGGGGAGTAGAGAACAGTATGGCTGATGGAATTATAAAAGGAAAGAGATGGGAAATTACTCGTGCTCAGAGAGAATATATGGAAAAATATGATGAGCAGACATGCAAGAGTTACTACAGATTGAGAAGGAACAATGAGAAAATAAGAACTAGTAGAAAAGTTATTTCTGTAATTTTTGTAGTTAGTATCATTATAATTCTTTGTTATATAAAATTTGGCATAATGGGTGGAACGTTAATACCGAGTAGTGATAAGCTAGATATAGCTATTAATAAAGCTGTAAGTATGACAGGGATAAGTTGTGCAATATATTTAGGTGTACTATGTTATGGGATTCTAGTAACTAATATAAATAATAAAAAAATATTTAAAATAGCTCAGGAGTATGGAACTGTAGATGAAAATAAGTAATAATATCAGAGGGGTAGAGACTAATATGACTAATGGACTTATAAAAGGAAAGAGATGGGAGATAACTTATACTCAATTAGATTACATAGAAAAGTATGATAAGGAAACTTGGGAAAGATATTATAAACTGATACGGAAGAATGAGAAAATAAGAATTAGAAGAAAAGTAATATCTTTATTGTTTACAGCTAGTCTTTTAATAATATGTTATTGTGTAATGTCTGGTGTTATAACAATTTCTAATAGATTAGACTTAGTTCTTAATGTTATAAGTAAAATAGCAGTAATTAGTGTAATGTATTTTGGTGCATTATTTTATGGTTTTTTAATTACTAATATAAATAATAAAGAAATACTAGAAATAGCTCAGGAGTATGGAACTGTTAGTGAAAATAAGTAAAAATATATACATAAAAATAAACAGAAGCTTTTCCAGAGTGGCGACATTGAAAAGCTTCTGATAAAGCACATGTGATGCTACGAGTATATATCTCGCTTGTGCTTCATTAGTAGTATGTGCATAAGAATAGATAATATACACAATTATATAAAAAATATTAGTATAAAGTACACGAGAAGTTAATATTTCTTGTGTACTTTTCTATTTATCCATAACATAGTGTCGTATATTACTTGTTTTGAGGTAATAAGATATATAAAGAATTTAAATGGAGTGAGGAGAAAATGATCTACTATAATAATAAAGAATTTCATCTCACAACAGATAAAACTAGTTATATCATAAAGGTACTGCCTAGTGGGCATTTAAGTAATCTTCATTATGGCAGGAAGATAAAACATAGAAAGAACTTTGATTCACTTTACCAAAATTTTAATACTCCTGTTGGATTAGAAGTAAACTATAGCAGGGAAATTGAAAATTTTTCACTTAATACAACTAGATTGGAATTATCATCATACGGTAAGGGAGACTATAAGGAACCATCAATACATATGGAAATGGAGGATGGAACAAGAGTTAGTGATTTTCTATATCATTCACACAAGATTTTTGAAGGGAAATATGAGATAGAAGGATTACCTCATGTTTTTGAAAATACAGGTGAGAGGCATGAGAAAAATAAAGAAAAAATTAACTCATTGGAACTAACTATGTATGATAGGAGTATAGATGTATATGTTATCCTCCAATACTCAGTATTCTACTATAAGGATGTTATAACAAGAAGCTGCAGAATAGTTAATGGTAATAAAGGCAAATTAAAGATTCATAAGGTAATGAGTATGAATCTAGATTTTTTATATGAGGATTATGAGCTATTAACACTTGAGGGAAAGTGGATTAGAGAGAAACACATTCAGAAACAATCTCTCTTAAAAGGAATTTATTATATAGATTCAAAGCGAGGTGTTTCTGGAGCTGATCATAATCCGTTAATGTGCATAAAGACGAAAAATTGTGACGAATATGATGGAGAATGTTATGGCTTTGCACTTGTATATAGTGGTAATCACCAAGGTGTGGTAGAAATAAATCCTCATGAAATTATGCGACTTCAGATGGGGATAAACCCATTTGATTTTTGTTGGAATCTTGAAAAGGGAGACTACTTTCAAACACCAGAAGTTATCATGACCTTCTCATATGAAGGTATGAATAGAGTATCTAGGAATTTTCATAACGTAATAAATAATAATTTGATTCCACCTAAATGGCAATACAAGGAGAGAAGTATTATTTTCAACAGCTGGGAAGCTGTAGGGTTTGAGTTTAATGAGAAAAAGTTATTGAACCTTGCAAGAAATGCTAAGGAACTAGGCATGGAATTATTTGTTCTTGATGATGGGTGGTTTAGAGGGAGAAATGATGATACGAGCAGTCTTGGAGATTGGATAGTTGATGATAAAAAGCTTCCAGGAGGACTTAAACAATTATGTGACAGGATAAATAAAATAGGTTTAGATTTTGGTTTATGGGTTGAGCCAGAGATGATATCTGAGAACAGTGAACGTTTTAGAAAACATCCAGAATGGGCAGTAAAACTACCAAATAGAGAACCTTCATTAGGAAGAAATCAACTAATGCTTGATATGACAAACCCTGAGGTTAGGGAGTATTTGTATAAGACTTTAAAACGAGTGTTATCATCCTCAAACATTAAATATGTAAAATGGGATATGAACAGGAGTATAACAGATGTGTATTCCAATTATCTTGAAAGTTGGAGACAGATGGAATTCCATCATAGGTATGTTCTTGGGGTGTACGAGCTTATGAGAAGAATAACCACAGAATTTTCGCATATACTTTTTGAGAGTTGTGCAAGTGGTGGAAATAGGTATGATTTAGGGATGCTTTACTATATGCCTCAGACCTGGGCAAGTGATAATACAGATGCAGGTGAGAGGATGAATATACAGTATGGATCATCGATGTTGTATCCTCAGAGTACACTAGGTGCTCATGTTGGATCAAATCCATCCATTCAGACATTGAGAAATAACTCTATAGAGAGTAGATTTAATGTGGCTTCATTTGGAGTTCTTGGATATGAACTTGATATAACCAAGTTATCAAACTATGAGAGAAAAGTAATTAAAAAGCAGATTGAATTTTATAAGAAACATAGAAAACTATTTCAGTTTGGTGAATTTTATAGAATTAAATCACCATTTGAATCTAATCAATCTATTTGTATGGTTGTATCAGAAGATAAGAGTGATGGAATAATTGGCTATTATCAGAAGATACAGGAGAGTAATATGAATCTTGAATCCATAAAGCTCAAAGGATTAAAAGAAGATAGTCTATATTGTCTGTATACTAGAGAACAATTTATGAATATTGAACAGTTCGGTGAACTTATAAATGACTATGTACCATTTGAGGTGAGTACCAACGGTTTGAAGGGGATAGTTCATAAGATTGTAAGTGATAACTATTTATTTAAAGGAGAAAATCAAAGAATTCAAGCATATGGTGATGAGTTAATGTATGCAGGATTTAAACCGTACCCACAATTTAATGGTGGAGGGTACAATGAGAAGGTTAGATATATAGGGGATTTCGGCTCAAGAATATATTATATAAAAAGCAAATAGGATTGGTAGTGTCAAAAGTATATGATAATTGATAAGGGGGAAAATATATGTATTTCAATGATGATTTATATAGAGTTATATTAAAATACAAAGGAAAGTACAGGGGAAATTTAGAAGACTATTTAAAAAATGTGTATAGGGAAGTAGAAGAACTTGATGAATATATTAAGGATAATGAAAAAGAAGTTAATGTTTCAGATGAACTATTTCTAAGAATTTTAGAAGAGGGTTTTCGTGGGGATCGGTATTGTGGATGCAGTAAAGGGTTTGAAAAAGAACCTGTAAAAGATCATTATCCAAAGTGTAAATATAAAGGTTTCTGTGGAACTATTTGTGATGAGATAGCAGATGAGAAGGAAGAAAAAGCATATAAAAAAGTTAAACTTAAGAAAGGGGAGTATGGATTATATAAAGTAAAAAGAACTCTAGAGGAATTGATAGACACTACAAGTGAGTTGAGCAGCGCTGATAAACAAGATCCATTTACATTCTTAGAGAATATAATTATAAGCAATGAGGATTACATAGATGAATATAGTTCTGAACAAGTGGGTATGAGAGGAAGTAAGGATGACAAGAAAGTAGAATGGGTAGATTTTGTTATCTTACTTAAAGGTGGATGGAATTTTAAAAGGGGGAAGAAGGGGTATAATTTTGGAGTATATAAAATTATTACATATGTAATTGCTGCTCTTATTGTAATACCATATATGATGAATGATAAACTTATGTCTCCAATTAGAGTAATAAAATATTTTGGAATGATAGCTATTATATATTTAGTAGTATGCTATGTATCAAGATTAGTAACTTTAGTAGTACAAACTCAATTATCTCACAATTTTAAAGTAAGTAGGATAGAGTTAATAGTACATTTGATTATAATAATAATAGCATTTATTCTTTAAATAAATGCTATTATACTAGGAACATTTAGCCAGCTTGAAGCAGAAAATACAAAACCTGATATAGAGGAATTAATAAAAGAAGCCATTGGAGACAGAGAGATTCCAATTGTGAAAACTGATAAATTAGGACATCATGATGATGCTGGTTGTATTATAATTGGTAGGGAGATAGAGATTGAAAAATAGAAAATAATCTGAAAATTTATTTGACAATAAAATATTAAAATGATATTATTTAAAGAAATTACATAAAATTGCAGGCAATGAAAAGGAAGAGTAGCAGAGAACCCAGTGTACAGGGAGGATATGTCACCGATTGAGAGCAGATCCCATATGGCCTTGGAGATTCTAGTTCAACTATTAATTTATACATGTACAAAACACGTTGAACATTCGTGATTTTGATACAAGTATAAATCAAGTTTCACTATAGAATCTCTTATGTGAAAACTACCCTTGAGCCATGGCAGAGTACTAGATAGGAAATGTCATCGGATAATCCGTTAAATTATAAAATGAGTGAATGCATTCTAATAAAAGGATGTGTTAACTTGGGTGGAACCGCGAATATAACATTCGTCCCTTGTATGGGATGGATGTTTTTTTATTTTATATAAAAACCAGAAAAGGAGGTAACAATTGTGATGATCAAAGTAAAACTAAACAATGGAGCAGTGAAAGAAATTGAAAGAGGTGGCAATCTAACTACACTTGCTAAGAGCATTAGTGGAAGGTTGTATAAAGAAGCAGTTGCAGGAGAAGTCAATGGAAAGGTGGTTGGTCTCACAACTGAACTCCATGACAATGATGAGGTTAATATTTTAAAGTTTGAAGATGAAAAGGGTGCAGATGTATATAGACATACTGCTGCACATATCATGGCATATGCTATCAAGAGATTATATAAGGATGTTAAATTAGCTATAGGACCTTCAATAGAGAATGGATTTTACTATGATTTTGATCTAAGCCATAAACTTTCAGAGAATGATTTTAACAAGATAGAAGAAGAAATGAAGAAGATAATTAAAGAGGAGCATCCAATTGAGAAATTTGAACTTGAAAGAGGGAAAGCAATTAAACTAATGGAAGAAAAGGGTGAGAAATATAAAGTTGAACTCATTAATGACCTTCCAGAAGAAGCAATAATATCTTTCTACAAAATGGGGGATTTCGTTGACCTATGTGCAGGACCACATCTTCCAAATACAAAGATGGTTAAATCTATTAAGCTAATGAGTATTGCAGGAGCATATTGGAAAGGTGATGAAAAGAGGGAGATGTTAACTAGAATATATGCGACTGCATTTCCTAAACAATCAATGCTCCAGGATTATCTGGAGTTTTTAGAGGAAGCTAAGAGAAGAGATCACAGAAAGTTAGGGAAAGAACTAAAGCTATTTGCAATAATGGAAGAAGGACCAGGATTTCCATTTATGCTTCCAATGGGAATGATTTTAAAAAATAAGATTATAGATTTCTGGAAAGATATACATTCTAAATCGGGATATGTTGAGGTTGAAACTCCAATAATTCTAAATAGGCATTTATGGGAGACTTCAGGACATTGGGATCATTATAGAGAGAATATGTATGCACTAAAAATTGATGATGAAGATTATGCAATTAAACCAATGAGTTGTCCAGGTGGAATGCTTGTATATAAAAGTGAAGTTCATTCATATAGAGATTTTCCAATAAGAATGGCGGAACTTGGAAGAGTTCATAGGCATGAATTATCAGGAGCGCTTCATGGACTTATGAGAGTAAGGTCATTTGTACAGGATGATGCTCACATATTTATGTTACCAGAGCAGATAAAAGATGAAATAATAGGGGTAATTAGATTAATAGAAGAGATATATTCAGCATTTGGATTCCAATACAATATAAAGTTATCAACAAGACCTGAGGATTCAATAGGAAGTATAGAAGATTGGGATATGGCGGAGTGTGCTCTTAAAGAGGCGCTTGACCAGATAGGTAAGGAATATGTTATAAATGAAGGTGATGGAGCTTTCTACGGACCTAAAATAGATTTTGACCTTAAGGATTCATTAGGAAGGACTTGGCAATGTGGAACTATACAGCTTGATTTCCAATTACCACAAAGATTTGATTTGAATTATATTGGGAAAGATGGAGAAAAGCATAGACCAATAGTAATACACAGAGCTATATATGGAAGTATTGAGAGATTTATGGGTATATTAATTGAACACTTTGAAGGGAAATTCCCAGTATGGATATCACCTGTTCAAGTGAAAGTACTGCCAATATCAGAAAAGTATAAAGAGTACTGTGATAGCGTAGTAAGTAAGCTTAAAGAGAATGGTATTAGAGTAGAAATAGACAACAGAGCTGAGAAAATCGGATATAAAATAAGAGAAGCTAGGAATGAGAGAGTTCCATATATAATAATTGCTGGAGAAAAAGAATCAGAAGAGGGTGTCGTATCCTTAAGAAGTAGAGAGAATGGGGAGGAGGGAAGCGTGTCAATTAACAAGTTTATTGATAGAATCATTCAAGAGATAGAAGAAAAGAAATAGATGTATTTTATGATGGTATTATTGCAATTGGATTTTATTTTAAAATCTAATTGCAGTTTTTTTATTAATGAAATTTTATAATAGGATATAAGGTTTAAGGCCGGACAGGCCGTAGTCACTATACATTAAATAAATAAGTCACATATATCTCTTTTTTAAGAAATTGTTGAAAAAATAGTTAAGTAAAAAGGACAATCGTTAAAGTGTGATACGAGTATAATTCTAAACATAGCTCTCTTTTTTAAAACAATGTTGAATTGGCTTGATTCGATAGAGTACAAGCCTTAAATAATTTAACGTAACTAGCAGAAGTCTCCCATCTTCTATAAGTGGGAGATGAATGCGTAAAAATAACTTGCTCCTATTATTTTTGCATTAAAATATAATCAGTAGTTAATAATAGAAATGGGTGATAATTATGAAATTAGATACAAATAATCATTCAGTGTTCTTATTGCATTATCATCTTGTATTAGTTATAAAGTATAGAAGAGAAGTAATAAAGAAATATATTCAAAATCAAGGTGAAAAGTGAGGTGAGGGAGTTGTTAAAAGCTTATAAATATAGAATCTATCCTAATTCAGAGCAAAGATTATATTTGGCTAAAACATTTGGTTGTACTAGATTCATATACAATAAAATGTTAGCTGATAGGATAAAATCTTATGAAGAAAACAAAGATTTAGACATAAAAAAAGTGAAATATCCAACTCCTGCACAATATAAAAAAGAATTCCCTTGGTTAAAAGAAGTTGATAGTTTAGCTTTAGCCAATGCCCAATTAAACTTGAATAAAGCTTATAAAAATTTCTTTAGGGATAAATCCGTAGGATTTCCTAAGTTCAAAAGTAAGAAAAGTAATTATCACAGTTACACAACTAATAATCAAAACGGAACTGTATGTATTGAATATGGATATATTAAGATTCCTAAATTGAAATCTATGATTAAAATAAAATTGCATAGACAATTCACTGGATTAATAAAGAGTTGTACTATAACAAAAACACCAAGTAATAAATACTATGTTTCAATATTGGTTGATACTGAAAATATAAAGTTGCCAAAAGTAGAAAATAAAATAGGTGTTGATGTTGGCTTGAAAGAGTTTGCTATATGCTCCAATGGTGATAGATATGACAATCCTAAATGGTTAAGAAAATCAGAAAAAAGACTTAAAAAACTACAAAAGGACTTATCAAGAAAGAAAAAAGGAAGTAATAACAGATATAAAGCTAGATTAAAAGTCGCAAGACTCCATGAGAAGATTACCAATCAAAGAAAAGATTTTTTACACAAGTTATCTACTAAACTAATCTGTGAAAACCAAACAATAGTTATAGAAAACTTAAAAGTAAAGAATATGATGAAGAATGATAAGCTATCAAAGGCAATAGGTGAGGTATCATGGTTTGAGTTTAGAAGAATGTTAGAATATAAGGCAGAATGGAATGACAAAAAGATAGTTATAGCACCATCGAATTATGCTAGTAGTCAATTATGTTCTGAATGTGGTTATAAAAACAAAGAAGTGAAAAACTTAGGGCTCAGAGAGTGGATTTGTCCTAACTGTAATGCGAAGCATGATAGAGATATAAATGCAAGTAAAAATCTACTGAAACTAGCTATATAGTTTTGGTAATAACTAAGGTCGGTGCGACCTTGTAAGCTTGGGTAAACTTGCTCCATTGGGAGTATTGACCAAGAAGCCCCCACTTCAATGAAGTAAGTGGAGGGTAGTTCACTTAGAATAGATTAAATATTTTTTCGTGAGTAATGTTTATAAAAATAAGGAATGGTCATAATTATAAAAGGAATACGAAAATATGTTTGTACAAGTGAAGGTTTGTATAAATGGTAGTCTGGAGGTAATTATGACTTATTTTTCTAATAGTTGTAAATTATATAATCAAATTAGCCAAAAATTATAATCTCAAACTACACAAATTTGTACATTTTTTAGTATAATATTTCAAAAAAAGTTAGGAGAAATATTATGAGAAAAGATGTGTCAAATCAAATAAATTTAATAAGAGAGGAGATAGATTTATTGAATAAAAGCGAATTAGCTAGACGATTTAATTGCGATAGAAGAACAATCGATAAGTACTTAACAGAATCAAATAGTTCTACAAGAAAACCTAGAGTTATTAATGGGAAACTTGATGATTATAAAGAAATAGTTAAAGATAAAGCTGATAACTATGGATCTACTTCAATGGCTATATTCAAATTTATACAGAAAAAAGGCTATACAGGAGGATACCAAACAGTAAATAGTTTTGTGAAAAAACATAGAAAATCACAGGTGAAAAAAGCAACAATAAGGTTTGATACAAGTCCAGGACTTCAAGCTCAAGTAGATTGGAAAGAAAGTATAAAAATGATTAATAAGGAAGGTGAAGTATTTGAAGTAAATATATTTTTGATGGTTCTAGGATATTCAAGACTAAAATATTTGAAATTAACAATGGATAGAACTCAAAAAACTCTGTTTGAATGTTTATTTGAAGCTTTTAGATATTATCAAGGGATACCTAAAGAAATACTTTTCGATAATATGTCCACGGTAGTGGATAGGAATACTACTTCTTTTAAAAATGTATCCATAAATAAAAATTTCAAATACTTCTCTATGGATGCTGGGTTTGATGTAATCACATGTAGACCATATAGGCCTCAAACTAAAGGTAAAGTAGAAACTCTAGCGAAGCTAGTGGACAGGCTAACGCCTTTTAATGAAGAATTCAATACATTTGAAGATTTAGAGAAGATAGTAGAATCATTTAATCATGATATTAATAGTGAAATTTCACAAGCAACGAACGAGGTACCATTTATAAGATTTGAAAAAGAAAAAGAGTATTTAAACCCGTTACCTACAATGGATATCCTTCTATCATATTTCCACCACGAAAAAGAATATAAGGTATCTAATGAATCCATGATTAGATATAAAGGTAAAAAATACTCCGTTCCAACCTGTTATATAGGTTGTTATTTAACCGTTTCAGAAATAGAATCTGAACTTTATATTTATTATACTAAAGATTTAGTTGCTTGTCATAAGATATCCGATAAAACTTTTCACTATAAAAAAGATCATGCAAAAGAAATACTACTTTCAAATGCTCTGAGCCATTATGCAGAAGATGATGTAGAACTTTTTATTGAAGAAAACTTAAAGAATATGGATATTTTTTTAGAGGAGTGATTAAATGAGTAATTATAACAAACTACTTAATAACCTTGAAACACTGAAATTAGAGAAATTTAGAAGTTTTCTGCCAAACTTCTTAGATGAAATAACTAATAAGGATCTTACATTTATTGATGCTTTATTAGCATTGACAGAGAAAGAATTAGAATTTAGAAATGAGAGAGCTTCAAGGATTCAGATAGCTGTATCTGCATTTCCTTTTGAAAAAACTTTGTCAGATTTTGATTTCGATTTTCAACCTTCAATAAACAAAACTCAAATATTAGATTTAGAGAGTTTAAGGTTCATTGAAAATAAAGAAAACATACTATTCTTTGGTTCTTCAGGGGTTGGAAAAACTCACTTAGCTGTAGCACTTGGTGTTGCTGCAGCTAAGAAAAGACATTTAACTTATTTTATATCATGTCATGATTTAATTATGCAGCTCAACAAAGCTCATGCGGAGAATAGATTAGAAACAAAATTAAAACACTATGCAAAGTACAAGTTATTAATTATTGATGAAATAGGTTATCTACCAATTGATAAACAAGGTGCTAACCTATTGTTTCAATTAATAAATAAGAGATACGAGAAAAATTCAACTATTATAACTACCAATCAACCTTTTAGTAAATGGGGTGAAGTTTTTTCAGATATTACACTTGCTAACGCAATATTGGATAGACTGATTCATCATTCAAGTATTGTTAAAATCACTGGACCATCCTATAGATTAAAAGGAAAGATAGAGGTAATGGAAAGTAAGAAAATCAAAAATCAATAATTATAATAATTGTACATTTTGAGATTATAATTTTTGTGCATTTTGGGATTGACATTTACAATAGTAATATAAATGAAAAATCAAATGAGCAAAAAAGAATGTGGTTTAAAGAACAGTATGAGACTGATTTAAATGAAGGTTTTATAGAGGAGTTTAAAGATGAGTTTTTAGATAAATTTGAGAAAGATATACTGAGCTACAATCTGAGTGATGAGATAAAATCAAACTTAATTAAAATTATTAATATAAGTAGGGATAGAGAGAGAAAGATTTTTGAAGAGAGGCAATTGAAAGCTCAAGAGCGTGCAATGAGAGAGAAGAAGAGGATCAGTAGGCTAAGAATTCTTGAGAGAATAATAAAGGAGATAGATAGAGATAAAATACATGAGAAAGAGGAAGAGATAATTGATGGAATAAGAGGGGAAAGGTTCAAGGAGGGTGGGGTGTGTCCACATTGTGGATATAAAAAGATTTGGAAGTATGGTAAATATGATGGGAAGCAGAGATATAAATGCAAGGGTGAAGAGTGTGGAAAGACATTCAGTGATACAACTATGTCTCCTATGTATTATAGTAAAAAAGGAATATATAAATGGATAGAATATATGAAGTGTATGGTGAGAGGGTTATCTTTAAGAGAATGTAGTCGCATAGTAGGAATAAATATTGCCACTGCTTTTTTCTGGCGTCATAAAATAATGGATGGATTGAGAGCAAATATGGGAACGGGTTGCGTTGGTGGAATTGTTGAGTTAGGACATAGGCTAGTTGTTGAGAGCAAAAAAGGGAATATAAATAAGAAAAACGATCGTCGGGGGTTATTTAGTAACGGAAGAAGAGGTGGCCTTAAGAATAAATATACGCTGATTTTTAATGATAATAAACCAAATATTAATTATGTAGTATGTGCTGTGGACAGATGTGGAAATATGATCGTTGAGGCATGTAATGATAGGCGAATAGATAAGCGTGTGTTAGAAACTATTTTCTATGGAAATATTGAATATGGAACTGTATTATGTACAGAAGGAAACAGGTATTATCAGCAATTTGCCGATGAGTTTGGGCTGTTCTTGGGAAGGAGTTGTACTGGTGATCAAAATGAGGAATATCATATAAGGAATCTAATGGCTATGAAAAGAGAGATAAATAATTGGCTAACTTGTTTTAACGGGGTATCAAGTAAATATCTGACTAATTATTTATATTGGTATAGATGGTTAAAAGAGAAGAGCATTTATAACGGGGAGTTGCAATTGGGGGAAAATGATTACCATAATGAGACTAAGTGTTTCTTTATAGAAAGTCATACTACGTATACAGGTATGATTATAAAAGATTTTAAGGAACGGAAGCCAATTTTTGTAACTGCAGCTTAGGTGAAGTTGGGGGTACAATCTGCAGTATAAGTCATTGAAATAACTTGATTAGCTGATTGTCCAAGCATGAAAAAGGGGGGAAGGATAAGATTTAGAGAATATTTTTCAACAGTATTATAAAAAAGAGAGATATGCTGCATATTTATTTTAGTTTTATTAGTAATATTTTTGATGTGAGAATAGGTTGTATACTTTTCAACAGCATTTTAAAAAAGAGAGATAGGTTACTAAATTCATTAAATTATACTTGATGAAAGTGGAGATTGAACTAAATTAAAATTTATCAACAGTTAGTATAAATTAATCAGTAGTTATTCACAGATTTTAAAATTTATTAAGTTAATTATCAGATAATTGTGGATAATTCGGTTTATAACTAAAATTGCCTATAAATATAATAAAATGTATAATGAATATAGGTTTAAAGAGTTTATAGAAATAGATTAGGGGGAAGGAGTATATGAGAACTCAGAAAATAGTTCAAAGGAAAAGTAAAAAGCCAAAAAGAGCTAAGAAAATTATATTGGGGATATTAGTAGTTTTACTTTTGACCGTTGTAGGAGGATTATTATATGTACCTCATATGGTGATGAAAGATATGGTTAATATGCATGTAAACCATAAAAAAATACACTCAGGGGAAGATTATAGACTTATGACAGATAAAGTTGAGCTTATGACAGAAGATGGTCTTAAGATTGTTGCTCAAGAAGTATTAGTGGATAAGCCTAAAGCTATGGTAATTTTTTTATCAGGGATACACAATCCTTCAGTTACTGCTTACTTTGGGCATGGGAAAATGCTAAAGGATAATGGATATGGCTCTTTATTAGTAGATTTGAGAGCTCATGGAGAAAGTGAAGGAGAGGTAATAGGTTTAGGATATAAAGAATATTTAGATGTTAAAGCTGCTGTTGAGTATATTGAAGATAAGTATTCTGATATTCCTATAGTTATATTTGGTGTTTCTATGGGTGGAGCAACGGCAATAAATTCTATTGGAGAAATTGAAGAAATTGATGGATTGATTAGTATGTCGGCCTATTCGTCTTTTGAAGATGTATTCTATGAAAATATGATAAACATGGATGCTCCTGAAGTATATGCGAAGCTGCAAAAGCCATTTGTAAAAGTATATACAGCTTATAAATATGGTCCTAAAGCATTCTCTATGAATCCAAAGAATCAGATAAAGAAATTAGGGGATAGACCAGCACTTTTAATGCATTCAAAAGAGGATTCACAAGTTTCTTTTGAAAATTTTGAAAGAATAATGAAGAATGCACCTAAGCATGTTCAGACTTTAATTGTAGAAGGGGATGAACATATGATTTTATCCACAGATGAAGAGTTTGAGAACCCGCTTTTAAATGAAGAATACTCTAATAAAATTTTAAATTTTATGAAGAAAAATTTTGATGGAAAGAAAAAAGATTAATAAACATAAGCTAGTCTTAAAGTATATAATAGTTAAAAATTATCAATAGTATTAGAGAGTTTTGGGAGGGTGGCTGTGTGGATATAAATGTATTAGTTGTTGATGACGAAAGGGAAATCTGTGAACTTATAGAGATATATCTTGAAAAAGAAGGATACAAGGTATATAAGGCATATGATGGACTAGAGGCAGTTAATATAATGAGAAAAGAGGATATAAATTTAGCATTGATTGACATAATGATACCTGAGATAAATGGATATAAAGTGGTAAAGAAGATAAGAGATGGTGGCAAGATTCCTATAATAATGATATCTGCAAAGAATGAACCACAGGATAAAATATTAGGTTTGGATTTAGGGGCAGATGATTATATAACAAAACCTTTTAATCCTTTAGAGCTTGTGGCAAGGGTAAATGCCCAGCTAAGAAGATTCTATGAGTTCAATGAGGTGAAAACAGAGAAAGTGCTGGAAAAAATAATAAGACATAAGGAGCTTACTTTGGATACTGGGAGATGTCTCTTATTAAAAGGTGAAAAGGAGATAAATCTTACATCTAAGGAATTTAAAATTATGGCCATGCTCATGGGGCGGATCGGACAGATCTTTACCAAAAAGCAGATATATGAAGAGGTGTGGGAAGAACAGTATTTTGGTGAGGATAATGTGATAATGGTGCACATGAGTAAGCTGAGAGATAAGATAGAAGATATTCCAAAAGAGCCTAAGTATTTTAAAACAGTAAGAGGCCTTGGGTACAAGATAATGGATTAGGTGGATAAGATGAAAAAAAATAATAAAAATTTGAAGAGTATCTTTTTGAAAAATTATGTGTTTTTGATACTGGGTATAATCTTAGTGGCATTAATAACAGGCTCGATGCTTATGATTTTGTTAATGAATGTGATTACAGGTGCAAAAAGTGAGGACTTTCCTAGGATAACAGCACAGCAGTTAGTGAGAGCTGATTATGATAATATTGATGGTACCATGATAATGGAGTATGATGGGTGGATTGAGATACTTTATAATAATGAAGTTATCCATGTAATAGGGGAAAAGCTTGATGATAAGATGAGTTATACTCGAAAAGAGTTGTTAGACAGAATAAGCAGCTATGGCCTTGATATGGTGATAGATGAGTTTAGTACAACCGCTACAGAGTTTCAAGGGGTTGATGGGAAGACATATACATGCTTAGTTATATTCCCTATAAATCAAAAGGGGATACATTTTGGGCTTGGTTCTGAATATGATGGGACAAATATAGATAGCAAGTTCTCCTTCTTTGGAAGATTCATTGGGTTATCTTTTATAGGAGGAATAGTAATATTAGTATTAATATTCAGTAAGAGATTGAATAAGAAGATAGTAAGACCACTTGAAAAACTGTCAGAGGGGATAAAGGATATAGATTTTGATAAATTGGGTAAACCTATTGAAATCAATGCACCTAGGGAGATTGAATATAT
This sequence comes from Oceanirhabdus sp. W0125-5, assembly GCF_027938815.1. Classification (GTDB taxonomy): domain Bacteria; phylum Bacillota; class Clostridia; order Clostridiales; family Clostridiaceae; genus Oceanirhabdus. The sequence goes on from NZ_CP115913.1 coordinate 1,258,721, forward strand.
AAAGGATTCAATAAATGATATGACCAAGAGATTGGTTAAGGAGAAAGAAGCTAATCATAATATTATGGAAAACAAGAAGAGGATGATTAGGGATATTTCCCATGATCTTAAAACTCCAATAACTACAATACAGGGGTATTCAAGACTACTTATTGATGATGATAATATTGATAAAGTTAATAAGAAGAAGTATCTGGGATATATACATGATAAATCAATTAGGCTAAATTATCTAATAGAATCTTTATTCAACTACACAAAACTTGATAGTGGAGATTTTGTTCTTAAGAGAGTAAATGGAGATATGTCTCAATTCCTAAGAGAGTTTTTAGTGGAAAATCACGGAGATATTGAGAGTAGAGGATTTGAACTTATAGCAGATATCCCTGATAGAGAGATAAAAATTAGATTCGATAGGTTTGAGATGGAGAGAGCTCTTAGTAATTTAATTGGAAATGCACTTAAGTACAATCCTCAAGGAACAAAGATAGAGTGTTCACTAAAAGCGGATGAGGAGAATATCACTATAGTTATTATGGATGATGGCGTTGGTATGGATGAGCATATAAAAGAAGATATATTCAAGGAGTTCACAAGAGGTGATTATGCTAGAAGAACAGATGGTGGAAGTGGACTTGGTCTTGCCATCACTAAAAAGATAATAGAACTTCATGGAGGAGTAATAAGATTAGAAACGGAGAAAAATAAAGGAGCAAGATTTATTATGATCATTCCAAAGAGCCAAGTATATGAAGTTAAGGTAATGAAAAGATAAGAAAAGCTAGAGAAAAGCCGGGGATGGTTCATTAAAACTTTAACAGTTTTAATGAACCATCCCCGGCTTGTTTTTTCTTAAGGTTATCTTAAGGAAAAGATTAGGATAAATACACATTGGTTTTATTGTTATGAAAGAAATGGAGAGTATTATTAGTATTATAAGAAAGCAAGAAATTAATTGATATAAATACATGGAGGAAGTGATATGGATACAGTTTTGAAATTAAGTGGTATTCATAAAAGTTTCAAAGGTAAAAAGATAATAGATGGACTTAATATGGAAGTGAACAGGGGAGAGATATATGGGTTCTTAGGGGAGAAAGGTTCAGGAAAAACAACTACATTGAAGATGATAATGGGGCTTCTAAAGGTAGATAAAGGAAATATAAACCTGTTGAATAATGAAATGAATAACAATTCTAGAGAGGTGTTTAGAAGGATTGGGGGAATAATTGAAACCCCAGTGTTCTATGAAGAACTTAGTGGGCTCATGAACCTCAAGTTACATGGAAATTTATTTGGAGGATACAAGCAAGAAAAATACATGGAATTATTAGAGCTAGTAGGTATTAGGGAGAGTGCAAAGATAAAGGTGAAGAAATATTCTCTTGAGATGAAACAAAGATTGGGAATAGCAAGGGCGCTTGTGAACAATCCTGACTTTCTTATATTTGATGAACTAAGCAATGAGCTTGATTCAAAAGGGAGGAGGGATGTAATAAATATTTTTAAGAAGTTATCTAAAGAAGGAAAAACAATATTGATATCATCTCATATACTAGGAGACATTGAAAAGGTATGTACCAAAATCGGAATCATAGGAAGAGGAAAAATACTTATAGAAGGAAGTGTTGATGAATTATTAGACCTTAACAATAATGCGGATATAGAAGAGTGTTTCCTTAAGGTAATTGAGGAGGAGTAACATGTGGGTACTATTATAAAGAACGAATTGATAAGAATAGTACATGAAAAGAAAATATATATATTTATGATTATCTTAGGGGTAATTACTATAGGGATGGCTTTAGGGATAGAGAGTTTATTGAGAGTAACTGAAGGAAGTATAGAAAATGGAATAGTGCCTCCAGGATTTGCTTTAATGAGCTTAGGAGAAATTGAAAAGATAAATTCACAGAATTATCCCATGATGATTTTAGGAGTCGTTGTAGGTCTGGTATTACCATTGATGAGTGTAGTTTTTCTTTCTGGGATTATAACGTCAGATATATCTGATGGTAGGATAAGATACACATTAGTTGGACCAATAAGTAGATGGAAGGTGATCTTAGGTAAGAGTTTATCTACAATTGTGATAATGTTTTTTTTAATGGGCTTTATGCTTATACTATCATACTTATCAGGTTATATATTCATAAGAAGTGGTACGTATATTGTTGATGATGTTGAATTAGAAGGTGTTAGTATTATGCTGCACATGCTTGAAGTATATATGAAAAGTTATATGATTATTGCAATATTCACTATCTCACTTACTCCAATATGTATTCTTTTAAAGAAGGTGACAAGTGTAATAATGTTTTCAGTGGGTTTAATTATTGGAGCATCTTTAATTAGCATTATATTTAGGGCGGTGTCTAAATATTTAATCACAGCATATTTTAAAGCATTCTCAAATATGGTGAATAAAGCTATAAGCACAGAGGAAATTATCATTTTCATTGCTTACGTAGTAATATCAGTAATTTTAGCTGTAGCTATCTTTAATAAAAAAGAATTTACAGAATAAATATCTTTAATAAAAATTAGGAGTGATAATATGAATATCGATTTAAGATTAATTATACCAATAGTAATAATGAATGGAATATTACTTTTAATTGCAGGAGTTGATTTAATAAAACGAGATAAATTAAATGTTAGAGGTGGTAATAAGCTTATATGGGTTCCAATAATTCTACTTATTTCATTCGTTGGACCAGTTGTTTATTTAACAGTAGGAAGAACGGAGTAATTAATTAGGGAGAGGTGAAAAAATGAAAATTATTAATTGTGAAGGATTATCTAAAAAATATAAAGATAAAAAAGCATTAGAAGATATAACATTTAGTATAGAGGGAACAGGATGTATTGGTTTTCTGGGAGCAAATGGTGCAGGTAAAACTACCACCATGCGTATTTTAACGGGACTTGCAGCACCTACTTCAGGTAAAGTAGAGGTTGTTGGGTATGATGTAAGTAAGGATATTAATAAGATTAGAAAAGAATTAGGTTATTGTCCTCAAACACCGAAATTTTATAGCTATATGACTGGGGAAGAGTGGATGAAATGGGTTGGTTCAATGTTTGATTTGGATAAAGAGACTATAAAGAAAAGAAATGAAGAGTTATTAAAAATGTGTGGAATTTGGGAAGCGAGAAATCGAAAAATTAGTGGATATAGTGGTGGGATGAAACAACGATTGGCAATAGCGCAAGCCCTCATTAATAAGCCTAAGTTGCTTATACTAGACGAACCTGTATCTGCATTAGACCCTATGGGTCGTTATGATGTATTAAAATTGATAGACAAATTAAAAAATAAAATGACAATATTTATGTCAACTCATATAATAGACGATATTGCAAGAGTTGCAGATAGAATTGTAATAATTGATAAAGGTTCTGTAATATTATCTGATTCAATGGAAGAAATAATGAAAAAATACACTAAGCAAAGTATAGAATTTAGTATTGAGCAAACAGAAAAAAATATAGTAAAGATATTAAACAATAAATCTTGGGTATCTAAGGTAGAGGTGGATGGTAGCAAGTTTAAAATAACTACAAATCAATTTGAAATAGCACGTACGCAGTTACTTCAATTAATTATAGATGAGAAATTAAACTTAATCTCATACGGCGTTAGTGGTACTTCATTAGAGAATATTTTCTTAAAGGCGGTGGGTAATTAATGAAACAATTTCCAATGTTGGCTAAAGAAACAAAAGAGTTAAGCAAAAGTTTTAAAATGTTAATCATGCCTTTAATCTTTACGTTGTTAGCTTTGATGCAACCAATAACATTGAAGATGCTTCCTAATCTTTTAAAGAATGCAGAGGATTTTCCAGAAGGTACTGTAATTCAAATTCCTGAGCCTCTGGTAAGTGATGTTTTGAGTGGTTTATTAAGTTCAGTTGCTCAAATGGGTGTTATCATAATCATTTTGATGGTCATGGGAACAATTGCAGGAGAACGGTCCTTGGATATAACTGCAATGGTATTGGTAAAACCAATTGGACGTGCAAAATATTATTTTGCTAAAATCTTCACCTATTCTGTACTCGTTATTGTTAGCACTTATATAGCTCTATCTGTTAGTGTGTATTATACTGAAATAATTTTTGGTAAAGTAAGTTGGTCACATATACTTTTAGGTACTACTGTGTATATACCTAATTTACTACTAGTAATTGCAGTTACAATATTCTTCTCAAGCTTCTTAAAAAGTCAAATGGCAGTGGCTGGGGCAGCATTTATTTCATACATTATTTTGAATAAAGTTCCTCAATATTTAGGAGGATTTATAAATTCATTTTCACCAAATGAATTAGGGGCACGTGCAAGTGAAATATTAGTAGGTGCAAATAATGTTGAGATTTTAAAACCTTTATTAGGGGTAGTGGGATTGTCAATAATATTAATTTTATGTGGATGGTTTATTTTTAGAAAACAAGAAATTTAAATAAAAATCCATGTTATAATATGACTAGCTATTAAAATAAAATCAAATAGAGAAAGTGGAGTAGTAATATGAAAGATATTGAATTAACAGAAATGGATTTTGAGGAAAGCATAATTGAAAAACTAGAGACGATTAAAAATAACATTAAAGATTTTTTATTAATAGAAAGTCCATTTATAGATCCTTTAAGTATGGTTGAAGAGATATTTGATAATGAATCAAAATATCCGTCATAATTAAGTTAAGACATAAAAATACAAAGATAAGAAAGAGTACCTGCTCTTTCTTTTTTTTATTAAGAATTTTAAGAGAAAATTTGAGGTTATAATTAGTTTTTTTATCTTTATAATGATCTCCCTCTAATTATTTTTTAAAATTTATCAAGTTATTGTGATAATAAATGAATGTATTAAGGTGTTTTGATTTTTATTAATTGGAAATATTAGAGAATTAACAAACAAAAAAAGGTAAAAAATCAAATTTATCCGGTGCACAAAAGAAAGTGCACCGGATTTTATGATTATGGAAGTTTGTGTTATAATAATGATAAAAGGTGTACAAGTTGCTGTGCACCGAAATGAAAGTGGCTGTATAGGCTGGGTAAGGCGATTTGGTAATGTGAACTAAGGAGGAAATTCCATGATTGAATATAAGGTATCGAAGAGTAAAAATAAAGGACGAAAGAGTTGGAGTATTAATTTCTATCACCCTATGATTATAGATGAAAAGACGGGTAATCTGGAAAGAATAAGAAGAGGTACTGGTATAGAAGAGGAAGAAAAAGTAGACTTGATAATTGCAGATCTACAGAAGCTGATTAATGATATTAGCTATCATAATAGTGCTAAGAGAGAAGTGGCTTTAAAAGAAGGTATAAATGAAAAAGCAGTTGAGATATTTTATAGAGATATTTATATTAATAACAGTTATGAGTATGAGAAGATAAGAGAGGCATATATACCTATAGAGAATCTAAAAGATCATAAAGTGATTGATATTGAAGGGTTTAGTGGGGCTGGAAAGACCACTTTGTTACAGAAATTACTTGGGTTAGAGGCCGAGGGGGAACAGGTTTTAGCAACTTCTACAAGTAAGACCACTATTTCTAATAAAGAATTTATTGTAAGCAATGATAAAAAGTACAGTGTTGTTTGCATTTTTAAAGAGAAGGCTAAGATTGAAAAATATGTAAAAGAATTAATTGAAGGAGCAATTTTTGAGATCATAAAAAATAGTACATATGATGTTATAGTTAAGAACTTTTTAGAGACAAAAGATAGAGAATTTAGGTTGAATTATATATTAGGAAACATAAGTACAAGGGATAAAACTATAGAATGTAGTGGATATATAAATAAAATAGCCAGATATAACAAAGGTAAAGGAAATGAAGTTGAGAATAACAAGGAGTTAGAAGAGATATTATTTAATATAATCAGCTATGCAGCAAAAGAATGGGATGAGTTTCTAAAGGGGAATAATGTAAACATAGACAAGCTATCTAAAAGAAGAAAACTTGAGTTAGAAATTAAATTTACTGAGAAAACAATGAAGATGAACAGGTGCCTGGAATTTGTAGAAATAATAATGAATATGATAAATTCTGTTATACATAGCGTGTTAGGCGACAATGTCACATATAAAGAAGTGAATAAAAACGGGTGGATAGATTATATATTTGCAGAGAATTTAGATAGAGAAGCTTGTTTAAATATAATGGAGTGCATGGCATCTAATAAAAAGACCTTATTTGGACATATTATTACGCCTATTGTTGAAAGCATAAGAGCAAAAGGGCCATTTATACCAAAGTTTATTGATGAAAAAGATGATTATAAATTTATATTTCTTGATGGTAAGGGATTAGATCATATACTAAAGGAAGCTTTTAGTATTCCTCCTGAGATAGATGGAAAGTTAAGAAAAGCTGATAGAATTTTATGGGTTAATAATGCTTCAGAAGGAATGAAATATGATGCTGAAAAGTTTTTTAATCATATAGAGATTTCGGGATATACAACAAAACTCCATATGGCATTCACACACTTTGATAAGATTAATGGAGAAAATTTTTACGGAATAGACAGTAAAGTTCAGCATATTGTTGGAAATATGAATCAAGTTTTAGAGTTATTAAGTGATTCAAAAGGTGAAAATATAAAAAGAAATTTAAGTGATAAATTATTTTTCTTAGAAAACCTCAATAAAAAAGCAGTTAGAGATGAAGAGTGCATGACTATTCAAGAGATAAAAGATTTAATTAATAAATTAAAGGTACCAAAAGAGGTTGGAAGTTTATATAAGGAACCATTAAAATATTATAAGTATTTATTCCCAATTGACCTTATTGAAGTTACAAAGAAATATAATGAAAGGTGGGATTCTCTTTTAGGTCTTAAAGAGGATCAAAGTATTAAGGCACTGCCAGTACAAACAGTAAAAGCATTATCTAGAAGGTATGCAGAGTTAAATAGCTTATCCTATGATGGATTGAGCCCTGTTGGGGATATGCAAAAATATTTATTAGAGTGTATATATAAAATGGTAACTAAACCTAATTACTTTGAAGAGGATTTCTTTATGTCAGAAGAAAATAAAAGTGTAGTAGTTAGTATAATTATGGAAAATATAAGTAAAAAAGTATATGAAGTGTGCAAAGAAAGAATACTGACTTTAAATAGGCAAACTGAACTTTGGTATAGGGCGTATCACCTAAGGAGAGGAGAAGGGGCAGCAGAGTTACGATCAGAAGATATAAAAGAAATAAACAGGTTTGCAATGCCTTGCTATAACATATCTTATGAGAATTGTGAGATTAAGCGATTTGCAAACCAATTATTAAAATGTGTTTTACAAGAGGCTTTTAAGGAAGTAAACAGGGAATATAATACAAAAATCATTTTTGATTAGGGAATTAAGAAGAATTTTTATATAAAACATTCCTAATAAGGGAGATATGCATATAATGATATTATATATATTTTAGTTCGTTTTTATATAAGGGCATAATATTAGCAATAAATATGAGAGGTAGTTATGAAAAATTTAACTAAAAAGATAGTGTTTGTGGCTGTAGTATTGTGGGTAGTTTTTGCTTATATATATAGAAATGATATTAATGGTAACACTTTTGATATAAATAAGTTCGAAAGTGAAATGAAAGCAAAAAACTATGAATTAAAAATAATTAATGTTAAACAGGAGTTTCTTCCAACTACAAGAAAAAGAATGATAATCGGAGAGGAAGCAGTTGATATCTACTTATATGGGAATAATAAAAAAATGGAGAATGATGCGAAAAACATTGATAGTGGAGGGTGTGAATATACATCTAAAGGTGATATTTTAAATAGTGTTAAGGTATCTTGGATTTCAGAACCTCATTTTTATAAAAAAGGAAAAATTATAGTTTTATATGTAGGTACAAATGAAAAGATTATCTCAGATTTAAAAGAAATTTTCGGTGAGGAGTTCGCAGGAACAGAAAAATACAATTAAAAGAAGAATTAGTTGCTACAAGAGAGTAGCAACTTTTTTGAATTTAATAATTCATATTTGGTATAAAATTACCTAGGGTTATAGTTTTAAAATTCTTGTGTCTTTTTATTTGGTTTATAAGGGTTATTTCTGATTGGATATCTTTGTGAAATAAATCCCTAGCAGTAAAATCATATAATAAATAATCATCTTCATTTATTAATGTGGCTACCTCTATAGATATCTTACTGAATGTTTTAGCGCAAACTTTGAAGCAGAAAGTCTCGTATGACAAGGTGTTTTTTAAGGTTTTTATGTCTCCATAGGAATAAGAATCTAAGTTGACTTCTAATACAGGAATTACATTCTTATAAGCACTAAATCTGTTTAATGATTTTGAAGTATAATTATTCTGATTTTCTATGTTAGGGATAGTTAAAAAGAAAGTATTATTATTCTTTTTTTTAATTATTTCTTCAATTTCATCAAGTATATCAGTACTGTCTTCTTTAGAACAAATATATTTTTCAAGTTGTATGAAAGGAGCGATATTGCTGCTGAATTTTTGATTTTTTAATGCATTCAATTCCTCGGTCATATTGAAAACTATGGGTATATATTTCATTAAAACTCTCCTTTGCTAAATAATTGGTTATTATTATAATCTATGATTTTAAGTTCATACAAATGAGTGAGAGGGCAAAAAAAAGAAAGTGCTATATATTACTCATTTTCTTTTGTGAATTGTTCTTGAGCAACATAAATGGATATAATGTGATAAAATGTTAGTATTAGGTTATGTAATAAGGAGGGGTAATTGTGAAATATAATAGTTTTGATGAATTAGAGGTGGCTTACTGTAAATTTTCAGATAAAGAAAAATATAATGAAGCTATAGAGGTGTTAGAAGAGGGATTAAAAGCACTTCCAAAGGAGGAGTGTGAAAAGAATTTCTACCATATTATGATTGAAAAATGTTGGCTATATTGTAATGATGAAAGGTTCAATGAGGCAGTAGAGATATTCTCAGATCTTATTGATAAGGGGTATATATGTCCTATTGATTGGAACTTTGATGGATTGAAAGGGCATGAAAAATACAAAGAGCTAGAAGAAAAAAATGAGCTAATTAAAAAGGAAGCTCAAAAAAATGCTAAGTTTGATTATGTTGTTCGACTTCCAGAAAACTATAATGAAGGTGAGAAATATCCGGTGTTCTTTAGTCTTCATGGTGATGGAGAAAATATTCAAGTACATGAAAAGTATTGGAGCTCTGAGTGGCTTACGAAGAGAGGGTTTATTGTTGTGTGTCCTCAGGCATCAATAGTGTATGGACATGAGGGGTATATCTGGATAGATAAGGGGTTTTATGCTGAATCATACGAAACAAGAAAATATCCTTATACTTATAGTGAATTGCATAAGGAGTTTAAAAACTGCTATGATTTAATTTGTGAACAATATTCTGTTGATGAGGAGAATATAATAATTGGAGGATTCTCAGGAGGTGCTGTTGCTGCCATAGATATTACAATATCAAATGTAATTCCTGTTAAAGGTGTAATACCTCTGTGTTCATTAAAGCCAAGAAGTTTCAGAGAAGAGTGTGTTAAGTCTGTCATACAAAGAGGTGTGAAGTTTGTGTTTATGGATGGAGAAGAAGATGTGCCTATGGAACAAGTGGATGAAATGATAGAGGCGTTAGATGAACATGGAATTCCTCATGAGTATTATATTAATGAAGGAATAGGGCATTGGTATCCAGCGGATTTAGAGGGAAAGTTAAATAAGGCATTGAATTTTATTATGGAGTAATATTACATTTATTATTAAAAAAATATCAAAGTAAGAAAGCATCATGAGGTATTCTTAATAAGGGAATCAACGTGATGTTTTATCTTTTTATGTGAGAAATTTTAAAAAGCTGTAATTATTCAGAATGTTGACGTGATTACAAATTATATGAACAATGAAAATTGTTTATGAGTAAAAATTGGTTATTAAATTAACGAAAATAATAAGTTAGAGTTCTAACGTGGTAATCTGTCAAAGCAAAATGTTTTATTGAATACCTAGAATTAATCATATAGCAATTTCAAAAGATTATTTTTATAAATTGATTTTTTATTAGTCCAGTAAAAGATTGATATTAAATAGATTGATATAAAGGGAATTCAGCAAAATGATTTATTAAAGTTCAACAAATACGATGATTGAGAATAGTTTAAATTATCAGATTAATTAAAAGAAAATAAGGTAAAAAAATAATGTTATTTCCTTAACAATAAGCCTTGTAGATTCACTAAAAGTATAATAGAATATCATAGGAAGAGTTACGAAAATTTTAAATTTAAAATCAAATTATTTTAATGTTAACTAAAGAAGGAGAGAAATATGTCTACAAAAACACTAAAGAAGTCAGTAACATTTGCAGAAGCAATTGCTATTGTTATTGGAATGATTATAGGTTCTGGAATTTTTCTTAAACCAGGAATTGTTTTTAATAATGCAGGATCAGTAGGAATGGGATTGCTAGCATGGGTTGTAGGAGGAGTTATTAGTTTAGCATCAGCACTTACAATTGCAGAAATCGGAGCAGCTATTCCAAAAACAGGTGGATTATATATATATCTAGAAGAATTATATGGCGATGTATGGGGCTTTTTATTAGGATGGGTACAAACTGTAATTTCTTATCCGGCTTCAGGAGCAGCACTTGCAATCGCATTTACAAGTTTTGCTACATTCTTTATACCTATGAATTCTTTTCAACAAAAACTTGTAGCAGCAGGAATATTATTATTTGTAATAACAATGAATATAATTGCTACAAAATTTGGTGGAGTAATACAAACTGTTTCAACAGTTGGTAAATTAATACCTGTTGCAGCTATTATTATTTTTGGATTGATAAATGGAGAAGTTCATGATATTACTTTCACTCAGTCAGCAGTAACAACTGGAATGGGATTTGGAGCTGCCATTCTAGGAACGTTATGGGCATATGATGGGTGGATAGGTGTTACTAACATGGCAGGAGAATTGAAAAACCCTAAGAAAGATCTTCCTAGATCTATAATTTTGGGGGTATCAAGTGTAATGCTTATATATGTAATATTTAATATAGCTTTATCAAAAGTTTTACCACTAGGTGAGATTGTAACATCTCAATCACCGGTTTCAGATGCAGCTATTATGCTTTTTGGTAATAAAGGTGGAACATTTATTATAGCTGGAATGATGGTATCTGTTTTTGGGGCTTTAAATGGATATCTTATGACTGGAGCGAGAGTTCCTTTTGCTATGGCTGAAAGAAAGCAATTACCTTTTCATAAGGTTTTAGGAAAAGCTCATCCTAAATTTAAGACTCCTGGAAATGCTTTAATATTTGAAGGGGTTTTAGCTGTACTATATATATTATCAGGAAGCTTTAATACACTTACAGACTTACTTGTATTTGTTTTATGGATATTCTTTGTTATGGGTGTAATTGGTATATTTATTTTAAGAAAGAAAGTACCAGCAGAACAAAGACCATATAAAGTTCCGTTATATCCAATAACACCACTAGTTGGTATCTTTGGTGGAGGATATATATTAGTAAGTACAATTATGAGTTCACCAGTAAATTCTATAATAGGAATTGGAATAGCACTATTAGGATTACCAGTTTTCTATTATTTAAAGAAGTCGCAAACCAATTAACATAAATAAAAAGCACCATCATGGGTTATCAAAATGATAATCTGTGGTGGTGTTTTTTATTTATGTTTAAAATAATATAACTTAGGATTTTATCGCATTAATTAGTATTTATAGGCGAATAATAAAAGTACTGTATTAACTAAAACCATTTATTTAAAATCCTATAAATAAAAAGGGTGATAAAACTATGAACACAAATCTTCAGGAAAATATAGATTATATTCTTAATGAACTGGGTAAGCAAAGTCCAGTAGTTGTAAAGGATTTTTTTATAGGCAAAAGCAAATCATTGAAAGCATCGCTAGTATTTGTTAATGGATTAATGAGCAGATCTCTTATAGATAGAGATTTATTAAATCCATTAATGATTCATTTAAATGAAGAGTTAGTTCCAGGGGAAAGTCTTCCAGAGTATATAGCCCAAAGATATATACCAATGGGGAGCACTAAAGTTGAAGAAAATATTAATAAAGTTATAGAATCAATTAAAATCGGAAAAACAGCTATGTTAGTTGAAGGTTCACAAAGCATTATTATTATTGACACTATAGATTCAACACATTACAGGGCTATAGCTGATCCACCCAATGAATCAGCTATCAGGGGATCGAGAGAAGGATTCGTAGAAAACATAGGTGTAAATATAAGTATACTGAGAAGAAAAATCAAGGATAAAAATTTAATAATAGAAAACTTGATTGTTGGGAAAAGATCTCAAACTGATGTGGTTATTATGTATATTGATGATATTGTTGATAAAGATGTATTGAAAAAGGTTCAAAATAGATTAAACAGCATAGATGTTGATTCAATCAATGCAGCTGGTATGATTGAACAGTATATAGAGTCAAGTCCATACTCAGTATTTCCGCAAGCATTTAATACTGAAAGACCTGATATTGTTAAAGCTAATTTAATGGAAGGTAAAATTGCTATTTTGGTAAATGGAAATCCTAATGTTCTTACAGTTCCAGCAGTATTTGTAGAATTTTTTCAAGCAGTTGAAGATTATAATCAAAGGACTATCGTTTCGTCTTTTGCGAGGCTTTTAAGAATTTTAGCGGTTTTTATGGTAATAACATTACCATCTATATATTTAACTCTTATACAATATAATGCTGAGCTTATACCTCTTAAGTTTATTAACCCGATTGTACAGTCGAGAGAAGGAATAGCTCTGACTCCATTTCTAGAAATATTAGCTATGGAAGTTGTTGTAGAATTTTTAAGAGAAGGGGGACTTAGGCTTCCACCAAAAATTGCAGGAACCTTAAGTATTGTAGGTGGTATCATCATAGGAAATACTGCAATAGAATCTAGAATAGTAAGTCCTTCAACTTTACTTGTGGTTGGGATAGCGGTTCTATCTACTTTCTTAATTCCTAATTATGAAATGTCGCTTAGTATAAGATTTATAAGATTTCCTATGTTAGTACTTGCTAATACAATAGGTTTTATGGGAATTGCAGCTGGTTGGTTTTTCTTAATGGTTCACCTTTTCTCATTAGAAAGTTTTGGAGTACCTTATGTTTCAATTAAAGAAAAAGATATGAAAGATATATTTATAAGGGCTCCATTGTGGAAGATGAATAATAGACCAGAAGCAGTTCCAAATAATAATCCAATAAGACAGAGTGATTTTAGAAAGCAATTTAAAGGTGAGAATGATGAATAATGGAAAAAAGAATCTTTTAACAAATAATCAATTCACTTTTTTTTTAATGGGGTTCGTAATTGGTCCCGCTTTTTTAAGATTACCGAATGTTATTGTACCAATTGCACAACAAGATGCATGGATTACAGCAATAATTGCATTGATATATCCAGTAATTACTATTTTAATAAGCTGCATAATAATAAAAAAGCATCCAAAGGAGAATATTCTTGTTTTAAGTAAAAACTACTTTGGCAATTTCTTTGGAACTGTATTGAATATTGTTTTTATGCTTCAATTTATTTTATATACTGCTGCAGTTACTGAAGACTTTGTTAGATTAACAAGGACCTATATAGTAGGGTTTATACCAGCTTCTAAAATTATTGTAATAGCAGTTTCTTTAGCAGCCTATAATGCTTTTAAAGGAATAAAGACTATAGGAAAAAGTTGTGAACTTATTTCTTATATTTTTATCGGAATGCTATTTTTTTCTTTATCAGCATTAAAATATGGCAAGATATTAAATGTTCAGCCAGTTTTTGGGGCTGGGGTAAGTAATATTTTGAAGGCATTTAAAGATACTCTTTATTTTTATACTGGGTGGGAGGCCATACTTTTATTTCATCCATATGTAGAGGATATTAAATCAATAAAAAAAACAGCTCTAAAAGGGGTAGCAATTTGTGGTGTAATATGGGTGTGGACTGTTTTTGCAACTATTTATTACTTAGGAGTAGATGTAGTACCAAAAAGTTACTGGTCTTTCGTTATGGTTTTTGAAAGCATACATATACCTATTATTAATAATTTTAGATACATATTTATGTTCACATGGGTGTTAGTTGTATTTAGAATTATATCTATTTATTATTTTTCATCAGCTTATAATTTGAGTGTTTTAACTAAAATTAATATAAAAAAATTATGTATTATTATTTATCCGTTTATATTGTATTTAAGTTATAAAATATCTAGTAGTAATTTATTCAGGAAAAAACTAATAGGATTTGCAACTCCTACTTTTGTTATTTTTAATTTACTCTTCATCTCTTTAATAGCTGTATTTATAAGATTTAAGTATAAAAAAGGGGAGAAGGTTAAAGAACTAAACTAAGGGAGATATATATGAGTAAGAAAAAGTTAGAAAATAATATGGTGAGTAATTTTATAAATAATAAAAAATATATATTTGTTATTATTTTTACTATTATGATTTATGTATATATAAGAGATGGAATTGTAAATGTACCTGTTGAAGATCTTGATATTCCAGCAGGAATAGGTATTCATGTAATACCGAAAGGGGAGAATAGCGTTGAATATCAGATTCCTATTTCTTTCTATAATTATGGTGAAGATATGAGAATTTCAACATTGACGCATACAGGAACAGCAGGTACTATTGCTGAAACTAGAGAACGACGTCAGGTATTTAGTAATAAAAAACTGATATTAGGAGTAGAAAGAATAGTTATATTAAGTGAAGCTTTTTCAGAATTTGGCATTCATCATATAATACATACTATGTTTAGAAATCCTCTTATTAATGATACTGGTCTTTTAGCTGTATGTAAAGGTAATCCTGAAGATGTTTTAAGTTTTCAGGTCCCTGATTATCCTAGTTCTTCTGACTATATAACATCAATGATTGAGAGTTCAACTAAATTTAATTTTTTCTCTGATAATTATAAATTCATGGACTTGTATGTAAGAGTGGACTCTGAAGGTAGAAGTCTAGTATTACCATACGTAGAACTAAAAGGAGATAAGCTGAGAATCACGGGAATGGCATTATTTAAAAAAGATAAAATGGTTAATAAAATAAGTTTATCTGAATCAAAAACTATGAATATGTTAAGAGAAAATAAAGTTAAGGGCGTTCTTAAATTACAACAAAATTCAAAAGAATATTTAACTTATTATGCAACAACAAAAAGAAAAGTACGTTGTGAAAAAAATGATGATAAATATACTTTTTTTATAGAGCTATCTTTAAATGGTGACATAGCTGAAAATCATCTATATCTTGATATAAGAGAAAATGAAGAAACTATGAAAAAATTTGAGAAAGAGATGAGTGAATATGCAGAGAGACTCTCTTATAATTTTATTGATAAAATGCAAACTTATTATAAAGTGGATTGTCTTGAGTTAGGAAGAGTTGCAGCGGCTAAATATGGGCGTCATAAAGGGATTGATTGGGATAAAGAAGTGTCTAATGCAGATATAAAAGTAAAAGTTAGTGTTAAAGTTGACAAAATGGGAAGAGGAGATTATTAGAGTATTTTAGTGAAGAAAGAGAGGGGGATACGCTGTGAATACTGAAAAAAGTAAGCTTCTCACACCAAATCAATTTACATATATAGTAATTGGATTTATTGTTGGAGCAGGTGTTCTAACTTTACCAAATGAACTTGTAAAGGTTGCAGGTCAGGATTCATGGATATGTACAATTATAGCTATGTTTTATCCCCTATATGTTGTTTTTATTAGCGTATACATTATAAATAAACATCCAAAAGAAAATATATTAATATTAAATAAAAAATATCTTGGTAAATTCTTTGGGAGTATATTAAACTTTATTTTTATGTTGCAATTTATGTTAACTTATATAGTTATTATTGCTAATACTATAATATTTTGTAGAGTTTTTATAGTGAATTACTTAGCTCCTTTAAAAGTTGCTATTATCTTAGTTTCTCTAGCTACATATTCATCCTATAAAGGGTTAAGGGGGTTAGGGAAAATGAGTGAATTAATTTTTTATATGTTTATTATAGTAATATTATTTTCTATATCTGCACTAAAATATGGAAGTATATTGAATTTACAACCTGTTTTTGGGGCTGGTATTAAAAATATTATAAAGGCAACCCCAAAAACTGCTTATTCTTATTCTGGGTGGGAGGTAATACTGTTATTTTTTCCATATGTAAACGATGTTAAATATGTAAAAAAGTGTTCTCTAAAAGCTGTGGCAATATCTGTAATTGTATATTTATGGGCTGTTTTTATAACTATTTTTTATTTAGGTATAGATATTGTTCCTAAAAGTTATTGGGCATTAATATTAACTTTTGAAAGTATAAATATTCCTATAATTAATAACTTTAGATATATATTTATGTTCATATGGTTGTTTCTAGCATTAAGAATTGCTGCTAATTACCATTTTTCCATAGCATTAATTTTTAATGATTTTAAGAAAATAGAATTAAAAAAAATGTGCTTGTTAATCTATCCATTGATTCTCTATTTAGGATTTAAATTTACAGATATATTTCTCAAACAAAAAGTAGTAGCGTTAGGATATCCATTTCTTATGTGTTTTAATTTGTTATCTTTTACGGTATTAGCTTTATTAATACATTTCAAAGGTAAAAAAACATAAAATACTCTTTAAAGGTGAGGGTTTTATGAAAGCGGGGTGAAGATTTGAATACTGAAAAGAATAATCTTTTAACTCCTAATCAATTAACTTATGTATTACTAGGTTTTGTAGTTGGAACAGGTTTTCTTAAATTACCAAATCAACTGGTGGAAACAGCAGGTCAGGATTCATGGATATGCGTAATTTTAGCTTTGATTTACCCTCTATATATGATTTTTGTTGGTATTTACATTAGAAATAAACATCCTAATGTAAATATACTTTTTATAAACGAAAGATATTTTGGTAAGTTATTTGGCAGTTTAATTAATATTGTTTTTATGATGCAATTTATTATTTCAGCTGCAGCAGTTATAGCATATACCATGGTTTTTTGTAGAGTTTATATAGCTAGTTTTTTTGCTCCTTTTAAAATTGCTCTTATAATAGTGGTATTAGCAGCCTATGCATCTAGTAAAGGAGTGGTAGTTTTAGCAAAATTAAATCAGATAATATTTTACTTTTTTATTCCTACATTTTTATTATCTTTAATCGCACTTAAATATGGAAGTATAATAAATCTTGAACCTGTTTTTGGTGTAGGTATGTCAAAGGTTATTAAGGCTATTCCAGATACAGCTACTTCTTACTATGGGTGGGAGTGTTTATTTTTAATTATCCCATATACAAAGGAAATTAAATCAATTAAAAAAGCTGCTCTAAAGGCAGTAGCAATTTGTGTTGTTATATATGTATGGGTAGTTTTTATAACTATATATTATTTAAGTATTGATATAACACCGAAAAGTTACTGGTCTTTTATATTGGTTTTTGAAAGTATAAACATTCCAATAATTAATAACTTCAGATATATTTTTATGTTTATATGGGTTTTATTATCATTTAAAAGTACTGCAAATTATTATTTTGCATTAACTATTTTTGTTGATTACTTTAAAAAAATAGAATTAAAAAGGGCATGTTTTCTTATCTTTCCTTTTATTCTTTTGTTAGCATATATTTTTTCTGATGGAATGCTTAGAGATAAAATTGTAGGTTTTACAGATCCAGCATCTATAATTTTTAATGTAGTATTTCTTACTATAGTTTCTTTAATGATATATTTTAAAGGTAAAAATAGTTACAATTCTAATTAATTATTTTTTCACTAAACTTACACTTAATAGATTGAGATTATTGTGTAAGTGGATGAATTACTAAAAAGGTGGGAGGAAATTGGATACTGAAAAAAATAATCTTTTGACTCCAAATCAGTTTACTTATTTATTATTAGGCTTTGTTGTTGGAACAGGCTTTTTAAAGTTACCTAATCAACTTGTAAAAAGTGCAGGGCAAGACTCGTGGATGTGTGCTATTTTTGCTTTGATCTATCCATTATATGTTGTTCTTGTTAGTAGTTATATTATAAATGAACACCCAAAAGAAAACATTTTGAAGATAAATAAAAAATATTTTGGTGATTTTTTTGGTAACATAGTAAACTTTCTTTTTATGTTGCAGTTTATAATAACTACTGTTGTAATTATTGCTCATACGATAATTTTTAGTAGAGTTTATATAGTGAGTTTTTTAGCACCCTTAAAGGTGGGGCTTATTACAGTTTTATTGGTTGCTTATACATCTAGTAAGGGCATAAGTGTTTTAGGGAAGTTAAATCAATTGATTTTTTATATGTTTATTCCAGTATTTTTATTATCTTTAACAGCATTGAAGTATGGGGATATACTGAATATACAACCTGTTTTTGGAGGAGGAGTAGCAAATATTTTAAAGACTACCCCAAAAACAGCATATTCTTATTTTGGTTGGGAATGTTTATTGTTACTTTTTCCTTATGTAAAGGAAACCAAGTCTATAAAAAAGGCAGCATTTAAAGCAGTAGGTATATGTGGGGTAGTATATGTTTGGGTTATTTTTAGTACTATATATTACTTAAGTATAGATATAACTCCCAAAAGCTACTGGTCGTTTATAATGGTTTTTACAAGCATCAATATTCCTATTATTAATAATTTTAGATATATATTTATGTTTATATGGATTGTGCTTTCATTTAGAATTACTGCTAATTATTATTTTGCAGTAACTATATGTATTAATAGTTTTAAGAAAATAGATTTAAAAAAAATAGTTCTTTTAATTTTACCCATTATAATTTTTTTAGTATATATGCTTTCGGATAGAATGTTAAGACAAAAAATAGAAGGTTTTACATATCCAGCATCTATAATTTTTAATTTATCTTTTATTACATTAGTTGCTTTATTAATAAAGTTTAAAAAGAAGAAAAATGATAATTAAAGTAATCTATCTTGGTACTTTTAATTATCATTTTTTTTTGAAAAAATACAAAGAACTGTTGGCCAAAATGTGGTAAAATGCTTATGAGAAATAAAGTATGAGTAATTTAAGGGAGCAGCTACTATGGAAAAAGTCAAAGGGAGTATATATGCAATACTATCAGCTATATTTTTTGGAATTATGCCTATATTAGCTAGATTAGCATATGATGGTGGAATCAATGCATTTACATTAGTTTTTTTACGTTCATTTTTTAGTGTACTTATGCTTCTTATTTATTTGATAATTAATAAAGTTAAGTTTAAGGTAACTAGAGAACAGATTAAAACTCTAGTTATATTAAGTATTTTTGGATACACATTTACAATGATAACTTTATTTATGTCTTACAATTATATATCAGTTGGACTAGCAACTACATTACATTTCATATATCCGGTGGTTGTGACGCTTATTTCAATAGTTTTATTTAAAGAAAAAATTTATTTTAGTAAAATAATTGCTCTATTACTATCAGGTATTGGAATTTATTTATTAATTGGAAAAGATAGTGGGGATGTTAGTATAATAGGAACCATTCTTGCTCTTGTATCAGGAATATTTTACTCTTTTTATCTACTTAGTGTAGCTTATAGTAAAATTAAAACTCTTAATTGCTATGTGCTAACATTTTATTTATCTTTTATTGCTTCAATATTTCTTTTTATTGTGGGAATATTTACAAAGCAATTATCATTTCAAATTTCAGCTAAAGCTTGGGGTTTATCTGTAATAATAGCTTTTCTTACATCAATAGTAGCTGTAATATTATTGCAAAAAGGAATTAAATTAATAGGTGCATCTACTGCGTCGATTTTAAGTACATTTGAGCCTATTGTTGGAATATTACTAGGAGTGTTAATACTTAATGAAACAATAACAATGAGAATTATTCTGGGAGGTATTTTAGTTGTATTTTCTGTAATTATTTTGACATTTAAAGAAAAAAACAATAAAAAAACATTTAAAGGAAAAGTACCTGTTTAAAGGATAACTATTGTACATGCTGGGGAATTGGGAAGATTTCATATAGCAGATCTATAAATAATAAAAAAACATGGACTAAAATATCTATAAAGTAAAATTATAGGTAAAACTATAACATTCTGTTATAATAGATTTAATTGAAAAGGTTAAAGGAAAAGAATTATTAAAAGGTCAGTGTAGAGCATATTGCACTAAATATATTAAGGAGGAGTTTAATCAATGGAGGGTAAAAAATTTTACATAGAATATGAAGAACAAGAGAATGGGATAAGTGTTGTTAAAAAAATGGAGGAGTATTTTGAGCAGAATCAGGTATACGAGCCTGAGAGTGTTGGTATTGGATACTGGGAAGAAGCATGGGAAGAAGATCCAGGAAAGATAATAGAGTATATGGTTGAGAATAAAGATAAATTTCCTAATTTAAAAAGAATTCATTTAGGTGATATGACAAGTGAAGAGTGTGAAATTTCATGGATTGTACATACAAATACATCACCACTAGTAAACGAATTTAATTTAAATGAATTAAGAATAGATGGTTGTAATGGATTAAGATTAAGTAATATGGAAAGTAATACATTAAAAAAACTTACTATTGTTTGTGGCGGACTTGAAAATACTGTTATTGAAGATATTCAAAATGCTAAATTACCAAATTTAGAACATCTACAGTTATACATTGGTGTTGATGATTATGGATTTGAGGGAGATATTGATACTCTTAAACCATTTATGAACAAGAATAATTTTCCAAAGGTAAAATATCTGGGATTAGTAAATAGCCAAATACAAGATGAAATATGTGAAACAGTTCTAGAATCTGATATTTTAGAACAACTTACTGTTTTAGATTTATCTTATGGTACATTAAGTGATAAAAGTGGTAAGCTTATTTTAGAAAATATTCATAAGATAAAACATCTTGAAAAGTTAGATTTAACTTATAACTACATGTCAGATGAGGTAGTAAATGAATTGGTAAAAGTATTTGAAAAAATTGAGACAGAGTTATTAATAAGTAGAGAAGAGGTCTATCTTGATGAGGACGATGACTGGAGATATCCTTATATAACGGAGTAAGATATATGAAAAATAAATTTTTATTAATAGGCGATTTAACAGGTAGAAGAATGAGCTGCTTTATAGATTGCTTGAATATGTTAGAAATTAATGAATATAAAGTTATTGACTGGATGGATGTATTGAAGGATACATCCATCTTAGAAAAATATATTGAAAGTAATACTATAATCAAACTTGAACCACCAGAAAAGAATATGGAAATATACAGAGGATTTCTGAAAAGAGGAGTATCAGAAGGAGTAATATGTGATAAGGAAATAAATAAACTTGATTTTTCAGATTTCCCAATTATAGCTCCTAAACAATGGTATAGAGGGTTCAGTTCAGTTATAGAAGATATAGAGAAATTAAAAAATAGTTATTTTAATAAAGATGTTTACTTTATGAATGACCTTAAGGAAACGCTAATAATGATGGATAAAGAGCAGTCGTATAAGCTGCTGAAGGAACAGAATAATAACTATGATTTTTCATTACCTGAAAGGCTAGAATCACCTAGGGATTATGATACGTTTAAAGAAATCTATGGAGATAGGTATATGAAATGTTTTATTAAGTTAAGATATGGATCAGGAAGTACGGGAGTTTTGGCATATTCCTATAATCCAAGGACATTACAAGAAAAGGTATATACTTCAATGAATGTTGAAGAACTTAAAGGGAAAAAAAGATTTTTTAGTAATTATAGGGTACACTGCGTTGAAGATAAAAAAAAGATTAAGGATATGATTGATTGGGTATTATTCAACGGAGCACATATTGAAAAATGGATTCCAAAATCAACACATGAAGGTCGTTTCTTTGACACAAGATCTTTTGTAATCAATAAAGAATCAAGATATCTTATATCAAGACTAAGTAAGGGGCCTATTACTAATCTGCATCTTAAAAATAAGCGGCTGGAAAGTAAAGATTTTATCTCTGATGATAACATAGAAAGAATAAAAAAAGCATCAGAAGATGTGATGAAAATATTTAATAGGTCTTTATATGCTGGAATTGATGTGGTGACAACACAGAGTTATAAACCGTATATTATTGATGTAAATCCTTTTGGTGATTTGCTACATAACTTATTGGGAACAAAGGAGAATGTTCATTATCTAGAAATTGAAAAGGCTATTGAACAATTACAAGGTGGAATGAATAGATGATAGAAAGTTTAAATGTTAATATGAATGAAGTGGTAGGAAATAATGATATTCTTTTCCTATCATTAGATACCCTCAGATATGATGTGGCAAAGGAAGAATATGAAGCAGGAAATTTACCAAATCTATGTGGAAGTGGCGGTTGGGAGAAAAGACATTCCCCAGGAAATTATACCTACTCTTCTCATCATAGTTTTTTTATTGGTTTTTTACCTACTCCAGTAGAATATGAACCACTACATAAACGAGATTGGTTATTTTTAACGAAGAAGACTGGATTAAAGTCTATAAAAGGAAGTAATACATTCTTATATGAAGGAAGTAATATTATTGAGGGGCTTGAAAAGGAAGGATATAAGACAATATGTATTGGAGGAGTAGTATTTTTCAGTAAGATGGAAGGGGTTTATAACGTTTTCCCAAGTATGTTTCAAGAAAGTTATTGGAATCCAAAATTTGGAGTTACAAATCCTAAGTCAGCAGAAGAACAAGTAAAGTGGGCAATAAAGTTACTTGATAAAATTGATAGAGACCAAAGAGTTTTTATGTTCATTAATATATCAGCAATACATGGACCTAATTATTACTATCTTGAAAAATATAAAGGTATGGAAGAAAAAACGAATGGCAAGAGAAAAAATTCTATTGCATCTAAGTTAGATTGTGTAGAAAGCCAAAAAGCCGCTTTAAGATATGTAGATAAGTGTTTAGAACCTTTGTTTAATAAAATGAGAGAGAGAAACAGAACTTTTTGTATTGCAGTATCAGATCATGGAACATGTTATGGAGAAGATGGGTATGAGGGGCATATTGTATCACATGATGTGGTTTGGAATGTACCATATAGGCACTTTTTCTTGTAACATATTTATCTGATTGTGCCTTTAATAGAAAGGAAGTAATTACTTAATGAATGAACAAATAAAGGATTTATTACAGAATCCATATGATAATTATATATATGCATATCCCCATAAAAAAGCCTATAGGGAGTTTCAGAAACCTATGTCTCTGAAGGAATTATGGGGGAAGAGTGAAAAAAACAACCTGACATTATATATTCATATTCCTTTTTGCATGAATAAGTGTGGGTATTGTAATTTATTATCTAGTGTTTCATACGATGATGAGAAGCTTAAGAGATATGTAAATAAGCTTATAGAAGAAATTGAAGCATTAGGGCGTATTTTAGAAATAGAAAATAGTAATCAGATTTTCTCAAGTGTAATATTTGGAGGGGGTACTCCAACACTTTTAAATGAATCGGATTTAAGAAGACTCTTGGAAGCAATTATTAAAAATTTAAAAATCGATTTTAATAAGACTTTCTTATCTATGGAATCATCACCAAGGACTTTAACAAAAAGTATGCTTGAACTTTTAAAGGAGTATAAGGTTGATAGAATCAGTATAGGAGTTCAAAGCTTTCATGAAAATGAATTAAAAGGAATTTTCAGACTTGAACCAGTAGAAGAGATAGATAGAGCACTACAGCTCATGTTCAGTAATAATATACCTATAAGAAATATTGATTTGATTTATGGGTTGAAAGAACAGACCATGGATACATGGGAAAAATCATTAAGGGAAGCTTTAACATATAATCCAGAAGAGATATTCATATATCCTATGTATATTAGAGAAAAAACTGGATTATTTTCAAGTTTTCAAAGAGATGAAGATCTGATGATTAAAATGTATAAATTTGCTTTAGACCTGTTACGAGATAAAGGGTATATTCAAACATCTATGAGAAATTTCATTAGAGGGGATAAGAAGAGAGAGCTATTTCCTGAATATAGCTGTCAAGAAAATAATATGGTAGGTGTAGGCTGTGGTGCTAGGGGATATGTAGATAATATTCATTATTCCAGACCATATGCAGTTATGCAAAAGAATATTAATGCAATTATAAATGATTATATTCAAGAAGATAATTTTGAATATGCTAAATATGGCTATATATTAAATGAAGATGAACAAAAGAGAAGATATATATTAAAATCAATATTGAAAATAACAGGGTTAAATATTAAGGACTATGAAAATAAATATAAAAAATCACCCTTGGATGAATTCAAAGAATTAAACAGTTTAATATCTGAAAAGTTTCTTATTAATGAAAATGACAGAATATATCCAACCGATAAGGGGCTTATGTATTCAGATATTATTGGTAATCTGTTTATATCAGAGGATGTAAATACTAAGGTAATTGATTTTACTGAATAATTTGAGGAGTGTTTATGGCGTATACACTTTATTATAGAAACTTCATGAGAAATTGTAATTATAAATGTTCATATTGCCCATTTGCAAAAGTAATTGCAAATGAAAAATCAATCAAAAGGGATAAAGAGTATTTTAATAAATTTATTCAATTCATAGGAGCTAGTTCTAAGGAATTTAAAATTTTCTTTGCACCTAAAGGAGAAATTTTAATACATGAATATTATAAAGAAGGATTAATATATCTAAGTAGTTTGAAAAATGTTAAAGAAATTGTGGTTCAAACCAATCTAAGTGGTAGTTTAAATTGGTTAAAGAACTGTAATAGGGAAAAATTAATTTTATGGACTACATATCATCCAAAAGAGGTAGATGCATTATCTTTTTTCAGCAGGGTTAAAGAGTTAGTTAATTATAATATTCCATTTACAGTTGGTACAGTTGGAACTAAAGAAAATTTTATAAAAATAGAAGAAATGGGTAAGTTATTAAGTGATTTAGGTAATAAAAAACCATACTACTGGATAAATGCTTTTAAAGATAAAAACAATTATTATAATGATAAAGATATAGAATTTTTAAAGAAATTTGATAGCTTATTTGAAATTAACTTAGAAAATTATAAATCAAAGAACTTAGAGTGCAGAGCAGGAGAAAATGTTTATTTAGTTGAATGGAATGGTAACCTTAATTCTTGCTGGCAAGATAAAAGAAAGTTGGGTAATTTATATAAAGATGACTTGGATGATATCAGTACTACAACATATTGTAATAAGCAGATTTGTGGTTGTTTTATTGGATATAATCATATTAAGAGTTTAAAATTAGAAGAAGTATATAAAACAAGCCTTATAGGGAGAATACCATAGAAATGAAAATTAAAATTATAAAACAAATATTATATATAGATGAATAACCCAACATGGGTAAAGATATGAATATTCAGAAAATTAATTGACTCTTTTTTAAATATATCTTAATATTAGATAAAGAGAGGAGCTGTTGTCAGAATGAATTCTAAATATGAGGTTATTGCCATAGCACATAAGGACATTGCAGATGAGGTGAAAAATAAATTTTTCAGATATACCATCTGTGAATTCGATGAGTTGAAGGATATTCAAGAAATAAAAAATATTCAAGGAAGAACCATGGATTTAAATTCAAGAGCTAGTATTTACGTGTCATGGTTTGAGGATAAGATTGAGAAAAAGATAGAAGAGGGTTATAAAGTTGCAATTCTAGAACTTCCATTTGCATACCAATCTCAGGTAGAGCTTCTAGAAAAGTTAGATATAAAACTTGGTGATGATTTATTGATATTAGAAAAAGTAGATGTATAGAAATTTTGAAAACAATATATTGTAACTATAAAACAGACTCAACACTAAATTCTGAGTATTGAGTCTGTTTTATTTGGAATTAATTGGAATTATCGAAATCTTCTTCATTAAAGAGTGGTATGTTACTGAAATTATTATATGATATTAAAGCTTATATTTGAACCTAGTTTATGAATATCTGAAACAATTAATCCAGAATCACTTTCGTCCCATAGCCTACTCGATGGTGTTGTACTATATGAAAGTGCTATTCCTGTAACTTCATCGTACAAGTCAGTACTATCTCCTCTATTTCGATTATTTTCTAAATCTAATTTTCCATCTGCCTGTAAAATTGCACACTGGAAATGACGATCCTTAGTACCATCTTGATACTCATTAGATCCTTGTGTATCACAGTGATAAATTGCAAGACCGCTGGAAGGTAAGCTGCTGTCCAAATCTAAAGCATTTCGATTTTCAATGACAAAATATTCTTTAGAGTTATCGGTAGGATATTTCATAATTGTGTTGTAATCGCTATGTTTTGCAACGTAAGAATTTTTATGAAGAATAATTTCATTATCGCACCAGTTAATTAGATTCCTTGAGAAAGCACAAATAGGTGAGGGGGTTCGACCTCTATTTAAGTGATTTCCTGATCCCATTAGGCAGTACACGCCTATTCCTTGACTTTCTATTTCATCACCATCACGATAACCATAGTCATAATTATCAACTAAACGAAGAAGTAGGTGACCTGTTTCGTGGCAAAAAGTTCCTATACTTAAATCGCTAGTATCACGACCACAACTAGCTAACATATAAAAATGTGTTTTAATTCCATTATATTCTAGATTAATAATGGAATTGTGTGGCCATAGATTTTCTTCATAAACTGTTCTACCAGCATAAAGAAAGTTTAGTGCATCAATAATACCTCTATTTTGAGAATCGTATTTGGACAAATCAATGCCTAAGTCATTTACAACAATATCCATAGCTTCTTTTATTAAGAGATGATTTTTATAATATTCAAGTTTTTGTGAAAGTTTAATAGGTCCTATCACATGATTAATATACCTCAACTTTCCGCTGGACATTGTATGGAAATATTCATATACCGAGCAATGATTTCCGTTTTTATTATAATTCAAGTCATTTAACATTTCAGTTACATCTTTTGCAGTAACAGAAGTAGAAACATCGGCAAATTCTACTAAGACAGTTAATCCAATCACATCACCTTCACTAATTCTTTTCCCGTCCAGTAAACCATTATTAGGACCAAATGCAAAATTTCCTATAGTATCTGTACTGGGAGGATATATTTCTCTATGTCGATCATTAAATTTTCTTTTTCTCTCTGATTGATTTTCCTTAAGATGACGAGTTATTCCATTAGGGATAGGGCCAGTTATATCTTTTCCTGTAGATACTAACTTGCCGTCATGTAAGCTTGCATAACAAAATATATTTAAATCATTATCTCGAACTGCAGTATAACCATCTAGCGACTCATATCTAGCTAAAAACTCATCACCATACACTCGTAGTTCTATTTCTCCATCACCATGTGAAAATGTTAGGATTTCTCCAACTATTACACTCATAAAAAAACCTCCTTAGAAAACAAATATTTTTTATTGTAAGATAGTTTGCGCATAATAATATTAAAATATTTGCTATATCTCAAAAATAAAATTTACAAAATTCGATGATTGGATTTGAAATAGGTATTTTTATGTAAAGAAAGGAAGAGATAAATTAGACCTTCTATTGTTGGAATAGAAATAGTATGTTTAGTACAAAATATTTTATGTGAATATGTTATAGATAAACTTGCTATAGAGTTTGATATATTATAGATATTAAATGGATAGATATTGGTAATTTCGGTTATGAAAAGCAATGTGTTTTTTAAAGTGGTGATTAAAAAGAAAAATTTACATCCTTAGCAATAGGGTTAAATTTAAATAAAGAAAAGGCGATTTATAAGGAGATGTTTATTATCATGGATAAATTTAAAGAATTTTATGAAGAACTATGGAATCTAGACCAAGCAAATAATGGATTAAGTGCTAGTGCTCCAGATAGTAATAGAGGATGGGTAAATAAAAATGCAGATATATTGATAGATGAACAATATGAAGCAGCAGGAAGAAATAAAGATAGAGCGCCTAATCCTTTGTTTTATAGTGTAAAGGAAACTAAATTGGAAGGAAAGACGTATAAAAGCTGTATAGAATTATTAAATAATTATCTTGTTTATCCTAGAGAACAAGAAGATCTAATAGGAAATAATTCAGAAGAAGATATTGAAAGAAAAAACTTTTTAGACAGTATAGTAGAAACAAGAGTAGTAGAAAGGGGACTTGAATTTATAAATGAAAATTTAAAAAAAGAAGTTATTGAAAAAGTACTTAAATTTATTGATAGGCCAATAAATTCGAAGTTAGAGAAAGATGATTTTAAAAAATATATAGAAAAAATATGGTTTGAAATATATACAAATTATTATAAAGGAAAACCGCAACCAAATTGCTCAGGATTTGAACATGTTTTTGTAGGTGAAGGAAAATCAAAAGATAATAGAGGAATTGGAGGGTATCATAGTTGGATTAAATTTTATTTAGATGAAAAAGGAAAGAGAGTAGATTTTACTGGTTACAATTATGATATTTTAGGTAAAGAAGGACGTGAAAATCCTTATGTTGCAACAATTCAAATGACCTGGACTCCGAAGGATATTTATGGAAGAAGAGTGAGGAGGCTATTCAAAGACAAAGGTGGTTTTTTTGTAGGAATAAGCCCAGAATGTCAAATTGTAATGGGAACACTACTAATATTAGAAAAAATGAATGGATTACTTAATGGAACAAATAAAGAAGTAGAAATTAATAACCAAGTTTATGATTTAGTTATTTACCCAGAAACGCCTAAATCTATGGAAAATAATACAGGAATGAGAATAAGGTCATTTTTCCCAAAATATAAGGGACCATCAGATTTATCTAATGTAAGAAAGTATTATGAAATTATAAATAATGAAAATGATATAAGGATTATAGCAGCTTATTTAAACCCTGCAAGATCAAGTAGAGGAATTGGGTGGGTAGAAATTGATAACATATCTTTAACAAGAATATCTATTGTTGGGTGGAAATTAGTTGATATGTCTAATAATGAGAAAATACTTGAAGGAGATATTGAGCCAAATAAGACAAGAAGATTGATTATTTATGAAGATGATTTATTATTAAATGAAGATGGAACAATAGAATTGAGAGATAAGGAAAATAGAAGCGTATTCAAAATAAAATATCATAATGTTCCTGATGGAGAAATACTATATTTTTCTTAATTAGGTAATAGGGTGAATGTTGGTTGTGAGAAAGTACATAAATATATATGTCAAAGAAATGAAAGTTATCTGTATAGAGGTAGCTTTTATTTTTTATGAAAATAGGAATATAAGAATAGTTGCAGAAAAAGGAAGGTTATATTTGTTACATTAGGAGTTAGTCTTTATTACTTATATCTTATAAAGAAAATATTGTTATTATACTTGAAGTTTGGTATTTTAAGCACTAATATGGTAATAAGTAATTAGATAATTTAGATAGGTTTATAGAGTAAACCTATACATTTAAGTATCTATATGAGTTGTAAATTATAATTCATATTTGAATTTGTATGGTAGCGCTTTTATTTAATAGTATTTTCGGATAATAGTAAAAAATATTTAAAGGTTAAAGATAATAGAAGATTTTATGCTTCCACCTTTGAATTAGACGGACACATATGGAAAACTAGTGAGCACTATTTTCAAGCGATGAAATTTGAAGGAACAGAACATTATGATTTAATAAACCAAGCGAAAACACCAATGATTGCAGCGAAAATGGGTAGAGATAGAACACGACCATTACGTAAAGATTGGGAAGACGTAAAAGATGATATTATGTATAAAGCATTAAAAGCAAAGTTTGATAGTGATGAAGAGTTAAGAAACATATTGCTTTCAACAGGTGATGCTCTTTTAATTGAACATACTAGAAATGATTTATATTGGGCTGATGGAGTAGATGGTACAGGAAAGAATATGCTTGGTATTCTTTTGATGAAACTAAGAGAGTCTTATGATGAATATTTTATAACAGTATCAGTTGAAATATCAGGATTACAATTTTGGGGAAGACTACCCGTAGAGGATTTTTTCCAATGGGAAAAGAAATTTAATAAGTTAATTGAAGATTTTCCATTTAAATATCAGGAATAAAATTGAAAAGGAAGATTTATATGAAAACGCAATCAAGAAAAATTACTGAAATAATTAAAGGTATTTTTTCAGGAGGAACTAAAGACGTAGAAAAAAACTTAATAGCTTCAGAAGGAATATTTAAGCAGATTCCAATAGTAGAAAAAAGAGACCTTAATAATGTAAAGAGGATAAATGTTATTGTTTCTGAAAATAAAGATGGAATCATATATGGAATTACTGTATCTGGAGAATCTAAGTATGATGAAGCTGGAAAAGATATTTTTAATGCAGCTATTTCTATACTATCACAAAACATGGTTGGTTCATTAAGAAATTTCACTGATGATAAAGTGGAATTTGAAATGGAAAAGAACTATGTTAGATGCATATTACCTAATATGAAAAAAGGACAGGGTAGTAATGAAGCTGCAATATTAATTAAATCAGCTTTGTTTGGAATGATATCTCTTCAAGATTCTTATGGTGATGAAAATATAATTATACAAAAAGTAATTGAATAATATTAATTTTAAATTTAACCTATTAAAGTTTTCACTAATCACATAAATAAACATATTATAAATTGAATCAAGAATTCGGAGTGACATAGTTGTTATATGCACTTATATTAGCAGGTGGAAAAGGAACAAGATTATACCCATTATCACGTGAGGATAATCCCAAACAATTTCTAGATATTATAAATAATAAAAGTTTTTTGAGAAACACAATCGACAGAATAAAGAAAGTTGTAGCTCTTGAGAATATATACATGGTAACTAATAAGGATTACTACGGTAAAATCTGTGAAGAGATTCCCGAATTGAATAAAGATAATATTTTTGTTGAGCCTGCGAACAAGGAGACCCCGTTGTAGACGATATAGGTCATGAGGTAAATGGTGGTTGTGTGAGGAGTACATAAATATATGTTAATGAAATGAAAGTTATCTGGTTATAGGTAGCTTTTATTTTTATGCATTATCAACAAATCATTGGAAGGTTTGGTATAATATTGTTTAAGAGGTGTGTTTCAAAATTTGATTTTTAGTATATTGAAAGCATTTGTATTAGGTGAAGGAAGTGTATTATTTAAGTGGTTCAAAGCATCTTCATTGATTATATTTTAAATTGAGGAGGAATTATATGTGGATACCATATGAAATTAAACATAAACATTCAGAAGACTTTATTGTGAAATATAGGCTTTATAAAGTTGAAGAAGGTGGAAGAAAACAAACATTTCAAGGATATAGATGTGATTTTGCATATGACGGTGATGACATATCTAAGACTGGTATTTATATGATTCATCCTGAGTTTGAAGATGAGAAGGGTAATGTAATAAAGGATGAAAATGAGCCAGTTAATCTTAGTGGTACAGCAAGAATGTGGATTGCATTTCCAAAAATGAGAGAAGAAATTCATAAGCATAGAATTAAAATTGGAACGAAAGGTTACTTTATGGAAGGTTCAAGAAGGATAGGAGAGACAGAGGTTATAAAGGTAGTAGGGTTAGATACTAATGGTATTATTATGAAGATAGATAAATAGAAATACATATATTATTTAATTTGATTACTTAATAGTTATAGGTATTGACCTGGAGTTAACGGTAATTAATAGTTGTTTGAGAGAGGGAATTCATGAATATAGATTATAAAAAGTTCAAATCAGAAGTTTTATATATTGATGGAAGTTATAGAGACATTATTATTGATAATACTACTATTGAAGTATGGAGAAAGTTTATAGAGTTTGTTGGAAATACATATATTAGCTCTATTGTTATTGATGATGAAGAATTATCTTTATTTGATAAAAGCATTGATGACATTTTTATTTTAAGTGAAACAACTAATATATGTCTAAAGATATTAATTTTAAATTTTGAAATCCATTGCTTTTTTTGGGATGAATCTTATATTGAATTAGATTTTGATCCTACAGATATTAATGATGAAAGACATATTAATGAAATAATTACGTTTATAAGTTTATTAAGCTTTGTACTTAAAAAGGAAGTACATATAATGGGTGAAAATGCCTATATAAATGATTTTAGAAATTATTTATATACAGTTGTACCGAGCTTTGAAAGTAGAGAAGAGCTTTATTTAAATAGGATTCATAAGACAATGCGTTTAAAGCTTAAGAAAAAGAAAAATTATGGTGTATTGTTTGATGAGTGTATACAAAAAATTGAAGGAAGAATCTTATTAGAGTTTACAAACAGAAATATTAAGGGGAAATTAGATGATTTACTTTTAGAGAAGTTTAATGAGACTACATATGATAATGCTTTAAGGGAAATGAGAAATAATGAAATTCAGGAAGTTTTGATTATATGGGATAATGCTGAATTACCTGTAGTAAGAGCTGAAATTAAAAATATTTTACAAAATATTGATGATGTATTAGCGGTAAGTTTTGATACATGGATATGTAGCGAAGATTTTAAATGTGTATTTGAATTCAACCATGAAGGAAGTTATTTAATAAGAAAAACGATGTTGGAGAGTTGAACGTTATGAAACAAAAAATAAACTTATATGTTGATGATTTACGTAATTGTCCAGAGGGGTTTAAGATAGCAAGAACAGTAGAACAAGCGAAATTTTATCTTGAAAATTTTGAAATTGAAATTCTTTCACTTGATCATGATTTAGGAATTGATGAACAAGGTAACATTGTACCTTCTGGATATGATTTAGTTAAATATATCTGTGAAAAAGGGTTAAGAGCTGAAAGTATATATTTACATACTGATAATTCAGTTGGTAGAGAAAATATGTATCATACTTTATTAGGTGCACAAAGAAGAGGATTTATTGATAGTGATATTAAGATTTATCATTATCCAGTAACTGAAAATATATACTCTGAAAATAAGAGATATTAGAGGGGATTAATTATGGATAAACAAAGATTACTATATGAAAATCTTAAAAACATTAAAGACTATTGGGTTGAGTCTAGTTTAGAAGGATTGAATCCAGATACTGATTTGATTTGGTCTGAATTTGAGGAACAATATAAACTACTTCAGAGTAAAATCATCACCGATACTGAAAAAGCTGCATATGAAAAAATTCTAAATGAAGTTATTCAAGGTGTATTACATTCTGTTTTGGTAATGATTGATGGTGGAGATGAATTAGCAGATAGTTATACATTAGATTTAATTGATAGAGAAACAACAGAATCTCTAAAGGAAAGTATTGCTTTGCATGAAGAAATTTTGATTATTTATTAGATGTAGAAGAATAAGGTATTACTAGACAAGCTTTTAAGGTTAAGTGAAATATCTATTTATATAGTAGTTTAAAGAAAGAGTTGGAGGGGGAAGATGAAAGAAACACTATCAAATTTTTTACAAGATGAAATATCAGACCAGGAATTTTATGATGCAATTTATGATTTTATAATTGACCAAAATATTCGTTCAGGCGAATATGAAGGCAATATTTTTATAATAAAGAAGTTAGACAGATTAAATTTCGTTATTTTTGAAGAGCATTGTTATAGGGAAGACAAACAGAGAGAAATATATAATGCTATCTCACTATTTAGAAAAGATATTCTGATAGCTATAAATGAACATGCTCATAAAAATGGTTTTATAGTTAAAGGATATGGTTCTGAAAGTAATGAAGTAATAACATCCTGGTAGATTTAAAAGGGGTAAATAAAATGGGTAAATATACTTGTCATGTTTGTGGTTATTCAGATTTAGATGAAGCTCCATGGGAAGGAAATATTCCAACTCATAATATTTGTGATTGTTGTGGAGTTGAATTTGGATATGAAGATTGCAAAGAAGAAAATGTAGAAAAATTTAGATGCAAATGGATTAATAATGGTTGTATATGGTTTAATAAAGAATTAAAACCTGATGATTGGGACTATGAGAAACAATTAGAGAATATTAACTACAAAATTAAGAAAAATGGTACTACAAAATAATAATTCTAAAGTAAGAAAATGAACTTAAAAGTCAAATATAATAAAATGTAAGTAATGGATGAAAATATTGATATCATCGATTATTAGTTAAAGTTTTTTACTAAGGTGTGACAAATCCTTTGATGATAGGAGTTTTAATATGATTAAGAAATTATTTAATAAGAAAAATAAAGAAATTGATTATAGAAAGTATATACCTAATTATGATTTTGATGCTGAATTATCGACCTATGAAGCGGAAAAAGATTTGTGTAAAATATCAACAATATATTGGTCTTTACTATTAGAAAATAAGGACTTAAAGAGAAGAGCTATAAACTCATTATCTGATACTATAGATAGCATGAATAGAAAAAAATTAATCTTATTAGATAAGATTTTTCGTTCAACAACATCATATAGCTGGTCATATGAATGGGAATCAGAGTCAGTTAATTCATTACTTGATTCAGAAATATCTCAAGATGAAAAAGTTAATATTATTGGATTATCAACATTTCATCCAAATGGATATTTTCGTGAAAAGGCTTTAGATGAATTATTTAAAATAGATAGTAAAAAGATATTACCCTTTATTATTATAAGGACTAATGATTGGGTAGACGTGATAAGAGAGAAAGCAACTAAATATTTAATAGAATATATAAGTAAAGAAAACTTTGTAAGCATTATGGACCACTTCATACTTTTTAAGCATACAGCTGAATATTCAAGAGGTAATTCTTATAAAATTATGGAAGAACTTAATCAATTAGTTAATACTGAAGACTTAACAGAAGAGATTTTAACTAGCTTAAAATGTAGAGATAATCATGCAAGGGATTTTTGTTATACTGTATTAATAAACAGGAGAGTAATTGATAGTGCTAATCTAATTAATATAATACTTAAAGAACCTATTGCTAAAATACGTGGAAAAGCCATTGAAAAAATTATTAAAACTTTATCATATGAAAAACTTTATAGTTTAAAAGATATATTTTTAAATGATAAAGGGTATAAGGTTAGAGAGATAGCTTTAACTGAATTATTCAATCGTGGTTATTTTGATACACCAGTTAAGCTAGAGTTTGCTTTAGTTGATAAATATTATTCTGTTAGAGAGCTTGCTAGATATTATATGCGGAAATTAGGATTTAAGTATTTTATAAAATTTTATACTGAAAGATTACAGGATAGTAGTACAAATGAATATGCTTTATTAGGATTAGCTGAAGTAGCTACAATAAATGAGGTAGATATACTGAAGAGTAATTTGAATCATAAGAAGATATTAGTGGTTAAGAAAATACTTAAATCTTTATCGATTATTGATTTTAACCTTTGTGAATCTGAAGTAATAGATGCACTGAATGATGAAAGAGTTGGTATTTCTAATGAAGCCAAAAGAATACTTATCAACAATAAAGGAATGTTTGACTTTAACTCAGTTTATAAAATATACAAAGAAACTAATATAACTATAATTAAAAGAAATGCAGCAGTTGTGTTATGTAATTGTCCTAAATGGGATTCTTTAAGATTTATTATGGAATTTGCTGCGAGCAGTGATGAATCTATTTCAGCTATTGGTATAAGTGCATTAGATAGATGGGAAATGACTTTTAATAGGTCCTTTATGCAACCGACAGCTACTCAACTAGAAGAGATAAAAAAATCATATATTAAATATAAGAATAATTTGAGTAAAGAGTTTATTGAGTGGATTGGATTTATATTGAAGAAGCTATAAGCTTGAATATGTAGATTAACAATATATTTCTTGTTGCTGTGTAATTATTTATAGTATTATCATGGTAAATTCACTAAGAAGTATCGAGCTACGTGAGATATCAAATGTGTTAATTGTTAATAAAAATTAGTTTATATTAATTTAAGAAAGGAATATGTTATGAAAACATGTTTGTGTTGTGGATATAAAACATTGGCAAGTGAAATGCATGATATTTGTCCTATATGTTATTGGCAAGATGACCCTATAAGCTGGGGAAATGCTGACTATGAAGGAGGAGTTAATGGTGATATTTCACTGAGACAGGCTCAAAAGAATTTTATGAAGTTTGGTACCTGTGATAAAGAAAGTATTGATTCTGTAAGAAAAGCAAATGATTTCGATATAAAAGATTTATCTTGGAGAGCGTATGAAAATTTAGATGGAACTATAATATCTATTGATATTAGTGTATCAGATATTAAAGAAATTAAAGAATTACACTTTCTATTAAAAGAAAAACTAGATTTTCCAGATTTTTATGGAATTAATTGGGATGCGTTTTGGGATGGAATTACAGGGTTAGTAGAGATGCCAGAAAAGTTAACATTCTATGGTTGGGATAATATTGAGAGAAAATTTCCGAAAGATGCAAAAATAATGAAAGAACTTTTAGATGATTTAAATAGCATGTATCCTAACTATTCATGTATTGTAGAATTTAGATAAGAAAATAGTAACTATATATTATTTGGAGGTAAGTTATGAAAGGTAACTTTGAGAGTAAGTTTAAGTATTGGGTTAGACAAGTTATCACAGATAAAGCCATTAGCAAAGATATATTAGCAATAAATTTTGGGCTATTTGAGAGTGATAATGGATTTAGTATATATGCAATAGGCTCTTCAGAGTATGATGAAGAGGATTTTGATTGGGCATGTAATGAGGATTATGTTCCCAGTAGTAAATACTTAATAGTAGATGATGAGAGATTAAACCAAATGGATTGGAATATATTTAATGATTATATTATAGATAAGTTAAGAGAATTCCTTAAAGAGGAATCATTAAACATTAGAGAAAGTATTAATGTAATAACAACAGGATTTGATGATGGAGATTTAGATGTAGTATGGAGGAAGATATAATGAATAAATCTCTAGTGGATGAATGTATAGAAGTAGCCATAGATTATTGTACTTATTCAATCGACATTGTTGAAAATTATAAAAAGACTAATAAATTATTTGAGAAATCCCATAAGTTATTTCTCAAATTGAAATCAAGTGCAGGTGGAATAGAGAAATTATATGAATTACTTAATCATGAGCATATTTATGTAAGATATACAGCAAGCATATACTTGCTGAATGTTGATGAGAAAGCAGCACTAGATTGTATTGAAAG
Source organism: Oceanirhabdus sp. W0125-5 (assembly GCF_027938815.1). GTDB lineage: Bacteria > Bacillota > Clostridia > Clostridiales > Clostridiaceae > Oceanirhabdus. Next base: position 1,295,875 of record NZ_CP115913.1, read on the forward strand.
ATTAAGAGGGATAAATAGACATTTAGACTTTGATATCAAGTATTTGTTGAAAGAATGGAAAGCTGGAAACCTTACAATATATTAGAGTGAGAGCTGAATTTAGCACAACAATGTGTTTGAATAAGGGTTACTGGAATTGGCTTAGGGGGATGAAGTATATCTTCTTGATAACAGTTAGTGTTGTATTAAACTTATGCAGCTTCACTTCCATGAGTAGCTCATTGTATAGCTGGAAGGTATTATAAGCACAAAACTATTAGAGCAATGCAAAAAAACATAAATAGAGGTGAAACAATGGGTTGGAAACATATTGTAATGGAAGGGTATTGTTTTTTTCATAGTGATGAAGAGAAAGATAAAAAAATACCAGAGTTTTGTATAAACGGTTCTGATGATATTGGTTTACATTGTATAGAAGGAGGTGAAGGTGGTAATACAAGATGTCCGTATTTTGCCTTTGGAAAAGCAAGATCATCTGTAATTGTTACAGATGAAGAAGGTAAGGATTTCGCTTGTGATGGATTTTATATTGAAGATGCACATAAATTAAGTGATAGTGAATACCTAAAAAAAGAAAAAGAATGGATTGATAGATGGTCAGAAAAAATTAATCATAGCATAATAGAATCAAATGAAGACTTGAGTAATTATGAGTATGAGGTATGGATAGAAGAGGAAGAGTGTAAGGAGCATAAAAATGATATTACAAAAGATAATACCGATGTAGTTGTGGAATTTGAGGATGGAACACGTTTTTGGGCATCCTTCTTTACATATGATAATATTAATTGGTTGAGAGAAAAAAATGTAAATACAGGTGAATGTCTTAACGGTAAATATTTTTGGAGTAGCGATTTGATTATAGTTGATAAGATAAGTAGAGTAAGGATAGAAGAAATAATAAAGCATTTAATTAATGTAAATGAATTTAGACAAATATTTAGATATTATCCTAAAAAGGATTAACTAACTTAGTATAATATTAGTTTTATTAGGAGTGGTATTATGCCAGAATATTCGCAAATACAAACTTATATTAAATATAATGAACAAACATTTAATGAAGTACTGATTAAAGCTGGGGATTTGTTTTTAGAATTTGGAATTAATAAAAAGCTATTAGATAATTGGATTAAAGATATTTCTTGGAAGGTTGAAGATAATGGATTTGTCTATACATGGTGTGATTTTGAAACACAGAAAATTAAGATTCTAAATACAGATATTGATTTACAAATACGTCCATTAATATCAGGCTTTTTATCTCAAGAATTTTATGATGTTGTGAAAGTAGAGTTGCTATTTCATACTGATGAAATTGAAGATTACAGAACAAATAAGCTTACTAAAGAAATTGGACAAATTATCTGGAAATCATTAAATAAGTTTTGGGATTATTTTAAAGAAGCAGGGGTTTACTTTACTGATGAAGCTCAAGATTGTAAGGCTTTAGATGCAATTCATAGTAATAATATTGAAGAGTTATATCAATTTGATCTAGCAATAATTCCAAATAAGTTTGAATACTTATATAAAAATATTTCTACAGAATTTACATGTAAGAGAATATCAGATGCTTTAGTTATAGCTCGAACTTGTAGGTGGGAAACTTTGCCTTGGGATGCTAACTATTAAGATTTATTGGGAGAGAGGAATATGAAAGAAATATCTGTTGATAATATTACAAGTGAATATTTAGATAATGCTAATTTAAAAATGAAAGTCTCAGAAAATTTTAATGATATCATTTTAGAGTTTATGGTATATGGAAAGGTTAAAGAAAAGTACTGGAAAGTTATTTTTAGCTGTAAACGTGTTATAAATTTTGGGATAAGCAAAGAGGTTGATTCAGACGGAGCAGAGGAACATAGTCTTCTTGTACTTGATACCAAGGTTATTAAAAAAAGTATTGATGAGCTAAACAATATAGATCTTAGCGCATGCAAAGATTCAGATTCTGTATGGCAAATTGATATATATGGTGACTGTAATATAAATATTACTTGTATAGATTTTAATTGGAATATGAAGAGCTTAGAAGAAGAGGAATACTTAGAAAGTTTGTATAAATAGTACAGAAAAAAATCTTTGTTTTAAAATTAAATTTTTTTTGTTTAAGTAGATAAAAAAGATAACTAAAATAAACAATTCTAAAGATTTAATATATATAATTTTAATAAGTGAGGATATTAAGAATGAATTCATTACAATTACTTAGTGCAGTTTATAAGTTTGGGATTGGCTGTGGGATATTTACTATTAAAGAAACAATAGAGTTTTTTGATAAAGTTATTGAGGAGTTAGATAATCCACCATATGAGATAATTGAAGTAGCTATGATGTCTAAAGCCAAAATTGATGATATAGAAGATAAGCTTTGGGAATATCATGGTGCTGTCGATAATGAATATGTTCTTAAAGTTGCATTATCACTCATTAGTAAAAAATATATACAAAAAGAAATTGATATTAAGCATGCAATTAGATGTACAGAAAGATTACTTATACATACAGGGTTTTCATTTGAAGATGAATATTATGGATTATATTATTTAGACGATGCTTATCATTTGGCGGAAAATCATATTCATCATGATTTAAGAGATGTAGTAAATTCTTTTGAAGATAATATTAGCAAGTATGATAGCTACTATAAAGATTATGAAGAAGCTGTTAATGAGGTTATAAAACAGAGGTAATCTAAATATATACAAGCACCTAAATAATATTTTTGGGAATTAAAAGAGTAATGGAGTAGTACTTATTGACTGACTAATAAGGATACCCCGTTGTAGACGATATAGGTGATGAGGTGAATGGTGGTTGTGTGAGAAGTACATAAATATATGTTAGTGGAATGAAAGTTATTTGGTTACAGGTAGCTTTTATTTTTATGCAATTATCAACAATAAATTTGGAAGGTTTGGTATAATATTGTTTAAGAAATGTTTTGGAAATTTAGTTTAAGTCACCTTTGTTAGAGGGTATGAATTAGTATAAAAGTAATTTATCATAATTCGAGATAAGTAATTCATGAGAGTTAAAGGGGGAGTTTAAGAGATGAAGAAGATAATTGAATTTTATAATACAGATAAACCATATGGGTGCTTTTCTAATTTTTATGCTTCACCATTTGAATTAGACGGATATATGTGGAAAACAAGTGAGCATTATTTTCAAGCAATGAAGTTCCAAGGAACAGAACATTATGATTTAATAAATCAAGCTAAAACACCAATGGTTGCAGCAAAAATGGGGAGAGATAGAACACGACCATTACGTAAAGATTGGGAAGAAGTTAAAGATGATATTATGTATAAAGTATTAAAAGCAAAGTTTGATAGTAATGAAGAATTAAGAAATATATTACTTTCAACAGGTGATGTGATTTTAATTGAACATACTAGAAATGATTCATATTGGGCTGATGGAGGAGATGGTACAGGAAAGAATATGCTTGGTATCCTTTTGATGAAGCTAAGAGAGTCTTATGATGAATATGATGGTGAATATTTTTTACCACAGTGGTTAGCTTATCCAAATATTCATCCAATTGATATGTTTTGGAGAATGGGAGAAGGCGAAACTTACGTATATAAAATACATCTATGGCATCAAAAGTGGGGAGATAGAGCATTAAAAGAATATGAGAAATATTATGTAGCTCCTGAAGGATGGGAGTTATAAAAAATTTAGCTCATTAATTATGAAAGAAGGAGACTTTATGGACTGGTATAAAAAGAGAAATAAGACTAAAGAAAAAGAAATATTAACAGAGTTTGAGTTAAATCTTCTTAATAAGGCAAAGGCTATGATACCAGGATTACCACCAATACCATGGGGTGAGAGAATATTTATATGTGGTGCAGGAATTATTGCTGGGGGATGGGATAAGAATGATAATTTTGTGCTTATATCAGATTCAGCTTATAGTATTAATAATTCATCTAATGGTGAAACAAAAGAGATTATTTATGATTATGAAATAGTTGATAAAAATCTATCTGATGATTATCTGAAATTTACTATTCCATCAACCAATGAAATAATTAATATTTTTGGATTAAATGCTGGTGATGGTTTATATGTAAATGATGATGGGTGGAATATTGAAGTTATTTATCCATGGTGGCCTCGTGCATCAGTAATAATTAACAATGTTTTCGAGCCAGGTGCAGCTTCAAGAGAATACTTAGATAAAACTTATATGATTAATATTCAAGAATTAGATGGATGGATAAAATGTGGTTTTTCATGTTTAGGAGATAAGTTTGCAATACTAGGTTCAGGTGGAGCAATAATTTTTTCAATGATATAGATTGGGATTAAAGAATCTTTTGTAAGGGGGATGGGGGCTATGAATATGATTAAGAAATTATTTAATAAGAAAAATAAAGAAATTGATTATAGAAAGTATATACCAAATCATGATTTTGATTCTGAAATATCGGCCTATGAAGCTGAAAAAGATTTGGGTAAAATATCAACAATATATTGGGCGTTGCTATTAGAAGATAAGGATTTAAAGAGAAGAGCTATAAACTCATTATCGGATACTATAGATAGCTTGAATAGAAAAAAATTAATCTTATTAGATAAGATTTTTCGTTCAACAACATCATATAGCTGGTCATATGAGTGGGAATCAGAGTCGGTTAATTCATTACTTGATTTAGACATGTCTCAAGAAGAAAAAATTAATATCATTGGATTATCAACATTTCATCCAAATGGATATTTCCGTGAAAAGGCTTTAGATGAATTGTTTAAAATAGATAGTAATAAGATATTACCCTTTATTATTATAAGGACTAATGATTGGGTAGATGTTATAAGAGAGAAATCAATTAAATATTTAATTGAATATATAAGTAAAGAAAACTTTGTAAGTATTATGGAACACTTCACACTTTTTAAGCATACAGCTGAATATTCAAGAGGTAATTCTTATAAGATTATGGAAGAAATTAATCAGTTAGGTGATACTGAAAACTTAACAGAAGAAATTTTAACTTGCTTAAAATGTAGAGACAATCATGCACGGGATTTTTGTTATAAGATATTAATAAACAGAAGATTAATTGATAGTGCTAATCTAATTAATATAATACTTAAAGAACCTATTGCTAAAATACGTGGAAAAGCCATTGAAAAAATTATTAAAACTTTATCAGATGAAAAACTTTATAGTTTAAAAGATATATTTTTAAATGATAAAGGGTATAAGGTTAGAGAGATAGCTTTAACTGAATTATTCAATCGTGGTTATTTTGATACACCAGTTAAACTAGAGTTTGCTTTAGTTGATAAATATTATTCTGTTAGAGAACTTGCTAGATATTATATGCGAAAATTAGGATTTAAGGATTTTATAAAATTTTATACTGAAAGATTACAGGATAGTAGTACAAATGAACATGCTTTATTAGGATTAGCTGAAGTAGCTACAATAAATGAGATAGATATACTGAAGAGTAATCTAAATTATGAGAAAATTCCAGTGGTTAAGAAATTACTTAAATCTTTATCGATTATTGATTTTAACCTTTGTGAATCTGAAGTAATAGATGCACTGAATGATGAAAGAGTTGGTATATCTAATGAAGCAAAAGAATACTTATCAACAATAAAGGGATGTTTGACTTTAACTTAGTTTATAAAATATACAATGAAACTAATATAACTATAATTAAAAGAAATGCAGTAGTTGTGTTATGCAGTTGTCCTAAATGGGATTCTTTAAGATTTATTATGGAATTTGCTGCGAGCAGTGATGAATCTATTTCAGCTATTGGTAATAGTGCATTATACAGATGGGAAAGTACTTTTAATAGATCATTTACACAGCCTACAGCTACTCAACTAGAAGAAATAAAGAAATCTTATATTAATTATAAGGAGAAATTGAGTAAAGAGTTTATTGATTGGATTGGTTTTATCTTGAAGAAGCTATAAGCATGAAGATATACTTGGAGGTTACATTATGAATGATTATAATTATTTTTCAGAGAATACTATTGAATTGATGAGCGTACATGATTGTTATATTGAATCTATTGAACTTGATGATAATAAGATGACATGGAAGATGAGTCATCTTGATATATTACCTGAGCATGCTCTTAATCCTTTTAACACACCTAAACAAACAGATAGTGGATTAATTTATTTTGAAAAATATAGAATTGTTAGCATGAAAAAAGATTATGGAGTTACAATTGATTCAAAGACTAAAAAACCAATAGGTAAACCTAAAATAATAGTGATTGATAAAATATTAAGAGAGCATTTAGATTTATTAAATGATACTCAAGTTTTAAGTTGTAATCTGTTAAATAGAACAAATAATCGATACAAATATTATTTTTTAATTGATACCTTTGAATATATGATTGAAATAGAGGTAGAATTTCAGAATGCAAAGATATATTGGAATGAATATAAAAATGATGCATGGTTTGCAAGCAGATATAAAGGGTTGAAGTAATAAACTTCACAAAATGAGAAGCTTATCAAAAAAATAGGATATTAATAACTTGGAGTCAAAGTCATGAATAATTAGTAGAAAGGTTTTTCATTTTCTGTAATAGTTGTATTTAAAATAGGTTTTTAACTCTACTGTGAATAAAATTGTAATTAGGTGGTGTTAGTATTAATAAAGAATATTTCGCAAATAAAATTGTACTTAAATTTCCAGAGGACGAGAAAATATTTAAAGAGCATTTAGAAATATATGGTGAATTGTTAGGGCATGTTTTCTTTTCAGAGGGTATTAATGAACCATTATTTGAGTTGCTTAAAATTAATACAGATAAAAATTTAATTAAAAAATATATATCTTTTATTGAAGAAATGTATAGCGATGGAGATGATGATGTTAAGAATATTGTAATTGTAACTATATTAGAAAGATTAGGTGATGATGGTAAAGTACTAAGTAATGCTTACTCCTACTTTTCAAAGGAGCTAATTTGTATGTCAAAAGAAGTAGAAAGTTTTTGGGGGCGTAGATAATTTATATACTATTAATTAATAAAAAAAGTGTCCATTTGATTTTACATCATTCCTGTACTCAAGGTGTATTTTAGTGTTATAGAAGCTTTTTAATCTTAGGTACCTTATTTCAGCAGGCATGCCATGACTCCTTTAGATAAGGTATGTTCTTTGATTATATCAAATATATCACACCAGTTTTAATCAAGATAGCTTTAATAATGAACCCATACTTCTTTGATTTTACAACATAATTTTTGTTCTATAGTATCTATCAATTCTTCATTTAACTTTAACTTAGGATTTGAAATTTCAATCATGAATTTTGCGAAACCAGCTGATAAAATATATTTTAAATCATTAAGAGTAGAAGAATTTTTACAACATGGAGTAATAACATTTAAATCTTCAAAAAGATTTTCATATGCAGCACTCATTTTTTCATGCCACCAATCAATAGATATATCGAATCCACAATAAGGACATACTATACTTTCAAAATTACTCCCTTGGTCAACAAATTCTACATTTTTGAATACTTTAATTTTAACCTCATGAGCTAATAAATTTATTCTAAGAAATTCTTCTATTTCATGTCTATCATCTAGAGTAGGAATAAATTTATAGTCTTTTGGTATTACTTTTAAAATATTATTAGACATATTAGCTCTCCAATCTTTATTTATTATTAAATATTAATCTAATATAATTCCATTTTCAGTTTCTTTACGCTCAAGTCCGAAAAAACTCATTTCCCAAATACAATGAGCTATAATATTAGGAGTACTCATCTTAGATAATGTTTCTGTATCAATTTTTAAACCTAGCCAAGTACTAAATTTACATCCTTCAATACCATATACTTGACCAGCTTTATCTATACCACCTACATCAAAGTATAATTCTTTGTCATTTTCATAATATTCTTCTTGATATACTGCTTCACCATCTTTATCATCTTTGAAAGCACTTATATAAATAGCTAGATTGTCTTTATTTTCTACTGGGACGATGTCTCTTAGCTTTTTATAAAAATTTTTGTATTCTAAATATGATTTTTCAGTTTCAGTTTTATAGTGTCTAATAAAACAATCCCAAACATCACTAAAATTAGTTTCATTAATTAAATCTTTAAATATAGTCATAATTTCACCTTTTTCACTTTCATAGTATGTAATATAGCAAGTTGAAAACCCACTATTTATTTCATTGAACTTACTATTATAACAATCTCTATAGCTGCTTAGCTACTTGTGATGCAAAATAAATATTTGGACTATAATTCTTTTGTATCTATTCTAAATTATACAGAATTATCAACTTACTTTCAAATATTTAACATTTGTTCGGACGTACAATTCCAATATTATTCTTAAATCTAGCCAAACATAACAAAAAGTATAAATAAATTATATTCCTCAGCATATAATTATAAAAAAATAATATGTTGAGGTCTTTTTATGGCAAAAAATAAGTTCATTGTAGAAAGACATTATAGTAATCAGTCAATTGATAAGCTAATGAAGTCTTTGGTTATTGTTAAACTAAATCAAAGTATGAAAGAACAGAGAGATGAGAAGACTAATGACAACATAAATACCGCTCTCATAAAAGATGAGAGTAGGTGATAGCTATGCTTAAGGAATGGAAAGTAGCAATCTATGCTAGGGTTTCGACTGACAAACGAGAGCAGCAAGAGTCAATTCCAGCACAGATTCAATGTCTTGAAGAGTGGTTAGCCAAAAATGGTAAAGAGGATAGAAATTATAATTATAAATTAATTAAAATATATGAAGACCAAGGGGTAAGTGGTTCGACTTTCGAACGTGATAGTTTTAAACAAATGGAAGAAGATATTGAGAGTGGTAAGATTGATATGGTTCTCACCAGGGATTTATCTAGATTCGGAAGAAACTATATCACATCTGGATATTATTTAGAAGATTACTTTAAAGTCAAAGGTGTTAGATTTATATCTGTATTGGATAACGTCGATACCATAGACGATGTGAATGATATTGTACCATTCAAAAATATTTTAAATGAGATGTACATTAAGGATTGTTCTCGAAGAACTAGAGATGGTTTAAAACAAAGAATGAAAAGAGGTTCCTGTATCTTGAGTAAGCCTCCATATGGATACAATATAATTGATGTATTTGAAAATGGGGTCAAGAATAAGAAGTTAGTGTCAGCTAATGATGAAACAACAGAAGTGGTAAAAAAGATTTATGATTTATATCTACAAGGATGGGGAGTTGGCAGAATAGCAACTCATTTAAATAATAAGAGTATAGCACCTCCATCTATGAGATTTAATACTTTTCCTAAATCAAAATTTGGGCTGTGGACCAACAATACCATTCAATCAATACTGTCTAATCCTAAATATAAAGGTGTATTGATACAGGGGCAATATAGGAAAGTAACTTATAAATCTAAAAAAGTTGTCAAGGTACCTGAAGATGAGTGGATTAATGGTGGAGAATTTGAAGGAATAATTGATAAAGATACCTTTGAGAAAGTAGAAGAAGAAATGAAAAGAAGGTCTAAAGGATATAGATATAAGGGAGCTCCAAAGCATATCTTCTCAACAGTATTAAGCTGTAATGAGTGTAAAGGTTCTATGTCTTATAGAAAGAAATATCAAGGATACAAATGTACAAATAGCCAAATGGGTGGAGGTAGGTGTACAGCTCATTCCATTAAAGAAGAGTATCTTAAAGAAATAATTATTCAAGATTTAAAAGCATTCGTGAAAGAGTATGTTGATGAGAATGAACTTTACGATGAAATTGAAGGAATGTTAAATAAGAAAAGTAATTTTGGAGATAGGATAATTGAGATTGATAAAGAACTAAAGAAGCTTGATAGCCAATTTGAAAGAGTATACCTTGATAAGATAAATAATGTTTTGAGCGAAAGAAATTTTGAGAATATCGCCTGTACAATAGAGAAGAAACAGAATAATTTAATCCAATTTAAGGATGAGCTATTAGAAACTAAGGAAAAATATGATGATAAAAATGCTGTATATGAGGCATACAAAGATAAAGTTGATAAGATATTAAGCTTTCAAGAGTTTGATAGAATGACCGTAGAGAGCTTGATTAATAAGATTATAATAACAGAAGACAAAGAAACAAAAGAAAAGAAGATAGACATTTATTATAAGTTCCATTCATAAAAAACAATTCTTAAATATTAATAATCTAAAATGACCCATAACGTCTAAAACCCGACCGCTACATGCATTGGTCTTTCAGCAGTAAAACTTTTAAAAAAAGATAAGGATGCAACCATGATTGTACTTCCTTCAGATCACCACATTGATGGTGAACAACAATTTAGGGACACTATTGAAAACGCAGTTGAAACAGCACAGAGAAGACGAGGATTAGTAACCATAGGTATAAAACCAACAAGACCTGAAACTGGGTATGGATATATAGAAATGGGTAACCGTGTTAGTGGTGAAATACCGACCTATAAGATTTCAAGATTCCTAGAAAAACCTAACCTGGAGGTAGCGAAAGATCTACTGATGAAGGGAAATTACCTTTGGAATAGCGGAATGTTTGTATGGAGAGCAGATGTATTCCTAAGAGAAATGGAAAAATATTTAGGAAAGACATATAAAAGGCTAATGGATATATATGTTAATCTAGATACAGAAAACGAGGATAGGGTAGTTGAGGAACAGTATAATCTCATAGATGGCATATCCGTAGACTTTGGAATAATGCAGAAGACGCGTAAAGGATATGTGGTTAAATGTGAGTTTACTTGGGATGACGTAGGTAACTATGGTGCCTTAAGTAGATTTTTAAGAAGTCATAATGGAAATGGTGTAAGAGGGAATGTATTTATAGAGCAATCTGAAAATTGTTCTGTATTTGCAAAAGATAAATTTATTATTGGATTTGGAGTCAAAGATTTAGTTGTTGTTGAGGATGGAGATGTAATCCTCATAATGGATAAAAATAGAGATCAAGAAGTTAAACACCTTGTGAGTAAGTTAAAAGAGAAAGGAAATTACGAAGGGTACTTATAGATAAAGTTATCCAAAGAGTTTATGGAAATTATTAAAAATTGATACAGTATGTTAATCCTCACAGATTTATTCTGTGGGGATTTTATATGCTATGATATAATACAATGAAAAGTATTGTTGTCTAAGGAGAAGAAGAATGAATAATAAGGGGATACCTAGAATTTATAAACGTCAGGAAAAGAGCATATTAAAAGAATCTAAAAGACAAGGGCTAGAAGTAATTGATGTAATGTACGTTGATTTTAAGGAAGAGGATAGAAATAACAACGTATTAAATACTGCTGTGAAATCAATCTTGGGTGGAAACTTGAAGGTTACTTATGCTCAAGTATTTTTATTTAATAAAAATGGAGAGAAACAGATATATATACAGCCATATGCTGGACAAATTGCTTTGCCTGGGGAACATCATATAATATTATCTGGAGGATTTTCGTCTCCCATTGTACTTAAAGATCAAGAGATGTATGGTGGACCCTGTTGGAAATGTAAAAATAGCAAATTAGAAAATTGGGTAAATAAAGAGGAAACACCACTTGAGAAAGCTTCAAAAGAAGTTGAGTTCCAATGGACTGTAGGAACTGGAAAGATAGACTTAGAGTGGGGGGGACAGTTTTATTATATAGGAGAGGGAAAATCACATTTAATAATGCAATCTGGACGTTATGGTGGATTTATAACATATAAAGTTGGGTTTAAAGAGTTTGGTCAATTGGTTGAAGCACTGAAAAATATCCTTGAGGATAAGGTCTATGATGAGCAGCAGCCTATTTACAAGTCGCATTATATTAATATAGTAAAAAAATATATAAACAGTTAAATATCATCCGCTATATTCTTAATTTACAATTATTTTACAAAAACTATATAGGGTGTATACTTATAATTGATATTATATTTATGGGTGAAATAATATTAATAAATTAATGTTGGAGGAGAATTTATGAAAAAAATAATATCAATAATGCTTATATTATTAATATCCTTAACTGGATGTACTGTAAATGGAGTAGGGTTAGAATCTAAAAAGGGGTCTGGAATAAAAGAGACAAAGACATTTGATTTAAAGGGCTTTAAAAAGATTTCTGCATCTCATGTGTTTCAGGTAACAATTGAGAAATCAGATGAGTTTTATGTAGAGGTCACATATGACGATAATTTAGCTGAAGATATTAAGGTTGAAGTTAAGGGAGATACACTTAAGTTGTATATGGATAAAAAATTCAATTATAATAATGTAGAGGTAAAGGCTACTATTAAAATGCCAGACATATATGGTATTAAAGGATCCGGAGTATGTGATTTTGAATTAGAAGAAGGGTTTGACTTTGATCATGATCTTAATTTAGATTTTTCAGGTGTTAGTAAGCTTAGAGGAAAGATAAGTACTGGAAATATAGAAATAGATATTAGTGGTTGTAGTAGTGTTTCACTTAAGGGTTCTGGAAAAGAGTTATCATGCGATGTTTCAGGGGTTAGTGATCTTGATTTAGAGAACTTTATAGTAGATAATGCTGATGTAGAGGTAAGTGGAAGTAGTACAGCTGAAATTAATACTAATGGAAAGATTAAAGTTGATGCAAGTGGAACTTCAACCTTAAAATATAAGGGAGATGCAACTATTGACTCTTTAGACGTATCAGGTGTTGCTAAGGTAAAGAAAATAAAATAGTTTAAAATATCTACAGAAATTTTCTGTAGATATTTTTATTTTTAAGATTACTTGAATTTATTTATCAAGCACTTATTATACTAATAATAAAGGTATTGGAGATATTAATATGTATTGCATAATATTATTTGAAACAGGAGAAGTATAGATGAGGAAGAATATTAGGAGGATAAGGATTTATAGCAATAAACTAACTAAATCTATTCAGGTATGTGAAGAGGTAACGGAAAAGCTTAAGAATAATGGTTTTGAGATAGTTAAAGAGTTACCTGATCTTGTGGTGTGTGTTGGAGGAGATGGCACATTTATTCATGCTCTAAAGACACTTGATTTTGATACAGAAGCTATATATGTTGGAATACATACTGGTCATCTTGGTTTTTTACAAGAAATCAACACTCAAGATATAGATTACTTCATTGAATGTTTAAAGAATTCTAATTATAAAATAGAGCAGCATAGGATACAGGAGACTAGGGTTACATGTGGTGGAATTAGTGAGAAGTTTCATTCTTTTAATGAGGTTGTAATAAGGGACGAGAATCTTAAGGTGCTGCACATTGAGATAAAAATTGATGAGAACAGTTTTGAAAGATTTTCAGGAGATGGAATAATCATATCAACCCCAATTGGTTCCACGGCATATAATATGTCAGCAGGTGGAGGATTGGTATTTCCATCACTCGATGTTCTTCAATTAATGCCGTTGGCACCTTTGAACTCTGGAGCGTATAGGTGTATAACTAACAGCATATTGGTACCACCAGATAAAATTATTAATATCCTCCCATTGAATAGGAAGAATATATCCATATGTATCGATGGAGAAGTGAGAAATTTTAAATGTGTTGAGTCAATTCAATCAATGATGTCACCAAAATATATAAAAATGTTGAGACTTGAGAATTATAGTTTCTGGACTAGAATACAGGAGAAATTCTTATAGATATGTAAAAGTCCCCACAGATTGAAATGTGGGGACTTTTGGTTATTTACTATTATAATCTAATACTACTTTTCCAATCTCTTTAAGGAAAGGAATGCTTTTAGAATTATATTCATATCTGCCATCCAGATATCCATTTTCGTTTGCATAAATAACAGCTGTTAATAGAAATTCTTTTTTTGATATTTCATCATAGAAATATCCATTATCAATCATGAAGCCATAGGCCATGCCATACTTATTTAGCATATGAATATTTTCTTTATTAGATGGAGGATCACCTCCATACAATAAATATTTATGATTTGTTTTCTCAAGATATTTTCTTAAAAAAGTTAAATCGTGATTTGATAGATTAAATTTGTACTCGTTTTTAAAATAGTCATTGAAAATTACTGCAGCCATCATTCCTTGAAGGTCTTTTATTGAACTATAATTTTTTCTTGAAAAATTTTTGTTCTCCATTGAACCCACAGTTAACCCTTTAGGGTGGATGTTAAATAAATTATTAGTATTATATTTACTAGGTTCAACATATAATGTATCGCCTTTTTTATCTAAGAAGACTATTTTGCTTGAGTACTTATTATCTTTATTACTAAATTTTCCACTTAACCTATGAATTATATTAGTATTGTTATAACCGTGTTCTTTTAAAGCTTCGTTATAATAATTTTGACCTAAAAGTTCATATAGCGTATTATAAGATGAATTATCACTATATAATAAAATTTTCTTAATATTATCATAGACCGAATTTCCTTTTTGATTAACTGAGCTTTCTGATAAATCATCAAAATGCATAGTACTATACATATCTAACCCTTCAATGTTCAAGTTATTGAGTTTTTCTAGTGATAAAAGACAAGAAGATAATTTTATTGAACTTGCAGGATAAAAGTAACTTTCATCATCAACTTTATAAGAATAGCTATCGAAATATGGAAGACCATTTTTATCTCTAGTTACTTCAGTATAAAGAATTTGAACCTTATAATCTTCTGTGTAATCTAAAATTATATCTGTTACACCTGAAACATTATTTTTTAAGTATTCTTCAAACCAGTTATTATCTTTTTTATTAACATATCTAAAAGATTGAAAATAGGCTTTTTTAGAAAATTTCATATCAATTTTCATGGTGTAATTCTCATTGAGTTTGTAATCACCTTTAGGTGGATGGATTATTAAAATATTTTCATTATCCTTATCTATTTCAAAACTTAAATCTTGAATAATGTTGGAATCACTTAATGTGATTTTAATATCTTCTGTATCTTTGATTAAGTAATCAAGAGTAATGTTCCATATATAGTTACTATCAAATATTCTTTTATAATTAAATATAGTAGCATTAGTGTCTTTCACTGGAGAGTTAAGCTGAGGACTATAGAAAAAATATTCATCAGATTTATTGATGTTACTACTATAAACATCTTTATTTTTATTAACTGAAACCATAATATTATAATCTTCAATATTTATTGAAGGAGCACCTATAAATAGCATGGTTTCATCACCTAGTCCAATTCCATATAAATTTTCACAAGGATTTTCACTGGATTGTAGGAGATTCCAATGGGAATCAGTTAAATGTTTTTTATAATATATTGAATAAGTAGTTCCTCTATCAGAGTCAGTTGGCAAAGTTAATACATAGTAATTGGATATATATTTTTCTAAAACTACATCATCATAATCAATTATATGATCAAGATCTTTACCAAAAACTTCAAATGAAATGGAGGACATTAAAAATATTAAAGTAAAAATAAAAAAAATAATTTTGTTATAAATTTTCATAAATGACTCCTATAATAGTATTTCTAAACATAAAAATAGATGTATTTAAAAAATAAAATATTCTTTATAACATTTGCTTTCAAAGCTTTTATGTTTATTTTTTAAATGTACATTATATATAGTATGTTTTAATAAAAGATTACATTCTATATTTTTAAAAAAGAAAAGTTATTCTATTTAATTATGTGAATAGATAAGACTAAATATTATTTTTAAGGGGGTAAAAATAATATTTAGTCTTATTTACAAAAAATTAACAAAATAACCCCTTATTTTTTATAGTTTCTATCGTATATATTTGTGTAAGCAAAATGGTAAGTTTTAACATGTGTATTTTTAAGTAGTATAAAATAATTATTTTTTAATATATATAATTTTGAAAAGAGGTGTAGATATGTTTAAAAAGAAAATTTTAGCATTAGTTACTTGTTTTTTTGTAGCTACAAGTGCAATAGCAGTTAATGCAGAAACATTAAAATCTAAAGAATCATCTATTACAAAGAAAACTGTAGCTAGTAACCAGATTGAAGAAATGTCCTCAACTGATGGATATGTAGCAGAAAAGAGTGGAGATTATATTATTGTTGTTGGAGAAGCAGAAGAAGGGTCACATAATCAGTTAATATTAAGTATTATTGATGAAACTGAAATAGTGGATACTAGGGGAAATAAAATCAGTAAGGATAAAGTAAAAAACAGTTCAGTTGTTGAAGTGTTTTATGAAGGACAAGACACGAATAGCGCATTACCATTTGCAATTGCTGAAAAAATTATTGTGAAAGATGGAGCAGGAATTGAAGGAACCGTTTCAAAAATTAGAAAGAGTAATAATAACAATAATTATTATGTAACAATTGAAGCAAATATTGAAGAGAATAAACAAGATTATAAGAGGGAGTATACTTTAATAATTGAAGAAAATACAGAATTAATTGATAAAGATGGAGACAAAATATCTATTTATGATATTGAAAAGGGAATGAATATTGTTGGTATACACGATAAAAATGCAACAAACAGTATACCACCACAATCACGTGCTTTTAAGATAATTGTCATGGATGAGATTACGGAAAATAAAAATATAGTTGAAGGAATGGTAGATGTTTTTGTTCCTATGGAGAATGAAACAGAGTCAGAGCTCAATAAAGAAGCTTATTTATCAATAATTGGAAAAGCTAAGACTGAGGATACTAGAAGTAAGGTAAATGTGTTTATAACAAAAAATACTAAGATTATCAATGAAGATGGAGAGGAAGTAGTTTTAGAAAAGATAAAGAAAGGTAGTGTTGTAGAGGTTATATTTAGCACTGAATCAGATAATGATGATGATGAGAGTGCTATTGATGCTGAAAAAATTATTATTAAAAATTTAAAAGGGATTAAAGGAAATATCCTTTCAATAAATCAATTTGGTGATAATTCATTTATTTTAGTTGGAGGATATCAACAAACAAATAATTATGCTCAAATGACATTGATTTTTGGAGATAATACTGAAATAGTAGATATAAAAGGAAATAAGATAGGTCTTCATGATCTTAAGCAAGGTATGGAAATAGTAGGTATTCATAGTGTAATATCAACCATAAATTCAACTCCTCAAGCTGAAGCTTACTCAATAATAGTAACTAGTGAGGTTAATGACACTAAATTAGCTGTTGAAGGTATGGTTTATAAAGTTGTAAATTCTACTAAAAAGAGGATATCAATTGTAGGGGAAGCCTTAAGCGAAAACTCACCAAACTATGTTGACTTATATATTGATACTAATACGGAGATTGTAGATGAACAAGGGCAGAAGTTAGATATAGATGATATAAAAGAAGGATCAGCTGTTCAAGCGATTTTTGGACAAAAGTTAACAAAGAGTGAGATACCAATCGGTACAGCAGATAAAATAATTATTAGAAATGCTTTGGCTGTAAAAGGGGAAGTTACTAATACTAATAATCAGATAAGTTTTATTGAGGTAAAAAAATCAGACAATTATTATGATAATATTATATTAAAAATTAATAATAATACAGAGATTGTAGACTTAAAAGGAAAAAAATTAAGTAAATATGATCTAGGTAAAGGTGCAAAGGTAATAGGAATACACAGTTTAACTGCAACAAGAGAGTTACCACCTAAAACAGTAGCATATAAGATTATTGTTTTAGAGAAAGGTGAAGTAGCAAGTAAGCATATAGTTGAAGGTATGATTTATAAAGTATCTTTATACTATAAAAACAGAATATCAATTGTAGGAGAAGCATTAACTGAAAATGCACCAAACTACGTTGATTTAAATATTGAGAATGATACTGAAATTGTAAATGAACAAGGCCAGAAGTTGGATTTAGATGATTTAAAAGAAGGATTAGCAATTCAAGCTGTATTTGAGAGAAAACTAACAAATAATTCTATTCCTATTGGTACAGCAGAGAAGATAATTGTAAAAAATGCTTTAGCTGTAAAAGGTGAAATAATTGATACTAATAGTACTAGGAGTTATATAAAGGTAAAAGATTCAGATGATTTTTATGATAGTATAATATTAAAAATAAATGAAAATACACAAATTGTAGATTTAGATGGAAATGATTTAAGTATAGAAGAGTTAAATAAAGGTGTAAAGGTTATAGGAATACACAGTTTAGCTACAACAAGAAGTTTACCACCTCAAACAGTGGCATATAAAATTATTGTTTTAAAGAAAGGTGAAGTGGTAGGTAACCATATAGTTGAAGGTATGGTTTATAAAGTTTCAACCTATTATCTAAACAGAATATCAATTGTAGGAGAAGCATTAACTGAAAATGCACCAAACTATGTTAATTTATATATTGATAGTAATACTGAAATTGTAAATGAACAAGGAGAGCAGCTGGATTTAGATGATATTAAAGAGGGCTCTGTGGTTAAAGCTATCTTTGATCAAAAAGCTGAATATAAATATAGTTTTGCATTAGGAGCAAAGTCTATTATTCAATCTATCTTTGGAAATAGTTTAACAAAAAACTATATACCAAACGCTACAGCTGAAAAGATTATTGTTAAAAATGCTTTAGCTGTAAAGGGGAAAATTAGTGATACAAAGAATAATAGAACAATAATCGAAATTCAAGAAGAAGATCAATACTATGATAATATTGTTTTAAAGGTTGATAATAATACCGAGATAATAGATATTGAGGGGTATGAATTAAGCAAATCAGATTTAAATGAAGGTTCAGAGGTTATAGCTATTTACAGTATACCAAGAACAAATAGATGGGAAGAGGAACCATTAGCTTATAAGATAATAGTTTTAGAACAAAATGATGAAGACGATGACGATGATGACGACGATGACGATGACGATGATGACGACGATGAAGACGACGATGAAGACGATGATGATGATTATAAATCAGAAATGTATATAATGGGATATGCATCTGCTTATGAAAGACACGGAGAGTTGATGATTTTAGTAAAAAATCAAAGTAATGGAAAAGGTAAAATGAGTCAAGTTGTTTTAGAAATCGATAGAAGAACTGAAATAGTAGATGTTCAAGGAAATAAAGTGACAGTTTCGCAATTATTAAGTAACAGAAAAAAAATTAAAGTTCATTTTACAGTTAGTAAATCAAGAGACGGAGTTATGGAAGGTATAGCGAGAAGAATAGTAATGCAAGGCAAACCAGTAAGTCCTGGTAGAGGTAATGGTCCAGGCAGAGGTAATGGAAAAGGTAATGGTAACGGTAACAAGAATAAATAAAATAAGTTTAAAAATCCCTGCAGATAATGTTGGGATTTTTTTTAACTAAATGAATATACATAGTGTAATGGTAGGGTGCATTGTATTTCACTTAGGATTATCAGAATGACATAAAAAAAGACCTAGATATGATATTATAATAGTTTAAAATGACAGTTAAGAATAAAAAATGAATAATTTAAATAAAAGAGGTGATAAAAAACTCATTATATGATATAATGAACTAAATTAACGGATAAGAAATACGAGGAGGATGTTCTTATGAAAAGCAAAACCAAGAGTAAGGGGAGTAATAAACATGTTACAGCTATAATACTGTTATTAACTGCGGTGTTAATGGTATTAGTCGCTAATTATATAGTTCTTCCAGTATACTCAATTAGCTATTTTGGAAGTGTAATTTGTTTGATAATACTCTCAATACCTATAGGGGCAATAATCTGGTTATATACAAAGAAGATACTTTTAGCAGGTATATTACCAGTAGTATTGATCCTATTAATGATATTTAACATATTTACTTCAACAGGAATAGTTAGTGGAGGAAAGAAGAGAGCAATTATCGGTGAAATTAAAAATAAAGAATTCTCTACTGAAATATCTCCAATAGATTTATCTCAACTACCAACAATTGATCAAGCTTTAGCTAAAAATCTTGGAGATAAAAAATTGGGTGAGCAAGTGGCTTTAGGAAGTCAGGTGACTTTAGGTGAGTTCACACAGCAAAATGTAAATGATAAACTATACTGGGTAGCACCACTGCTTCATTCTGGTTTCTTTAAATGGAACAGCAATAAAGAAGGTACACCGGGATATATTATGATAAGTGCAACAAATCAAATGGACGTTAAATTGGTACAAGAAGTTAATGGTGAGAAAACTAAAATTAAATATCAGCCAAATGGATATTTTTCAGATGATCTAGCAAGACATATATATTCAGCTGGATTTAAAAATATTGGACGTACAGATTATTCTTTTGAATTAGATGATACAGGAAGACCGTACTGGATAGTTACTAAGTATGAGAATACTATCGGGTTCACAGGTGCTAAGGTTACAGGAGTTATCAGTGTAGATGCTCAAACAGGAGAGATTAATGATTATAATTTAGATAATATACCTTCATGGGTTGATAGGGTTATTCCTGTGGATTTTGTTATGAATCAGCTTGATGATTGGGGACGTTATATTCATGGATGGTGGAACCCCTCAGACAAGGATGTTGTTCAGACTACAAAGGGATACAATATTGTATATAATGATGGAGAATGCTTCTATTATACAGGTATGACATCTGCAGGAGCAGATGAGTCAACAATAGGTTTTATGCTTACCAATACAAGAACTAAGGAAACAACTTTCTATAAGGTTTCTGGTTCTCACGAGTACGCTGCAATGGAGTCTGCTGAAGGGCAAGTTCAGGAGAAGGAGTATTCAGCAACATTCCCTATATTAATAAATATAGATGGTCAAGCAACTTACTTTATGACATTGAAGGATAAGAAAGGACTTGTGAAACTTTACGCTATGGTTAACGTTAGAGATTATAGTGTGGTTGGTGTAGGTGAATCACTTAATAAAACTAAATCAAATTATATTAAAAAACTTAAAAATCGTGGTGATTGGCAAACCCTTCAAAACAGCAGTGATGAGGTAACCGAAACAGGTACAGTTCATAGAATTGGAACATCCATAATTGAAGGAACAACTTACTATTACATTGTAACAGTTGAAAACCAAGATAAGATATTCATAACATCTCTTAATATGAGTAGTGAGCTACCACTTACTAGAGAGGGAGATAAAATAACATTCAAATACTATAAGAATGAGAATTCAAGTATAGATCTTGTGGATTTTGATAATCTTGAATTATCACAGATTAAATCTCAAGAAGAAGAAAAGGTTATTGAAGAAAATGAGAAGCTAGAGAAAGAAAATAATAATTAAAAGAATCACCCCAGGGGTTAAATTCACCTGGGGTGATTACATATCTAAATAAACTTTCCTATTGAAGACTCAGTTTCTTTGTAAAATTCATATCCTAACTTTTTATATAGAGATGGAGCTCGATCATTTGCACTCCATACCTCTAATCTAGATTCATCAACTTTAATTTTATTAAAATATTCTAAGGCTTTACCAATGAGCAGTTTACCAATACCTTTTTTTCTCCATGATTTACATACTAGCAGATCCTCAACCCAACCTATTTTCTTATTATCATCTTCTATTACATATACCATAATATCACCAATTATTTCACCATTACATGTTGCAGCAATATTATGCCAACCAGTTTTCTTTTGGAAATCAAGGACTTCCTCAATGCTATATCCTGGAGTGAATACTGTTTTATGTACATGGATGAATTTTAATATTTCTTCTTCAGTAGCTAATGGCCATTCTGTAATCTCAATATTATCAATTGGATCAATTTTATAATTAAGATTAGTCATAGTATTTCTAAGAATATGCATTCCTTCATCATGGACAAAACCTTCTTTAGAAGAATAATAATCAATATTTTCTTTATCATTTGAAAAGCAGCAATGATATACTTTTGTTTCTAAATCTTTATTTTCCTCTTTAATACTGTAGGCTCTCTCCAATAATTTATCAAAGATATGGTCTTTAATTTCATCTTTATTTTTTGATTCTTCTACATCAATATTGATATAGATATTATGTCTTTTATTCTCATATAAATCAGAAGCTATGAATGGGTACGCACCACCCTTGCCTAGAAAGTTGTTTTCTGAATCATATGCTAGAAATTCGTTTTCATTTTTTCCTTTTTTAATTATAATCCCCATAGTGTTCACCCTTCTTTATGTTTTTATAAATATTTATTATTGTCTTCGGTATTAAAATTTTAGCATAAAAGTTAAAGAGAATATATGCAGAGAATTATTCTTACTGTTTTTTACCTAATAGAAGAGGACAATCATAAATAAAAACTCTTTAGAATATATTTTTATAGATGTAGGAGGGATGAAAAGTGAGAAAAATAGTAATATAGTTTCTCGCGTATGTGAGAAACATCCATCGTTTTCCATTTTCCATTATCAATTTTCCATTTGTTTTTATTGACCATTACGTAACGTAACCCTTTACAATGATTTTGGTAGGGATTTTACATCTAGTGTAGAATTAATAATTATTGGAAGGTGAATGTAATGGGGAAAAACAATATGTATAAAGAAACTCAATTATACACTGCGGGGCAATTCGCACAAATGGCTGGAGTATCATTAAGGACAGTAAGATATTATGATGAAAAGGGATTACTTAAACCAACTAGCTATAATGAAGCAGGGTACAGGTTATACAATGGAGAAAAGTTTGAAAGGATACAAAGAATACTTACATTAAAATATTTAGGGTTCTCTTTAGATGAAATAAAAGGGCTTGTTAATCAGAAGATGAAAGTAGATAGAGCAATAAATATTCAGAAGGAAGCGGTTAGGCAAAAGATATCTCAGATGGATAATATTTTAAAGGCACTAGATGCGGCAGAGGATATGTTTAAGAGGGAAGAAGGGGAACATGATGAGATACAGTGGGAAAAGTTTACTGATGTAATTAAGGCAATCAATCTTCAAGAACAGATATTGGAACAGTTTAAGAGTTCATCTAGCCTTGAATGCAGGATAGACTTTCATGATAGATTTGGTACTGATAAGCGAGGTTTTCACAAATGGATATTTGATAGAATAGAGTTTAAAGATAAGAATATAAGAGTTCTAGATAGTGGTTGTGGTGACGGAACTTTCTGGTTGAAAAATAAGGATAGGATTCCTAATAAATGGACAATAGTATTAAGTGATATGTCTCAGGGAATGATTCAAAAGGCAAAAGAAAACCTAAAAGGGATTGATGGGAACTTTCAATATAGAATAGCTAATGTGGAAAATTTACCTTTCAAGGATGAGGAATTTGATATAGTAATGGTAAATTATATGCTTCAGTTCGTTGAGGATAGAAATAGGGCATTTAAGGAGATTAAAAGAGTACTAAAAAAAGAGGGAACATTCTATACAAGTACATTTTCAAGAAAGCACATGAAAGAATTGCGAGAAACACTTAAAGAAGTTAATGAGAATGTGAAGCTCACATTAGGTAATACAATAACTGGGTTCGTAATTGAGAACGCAGAAGAACAGATTAAAGAAGTATTCTCTAAAGTAGATATGGAGAAATATGAAGGTTCTCTTAGAGTTGATGATACTCAAAGTATATTAAATTATATGTTCTCTACATCGGCTAAAATTAATGAAGTACTGAGTAAAAAGGAAATTAAAACTTTAAGAAAGAAGTTTCAATCAGTGATTGAAGAAGAGGGATATTTCAATATAACTAAGGAATCTGGTTTATTTAAGTGTAGAAATATTTAGTCCAAACAGGGGACGGTTCATTAATTTTATAGATTAATGAACCGTCCCCAATTTTACCCCAGTGGAATTACTCCTGGGGTAAATTCTGTGTTAAAATTATATTGGAACAATATTGAAAAGAGGTGTAAAAATGGAAAGTATTAAGGTGTTGATTATAGAGGATAACAAGTCATTAAATAGGGGAATAACTTTCAAGCTTAAAAGAGAAGGATATGATGTTAGGTCGGCAGAGAATATTAGTGAGGCAAGAAAAATATTTGAAGGAGAAGAGCTGCAGTTAATAATAAGTGATGTAGATCTTCCAGATGGGTGTGGATTTGATTTCTGTGAAGAGGTAAGAAAGAAGAGCGATGTGCTTATTATATTCCTTACTGCAAGTGATAGTGAGGTGGATATTGTAACTGGTCTTGATATGGGAGCTGATGATTATATAACTAAACCTTTCAGTTTAACTGTATTAACTTCAAGGATAAATGCTCTGTTTAGAAGAAATATGGTTAAAAAACAGAGTGATGGAATAGTCTCTGGAGAATTAAGATTCAATCAGAAAGAATTAAAGCTAATGAAGGGTAATTGTGAAATACCTCTAAGTAAAACTGAGATTAAGATAATAGGATATTTTCTTGATAATCCAATGCAGATACTTACCAAAGAACAGATACTTCATGAGATGTGGGATATTAATGGAGAGTTTGTTAATGAGAATGCTCTTGCTGTTAATATAAAGAGAATAAGAGAGAAGATAGAAGATACTCCTCGTGATCCACAGTACATAAAAACTGTTAGAGGTATTGGGTATATATGGAATAGGAAGTGTAGATATAATTAGGAGGGATGGTAATGAATATTTTAAGGGAACCTATTTTAAAAAGGGGAACTATACTGATTGGAGTAGCTATGACTATACTCCTAGCTGCACTTATGATAAATAATTTAATTCTTGTTGAGAGGGTAAGGAAGAATAGTGTACAAGCCATGGAGCGGGTTATAGGTGCTGTTGTTAGAGATAATCAGGAATTAGAAAAGGATGTTATTAAGGCGTTTTTTGGTGATTATAGTGAAGAGAAGAGCAATGATTACAGAGAAATTGGACAGGTTACCTTGAATAAATATGGATATATTCCGAATCCAAGTCTACTTGAGGATAGTATATACAAGAGTGTATTTATAAATGGAATTTGGGTAAATTTAGGTTCTTTTTTTATTGTAGTTATATTTATAGGAATAATATGGTGTGTAAGTATTGGTGGTATTAGCAAGAAGCTTAAACATCTTAAATATGTTGTTGAGGAGATAATTGAAGGGAATTACAATATTGATATTTTATCCTATGATGAGGGGATATTTAATATTATTGAGAATAAAATACATGGGATGAGAGGGGTTATAACTGGAACGATTGAGGGGATAGAAACAGAGCGGAATAAGTTGAAAGAATTATTAACAGAACTTTCACATCAGTTAAAAACACCAATAGCTTCAATGAAGATGTATAACGAATTAATCAGTGAAGAAGAACTATCATTTGAGGAGAAAATTGAATTTCATGAGAAGAATTGCGAGGATATAAATCAGATGGAGTGGTTAGTTGATTCTCTAATAAAACTATCTAGGTTAGAGATTGGAATGATGGATCTTAACATGAAAAAGAAGAACATAAAAAATACCATAGTAAATGCGGTTAATGGTGTTTATATGAAAGCAGTTGATAAGGATATTGATATTCAAATTGATATTTCAAAGGACTATGAGTTAGAGCATGATGAGAGATGGACTAAAGAGGGGCTTATGAATGTATTGGAAAATGCTATAAAGTATTCAGAAAGAGGAAGCAGTATATGTGTTCAGGTGAATGAAATGGGATCACTTATAAAGATAGATATAAAGGATGAGGGGATAGGTATTCCAGAAGAAGAATACAACAACATATTTAAAAGGTTCTACAGAGTTGACCAAAGTAGAATTTTGAAAGAAGAAGGTTCAGGTGTTGGGTTATACCTCACTAGGAAGATTATGGAAAAACAAGGTGGCAACGTCATTGTAAAATCGGAAGAAGGAGTAGGAACAGTATTTTCCCTTTTATTACAGAACTGTAATAAAAACTGAAATAAAACTGAAATAGAACCTTGCTAGAATATTAAGTGTAGAGAGAAACATTGATTAGTAAAAATATCAATTATATAAAATACACATTAATAGGGGGAATTTATGATGACAATTCTAGAAACTAAAATATTAAAGAAGTATTATGGAAAAGGAGAAAATTTAGTTAAAGCTGTTGATGAAATAGATCTTCAAGTAAATAAAGGGGAGTTTGTATCAATAATTGGAAAATCAGGTTCAGGAAAAAGTACCATGCTCCATCTTTTAGGAGGACTTGATAGACCTTCAAATGGAAAGGTCTTGATAGATGGAAAGGATATATTTTCAATGGATGATGATGAACTTGCAATATTTAGAAGACGAGAGATTGGATTTATATTTCAATCATTCAATCTTATACCAGTACTTAATGTTTGGGAGAATATTGTACTTCCTATAGGACTTGATAATCAAGTGGTTGATGAAGAGTATGTAAATGAGATTATAAAGATGCTTGGACTTGAACATAAAAAAGATACTTTGGTATCAAATTTATCTGGAGGGCAACAACAGAGAGTGGCAATTGCAAGAGCGTTAGCAAGCAAGCCTTCAATAATATTGGCAGATGAGCCTACTGGTAATCTTGATTCTCAAACAGGAAATGAAGTACTTACACTTTTAAAGAATTCAATAAAGAAATATAATCAGACACTTGTGATGATAACTCATGATAATAGTGTTGCTCAGATGGCAGATAGAACTGTAAGGATTGAAGATGGAAAGATAACTCAGAATAGTATTAAGAAGGCGGTGATTTAAGTGAAGGATGCTGTTAAAAATATTTCTAGTAAGTATTATAAAGAGAATAAAGGAAGAAATAGATTAGTGGTATTAGCAATTATATTAAGTACTTGTTTATTTACAAGTATATGTATATTTGTTTCTTCTATAAATCACTCAATGAAGATGGAGAGATATAGAACTCTTGGTGGACAACATATGATACTATTTAATCTTAATGATGAGCAAATTGAGAAAGTAGATTTATTTCAGAGAACTGATGAATTTGGCAAATTAAATGAAATTGGTGAAGTTTTAAGTGAGAAACTACAGGAGAATAAGCAGAGTGTTAAGTTAGTTTATAAGGATCAATCAGTTTTAAAATTTAATGGCATGAGCTTGAATAAAGGTAAGTATCCAGTTGAAAGTGATGAGATTGTAGCTGAGAGTAGAGTGATAGAGAATTTAGGTGGACAAGGGGAAATAGGAGAAAATATAAAGATTACTTATTCTTTAGGGAATAGTACAGAAACTAAAGAGTTTAAGGTAGTAGGTATATTAAGAGAGAAAAGTTATAAGAAGAGAGCAAGGGTTGGAGAAATTGTATTAAGTGAAAATTTTGTATCTAACATGGGAATAAACGAGTTTGATGTTTATGTGAAGATGAAGGGTATTGGTTCATCAAACATAACAGAGAGCTGCTTTAAGTTACAGAGATTATTAGAACTAAATGAAGAGCAAGTGAAAGTAAATTTAATGTTAATAAATGATATATCTATTGATCCAACAGCAGTAATTGGGGGAGGGATGGTTGGATTACTTGTAATACTTGTTGTAACAGTTGTAATATATAATATTTTTTATATATCTGTTAGAGAACGAGTAAATATTTTAGGACTTTTAAGTGCTGTAGGAACAACAAGAAAACAAATAAGCAAGATTATTAAGAATGAGGGAAGAAGAGCTGCATTAATAGGTATCCCATTTGGAATAGTGACAGGATACGTTTTAAGTTATATTATAATACCTTTAACTATGAGTAATATTAATATAGAAATACATTCAACTCCATTTATAATTCCATTAGTTGCTCTTATTGCATATTTAACAGTAGCATTAGGAATGAGAAAGCCAATAAAGATAGCTTCAAAAGTATCTCCAATAGAAGCGGTAAAATATACTGGAGCAGAGAATTTAGGAAAGAAGAAAGGTCGAAAATCATACAAAAAGGTTGATGTTAGGACTCTAGCTAAAGAAAATTTCTTAAGAAATAAGAAAAGAACAGTTATGACAATATTATCTCTTTCTCTAAGTGGGATTCTTTTTATCACAGCATCAACAATACTTAGCAGTATGAGTATTGACAGTCTTTTATATGGTAGATTTATTGGAGAACATAGGATAGTACTTAATAGACAAGATATATTTGATGTTGAAGTTAATCCTATCAAAGATGAATTTATTGAAAAGATAAAGAAGATAGATGGTGTTAAGGATGTAATGTTATTTAAGTATAGAACTGGTAAAAAAATTGATATGGATATTACAAAGAGAGAAAGTGAATTTGAACTTTATGGATATAGTGATTCCACATTAGATAAGCTTCAAAAGTATGTAATTGAAGGAAAGATAGATAAAGAAAAGATGAAGAAGGGGAATGGGATAGTATTATTTAATAGAAATAATAGTTACTCTTTAGGACATAAGATACAAAGAAGTGAAATTGAAATTAATAGTGGAAAAGAATATATAAATGAATATGAGGTTATAGCAATAGTTGATGAACTTCCAACTCGTGTATTTGGATATAGTAAAGGAATTACAGGAATTACTCATGCGGATAACATGCCTAGAAATTATAATGACAAATATATTGGTATGGAGATTGATGCAAAAAATGGATATACAGAGAGTGTGGGTAATGAACTAGAGATAATATGTAATGGAAATCCTTCATTAGAATTTGGTGGTATGGTAACAGCGAAAAAAGACATAAATAAAGAACTTATGGGATTAAAATCCATTATATATGCACTTGTAATTGTAATTGGAGTTATAGGAATACTTAATATGGTTAATACAATGGTAACAAGTATATTATCAAGAAAGAAAGAGTTTGGTCTTCTACAGGCAATAGGGTTAAGTAATAAAGGATTAAGCAGAATGATCCAGTTAGAAGGGATATACTATGCAGCTATAAGTAGTATAATATCTGTTGGTGGAGGAACAATTGTAGGAAAGTATGCATTTAAATTATTTAAAACTGAAGCAGAATATGCTATATATAAGTATCCATTAGTAGCTGTAATTTCAACAGTAGGAATACTGTTCTTATTACAACTATCTATAATATACTTTGTGAAAGGTTCTATAGGTAAAGATTCTATTGTTGAGAGAATTAGGCATAATGTATAGAATTATATAAATAATTTTTTAAATAGCTCTCTTTTTTAAAATAATGTTGAAAAAATATAGGCAATAGATTTCAACATTTTCTTAAAAAAGAGAGCTATGTTTTAAAAGCAATGGAAGATGAAGTTTTAAAAGAATGGTTTTCAGAACCTAAATATATCAGGAGCATAGGAGCAGTTTTTGATGAAAATTTTAAATCTTTTTATAAAGAAGAAATTATACCTATAGTTAACTATGATGCTATTATTTTTAGTTGTAAAGAAGAACAAGAAAAAAATATAATAAAAATAATACATTTATTGTATTTAAAAGTAGAAAATTGTATAATGGGAAGAGTATTGTGCTGTGAAAACGGTTGCAATGCTCTTTTTTTACGAAGGGGCGAAATATAAAAGATAATTGAGAATGTAGAATTGAGAATGGAGAATGATTGACATTTCACTCTGTGAAATTTTAATCTAATTATTTTTCTACTATAGGGTTCACTTGTTTCATTTTACAATGAAACATTGTACTTGAAATACAATATTTTATCTAAAGATAAAATGAGTAAAAACATATTGGTCTAAAGGACAACAGAATGTAGTTTCTGCGTAAGCAAGAAACATCTATCATTCTCCATTCTCCATTCTCAATTATACATTTGTTTTTAAGCGAGCTTTACGAGCTTTATTTAGAGGGGGGAGGAAATGTGAAGTATTTTAAAAGAAAACTAAAGATATATACTCCATTTATAAAGAGTACCATTCAAAGAGTAATGACCTATAAGTTTAACTTTTTTATGGGATTGCTAGGGAGTGGACTGACTGTTATTATAACCTTCTATTTATGGAAGGCTATATTTGAAAGTTCAGGACAAGAAACTATTAAAGGATTTACATTTAATGAGATGATAATTTACATATTTATTAGTTTAATAACTATGAGATTAACTAATAATTATGTAGAGTATATGGTGTCTGAAGATGTGAGAACAGGGGCTTTAGCTATGAATCTAATAAAGCCAATAAACTATTTCATAAGATTGTTATTCACATCAATTGGAAATATCCTTGGTGAATCAATCTTAATAAATGGACCTATGATTGTTGGAATAGTGATATATCAAACTTTCTATTCAAGAGGAACAATACCATCTTTCTCAACATTGGTATTATATATAATTAGCATAATACTATCATTCATGATAATGATTTTCTTCAATTTCTGTTTTGGAATGTTATCCTTCTATGTGGTTTATCTATGGGGACTTAACTTTACTAAAACTGCCTTAATGAAATTTCTATCTGGAGAATTGATACCTTTAGCTTTCTTTCCATTAGGGTTTAGAAAAATTATGCATCTAACTCCATTTGCATCCATAAATTATACTCCTGTTATGATATATTTGAACAAATATAAAGGGAATCAAATACTTATTGAGATGGGTGTTCAGGTGATTTGGGTAATATTGCTTATGTTATTAAGTTACTATATATGGAAAAGAGCAATAAAGAGAGTTACCATAATGGGAGGATAAAGATATGAGGAGATATTGGAAGTTATATAAAAGGTTTATTTCACAGTATTTAAAGATTCTAATGCAATCAAAGACTAATTTTTTTATGGGCTTTTTAGGCTTCTTTTCAGTACAGATGTCAGGTATTGCTTTTTTATATCTTGTTTTTGAGAATATTCCTAACCTTAATGGTTGGAGTTTTTATGAGATATTATTTATTTATGGATTTGCCCAACTACCAAGAGGGGTTGATCACCTTTTAACTGATTATCTATGGGTATTTAGTAGAAATACCATAGTTACAGGTGATTTTGACAGGTATATATTAAGACCAATAAACCCATTATTTCAAGTTATAGCAGAGAGACTTCAATTGGATGCAGTTGGAGAATTAGTTACAGGTGTCCTAATTATGGGAATTGCCTATAATAAATTAAATATGAGTTTAACACTCATTGAAATAGTACTACTTATTATTGTGATAATTGCAGGGGCTATAATTTATACATCTATCAAGTTGTTCATTGCTTCATTAGCTTTTTGGATGAAGCAAACAATGCATCTTTTATTCATGGTATATAGTTTTTCTGATTTTGCAAAATACCCTAACAATATATATTCAAAGGCAATTCAGGGAGTCATAACATTCATAATTCCTTTTGCATTCACAGCATTTATACCTGCATCATATTTTCTCAACAAAAGTAGTATATATTTAGGGATTTTTGGAACTGTGGGAGTTGCTATAGCTACATTTGTAATAGCCTATAGTACTTGGTGTATTGGAGTAAAAAACTATGAGAGCGCAGGAAATTAACATAATGGAGGGGGCAAAATGATAGAAGTTAAGAATCTTACAAGAGATTTTAAAATATATAATAAAGGTACAGGGCTTAAAGGAACATTCAAGAGTTTGTTTAAGAACGATTTTGAAATAAAAAGAGCAGTAGATAATATGAATTTTAAGATAAATAAAGGGGAAATAGTTGGGTACATAGGAGCTAATGGTGCGGGGAAGTCAACAACGATAAAGATGATGAGCGGTATACTTGTACCAACTAGCGGAGAATGTATTGTTAATGGAATGATTCCATATGAGAATAGAACTAAAAATGCTAAGAATATTGGAGTGGTTTTTGGTCAGAAGACTCAATTGTGGTGGGATTTGCCTTTAGGAGAGACTTTTAATATTTTGAAGGATATATATGAAGTTGAAGATAAAGCATTCAAAGAAAGATTATATTTTTTAGATGATGTTCTAGAAATATCAAAGTTTAAGAATAATGCAGTTAGAACATTATCTCTTGGGCAGAGAATGAGAGCAGACCTTGCTGCATCACTGATACATAATCCGCAAATATTATATCTTGATGAGCCAACTATTGGGCTTGATGTTATGGTAAAAGAAAGAATTAGACAAGCTATAAAGGAGATTAATAGAGAATATAAAACTACTATCATATTAACAACACATGATATGAGTGATATTGAAGAATTAAGCCATAGAATAATAATGATTGATGAAGGTAAGAAAATCTATGATGGTGAGCTAAATGAACTCAAGAAGGAGTTTGGAGTTGAAAAAACACTGAAGATTGAACTTAAAAACTCAAATAAGGTTAAGAATATGAATATTCCAAAGTTACTTAACCTTGGAGAAGAAGATATTAAGAGTGATATAGATGGAAACTACCTTAATATTACATTTGATAGAAGAAAAACAGAAATGTCACATATTATAAGTTCAATTGTAAAAGGAATAGAGATAAAGGATCTTATTATTGAAGATATGAACGTTGAGGATATAGTTAAGGGTATATATAGAAAAAATAATTAATTTTAATAAAAAAGGACTATATTCTGGATAGTCCTTTTTTAATATGATTTATGTGTTAATCCATATTAAAGGCATCCCCAAACTGTGATAGTGCTTCTCCAAATAATGCTTTTATTAGGGTTTCATCTGCAACAACTTTCCATTCACCATCAATTTTTTTGCAGTTAATTTTAACGGTTCTTTTAGTAGTACTGAACTTATTATCTTTAATAGCTTTTTCTATTTTTTCTATAAGTTTCTTTTGCATTGTTTCCTCATCTATACCTGAGAAACTAAGAGTAAGAGCTTCTTGCATCATAAAGCCTATAAACTCAGTGAAATCAATGGATTCAATTTCAGTAGTGACTACAGCTTTATTATCATTTACTTTAGTTTCTATAACTTTAAACTCCATATTAGAGAATATGGGGGAGAATAATTCATCTCCTTCAGATTCATTAAATATATCGGCAGATCCAGTCGTTGATTCTTGTAATTTTTTAGTATCAAATTTTTTTAATGATGTTAGTGTGTTTTTTACTGCAGAGGTTACTTCGTCATTTGGGCTTTTGTCACCACAACTAACTAGTAGAGTTAATGACATTAATAATACAATAGATAAACATAAAATTTTTTTCATTTCCAATACCACCTTTATAATATATCAATATATTGTATAACTTAATTTATTAAAAAATTCCATATAATAGGTAAACTTTTAAGTGATTTAAATAACTTTTGATTTTATAGTACGTATAAAATATATATGGATATATTTGGGTATTGAATTTAAGTTATATGAATAAATTAAGTTGGAGGTTTGAAATGAAAAAGAAAATTTTTTTAGCTATTACGGTGGCAATTGCCCTTAGTGTTACTTCGTGTGGAAGTATCTCTAAAAATGATAATGCATTAAATAGTAGGAAAGATAATACTAGTACAGCTGATAATGCTAAGTATGATAAAAGTACTGAAGTAGCAACTGAAAGTAAAGAAGAGAAAAAGAGTAATAGGAAAAATAGTTACAAAGATGAAGCTAAAAATGAGTGTGTAACTAATGATAGTAAAGTGGTTGATAGTTCTTCGTATCAGTATGGAAGTAATGAGGAGTACGGTATATTTGAGGAAAATGGTATTAAGGGAGTATCTTCAGACCCGTTATCTACTTTTTCAATTGACGTTGATACGGCATCGTATAGCAATATGAGAAGATTTCTTATGGATGGAATGCTACCTCCGAAAGATTCTATTAGAATAGAAGAGATGGTAAATTATTTCACATATGATTATAATGAGCCTTATGGGAATAAACCTGTAGAAATATATGGAGAGATTGGGAAATGTCCTTGGAATTCTAAGCGATATCTTGCAATGATAGGGCTTCAGGCAAAAGAAATTCAGTTTGATGAGACAAAAGGAAACAATTTAGTGTTTTTAATAGATGTTTCAGGGTCTATGGGACAGGAAGATAAATTACCGTTGCTAAAGAGTGCTTTTAAAATGCTTGTAAAGAATTTAAGAGAAGAAGACAGAGTATCTATCGTAGTATATGCAGGAGCATCAGGAGTAGTTCTTAATTCTATTTCAGGAGAATATAAGGAAGAGATTATAGCAGTTCTTGATAATTTATCTGCTGGTGGTTCAACAGCTGGAGGAGAAGGTATAGAACTTGCATATAGGATAGCTAAAAAGAATTTTATTGAGAATGGTAATAATAGAGTTATATTAGCAACAGATGGAGATTTTAATGTAGGAATAAGCAGTGAAAGAGAGCTTGAAAAGTTTATTGAAGAGAAAAGAAATCAAGGAATATTCCTTAGTGTGTTAGGCTTTGGAACAGGAAATATTAAAGATTCAAAAATGGAAATTTTAGCAGACAAGGGAAATGGAAACTATGCATATATTGATTCAATAATGGAAGCAAAGAAGGTTCTTGTTAATGAGATGGGGTCTACATTATACACTGTTGCTAAAGATGTTAAGCTTCAAGTTGAGTTTAATCCTGCTAAAGTAAAGGGGTATAGATTAATAGGTTATGATAATAGAAGATTAAATAATGAAGATTTTAATGATGATACTAAAGATGCAGGAGATATGGGGGCAGGGCACACAGTTACTGCATTCTATGAAATAATACCTTATGATTCTGAAGAAGTAGTTCCAGGTGTAGATCCATTAAAGTACCAAAATAATGTTAATAATGAGAGTGATGAATGGTTAAATGTTAAGATTAGATATAAACATCCAGATAAGAATACCAGTGAACTTGTTAGTAGAGCTATAGGAAATCAAAATATTAAAAGGATAAACAGCATTGATTTTGATTTTGCAAGTGCTGTAGTTGAGTTAGGGCTAATACTCAAGGATTCAGAATATAAAGGAAATGTGTCAATAGATAAGGTTATAAATCGAGCTAGACAGGGTAAGGGCATTGATATGAATGGATATAGAGCTGAGTTTATAAAATTAGCGGAACTTGTTAAAGAGCTTAGATAAAATATTACTTTCCAGTGTACAAAATAATTCTCATAAGGTACAATAATATGGTTAACCCACAACAAGTAATATGGTTGAATAATATAATGTACAATAGAGGAGATGAAATAATGGATTACAGTAAAATGGACTTTAAGAAAGTAATTGAAAGAATAAATGCTTTATATAATAAAAGTAAAAGTGAAGGGCTAACAGAGGAAGAAAAGAAAGAGCAGGCTGAGATAAGACAATATTACATTAGCGTTATTAAAGGTAACTTTAAATGTAATTTAGACAAAGTTGAAAAAACTAATAAAAATTCTAAAAAGAAAAAATTTAAAATGTAAAATATTTAGGTCAAACCTCATTTCATGTGATAATGAGGTTTGATTTTTTTAATTCTAATTTTTTTAAACAAAAGCATATTTTTAATAATACAAGAGTTTAATGAAAAAGTTTAATGCAAAAGTTAAAAAAACGCATTTTGTGCAATTTTACTTAAAAATATTTAAATATATATGCTATTGATTAAAATAATTGTTTATATATGGGTATGTTTGGAGTATAATGTACTTTATGTAAGAGAATTTTTTTGTTTGTTTTGGGGGAATTATGAGTATAGGTAAAAATATAAATATAAACATAAATATAAATAAAAGTTTGCAATTAGCTATAGGTGGTTTTTTTATTGCAATAATAACATTTAGCGTAGCATATGGATTTATGCATATAAAATTAAAAGAGAGTGAAAAGGAACAATTTAAATTTGTTGCATCTTCTTTTAAAATACCAATTGAAGAGTATTATAAGGTTGCTTCTCAAAAGGAAAAGGAAATAGAACATGAATTGTATTATGTATTAAAAGACATGAATGAAGAATTAAAGGATATTCCTTTTCATGAAATAAGTAATGAATTAATAGTAACATTGAAAGATAAATATGGATTATCAGAGGTGGCTTTTCTCCAGCGTAGGAATGATGGCGAGATAATTATCGGTAAATCATCAATAAAAGAGGAAGAGGGTACTAAAACTTCAAAATGGGGATACTGGTATGATGCATTTACTCAATTATTTGATAAAAAAGAAGTTGTAATAGGAAGAGGATATAGTAAAGATCAATATTGGATAGGGCCTAAATCATATGCGTATACAAATTATAAGCAAAATAAGATGAAAAAGTATTATAAGTTTGCTTATTATTTAAATGAGGAACAAGGATATTTAATAAACGGGATAATAAAAGAGGAAGAGTATAATCAATATGGTACAACTGCATTAAATAATCTATTAGAGGAATTTACAGATAGAGTGGATGGTATTAATGAAATTTCTATTCTCAATGCTAAGGCTTGGAAAGAATTTTATGATGGAGAATCAAATGATCCTTTTATAATCTATGGAAATATGATTCATGGGGATTTTATATCTATGAATATTTCACCATATAATATTAGCAGTGAAAAAGAGATTGAATTTATAAAAACATCATTAAATGGTAAAAAGGTATGTTCAGTGTTTATTCCAATAAATAATGAATTATATATAAGTCTAATCTTAAAAAAGAATTTTTTAGAATCTTATGATATAAAGCTTATAATAATCCTTTTATTTGTTAGTATAATTATAAGTTTAATTATTAGTGTAATTGTGAAAAATAAGCTGGAGCAATATGAGAACCTTCTTGAAGTAGAGAAAAAGAGGCTTCAGGTAATTGAGGAGTTTAAAGACGCTGTAGCTAACGTTCCAGATTGTATATTTAGATATAAAGTTATAAATAATAAAATGTATCTTACTTATAAAGATGGAAGAACTATATCAGAAGATAATTATGTGGCATTAAAAGGTGAACTTATTCCTATGGAAGAAAAGATGGATTTTAACTTTATAAATAAGAACAAGACAAAGTTAATGAAAGCGTATATTCTTGGTGAGAAACAAAATTTTGAATACATTATGAATGAAAAATTTCTAGATGTAATATTAATTCCATTAAAAAATAAAACTAATGAAGGGCATATTGTTAGTGAAGTAGTGGGTTTTGTAAATGATATAACCAAGTATATGAAAGATAACAAAGATTCTGTGTATAAAGCATATCATGATGAACTTACAGGTGCTTATAATAGATATATGTTCAATAAGGATTTTGAAGCTCTTAAAAGTGAACTTGAAGAGTTTGAAGTATTATATTTAGATTTGGATGGATTTAAATCTGTAAATGACAAGCTAGGTCATAAAACTGGTGATAAAATCTTAAAGAATATAGTTGATAGAATGAAGAACGTGCTCATTGAGGACAGAATATACAGAGTTGGTGGAGATGAATTTGTAATACTAGCAAAATATATTGGTGAAGATGAAAATTTAAAATTAGTTAAAAAGATTATTGAATCAGTTAATATGAATATAGAACTTGAAGGAGAGCTCATTGAAGTGGGAGTAAGTGTTGGAAGAGCTAAATATCCAGAAGATGGAACAAGTAAAGAGGAATTGTTAAGAATTTCTGATGAGAAAATGTATTCAGTTAAAAGTATGAAAAGATGATAAAGCAACAACACCCTACAATATTGTAGGGTGTTGTTGCTTTAAAGGGAAAGTATTGCATATGTTAAAAATAATAAGTTATAATTAATATAAGGAAAAAATAGGAAGAAGGTGTTGTTGTGGGGGATAATCTTGATAAAAGAGATATTGAGGGAAAAGATAAAGAGATTAAAGATGAATCAATAAATGATGAAGAGAATAAAGAAGAAAATAAAGATGAGTCATTTATTGATCAAGAAAATGGGGATGGAGCTTTACCAGAAGAGACAAGAAGAGATATTGTAAAGGTTGAAAATGAACTTATTGTTATTGAGTCTGCAGAAAAAAATACTTTTTTAAGAAATATTGCTTTATTGGTAAATAGAGATGTGATTAAAAAGAGTATTATTAGTTCTATTATCGCAATAATGATTTCTCTGATTCTTAGCTTTTGTATATCAAACTTTTTTATGGTAGGTGTGAATGATTTCTTAGAAGGAAAAGAAGATGCGTTTCAGGAGATGAATATAAAGAGCGATATTAGAATAAATTCTTTAGATGTTTATAATATGAGTTACATGAATAGAGGAAGGCTTGAATTTTTCATTAGAAATTTAGATGCTAGTGGATCTATTTCAGGGGGACAGGTAGATATTAAAATATCTATTATGTTGCTGCTGCTGATCCCTGTTATTGCTTTTGGTATTTGCAATATTCCTCTTTATAGAAATAAAAAATCAACAAGAGAGAATGTAAAATATTACGTTGCTACGTCATTTTTTACCAGTATATTTTCTAGTATATTTATTATTCTTTCAATTAAGAATGCTTCTTTTAGTGACAAGGTATATTTAAATATAGATTTCACATCTAAATTTGCATATAATTTCTTGGGAAATATCTTCAATGTATTTCTCGTATCAATATTAATACAGTTGATATTTAGTAAGATTATAAAGAAAGAAACAGGAAATTTATTTAAACGAGAGTTAGTAAAAGAAACTGGTGATGCTATTAAAGGGGTATTAAAGGATGCTTTATTATTAGCAACTGTACTGGGATTTATAATATTCTTTTTTGCTACATTAAACATGAAAGGAAATATGTTTAGCAACCTAAATATTATGGAGTTAATAGTTCTTATTCCAAATATAATAGCTTATGTATTTTTGTTCTTATTTGGAGGGGCATTTAGAGGGGAGGCCTTTGGAAATCAGTTTAATATTAACCACTTAGAGGTTTCTAAGAAGGTGCTAAACGAATCTCCTATAAAAAGTGAATACATTATAATAATAACAATACTAGTCATAGGCTATATAGGCTCAAGCGTTATAAAGAATTTAAGTAAGTTATCTAAGAAGAATATGTTTTTGAAGTATGGTATTTTTTTAATAAGTATTTCAGGGATAAATGTATTCATCGCATATATATCAAGTAGTTATGGAAAGTTTACAGGAGATATTAATAAGCTTATAGAGATATTTAAAGAGGTATCTGTTATAAAAGATACAAGACTAATAAGTAGAGGAGTTTATTTAGGTAGTAATATATTGAATGCACTTATTAGTACTGTGATTTTATCAGGAATTGCAATTATTGGACACATATTTATTACAAAGTTTCTTAAGAAGAATGAAGAAATAGTAAAACATAAAAAGAAGTTTACTATGATTAAATGGATAAGTGTTATGGTGATTGCTTTAGTGGCTATTGGAGTTTTATTTTTAATGAGAGGAGAGAGGGTATTTAGCAGCAATGCTTTAATACAGCAAGAAGAAATTAAGCTAGAATTTAAAGAGTTAGATAAAATTAGAGCACTAACTAACAAAGAATTTATTATATTAACTAATAATACTGTATACTCAATTAATGGGAAAAAGGTGAAAAAAATATACTCTACTTATAGCGATATTATAGATATATCTGTGGGTATAGAAGGGCATGTTTTGATTCTAAAAGCTCCCAAAGATATGGTTTTAATAAATAAAAAGGGAAAAGAAATTTATTCTGATAAGGTAAAAATGGAATATGAGTTTATTAAGAATAATAAACTAGATGATAGAGTGTGCTGGGATTATGATCAAGATATAGTAATATTTAAAGGTGAAACATATAGAAAGATTAATCTTAAAAATGGAACCATAAGTGAATTAAAGAATAGTGAGATGTTTAATTCAGAAGCTCAAAAACACCTTAATGAGATTAAAAGTTTTATAGAGAATAATGGGGAAATGAAGAACTTTAGAATAGTTCAAATAGATAACAAGAAGGAGATTATGCTGGTGGAGAATATTAATGGTGGAGGATATTTTATATTTAATACTAAGACCATGGATGGAATAAATGTTAGCCAGGATATTAAATTCTTACTTGCTGAGCATGAGGAGGAAAAAAAGTGATTAGGAAGTTAAAGTTTTTTATTAGTTTTATGTTTATAGTACTTTTATTTTCTTCCTGTGGTGCTAAAGTAAGTACAAACCTCATAATAAAGGAAGATGGTGGAGGAAAAAGAGTAATTTATGCTCAAATATCACATGAGGATATGAAGAAAGTGAGGGGAGGAGAGGAATCACTTATAAAGGTACTAAATGACAATAAACCCCAGAATGTAAAGCTTTCTAAAATATCTAATGAGACAGGTGTTACATTGAAGTTTGAAGTAGAGTTTAGTGATAAAATAGAATATGGGGAAAAAATTCACAGTATAATAGGAAAAGATCATCAGTACGAGTATAACTACTACAAAGATGCTTTTAGGAAAAGTTTTGAGATGTATGAAGAGGATATAAATTATGACCTTATTAAGTGGGCTGTTAATGCAGTTGAAAATGCTGGAATAATAAAAGGGAATTCTTCTGATTTTTATGAAATAGGGGATACAACAGTAGAAACTCCACTTGGAAAATTCACCTTTAATGGAGATATTAATATAGCAGAAAAATCCGAGCATTATATTGAAAATATAAATATAATAACTAAGTATAATGACTTAGGAGATATAACTAGAAGGATAGAGATAGTCTTTACCAAAACTGTGCACGATAATATGAATGGTGGAGAGCTGCTAAAATATTTTAATAACATTCTTCCAGGATTTGAGGTTCGTGAATCAGAAGAGGAAGTAATATACATGAATACTATAGATATGGTAAAAAGAAATGAAACCTATGAACACATGAACTCTCTTACAAATGATACTCATGATTTTATAGTAAAGAGATCTGAAGGTGGAAACGTTTTTGTTGAAAAAAATAATTTAAAGGAAAGATTTTCATTAAGTAATATTTCAAATAATCCTGGAACAAAGGTTAGAATTAATTATCTTTTAATTTATCCTAAAGAATATGAGCTTAGTAGTAATAGTGAAGAGGAGATATCTATAAAAGAGTACGATGATAAGTATAATATGATTGATGTTAAGTTCTTTAATGAGGTATCTGTTGATTTAAATATTGATAAAGGGATAAAACTTAAAAGTATTGATTATAAGATAGAGCTTAATGGGAAGAGTGATGTGACTAAAACAGTTAATTACCTTTTCAATAAAGGGGATATTAAATTAGTAGAAGAGGAAATTGAGCAGTTCTTTAAAAAAATTAATAAGGATAGTATGAAGTATGAAAGCAGAGATATAATTGGATTTAGAGTAATTGAAGAAAAGAAGTTAAACAATAAGATTGACATGGAGTATGTAGAGGATAATAAAGAATTACTTCAAGTTTGGGAGGGAAGAGCATCAAATATAAATAAGGAATTTATAAATGTATATGATTGTACATTCATTGAAGATTTTATAGGATCGATTATGCCAACAGACAGGATAGAATATACAATAAGCATTCCAGAAGATTTATATGTGGAGTTTGGAGAGTTTAACGGAACAGAATTCAAAGATGGAGAATTTTTTTCATTTGAAAAAGATAAAAAAGAAATTAGATTTGAAATTGATACTAAAGATGAGGGGTATAATACCTTGAGTAATATTACTATGAGTCTAATTGTTTCAAAAGAGAAAAACATAATAACATTTATTTTGTTTACAGTACTGACAGTTATTTTTGTTGGGACGGGAGCAGTGCTCTTAAAAAAGAAATGGAGAATGGATAATGTATAATGGAGAATGAAGGATGGTTCTGACCAAAGGTCAGAACCTACTTTATATTGTTCTTTAGGACAATAGGTTTTAACTTATTTTATCTTGAGATAAAATACTATACTTGAAATACAATGTTTCATTTATTAATTAAACGAGTAAACACATATTGTTTCATAACCAATAAAATGTAGTTTCTGTGTAAGCAGAAACATCCATCATTATACATTCTACATTATCAATTATACATTTGTTTTAAAAGCACGGCGCGCGCCGTGCTTTCTTCTATAGGTTTACAAACTTTTCAATATCTTCAGCGATAAGATCTAATGAGTTTTTCCAGAAATCTTTTGATGTAATATCAATATTCATCATTTTTGCAACATCAATAAGATTATTTTTACCAGTAGCAGCTAATAGAGTATCATATTCTCTAACAAACTCATCTCCACGTTTTAAATACTCTGCATATAGTCCTTTAGAGAATAGAAGACCAAATGCATATGGGAAGTTGTAGAAATTATTTCCTGCTGAATAATAGTGCGGCTTACATACCCACATGTATGGATGTAAGTATTCAGGATCAAGTCCATCGCCGTATGTTTCTTTTTGTGCTTCTATCATGATTTCTTTTAATCTTTCAACTGATACAGAACCATCTTTTCTCTCATCAAAAACTTTTGATTCAAATAAGAATCTACTCATGATATCAACAATTACTTGAGCATTACCTTGGATATCACTTTCTAATATAGCAAATGACTCTTCTTTTGAAGCTGTTTTTAATGCAGCATTTGTAACAAT
Organism: Oceanirhabdus sp. W0125-5; assembly: GCF_027938815.1. Taxonomy (GTDB): domain Bacteria; phylum Bacillota; class Clostridia; order Clostridiales; family Clostridiaceae; genus Oceanirhabdus. The sequence goes on from NZ_CP115913.1 coordinate 1,337,977, forward strand.
AGTTTCACAGAAAATTGAAGCTGTTTCAGCTATAGGCATTGGGTAATGGCTATTAAGTGAAATCTCATCAACAAGACATTTACCATGATATCCATGTCCAAGTTCGTGAGCTAATGTAGTTACATTAGAGAAGCTACCATTAAAGTTTGATAATATTCTGCTTTGCTTTAAATAATGAAGATTAGAACAGAATGCTCCTCCACGCTTACCTTTTCTAGGTTCAGCATCTATCCAATTATTATCAAATGCGTGTGCTGCATAATCACCTAGTGCTCTACTGAATGTAGAGAAGTTCTTAACAATGAAATCTCTAGCCTCTTCATAAGTATAAGTCATGTTTACTTCGCCCATTGGTGCAAATAGCTCATAGAATGGTAATCCATTTTTATAACCAAGAAGTTCAGCTTTCTTTTTAAAGTATTTTCTGAAAGCTGGTAAACTTTCTTTCATAGCTTCCATCATTGCATTTAGTGTAGCTTCATTCATTCTAGATTTTTGAAGAGTAACAGCTAGTGGAGAAGAATATCCTCTTAGCTTACTTTCAGTAATAACTTCACCTTTAATTCCATTTAGAGAAGCTGCAACTGACTCATCTATTTTTGTATAAGATTCTAGTTCAGCTTCATATGCTGCTTTTCTTTTTTCACTATCTTTATCATATGCCATATTTCTTACAACAGAAAGTGGCAGTTGTTTCATTTCACCATCAACTTCAATATCAACTAAAAGATTAGATGTTAAATTTCCTTGAAGTTTTGACCAAGCAGTAGAACCAGTTGTTTTAATCTTTGCAAGGACTTCTTCTTGAGTATCGTCAAGAAGGTAAGAGGCATTTCGTTTTATTTCATTAAGGTAAAATGAATGTACTTTTAAAACATCAGATTTTTCGATTAGAGTATCTAAATCTGCAATTCCACCTACCCATTTTTCAAATAATGCTTCTGTTTTAGCAAGCTCAGCCAATTTATTTGAAAGTTGTTCCATAGTTTTATTTGCAGTTACGTTTTTAACATCTACACTAGCATTTAAACTAGCAAAGCTGTATAGTCTATGAACAAGATGTTCGAATTCATTAGCTGATTTAAGATAATCTTCTAATTTTTCTTTAGTGTTATCATAGTTTTTGCAATTAGTTTCTACCCAAGAAATATTTTCTTTAATTTGCTCATTTAAAAGATTTAAATCATTTTTGAAAGCATCACTTTCAAAAGATGGGTAGATTTCATTAAGACTCCATCTCATATCCATATATGTATATTCCTCCGTTATTATAAAATTTTTAATATTCTTAAACCAATACATTTATTATGATAACATTAATGAAAAAATATTTCTATTATAGAAATACTTTTTTTAGAATAAAATTACTTTATATGTTTAAAGTGTAAAATTGGTTTTTGTTTATTGAATGTATGTGTTTTAATAAGCTTAGATTTTAATATTTAAATATTTTCACGGTTATAATAGGTATACAAAATATAAAATATATAGAAAATATATTTGAATTGAGGGATCAAAAGTATGAATTACTTCTTTTTAGCCCTCTATTTGGGGAGGTTCAATTGTGTAATGAATAAATTTGTTTTTATTTCTGATTTTGATGGAACAATTAGTAATAAAGATTTTTATATGCATGTGATAGAAAAATATCTTAAAGAAGAGGGGGAGAGACAATATGCCAGATGGAGAAATGAGGAGATTTTGGATATTGAGTTCTTATCGTACGTATTTACAAATATTGATGCAGACGAAGAACAAATTTACAAGGATATAATTTCTTTAGAGATAGACCCCGATCTTGAGGAGTTTATAAAATACATTAAGGGGTTGGGCGGAGAGTTTGTAATATTAAGTGCTGGAAGCACATATTACATTGATATTTTATTAGAGCATTGGAGTATTGAAGGAATAAAAATATACTCTAATAATGCAGTTTATAAAAATAGGGGAATACATTATGATATTGATCCAACTAATGAATTTTATTCTGAAAGATATGGAATTGACAAGAAGAAGGTAGTTGAAAAATTGAAGGAGGAATATGAAACTTTATATTATGCTGGAGATAGCATGCCTGATTTTGAAGCCAGTCTATTATGTGAAAAAAGATTTGCAAAGGGAAGATTAATTGACATATATAAGGAAAAAAATATTGAGCACTATGCAGTTGAAAGCTTCAAAGAAATATTAGATATTTTGAAGAAAGAAGGGATATAATGCTTTCGAAATCTCATAGAATTTCTATACCTAACATATTACTTAATTCAGAAGGGGCAATAAATAAATTAGGAAAAGAATTAAACAAGTCAAAATTTAAGAGTATAATATTATTTTGGGATGAAAATATAAAAAAGTTATTTGGTGAAAAAATAAGAGAATTAATTGAAATAGAGAACATAAAATTACAAGAATGTATAATAGCTGAAGTGGAAGTATGTAATATAGTAGAAAAAGCTTTTAATCTTCCTATGGATGTTGATTGTTTTGTTGGAATAGGTGGAGGAAAAGTAATTGATATTGCTAAATATATGGGTTTCTTGAAGAAAAAGCCCTTTATAAGTATCCCTACATCTACATCAAATGATGGGTTTTGCAGCCCTGTGGCATCATTACTTGTGAATGGTAGAAGAACTACAGTGCCTGCTAAAATTCCATATGGGATTTTAGTTGATACAAACATAATAAAAACTTCTCCAGATAGATTCAAATATTCTGGAATAGGGGATCTTGTTTCAAATATTACCGCACTTTGGGATTGGAAGTATGAGGAGAAACAAGGTGTAGGAAAGATTGATGATTTTGCAGTTATGATTTCTTCAACATGTGTAAATGGATTTATGAATTCTCCTTTTAATAATATTAAAGAAGAAAAATTATTGAAAACGTTAGTTGATTCATTAACACTCAATGGTATAGCTATGGAGATTAGTGGAAGCTCAGCTCCAGCAAGCGGAAGTGAGCATTTAATATCTCATGCTATGGATAAAATTCTTGAAAAACCATATCTCCATGGAATACAAGTAGGAGTAGCAACTTATTTAGTAAGTTTAGTTCAGAATAACAGAAGTAATGAGATAAGAGATGTTCTAAAGAAAACTGGATTTTTTGATTATGTAGAGACTTTAGAAATGAAGAGAGAATTATTTATGAAAGCTATAGATTTGGCTCCTGAAATAAAAAAACAGAGAAGAACAATAATTCATGAAGAAGAGAGTAGGAATCTTGCAAAATCTTTTTTATATGAAGATATAATATTAAAACATTTATTAAAATAAAAGGAGGCGGTTTATACCGTCTCCTTAAATATAGTTATTTAAGTTTGAATTTTTCAATCTCACTTAGCATTTCTTTTGTCATATTGTTTAACTCAAGAGCTGAGTGAGCAACTTCTTCAGTTGAAGCTGTCATTTCTTCAGAAGATGCTGAAATTTCTTGAGATGATGCTGATACTTCTTCAGATACGGAGGAGGCTTCACTTACATTCATTAAAATTATATTTTTATCGTTATTGATTTTTGAAGCTGATTCTGATACTGAAACTATCTTTGGAATTATATTTTGAATTAGTCCATTTATTGAAGAGAAGGACTCAATAGTATGATCAATATCTTTATCCTGTTCAGTAAGCTCAACTTTTACGGTTTCTGTGGAAGATACCATGATTTTAGTGTCATCTGAGATATTAGAGATTATAGAATTAATTTTCTCAGAGAATTCTTTAACTTGTTCAGCTAAATGACGTATTTCATCTGAAACAACAGCAAAGCCTTTTCCAGCTTCTCCAGCCCTAGCAGCCTCAATTGCTGCATTAAGCGCAAGTAAATTTGTTTGATCTGCAATATCATTTATCAAACTTGTTATCTCAGTAATATTATTGATGTTACTATTTAAGGTAGAAATTTTAGTGATTAAATCATCAAATGTACTAGTAACATTTTGCATTGATTCTTTAAGTGTAATCATATTCTCATTACTAGAATTAGCTTCTGTTTTAATTTCTTGTGAGTTTTCCTTAACTTCATTAAGTGATGAGTGTATATTCTCTATTGCACAGCCAAACTCTTCTATAGACTCTGTAACACTAGTTAAACTCGTGGCTTGTGAAATAGCACCTTCCGCAACATTACCTATTGCGTTAGCAACATTTTCAGATGATGATGCCATTTCTTCAGAAATAGATGATAAGTTTTGAGATTGAGCATCTATAGAATCAGTTTTTTCCTTAAGTATTTTCATCATAGATGATATATTATCTATACTTTCTTTCAATGCTTTTTTCATAAGACCAAATTCACTTCTAGAATTATGAGGTATATTTATTGAGAAATTACCCTTTGCTAATTCTCCTAACAATGAATTCATATCTTTCGTATTTACTTTTAAGCTTTTAATAATTAAATATGAGATAATTACTTGAATAGTTAAAGTAACTGCAAATATTATTATAAAAAGCATAGAGTTTGTTCGCCAAATGGATTCAGTTTCTTCATTTATTTGGCTCATAATATCTTCATTGATTTTTATAAGACTATCTATGTTGGAATCGATCTTATTACTTAAATCTATTAATTTAGATTTATTATTAGTTATACGTGAGATATCAAATCCGAAAACTATGTTATAGAATTTTTCATAATTTTCTTTTAAAGAATTATAAATTTCGGTTTCTTCAGGAGTTAATGAGGTTCTCTTATATGATTCCAAGTTGCTGACAGCTTCTATATTATGAGTGGTAATTCTAGGACTATACTTTTTTATATCATTTGTTTGTGTAAGAGCTATTGCGTGAATAGACTTGTAGTTGCTGCTAAGTTTGCTAAGGTAAACAAGTGGTTTAGCTCTGTCTTCATATAAAGTAACAGACTTATCATGAATACTTTTCATATTTGTAAAACCATAGAAGCTCATTAATGCTGAGAAAGATATAGAAAGAATAACCATCAATAAAAGAAAGCGACTAATTTTAATCTTATAATAAAATTTATCTTTATTGTTTTTCTTATTTTTATATTTTTTCTCATTTTTATTTTTTTTCAACTGAATCCCCTCCAAGCATATTAATTATTTATTTTTAAGTATTATATGTATTATATATTTATCGAGGTATTTATTTAAATATTAACCTATAATATTTCAATAAATTATAGGGATTAGTAAAAACCTGAGCTAAATAGTATTAAAATATAAAAACAAGCCCATAAATGAATTACACATTTATAGGCTTGTCTGCTTAATAATTATTTTTAATATAATTTGCAGCTTTTTTTACTGCGTTTTGGTGATCGGCATTGACTCTATTGCTTCCGTGGGTTTTACTACCCTTGAAGTGGATATCAATATGACCATGCATATTATTGTTTTTAACTGCATCAAGATTTTGTCCACCACCATAACCACCGCTTCTCCAGCTAGTATATGCAGTAGCTTTAGCACCGTCATTACCAGCATGAGGATATGCAGCCATTGAAGCTGGAATAGCATAACCGTCAAAGAAAACAACTACAGGTCTTCTTGTCCATGACCATGAACCGCCAATTATAGATTTCAGAGTCGCTGTATCTCCCTTTGTTAACGTCTCCACATCTGCATGGTTTGAGCCATATGTTTTTCTTGCATTAAAGGTTGTCCCAGAATTTATATCTAGTACTTTAATATTACTTCCGTTTGACAATTTGTTTTTTACAGTGCCAAACCAAGTCCAATCAAGTGTTGAAGTGTTGTAAGTTCCATTAGAAGTATCTTTTTCAGTAGGTACTGAAAGAGGTTCCTCTTGAACATTAAAACTGTTAAGTTGTGCAACGGTATTACTCCCTACAATACCGTCAGCTGCTAAGCCTGCATCCATTTGAAATGATTTAACAGCATTTTGAGTTATTGTACCGTAGTAACCGGTAGGGTTAACTTTAAAATAACCCAGTTCTTTAAGGCGTTGTTGAAGTGAAGTAACTGTAGAACTTCTATACCCTTTCTTCAAAAATATGTTTGTAGAAAGTTTTACATCAGCAAATGCAGTTCCAGCTGATATAAAGCTGAAGGCTAGAAACCCAGCTACTATTTTTTTGATCATGTAATCCCTCCAGTTTTATCTTTCGTTCATACTCCCTCCTTATATGATATCATATAAATTCCATGGAAAATTGGAAAATAGGGAATTTTATACTGGTGGATTGATGGGGGGGGAGTAATAGACTGGATTATTAAGAATAATGTGTTAAATTATTGGATTATATTGTTAGATAAGAAGATAGATAAGAATCATAGTGGACAGTTGACAACGGACAACGGACAACGATTGATATTTCACTGCGTGAAATTTTAATCTTATTGTTTCTTGGATAAGAGAGGTTTACTCGTTTCATTTTTGATGAAACATTGTAGTTTAAGTACAATATTTTATCCATAGGATGAAATGAGTAAAATTTTTTTGTAGTAAAGAACAATAAAAATGTAGGTTCTGACCTGAGTCAGAACCATCCATCATTCTCCATTTGTAATAAGCCTGTGGCTTATTGCATAGAAGCGTGATCTCCGCGCCCCATATCAACTACACAGCCAACAGAGTTTATTCTTCCTTCTATACATTTTCTGCAGTGAGCGGCTTCATCGCCTGTACAGATTTTATCTTTGTATAACTCATATTTTTCTCTTACACTAACAGGTGATAGGTTAGGCATAACAACATTAGCACCTACTGAAAGTGCTTTTTCTCTTCCTTTTGAATCTAAAGTTCCAAGCGCTGTTGTTGAAGGTAGAAGGACATCTGGTAAAAGTAATCTAGTAAGGGCTAGCATAACCATAGTATCTTCAACTGTACCTCCTTTACATTCTCCAACTGGAGTTTCAGGGTGAGGAATGAAAGGTCCTATTCCAATCATATGAGGTTTTAACTCTTTTAAGAAAAGCAAATCATCAGCTAAGGCTGAGTTGTCTTGGTTAGGAAGTCCTACCATGAATCCAGCACCAGTTTGGAAGCCGATTTCTTTAAGTTGCTTTAAACATTCTCTTCTATTGTCATAACTCATTCCAGGGTGAAGTGAGTCATAAATTTCACGAGTAGCTGTTTCATGTCTTAACAGGTATCTATCAGCGCCTGCTTCATATAGTTTTTTGTAACTATCGTAACTTCTCTCGCCTAGTGATAGAGTTATGGCGCTATCAGGGTATTTTGCCTTTATATTCTTAATAAGTTCTACTAGCAGTTCATCTGTATAGTAGTTATCTTCTCCACCTTGAAGTACAAAAGTTCTATAACCAAGTTTGTATCCAAGATCAGCGCATTGAAGTATTATATCAGGATTTAATCTGTATCTATCTACGTTTTTGTTATCACGTCTTATTCCACAGTAATTACAATTTTGTTTACAGTAGTTAGAGATTTCAATAAGTCCTCTCATATAAACAGTTTTTCCGTAATGTCTTTCTTTTGCTTCTTTAGAATGCTTAAAAATATACTCTCTCCACTCATCATTAAGATTATCAAGTACATAGACTAACTCATCTTTTGTAAGTTCATGAGTAGTTATTAGTTTATCCAATATCTTTTTCATAAAAATTCTCCTTTCACACATAGATAAACTATACGGAAACTTAATTTATACATGTACAAAATCTCAGTGGTTTAATGAGTTATGGACTTGTATAAATTTATAGTTGAAGTAGTTTATCTACAATACCATTATCAGAAGTAAAATAAAAACTATCTTAGTTTATTTTAATATATAACTAAAGATTTTTAAATAACAATTATTATAAATTAAAAAACTCAATATTCAGACAACTACTAAAAAATAAAATTATTTCCTTGCATATAGGTAAATCGTGAAAATATAGGGGTTAAGTTATTGGCATATAAAAAATCCCCCTAAATATTAGGGGGATTAGGGATTAAAGGGAGTTAATTGATAATTAAGAACAATATTTAATTATCAAAGTTCTATCTATATAGGTGAACATTTATTATAGCTTAATTATAATCTATAAAATTAAAGCTGTCAATAATTAATATTAAATAATAAAAATTATCGAAGTGGAAGAAAATATAAAAATGTGGTATAATATTTAGGGAATCGAATTAAAATGATTGAAATGGAGGGTTATATGGGGACGAATAGTAGAAGGGAATTGATTTTAAAAGGGAATCTAAAAAAAGCAATTATTCTCATTGCACTTCCAGTGATGCTGAGTAATTTAATACAGACACTTTACAATTTGATTGATACTTTTTGGGTAAGTAAATTAGGGGGAACAGATTTGGCTGCAATGAGTTTTGTATGGCCATTGAGTTTTCTTATGATTGCAATAGGTATAGGGTTTAGTGTGGCAGGAGCATCTTTAATATCTCAGTATGTTGGTGCAAAGAATTATGAGAAAGCTAAGAATATAATAGGGAATTTATTAATAATTTCTGCAGTAATATCTATAGTGTTAGGAACTGTAGGATACTTTGTAGCACCTATTATACTAAAATTGAAGTTTTTTAATCTTAGTAATGAAGTTTATATAAGGGCATTAGGGTATATTCAGATTATATTTATGGGGCTACCTACCATGTTCTTTATGTTTGTATTTAATTCAATAAAGCAAGGAGAGGGAGATACTGTTTCTCCAATGAAGTTCGGAGCAATATCTGTTGGTTTGAATATAATTTTAGATCCAATATTTATTTTTGTGTTTAATATGGGAATAGAGGGAGCAGCATGGGCTACTGTAATTTCTAGAGGAATAATAGCTTGTATTTCAATAGCATCTCTTTTCTTCTGTAAAGGGCCTTTGAGACTAGATAGAAAGTATATTAAGAAGGACAAAGAAATTATATTAAAAATAGTTAAAGTAGGACTTCCATCATCTTTTGGGCAATCAATGTCAGCACTTGGATTTATGGTGTTAAATGGGTTTATAATATCTTTTGGAGAGAATATAATGTCAGCTTTTGCAGTTGGAAATAGAATAAATTCACTTGTTCTAATGCCTGCTATGGGTATCGGGAGTTCATTAGCTGCTATAGTAGGACAGAATTTAGGAGCAGATAATATAAAGAGAGCCAAAAAAGCAATATGGGAAAGTGTTAAGATTTGTACTATATTCATGGTTGTTGGAGGAATTATTGTTACTATATTCTCAAATGATGTAGTAAGAATTTTTGCTGATAGACCTGATATAATTGAACCAGGGACGTATTACCTTAAATTGATTTGTATGTCATTACCTTTAGTAGGATATTTTCAAATTCTTATAGGTACATTCCAAGGGTCAGGACATACACTTAGTGCTATGGTGCTTATGATGGGAAGACTATGGGCATTAAGAATTCCTATGATAATGTTATTAACAAGATTTGAGTCATTAGGAGAGAAAGCTATTTGGTTTTCAATGGTGGGAAGTAATTTCTTTATTTGTCTAATTGGATTGGGAATATTTATGACTGGAAATTGGCAAAAGAAGATTATTAAAGGAGAACCTAAGAATAAAGAACAGTTAAAAAGTGATAAAATAGAAAAGGTTGAAACTGCTTAATAATATTAATATAATAATAATGGTTGAAAGTTTAAGTATTCTTCTGAGACAATAAGAAGAATACTTATTTATGTTAGTAGATAAAAAGTTGAAGGTACTAAAGAAAACGCACATAGTGCGCAGCGGTGGAGGAGATTGTTTTTTATGAAGAAGATTGATTGGCATGTGAAATTTGGAGTAGGATTAGTCTTGCTTTCAGTTGTTTTATATTCATTGCATTATGTTATTTTCCATGATGCACATCACTTATTTATATTCATGTTAGGAGAATTAGCATTCTTGCCTTTAGAAGTTTTTATTGTTGGATTGGGTCTTGAGAAGATAATGGAAAAGAGAGAGAAGGCGCATTTGATTGAGAAATTAAATATGATTATAGGAGTATTTTTTACAGAGGTAGGAACAGAACTTCTTGAAAAGCTTACATTATGTGATAATAAGATGTGTAAATTCAAGACAAATCTAAAAATTACTAAGGAATGGTCAGATAGAGATTTTAAAGAAGCTCTTGAAGTTACAAAAAACTATAATTTTGAAATAGATTTTGATGTAAAAGATCTACAGGAGATTAAAAGATTTTTATGTAGCAAGAGAGATTTCTTATTAAAGTTGTTAGAAAATCCAAATATATTGGAACATGATTCCTTCACATATTTTCTTACAGCAGTATTCCATTTAGAAGAAGAATTAAACTTTAGAGATATAAGCAATCTTTCACTTGAAGAAAAAGAGCATATTAAAGAGGATATAATAAGAGTTTATAGCTCGATAATTGGGCAGTGGATTTTATATATGAAACATTTAAAAGACAATTTCCCATTCCTATTTAATAGTGCATTACTTACAAATCCATTTACAAGATAACAGAGTTAGGTATTTTAAGACTTAAAAGAACACAAATTTTTATCTTTGTGTTCTTTTTTACAATCAAGTATAAAAAATGTTAGCAATTATTGAAAATAAATAGAAAAATATGGTATAATTAAATGGATATCTGAATAGTTGGGGGAGGGAAGTTTAAGTGTTAGAGGATTTTTGCTTATTAAGTGAGATTTTAATAAATAAAAATATTGAAATTTTTTTTGGATTCAAAAAGGGTATTGAAGATAGTGTTATTGTAAAGAAAATTAACAAAAACGCATGTAATGAAGATATGATCTCCTTAATGAAAAAAGAGTTTTTCTCCCAGAGCCCAATAGAAACTTTTGAAAATCAGGATAAGTTGATACATATTGAAAAGAATGTTAATAGTGAGAATGATATGATTCTTAACGCTATAACTTCTAATGAAGATGGTATTATATTTTTTAAAGGAACTAAGTTAATACATTGTAATAAAGCTTTTTATCATATGATGAATATTTCATATGATATGATAAAGTTCGATGCTTTAGAAGATAATTTAGTTATTAAAACTATTGTAAAAAATATTAATACTATGGAATCAGATAGATGTAACAGTATTACGATGAATAATTTGTTTCATTTAGACGATGAATTAAAATCATTTACTTTTGAGATAACAAAGATTAATAAAGATAATAATATAATGGTATTATGTAAAGATAAAACAAAAGAAAGAATTACAAATAAAAAATTAGTTTCTGTTAATCAAAGATTAAATGCAGTTATAGAAAGTTCAAATTCAGGCATATTTGAAATAGATGATAGAGAACTAAAAAATATATGGATATCATATGATATATATAATCTATTAGGATATAAATCCTTCAGCAGTGAAATAACAAAGGAAAGAGTTATTGAAGTAATTTATGAAGAAGATGGCATAGACCTTGTAGAAAAATTTAATGATAGTGTTTTGAATAATAGAATTATATCAAAAGAGATAAGAATAATGGATTACGAAGGGAATTATAAATGGTTTTCTTTAGTGGCATATGCAATTCATGAAAAGATTAATGGAAAGTTTAAGTTAGTAGGATCCATAACAGATATTCATGATAAAAAGATTGCTTCTATGAATCTATTGAATAGTGAAAAAGCACTTAGAGAAGAAAGAGAACTTAATAAGCTCACAACAGAATTTTTTAATAATATATCTCATGATTTTAAAACACCTCTTAATTTGATAACTAATTCTTTGAAACTTTTAAGAAATTCTTTTAGTGAAATTTTAGAAATTGATAAGCAAGGAATGAGATATTTTGAAATAATTCAACAAAACTGCTATAGATTAATAAAGCTTGTTAATGATATTCTTGACCTTAGCAGAATTGATTCGGGATTTTATTCACTTTCATTATATAATGGTAATATTGTAAATGTAATAGAAGATGTAACTATGTCTGTTAAGGAATACACAAAAAATAAAGGTATAGAGCTTGTTTTTGATACCGAATTTGAAGAAGAATATATTTGTTTTGATAATGAAAAAATTGAGCGTATTATGCTTAATTTATTATCAAATGCAATTAAATTTACTGGTGATGGTGGAGTTATACTTGTTGCTGTCTCTAAAGAAGATGATATGGTATCAGTGATGATAAAGGATACTGGAATTGGTATTCCAAAGAATAAACTTAAAACCATATTTGAACGTTTTGAACAAGCTCATGAAATAAGTTCAAGGTTATCTGGAACGGGTATAGGGTTAGCTTTAGTAAAATCATTAATTGAGATGCATGAAGGAAATATTGAAATTAAAAGCGTAGAGGGAGATGGAACAGAGATAAAATTCTATCTTCCTATCAAAACTGTGGACAAAGATGAAAGCAAGGAATTTATGGAAAGTAAATTCGATATTGATAAAGTTTTTGTAGAATTGTCTGATTTGTAAAAATATTTTTGAATATATGATTCATATAAAAAACTATGCGTAAAAGCATAGTTTTTTTGAGAGAAAATAAGTTTTAGTTAAAATTACTCTTCTTTTTCAAAAACTAAGTCAAATTGTTTTATCACACCATGACCAGTAAAAACTGTAGGAATAGCTGCAATAAATCTCCAACCTTCTGAGCTATATTTATCTATTAGTTCTCTATGATTTGAAACGGTAAAAAGTCCTTGTGTATCTGCAGATACATAAATATATTTATACATATAATCATACTCCTTTATTAAAAGTTACATAAAAATTATATAATATATTTTTATAAAATATGTATAAAAAGTATTAACTTAATATTAATTGAAATAAACCATAAAATTATTTATATTTGCTTGTCATATTGTGATTTAAAATTTAAAGGATTGTGTTATAATTATGCATATGAATTTAATATACCTTTGGGGGTATTTAATGAACAAAGGGGAACCGGTACAGTGGGAGGCGACATAGATGATTGATAAGAAGAAAATTGAGGAACATATAAGAGGGATAATTGAAGCATTAGGAGAAGACCCGAACAGAGAAGGTCTTATTGATACGCCTAAAAGAGTAGCGAATATGTACGAAGAGGTTTTTGAGGGAATAAAGTATAGCAATGATGATCTTGTAGAAATGTATGGAAAGACATTTGAAGAGGATTTTACTTACACTGAGAATGATAATGACATGGTTTTTATGAAAGATATAGAGATATTTAGTTATTGTGAGCATCATTTAGCTTTAATGTATAATATGAAAGTCAATGTAGCGTATATTCCAAAGAAAAAGATAATAGGGCTTAGTAAGATTGCTCGTATTGCAGATATGGTGGGTAGACGTATGCAGCTTCAAGAGAGAATTGGACAAGATATTGCATATATAGTTAGTAAAATAACTGAGAGCGATGATGTGGCAGTTATAATTGAGGGTGAGCATGGATGCATGACCACAAGAGGAATAAAGAAAATGGGAACGAGAACTGTTACTACAACATTAAAAGGTACATTTAAAGAGGATGAAAAGACATTTTCAAGACTTATGAGCCTATACAAGTAAATAACTAAAAATAAAAAAGATAAAAGCTGATAATAGACAAATCTATTATCAGCTTTTCTTATTAAAAATTTATAAAATATAGCTTCTCACGAAAGTGAGAAGCATCTATCATTATCAATTATCAATTTTTAATTATACATTTGTTTTAAAGGTTTATTATTGTGCAATTTTTTTCAACTGATTATTAGCATAGATTATATCGTAGCAATAATTTATAATATCGCTTCTTTTGATAATTCCAATAAATACTCCTGAGTCATCAACTACAGGAACAAAGTTCTGACATTTTGCAAGATGAATAAGACTCTCTATATCAGAGTTGATCTTAACTGGATTATTAACCATATTCATTGGTATATCTTTAACGAATATTTTACTTGTGTTTTTAAATGTCAAATCATCAGTATGCTTCATCTTCCACAAGAGATCGCCTTCTGTTAAAGTACCAATATATTTACCTTCTTCATCAATAATAGGTACTGCTGTATATCTATGATATTCCATTTTTTCCAGAGCTTGACGCATAGTTGCATTGTCTCTAATATGGATAACATCCTTTTTCGGTGTAAGAAAGAACGCTATATTCATTTAATTTCCTCCTGAACATGGTTTAATTTAACTTATTACATATATGATTATATCATATTAAGTAGGAAAAATAAACTAATAAAATGTTACATTTTTATAAATACATAAATATTAAAAAACACCACACTTATATTATATTACATATCATGATAGGTGGATATAGAAAATTAGATTTAAATAAATTATTTTAAAAACAATTAATAATTTATTAAAAAGTTCTTTTTTTCACATTTTGAAATACACACCTTTCTTATTAATTGCATTTAGTAATTTAATGTGATAAATTTAATTTATTAAGTATACGACTGGAGAAAAGTTTCTAAAATTTTAGAAAAAGATACACAATTGATATGATTAAATTTTATTAAATTTAGAGATTTTTATGAATTGAAATCAAAATAATAAAGGTTAATTTTTTAGTTATTAGGAGGAGTAGTATGAATAATAAATGTATTGAATTCAAGGTATCTAAAGATCTACAAATGGCAGAACTTATTGATATTTCAGAAAAACTATCAAGATTTATGAGTGATGTATCTTTAAAACATGAAAATAAGAATGGAAATATGAAGAGTATAATATCTTTAATGGCAATGAATATTAAAATTGGAGATACGGTAATTATTGAAGCAGTTGGAAGTGATTGTGAAGAAGCGGTAGAGTTTGTTAGAGGAATGATGGAATAGGACTTAAAAACATAATGTATAATGTATAATGTATAATGTAGAATGGAGAATGATTGACATTTCACTCTGTGAAATTTTAATTGTATTGTTCCTTGGACAAGATAGGTTTACTCGTTTCATTTTATATGAAACATTGTAGTATAAATACAATATTTTATCTAAGATAAAATGAGTAAAAACTTTTTGGACTAAAGAACAACAAGATGTAGTTTCTGCGTTAGCAGAAACATCCATCATTATACATTATCAATTATACATTATACATTAAAAAAAAGTGCACGTTTGCGTGCACTTTTTTACATTAGTATGTTTTCAAGAAGTTCAATATCTATTAAGGTTACTTTATTTTTATCAATCTCCAAAATTCCTTCATCTTTCATTTTTATAAACTCTCTAGAGAGAGAGGGTCTAGGAATTCCAAAGCTTTCAGCAATTTCTTTTTTACTCTGTTTTAGGGTAATAGTTAAGTTCTTCTGTTCTGAATAAAGGGATAAAAGTAGGTTTGCTATCTTCTCTCTAATAGATTGATGAGATAGTAGAGTTACTTTCTTATTTAGCATTAGAATTTTATTAGAAAGTAGTCCCATGAAGGCTTTTAAAAACATATCTTCTTCACTGCATAGATGGAGTATATCATTCTTCTCAATGAAGAGGACTTTACTTTTCGTCACTGATGTTATAGTAGCGGGGTAGGTAGTTCGTTTTGAGAATATAATTACCTCACCAAATATATCCCCAGAGGAAAGTTTACTCATTGTGAGGAATCTTCCAGATGGAAATAATTTTTGCACTTCAATACTTCCTTCTAAAATAATTCCAATAGATTTTATTGAATCACCCTCTATGGCTATGGATTCTCCTTTTGAGAAGGATTCTATATGGTAATTGCATTTCTTTAATATAGTTTCTAAAGAATTTTCATCAAAATTGTTAAATAAAGTACATTGTTTTAAAGGCAGAAAATCTTTTTTCAAAAAAAACACTCCTCGGTAACTAAGGTTACTATTATTTTATCATTATTATAGTATACTTTAGTCATAAACAAAAGAAAAAATGTTTGATATGGCTTTTGTTACTTTGAATGAGATATAGAAAATTATTATATATAAGAGGTGAATAGAATGGGTGTTATAAGAAAGATTGTTGAGATAAATGAAGAAAAATGTAATGGATGTGGATTATGCGTAACTGCTTGTCATGAAGGGGCTATTGAGATGATAGATGGTAAAGCTAAATTAATAAAAGATGATTACTGTGATGGATTAGGAGATTGTTTACCTGCTTGTCCTACGGATGCTATAAAAATAATTGAAAGAGAAGCAGCAGAATATGATGAAGAGGCTGTAGAAAAGAGAATGCAGGAGATGAAAGAGATGAAAAAGAAAGCTGAAGAGAAGAAGCATGGACATAATCATGGAACAGGGGGATGCAGTTGCCAAGGATCAATGGCTAAAACTATAACAAGAGATAAGAAAGACATTAAATCATTAATTAATGAGCAAGGTATCCTTAATGTTACAGCTAATGGATTAAATAATGGAGGTTTCGTTAAACCAGCTATGACTGTTACTCCAAGAGTCAACACTGAGATTGATAAAGCTCAATTAATGCAATGGCCTGTTCAAATCAAGCTTGTAAATGTTAATGCTCCATACTTTGATAATGCAGATTTACTTATCGCAGCTGACTGTACTGCATATGCTTACGCTAACTTCCATAGAGACTTCATTAAGGGAAGAATTACCTTAATCGGATGTCCTAAACTTGATGATAATGAATTCTACAAAAACAAGTTGGCTGAAATTATTAAATATAATAATATCAAAAGTATTAAGGTTGTAAGAATGTCTGTACCATGCTGCAGAGGAATTGTTGAATCAGTAAAAGGAGCAATTCTTCAGGCTGGAACAATCGTTCCTTATGAAGAAGTAACTATTGATACTGAAGGAAACATTGTTAATAAATCCTTCTAGAAGGACTTATTAAAAAGAAATGGATAATGGATAATGTATAATGGAGAATGAAGGATGGTTCTGACCAAAGGTCAGAACCTACATTTTTATTGTTCTTTAGGACAACAGGTTTTAACTCATTTTATCTTGAGATAAAATATTGTACTTGAAATACAATGTTTCATTTTAAATGAAACGAGCAAACTTATCTTGTTTCATGACCAATAATAATGTAGTTTCTGTGTCAGCAGAAACATCCATCATTCTCCATTCTCAATTCTACATTTGTTTTAAAAGTTTCCTACATATAGATTTTTCTACGTCTTCTAAAGGCTTTTTATTTTTTTAACAAAAAAATTCTAAAGGGGTCTTGTATTACATACAATAATATGATAACATGTCCAATAAGAGTAATTAATCTTTAATCCAGTCCGAGAGATTGGCAAGATGATCATAAGAGTACGTATATTTCATACCCATAAAATGTTATGCAATAGAACAATAGGGGATGAGTATATATAATTTCGAGTTGATACTTCTTGCCAATAGGTAAGAAGTTTTTTTATTAGAATCTTTAATTCAGTACAGAGAGACTGAGAAGGAGAGGGCTCTCTCCAAAAAATCGAGGGAGGTAAATTAAATGAGTGAAAGCGTATTACAGAGAAGTAAGAGCAGAGAAAACAGCAGTTCATTAGCAGGGGTTAAGAAGGTGATTTTAGCACTTCAACATCTAGTTGCAATGTTCGGAGCAACTGTGCTAGTACCGATTTTAACTGGTTTTGATCCATCAGTAGCACTTGTGTGTGCAGGGGTTGGAACTTTAATATTCCACACTGTAACAAAGAGAAAAGTACCTGTATTTTTAGGATCATCATTTGCATTCATAGGGGTAATTAATTCTGTAAAGGTAGCATACAACGGAGATTTATCATATGCACAGGGCGGAATAGTAGTAGCTGGTCTTATATATGTATTAGCTTCATTACTTGTAAATAAAGTTGGGGTAGATAAGATTAAAAAATTATTACCACCTCATGTGGTTGGACCAATGATTATGGTAATAGGTCTAAATCTTGTACCAGTAGCAATTAATATGGCATCAGGAAATTATATAATAGCAGGGATAACACTTGGAACTGCAGTGCTTGTAAGTGTAGTTGGAAAAGGTTTCTCAAAACAGTTATCTATAATGATAGGAGTTGTTATGGGATGTACAGTATCAGCAATCTTTGGATTAGTAGATTTAACAACAGTTTCACAAGCAAGCATGTTACAAATTCCAGCATTTAATTTACCAAAATTCAGTATGGGAGCAATAATGGTAATTGCACCAGTTGTTTTAGCAGTATTCATGGAGCATTTAGGAGATATAACATCTAACGGATCAGTAGTAGGGAAGAACTTTATAGAAGATCCAGGTTTAAATAGAACATTATTAGGAGATGGACTTGCTACATTGTTCGCTGGTTTCATGGGGGGACCTGCAAACACAACTTACGGAGAAAACACAGGAGTTCTAGCACTAACTAAGAACTATGACCCATCAATATTAAGATTAGCAGCAGTATTCGCTATACTTCTAGGATTCTTAGGAAAAGTTGGAGGATTCTTAAACTGTATACCAGTATTCGTAATGGGTGGTATAAGTTTAGTATTATTCTCAATGATATCTTTAGTTGGAGCTAAGACAATAAAGAATAATAATGTTAAGTTTAACATTAAAAACTGTACTGTAATGGGAGTAATATTATTCTTAGGACTGTACGGAACATATTTCCAAAAGTATATAGGAATCAACATTTCAGTACCAATAACAGAGTCTGTTAGTATCGGTGGATTAAGCCTTGCAGCATTAGTTGGGGTAATATTAAACATTTTACTAGGCTTTGTATTCAAAACACCTAAAGCTGATAGAATTGAAATATAATAAAAATAGAGAATAAAAAAGAATGAATAAAGAAAAAATATTGTTGATATTCTTCATTCTTCAGAATATCTAAATATACAATGACAATTTTCAAAGAAAGCCATCCTAAAAAATAAAATGTACCCTATAGAGTAGACACTATAAAAAAAGTCTACTTTATAGGGTATTTTTATGTATAATTAAATAAATGAGAATTCGGGGGATAAAAAATGAGTAAAAAGATATTTACAGAAGAACAAATAGAAACTTTGGCACAAAACAAATACGTAAAAAATGTCACTAATAAAGCAATTACGTATACTGATGAATTCAAAAAAATCTTTATAGCTGAGAATCAGAACGGAAAATTCCCTAGAGAAATATTCGAAGAATGTGGATTTGATGTAGATATCATAGGAATTGAAAGAGTAAGATCATCTGGTAAAAGGTGGAGAGCTGCTTATAGACATAATGGTGTATGTGGTTTAGCTGATACAAGAAGAAACAATTCAGGAAAGCCAACAACTAAAGAGCTTTCTTTAGAGGAGAAATATGCACGACTCCAAGCACAAAATAATTTACTGAAAGCTGAGAACGAACTTCTAAAAAAGCTCGATATGATGGAAAGGATGATGACGCGAAAGAAATAAAAATACTTCCTAAGGACAAGTTTATAATAATAAGAGATACAGTTAAAAAATATAACTTGAAAAATATGATTAGTTATTTATGTAATCTATCGGGCGTATCAAGGTCAGGATACTATAATTATTTTTCTGCAACAGCCATGGAATCAAGAAATAAGCGAGAGCTTTGTGATGAAGTAGCAAAAGACTTGATTTTAAAAGCATACAAGTTCAAGAATCGTAAAAAAGGTGCTCGTCAAATTAAACTGACATTAGACGGTCAGTTTGGTATTGTATATAATTTAAAGCGTATAAGGAGAATAATGAGAAAATACAACATTGTTTGCCCCATAAGGAAGGCTAATCCTTATAGAAGAATGGCGAAAGCCACCCATGAGCACAGAGTTGTCCCTAATTTATTGAATAGAGAGTTTAAACAAAATATCCCCGGAAAAGTACTGCTTACAGATATAACTTATCTAACGTATGGTAATAACAAAAGAGCATATCTATCTACGATTAAAGACGGTTCTACTAATGAGATACTAGCTTATAACGTAGCCACTAGCTTATCGCTAGATATCGCCACTGATACAATATATAAATTATTGAATAATAAAGATATTACTCTTGCCCCTGATGCCTTTATCCATTCAGATCAAGGAGCACATTACACTAGCCCCAATTTCCAAAAGTTAGTGAAAAGTTTTGGATTAGGACAATCAATGTCTAGACGAGGAAATTGTTGGGATAATGCACCTCAAGAATCATTCTTTGGACATTTTAAGGATGAGGCTTACATTAAATCATGCACAGCTCTGGACGAGCTTAAAGATGAAATAGATGAATACATGGATTACTATAACAATTACAGATATCAATGGAATTTAAAGAAGATGACTCCTGTATCATTCAGAAATCATCTTCAAGCTGCTGCATAGTCTTTTTTTATAATGTCCTTGACAAAGGGTACATTTTAAAAATTAGGATGGCTTTTTTAATTAATGATTTAAAAGGAAACTAAGTCTCTTAATCTTTTAATAAACAGGAATATTGAATTTAAAATACAATATTTTATCAATAGATAAAATGAGTCAACCTATATTGTCCTAAAGAACAATAAGATGTAGTTTCTGAGTAAGCAGAAACATCCATCATTCTCAATTCTCAATTCTCCATTACGGTTTTATAAAGTTTCATACTCAAAGAATATATTACATGTTTTAAGAAAATTAATTAATCTTATCAAATTTAATATTATAGCTTCCTTTGGTGTCATCTCCAACAATCTTTACATAATATTTTTTACCTTTCTCTGCTGTAAATGTGTAGCTATCATCTTCATCATTTTTGAATGTATATAAAGGAGTTTTGTTTCCTTTTTCTATTAAGGTAACTGTAAGTGTTCCTTCTTCAACTTTGGTAGTACAGTCTACTTTTACCTCATATCCAGCTTTACAGTTAATTCGCTTTGATTCAGATCCTGAGAATTTGTGATAGGAAGATTTAATAGAGCTGAATGACTCAGAACTCTTACTCATAACTCTAGTAGAACATCCTGTAATTAAAAAAATTAAGCATATTATTATTAAACCTGAAATTTTTTGTCTCATATTATTTCACATCCTTTTTTGTTTCTGAACCGCATTTTGGACATATAATCCAATTTGGAGAAATTTTTGTTCCACATTCAGTACATTTACAATTTAAAGAATTTCCACAATAAGGACAAATATTATATTCTTCGTTAACTTTATTTCCACAACTTATACATTGGACTCTTGGGGTTTTATTGTCACTTCGTACTATAAGGTATATTAGTAATCCTAATAGATTAGGTACAAAGACTGCAATACACATCCACATCCAAGGATCCATATTGTGTTTTGGTGCATCTTTATATATAAACGTGCTAATAACGGATAATAATCCTATTGCTAAAATAAATACAAGCACCATAACTAAATACATAATTTCTGGGAAAAAGGGATCATTCATGGCTGCGAAAATAAATAACCCTGAACCTCCAAGGATTAATAAACCTAAAATCGACATTAATACTATAAATAAAGTTTTAAAAGGAAAGTTTTTTTCATTCATATTTTTGCCTCCTGGATATTTGACTTTTTAAAATAGACTATAACAAGTGCTAATATACTATTTAGTGTTAGGCTAAAGGAAATGCCTAAAGCTAAAATCGTGTTTACTGATATAAATGAAAGTTGCTTAAATATTGGAAACAGAGCTATTGGTAGTAGACAATTCAATAGTGTAAAGAGAATTAGTGCTACACCCAAAAGGCGTTTTGAATAATCTTCTTTTTCATGAGCAGAATATCTTATTCTGTTAAGAGTTCTTTTAACAAGAATTTCATCAGGTATACTTTCTTCTTCTGAAATAGAATATAAAAGTTCATCCATTTTATCTTTTTTCATAGTCATTCACATCCCTCCATTTTTTCTTTAAGCAATTTTTTGCCTTTGTTTATTCTGGATTTTACAGTACCTACGGGTATATTAAGTATTTGGGAAATCTCTTTATACTGTAAGTTATTAAAATAAAACATTATAAGTGGAATTCGATATTTTTCTTTTAAATGAGATATATGATTTTTTAGAATTTCTTTCTCATCATTTAAGCAGACTGTTTCCTCTGGAGTCATCTTATTATCGCTTATATTATCCATCATCAATTCTTTAGCTTCAGATGATAAAAAATCATTAATAATGTTTATCCATCTCTTATCTTTTCTATATTTATCTTTGTAAGTGTTATAACAAATTGAAAATAACCAACTCTTGAAATTGCTGTCTGGTTTGAATGAGGAGAAATTTCTGTAGGTTTTTAACCAGGTTTCTTGAAAGAGATCATCACAATCAGGTGTATTCTTACAAAGGTTATAACACAGTTTGTAAAGAGAATCTTTATTTGTGTAGAAAAGATCTTCGAAACTTACATTGATTATATTTGATTTTATTGAATTTAAGTGCATGTATTCCAAAATAACCCTCCTCTCATTATTTATTAACGTATGAGTTTTGTATTTGTTCACTAAAAATAAAAAAAACTTTAAAATAATTAAAGATAAAAAAAGAAGGGGACCCGAAGGTCCGCTTCAAATAATGTCTTTTATAAAATCTAATTTATTCGGTTAAAGCTTTTTTCTTGTTTGAATATTTTTTCCAAGCATGTAGACCAAGAGATAGTCCTATAACTCCGTAAGCAATGAATACTCTGAAGTGTTCTCCTATTTGAGCATCTCCAAAGAGATTCTTACCTGCTTGAGGAGAAACTATAAATAGTGTATGGAACAGTATAGTTCCTAATAAGGCCTGACTTACTGTAGCTTTTGAAACAGTAGCACCACCTATCAATAGGGCAGCTATGGAGAACATGGCAATCGACTCATGGCTTCCATAAGTATTCAGTGTTCCAAGATTCTGAAGAAAGATTATCTGACCCCAGGCAGCTAGAACAGTTGATATTATTATTGCTTTAATTCTAACTTTATTAACTTTGATTCCTGATACTTCAGCTATGTGAATATCTTGACCTACTGACCTGAAATCTTGACCTGCCTTGGTCTTCACAATAAGTACGTTGAATAGGCATAGACACAGTATTACTAGCAAGGTAATAAGGGGAATCTTTATCTTTGATATCATATTAAGTTGTTTAATAAAAGATGATGAAGTTCCACTAAATAATCCAAGAGGATCAATAATAACAACAGCAACAACTATAACAACTAAATAAATAATTATATGATGAATGTATCTTTTTTGAAATTTTTCATTTTCATTTTTTACGTATCTATATATTGAATACAGAATGGCTAGAGCACTTAAGGCTATTATGAATGCAAAGAAGCCAATGGAAACTATGTTGTCTAATGTATATTTTAAACCATCGCTAAGATCTAAGGTGTTTTTTACACCTACACCATTAGCCATTATTATTACAGGATTATTAACTGGAATTATTTTACCTACAAGAAATAGGAATAAAAGTTGGTACAATCCATTTGCAAAGAAACCTAGAAGCATACTTGAAATCATTTCTTGCCCTTTTGTCTTGTTCAATAGCATACCTGATAAAAGGCCAAATAGTATGGCGAATGGAGTACTTATTGCGATGGTGATTATCAATCCAAGTGGAGATGCTAGAGCAGCTCCTTTAATAATCCAGTTAGTTACCATGATTATTGAAATTTGACCAGCCATTGCGCCAATAACAATTCCGAAGTTTAATCCCATACCACATATAACAGGAATAATTAGGGATAGAACAAGGAAGGAGTTACGGCCTATTCTTCTCACAAGCTCAGCAAATATGAAGGAGAGAGGCTGTTTTGAGAAAATCATACCTAATATACATAAAATTATAAATATGAATGTTACCATATTATTTGATATCTTTTCATATATTTTTTTCATAACTATTTACCTCCTCCTGCTTTTGTTAAGGCATAGAGTATTATTCCATATTGAATAATAACTCTCATTACCTCAGATAAATTCCCCTCTGGTATGAGTTTACTTGCAACAGGTAGGGAGACAACTAATAGACCTTGGAAAATAAAGGCTCCTAGAATAACCTGAGATATCTTTGCTTTTGAGGAGGAGGCTCCTCCTATTAATATTCCTGCAACAGCAGGAAATGCCATCATCAGTGGTGCTTTATATAGTTGGAAAAATCCATAGCTTTGAGCATATACGATAATACCTATGGCACCAAGGATAGTTGAAAGTATTGTACCTAATATTCTTTGATTATCTACATTTATACCTGTTGCTGCTGCAAATTTTGGATTGCTTCCGGCAGCTTTCATTGCTCTTCCAGTTTTAGTATTGAAGAAAATCCACATGAATAAGCACATAACTAGAAAGAATAATATCAACCCAGTTGGGAAATCAAACCAACCAAATACTGAGAAGGATAACCATTTATTCAATAGTTTATCTAAACCGCTATCAACAAGGGAAATTGTTGTCCTTAAACCCTTACCAATAGGCCATCTTAATTTTGGATTATTGAAAGGAAGTATAAGCCAAACTATGCACATCAATGAGGTTATAGCAAATCCAGTATAGGTTGCAACCATCATCTCCGATCCTTTAACTTTGTTAAGAAGTTTTCCATATAAGAGACCTGCAAGACTAGCAAGTGGAATAGCGATTATAATTGCCACAGAAAAGGCTGCAAATCCTTTTAAATTAAGCTCTAAGGATACTAACCCTCCAATAAGTCCGCATACAATACCTAAAGGTAGTCCAAAGTTCATTCCAACACCAGACATTATAGCTGGTGCCATGGCAAGAACTAATAGTCCATTCATGCCCATACGAACTAGATGACTTTCAAATAGTCCGAAGAAAGGTATCTTTAAGATGTATGCTAATATATAAACAAAAACCAATAAACTTATTATAATTATTCTTGGAAGTCCTAGTTTTTTATAAATAGAATTAATAGTAGATGTCATTATTTTTCACACTCCTTTTGATCAATCTGGTTAAGATTATCTAAGGATTTTCCAGACATAAGCAGTCCAAATTGATAGTCATCTGAATCTGGATGGAGTATACCTTGTACCTGTCCTTCAGATATGATTGCAATTCTATGACTTATAGATCTCAGTTCTGCAAGCTCACTGGAGGTCATGATTATTGTAAGTCCAAATTTCTCGTTAAGATCCTTCAAGAGATTCAGAACCAATCTTTTAGCACCAATATCTATTCCACGAGTTGGTTCTGATACAAGAAGTAAATCAGGGGCTAGAGTTAGGGCACGTGCTACACAAACCTTCTGTTGATTTCCTCCGCTTAATCGACCACTAAATTGAGTTGGACTGCTGCAGCGAATATCTAAATCTTTTATATATTTCAAGGCGTTTCTTCGAATAGACCTCCAATTATTTAGTTTAAATAATTTAAGATCAAGTAAAAATTTATTGTTAATTTGCATTGCTGATATTGCAATGTTGTTTTCAATAGAATCCTCAAGAAGAAGTCCTACACCTCGTCTATCTTCTGAAACAAATGCAAGCTTATTCTTAAGAGAGTATAGAGGAGAATTTAATGTGAATGGTTCTCCATTAAATGTTACGTTACCAGAACTATGATATAATCCCATTAGACCGTTGGCTATTCCTATTTTACCTTGACCAGCAAGACCGCCAATCCCTAAAATTTCACCCTTATATATATCAAGATCAACCTTCTTAACAGATTCACCAGGCATATCAACTTTTAGGTCTTTAATAGTCATTATAACTTCAGAGTTCTTAAATTCTTTTCTTATATTAGAAGAGTAAGATATATCAAGAGTACGACCAACCATTTTCTCAGCCATATCTTTGGTAGTAAAGTTCGTTGATACATCACTACAAACTAATGAACCGTCCCTAAGTATGGTTATTGTATCTGCAATTTCTTTTATTTCATCTAACCTATGTGATATGAATATTATTGCAATGCCTGATTTTGCTATCTTCTTCATGGCTTTCAATAAAATATCTGCTTCAGTTTCTGTCAATACCGCTGTAGGTTCATCAAATACCAAGAGTTTTATGTTATCTTTATCAATTTCTCGTGCAATCTCAACGAATTGCATATGTCCTACAGGCAATCCAGCTATTTTGGAATAGCAGTCAATATCCATTCCAAGTTTATTTAAGGCTTTTTGTGATTCTTCCTTCATTCTTTTAGTGTCCAAAGTTTTAAGTTTTGGTCCTAATAATTTACTTATAGGGTTGTCCTTTGTTCGTTCTCGATTTAGTTTGATATTTTCTGTAACTGTAAAGCCTGGAATTAACATGAATTCTTGGTGAACCATACCTATTCCATAATCCATTGCTTTCATAGGAGAAGAGATATTAACTTCCTCACCATCTAATAGAATTTTTCCCTTGAAACCACCAGTTGAATTTATTACGGGCATTCCAAAGAGTATGTTCATAAGAGTAGATTTACCAGCACCATTTTCTCCTATAAGTGCATGGATTTCTCCAGGTTTTATTTTTAACGTTATATCTTTTAAAACCTGATTTTCGCCATAGAATTTTGATATATTATCCATCTGCAATACAAATTTACTCATGGGTTATTTAACCTCCTTTTCAAACAGGCAGGATATTATCCTGCCTGAGCTTGTTGACAAAGTTACAATATATTGTTTTCACTCTGTTTTCTGTCTTTAGAATTTCAGGGTGTTGAAAGAGTCCAAGATCAAGGAACTAGGCGAACGAGCAGTGGAATGTACGAATTGTGTACCAGAGCAGCACAGAGAGCCATAGTGACGCCGAGATTGGGCTTTTTCAACATCCTGAGGCAGGATATTATCCTGCCTCAAGTTATTATAATTCTGATCTTTTTTAGAATGTAAGATAATCAAGAAGGATTAAATACATGTTATCTAATTCATTTCCTTCACTGTTTGTATAAGTTGTCATTGTTAGCTCATTATCAGCATAATCCTTGAATAATTCTGTTAACTTTTCGGAATCATTCTTTCCATCAGTCTTTCCTTCAAGATATGCTATAGCATACTCTGCACCAGCTTCAATAAACATCATGTTTATAGGTACTGGCCAAGTAGAGAATCTTCCTGTACCGTCGTATTCAGCCACTTTAGATTTAATTTGTTCAACTGCATATGGGATATCCCCTTGTTTATCTTCTGGAATGGCAATTCCTAAAGCACCTGGGAATCCATGATATGGGCTAGGACAACAAGGTTGAGGATAAATAGCACCTTCAATAAGTGATGATTTTATAAGTGGTTCCTGCATTGAACAGTTTGTTGAGAAGAATGCAGTATCCTTACCATATTCAGCAACTTTTCTTGGTACATCTTCAAGTATGAATTGTTGAGCACCTGGAACACCAGCATCTCCTGTTGGGTCTGGAGCAGTAGCATCTACAAATTCGATTCCTAATTCTTTACATTTATCTTTAAATATATCTCTTCTCATAGAAAGAAGTTGATAAGACATATGTCTTGGGAATGAATAGTGAACAAAAGTTTTAGCACCTTGTTTTTTAGCTTGTTCAATAATTGCTGTACCCATTCCAAGTTCATCTGCTTGAAGAACTATATCTGCTTTTGAAGCTATCATATCAGGGTCCTCACCAGGAACTCCTACGATAAATAAGATATCATCTCTCACTTCTCGTGCTTTATCAATAGCAGCAGATGTTCCAGGTATAGCTTGACAAATAATTATTGCTTTAACCTTTGGATCAGATGCCATAGACAAGACGTTAGAAATGGTAACTTCCTGTTCTTTCATGAAGTCGTCAGGAGATGTCTGATGGATTATCATATCTCCATATTTTGCTTTTACTCTCTCTGCAGCTCTATACTCTTCTTCATTTTGAGTTACAGTTCCAGTCATTATACCAATTTTATAGGCTACCTTTTCACCCT
The DNA here is from genome assembly GCF_027938815.1 of Oceanirhabdus sp. W0125-5. GTDB lineage: Bacteria > Bacillota > Clostridia > Clostridiales > Clostridiaceae > Oceanirhabdus. The sequence goes on from NZ_CP115913.1 coordinate 1,365,558, forward strand.
TACTAGTTTCATTTCCATTGTTCTCTTTACCACATGAAGTTAGAGAACTAAAAGAGAAAACAACAAAAATTAATAAAAGAATAGTAGTAATTTTTTTAAACATAAATTCCCCCCTGTAAATAGAGTCACATAGTGAAACTCTTTAGACTTTTATGAACTTAATTAATATATATTCATATATGAAGAATTTAGAATTATAATTTTCGTTTGAGTGGGTAAATTAGTATATAAACCCTTTTTAATTGGAATAATTAAAAATTTAAGGAAATTTTAAGGTTTAATTAAAGATTTATTTATTTTTAAGAATTATAATTTTTATAGGATGATAAAAGAGTGAAATAAAAAAGGATAGATTGGAGTGATTTTATGCCTACAATAAATATGTTTTCATCAGCGGATAAGATAAAAGGTCAAGGGGTTGGCTCAGCATATATAGAACAGGTGAATTTAGTTAAGAATAATTTAAAAGAATATGATGTAAATATAAATAAATTAAAAAAAGCAGATATAACACATTATCATACCATAGACTTAAAGCATTATTTGGGTATTCCATTTGCTAAATCAAATGGTACAACTGTTGGATATGTACATTTTATTCCAGAAACAATAAAAGGTAGTTTAAAATTACCTAAGATTGCTGAAAAGGTATTTTTTAAATATATGATTGATTTCTATAAAAAAATGGATTATCTAGTAACTGTTAATCCTAATTTTATAGCTAAGTTAGAGGAACATGGGATAGATAGAGAAAAAATTATATACATACCAAATTTTGTTTCTAAGAAAAGGTTTTATGAAATTGAGCAAGAAAAGAAAGATTTAGTTAGAGCAGAATATAAAATCGATAAAGATAAATTTGTGATTTTAGCTGTAGGACAGGTGCAAACAAGAAAAGGTGTGATGGATTTTGTTAATATAGCAAAGAAAATGCCCCATATTCAATTTGTATGGGCTGGTGGATTCTCTTTTGGGAATATAACTGATGGGTATAAGGAATTAAAAGGAGTAGTTGATAATCCTCCTGAGAACGTTCTTTTTACTGGTATAGTTGATAGGGAAAAAATGAATGATCTTTTTAATATGTGTGATGTGTATTTTATGCCATCGTATAATGAATTATTCCCCATGGCAATATTAGAAGCTATGAACACAAGTACACCAATCCTTTTGAGAGATTTAGATATTTATGAAAATATACTTTTTGACTATTATGCTAAAGGAAATTCAAATGATGAATTTATTGATATTATTAATAGATTAAAAGAGGATAAAGAGTTTAATAAATTTTACGTGGAAAAATCTAAGGAAGGGGCATACTATTATAGTGAGGAAAATGTAACTAAGCTTTGGAAAAAGTTTTATGACATGACTTTGAACTCATTAAGAGGAGGAAATTAATGAAAAACAAGATTAACCTAATAATAGGAGGAGCATCGGGGCTTGTTCTTGTTGTATTTATTTCGCTCACAAAAGGCTGGGAAAGCCTTTTTGAACAGTTAACTTCCTTGAATTTATGGTGGATAATTGGTGCATTCTTATGTATGTTTTTATATTGGATTTTGGAGAGCAAAACTTTACAGATTATAATGAATTCCTTAACTGAAATAAGTAGTTTGAAGAAGTCATTTAAAGTGACGATGATAGGGCAATTCTTTAACTCTGTAACTCCTTTTGCTAGTGGAGGACAACCGGCACAGCTTTTTGCATTGTCAAAAGAAGGAATAGGAGCAGGGCGAGCAGGATCTATTCTTATGATGAAATATATTATATACCAATCAGTACTTACAGTATATTCTATAGTACTGATTGTATGGAAGGCACCTTTCTTTCAGGGAAAACTTCAAAATATTTTTTATTTGAGTATGATTGGATTTTTAATAAATACAGGGGTTATAATTGCACTACTTGTATTTGCTAAATATAAAAAAGTTACACACTCTTTTTTCAATTTCTTAAATAAGTTGTTAAACAAACTTAAGATTGTTAAAGATATTGAGAGTATGGAAAAGAAAGTTGAGGAACAAATAGAGAAATTTCATCATAATATTGTAATACTAAAGAGAAATAAAAAGGTTATTGCACAAGCTATTTTATACACTACATTACAACTTACAGTATTTTTTGCAATACCTTATTTTGTGTATTACAGTTTTGAGGGTGGAAATGTGCAATTGATTAATATGATTGCAGCTAATTCATTTGTTATGATGCTGACTGCATTCATTCCTTTACCAGGAGCTTCAGGTGGAGCTGAAGGAGGATTTTACATGTTCTTTAAACTGTTCTTCCAAGAACAAAATATATTAACAGGTATTTTAATATGGAGAATAGTAACATTCTATTCTTGTTTGATTTTTGGAGCAGTTGTACTTATGAGAACTTCATATGCAAAAGGACTTTTAGAGGCAAAATAATTAACTAGAGATAAACTATACTAATATACATTAATAGTAGAAGTAGTTTATCTATATATTTATATAGAATGAAAAGATAATTTGATGATATTAAAAGAATTAAGGCATATTGATTGAATAGCCTAAGAAAGAGAGCTGGAGTATTATGAACATTGGTATATTTACGGATACATATTCACCAGTAATAAGTGGTGTTGTTACATCCACAAAAATTTTAAAAAAAGAATTAGAAAACTTAGGGCATAACGTTACTATTGTAACTGTAAAGCATCCTGAACTTAAGATAGAGGAAGAAGAAAATATTCTAAGACTTCCAAGTATTCCATTTCTACCACTAAAGACTCAAAGAGTGGGTAGTGTATACTCTACTAAGATATGGAAAAAAATTAAAAAGCTTAATTTGGATATAATTCATACACAAACTGAATTTAGCATAGGTTTATTCGGAAGAATTGTTGCTAAAAGATTAGGTTTACCTGTGATACATACGTATCATACAATGTATGAGGATTATGTTCATTATATCGCACCAACATCTATGTTGAAACCAGCAGCAGGGTTTGCAAAGAGAGTAAGCAAAGCTTATTGTAAAGACTGTAATGCGGTCATTGTTCCTACATCTAAGGTTAAAGATAAGCTAGAGGAATATGGATTAAAGCATGATTTTGTTGAGATTATTCCTACTGGAATTGATTTGGAGCCTTTTAAAAGAGAAAATCACAGTAGTGAAGAAGGCAATGAATTAAGGAAAGAGTTTGGATTAAATAATGATAATAAAGTTGTTTTATTTATAGGTAGAATTGCAAAAGAGAAGAGTATTGATGTTGTAATTAATGCAATGAAAACATTGATACAAGAGGATGATACTATAAGAATGCTTATTGTAGGGGATGGACCAGCTCTTGAGGAGTTAAAAGAGTTAGCTGATAGGTTATCAATATCTGATTATATAATATTTGCAGGGGAGAAACCTTGGAAAGATATAGGTAAATATTATCAGCTTGGAGATGTTTTTGTTAGTGCATCCATAACTGAAACACAAGGCTTGACATTCTCAGAAGCAATGGCAGCAAAAGTACCCGTGGTAGCAAAATATGATAAGAATCTAGAAGATATATTAAAACATGAGAAAAATGGATTAATATTTAAAGAAGATCATGAACTTTCACATGTTCTTAAGGATACATTAAATGACAACACTAAAAGAAGTACAATAGCAGAACAAGCGTTTAATGAAATAGAACCTTTATCATCAAAACATTTTGGTAAGAAGGTTAGTGATTTATATAGAGAAGTTTTTGAACTTCATAATCAAAATAAAATTGAGAGAACAGTGTAAATAGAACCGTAATGGAGAATTGAGAATGGAGAATGGAGAATGATTGACATTTCTCTACGAGAAATTTTAATTTTATTGTTCTTTGGACAATAGGGGGTTACTCGTTTAATTTATAATTAAACATTGTACTTGAAACTCAAGATTATACTGTTTAAAAAATCAGAAAAATATATTCTTCTAATAAAAATCAAAGATTTGTTTATTTTAATGTCAATTAAGCATTGTTAATACAAAGAAAGTTGGTGACAATTTTATTATGTCATCAACTTTCTTTTGATTCTAAAAGTTGAATTAATAAAAAATAATTGAAAACTTAGTTGTATTTAAGCTATGTTTAAAAATAATGTTCAAATTACATACCCATTACAAATGTATATTTTGAAACTCAAATGCAATTTCTGTATAATTAGGTATATATCAAACAATTGCTGCACAACATATTTGTTCTATGAATCAAAGAATGTATAGTTTGATTGCAACATAGTAAAATAGGACGAATTATATAGCAACAATAATATATATATAAATATAGGAGGCAGGAATGAATAAGTATCCATTAGATATTGAAAATTTCCATAATACGATTCTAAGAATAAAAGGCATTTCCACCATAGAGTGTGGGATAGATAATTTGGAGACCGTGGATTCAGAATTATTAAAGGTACATCAATACTCACACTTACCTCATGCAACCCTCTTAAGAACTAATGGTGGGCTTGACAATGAAGTGCTTGTACAATTTGAATTTACCTTGGATAATTCAATTGAAAGTCTTCATACACTTGAATTTATTAGTTGGTTCGTAAGAGATAATGCAAGAAATGGAATTAAAATCCAATTAAGACCTTATGCACTTGTTCCAGTAACTCCTTATGGAAGGCAATTTGGAAAAACTCTAAAATTTCATATTGATTTATTTATAGATGGTGTAGAAGAAACATTGCAGCCAGTATTTGAAGTTATCAGAGAACTTAATAAATCAATAAATCAGTTTATTGATTTATATAATATTCCTATAAAAAACTAATCTTTCTTAATAAATTATAATCGGAAATTCATACGCAACATTCTTACTTAATGTACTAAATAAAGAAATTGCTTGATACATAATAAAAGAGTTTAGTGTAATAAGTAAGAAACATGGGAACCTCAAAAAAATAGGTTCCCTTTAAATTACACTATTATCAAGATTACTTTCACACATAGCCTATATTTAAAATACAATATTTTATCTCAGATAAAATGAGGAAAAAAACATTTGTCCGAAAGAACAATAAGATGTAGTTTCTGACGTCAGTCAGAAACATCCATCATTCTCCATTCTCAATTATCCATTATCCATTTGTTTTTTATACTGTTCGGTTCTAAATAAATTATTAACAAATAAAAATAATATATGCCTTTATGAAGAAGTATTGTAAAATATAATATATAGAGATTCTACCGTGAAATTTGATTTATGCTTGTTCAAAATCTCAGCGCTTCAATGAGTTATGGACATGTATAAATCAATTATTGAACTGAGATATCTATAGAGGCAAATTTTATTAGATGAGGTATTGAGATGAGAGGTTTTGATGGAAAATTAGTTAAGTTAGGAATTATACTGTTGTGTATGTTATTATTTGCTGGACAATGTGTACAAGCAGTTCAGAGTGAATTTATTATAAAGCAAGGATTTTATGATTGTGATAAGGTTTGGAAAATTGTATTTAATGTTCCAATATTAGAAGAGTCACTAGATAATATTGGGGTATTTAAAGATAAAGAAGCAAAAGAAGCTGTATCTGGAATAAAGGTTAAGTATGCTGATAAAAGTAAGAAGACAATACTCATATACCCACCAAAGGGAGGATATATGAGAGGAGCATATTACCTAATAATTAAAAGTAACTTGAAAACCTCTAAAGATGGATTTTCAGATTTTGATAAGGAAATAGTTTCTAAATTTAATGTAGAAACTTTAGTAATGAAAGGAATAAGTTTAGATAATAACATATTTAAGCATTATGAAGTAGAAGAGGAAATGCTTAATAATGAATTTTGGATAGATAATATAAAAGAGGTTAATGTTTATAAAGATATTGAGGCAATTAATAGTGCAAATGTTAAAAATGTAGATACTATGTTTGATATATACTCATTAAGAGATTCAATAGCTAAAGATGAGATAATGAAAATGATAAATAAATACAAGATCCCAAGTAGAATCATGTTCAATAAAGAAGGAATAGAACTAAAAGATTGGTTTTATGAGGAGATAATTAAAAATACTAATAAGGAACAAATTAAGGATGAAACTAAGTTAAGATATGGGGTGGTTACAACACGAAGTGATGTTAGATCATTTCCTACTGATGTTGAGTTTCACAAAGTAAAAGGGGATAGATTTGATAGGATACAGGAAACCGCTCTTGAAGCAGGAGAGGGAGTAGCTGTTCTACACGAGAGTCTTGATGAAAATTGGTTATTTGTTCAGGGAGAAAACTATGCTGGTTGGATGAAAAGAGGTAATGTAGCCTTTGATAGTAGAGAAGAGGTTAAGAAGTTTATTGAGGCAGAAGATTTTATTGTGATCACTCAGGATAGAGTTAGTGTTGAATATGATGGAAAGGAATATTTTTATTCTATGGGGGTAAAGTTACCCATAAGGTATAAAGATATGGAAAGAGACAGGATATATGCTTCTTTACCAATAAGAGATGAGAATGGAAACTTGAAAATAGTTCAAGCAAATATAAATAACATTGATTATTCAGAAGGATATCTTAAAGCTACAAGACAAAACATAATAAAACAAGCATTCAAACTACAAGGGACAGTTTATTCATGGGGGGATAAAAATGTCGGTAGAGATTGCTCAAGTACAATAATGGGGATATATAGAACTATGGGAATATATCTTCCAAGGAACACTGATGAACAAGAACTTTCATATGGAAGAAGTATAAATCTTAATGGGTTGGATACAGAGAGTAGATATGATAAGGTTAAGGAACTTGAACCAGGGGATCTGATTTTTATGAATGGACATGAAGTTATGTATATTGGAAGATGGAAAGATAGAGATTATATAATTCATAATTTTACTGGAGCAACTATTAAGGATGAAAAAGGAACGAGATACGAAGATGTTTTCAGAATGGCAGTTACTCCTTTAGATATGTTATCTGGATCAGGAAAATCTTATATCAATCTATATAAATCCTATTTAAAGATACTTAATTAAGGGGGATTCATTAAAATACTTTGGAGGGGTTAAATTGAGGAAGAAGATTGTAGGAATAAGCAGCAGCAGAGTAAATGGAAATACTATTGGAAAGCTTAAAGAAATTGGGGAAATCCTAAAGAAAAAGGGATATGATTTTGAGATTGTACATCTTATGAAGCATAAGGTTAAAGAATGTATAGGGTGTGAAACGTGTCTTAGAGGGGGAGAGTGCCCTCTTAATGATGATGCTAAGTTTATAATGGAAAAACTAGTTAAAGCAGATGGTATTGTAATGAGTACACCAGTATATATGTTCAATATTTGTGGTAGACTTAAAACTTTTGCAGATAGAACATGTAAATGGTTTCATAGGACAGAGCTTTATGGAAAGCCAATACTTAATTTGGCAACAACTTCAGGAGGAGGACTTAGGGAAACTGAGAAATACATGAATCTTCTTGCTGTTGAATGGGGAGCATATCCTTCAGGGTGTGTTAAAAGAAACGTGATTAACCTTGAAGAAAAAGTGACTGAAAAAGAAATAAAAAAGTTTATCGTAAATCTTGAAAAGGGGAGTGAAATATTTAAACCTTCCTTAAATATGTTGATAATGTTCAGTGTTCAGAAAGTCCTTGCTCAGAAGGTGCTTAAGCATGATGAAGAATATTGGATTAAAAAGGGATGGATTGAGAGCGATTATTTTTATAAGTGTAAAATAAATCCCTTGAATAAAGTGCTATCAAAAGCTTTTTATAAGATGATGTACAAAAAGGTTAAGAAATCTATTTAGTATTACTAAGGAGGAAAAGTGTTGAAGATTTTATATTATGATTGTTTTTCAGGGGTAAGTGGTGATATGAACTTAGGTGCATTGATAGATATAGGTGTACCTAAAGAAATGTTATTAAGTGAGATAAAGAAATTAAATATAGATGGGATCAATATAGAGTTTTCTAAGAAAGGTAAACATGGGATTTATGGAACAAAAGTAGATGTTAAATATGAAGAAGGTCATGTTCACAGAAATATAAATGATATAAGAGAAATACTTGATAAAAGTGAACTGAGTGAAAATATTAAGAAACGTGCAATGGATATGTTTATATTAATTGGAGAAGCTGAAGGAAAAGTTCATAATAAATCCTTAGATAAGATACATTTTCATGAGGTAGGTGCAATTGATTCTATTGTTGATGTTGTAGGAGCTGCTATATGCCTTGAATATTTGGATGTTGATGAGATTTGGTGTTCTACAGTGCAGTTAGGTGGAGGTTTTGTAAAGTGTGCTCATGGGATAATACCAGTTCCAGCACCAGCTGTTTGTGAGATACTTAAAGATGTTCCTGTAAAAAGTGGGCTTGTTGAATTTGAGACAACAACTCCAACTGGAGCGGCAATTATAAAAGGAAATGTAGACAAGTATACAGATACACCACAGTATAAAATATTAAAAACCGGATATGGTGTAGGAACACGTGATATGGATATACCGAATGTTTTAAGAGTACATATTGGGGAAGTTTCAGAAGGTGAAAATAAAGATGACTTTATAATGAATAGAGAATTAATGATTGAGTGTAATATTGATGATATGAAAGCTGAGAGATTTGATTTTATCATGGAAGAAATATTTGAGATAGGTGCAAAAGATGTATTTATTGAAAATATTATTATGAAGAAATCCAGACCAGGGGTAAAATTAGGTGTATTATGTAATGAAAATATAAGCGATGATGTAATTAAATTTATTTTTAAGAATACAACTTCATTAGGCATTAGAAAATACTTAGTTGATAAGGTTATGATGAGAAGAGAAGTTCAAGAACTTATGACGCCATGGGGACATATTAAAGTAAAGAGTGCCTTAATTGGAGATGAAGTGGTGAAGTTTAAAGGTGAATATGAAGATATTAAGAAAATTGTTAAAGAGAATGGGATATCCTTTAATCAGGTAGAGGAATACATTGTTAAAAACGTTAGAAGGCAGATGAAGAAATAACTTCATCTGCCATTTATATTAACAGCCCTCCTTAGGAGGTGCTAGGGACAAGAGGAAAGCTTCTTAATGGTTTCGTAAGCATTAATGGTCTTCTTAGCTGTATCTTCCCAAGAAAATAATTTAGCTCTTTCTAATCCCTTCTTTGATAGTGTACTTTTTAGTGTATCATCATGGATAATTTTACACATTGCATCACTTATTGAATCTACTTTATACGGATCAATTGGAATGCAGCAATCACCAACAACTTCAGGAATAGAAGTTGTATTTGAACATATTACTGGTGTTCCACAACTCATAGCTTCTAAAGGTGGAAGTCCAAATCCTTCGTAAAAGGATGGGTATACAAAAACTTCACAACCATTGTAAAAACTACTCACATCTTCTTCTGGTATAAAGCCAGCAAAAATAACATGATCCTCAATCTTCAAATCAGTACACATGGAGACAAGTTTTTGACTTTTATCTCTATATGATCCTAATATAACAAGCTTTACATCTTCAATTAATGATGAACGTACTTTAGCATAGGCTTCAATTAATGAATGAACGTTTTTTCTATCACTAAATCCTCCCATGTATAATATAAATTTATTGTTTATATTATATTTTTCTTTAAGAAAGTTTTTACAGGTTTCCTTATTTAATGGACAGAAGTTAAAGTTTGTAGCCAAAGGAGTTACAAATATTCTGTCAGGATCGAAGGAAGGAAAGAATCTCATAATATCACTTTTAGAATATTCAGATACAGTGATAAGTCCATCGCAAGAGTCTATTATGTTAGGTATTTCTTTTAAAAATTTACATAGGTAACCTCTTCCCACTGTTTCAGGCATAATATACGGTATGAGGTCGTGTATTGTTGCAACTTTTAAGCAGTTAATTTCATTATTAAGTCCTATTCCATTTTGAGGAACATGATACAGTTCAATATTATTTTTCTGCAAGTTATATGGGAAAAAATGTTGTTGAAAAAATCTATGATGTTTCTTTGAGGTTAATATTTTTTTACAAGGATTTTTTAATATATAATCTTTACATTTGCCAGACCAGTATAGTAAGTAGTCGTTATCTGAATCTAATGAGAGAAGCTCTCTTAGAAGGTTTTCAGTATAAGTACCAATACCAGTGCCATGATACCATGTGGCACTTCGACTATCTATGGCTATTTTCATTGAATCACTCCTAACGAGTATAGAGTATATTGTTAGTATATTAATAAACATAAAAAAGTGTGCTTTCACATATTAATAATAATTTTCATATACTACATAGTAAATATATTTTGTTTTAAATTAAACATACTTGTATTGATAACTGGGGATTCGTAATAAGAAACCATTGTACTTTAGAAAAGCAAGTTGAAAGTGGAAAATTGAAAGTTGAAAACGTAGGATATTTCTCTTCGAGAAATTTTAATCATATTGTTCTTCGGATAAGAATAGTTTACTCGTTTCATCTAAATGAAACCTTGTATTCTAAATTACAATATTTTATCTAAAGATAAAATGAGTAGACCACTCTTGTTCTATAGAACAATAAAATATAGTTTTACGGAGCAAAACCTCCATCGTTTTCCACTTTCCATTTTCAACTGTTCAGTTATGTTTTATGTCATAATGGTTATCTATTATGAATCAAATTAAGTACGGTTACAAATTTTAAAACATAGAATATTTTATTGGGAGGCCTAAGTTGAATATAGGAGATGTACAAAATTCAATAGAAGTGGCATATGGATTTAATATTGAATCTATAAAGAAAATCAAAAATGTATACAGAATTAAAGTGAAAGGAAGATATTATTGCTTTAAGGTTATAAAGTATAAATTTGGGCATTTCCTTTTCATATTATCTGCAATGAAACATCTTCAGAAGAATGGCTTCGAGTATATACCAAAGTTTATAAAATCAGTAAAAGGTGAAGAATATATTGAATTAGATGGAAAATATGCATATTTAACTGAATGGATGTGTTCTAGAGAGTGCAATTATGATAACCCATTAGACATTAAGGTTGCCTCAGAGAAATTGGCAGAACTGCATAAAAAAAGTATTGGCTTTCAACTTAATGAGAAGATGAGACCAAGAGTGGGATGGAATAGATGGATTGAAATATTTTTAACTAGAAGAGATGAAATTTTGGATTTTAAAAGAAGAATAATTGAGAAACAAAATAAGAGTGAATTTGATATTAAGTATTTTAATGAAATTGAAAAAGAAATTTACAGATGTGAGAGAGCTGTTGATAACTTAAAGAAAAGTGATTATAGATTTGTAATGAAAAAAGAGATAACCAAACATGGTTTTTGTCATCATGACTATGCAAATCATAACGTTTTGATTTGTAACAATGGAGATGTAAGTATAATAGATTTTGATTACTGCATGTTGGACTCACACCTTCATGATCTAGCAAGTTTGCTTATAAGAAGAATGAAGAATGGAAAGTGGAGCATGGAGAATGCAAAATTTATTTTAGATTGTTATAATGACAAAAAAGTCATATATAATAATGAGATACCTATTATGTCAGCCTTTATTGAGTTTCCGCAGGCTTTCTGGCAAGTGGGAATACAGTATTATTGGGAGGAACAGCCTTGGGGAGAAGAATTCTTTTTAAAGAAGCTTCAGAAGATACTAGTTGATAGAGAAGAGAGACAAGAGTTTGTTAACGAATTTAAGTTGTTTAAGCTTTGAGGTGATATAGTGGATCGGTTAATTAATTTTAAAGAATATATTATCAGGAGAGGTGTATTGGTCACTGAATTTCATATGGGGAATATGAATAAAATGACTAATAATAATGAAATAACAATAACATATAATGATGTGCAGAAATTTATCTTGTCTATGAATGAATTTCATCGTAAGGCTATGGGATTTGATAATTACATGATAGAGAAATTACCTAATAGAAATGGTATATTATTTGAACAATATAAGATATTATATAGAAAAGTTAATAGACATATTGAGAAACTTAAGGTTAATGGAGCAGAAGATTGTTGTCAAGATATGATTCTAAAAGATGGAAGTGAAATCCTTAAAAGGGCTAAGAAAGCTTTAGATTATAATGGGTTTGATAATTATATATCTGTTTTAAGACGGAGTATGGAAAGAGTAGAGATATGCGTAGGGAATTGTAAATTAGGAAATATTATTGGAAATTATCCTGTAATGGTTATGGACATATCTCAATGTGGATATGATGTTGTAGAAAATGATTTAATTAAGTTTATTGTAAGGTTGAAGAGAAAAAATATTATTCTGGATTGGAAGAGTATAGCTGAAGAGTTTATAGAATGTGAGGAGTTGGATGAGAACAGCAGAATATATATTCAATCATGTTTATCATACCCCTATGAGTTTATGAGAAACTGTTTAAGATACTTTCAAGGAAAAAAAGATTGGTCACCTGAGAGATATAGAGAGAAGCTTCAGAGAACGATAATTCAAGATGGAGATTCAATAATTTGAAGGTGGTAAATATTATGGAAACAAGAATTAAGGACAGAGAATATTTGAAACAGTATGATCTAGATATGGAGATTTTTAAAGAATTTAATTTGGATATTGTTGATGTTATTCCAACAAGAAAAGTTTATATGGCAATTGGTGAAGATAAGGAGTATGTTCTAAAAAGAGTTGACTATAAAAAAGAGGATATTTATTTTATTAAATATATTCTTGATTCCTTTAAGAATAATGGGTTTAAAAGAGTATTTGATTATGTTAAAACTAGAGATGGGTCATTATATTTAACATATGAAGGAAGTACTTATTGTATGATGGAGTATGTACAAGGGAGAGAATGTCAATGTTCAAATCCTATAGATATAGCTATTGCAACAAGGGGAATAGCCGAACTTCATATAGCAGGAAAGAATATTGAGGTGAATATTCCTGAGAAGAATCTTCTTGGAAAGATGGAACAAATTTTAAGTAATAAAATGCAAATAATTAAAGAAATTCAAAAGGAAGTAAGTAAGTTCCCTCATTTTAGAGAGTTTGATGAAATGTTCATGGAAAATGTACAGTATTATGTTGATCAGATGAAAAATAGTATTAAAGGTATTAAAAAAAGTTCTTATAAAGAATTATGTGAAAATAATATGTATCACACAATATGCCATCATGATCTTGCATATCATAATATCTTAATTAATGATGAAAAAGCTTTTTTTGTTGATTTTGATTATGCTATTAGAGATCTTAAAGTTCATGACTTAAGGAATTTTATTAATAAGGTTATGAAGGAATATTTCTATGATATTGATGTAGCTGAAAAAATTATTCTTGAATATAGAAAGGCAAATACTCTTGATAAGAAAGAAATAGAAGTATTATATTATTTGTTGATGTTTCCTGAGGATTTTTACAGCATATCAGCAGCTTATTATAAAAGGTTGAAGAATTGGGAAGAGGGAACATTTATAAAGAGATTTGAAAAAAAAGCAGCGTTTAGAGAAGACCGTGAAAGGTTTTTGATTGAGTTTAAAAACAGATTCTTGTAAAAACAAATGGATAATGTATAATTGATAATGAGCGATATTTCTCTTCGAGAAATTTTAATCTTTATGTGCCATGGACAGTATGCGTTTACTCGTTTCATTAACATGAAACATTGTATTTTAAATACAATATTTTATCTCAAGATAAAATGAGTTAAATCCTAATGTTCTTCAGAATAATAAAATGTAGTTTCTGACGCCAGTCAGAAACATCCATCATTATACATTGTCCATTATCAATTATACATTATTTTTAGAGTGCGGTTTAACCTGTTTTATTTGGGTGAAAGTTTTCAAAATTGTAAAAAAATGATTGATAAATAAATATCTCTGTGATAATATTAGCTTGAAAGAAAAAGCTCACATAAATTGTGAATTTAGGTTCTTTTTTAAGATTAATAGGGAAAGAGGTGTAAATCCTCTACAGCCCCCGCTACTGTAAGAATGTATGAAACCTAGGTATGCCACTACAATATTAGTTTGTGGGAAGGTTAGGGAGTAAATTGATATTCGAGTCAGGAGACCTGCCTAAAATTCAAAGTATATCTTCGGAGGGAAGAGATTGCTGTTAGTGAAGAGTTTATATTATCACAGTTTAACCATTTTTAGAGAAGTATGATAAATTTGAAGTTCTCTTTTTGGTATATGTAATAATCAAATTCTTAACATAACACGATACTGTCCTACGGGTCAGTCTTTTTTTTTGCCTTGTGTTTTTACATGGTTCTTCCTTAGTTATGTGAGCGTATATTAAAAATCATTTTGTGATTTTTAAAGAGGAGGAGAAAGGTTATGAAAGCAAAAATCAAGTTATTCATCATCATGGCATTTGTCTTTGTTATGGCACCTGTCACAGTACAAGCTATGCATATTATGGAAGGATTTCTTCCATTAGGATGGGCTATATTTTGGTCTGTTGCATGTATACCATTTTTAATTATAGGTTTGAAAAAATTAAGAGAAATCTATGGAGCAAATAGTACAAATAAAATGCTTTTAGCTCTATGTGGTGCATTTGTTTTCGTTTTATCAGCACTTAAGATACCATCTGTTACTGGAAGTTGTTCACACCCAACAGGAGTTGGACTAGGAGCGGTTATGTTTGGACCTTCTGTAATGAGTATATTAGGAATCATAGTTTTATTATTTCAATCATTACTTTTAGCACATGGTGGGTTAACGTCCTTAGGTGCAAATACATTCTCAATGGCAATTGCAGGACCATTTGTTGCTTATGGAGTGTACAAGTTCATGAAGAAAAGAGGAGCTAGTGTTGGAGTATGTGTATTTTTAGCTACTGCACTAGGGGATTTGGCAACATATTGTGTTACAGCAGTTCAGTTAGCGTTAGCACATCCAGATCCTGTTGGAGGAATTACAGCTTCATTAACAAAGTTCTTAGGAATCTTTGCTGTAACTCAAGTACCTCTAGCAATTATTGAGGGATTAGTATCAGCATTGATATTTATTGTTTTAATTGAGAATAAAGCTTTAAGAGAGGACGGTGCTATAAATGAAATCTACTAATAAGAAATTAGCAATTATTTTGCTTATAATAGCTATTGTTATAGCTCCAATGATGTTAAAAAAAGGAGCTGAGTTTGGGGGAGCTGACGGAGAAGCTGAGGTTGCAATAACAGAGATAAATCCTGATTATGAACCATGGTTTTCTAGTATTTGGGAGCCACCAAGTGGAGAAATTGAGAGCCTTCTTTTTTCACTTCAAGCTGCTATTGGAGCTGGAACAATATTTTATGTATTAGGTTATTTAAAAGGTAGAAATAAAAGTGCTGCTAATAGATAAGTATGCATATACAAATAAATTAAGAAAAATTGATCCCATGGTGAAGTTCTCCTTTGCCATGGGGATGCTTATATTTGCACTTCTTCCAATTCCATTATGGCTCTATGGGGTAGTTAGTTTGATTATGGGGTATTTAACAGTTGTATCAGCAGGTATTCCAATGAAAAATTATTGGAAGATGCTTATGGTTCCATTTACTTTTTTAGTTTTAAGTGTAATCTCTATAATAGTATCATTTGGACAGAGTGGAGATGTATTTGTGTGGGCTATTAAAGTAAGGGGAATTTATATGGGAATAACACCACAAGGGATAGAGATGAGTTTAAGATTATTATTTAGATCCTTAGCTTGTATTACTTGTATGTATTTTTACTCTCTTACAACTCCTTTAGACCAGCAGATACAGGTTTATAAGAAAATAAGAATACCTAAAGAAGTAGTTGAACTAATGGTTCTTATTTATAGGTTCATCTTTATTTTTCTTGAAGAGGCAAAGGAAATAAGAAATGCTCAAGAAATGAGATTTGGTTACAACACTTTTAAACAAAGTTGTCATTCATTTTCGTTAATGATAAAAGTATTATTTATAAGGGTTATGCAGAGGAATAAAGATATGCAGATATCTCTTGAAAGTAAGTTTTTTAATGGAGAATTTCACATTTAAAAATCAAAAGAGTAGAAGGTGAATGAGATGATAAATATAGAGGGATTATGCTATACCTATGAAGATGGAACAGAGGCACTAAAGAATCAATCTTTTGATTTTTCAAAAGGAAATATAATTGCAATTATTGGAGCTAATGGTGCAGGAAAATCTACTTTGTTTTTGAATATAATGGGTATAATTAAGCCTACTAAAGGGAAGATAATGTTTGATGGAGAAGAACTTAAATATAATAAAAAAGCCTTAAGAGAATATAGAAAAAAGATAGGGATTGTGTTTCAAGATCCAGACAAACAAATTTTTTATTCTAATGTATTTGATGATGTAGCATTTGCACTGAGAAATATTGGTGTTGAAGAAAGTGAAATAAATACAAGAGTGAATAAAGCATTGAAAGAGGTTGATGCATTAGAGTTCAAGGACAAACCTGTTCATTTTTTAAGTATGGGACAGAAGAAGCGTGTTGCTATAGCAGGAACCCTTGCAATTGATCAGGATATTATTCTTTTTGATGAACCAACTGCAGGATTAGATCCTGTTATGACTGAAGAGATAATTAAGATTCTCTTTAAATTGAAAGCTCAAGGAAAAAAGGTTATTATATCAAGTCACAATATGGATCTTATTTACAGAGTTAGTGATTATGCATATATTTTGTCTAAAGGTCAGATAATCCGAGAAGGCAAAACCGAGGATGCATTTTTAGATGGGGATGCATTAAGAAAATCAGGATTGAATGAACCATGGCTTGTGAAGATGCACAGGAATTTAAATATACCACTTTTTAAAAAAGAAGAAGACTTCTTTGAATTTATGAAAAAGAGTGATAATGGATAGTTTTAGTTAAATGTAGAATGTATAATGGATAATGTAGAATGATTGACATTTCACTCTGTGAAATTTCAATTTTATTGTTTAAGGAACAAAAGGTGTTTACTCGTTTCGTTTTAGACGAAACTTTGTAGTTTAAATACGAAATTTTATCTTAGATAAAATGAGTAAAAACTTCTTGTTATTAAGCATAATAAAATATAGATTCTGACGTAAGTTAGAATCATCCATCGTTATACATTATACATTATCAATTATACATTTGTCTTTAAAGCGCGATTTAATCGCGCTTTTTTTACGTACATTCTTAATTATGTATTATTCATGTACATCTAGGTAGGAAGCTTTTATGGTATAATTATTTTGTAAAAAAAGTAATTAATGTAAAGGGGTATAAGGGGAGAGGAATTGAAATGGATGCATTTATAAAAAAATATCAATTTAATTATATAGAAAAATTAATGAAACAGTTGGAAAATACTTTTATATCTTGTGTAGATATTGATATTATTAACACTTGCAAAGCTACGATGCAAGAAAAAATTTACAATGAATTTAATGAATTAAATGAAGAGCAAAGAGAGTTATTGAATATAGAAAAGATAAAAGGTATTTATCAAATAAGTATATTTATAAAAAAAATAACACCATATGTTTGTGGAATGCCAGAGGTATCAAAAGCACAGATACAAAAATTATTCAAGAAAGAAAAGAAGTTGAAATTACCTAAAATTGACAATATTGAATTCTCTTCGCTTACATATCTTGGTTGGAGAGATGTAGCATCTAATAAATTATACATTGTATATAGTATGAATGATAAATTAGTGGGCTTAACATGTAGAGGAATTAGTACCAAAACAAACGCAAGTAATATGTGTGCATTATGTAGATGTGGAGGCACTAAAAAGGACGTTGCATTTGTTTCTGTAGTAAGTAAAAGCAGTGAAAATTATAAATCTTTAGGATTCTATATATGCATGGATAGTCAAAAGTGTAATGAGAGAATTACAAGTATTTCAAAATTAGAGGAAATCATAAGAAAAACCTCATAAAAGCATAACGGACAGTTGAAAGTGGACAATGGACAACGAATGACATTTCTCTTCGAGAAATTTTAATTGCATTGTTCTTTGGAAAAGATGGTCTACTCGTTTTATTTTAAAAGAAACATTGTACTTAGAATTAAATTTCTATTGTAAGAGAAATTCAGGGGAATTTATAATTTTATAGAGTAAAAAGATGTAACTTACGACTTTGGTTAGTAGTTACATCTTTTTATTATTACATAAAACTACACAATTGACAAATGGGTAGTTATTGAATTAACTAAATAGTTGTAATATAATTAAAAATTGAAGTATACATATGAAGAAAAATGGAGGAAACAATGGAGTTAAGAGAAAGTAATAATATTTTAGAAAAGTTTAAGAGTTTGTTTATTACACTTTCAAAAGAATATAAAAATGATTTTTACAATACTATTGCAAGAGAAAATTTGGGTAGAATTATAATCATGAGCATAATATATAGTTTGTTCGAAATAATGGTCATACTTACCAAAAAAGAAATTGATATAACACACCAAATTAAGTTTTCAATAGGGATAATGATGTTTCATATTATAGTAATTTTGGCTTCTTTTTGGTTGATTTTTATTAAGAGTAAAATTAATGGAAAAAGATTGCAGATTATTATAGCTTTATATTGTATTATCCTTATATATTGGTCTGTGAATGTCAGTCTTGAGCAAGTAGGCAGAACAGGATCAATTACAATGTTTATTCTTACACTCACAGGTACTTCAGCACTTTTTTATAGACGTTCATTAATAACTTTGATTACGAATTTTGGATTTTATATTTACTTTGTGTTAAATATGAAATTATTAAGAGCATCTTCTTTTGTAACAAACCTTAACAGCTCACAAATTGGGCATCAGTCAATGGAAAGGTTTTCCCAGGGTACCTATCCAGGTAATAACTTTCCCATAGGAAAATCGTCAGTAGGAAAACAGATTATATCTATGTTTACAACAGATCATAATATTTATTTAGTAGATGCATTTTTAATGACAGTGATTTCTTGTGTTTTGGGGATTATTATATATAGACTGCGCTTAAAAGTCTTTCTTGAAAAGAGGGCTTTGGTGGAACTAAGTATGAAAGATTCCATGACAAATCTCTTTAATCATGAAAATATATGTAATATATTAAAGAAGGAAATAAAAGTGTCAAAAGAAAGCTCACAGCAACTTAGTATATTAATGACAGATATTGATCATTTTAAGAAAATAAACGATACATATGGTCATCAAGTTGGGGATCAAGTCATAATTAAAATTGCAAAGTTATTGAGAGAGTCTTGTAGAGAAACTGACTATGTAGGGCGTTACGGGGGAGAGGAATTCCTTGTAGTACTTACAAATACTAATAAAGAACAGGTAAAAAAATTTGCAGAAAGATTCCGTAAAGAAATTGAAGAAATTGATTTTGGATTAACTTCACAAGTTACAGTTAGTGGAGGGGTGAAAACATATGAGAAGGAGTCTGCCGAAGAAATGATAAAAATGGCTGATGATGCTCTATATCAAGCTAAGGAAAAAGGCCGAAACTGTATAGTAAGTGCCTAAAACAATCGAAAATACTAATTTTATTGTGCGATATAGTAAAGAAAATCATATTGAATATATAAGAAAAGATGTAGCTTCTGATTTTTGTGAGAAGTTACATCTTTTATTTTCATTCGAATTGTAGTTTTAATTTATCATAATTTTCTTGTTACTTTTTAAATTTTACTTGTGATTTATTCATTAAACCATAGTTTTTAAATATAACTTCAAACTTATATGTTTCACCGTTGACATTACACTCTATGGTATCTTTAAAAACTTCATTTGGATCAATTATTGAAATAGTATTATCATATTGAATTTTTAGTGAATAATCATTTAATGCAGTGATTTTTGCTGAAATTGGTATGATATCTATTCTACCATTATTTGAAGAAAAGCTTCTTTCAGGCTGGATAGTAGTAAATAATTGATTACTCTCAATCAATTCAGCCCCAATATTGGACATACCACATACGAGTTTAGTATCATTTTGAAAGCTTGTTGGGCGAGTAACCTCCAATTCAAATTCTCCATTTTCATTTTCTAAAGAAAACCTGATATCAGGTTTACAATCATCTTCCAGCGCACCTTTTGGTATATCCAATACATTTACGTTAACCGTAAAAAAAATGAATTTATCTTCATCTATAGTAATTAATTCTCTATCTAAACTATTGATATGGGTGTATAAACCATCTACCTTATCATTTAAATTCAAGACTTTTTTGTGTAATTTAATATTATAAACCCCAGAAAAGAGTAATAGTATTGCCATAAATAATATAATAGCTCTTGAATTTTTTTTCATTTTAACCTCCACTTTAATGCACTTACTTGTATCTTATTCTCTAATAATAGTATTTATGATAAAGAATAAACATGAACAAATAATCATATGATTATTTGAATATTAAATGAAATAAGGGAGGGTAGATTTTTATTCTTTCTTTTTTTCTTTGATAAATATGATAATTAATATTACCATATTAGCTAAAAAAATAAGATTTTACTCTTTTTAATAAGATTTAATATTGCGTGATAAATACAATATTTTATCTCAAGATAAAATGAGTAAAATCTTATTGTCCTAAAGAACAATAAAATGTAGTTTCTGCGTAAGTCAGAAACATCCATCATTCTCCATTCTCCATTCTCAATTCTCCATTAAAATACGCTTTTGCGTATTTTCTCGTATGCATTTAAAGTTTGAAGAGCTGTTTGATCCCAAGAGTAGGTAGCATTAACTCTCAGCCCTTTAGCAATCAGTTTTTCTTGTAGAACAGGGTTATTAAGCAATTCAAGCATTTTCTGGCTTATATCATCAATATTATTAGGATCAACATATAAGGCACCATCTTTTAGTACTTCGGGTACTGAGGTTACGTTTGAAGCTATTACAGGTGTACCGCATGCCATAGCTTCTAATGGAGGTAATCCGAATCCTTCGTAGAATGATGGAAAGATGAATAGAGATGCAGCATTATATAAAAATGGCAGATATATATTGTCTACAAATCCAGTGAATATTACATATTCAGTGAGATTATGCTTATCCACATATTCTTTATAAAGAGAATATGAGATACCTTTCTTACCGGCAATTACTAATTTATATTTATTTTTTAGTTTTTCAAAATTATTTTCATAAGCTTTGATTATTCCCCATATATTTTTCCTAGGTGTGAAACCACCAATATAGAGTATATAATCATCGTCAATATGAAATTTATTTTTAATTAAGTATTTGGATAATTTATTGTTGATTGGTTTATAGGTAGTATCACTTGCTAGATGTGTTACAAAAATTTTTTCTTCAGTGAAGGAGAATTCTTTGAGTATATCTTGTTTTGAGAATTCCGAAACAGTAATTATACCATCTGCTTGGTTCATTATTTCATGTATTTTTTCATGGAACATTTCATTGAAAGTTTTACTTACAGTCTCAGGCATTCTTAAGGGGATTATATCGTGTAATGTTACAACTAGGGGGCAGCTTTTGTTTTGTGGTAATCCTATTCCATTTTGAGGGGTGTGAAATATATCTAAATTTCTAGATAATTCATATTGATTGCTGTTGACTCTATTCCAAAATCCATCTTTATTACCACCAGTAATTGAATGAAAGGTGATGGGAGAATCATAGGAAGACAGATTATTAATAAAATAATTATTTGGGGTATATAAGTCATATGAATGTGGTTTAAAAGGTAGAATGTTTTCTATAAGTTTATAAGAATAGTTTCCTATTCCTGTTCCCTTATACCATGCCGCAGCTCGGCAATCAAAACCTATCCTCATAATATTTACTCCTTATTTTACACTATAATTCATTATATTATAGCTTAACTTTTATGTGAAAAGTAATTAAGGTATCTCAGCTTATTAAGGAGTTTATATACTTATTTTTCTAAGGTGTATAAATATTTATACATGTCCAAAACTCATTGATAGCTGAGGTTTTGGAACAAGTATAAATAAATTTCGCGGGAAGATACCTAGAAATGTGCTAAAACCTTTTTTTGGTTCATATAAATTTATAGGGAGGTGATTGAGCATGATGCGTGAACTGGAGATAGAAAGGCAGTTCAATATAAGAATAGAAACAATGAAACCAAAGCGAGGAGTATATTACCTCAAGACAAACAAGGGGAAGAAATGCTTAAAGAGAATAAATTATGGAGTGCAGAAGTTATTTTTTATTTATGGGGCTAAAGAGCATTTGATTCAAAATGGATTTCCTAACGTGGATAGATATATTATCAACGTAGAAGATAATCCTTATGCTATGGTAAATGAGGATATTTATACTTTATCTAATTGGATAGAAGGTAGAGAATGTGATTTCTATAATGATGATGATCTTAAGCTTGCTGCAAAGAATTTAGCAAAACTTCATATTGCTTCAAAAGGATATGAGCCCCCGGAGAATAGTAAGTTAAAAACAGATCTTGGTAGATGGCCTCAT
Organism: Oceanirhabdus sp. W0125-5; assembly: GCF_027938815.1. Classification (GTDB taxonomy): domain Bacteria; phylum Bacillota; class Clostridia; order Clostridiales; family Clostridiaceae; genus Oceanirhabdus. Next base: position 1,387,916 of record NZ_CP115913.1, read on the forward strand.
TTAATGGAGAAAAGGGTTAAATCATTTTCCAAGATGAAGAATATGGTACGTAAGAAAAAAGGTAAAAAGAGTGATTTTGATATTAAATACGTAAATAACTATGAGTTCTTCATGGAATTAGGAATAAGGGCTCAAAATGTACTAGCATCATCTGATTATGAGAAATATTGCAGTATTGCAGAAGAGGAAAAAAGTTTTTGCCATCATGATTACACATATCATAATATTATTATGGGTGAAGATGAAAGTGTAAGTGTTGTTGATTTTGATTATTGCAAGAGAGAAATAAGAGTTTATGATATTTCAAATTTCATTATTAAAGTTTTAAAAAGAAGAGATTGGGATATTAAGTATGCAAAGCTTATTTTAGATGCTTACAATGAGGTAAGTCCACTTGAGGAAGGGGAATATAAGGTTCTTTATGCATTTTTATTGTTCCCTCAAAGATTCTGGAGATTATGTAATAGATATTATTATAATGAGGTTAACTGGATACAGAATACATTCACAAAAAAAATCGACAATATGATAGGAGAGAAGGAGAACTACAGCAAGTTTATTGAGGATTTTGCTAGTGAATATAATCAGAACGAATAATTTTAAATGAAGAGGTTGAGCGTTTTTAGAAACTCAACCTCTTATATTTTGTAAAGAATCACAAAACTGAAGTTTCTACATATAATGATTATACAGTAATATTAGGAGTAAATCATGAATATTGGTGATATTGTTGTTAGAAAGTCATACAATGAAGACATTACATTCAAGGTGATTGGAATAAGAGAAGATTCTGATGGAAATGAGATATGTGAATTAAAAGGGGTAAATATTAGGATTGAGGCAGATTCTCCAATTGAAGATTTAAAAGTTGTTCAGCGTGAAGATGAAGGCAAGGCTGATAAGGTTTTTAATGAGAAGATAAATCAATCCATAAAGAAAGTAATAGCCCAACGTAATGGAAAAGATAATGCTCACTATGTATTTAATAATATTTCCAGAGGAAAAGATAAGTCAAAAAAGGGGAGCAAAACAAAAGAGAAGAAGGCGAATAAGGCGAATAATGATAGAGAATTGATATTTGGTAGGCCGGGAAGAATTCTTCATGTAGATGGTGACCCTGAGTATCTAGAGGTATGTCTTAAGACTTACAAAGAATTGTCACTAGAGGTAGTAGGAAAAGCAGTGAAAGAGGCTGAACAACCTAATGTTATTGTTGACTTAGTTAAACAAGTAAAGCCAGATATTATTGTGATTACAGGACATGATAGTATGGTTAAAAATGCGAGAGATTATACTGATTTATCAAATTATAGAAATTCTAAATATTTTGTACAGTGTGTACTGAAACTTAGAAACTATGAACCAAATTATGATGATCTTGTAATTTTTGCTGGTGCATGTCAATCAAATTATGAAGCTCTTCTGGATGCAGGTGCAAATTACGCAAGCTCACCAAATAGAGTTTTAATACACTGTTTAGATCCTGTGATGGTATGTGAAAAAGTAGCTTACACTAATATTAAAGAAATTGTAGCAATAAAAGACATAATAGATAACACAATAACAGGTATAAAAGGAATTGGTGGTTTGGAAACTAGAGGTAAATATAGAGAAGGTTATCCTAAATCAATTTATCTGAAATAGAATGCGTGAATACAAATTTTTTATGAAGATTGAATATTTTTTAAATTTATAGTTTGTTTTACGAATAATGGACATAAACATCTGCCAAACTAGAATAATGAATCTAATTAAGAAATGGAGGACGTGTTTTGAAACATCAAATGAAAACCTTAAGTTCAATCAAAGAAGAGATAGAAAATCATGTAGGGGAAAAAATAGTCTTAAGGGATAGTGGCGGGAGAAGAAAAGTATTTGTTAAGAATGGAGTTATTGAAAAAACCTACAACAGTATATTTGTTATTAAATTAGATGATAGTAACGATAGGAGAATAAGTTATAGTTATTCTGATGTTCTTACTAAAACAGTTCAAATCGTATATGCAAGTTAAAAAAAAATAAAATATTTCTCATATTTATAGATAATACATTATATAAATTAATTAGTAGGTATTATTTATAAAAGGGGGAATAGTCCGTGGAACTGATTAAAGAGAATATAGAATTTGAAAAGCTGCTAGGTGAAAATTTTAATGATACAATTATTCATGAAGAGTATATTGTACCAGACACACATCCAGACATAAGTGAAATTTTAATGACAAACACTAAGATGAAAAATATCCATAAAGAAATGATGAAGGATAAAGTCCATGTTAATGGAGAAATTGATTTTACAATTCTCTATACAACAATGGAAGATGAAGAGGAAGTTGTTTGTTCTTTGAATTACTCAAAAAATTTCTCAAGCATAATTGAAATGACAGGGATAGATCATGAAATGATATGCGAAGCAGAATGTAGTATTGAACATATGGAGTGTATAATACTAAATTCAAGAAAGGTATGTGTAGAAGGCGTAGTTAATGTAAAAGTTGAAGTATCAAAAATGAACAATCTAAATATAGTTAAGGCTATAGATATAGGTAGTGACATTCAATGCGCTGAAAAGCATATGCATATGGATAAGATAATAGGAATGATTAATGATGATATAACTGGTGAAACTGAGATTCTTATACCTGTTCACATGCCTGAAATTTATGAAGTTATGGATTGCAGTGTTACATTTAAAAGTAAGGAAATAGTTCTTTATGACGATATGGTTAAGTTTTCATGTAGAGCTTGCATAAAAGTATTGTATAGAGCTATGAATACTCGTGAACTATGTGTTATCGAGAATGACGTTTATCTAGAAAAAGAATGTGAGCTTAGCGGTGTATCATCTATGATGGCTCATTTGGGTAAATTTACTATTAAAAATATCACACATATGATTAAGGCAAATGAAGAAGGGGAAATGAAGTGTATATTCGTTGATATGATAATAGGTGTTTTCTGTAAGGTTATGGATGTAGTATCTATGAATCTTATTGAAGATGCATATTCTCCAACTATGATGCTTGAAATGGCAAAAGAGACAGTAGAGATGGATATTACTCATAAAGTTATGAAAGATGAGTTAGTAGTAAAAGGTAAAATCGAAATAGATGATGATATTCCAAGACCAAAGGAAATCCTATTCACAACAGGTGATATATGTATAACTGAGAAAAGAATTGTTGAAGACAAGATACTTGTTGAGGGTGTAATGAAGGTAAGTGTTCTTTATAAAGCTCATGACAAAGATCATGGATATGTATTCGCGGTATACGAAGAAATTCCATTTGATCATTCAATGGAAGTTCATGGAGCTAAAATCCATATGCATAGCTTACTTAAAGCATCACTTGATCATATAGAATGTGATATTGAACATGATGAGATCAAGATTAAGGGTATAATTGATTTGGCTTGTAAAGTTACTTTTAAAGCACAAAAAGAATTCTTAATGGATGTGTGTGAAAAAGAGGGAGAACCTCCAAAGAAAAAGGGTAGCTTTATAATATATGTTGTACAGAGTGAAGATACTCTTTGGAAGGTAGCTAAAAAATATAATACAACTATAGATTTAATTTGTAAACTTAATGAAATAAGCGAGGGAGATATTAAGCCAAATACTAAGCTTATTATTCCAGGAAGAGCAGTAATCTAATAAAATTTTAACTTTGATACTTCTGATAAAAAGATATATTAAAACATGAAAAGGACTTCAAATGAGGGCCTTTTCATGTTTTTTTGATTATTTATTTGTTTATGAAACTAAAAGAGTTATTTAGGATGAAAAAGATAAATTAAGAAGAAAGCTTAAAAAACATAGTTGACAGTGGACAGTGGACAATGGACAACGAATGACATTTCTCTTCGAGAAATTTTAATCTTATTGTTCCTTGAACAATATGGGTTCACGTACATGAAACATTGTACTTAAATACAATATTTTATCCATAGATAAAATGAGTGAAATATCTTGTCCTAAAGAACAATAAAATGTAGTTTCTGCGTATGCAGAAACATCCATCATTCTCAATTTTCAATTCTACATTCTCAATTTGTTTTTAGCACGCAGAGCGTGCCTTTGTTATGTTATAATATAGTTAAAATTGAAGAGATAGAAATTATTGTACATTGGAAGAAGATAAATGAAGGTTTCGGGGTGGAAAAAATGGAAATTGCAGTGGTTGGAATAAATCATAATAATGCACCAGTTGATGTACGGGAGAGAGCGGCTTTTACAGAGTCGAGCAAGATTGATGTAATTAATGAACTTATGGATTCAGGTATAGAGGAAGCAGTAGTTTTATCAACTTGTAATAGAAGTGAAGTTTATGTTGCTTATAGCAAAAAGATAGATGGCAAGAATATTTTAAAAGATATTTATAAGAAACAATTCAAATATGTTGATTTAGATCTTTTTCTATTTGCTAAAAAAGGGCAGGAAGCAATTGAACATATTTTCAGAGTAGCTAGTGGAATGGATTCAATTGTTCTTGGAGAAGATCAGATACTTGGTCAGGTTAAGGATTCATTGATTCTTTCAATGGAGCTAGGATCAAGTAAAAAATTACTAAATAGATTATTTAGAGATGCTGTAACTGCTGCTAAGGAGATTAAGAATAAGCTTAAGATATCAGAGATTCCTCTTTCTACTAGTTATATTGGGGTTAAATTACTAAAAGAGAGAATAGGAGATTTAAAGGGGAAGAATGTACTAATAATAGGAGTAGGGCAGATAAGTAAGTTAACTCTTAAATATTTATTATTAGAAGATTTTAATTCTATAAAGATAACAAATAGAACTCATGGAAAGTTAAAAGAGCTCTCTGTGAAGAGTGAAAAGATTGAACTAGTTAATTATTCAGATAGATATGAGGTGTTAAATGAGGTTGATGTCGTGATTTCAGCAACCTCAGCACCTCATGTTATATTGCGTATGGAGAATATGCCAGAGCTAAATAAAAAGTTGTATATTCTAGATTTAGCAGTCCCAAGGGATATAGACCCAAAAGTTAGAGAAGGTTCTTATGTTGAACTGTTAGATATTGATGATTTAGAAAAAATATCCTCAAATAATATGGAAAAGAGAGAAGGATTAAAAGAACAAGCTGATGAGATAATCAGAGAATATATATTTGAATTTAATGAATGGAAAAAAAGAACAAAAATTGACCCTGTTATAAAGGATTTAAAAGAAAAGTGTGATGAGATAGAAAAAGATACTCTTGAATACATTTTTAGAAAATCAAATATGGAATTAAGAGATCAAAAAATTGTTCAAAAGATGCTAAATTCAGCACTAAAAAGAGTTATTAGAGATCCTATAATAAAGCTTAAAGAATTAGAAGATGATGAAAGAGAAAATTATATGGATGTGGTTAAGGAACTATTTAAGTTATAGATAAACTTTACTGAAACTTGGTTTGTTCAAGTTCCAAAATCTCAATGGGTTTATGAGTTATGGACTTGGATAAATCAATAGTTGAAGTAGTTTATCTACATAAGAGGTGTTTTAATGTTTGTACCATTGAATATTAACTTGAAAAACAAAAAGATACTTATAATAGGTGGAGGGAAGGTTGCCCATAGAAAGGTGAAATTTTTTCTTCAATATGATTGTGATATTGCTGTTGTTGGGATAAACATAGCCCAGGAAATATATGAACTGTATGATAAGAGTGATTTAAGAGTGGAATTAATCCAACGAGAGTTTGAGATTAATGATTTGAATGAAAAATATATTGTAGTTATAGCAACGGATAATTCCAAATTTAATGAGGAAATTGCTGATAAGTGTGAAGAAATAGGATTATTATATACAAACTGTAGTAATGGAGAAGAATCTGCATTTTCAGTACCGGCAGTGGTTAAAAGAGGAAATCTTTCTATTGCAATATCAACAAATGGAAAGAGTCCTGCACTTAGCAAGAAGATAAAAAAAGAGGTTAGTGAGATATATAACGATGATTATAAGGTGTTTCTAGAACTCTTAGGAGAACTAAGACGTGTAGTTCTTAAATGTGAGAGTGATGATAAGGTTAAGAAGAAATTATTGAATGAAGCAGTGAATATGAATATAAATGAATTGAGAGAGTTCATTAATAATTATAGAGGAGAGAAATTATGAAAATTATTGTTGGGTCAAGAGGGAGTAAGCTTGCATTAACTCAAACAAAATGGGTTCTTAATAAAATAAAAGAGAAAAACCCACATGTTGATTTTGAGATTAAAGTTATAAAGACAAAGGGTGATAAGATTCTTGATAAGGCTCTTGATAAGATAGGAGATAAAGGATTATTTGTTAAAGAGATTGAAGAAGCTCTTTTAAATGGCGATGTAGATTTGGCTGTTCACAGCATGAAGGACATGCCATCTGTATTACCAGAAGGATTGAGGTTTTCACATGTTACAGAGAGAGAAGATCATAGAGATGTAATTGTTTTAAAAGAGGGGATTAAGTCTTTTGAGGAGTTACCTCAAGGAGCTAGAATTGGGACAGGCAGTAAGAGAAGAAAGTATCAGCTTCTTAAGGCAAGACCTGATTTAGAGATTGTACCGATAAGAGGAAATGTTGAAACAAGAATATCAAAGATTGAAAGTGAAAATCTTAGTGGAGTTATACTTGCAGCTGCAGGAATAAAGAGGTTAGGGATACATAAGAAGATGGAAGATAGAATAGAATACCTTTCAGAAAATCTTATTGTACCAGCACCAGCACAAGGAATATTAGCACTTGAAATAAGAGATGGAGACACTGAACTTCATGGAATGATAGAGAAGATAAGAGATGAAAAAACAGAGGTAGAGGCAAAAGCAGAAAGAGCTTTCCTTAAGGGGGTAAATGGAAGTTGTCATATTCCTATAGGAGCATATTGTAGTATACTTGGTGAAGAAATAGTTATGACAGGAATTTATGGAGATGGAGAAGGGCAGAATATTTTAAAGGCTGAAGTGAGAGGAAATAGAGTAGACGCTGAAAGATTAGGAAAAGCATTAGCAGATAAACTTTTAGAGGAGATGAAGAGGAATGAAGGGTAAGGTTTTTCTTGTTGGAGCAGGACCAGGTGATTTTGGGTTAATAACATTAAAAGGATTGGAATGTATAAGAAAAGCTGATGTGCTTGTTTATGATAGACTTGCCAGTGGCGAGTTCTTAAATGAAACAAAAGAGGGCTGTGAATATATTTATGTTGGGAAGAAGTCAAGTAATCATACTAAAACTCAGGATGAGATAAATGAAATTATATACCAAAAAGCTAAGGAAGGTAAGGTTGTAACAAGACTTAAAGGTGGAGACCCTTATGTTTTTGGTAGAGGTGGAGAAGAAGGAGAATATCTTTTTGACCGCGATATAAAATTTGAAGTGGTTCCAGGAATTAGTTCTTCTATAGGAGGATTGGCATATGCAGGGATTCCTATAACACACAGAAATTATGCCTCATCTTTTCATGTAATTACAGGACATTTAAAAGATGATAATCAAGAGTTAAATTGGAAAGCATTAAGTGAGGTGAATGGAACACTTGTATTTTTGATGGGAATGTCAAATTTAAAGAAAATCACAGAAAAATTAATTGAGAATGGTAAAGATAAGAACACAGCTGTAGCAATTGTAAACTGGGCTACAAGACCTGAACAGAGAGTGGTTCAAGGGGAACTTCACAATATAGTGGAGATTGTTGAACAAGAGGGGATTGGTTCACCTAGCGTAATTGTTGTTGGGAATGTTGCTACTCTTAGAGATAAATTGAACTTCTTTGAGGAGAAGCCTCTTTTTGGAAAGAATATTGTGATAACAAGAAGTAGAGCTCAAAGTAGTTCTCTTGTGAAAAGTATTGAAGAGCTTGGGGGCAGAGCACTAGAGATGCCGTCAATAAAGATTAAAAAGATAGAGAATAATGAAAAACTTGAAAGAAGTTTAGAAAACATAAAGAAATATGATTACATAGTATTTACAAGTGCAAATGGGGTAGATATATTCTTTGAGGAGTTATTTAATAAAGGGTTAGACAGCAGAGCTTTAGGAAATTGTAAGATTGCTGTTATTGGAAAAGGTACAGAAGAAAGACTACTATCATTTGGATTGAGAGCGGATATAGTTCCTGCTAGAGCTATTGGAGAAGCACTGTTAGAGGAATTAGAAAAGGTAGTTGATAATAATTGTAATGTGCTTATTCCTAGAGCTGAAGGGGCTAGAAGATTACTTGTTGAGGAACTTTCAAAAGTATGTGAAGTTGAAGAGGTAATTACATATACGACTGTAAAAGATTCTCCTAATAAAGATGAATTGTTGAGCAAGTTAATGGAAAATAAAGTTGATTATATTACTTTTACAAGTTCATCAACTGTTAAGAATTTTATTGAAATTATAGGTAAGGAAAATATAGAATTATTAGAGAATGTCAAATGTATTTCAATTGGACCTATAACGTCAAAAACAGCAAAGGAACTAGGAGTAAAAATATATAGAGAAGCAGATGAATCTTCAATTGAAGGAGTATTGGAAACAATCATCAACGAGGAGGAATAGAATTTTGGGAACAATAAAAAGGACAAGAAGATTAAGAAGAAATGAAACAATAAGAAGTATGGTTAGAGAAACAAAATTAACTCTAGATGACTTAGTGTATCCATTGTTTATAATAGAAGGAAAAGGGATAAAAAATGAGATAAAGTCAATGCCAGGGAACTATCATTTCTCAGTAGATATGTTAGAAGATGAGATAAATGAACTTGTGAAACTTGGAATTAAGTCAGTAATACTATTTGGTATACCAGGTGAGAAAGATGAAGTAGGTAGTGATGCTTATGATATGAACGGAATTGTACAAAAAGCTGTTAGAAAGATAAAAGAGATCAACAATGATATGTACGTAATAACAGATGTGTGTATGTGTGAGTATACATCTCATGGGCATTGTGGAATATTAACACCTACTGGAGATGTTGAAAATGATACAACTGTAGAGTATCTTAAGAGAATAGCTGTTAGCCATGTTAAAGCAGGAGCTGATATGGTTGCACCTTCTGATATGATGGATGGTAGAGTAAAAGGGATTAGAGAAGCTCTTGATGAATGGGGATATAAAAATATTCCTATCATGTCATACAGTGTGAAATATGCATCTTCATTTTATGGACCATTTAGAGATGCTGCAGAGTCAGCGCCTGCATTTGGGGATAGAAGAGCTTACCAGATGGATCCAGCTAATAGTAATGAGGGAATTAGGGAAGCAGAGATTGATATTGAAGAGGGGGCTGATATTATAATGGTTAAACCCGCCCTATCTTATCTTGATGTTATAAGAAGAGTTAAGGATAATTTCAATGTTCCTATAGCTGCATATAATGTTAGTGGGGAATATTCAATGCTTAAGATGGCTGTTGAAAATGGACTAATGAATGAAAAAGTAATATATGAGACCCTTTTATCTATAAAAAGAGCAGGGGCGGATATAATAATAACATACTTTGCAAAGGATATTGCTAAGAAGAAGGAGTGGATCTAGGATGAAGCATAATAAATCAAGTGAGATTTTTAATGAAGCTAAGAAGTACATACCAGGTGGAGTTAATAGCCCAGTTAGAGCTTTTAGATCAGTTGGTTTAGAACCAATTTTTATCGAAAGAGGTGAAGGGGCAAAGATATATGATGTTGATGGAAATCAATACATAGATTATATATGCTCATGGGGACCATTGATTCTTGGACATAGTAATGAAAAGGTATTAGAAGGAATAGATGAAGTTTTGAGAAGAGGGACTAGTTATGGTGTTCCTACTGAAATCGAAGTAAATATGGCTAAATTAATTGTAGAAGCGTATCCATCTATAGATATGGTTAGAATGGTTAACTCAGGTACAGAGGCTACAATGAGCGCACTTAGAGTAGCTAGAGGATATACTGGAAGAAATAAAATACTAAAGTTTGAAGGATGTTATCATGGTCATTCAGACTCTTTGCTAGTTAAATCAGGTTCTGGAACGTTAACATTTGGAGTACCTACCAGTCCAGGGGTACCAGCAGATACTGTTAAAGATACTTTGGTAAGCAGATATAATGACTTAGAGGCTGTGAAGAAAATATTTGAGGAACAAGGAGAAGATATAGCTGCTATTATTGTTGAGCCAGTAGGTGGAAATATGGGAGTTGTTCCAGGAAGAAAAGAGTTTTTACAAGGACTCAGAGATATCTGTGATGAATATGGAGCGGTACTTATATTTGATGAGGTTATTACTGGATTCAGATTAGCGTATGGTGGAGCACAAGAGGTTTATGGAGTTGAGGCTCATATGACTTGCTTCGGTAAAATTATCGGTGGAGGACTCCCAGTAGGAGCCTATGGTGGAAAGAAGGAAATCATGGATATGGTTTCACCAGTAGGACCAGTTTATCAAGCTGGAACATTATCTGGAAATCCATTAGCTATGCATATGGGATACAATAACTTAAGAATATTAAGAGATAATCCAGATATATATACAGATATTGAAGAAAAAGCAAAAAGATTAGAAGAGGGCTTTAGAAAGAATATTCAAGAATTATCTATTAAAGCTGAGGTTGTTAGATTCAAAGGTATGGTATGTGTGTTCTTTGCAGAGGGAGAATTCCATAGTTATGATGATGTTAAGAGATGTGATACAGATATGTACTCTAAATATTTTAAAGGAATGTTGGAGAGAGGAGTACTCTTGCCACCAGCACAATTTGAAGGAATGTTCCTATCAAGTGAGCATACAATAGAACATATAGACGAGACGATAAAAATCCAATATGATGTTTTAAGGGAGCTGTAGAATAGAAGATGTTAATAAAAGCTTATGGGAAAATTAATATATCTCTTGATGCTGTCGATAAAAGGGAAGATGGCTATCATCTATTAGAGATGATAATGCAACAGATAGAACTTTATGATGAAATTGATATTAACAGAGCTGATGAGGGCATAACTATAACATGTAATAAATATTTCATACCAACTGATGAAAAGAATCTTGCATACAAAGCTGCGGATTTGTTTATGAAAACTTACAATATAAATGAAGGAGTAAGGATACATATTGAGAAAAACATTCCCGTTGCAGCTGGGTTAGCTGGTGGAAGTACAGATGCAGCAGCAGTTTTTAAAGGGATGAGAGATATATTTAAGGTAAAGGCTTCTGATGAGGAACTTATGAAGTTGGGAGAATCACTAGGTGCAGATATTCCTTATTGTTTTGTTGGCGGAACAGCTTTCTGTGAAGGAATCGGAGAAATAATTACTCCATTAAAACCCTTTAATAATAAGATTCTGGTATTAGTGAAACCTAATTTTGGTGTTTCTACAAAGACGATATTTAAAGAACTTGATATAACTAAGATAAATAAACATGTAAGAACAGATAGATTATTAGAGGCTGTTGAAAAAGATGATTTAAAATCTGTTTGTTATCATATGAAAAATGTTCTAGAAAATGTAACTATTATGAAGCATAAATCTATCAAGAGCATCAAGAAAAAGATGGTAGATATGGGGGCTATCAACTCAATGATGAGTGGAAGTGGTCCAACAGTATTTGGTTTTTTTGAAGATATATTAAAAGCGCAAAGATGCTATGAGGAATTTAAAAAGGACTATAAAGAAGTGTTTATTACAAGAACGGTCAATAAATAAAAACATAATGTATAATGTATAATGTAGAATTGAGAATGATGGACATTTCTCTACGATAAATTTTAATTGATTATTGGTCCTTGGACAATAGGAGTTTACTCGTTTCATTTGAAATGAAACATTGTAGTTTAAATAGTATATATAGAATAATATAAAGGATTTACTGGGAATTGAATATGGTAAAGCACCATTTCGTAAATATTTACGAAATGGTGCTTTTTATTTTAGTCTTAGGCTGAATTAGGTAATAAAGTTATTGTGCCAATCATAATAGTTAAAATAGCATCAGATTCCCACAAGGATTCAATTAAGAGCAAACATCTTATTGTGCAATCACATTCAGTCTATTGAGATACTAAGATTAGGAGCTTTAAAACATAACAGGCAGAGTTTAATTAATTTATGGATATTATTTCAATTAATTGATATACTTAGATAAGTCAAATTGTTGCATGATATGTTTGTTTTATGAATTAAAGAATGCATATTCATAGTTGCAATATAGTGAAATATTGTTAAGTTTAGATTATTTGTATAATATTTAGAAGGAGGGGATGCTATCGTGTATTACGAAGAATACGGAGATATAAGTAAACCTACAATCGTATTTTTACACTGTGCAGCCATTGTTGAAATATACTTGAATCAATATAATTTGTCAAATAGATATCATATTATTGTTCCACATCTCTATGGTAGTGGAAAAGAAGTAGAAACTGATTATGAATTTTATAAAAATGAAAAAGATATTGCAACTATAATTAAAAAGTTAAATAAAGAATCTGTTTATATCGTTGGTCATTCTGGAGGTGCAAATTTGGCAGTTGCATTAGTATCTCATTATCCAGAACTATTCAATAGGGCAATTATAAGTAGTCCTATGATTGATAAAACAGATAAGATTGCTTATAGAAAAGCAAAATATGTTTCTCTTATGCATAGGATAGTTAAAACAAAATTTGTAGCAAAAATATTTGTAAAAATTCTTTCAATATCAGATAAAAAAAGAGCGCAATTTTTTATGGATTACTGGTGTAAGATTAGTAAAAAAACATGGATAAACTATTATACTGACAGGCTGACTTTTGAAAAATGCCCCGAATATAAAAATATTAATGTTCCTATTCTTTATCTATGTGGAACAAAAGAAATAAAGGAAATAAAAGAAACAGTATCAAAACTCAATGCACTGAATCCGTATAGTTCTGTTAAATACTTAGATGGAGTTGGACATGAACATCCAATTAAAAAGAAAGAGGAATTGCAGAAAAATATTCTTTGTTTTTTTAAATGCAACGAATAAGCATAATTCTTATTTAATGTATTAAATAAAGTTATTACTTGACTCGCAACAAAAGAGTATTGAGCCTTAATACTACATTCAACATAATTCGTTGTTACATTGAATACACGTAATAGCTAGGCTATGATTTCCAATCAGCTCCTATGACTCTTGGGGTGCTTATTTTCAGGAATAAATAATTTATGTATTTAAAAATGAAGAAGAATGGGGGAATAAAAATGGCAATCATTTTTGAGGATAATATAATAAGAGTTCGTCAACTTAAGGATTGTTCAGACGATTATTCTTTATTTGTAAAATGGCTATCCGACTTGGATGTGTGTGAGTATTACGAGGGAAGGACTAAGCCTTTTAATTATGATATGGTCTTAGAAAAGTTTGAAGAAAGGGCACAAGGTATTGACCCTGTAATTGTTGGTATTATTGAATGTGAAGATGTAGCTATAGGATTTGTTCAGTTTTATGCAACCGAGCCAGGGGAATATTATGAAAGTGATGTTATAGACAGGAACAATTACAAGATTTCATATGGTATGGATATTGTTATAGGCGATAAAAATTATTGGAATAAAGGTGTTGGTACACAAACAATACAACTTCTGACTGAGTTTTTATTTAATAAGAAGAATGCAGATATTATTTTTATTGCTCCTCAAACATGGAATAAAAGAGCAATTCGCTGTTATGAAAAAGTTGGTTTTAAGCAATTAAAAACAATTAAAGATATGGAATTACACGATGATGAATATAAAGATGGGATTCTAATGGCAAAAACAAAGTAAAATGTAGGTTCTGACGTCAGTCAGAACCATCCTACGTTGTCAACTGTCAACTTTCCACTGTCCACTTCTTTTAAAGGTTTATAAATTTTAAGGCGCACGCATCTGCGTGCTTTTCTTACAAGAATATGTATGGGGTACTACTAATAAGCTAGTATCTTTTGCATATTTTTTTTATTTAAACAGATAATAGTATGAGAAAACATTACAAGAGGATATTAGGTGGTAATATGAGGATTTTAAGTTTATTTGACAAATACTTAGTTATATTAGTCGTTATTCAGGGTCTTATTATGATAACTATAGACTATGCTACCTTCAAGGAGTACAAGATGAAGGAGGTTGCTAAAAAATCAAGGGTTATTGGTATAAGTGCCATTGTTATAGTTGTAACACTAAGTATTTTACGATTAATTCTAAGTTAATTAAAAACGCACAAAATTAAAAATGGGGGTGAATAATTTGAAAGAAGAATTAAGAGATGATATAAGCTTTGAGCTTGATGAGAATTTGAAGTACATTAAGGATACTCTTGTAGATAACTATGATTTTGTATATAGAGAGTTTTACGCTGATAAGTGGAAAGTTGCGTTAATTTACATTGATGGTATGAGTGATAAAGTAGTACTAAATGATTATGTAATGGAACCACTTATGTTAGCATATAGAAATAAACTAGAACATCAAGGAGAGCTTATATCTAAGGTTTTATCACTGACAGATCTTAGGCCAGTAGATAAACTTAAAGATGGAATAAATGCATCGCTTGCTGGAGAATGTTTATTGTTAATAGATGGTATGGATAAAATCTATGTTCTTGCAACTAGAGCATGGCCAGCGAGAGGCGTAAGTGAACCTTCAGGTGAAACAGTAATAAGAGGTGCAAGAGAAGGTTTCACAGAGACTATAAGATTTAATACTGCACTTGTAAGGAGAAGAATCAGAGATACCAGATATAGAGCAAAGCCTAAAATGATTGGAACAAGATCCAAAACAGATATAGCTATACTTTATATTGAAGATATTGCAGATAAGGAGTTAGTAACAGAAGTTGAAAAAAGATTAGATGAAATAGAAATTGATGCAATTCAAGATAGTGGATATATTGAGCAGATGATAGAGGATAATAAGTTATCACCTTTTCCGCAGGTACAGAGTACTGAAAGACCAGATGTTGTTGCTTCGGCTATCTATGAGGGGCGAGTGGCGATACTTGTTGATAATTCACCATTTGCGTTAATTGTACCAGGAACTTTGCCAGCTTTATTTCAAAGTCCTGATGACTATAATCAGCGATGGATGCATTCTTCATTAATAAGATTATTAAGAGTTTTTGCAATGATTGCAGCTTTAGTTGCTCCAGCCTTGTATATTGCAACAACAGCTTTTCATACAAATATATTACCAACTAAACTAGCTTATTCAATTGCAGCTTCAAGAGAGGGGGTTCCTTTTCCTGCGTTTGTAGAAGCGTTAATAATGGAAATAAGTATGGCATTGCTTATAGAAGCCATGTTAAAACTACCAAAAGCAATAGGATCAACTATTGGAGTTGTTGGAGGATTAGTTGTAGGGCAGGCAGCAGTAAGTGCAGGAATTGTTAGTCCTATTATGATAATAATTGTTGGACTTACGGCTATAACTACATTTTTAACTCCAAATCATGGAGTGGTATTGGCTTTTAGAGGTATAAGAATTGTTTTGATTATACTTGCTAGTGTTTTAGGACTTTATGGAATTGCCATAGGAATGATAATTGTACTAATTCATCTTTTGAAGCTTACAAGTTTTGGAACACCATATCTTGCTCCTTTTGTATATCCTGCTAGAAGTGAGTTGAAAGATATGATAATGAAATATCCATTAAGATCTTTTATTAAGAGACCGGCATTCCTACATCCCAATGATAAAATAAGGCAGAAGAAATAGGTGAATTCTATGAATAATAGAGGTTTTATAGATAAATATGGGGTTTTTGTAACAGTAATTGTAACAGTACTAGGAGTTACTGTATTTGCGTATCCTAAATACATGACTCAGTATTCAGGTACAAATGGATGGTTATTCACAATAATAGGTGGAGCGATAGCATGTGGAATTGCATATATGATGTATACAATCATATCTATAAATAATTACAATAGATATGATATTATACTTAAAGATTCATTTGGAAATGTGATATCAAAAATTATAATTGTGATATTTATATCGTATATTATTTTAATTATTTCATCAGAATTGAGAGCTTTTGCTGAGATGATTAAAATGTATCTAATTCAAAAAACACCATTAGAATTAATTCTAGTGACTTTTATATTGACTGCTGTAAGTCTTATAAGAGGAGATTTAAGAGTGTTAATTGGGTTCAATGGAATTGCATTTTGGGTAATGATTATACCTTTGCTAGTATCCATGGCAGTGTCTGTTGGTGAGGTGGATTTTACCAATATTCTTCCTTTGATGCAAACTAGTGATGTGGATTATGTGAAAGCAATAAGAACTGCATTATTTGCATTTGGGGGATTTGAAATTTTGTTCTTAATTATCCCCTATGTAAAAAATAAGAAAGAAAGTAAAAGTGTTTTAAAATGGAGTTTTTTATTAATTATATTTGTGTATTGTTTTACGCTAGTATTTACACTTGCCATGTTTTCCAGTAGTCAAACTAAAATACTTCTTTGGCCGTCAATTTCATTGATTAGATCAATTCAATTGCCAGGAAGTATAATTGAGCACTGGGAAGGGGTAGTAATGACTTTCTTCATTATGTTCTACTTTACTACATTTGTTAATTTATTTTATTTTGCTGCAGATCTATTGAAGAATACATTTAAGTTATATGATGTTAAACTTACAACTATTATTTTAACACCATTGATATTTATTGTAGCATTATTACCTAGCAATATTTCAGAAGTAAGAGAATTAGAAACGCAATTGTTTCCTGTATTTGCATTAACATTTCTTATAATACTTCCAGTAATTTTGTTTATTATAGCTATTATAAAAAGGAGAGATAAGAATGAAGAGAACAATAAGTAAGTTCATCTTGGTATGTATAGTATGTTGTCTTCTTACAGGGTGCTGGGATAATGTAGAAATAGATAGTAAGTGTTTTATATCAACCATAGGAATAGATGTTGGAAAGGACATTGAACAGATTAAAAGAGCAAAAGAAATTAAGAGTGATCAACCGTTTGTAGCTAGAGAGATAAAGAAATTAAAAGTAACTTATGGATATCCTGATATGAGTCAACTTGGGCCAGAAAAAGGAGGAACTGCTGAATCAAAAAGTTTATCTGCAGAGGGAACATCAATGCAAGATGCTAAATTATTAGCTACATTAAAAAGCAGTCGGAAGTTAACTCTTGGGCAAACAAAACTTCTTTTATTAAGTAATGAACTGTTGAAATATCCAGAAGTGGTTAAAGAAGTAATGGATTATTTGCAGAGAGAACCTTTTCTTAATAGGATGATGCATGTTGTTGTAACAAGTGGAAAAACTGCAGACTATATATCTCATAAACCAGATATGGAGAAAAATATTGAATTCTATATTAGTGGATTGATGAGACATACAGAAAGAGCAGCGTCAGTAATGCCAATGACTGTAAATGAGATGTTAAGACTTTTAACTGAAAATGGAAATGTTCTTATACCTAGAATTATGTTGGATAAAGAGACAAATGAGATTATTCTTAAGGGTGTAGCAATCATAGATGATTATGAACTAGTTGGAAATTTAAGTTCTTTGGAAACGGCTGATCTTGCAATTATCAGAGGATTTAATGAAGGTGGAAGCAGATTAATTTATGTAAATGGAAGACCTTTTGATTTTAGCTTTGAAGGTGAAGGTAGAAAAATAAAAATTTTAAGTAAGAGTAAAAATAAATTAGATGTACAAATAAAGGTATTCTTAGAAGGACAGGTTAATGGCTATTATTCTGAAGAAAAGGTATCTGACTTGAATCTTGAAGATATTGAAGCTGATATACAGAAAAGCTTGAGTGAAGAGTGTACAAAAGTTACAAATATGATTCAGAGAAATTTTGGTATTGAACCTTTTGGAATACAAGAGTATTTAACAAAGTTCAAACCTGGTTTATGGAAAGAAGTAAAAGATAATTGGGAAGATGTGTATAAGAATAGTAATATTGAAATTATTGTAGAAACAAAAATTAGAAGAATTGGTGTTACTGATTAATGATTTAACCATAAAAAGTAATTTCATTTAAATCATAAACAATACATTGGCTCATGAAATTGAACTAAAAATCTTTTTATGTTTAAAGAGTGAATAAAACCTCCTAAAGTGGATAAGATTATTAATAAGCTTGTCTATTTAGGAGGTATATTATGAGAAAATATAGAACAAAGATAGCTTTAATAATTGTTATGGTTTTTGTTGTTAGTATTATTATGTTGGGAATTATAAGAATTATGGATAGTAGAGAAGTTAATGCGGAAGAAATTTCGGACAAGGTTATAAGGTTTCATGTAATAGCTAATAGTGATACTGATGAAGATCAGAATTTAAAAATAAAAGTTAAAAATGATGTTATAAAGTATATGTATAATAAATTAAATGAATCAGATGATCTTGATAAATCAAGAGAAATCATTATAAGTGAAATGGAGAATTTGAAGAAAATTGCTGAGAAGAAAATAGCAGAAGAAGGATATGATTATAATGTTAAAATTGTATTAGGTAATGAAAATTTTCCAGAAAAAAGATATGGTGAAGTTGTTCTGCCGCATGGAGAATATGAGGCGTTGAGAATAATCATTGGTGAAGGAAACGGGAAGAATTGGTGGTGCGTAATGTTTCCACCCTTATGTTTTATAGATGTTACATTGGAAGACTATTCATTTGAAGATATACAGATTACGTTAGACAAGCATTTATCAGAAGAGGATGTTGAAAAAATCCTTGAAAAAGAAAAGAATGTTGAATTTAAATTAAAGTTTTTGGAATGGTTCAAAAAAGAGAAATAATAAAACATAATTGAAAGTGGATAGTTGAAAGTGGAAAACGATGGATATTTCTCTCCGAGAAATTTTATTGGATTCTTTTAGAATAATAAGGGGTTACTCCTTTCATTTATATGAAACATTGTATTTCAGATACAACATTTTATCCAGAGATAAAATAAGTAAATTTTTGCCCTAAGTAACAATAAGATGTAGTTTCTGACGTGTGTCAGAAACATCCTTCGTTTTCAATTGTCAGTTTTCAATTGTTAACTCAAAAAGCACGCTTGATTTTGCGTGCTTTTTGTAGTGCTTTTTAGTTATATATTGTTTGTAATAAATAAGGAAGTTCACTAAAGTTCAAAGGTGTATTATCTATCTTCACTCTTTCTAGTCTGAAATTATCACTTTGAATGTTTACAGAGAACAAGAAGCTTATTTCGTGGTAGTTGTCTTTATAGATGCCTAGGCCTTTAAATATTACTTCAGGGGAAGCGTTATTATTCAGGTATGTCCAAGAACATGAACTAAAATAATCTGTAAAGGCTTGTTGGATTGTCTTTTCTTCAAATTGAGTAAAAGTTCCATTCATAACTATATTTTTGGCAATATCTTCTTCAGAAAGTTTAGTTATTGAAACACTGAGTTCTTCGCTTAAAAATGATTCTTTATAGTTTTTATATGAAGATGCTTTAAAATATAGCTTTGTTGAATTATCTATATTGAATTCGTCGAGGTTAACGGTTATAGACGAATTATTAAAAACTTGTTTATTACCATTAGAATTTAAAATTGGTTTATACGTTTTATTATTAAGACTGTAGTATAATAGATATTCTTCAGAGTTATGAAGATTCAATGTTATATTATTTTTTTCCATATTATATTTAATATCTGATATTATAGGTGGTTGAAGATTCATGATCAAACTATCAATATTAGATAAAGAGAGTGATAAATTTTTATCTAAATTCATATCTTTAAAAAATATTTTTTTATAATTACTAAGAGAGTCTTTGTATATTACTCCAATGATATCTCCAGTAGAATTTATTAAAATATTAGGAGTTAAACTAATTTGATAAGATGAGTCATTCTTATTAAATATCGTATTGAAATTATAAATATATTCATATTCATAAGAAGAACATTCCATGTTAATCATTGATGTTATATTTATATTATCAATAGAAAACATGATTAAATTAGAAACTTCATCAAATGAATAAATTTCACCAGAGAGTTTATTATTTTTATAGAATATTTCAACTGAGTCAGCTTTAGTATTTTTATCGTAATATGAGATAACAATAGGTTTATTAAGCTTATTATTATATACTAATAAACCCTTTCTAGAAATAATTTGATTGTCAGAAATATATTTTATTTCCACAGATAAATTTTCAAGTGTATTATTGAATATTGATAAGTTAGATGATGATAGTTTTTCTGTTTTAAATTTATGTATGTAATCATCTTTTATATTATTGTTGTTTAAGGACTTAATGCTTTTACTTATATAGATACTATAGATTGAGTCAGGTAGATAATTATTTTTGGGTGATAATATTATTGTATTACCTTTTTCACCGAAAGATATATTTGTTGATAGTTTTTTATATGCGCTGTCATAAACATATATGGAATGATTAGTTACTGAAGACTTATCAATATTATCATCAAAAGTTATAGTCCAAACTTTATCATAATTAACTGTTTTTAATTCGTCTGCAAATGAGGTTACTTGTCCAAAAGTTGTTAATAATAATATATATAAAATAAAAGAGTAAATATGTTTTTTCATAAAATCAATCCTTTTGTTTAATTGTATTAAAACGATTTATTCTTTAAATATATAGAAGATATCAAAGATTATCATAACTTCTCTATAATATCTTATCATAAATGAAAAGAAAATTTGTTACAGAAGTTTTAATTTTATATTTATTTATGAGTTTTAGGTATAGATTTAAATAGAATTTTTATTGACTTATGTATGTGTTATACATAATATATTTATAGAGGAAGAGAAAGAATAGAGGAGAAAATTCATGAAAAAGAAAATTGCTATTTTGTTTGGAGGGCAGTCTACTGAACATAAGGTTTCACTTGTGTCTGCAACATCAGTATTAAAAAATATTGATACTGAAAAATATGAAATTGTAAAAATTGGAATCACTAACGAAGGAAAGTGGTTAGTATATAATGGTGAATTAGATAATATAGAGAATGGGAAATGGATTAAGGACGAAAAAAATCTTATATCTCATGGGGAGAGAATACTGTTCAATAGAGAGGTTTCAGTTGTTTTTCCGGTTTTACATGGATTATATGGTGAAGATGGAACAATTCAAGGGGTTTGTAAACTTGCTGAGATACCTTGTGTTGGATGTGATGTCCTTGCTTCTGCAATTTGTATGGATAAAGTATATACAAAATATGTTCTTGAGAACTTTAATATAAATCAAGCGCCTTATGTTGTTGTCCATAGAGATGAATATGAGGAAAGGGAGAATGAAATTCTTAAAGAAATTGAAGAAAAGTTATCATACCCTGTATTTATAAAACCAGCGAATAGTGGTTCATCGGTAGGAATTTCTAAAGGAAAGAATAAAGAGGATGTAAAAGTTGGATTGCTTGAAGCTTTTAAACACGATAGAAAAATCCTAGTAGAGAAAGGAATAAATGCTAGAGAAATAGAAGTATCGGTACTTGGTAACAGAAAGGTAATAGCATCAGTTCCAGGAGAAGTTGTTCCATGTAAGGAATTTTATGATTATGAGGCGAAATATGAGGATGCATCTTCTGAATTGTTGATACCAGCAAGGTTATCAGAAAAAGAGATGGAAGAAATTAAATTATTAGCTGTAAGAATATATAAGCTACTTGATTGTGAGGGAATGGCTAGAGTAGATTTCTTGATGGATAAAGATAATGGAGAAGTCTATTTGAATGAGGTTAATACTTTACCTGGATTTACTAGTATTAGTATGTATCCTAAACTTTGGGCTGCATCAGGAATAGAGTATAAAGAGCTTATAAGTAAGCTGATTGAGTTGGCGGAAGAAAAATAGAAAAGAGTTAGGAGGAAATACTTATGACAAGAGCATTAGCAATGGTTTCTGGAGGATTAGATTCAATATTAGCGGCTAAACTTATTCAGGAACAAGGAATTGAAGTAATTGGAATATGTTTCAAATCATATTTTTTTGGAGAAGAGAATGCAGAGAGAATGTCAAAACAAATTGATATGAGATTAGAGGTAGTGGACTTTTCGGAAGAACATTTTGAGATGGTGAAAAATCCTAAGCATGGACACGGGAAGAATATGAATCCATGTATAGACTGCCATGCAATGATGATGACTCATGCAGGAAGACTACTTGAAAAATTTGATGCTGACTTCATTATAACAGGAGAGGTATTAGGTCAAAGACCTATGTCACAGAACAAGGGTGCGTTATCAACTGTTCTTAAGACATCTGGTGTAGGAGAGAAAATACTTAGACCTTTATGTGCAAAGAATCTTCCTGAAACAGAGATGGAGAAAAGTGGATTAGTAGATAGAGAAAAATTAATGGATATTAAGGGGAGAAGTAGAAAAATACAGATGGCCCTAGCTGAAAAATGGAATATAAAAGATTATCCATCACCAGCAGGAGGCTGTAAACTTACTGAGCCTGGATACTCAAATAGATTAAAAGATTTAGTTGATAATAAAGAGAATATAAGTGAGAGAGAATTAGAGTTATTAAAATATGCTAGACATTATAGAATTGATGAAAGTTGTAAAATAATTTGTACTAGAACTGCTGATGAAGCTCAGATAGTAAGAAAGTTAATATCTAGTGATGATTTAGTGTTCTTAGTTAGAGATTTTAATGGACCTTTAACTATAATAATCGGTGAAAATCCTTCAGAAAAGTCAATCGAAGCAGCTGCTAAGATTACAGGAAGATATAGTAAGGGGAGAGATGAAGAGTCTTTAATTGTAAAATATAGAAAAGGTGAAGAAGAGAACATTATTACAGTAAAACCTGCTGATGATGAGTTTATTAATGGATGTATTTTAAAATAAATGTATAATGTATAATGGAGAATGTATAATGATGGACATTTCTCTTCGAGAAATTTTAATTCTCTTGTTCCTTGAACAAGAGAACTTTACTTGCTTCACCGTTGGTGAAACATTGTACTTAAAATACAATGTTTTATCTAAAGATAAAATGAGTAGAATCTTATTGTTCTAAAGACCAATAAGATGTAGTTTCTGTGTAAGCAGAAACATCCATCATTATACATTATACATTATGAATTGTACATTTCTTTTCTAAAGTACATTTGTTTCTTGTTAGGAAACAACATCTGTGAGATTAAGTATAAGTGTTCAAGTAGAGAAGTGTTAAAGGGAGGAAAGAAAATTGAAAAAAAGTGCAATTATATCTGTGGTAAGTAAACAGAGTGGTAATGATGATGATAAGATAGAAGTTGTAACACCAGGTCTTTTTTATGAAAAAGATGGAAAGTTTTATATTATATATGATGAAACAGAGATTTCAGGTATGCAGGGTACTAAAACCACTATAAAAGTTGAAGAGGATCAATTTACTCTTATAAGAAAAGGTACTACTAATACTAGGATGTTATTTAAAGAAAAATATAGTGATTTAATAATGTATCAAACACCTCATGGTATGCTTCAGTTATCAATTAATATTAAAAAACTTAACATCGATGTTGATGAAAATGGTGGAAACATAAAGGCATTATATAATATGGGTATAAGTGGAGATCAAGCTATTAGTACAGAATTAAATGTAAATATTAAATTACAATAACGGTGATTGTATGGATATTTGGGGAATGTTTCATGAAGAGAGAAGTATCTATGTTTATAATACTAAGATGCAGTTGATTTTTGCTAATGATCTAGGGGTGAAAAGTAGAGGTCTTAAAGATGGGATGTTTAATAAAGATTTATTTGTGATTTATGGGGAAGTTTCTGCTCTATGGGAAATATTAAAGAGTATGAATACTAAAAAGTCTATAGAGGGGAAGATGTATTCTATAGTAGATCATAGGGGTATAACCCATGAGGTTAAAAGTGATTTTCATGGAGTTTATTATGGAAATAATCGATTTATCATTGAAATTCAGCTAGAAGAGAAGAATGATTTTGAGAATGGATTAAATTTAAATATAAATAAAATAAGAAGAAAAGAGTTATATGACTTTGAAGATATAATAACTGCAAATAAACTTATGTTAAAAGCAAAGAAAAAGGCATATGAAGCTAGTAAAAGAGAATCAGATGTATTGATTTATGGAGAAACTGGTACTGGTAAAGAACTTATTGTTCAGGCTATTCACAGAAACTCAAAAAGGAGTAGTGAACCATTTATCGCACAGAACTGTGCTGCAATTCCCAAAGGCCTTTTTGAGAGTACATTATTTGGTACAGAGAAAGGAAGCTACACAGATTCAGAGAAACGAAAAGGTATCTTTGAATTAGCTAATGGAGGAACAGTATATCTAGATGAGTTAAATTCTATGCCTATGGAACTTCAAGGGAAATTACTAAGGGTATTACAAGAGAGGAAGCTTCGTAGAGTTGGTGGTATTAAAGAAATAAACATAGATGTTAGGATAATAGCATCAATTAATGAGGATTTTGAAAGTGTACTTAAAAATAAAAAAATTAGAAGTGATTTGTTTTTTAGATTGAATATTATATCTATTGAGTTACCTGCATTGAGAGAAAAAAAGGATGATATTCCTATACTTACAAGGGTATTCATAGATGAATTTAATAAGAAATTTGGAACAAAAATTTTAGGGGTATCTCAAGAGTGTATGAAGCACTTGTTATCATATGAATGGCCTGGAAATGTACGTGAGCTTAGTAATCTTATTGAAGGGGTATTTAATAACAAGAGTTGTGGAATGATTGAATATGAAGATATTAAAGATAAAGTCAGAATAAATAATTTATTAGGACAGTATGATTTTAAGAAAAGAGTACAAAAATTTGAGAAGAATTTAATTGAAGAAGCCCTTGTTTTAAATAATAATAATGTATCTAAAGCTGCTAAAATGCTAAACATACCTAGACAGACGTT
Source organism: Oceanirhabdus sp. W0125-5 (assembly GCF_027938815.1). GTDB lineage: Bacteria > Bacillota > Clostridia > Clostridiales > Clostridiaceae > Oceanirhabdus. The sequence goes on from NZ_CP115913.1 coordinate 1,412,742, forward strand.
ACAATCAAAAATGAAAAAGATGTGAAATATATGTGTAATATAATTTAAATTGGTAATAATTCATAAAAAGATACTTAATTGTATTATTTATGGAAGTGATTAATAAGTGAATTTGAATTATGAAAATGTTATAGATATTATTTGTCATATGAAAAATATCGAAAGAGATAAGCTTGATGAGATACTCAAAGACAGAGAACTAAAATATCTTTCCATCTTAATTTTAAAAAAATACAATTGTCTAGACCTTGAAAAGATAAAGGAAGATTTTAAAATCAATACGAAAAGAACTTTAAAGTATAATGAGAATAAAGCACAGGAAAAACTTTTAGTTAATTATAATTTTAGAGAAAAATATTTTCATATGGACGAAGAGGTTAAGAAAACAGAATAAGACATAGTTGAGAGTGAAAGATAAAAAGGGTAGTGGATAGTTGAAAGTTGACAATGGACAACGAATGACATTTCACTCTGTGAAATTTTAATATTATTTTAATATGGACAATAAAATATACGGCTGTTTTAAAAATAAATTCTATTTTAAAATGTCCTATATTTCTTTTGTAGTGAAATGATCACAATATTTTATCAAAAGATAAAATGAGAAAAACTCTCTTGCACTAAAGAGCGATGCAATGTAGTTTCTGCAGAAGGAGCAGAAACATCCTATGTTTTCAATTTTCCACTTTCAACTTCTTTTAAAGGTTTTAAACGTTATAAAAGCACTTCATAGGAAGTGCTCTTTTTATGTAAATTAAAAAAAATTATCAAAAACAAAAAAGGCTCTAGTTTTTTTATTATATATGTGATATCATAAATAATAGTTTGAAAAAACAACACTAATGCCATTTTAATTTTATAGGGTAATTTCTATTATAATAATGATTAATTAAAATGTCAAGTGATAATAAATAATTTTTTACCTTTGGTAGGAAAATAAATAGAGAACTATAATTAGAGAAAATTCAAAACATAATTAAAGATAAAATTCAGGAGGGTGTTTCAACTATGGCTACTAAGTATATTTTTGTAACAGGAGGAGTAGTATCTTCATTAGGAAAAGGTATCACTGCTGCTTCATTAGGTAGATTATTAAAAAATAGAGGGTTAAAGGTTTCAATTCAAAAATTTGATCCATATTTAAACTTTGATCCAGGAACAATGAGCCCATATCAACATGGAGAGGTTTTTGTAACAGATGATGGAGCAGAGACGGATTTAGATTTAGGGCATTATGAAAGATTCATTGATGAAAATTTAGGAAAGAATAGTAATGTAACTACAGGAAAAATATACTGGTCTGTTATTTCTAAGGAAAGAAGAGGAGACTATCTTGGAGGAACAGTTCAAGTTATCCCTCATATTACCAATGAAATAAAAGAAAGAGCTTTTAGAGTTGGAAGACAAGAAGATGTGGATGTTGTAATCACAGAGATTGGTGGAACTGTTGGAGACATAGAATCACAACCATTCTTAGAAGCAATTAGACAAATAAAATATGATGTAGGAACAGAAAATGTATGTTATATTCATGTTACACTTGTGCCATATATAAGTAAAGCTGGAGAACTTAAGACGAAGCCTACTCAACACTCAGTTAAAGAATTAAGAAGTATAGGAATTCAACCAGATATTATTGTATGTAGAAGTGAAAAAGAGATTTCACAAGAGTTAAAGGATAAGATAGGGTTATTCTGTAATATGGATGGAAATTCAGTTATACAGAATCTTGATGCTGAGCATTTGTATGATGTACCATTAATGCTTCACAATGAAGGATTAGATAGATTAGTATGTGATAAATTAGGGTTAGGTTGTAGAGATATTGATAACAGTGAATGGATTGATATGGTTAAGAGAATTAAGAATAGAAGTGAAGAGGTTAAAATTGCTCTTGTAGGTAAATATGTTGAACTTCATGATGCTTATATTTCAGTTGTTGAAGCTCTTCAACATGGTGGATTAGCTAATGATTCAAAGGTAAAGATAAAATGGATAAACGCTGAAGAGGTTTCAGCTGATAGAGTAGAAGAACTATTTGCAGATGTTAATGGTATTCTTGTACCTGGCGGATTTGGTGATAGAGGAGTAGAAGGAAAAATTGAAACTGTAAAATTTGCAAGAGAGAGAAATATTCCTTTCTTAGGAATATGTTTAGGAATGCAGTGTACTGTAATTGAGTATGGAAGAACTATGCTTGATATGGCAGGTGCTAACAGTGCTGAGATTGATCCAGAAACAAAATTCCCAGTAATTGATCTTATGCCTGATCAAAAGGATATAGATGAAAAAGGTGGAACAATGAGATTAGGATTATATCCTTGTAAATTAGATAAAGATAGTAAAGCTTATCTTGCTTATGAAGACGAGGTTATCTATGAGAGACATAGACATAGATACGAGTTTAATAATGAGTATAGAAAAGTATTGACTGAAGCAGGGCTAAAGATAACAGGAACTAGCCCAGATGGAAGATTGGTTGAGATTGTTGAAGTTGACAATCATCCATGGTTCGTTGCAGTACAATTCCATCCAGAGCTAAAGTCAAGACCAAATAAACCACATGCATTATTCAAAGATTTCATTAAGGCATCATTAGAAAATAGATAAAAAGAAAAAAAACGAGCTAATAATGCTCGTTTTTTTCTTTTTATGTTGTTTTTTTCTAGGAAGTGAATTAGAATTAACTAATAGGGCATAATTATTAAAAGATGAATGAAACTTTTCTGATATATTGAAATGTCTCAATAATTTCAAATTCTTTTTAAAATTCCAAAATTCAATTGAAAATTATAATTCCCATAAAAGATATTTAATTTAATATTGATAACCAATGAGAGGAGGAAGCATCTCAATATTGATGCGCAAAATGAATAAAGTGGATGAATTAATGAATAAAAACTTATCTGAGTTGAAGGAAATTGCTAAAAATTATAATATTAAAGGAATTTCAAAATATAGAAAATCAGAACTTATTGAATTACTTAACGAAGAAATGAGTAAAGAAAAAGTTCAAGGTGAGACTCAGCAAAAAAAAGAAAGTATAAGTGATACTAAAACTGAACAAAAAAGAGAAGAAAAACGTGATAATAAAGCTTCTGCTTACGCAATAAAAAAAGAAGGTTCAGTTTTAAGGGAAAAAATTTCACCCAAAAAGTATGAGAGTACTAACACTAGTGTTAGTAGTAGCAATAGTAATATAGAAAGTGAAGAGAAGAAAACAAAATTGAAAGAAATGCTATCAGACTCTTTGACAGCTAAGGGAGTTCTTGAAATAAATGAAAATAACAATTATGGTTTTTTAAGATGTCACAATTACCTTTCAGGTGCAAATGATGTGTATGTTTCACCATCGCAAATAAGAAAGTTTAATCTTAAAACTGGTGATATGGTTATAGGGAAAATTAGACAACCTAATGATGGTGAAAAATTTAATGCTCTTCTTTATGTGCAATCAATAAACGGAGAGAGTCCTGAAAAAGCTATAGGAAGACCATTGTTTGAAAAGCTTACTCCTATCTATCCAAATGAAAGGTTAAGATTAGAAAGTGGTCAGTTGGATTTAACAACAAGATTGATGGATATTATGTCTCCAATAGGAAAAGGTCAAAGAGGGCTAATTGTTGCACCTCCTAAGGCTGGTAAAACAACTATTCTTAAAAAAATTGCAAAAAGTCTTAAGTTAAATAATCCTGAAATTAATTTAATTGTTCTCCTTATTGATGAAAGACCAGAGGAAGTTACTGATATGCAAAGAAGTATAGATGGAGAAATTGTATATTCTACTTTTGATGAAGAACCAGGACATCACAATAAGGTTTCTGAAATGGCTCTTGAAAGAGCAAAAAGAATGGTAGAACAGGGGCAAGATGTTGTCATATTAATGGATAGTTTAACTCGTTTAGTTAGATCATATAACCTTACAGTAACACCTACTGGAAGAACTCTTTCAGGAGGATTGGATCCAGGAGCGTTGCTACAGCCTAAAAAGTTTTTTGGAGCAGCAAGAAATGTTGAAGGTAAGGGAAGTCTTACAATATTAGCAACTGTACTTGTTGATACAGGAAGTAGAATGGATGATATGATTTATGAAGAGTTTAAAGGAACAGGAAATATGGAAGTTCATTTAGATAGAAAACTTCAAGAAAGAAGAATATTCCCAGCTATTGATATATTTAAATCAGGAACAAGAAGAGAAGATTTATTACTTGATAGAAATGAATATGAAATTGCATATGGCATAAGAAAGATGATGTATAGTGAAGGAAAAGTTCCAGTAATTACTGAAAAAATACTTGGAATTCTTTCAAAAACAAAAACTAATAGTGATTTTATAGGTATGCTTGAAGGGAATATGGAAATATTGGTTAAAGACTCGTTAAAGAACAGAATCTAATAAAAACATAATTGAGAATTGAGAGTTGAGAATGGAGAATGTAGGACATTTCTCTTCGTGAAATTTTAATTTTGTTGTTCCTTGGATGAAATTACTTACTTGTTTCATTTATAATGAAACACTATAGTTATAATTTTAAATTTTATTATTGAAAGCAATATATAAAGCTGATTATAGAGTAAATCTATAATCAGCTTTTGTTAATAATTTCAAATATTAATCAAGTAAAAATCCAAACAAGAGTAAGTATATTTTACTGCTAACATGTAATGGAATTTAACTCCTTTAATTTTCGGATGAAACTTTGTACTATGAGTACAAAGTTTCATCCGAAAATTAAATGAGTAAAAGGTTATTGTTCTTTTGAATAACAAAATGTAGTTTCTGCCTAAAAGCAGAAACATCCATCATTCTCCATTCTACATTCTCAATTCTCAATTGTTTTTTATTAAAATAAAAAACGAAGAGTTTCCTCTTCGTTCCAAAGAGATTACTCTTCGATTTTTAAGTTGAATTTCTTCATGAACTTATCTACTCTTCCACCTTGCTCTACATTCTTCTGCTTTCCAGTGAAGAATGGGTGACACTGTGAACAAACGTCGATTCTTAGTTCGTTCTTTACAGAACCAGTTTTGTAAGTGTGACCGCAAGCGCAGTGTACGTCACATTCATGAGTGTATTCAGGATGAATATTAGTTTTCATTATAAATCACCTCGTGGATAAATTTTTATCCGTTTTAAGCAACAACACTTATTTTATCATATATGATTTAAACCAGTCAATAGTATAAATATAGAAACTCAGTACAATAATTTCTAATATCAAAACTTATTTCATTAAAAAAATTAAATGAGAAGAAAAATAACTTGATTTGTTTTTTAGTCTTTATTCTTTGATTATAATAACCTTTGGATAAAATACTTTTTCTATTTGAATGTATATATCAATAAATGGTACTTTATATTATTAATGATTTCTGATAAAATAACTATGTTGCATTTTGGTATATAAAAAAAAACTAGTTTTAGGCAGTGAGAACTAGTTTTTTTTATTGCATATGCTATAGAGTCGGATAGAGTGTTTTTTATTGATGGAGGTGTTTTAATGTTCGGAGTTAAATCCCATGGGTGGATTGAGGTTGTTATTGGTCCAATGTATAGTGGAAAATCAGAAGAACTTATAAGAAGGGTTAGAAGAGCAAAAATAGCAAAGATGAAGGTACAAGTATTTAAGCCTTCTGTAGATGACAGATACAGTAAAGATGATGTAGTATCTCATTGTGGGGAAAAGGTTGAAGCTATGCCAGTAAAGGATAGTAGTGAAGTTATGGGGAAATTGGATCATGATACTAAGGTTGTTGCAATAGATGAAGTTCAATTTTTTGACATTAATATTCTAGATGTTATAGAGGAATTAGCAGCAAAAGGATTAAGAGTAATATGTGCGGGTCTTGATATGGACTTTAAAGGAGAACCTTTTGGACCAATACCGAGACTTTTGGCTGTTGCTGAAAAGGTGGATAAGATTAGTGCAATTTGTGTTGTGTGTGGAAACAATGCAACAAGAACACAAAGGTTAATAAATGGAAAACCAGCTAGATATAGTGATCCAGTAGTTTTAGTTGGTGCACAAGAATCTTATGAAGCTAGATGTAGGAACTGTCATATTATAGTAAAATAAGAGTCAGGAGTTAATTTAATGAAAATATCAGAAGCGTTAAAAGAAGCATATGAAATATTAAAAGAGAATAATATGGATACATACATGCTTGATGCACAGGTATTGTTAGCCCATGCTTTAAAAAAAGATAAGCTTTTTTTAACTCTCAACAGAGAGATAGAGCTAGATGAGAATACTCAGGAGTTATTCTTTAGTTATATTGAAGAAAGGCGTGAAATGAAGCCTATTAAATATATAACTAAAGAATGTGAGTTTATGGGATTAGATTTTTATGTAGAAGAAGGTGTTTTAATTCCAAGACCAGACACCGAAATTTTAGTAGAAGAGGTATTAAAAAGAATTAATAGTAGGGGCTATGAGCAGGTATGTGATGTGTGCTGTGGTAGTGGCGCTATTGGTTTAAGTCTAGCGCATCATGGAGATATAAAGACTGTGGAACTTGTTGATATTTCAGATATTGCTCTAAAAGTAAGTAGAATAAATAGTGAAAAGTTAGGATTAAATAATATGGTCACTATATCAGAGGGTGATCTATTGAATAATTTTGTTGAGAGTGAAATTAAATTTGATTGTATAGTAAGTAATCCGCCATATATTGAAAGTAGTGTTATAGATGAGTTAATGAGTGATGTAAAAGATTACGAACCTCATCTTGCGTTAGATGGTGGAGAAGATGGGTTGGTATTTTATAGAAAGATAACATCTCAAAGTAAAGAATTGCTTAGGGATGGAGGTATGCTAGCATTTGAAATTGGGTATAATCAGAAAGAAAGTGTGAGCGAAATTCTAATCCAAAATGGATTTAAAAATATAGAAACTTTTAAAGACCTTGGAGATAATGACAGAGTAGTTATTGGATATTTATAAATTTTGACCTATTATGAGTTAATGTGATATAATAATTTGATATGAAATAAAAGAAGCGGAGTGATTTACATGTTAGAAAGATTAGATTTCCTAGAAAGTAAATATGCTGAATTATCCATAAAAATTTGCGATCCAACTATTATGTCAAATCAAAGAGAATGGCAGAAACTCTGCAAAGAACATGCTGAATTAGAGAATGTAGTTAATAAGTATAGAGAATATAAAAACACTTTAGAAGAAATAGAGTCTAATAAAGAAATGCTTAGAGAAGAAACTGACAGAGACATGAGAGAAATGATAAATGAGGATCTTAAAGAGCAACAGGAGAATGAAGTAAGATTACATGAGGAACTTAAGATATTACTTTTACCAAAAGATCCAAATGATGCAAAGAATGTTTTTATAGAAATTAGAGGGGGTGCCGGTGGAGACGAAGCGGCATTATTCTCAGCTAACTTATTTAGAATGTATGTTAAATATGCAGAGAAGAATAGATGGAAAGTTGAAGTTATGAGTGCGAATGAAACTGATATTGGAGGTTTCAAAGAAATCGTATTTATGATAAAGGGTAATGGAGCATATAGTAAATTTAAGTATGAGAGTGGAGTACACAGGGTTCAAAGAGTTCCAGATACAGAGTCTAGTGGAAGAATTCATACATCTACAGCAACGGTTGCAGTATTACCAGAAGTTGATGATGTTGAAATCGAAGTAAATCAAAATGATTTAAGAATAGACGTGTTTAGAGCATCTGGTAACGGTGGACAGTGCGTTAATACTACTGACTCAGCTGTTAGAATAACACACTTGCCTTCAGGGTTAGTTGTATCTTGTCAAGATGAGAAATCTCAGTTGAAGAACAAAGAGAAAGCTATGAAGGTGTTAAAAGCTAGATTATTTGAGCAAGCAGAAGCAGCTAGACATAAAGAAATAGCTGATAACAGAAAGAGTCAGGTAGGTAGTGGTGATAGAAGTGAGAGAATAAGAACTTACAACTATCCTCAAGGAAGAATAACTGACCATAGAATAGGACTTACTTTATACAAGCTTGAGTATTTCCTTAATGGCGATTGTGATGAGGTAATAGATGCACTTATTACAGCAGAACAAGCTGAAAAAATGAAGAATATGGGAGTTTCCTAATAAAAAGGTGTCAACGGTCGTTGACGCCTTTTTTAATGTAGAATGGATAATGTAGAATGTAGAATGATTGACATTTCTCTCCGAGAAATTTTAATTATATTGTTCCTTGGACGATAGGGTTTTACTCGTTTCATTTTGGATGAAACATTGTATTTGAAATTCATATTGATATTTTATATAATTTACATATATTTGATTTATTGTGACTTATAGTAAAATTAAGTCTATTTGTATTTTAAGGGGGGGTATAAATGAATATTGTAATTAAAAGACTAGTACCAGAATTGACAAGTGATTATATTAACTTCTTCGAAAACGTAGCTTTTTCTGATAATCAAGAATGGGATGGATGCTATTGCGTTTGGTATCATTGGAATGATATTTTAGAAAACGAACGTAAGAAATATAATGAAGCTGGTGGAACTTGTTTTAACCGTGAACTAGCGATAAAATACATTCAAAAAGGTGTTTTACAAGGTTACTTGGCTTATGTGGAAGGCTTAGTTGTGGGGTGGTGTAATGCAAATGATAAAGCTTCATATGATGGTTTAAGTAATAAAAAACGTCCTGAATTATGGGAGGGTATTGATTGTTCTGAAAAAGTTAAATCCATTGTGTGCTTTACAATCGCACCCAATATGCGTCGTAAAGGGATTGCTACACAGCTATTAAATCGAGTTTGTATGGATGCTTCTCTAGACGGCTATACATATGTAGAAGCATATCCAGGAACAGGAGAAACAAACTCTCGTAGTTATCATGGACCATACACCATTTATGATAAAAGTGGATTTTCAGTATATAAGGATTTAGGTGGCGAGGTGATTGTCCGTAAATACTTATAAGTTTTGATACATTATGAGCCTAATCCTAAGTAAATTTAATTCATAATCTTTTTATTTTAAAAAAGAAAACTTGAACTATCAGGAATAGTAGAAAGTTATATTTATTACAGGTACAATATTTTATCCAAAGATAAAATGAGTAAACTCTTCTTGTTCTAAAGAACAATACAATGTAGATTCTCACGCAAGTGAGAATCTACATTGTCCACTGTCAACTGTCCACTTCTTTTAAAGTTATCCATTCTCAATTTCTTTTCCCTTGCGGTCATAGCAAATAAAATCACTTCATAAGATTAAATGAGGTGATTTTATGAATTTATTGATGTTTATTTTTATTGTGTTAACAGCTATAGGGATAATGGCAATATTATTGTCTAGAATGAGTCCGTTGAGTGAAAAGTATTTAAAAGTTTTTTATTTATTTGCAGCAGGTAATTTGTTGACTATAGTTGCATTGGATATAATTCCAGAGGCTATTAAAGAAATTGGTATAGTAGGGATGTTAGTATTTATGCTGATTGGAGGAATAATATTTAAGCTGATGCATGAATTTATACACATAGTATTACCTGATAAAAAGCATGTTAGTGCAATTTCCATAGGGGTAGCCTTAGCATCGCATGGATTACCAGAAGGAATGGCTCTTGGGGTCATATTGAGTGTTACAGCATGGAAAGGATATTGGAACATAATAATTGTTTTTTTACTACATATTTTTCCGGAAATGATAATGTTTCAGCAAGCGCTAAAGGAGAATAGAAAAAATAATAAATTTAAAGTTATTATTTATAGTATGATTATATTTATACCTGCAATAATGGGAATACTTATAAGTGTTAAATTTGGAGGTAAGGTTAGGCCTTATGTTGGTGTTTTCAGTGCAATATCATCAGGATTTATATACATGCTTGTAGTTAAAGAGTTAATTTTCAGAAACATTAAACAGTTGAAAATCAAGGATACATTGATTATAATATTAGGAAGTGTAATAACAGGAATGGCACTAATGTAGAGAATTAGGGGTGAAATTTTTTTGGAAACAAAAGTGTACAGATTAGATGAGAATAACTTGGATTTAGAAAAAATAAAGGAAGCTGCACACGTGATTAATAGAGGGGGAACGGTAGTTTTACCAACGGAGACAGTATATGGGTTAGGCGCAGATGGACTTAACAGTGAAGCTGTGAAGAAGATTTTTATTGCTAAGGGGAGACCGCAGGATAATCCACTTATCATGCATGTATGTAAAAAGGATATTAGTGAGTATGCTAAAAATATTCCCCAAGTGGCATATAAACTTATAGATAAATTCTGGCCAGGTCCATTAACTTTAATATTAGATAAAGCAGATATAATTCCAAAAGAGACTTCAGCGGGATTAGATACAATAGGAATAAGAATGCCTCGAAATAGTGTGGCTCTTAAATTAATTGAGATGTCAGGTAGAGCTATAGCTGCGCCTTCAGCTAATTTGTCAGGAAAACCAAGTCCAACTGAAATGAAGAGATGTGTAGAAGATCTTAATGGAAAGGTTGATATTATACTTGGTGGAAATGAAAGTGAAATTGGGTTAGAGTCTACTATTGTAGATTGTACAGGAGATAGGCTATGTATATTAAGACCTGGAGCTATAACTTTGGATATGATTAAAGAATTTGATGATCAAGTTTATATTGATCCGGCCATATTAAAGAATGTTACTGATGATTTTAAGCCTAAAGCACCAGGGATGAAATATAGACATTATGCTCCAAAGGCTAAAATGAAAATTATTTGTGGAGAAGAGAAAAAAACTATTGAAAAAATCAAAGAAATAGTGCAAAATTATATAGATGCGAATTTAAGAGTTGGTATTATGACATGTGATGAACATATTAATGAATATGATGTTCAATGTAAAATATCATTAGGAAGTAATAAAAACTTAGAAGAGATAAGTAAGAATTTATTTGAAACTCTTAGAAGTTTTGATGAGTTAGATGTAGATATTATTATCAGTGAAGGTTTTGAAGAAAAGGGTATAGGACTTGCATTGATGAATAGGCTAAAAAAAGCAGCTGGTTATGATATAGAATTTGTTTAGAAGGAGGATGGCAATGAAGATTTTGTTTGTTTGTACTGGTAATACTTGTAGAAGCCCTATAGCAGAAAGCATTTTTAATGAGATTAACGAACTTAAGAACCATTGTGCATCATCTGCTGGAATTGCTACAGTACATGGAAGTAAAGCATCAAAAAATTCTGTACTTGTAGTTGATCAAAATTTACAAAAAGATATATCTGAAAGAAAGGCTGTTCAATTAACAGAAGAAATGTTATCTGAAGCAGACTTAGTTTTGACGATGACTTCTTCAATAGCTAATATTTTAATCAAAGAATATCCGAAGCATAGTATAAAAATTTGTTCTTTATCAAATTATATTAATGGAGAAAGTGATGTTTTTGACCCTTATGGCGGTAGTGTTTACATTTATAATGAAACATTTGACCAATTAAAAGGTATGATAATTAAACTTATTAAGAAAATAAAAGAAGATGAAGGAAAATAATTATTTCTCCTTTTATCTTCTTTTTTATTTAATATAATATTCAGAAAATTAACGGAGGTAGAAAAATGAGAATAGCTCTTGGAAGTGATCATGGGGGAATCAATTTAAAAAGAAGTATAATTGATTATCTTGTATCAGAAGGACATGAAATAAAGGATTTTGGAACGGATAGTTCAGATTCTTGCGACTATCCAGATTATGCTCTTCCTGTAGCGGAAAGTGTTGCAGCAAAAGAGTTTGACCTTGGAATACTTATCTGTGGTACAGGAATTGGTATTAGTATTGCTGCAAATAAAGTGCCAGGAGTTAGAGCTGCACTATGTCATAATACTTTCAGTGCACATGCAACAAGAGAACATAATAATGCGAATATATTGGCAATGGGTGAAAGAGTTGTTGGAACAGGTCTTGCACTTGATATAGTTAAGACTTTTATCAATACTGAGTTTGAAGGTGGTAGACATCAGAGAAGAATTGATAAAATATCAGAAATTGAAAAGAAATATATGAAATAATTTAAATACAAAACTTGAGAAAATTTAGGAGGAGTTAAATATGAGTAAAGTAACACATTTTGAACACCCAATGATTCAACACAAATTATCTATAATGAGAGATGAGAATACAGGATCAAAGGATTTCAGAGAATTAGCTAGTGAAATAGCAATGCTTATGGCATATGAAGTAACAAGAGATATGCCTGTTGAAGAAGTAGAAATTAAAACACCTATTACAACAAGAAAGTTTAAAATGCTTGCAGGTAAGAAGGTTGCTATAGTACCAATATTAAGAGCTGGATTAGGTATGGTTGATGGTATGCTTAAGATTATACCAGCAGCTAAAGTTGGTCATATTGGAATGTATAGAAACGAAGAAACTCTTCAACCAGTTGAGTATTTCTGTAAACTTCCTCAAGATATTGGAGAGAGAGAAGTAATAGTTACAGATCCAATGTTAGCAACTGGTGGTTCAGCTATAGATGCAATACATGCTCTTAAAAAGAGAGGTGCTAATAACATTAGAATGATGTGTCTTGTTGCTGCACCAGAAGGAATAAAAGCACTTCAAGAGAAACACCCTGATGTTGATATCTTCGTTGCTGCTATAGATGAGGAATTAAATGAAAAAGGATATATTGTACCAGGTCTTGGAGATGCTGGGGATAGACTTTTCGGAACAAAGTAATACTGTCTTTTTAAAAATTATTAACTCAAGATACGCTAAAGTGTCTTGAGTTTTTCTTGTATAAGAAATATTTAAAAGAGTAATGGAGAATTGATAATGTAGAATGGAGAATGATTGACATTTCTCTTCGAGAAATTTTAATCTTATTGCTCCTTGAACAATAAACTTTACTCGTTTCATATAGTAATGAAACATTGTATGAAAACTACAATATTTTAGCCTATGATAAAATGAGTAAGAATTCCTTGTTCTAAAGAACAACAAAATGTAGTTTCTGCGTATGCAGAAACATCCATCATTCTCCATTCTCAATTCTCCATTATCAATTTGTTTTTAGCAGAGGGTGTTTTTGTTCACAAATATTTTAGTTGAATTAACTACGTTTATAAGATATGATTTTTATAGATAAATATTCAAAATAAAGAATAAAGAACAGAGAATAAATAATGGTATCTTTCAGCAGAGCTGAAAGCTTTTAAATAAGTAAAAGATTGGATTACATAGATTTATTATGGAGTCGAGATTAAATAGTATGGTTAAGGAGTGGAGTTTGTGAAAAGAAAAGATAAACGTAATTATTATTTAGATATAGCTGAAACAGTTTTAGCTAGAGGAACTTGTTTAAGAAGAAACTATGGTTCAATTATTGTGAAAAATGATGAAATAATCTCTACTGGATATACTGGTGCACCAAGAGGAAGAAAAAACTGCTGTGATTTAGATGAGTGTTTAAGAGTTAAAATGAATGTGCCTAGGGGAACTCAGTATGAGTTGTGTAGATCTGTTCACTCAGAAGCAAATGCAATAATTAGTGCTTCAAGAAAAGATATGATAGGTGCTGATTTATACTTGGTAGGGAAAGATATGCAAACAGGAAAACTTGTGGAAAATGCAAATTCATGTACGATGTGTAAGAGAATGATAATTAATGCTGGTATAAAAAATGTTATAGTAAGGAATAGTGAAGAAGACTATAGAATAATTCAGGTTCAAGAGTGGATTGATAATGATGATTCTATAAATGGTGATACTATATATTAGGCATATGTGTAATAAATTAATTAAAGATTAATTTATTTAATATTAAATATGTCTTAACACGGAAGAATAGAGAGGAATAACAATGAATAATATATTTATGGTTTCACTGGTAGCATTAATAATATCGCTATTTTTGACTCCGGTAATGATAAAATTTGCTTATCTCGTGGGTGCAATAGACATCCCAAAAGATGAGAGGCGAGTACATAAGAAGCCTATTGCATTATTAGGAGGCGTCTCAATATATATTGCTTTTTTATTAGGAATGATCATAAAAGAAGGGGTTATAACAACTGGAGAGATTGGAGTAATTATTGGAGGCACAATAATTATTATTGGAGGAGTATGGGATGACTTAAAACCTCTAAAACCATGGGGAAAAATATTTTTTCAATTGAGTGCGGCGCTTGTGCTCATAGGTTTTAATGTTAAAATAAATGTTATTACAAATCCTTTTTCAGGAACGATACCTTACTTAGATATAGGGTTATTAGGAATACCTTTTACAATAATATGGGTAGTTGGAATTACTAATGCTTTTAATTTTATTGATGGATTAGATGGACTTTCAGCAGGAGTTGGATTTATTTCATCAGTTACTTTATTAATAATAGCAATTATAAATGGAAGATATGATGCAGCGCTAGTTACCGCTGTTTTAAGTGGGGCTTTGCTTGGAATAATACCTTATAATTTTTATCCAGCTTCAATATTTATAGGAGATGCAGGCGCTCAGTTTATAGGATTTATTCTTGCTGCTGCATCAATAATGGGGGCAATAAAATCAGCTGCTACATTTGCGGTTGCTATACCAATATTAGCACTTGGGCTACCAATATATGATACTCTTTTTGCTATAATAAGAAGAAAAATAAATGGAAGACCAGTAAGTGAGGCTGATAAAGGGCATTTACATCATAGATTATTAGATACTGGTAGATCACAGAGAAAGGTAGTTCTTTTATTATACATGTTTAGTTGTATTTTAGGAGGATTTTCCATACTAGCTATGAGTCTAAGTAATAGAAGGGCATATTTCCTTGCTGCTTGTATAGTGTCTTTTATATTTCTAATTTGTTTTAAACTAGGGGTATTTGAGAAAGAAAATAAAAAAAAATAAAAAAAATTTTATAAACATTGTTAAGTTTAAGTGATAGTAGTATAGAATATTTAACAAAAATAGTATATAAAATGAATAGAATTAAAATGGAGAGGTCACTATATGTGATCTCTTTCTTTGAAATAATACATGTTAAGAATTAATAATAAGGCGAATTTTGATGAAAGTTATTTGGAAAAATTCATCATCGCAAGAAAATAAAAAAAGTTAACATAAAATTTGATATTTTTTTAACAATAACTTTAACTATGTTAAAGTTTGGTGTTAAAAGATTAACAATCCCTGTATTGAATAATTTCTGATTTATAAGTATAATGAATTGAGTGAATTGTGCGAAATGTATAATAATACTTTCTTATAGGAGGAAATATTATGAGGGAAGTCGTGATTGTAAGTGCTGTTAGAACAGCTGTAGGAAACTATGGGGGAACGTTAAAAAATGTTCCAGCTGTAGAGTTAGGAGCAAAAGTTATTAACGAGGCTATCAAAAGAGCGGGTATTAAACCAGAAAGTGTAGATGAAGTATTAATGGGTAATGTATTACAAGCTGGTTTAGGTCAGAATACAGCAAGGCAAGCAGCTGTTAAAGCTGGTTTACCTGTTGAAGTACCTGCGATGACAATAAACAAAGTATGTGGTTCAGGATTAAGAACAATATCTTTAGCTGCGCAAATGATAAAGTGTGGAGATGCTGATATTATTATTGCTGGTGGAATGGAAAATATGTCCTTAGCACCATATACTATGAAGAGTGCAAGATGGGGTCAGAGAATGGGAAATACTGAGATGACCGATGTAATGATTAATGATGGTCTATGGGATGCATTCAATGATTACCACATGGGAATTACAGCAGAAAATATCGTTGAAAAGTGGAACTTGACTAGAGAAGAACAAGATGAATTTGCAGCTAAATCTCAACAAAAAGCAGAAAAAGCTATTTCAGAAAATCGTTTCAATGAAGAGATAGTACCTATTACTATACCTCAAAGAAAAGGTGATCCAATAGTATTTGATAAAGATGAATTTCCAAGAAGTGGAGTTACAGCAGAAAAATTAAGTAAGTTAAGACCAGCTTTCAAAAAAGGTGGAACAGTTACTGCTGGTAATGCATCAGGAATAAATGACGGAGCAGCAGCAGTTGTTGTTATGAGTTTAGATAAAGCAAAAGAATTAGGCATAGAACCAATGGTTAAAATAGTTTCATATGGCTCTAAAGGTTTGAATCCAGAAATTATGGGATATGGCCCAGTTGGTGCAACTAAAGAAGCTTTAAAGAAGGCAGATATGAATATTCAGGATATTGATCTAATTGAAGCAAATGAGGCTTTTGCAGCTCAGAGTCTTGCGGTTGCTAAGGATTTAGAATTTGATATGGAAAAAGTGAATGTAAATGGAGGGGCTATAGCTATAGGTCACCCAATAGGAGCTTCAGGAACAAGAATAACTGTTACGTTAATTCATGAAATGATGAAAAGAGAAGACGCTAAACGTGGATTAGCCACTTTATGTATTGGTGGTGGATTAGGTTCAGCAATTATTTTAGAAAAATGTGAATAGAACACGAACATATAAAAGGTCGCTACGGATGTAGCGGCCTTTTTTTTATGGAGAATGGTGAATGGAGAATGTTGGACATTTCTCTTCGAGAAATTTTAATTATATTGTTCCCTGGACAAGAGAGGTTTACTCGTTTCATTCGCATGAAACATTGTACTTTAAATACAATATTTTATCTAATGATAAAATGAGTAGAATTTATTTGTCCTAAAGAACAATACAATGTAGATTCTCACGAGAGTGAGAATCATCCATCATTCTCAATTCTACATTCTCAATTCTACATTTCTTTTTAAAAGATCACGCACTGCGTGATTTTTTTTATGGGGTATAAAATCTCATCTCCTAAGGGAAAATAATATAAAAAAATAGTTTCATTGAGGTGAATTGAAATGATAAAGGGCAGAAAAAAAGTTGTTTTGATAGTTTTTGGGCTTCTAGCTATAGGAATATATTTGAGTATAAGTGGAGATATCATGTATGGAGTATATTTTTCTAGTGGTATTTCATGTGCGTTATTTAATTGTGTTATTAGATATTATGCGAATTTCTATTTTCTTTTAAAAGGTAATATGAGTGCTGTCACATTCATTGGTTTATATTTATTAAGATTATCAATACCTGTTTTTATAGGATTTTTCTTAATTAAAAATTCTTTTGAGAGTGGTCTAGTTTTTCTTCTAGGATTTACTGTTCAATTCATAATTTTGCCACATGTATCTAATTTTTTTCCTATAAAGAAGTAAGGAGGGGGGGCTATGGATATTCCTTTAAGCATAATCATACAGTGGGTGATTATGTTGTTATTAATAGTGTATTTTTATATTGTTGGAAGAAAAATAAGGAAGATACCTAGAAAAAATCAAAATTTTTGGGAGATGGTTATTGAGAAAGCAAATAGTATTGTTGAGTCAAATATTGGAGAAAGTTATAAGGGGTTATCAATATATTTTTTAGTGTTAAGTATATTTTTGTTTTTATGTAATATGACCGGATTAATTGGAATTAAAAATCCAACAGCTGATTATAGTGTGTGTCTTGCTTTAGGTATAATGAATTTTATGTTAATACAATATTATGCAATTAAGAAGAATGGTGTAAAAGAATATTTAATGGGTTTTTTTAAGCCAATGAGTTTGATGTTCCCACTAAATCTAATGGAGAGGATACTTTTACCAATATCTTTGAGTTTAAGACTTTTTGGAAATATATTTGCAGCATATTTAATATTGGAGATTATCTATGAAGGGTTGATATCTATATCTTCTGTAGTGGCATTTGGAATTCCAATTCCTTTTCACATGTTCTTTGATATATTTGATGGAACTCTTCAAGTTATTATTTTTATTTTATTAAGCATGATAAATATGAAAATTATTTGTGAGCATTAAAAAAAGGAGGACTATTTATGGAAGAAGTATTTGTGCAAGGTATGAGAGCTTTGGGAGCGGGCGTAGCAGCTTTAGCATGTATTGGAGGAGGAATTGGTACTGGTATAGCTACATCAAAAGCAGTTGAAGGAATTGCAAGGCAACCTGAAGCATCTGGTGAAATATTGAAAGTGCTTATAATTGGAGGGGCGTTATCGGAGGCTACTGCTATTTATGGTTTATTGGTTTCCTTATTATTGATTTTTGTAGGAGTATAGGAGAATTAGAAGATGATTGAATTAAATTTAAAAGTAATAGCTATTTCACTAGCAAATTTTATTATTCTTTTATTTGTTTTGAATAAAATATTTTTTTCTAAGTTATCATTATTTTTAGATAATAGAAAAGAAGAACTTAGAGATAAATTTGAAAAAATTGATGAGGAAAATAAGAAAATACTTGGAGAGAAAAACAAGCTTTATAAAGAAGAACTTAACATAAAAAAGGAAGGAAGTAAAATTATTCAAGAATTTAAAGACAAGGCAATGGAAGAGAGAGCTATAGCTTTGAATAGAACTAAAGATGAGATTGAGGGATTAAGAGAAAAAGCAAAAAAAAATTTAGAAGATGAAGAAATAAGATTTCAGAAAAGATTAAAATCTATAAGCATGGATTTGAGTACAGAAATTTGTAAAAAAGTACTTAAAGAAGTTCTTGATGAAGAATCACAAAAGAAAATTATTGATTCATTTATTAATAGGTTGGAAAAAACTGATGTATGAATTTTTGGATAGAAGATATGCTTTAGCTCTATATAAAATTGCAAAAGAAAAGGGGAAAACAGAAGAGTATTTAAATGAATTGATTAATATAAATGAGGATATTGAAAATTGTAATGAGGTTGAAGTAATATTGGATCACCCTAAAATAAGCACGAGAGAGAAAAAAGAATTATTTTTAAAGATATTTAAAGATAAAATTGAAGAGGATTTGATGAGCTTTTTATTAGTATTAATTGAGAAGAAGAGAATTAAGTTCCTCAAAGAAAAAATAGAACAATATAGGATTATTCTTTTAGAAGATAAGAATATTTTAGAAGTGAAGATATGTAGTTCACTAAATTTAAACATAGATCAGGAAAAAAGATTAATTTCTATTCTTGAAAAAAAGTTTGGAAAGAAAATTTTACTTAGAAAGAAAATAGATAAAGATTTGATAGGTGGATGTACATTATTGTTTGGGGATAAATTTATTGATTATTCATTATCCAGTAGGATAGAGTTTTTAAACAAGGAGTAGAGTGAAATGCATATAAAACCTGAAGAAATAACAAATATAATTAAAAGTGAAATACAAAATTTTCAAAATGAAATGCAAAAAAAAAATGTAGGTTCGGTAATTCAAGTAGGTGATGGTATTGCAAGAGTCTATGGATTAAATGAATGCATGGAAGGAGAACTCTTAGAATTTAATAATGAAGTTTATGGAATTGCTCTGAATTTAGAAAAAGATAATGTAGGATGTGTAATATTAGGATCTGATGAACATATAAAAGAAGGTGAGCAGGTCGTAAGTTGTGGAAGGATAATGGATATACCTGTTGGGGAAGGGTTTATTGGGAGAGTTATTGATCCAATGGGAAACCCCTTAGATGAAAAGGGCGAAATATTAAGCAATGAGAGAAGAGCAATTGAATGGAAAGCACCAAGTATTATGGATAGACAGGGTGTTAGAGAACCACTGCTTACAGGTATAAAAGCTATTGATAGTATGGTGCCTATAGGCAAAGGACAGAGAGAGTTAATTATTGGAGACAGACAAATAGGAAAGACAGCCATTACCATAGATACAATACTAAATCAAAAGGGAAAAGATGTAATATGTATTTATGTTGCAATTGGTCAAAAGAGATCTACTGTAGCTCAAATTTATAATACATTATTAAAGTTTGGAGCTATGGAATATAGCATAATTGTTAGTGCTACTGCTTCAGAGTCAGCACCTTTGCAATATATAGCTCCCTTTGCAGGGTGCAGTTTAGGGGAGCATTTCATGTATAAGGGTAAAGATGTACTTATTATATATGATGATTTGACAAAACATGCTGTTGCATATAGAACAATGTCATTACTTTTAAGAAGACCACCAGGGAGAGAAGCTTATCCAGGGGATGTTTTCTATCTCCATTCAAGATTATTAGAAAGAGCTGCTAAACTTTCTGATGATTTAGGGGGAGGATCAATGACTGCGCTTCCGCTTATTGAAACGTTAGAAGGTGATGTAACGGCATATATTCCTACAAATGTTATATCTATTACTGATGGGCAAATATTTTTAGAAACAGATCTTTTCCATTCTGGAGTAAGACCAGCTATTAATGCAGGAATATCAGTTTCAAGAGTTGGTGGTAATGCTCAGACAAAAATAATGAAAAAAATAACAGGTACGTTAAGGATTGAACTAGCACAATACAGAGAACTAGCAAGTTTTGCACAGTTTGGTTCCGACCTTGAAAAGGAAGCTCAAAAAAAATTAGATAAAGGGAAAAGATTAGTTGAAATATTAAAACAAAATAAACATAGTCCTATGGAACTTCATCATATGATTTTAATTTTATATTGTGGAACAAAAGATTATTTATTAGATATTCCGGTGAAAAAAATTAATAAATTTGAAAGAGAATTTATTAATTTTATGGATAATACTCATGAAGAAATAAATAAATATATAAAAGATGATAATTATGAAGAATTTAAAAATAATATTGATGCTGCAGTTATGGAGTTTAAAAAAATATTCATAGACGAAATAAATCAATAAGGGAGAAGATATTTGTGGGAGCAAGTTTAGCATTGATTAAAAGACGAATTAAATCTATTGAAAACACAATGAAAATTACAAAAGCTATGAGTATGGTTGCAAACTCTAAATTCTCCAAAAGTAAATCTAATTTATATGTAAATAATGAATACACTGAGAAACTGCAGAATGGAATAAATAAGCTTTTATCAAAAGAGGATTTAAAAGAATATGCAAAAGGAATTGATAAAAGAAAGAAATTATTTCTAATTTTAAGTTCAGATGTTGGTTTATGTGGAGCATTCAATACTGGAACTGCAAAAAAAGCATTAATTGAAAAAGAAAAAAATCAAAATTGTAAATTCATTGTATGTGGAATGAAGGGCAGAGATTTTATACGTGCAATAGATGGAGAAACAATAGCAGAATACGTTGAACTACCATATTATCCTAGTATTAAAGAAAGTAGAATTATTAGTAATAAGATTATGAGGTATTTTAAAGAAGAAAAGTGTGAAATTTTTGCAATATATTATAAGTTTATATCAGCAATAAAAAAAGAACTGATTCTTGAAAAAATTTTCCCCTTTGAGATTGAA
This sequence comes from Oceanirhabdus sp. W0125-5, assembly GCF_027938815.1. GTDB lineage: Bacteria > Bacillota > Clostridia > Clostridiales > Clostridiaceae > Oceanirhabdus. Next base: position 1,433,897 of record NZ_CP115913.1, read on the forward strand.
GAACAACAATGGAGCGGGAATGAGGAGATTTCAGTTGAGGATATTTTAACATTATATTTTGACAGTGTTGTATTAAATATATTAATGCAGTCTAAGACATCAGAACTGAGTTTCAGAATTGAGACTACAAACAGTGCTATAAAAAATGGAAAAGAGTTGTTAGTAGATCTTAAGAAAATGTATAACAGAATACGCCAAAGTAATATTACCAATGAAATAAGTGAGATTATTGGAGGCGTTGAAGCATTGAAATAAAAGGGTGATTTTAAAATGGAAAATAGAGTAGGAGAAATTGTGCAAATAATTGGACCTGTTATTGATATTAAATATGATACTAGAGGGTTACCAGCTTTATATAATGCTATAGAAATTGAACTTGATCATAAAAAAATTATAGCTGAAGTAGAACAACATATTGGTGATGATGTAGTAAGATGTATAGCTATGGAAGATACAGAGGGGTTACGTAGAGGTATGAAGGCGATTGATACTGGAAAACCCATAACAGTACCAGTAGGAAAAGAAGTATTAGGAAGAGTGTTTAATGTATTAGGTGAGTGCATTGATGGTGGAGAAACACCTAAATGTGAAGAATTTTATTCCATACATAGGGAGGCACCACCGTTCCACGAACAATCACTTAAGCCTGAAATGTTTGAGACTGGTATTAAAGTTTTAGATCTTTTAGCCCCATACCCCAAAGGTGGTAAAATAGGGCTATTTGGTGGAGCTGGTGTTGGAAAGACTGTACTTATACAAGAATTAATAAATAATATAGTTGTACAATATGGTGGATTATCTGTTTTTACAGGAGTAGGTGAAAGAAGTAGAGAGGGAAATGAATTATATTATGAAATGAAAGAGAGTGGAGTAATAAAAAATACAGCACTTGTATTTGGACAAATGAATGAACCGCCAGGAGCAAGAATGAGAGTTGCTTTAACTGGACTTAGCATTGCTGAATATTTTAGAGATCAAGGGCAAGATGTATTATTATTTATAGATAATATTTTTAGATTCACACAAGCGGGTTCGGAAGTTTCAGCTCTTTTGGGGCGAATTCCCAGTGCAGTTGGATATCAACCTACATTAGCAACAGAAATGGGAGCACTGCAGGAGCGAATCACATCTACAACTAAAGGTGCGATTACGTCGGTTCAAGCAGTATATGTTCCAGCTGATGATCTTACAGATCCGGCTCCAGCAACTACATTTACACATCTTGATGCTACTACTGTACTTTCAAGAGGAATAGTAGAACTTGGAATTTATCCAGCAGTAGATCCTTTGGTGTCTACTTCAAGAATATTAGATCCAGAGGTTGTTGGCAAAGAACACTATAATATTGCAGTTAAGGTTAAACATATCCTTGAAAGATATAAGGAATTACAAGATATTATTGCAATTCTTGGGATAGATGAATTATCAGATGAGGATAAATTAATAGTTAGTAGAGCACGGAAAATACAAAGATTTTTTTCGCAGCCATTAACTATTGGTGAACAATTTACTGGTATGAAAGGAAAATTTGTGGCTGTAGAAGATACTGTTAAAGGATTTAAAGAAATTCTTGAAGGGAAATTGGATGATGTACCAGAAGAAGCGTTTAGTTATGTAGGAGGCATAGAAGAAGTAAAAGAAAAGGCAAATAACTTAAAAAAAGAGTAAGAACTAAGGAGGGAATGAATGAAAGAATTTAATATAAAAATAATTAGTACTAAAGGAACTTTTCTGGAAGATAAAATAGAAGAAATAAAACTAAAAGATATTAGTGGAAAATTTTCTATTCTATCTAATCATGAAGCAAGAGTTGTTTTTATTGTCCCTTGCAAGGGGGAGATAATAAGGAAAGGGGCAAGAGAAGCTTTTTTCGTATCATTTGGTATATTGAATATTGATGAAAATGGAGATGTGTTAATAACCTGTGAAGCTTGTGAGTGGAAAAGTGATATTGATATAAAAAGAGCAAAGGAATCAAAAGAACGAGCATTGAATAGAATAGACAAAAATAAAGAAGGAATTGACATACAAAGAGCTGAAAAGGCATTAATGAGGGCGGTTGCAAGAATTGAAAGCGTAAGTTGAACTTTAGGTAGTTCATCTTACGCTTTCACACTTTTTTGATATGAAAATATATTAGTTATATAGAAACTTATAAAATAATTAAATCTTTATAGTTTAATTTTCGAAATAATGGCAATTAATAAAAGTAGGAGGCTTGGACATGAAAAAATTTATTGTTATTTTGATTATTATAGTTATAGAGAGTAATTTAATTTTTTGTAATTCTAAATTTAATGAATTTGAAGATCGTATTTCTGAATGTATTTCAAGTGAGTATGAATATGGAATAGAAATGAAATTTAAATTTCAGGATTTTCACACAACAGAAAAGTATTTTAAAGAGTTAGAAAAAAAAGATTATGAGAGGAAGGAAATTAAACACCGAAAAATTGACAATAAAAGCTTCATAAATGTAAACTCTCTAGATTTAAAAATATACATAGTTTTAGATTCAGAGAATAAAGAAGGAAAAATAAAGATGATAAGTTCAGATAAAGTAATGATTAAGGAGCTTTTGGAAGAATTAGACAGTGAGAGTTTTTTAGTTATAATGAATTTAACTACAAATATTAAATATAAATTGAATAATGAATTAGAAAATGTATACTCAAAAATAATAGAATATTATAATGCTAAAAACTATATGATAGATGAAGTTGACTTTGGAAGAGGAAAGGAAGTAATAGTATATCATAAACTTTTTAGTTTACCACTTATGAAAAGAAAAGTAAGTCACATTATTTTAGTGAAATATGCAAGAGAAAATTTTTTGATAGTTGGAGATAAAGAGATAATTATGGATTATTAATATTGCAATAATTGAGTGGAGGATTAAAATGGATAAGATAATAATTAATGGTCAGAAGGTTTTGAGCGGAGAAGTGAATATTAGTACTGCTAAAAATGCTGTGCTACCAATTATGGCTGCGTCCATTCTGACTGATGATGAAGTATTAATAAATAAAGCACCAATGCTTGAAGATGTCTATGTATTAGGTGAAATTTTAAGAGGTCTAAACGTTGGTGTAATAATAGATAATGAAACAGGAAAAATTTTGATAGAAAATAATTATAATATGGGTATTGAGGCTAATGGAAATCTTGTTAGAAAAATGAGAGCATCAAGTTTATTGATGGGACCACTCCTTGCTAAAAAAGGTAGGTTCAGAAATTCTCTTCCAGGTGGATGCAATATAGGAACAAGACCTATTGATTTGCATTTGAAAGGATTGACAGCTTTAGGTGCAGATATTAATATTGGTCATGGTTATGTTGAAGCTAGAACTAAGGGATTAATAGGAAATAAAATCTATTTGGATTATCCTTCTGTTGGAGCAACTGAGAATATTATGATGGCTTCTGTATTAGCTAAAGGTGATACTATTATTGAAAATGCTGCAGAGGAACCAGAAATAGAGGATTTAGCTAATTTTCTTATTGCTATGGGAGCGAAAATCTATGGTGCTGGAACAGACAGAATAATTATAAGTGGAGTGAATTATCTTAAAGGATTAGAATATACACCTATTTATGATAGGATTGAAGCTGGGACATTTATGATTGCAGCAGCAATAACACATAGTAAAATCAAAATAAATGGAATTAAAGAATCTAATCTAAAACCGGTTATTGCTAAATTGGCTGAAGCTGGGGTAATGATGGAGATTGAAGATGAGAGTATAATAGTTGATGGGACAGATACACTGCTACCTGTTGATATTAAGACACTTCCTTATCCAGGATTTCCTACTGACATGCAATCACAAATGATGAGTTTTCTTTCTACTGTGAAAGGCACAAGCATTATAACAGAAACCATCTTTGAAAATAGATTCATGTGTGCTGCGGAACTTAAAAGAATGGGTGCAAATATTAAAATTGAAGGAAGGACTGCAACTGTACAGGGGGTGGATAACCTTACTGGAGCCGAAGTAAGAGCAACTGATTTAAGAGCAGGTGCAGCGATAATTTTAGCAGCATTGGCAGCGAAGGGGGAATCAATTATAACTGGAGTAAAGCATATTGATAGAGGATATGTTGAAATAGAGAAGAAATTACAGGGATTAGGCGCTGATATTAGAAGAGAAAAAGAAAATTGAGAAATCGTTAGGATGTTTTATCCTGACGATTTATTTTTTTACTATGTAAAAAAAGTTGACAGATTCATAAAACCACCATTCTCAATTCTACATTCTCAATTCTCCATTTGTTTTAAGTGAGTGTTTTAGTAATATATTTTTAATTAGTTCATATCTATATATAGAGAGAACAAAGAACTATTTATACGATATTGGAGGTAAGGTGGGTAAATATGAATAAAAATAATTATAAGGTTAATTTTTTTGATATTATAATTGGCGTACTTTCTATAGTTTTATTTTTATTCGTCACAACATTACTTGTTAATATTGGAACAGGTAAAGGTGTCAATATGGTTGATGAATCAGAATTAATTAAGGAAAAGGGGAATAAGTATAATATATCAGAGAGAGAAAAAACGGAGGTATACATTAAGGTATATATAACAGAGAAAGATGTTGTTGAGGTTATTCCCTTAGGAATTTATTTAAAAGGAGTAGTTGCAGCAGAAATGCCTGCGGAATTTAATTTAGAAGCTTTAAAAGCGCAAAGTGTAGCAGCAAGAACTTATGCATTATCCCATATAAAACAATATAAAGGTATACCATGTATTAGGGCTAAAGAACATGAGGCTGATATTTGTGATAGTACACATTGTCAAGTTTATATAGGTGAAAGTGATATGAAAAATATATGGGGTGAAAATTATAAGAAGTATCATGAAAAAATTTCTGAAGCAGTGAAGACTACAGAAGGTGTTGTAATAACTTATAACGGGGAACCAATAGATAGTCCATATTATTTTGCAGCAAGTAGTGGGTTTACAGAAAATAGCGAAGAGGTATTTTCAGAAGCTAGACCATATTTAACAAGTGTTCAAAGTTATGGAGATTCTGATGCTCCGAAATTTAGTTCCACTATGAAAATCAATAAAATAGATTTCATAAAAAAAATAAAAGATAACTATAAAGGAGCTACTTTATATAAAAACTCTTTAATGGATCAGATAAACATAACTCAACGTACTGATGCCGGTAATGTAAAACAAATAAATATAGGAAATATATCTTTAAAGGGAACGGAATTTAGAAAGTTATTTTTACTAAATTCAGCAGATTTTATACTGAGTGATGAAGGAGAGGATTTAATAGTATATTGTCAAGGATATGGTCATGAAGTTGGAATGAGTCAATGGGGTGCAAATGGGATGGCGAAAATAGGTAAGAAATTTGATCAAATACTTAAGCATTACTATTCAGGCACTGAGATTAGGAAAATATTTTAATAAAATATAATTATAAAATTCTTTAATAAAGATTGATTTTTGGATTTGGAATAACCAAGTCTCTTTTTTTTTGAAAAATTTTATAAGAAATGTATTTTTTCTAATAATGTGGACATTATTACAGAAAGGAGGTGTTTATGATGGAATCAAATAAACAAAAATTTTATCAAAAATCAAGTTTTTATGTTGCTGTTTTTGCTGCATTAGTATTAGTAGCGGGAATATTGATATTTACATTAATAAGAAATAATAATACTGCAGCTGTTAATGGTGGTAATGTGGCAAATGGCGCATTTGAAAAGGGAGAAAATGTTGACGAAGGTCAAGATGTTGGTGTTGAAAATGGAGAAAAAGCTGAAGAAGATGTTTCAGTTGTATTTACAGATGAGAATATGGAGTTAGATGTAAGCGTTATAGCTAATTCTCCAGAAATCAAAAACTTAACAGAGCCAGTAGAGGGAGAGGTAATCTATCAATTTAGAAAGCCAATTACAGATAAAACTGATAAGACTAATAAAACACCTAGAGGTGTTGGAATTAAGTGTGAACTTGATTCAGAAGTTAAGTCTAGCAGTGAGGGAGTAGTTGAATTCATAGGTGTTGATAAATTATTTGGAACTACTGTAGTAATTAATCACGGAGATATGTTTAAAACAATTTATTCAAATCTTAATGATGAGGTTAAGGTATCAGTTGGTGATGAAGTTAAAGTTGGAGATGTAATAGGTAACATAGGTGAGAGTGCAGTTTATTTTGTAAATGCTCATTATGATCCACATTTACATTTTGAAATAATTGCTTCAAATGAAAAGTATGAAGACATTATGGCAAACTATAACAAGTATTATGATACTTTTGTTAATCCTCTAGATTATTTAGATTTTAGTAATTAATTATTACTATGGTGAAAAGTTCAATTAATTTGAACTTTTCACCAAAAAATATTCGTAAAAGCAATGATTAAGTCAGTGAGAGTATTATTAGATTAAATCATTGCATATTATATTAATAGAAGGATTAAGGAGGTAGCGTTCTTTGAAAGATTACATCGAAGAAAGAGTTTTGGAAGTAGCTAGGTATATTATCGAATCGGAAGCTACAATAAGAAAAACTGCTAAGGTTTTTGGCGTAAGCAAAAGTACTATTCACAAAGATATGACTGAAAGATTACCTAAAATAAATCCTCAAATAGCTCAGGAAGCAAAAAGAGTTTTGGATTTGAATAAGTCAGAGAGGCATATTAGAGGTGGAAGAGCTACAAAGTTAAAGTACAAGTCTATATAGAAATTAAAGAATGTTTATAAGAATAATTTGTAAAATTACTCCGCTATCTGTTTAATATTTATTTTTAGAATATTCTTAAATTAATTTAAGAATATTAGAGGAATTTGAAAAAATTCCTAGAATATAGATAAGTATGTATTTTTATGAATGAGTTGAGTAGGAGTGAACTGAATAATGTTATTTAGGATGAGTGCTGATATTGGGATTGATTTAGGTACTGCAACTGTATTAGTGTTTTCAAAAAATAAAGGTATTGTTTTAAAAGAACCTTCAGTTGTAGCAATTGATAAAAGTGAAAAAGGTAATGAGAGGGTTTTAAAAGTTGGGGAAGAAGCAAGACAGATGATTGGTAGAACTCCTGGTAATATTGTAGCGATTAGACCTTTAAGAGATGGAGTTATTTCAGACTATGATATAACAGAAAAAATGCTAAAATATTTTATTAATAAGGCATGCGGTAAAAGACGTTGGTTTGCACCAAAAGTTGCAATATGTATTCCTTGTGAAGCAACAGCAGTGGAGAGAAAAGCAGTTGAAGATGCTGCAAGAAATGCTGGGGCAAAAACAGTAAAACTAATAGAAGAACCATTAGCAGCTGCAATTGGAGCTGGATTAGATATTACGAAAGCTAGTGGAAATATGATTATAGATATTGGTGGAGGAACAACAGATATTGCAGTTATTTCTCTTGGTGGTATGGTTGTTCGTCAATCAATAAAAGTAGCTGGCGATGAATTTGACGAATCTATTATTAAATATATAAGAAAGAAACATAAAGTTATGATTGGTGAAAGAACCGCTGAAGAACTTAAAATAAAGATTGGTTGTGTATTTAATGCAGATCCAGAAAAAACATTAGAAGTTAGAGGCCGTGATTTATTAAATGGATTACCAACGAATATAGTAGTAAATGCAGTTGAAATGCAAGACGCATTAAAAGAAGCAGTATATACTATAGCAGAAAGTACCCATTCAGTTCTAGAAAAAACTCCACCTGAATTAGCATCTGATATTGCAGAAAAAGGAATTGTAATGACAGGCGGGGGAGCATTACTAGAAGGATTAGATAAATTAATCGAGCAATATACTAATGTACCGGTGTATGTTGCAGAAGACTCTATTTCATGTGTTGCCTATGGAACTGGAAAAGTATTAGATTATATATTTAATGATTAAACATAGAGAAAAAAATTAAGAATTATAATAAATTAAAAACAGGCTTAGATGCCTGTTTTTTTATTATGAGTTTTCTTCTTGATATAGGTTATAAGAATAAAGAATGGATTTGCTAATTACTTTAGCAATTTTCATTACTAAATTTAAGCGAATATTCCTATTTGTAAATAATTCGTTCTTATCGCAAGAGTCAACAATTCCAATTATGGATACTTTCCCGATTTTGGGAAGAGTTTTGCCAACTCCTTTACCAGGGTGGATAGGATAATCACGTATCTGTATTTCTCCTATATTATAATCATCACCTAGACAGGCGTCTATTCCTATTAAGGTATAATCAGGAAATTCTTTTTTTATATTTGAGAATTTCTCATCTATATTTAAAGCATGAATTGGGTTTTCCACTGTACCAAAAATTTTAAGAGGTATATTACTATCGGAGAGATATGATCCTACAAGTGGACCTAAACAATCACCAATACATCTATCAGTACCAATACATATAATTATAGTTTTTTCATTCAAATAGTTTTTAAGAAAATTAGCTATCTTATAGTAAGCGAAAGGATCAGTATAATGAGCTTTAACTTTGTTCAAAGAATTCACCTCCTAATAAAATATATGAAATTAATATACTTATATATACCTTTGAAATTAAAGAATTTATATAAAGTATAAAAAAAATAAAAATGTAAATAATTTAAAAAGGAGGTTGAAAAATGAAAAGATTGAAATTAATTTATTTTATAATTACTGTAGAATTGATTATATTAGGTTTATTAGTTTTTGTAGAAAAAAATCAATTTAATGCAAAAGATAATTTTGTTATAAAAAATGATATAATTCAAGATAAAAGGAATAATATTCAATTTAATGAACATGAAAATAATGATAAATTTAAAAAATCTAAATACAATCATGATGAAGTTAGTAAAAAAATTCAAAATAAAATTTTGAATCGTGATGAAATAAAAGAATCTATTGAAAATAATTTATCTAATTATGGAGAGAATATGTCACAAGAAGAAATTGATATTATTTTGAAAGATGAAGCAATATCAGTATTTAAAGTTGAATGTTCCTCTATAATGGGGAGTTTGAATTTTCAAGACAAAAAAAATATACTAAATGTGGCTATGAAAGTTGATAAAAAGATGTTTAATACTATCAAAGAATTACTTCATCATGATAATCAAGAATACGGTGTTTTGAAATCTATATTATTATTAAGGGATTATCTAGATGAAAAAGACTTTGAAAAGGTAAGAGAAACAGCGGGTAAATACGTTGATATGAACATGATAGAAGAGTATTATTATCTTGAGAAATCAGGTGCATCATATCAGTAATTAATCATCAAGAAAATTTGGAATTTTCTTGATTGATTAACGTAAAAGAAAAAAAGGATTTGATATTAAATCGAAGTAATTGAGAGATTTTGAGATATAGAATAAAATAATTTTAGAATTTGGCGATATTTGAGGTTGAAATTAATCTGTTATACTTGTATACTATTCATTGTCGGTAAGACGCGGAGAGATGTTCGAAAGACACTTTCCGAAAAACAAAATGGGCGAGTTCCCGAGTGGCCAAAGGGGGCAGACTGTAAATCTGTTGCGTTTCGCTTCGATGGTTCGAATCCATCTTCGCCCACCATTTTAAAAATAGAATACAAATGTATTGAATTATGCTGGCATGGCTCAATTGGTAGAGCAGCTGACTTGTAATCAGCAGGTTGTAGGTTCAAGTCCTATTGCCAGCTCCATAAATGGGCGAGTTCCCGAGTGGCCAAAGGGGGCAGACTGTAAATCTGTTGCGTTTCGCTTCGATGGTTCGAATCCATCTTCGCCCACCATTTTTAAAATACAAATGTATTCAAATATATGCTGGCATGGCTCAATTGGTAGAGCAGCTGACTTGTAATCAGCAGGTTGTAGGTTCAAGTCCTATTGCCAGCTCCATATAACATGGGCGAGTTCCCGAGTGGCCAAAGGGGGCAGACTGTAAATCTGTTACGTTTCGTTTCGATGGTTCGAATCCATCTTCGCCCACCATGTTTTTTATAATAATAAAATAAATTAATATGCTGGCATGGCTCAATTGGTAGAGCAGCTGACTTGTAATCAGCAGGTTGTAGGTTCAAGTCCTATTGCCAGCTCCATAAAATGGGCGAGTTCCCGAGTGGCCAAAGGGGGCAGACTGTAAATCTGTTGCGTTTCGCTTCGATGGTTCGAATCCATCTTCGCCCACCATTTTATTATCAAAACAATTAAATACATCTTATCCAGAGAGGTGGAGGGACCGGCCCTATGAAACCCAGCAACCGGCAATGTAATTGCTATGGTGCTAATTCCTACAATCATATGATTGTAAGATAAGAATTAAAAGCTGAAATTTTACCTCTCTATCTAGGATAGAGAGGTTTTTTATTGTGAAAAATGGTAACCCAATACATTAGATAGAACAAAAAGAAAGTAAAGGAGAATAGGTTAAATGAAAAGAATATTCACTTCAGAATCAGTAACAGAAGGACATCCGGATAAAATCTGTGACCAGATATCAGATGCTATATTGGATAGTATTTTTGAGAAAGACCCAAATGCAAGAGTTGCATGTGAAACAGCTGTAACAACAGGCTTAGTTATGGTTATGGGTGAGATAACAACTAATTGTTATGTTGATATCCCAAAAGTTGTAAGAAAGACAATTGAAGAAATAGGATATACAAGAGCTAAATATGGTTTTGATGCTGACACATGTGCAGTTATGACTACTATTGATGAACAGTCAAGAGATATTGCTATGGGTGTTGATGAAGCTTTAGAATCTAAAGAAGGTGAAATGGCTTCTGAGGAAGCTACAGGAGCAGGAGACCAAGGTATGATGTTTGGTTATGCTACTAATGAAACAGAAGAGTATATGCCACTTCCAATTGCCTTAGCTCACAAGTTATCAAGAAGATTATCAGAGGTAAGAAAGAATGGAACTCTTGATTACTTAAGACCAGATGGAAAAACTCAAGTAACAGTTGAGTTTGAAGATGATAAACCAGTTAGAATTGATACAATTGTTATTTCTACTCAACACTCTCCAGAGGTAACTAGAGAGCAGATTCAAAAAGATTTAATGGAACATGTAATTAAGCCAATTGTACCAGCTGAACTTTTAGATGATGAAACAAAATATTTCATTAATCCAACTGGAAGATTTGTTATTGGTGGACCACAAGGAGATGCCGGGTTAACAGGTAGAAAGATAATAGTAGATACTTATGGTGGTATGGGAAGACATGGAGGAGGAGCTTTCTCTGGAAAGGATCCTACAAAGGTTGATAGATCTGCTGCATATGCTGCAAGATGGGTAGCTAAGAACTTAGTTGCTGCTGGGGTAGCTGATAGACTTGAAATTCAATTAGCTTATGCTATAGGAGTTGCAGAACCTGTATCAATAGAGGTTGAAACTTTTGGAACTGAGAAGGTTTCACATGATAAGATAGTTGAAGTTGTTAAGAGAGTATTTGATTTAAGACCAGCTGCTATAATTAAAGAACTAGGATTAAGAAGACCGATATACAGACAGACTGCTGCATATGGTCACTTTGGAAGAACTGATATTAATCTTCCATGGGAAGCGCTTGATAAAGTAGAAGAGATTAAAAAACACTTATAAGATAAAAAAAGCACGTAAGAATGGAAATTCTTACGTGCTTTTTATTGTTTTCAAATGGTAAGAAATATTCTAAAGAAGTGAAAACTTAGAAAGAAATGTAGAATTGATAATGTAGAATGGAGAATGAAGGAGGTTTCTGCCGTTATGGGCAGAAGTTACATAATATTATTCTTTAGAACAAGGAGTTTTTACTCATTTTATCATAGGATAAAATATTGTAGTTTTTATACAATGTTTCATTAGTATATGAAACGAGTAAACCTTTATTGTTCAAAGAACAATAAGATTAAGATTTCACGGAGTGAAATGTCGTGCATTCTCGGATAGCCCCCTTCTAAATGGACAGGGGTAACTCATTCTCACTCTAACTTACATTTTCTAAATAATACTCATGAGGGGGTATATATCCTATTGCGGAATGTATCCTCTCATTGTTATATCTATATACAAAATCTGCTACATCATATTGAATATGGTCTAACGACCTATAAATCATGCCGGTTAGGCATTCGTCTTGCAAATACCTATGATATGATTCGATAAATGCATTATAATTAGGGCTCTTAACAGGAATTCGCTCATGCATCACTTTTTCTTTAATACATGCGCCTTCAAATTTAGCGCTGACAAATTGAGAACCATTATCTGTTCTAATAACTAAATCACCAGGATTATCTTTTAAACCTCTTGTATATAAAGCTTCTATCAATACTTTCTTTGCAACATCACCAGTACAGGACAAATCAATAGAATGAGCAATTATAGATCTATCATGAACATCAATTATTGAAGTTATATAGGCTGTTTTTTTTATTCCAGCAATGAATGAATATTTTATATCCATCTGCCATAATTGATTTGAAGCTGTGACTTTAACCTGCTTACAGACTCTAGAAACTCTCTTTCTATGAGTTCTTTTTTTAGGGAACAGCAGCTTTAAAATTCTCATTAATCTTCTAACTTTCTTTTTATTGATTTTGAGATTATACATTTTTCTAAGGCACTGGGTTATCTTCTTATACCCATAATGCTGCTCTGTTTTTCTGTTTTTAAGTTCAGCTATATATTTTTGAATTACTATGTCATTAACCTTTTCACCATTGAAGGTATAGCTGTGCCCAGGAGCCTTTCGGCCTGTATTTGCGTAGCTTCGTTGAACTTTTACTTTAGTATGTGCATAATACGAAGAACGTGCTACTTGAACAATTCCCAACACAATAGTTTTTGCATATCCTTTATCAATCCAAACCTGAGCAACAGCAATTTTATCTACTAACGATGGGTGTTTTTTTTAATAAGTCACGTAAAATAGCTATTTCAAGATCCTTTTCTTCAAGCATTTCTTTCATCTTCTTATACTCTTTTTTGTAGTTTGGTATTGATTCTTGCTCAACTACAACCTTCGGTTTTAAGGTCTGGTTATAACGTCTGTAATTGTTAACCCAATTACTTAACTGCTTTGGATTAATGTCATACGCTTTAGCAACTGAAATATTACTACCAGATTCTAAAACCTCCATCACATACTTCATTCTTTGTTCCTCAGTAAACTTTCTAACAAATCTTTGACCCATAACTATAGCCCTCCTAATCTCTAAATATATTTTATTATTCTAGAGTGGATATGTCCAATCCGATTAGGGGGGCTATGTGTTCTCCATTCTCCATTTTACATTCTCCATTATGTTTTCTAAAGTTGTGGTATAATTAAATATATTTAAGTTAGTGAAGAAGTTGGTGAAATTATGGAAGAAATAATCGGAATGGTAGAAGCTATAATATATGAAAATGAAAGTAATGGATATGTGGTAGCTAAAATTAAAATTGAAAATCGGTTAGAAACTATAAATGGATCAATGCCTTTTTTGAAAGAAGGTATGCAGATAAAAGCTGCTGGGGTGTGGACTGAACATAAAAAATTTGGTAAACAGTTTAAGGTTGAAAAATGGGAAGAAGTAAAACCTAAATCTCAGGAGGGGGTAGAGAGATATCTTGCCTCTGGGATTATCAATGGAATTGGTCCTGTTACAGCACACAGAATTATTAAGAAGTTTGGCGATAAAGCTTTAGATATAATTGAAAATGATATTGATAAATTATTAGAAGTAGAAGGTATAGGGAAGAAAAAAATTGACATAATTAAAAAATCATTTGAACAGAGTAAAGATATTAAAGATTTGGTGGTTATGCTTCAGGGATATGGAATATCACCTAAACAATGTATTCGTATACATAAGGTATATGGAAAAGATGCTGTAAGTAATATAAAAAAGAATCCTTATAAACTTATTGATGATATTAGGGGAATAGGATTTAAAACCGCAGATAGGATTGCTTTAAGTATGGGGATTGATAAAACTTCACCATTTAGAATATCTTCAGGTATTAAGTATGTAATAGATCAATTTTGTTTAAATGGAAATACGTATATGCCGAAAAGCATGCTTCTGCAGCAGAGTAGAGAAATACTAGGGGTGCAGACTGATGTGGTGGAAGATGGATTATATAATGCTGTTCTAGAGCAGAAAGTAAAGAATGAGGTTATTGAAGGGGAAGAATGTGTTTACAATATTCCATATTATTATTGTGAATTAGGAATTACAAAAAAAATAGTTCATATGATTGCAGGAACATATCCTAAGTTTGATGTAGATTTAATTAAAAAGATAGAAGAATTTGAGAAGGAAACTGGAATAAGTTTTGCTGAGTCTCAGAAGGAAGCTATTATTGGAGCTTTTGAGAATGGAGTAGAAATAATTACAGGTGGTCCAGGTACAGGTAAAACAACAATAATCAATTGTATAACTAATATAATGGAAGACCTTGGGTTGGAAGTTTTTATGGCAGCGCCTACAGGTAGAGCGGCTAAGAGAATGAGCGAATCAACTGGAAGAGAATCAAAAACTATACATAGGTTATTAGAGTTAGGATATGGAGAAGATGAAGAAGAACTTGCTTTTGCTAGAAATGAGAAATCACCATTGGAATGTGATGTGTTAATTGTGGATGAAGCCTCGATGATAGATTTAACTCTCATGAATAATTTATTAAAGGCTGTTAAATATGGTATGAGACTTATAATTGTAGGAGATGTTGATCAATTACCATCTGTTGGTGCTGGAAGAGTTTTGCATGATTTAATTGATAGTGATTGTATTCATGTGGTTAGGTTAAGGGACATATTCAGACAATCTGAGAAAAGTATGATCGTATTAAATGCTCATAAGATTAATAATGGAGAAATGCCTGAATTAAATAATAAAGATAAAGATTTTTTCTTTTTAAAGAAGAATCCTAGAACAGAAGCCTTAGATACAATAATAAGTTTAGTCAGTGAGCGTTTACCTAAATTTAATCCTAAGTGGAATAGTATTAGAGATATTCAGATATTATCGCCCATGAGGAAGGGTGTTCTTGGTGTAGATAATCTTAATGAGCAACTACAAGAAATATTAAATCCAAGAGAAAAAGATAAAAAAGAGATTGATGTAAGAATGGGGAAATTTAGAGTAGGCGATAAGGTAATGCAAATTAAAAATAACTATTCTATAAAATGGACTAAATTTGATGGAACAAATAATAAAAGCGGACTTGGAGTATACAATGGAGATGTTGGGTATATTAGTTTTATTGATGAAAGCGGTAATGTTCATGTGAAGTTTGATGATGGTAAGCTTGTTGTGTATGAAGATATGTTTATAGATGAATTAACCCTTGCATATGCTGTTACGATACATAAAAGTCAAGGAAGTGAATTTCCAGTTGTAGTTATACCAATGTTTATGGGACCTCCTATGTTAATGAACAAAAATTTGTTATACACTGGAATCACAAGGGCAAAAGGAATGGTTGTTCTTGTAGGAGAAGAGAAAGCTATGAAATATATGATAAGTAACGATAAAACGTATGAAAGGTTTTCAGCGTTAAGTTATAGAATTAAAAGTATATTTGATATATAACCTTTTTAAATAATAAAAACTCATGTGATAAACATGGGTTTTTGTTGTTAAAGGAATGATAGAGAAACTTTGTGAACTAACTTCGTTAGTTCAGTAAAACAAATGTATAATGGATAATTGATAATGTATAATGATGGATGTTTTGCTCCGCAAAACTACATTTTATTGGTCTTTAGAACAAGTAGTTTTAACTCATTTTATCTAAAGATAAAATATTGTATTTTAGATACAAGGTTTCATTCTTGATGAAACGAGTAAAATGTTGTAGTCCAAGGAACAATACAATTACAATTTCTCGGAGAGAAATGTCAATCATTATACATTCTACATTATCCATTATACATTTCTTTTCTAAAGCACAAAGGTTTCTTATCATCCAGTAAAATTTAAAGAATTAAAACAAGTGCAATTTGTATAATAATAACAAAATGGTCCATATTTAAAATAAAAACTTACATAATATGGAGTAATAAAGAATGAAATATACTAATTTTAACGGGTTATTTAGTTTAATGAGAAAAAAGTTAACAAATTATGTTGATGGGTTTTTAAGTGTATTATTTTACTATGAGGACATGTGTATTATATGCAATAAGCAAACAAATAATAATCATATATTATGTGACAACTGTAAAAATAATAAATATAGCATTAAAAAGACAATAAAAAAAGGAGGATTTAAGTTTAATGCTTATTGTTGTTATTATTACAACAAATATATAAGAGAAGCTATAAAAGGAATGAAGTATAAGAATGATTTTAATGCAATTAATGCCTTTGGGAAGGATTTAGCAAATCTAATAATTAAAGAAAATTTAGAGGTTGATATAATAACCTTTGTACCTAGCAATAAAAGTGTGATTAAAAAGCGAGATTACAATCAAAGTGAACTTTTGGCTAGGAAAATTGTAAAAAGTCTTAATAAACAATTCCATAAAAAAATATATATAGGAAATTTGTTGGAAAAAGAAAAGTGTTTAGATCAAATAGGATTGAGTAGATTAGAAAGATGGGAAAATGTAAGTAATGTTTTTAGTGTAAATAAAAAAAATAAAGAAAAAATTAAAAATAGGAAAATAATATTGATAGATGACGTTTTAACATCGGGCGCTACTGCATATTATTGTAGTAAGAGACTTATTGAAGAGGGGGCAAGTTCAGTTGATATAGTAACTATTGCTGCAGCAAATATTATATAAGGTATATTGACCCGGATAAAACCATTATACCATAAAATTCATTAAATATCATGTTACATACTAATGTGCATTACTAAAGGTGATATCGATATATTGGTATAATTGAGATATTTGGGGAGAATCTTTAGAATATTATGAAATATTAGGTTTGTAGTTTATGTGTAAATTTTATAAAATATATTTAAACATAAGTAGCAAGAATTAAATTTTAATATTTCAAAAAGTGAAAAAGGTTTTAAAACCATAATATATTTATTACCGAGAGGGGCTGAAGTCATGAAAGTTAAAATTATAGGAAAAGACATTAAGGTTACAAAAGCACTGAATGAAGTAATAGAGAAAAAGCTTATGAAGCTAGATAAATATTTTAAGCCAGAGGTTGAGGCCCATGTGACTTTGAGTGTAGTAAAAAGTACTCATTCAATTGAAATTATGATTCCGTTTAATGGTGTTTACTTAAGGGCAGAAGAAAAAAATGAAGATATGTATACAGCATTAGATTTGATTTTAGATAAATTAGAAAGACAAATCAGAAAGCAAAAAACAAGAATGGAAAGAAAATTACACGGAAGTTCTTTGATATATGAAAAGATTCCAAATGAAGTAAACTATGATGAAGCTAGAATAGTTAAAACTAAGCGTTTTGCAATTAAGCCAATGGATCCAGAAGAAGCGATTCTTCAAATGGATTTAATAGGACATAACTTTTTTGTTTTCCTTAATGCAGAAACAGAGGAAGTAAGTGTTGTATATAAAAGAAAAGATGGAAATTATGGGTTGATTGAACCGGAATTTTAATAAAAAAGATTGCCTATGGCAATCTTTTTTTGATTTTATTTATAATGGTAAAGTAATATTGTTTTATTCTATTGATTATTTCAGTGATTTAAATTAGTATAATTAATTAGTTTATCTTTTTTATTTATGTAAATATTAAATATTAAATAAGTCTTAATTATGTTACATATATTGAAAGGATTCTTTAAAAAGTTGAAGGAGTATAAAATAAATGTTATAATTTTATAAGTATAAGTATTATAGGGATATTCTATTAAATATATAGGTGAGGATGAAATAATATGAAACTTTTTGAGAAAATATTCGGCACATATAGTGAAAGACAAATAAAGAAATTAATACCATTAGTTGATAAAATAGAAAGTTTAGATGAAACAATGCAGAAACTTTCTGATGAAGAACTGCAGGGAAAAACGGTTGAATTTAGAGCACGTTTAGAAAAAGGTGAAACACTTGAGGATATTCTTCCAGAGGCTTTTGCTGTTGCAAGAGAGGCTGCTTTTAGAATAATTGGAGAAAAACCATATAGAGTTCAGATTATCGGGGGAATTGTGCTTCATCAGGGGAGAATAGCCGAGATGAAAACAGGAGAAGGTAAAACATTAACTGCTGTGTTACCAACATACTTGAACGCGCTTACAGGTGAAGGTGTTCACATTATAACTGTTAACGATTATCTTGCAAAAGTTGGTGCTGAGAATAATGGTAAGATATATGAGTTCTTGGGGTTAACTGTTGGATGTATTGTTCATGGAATTGATAAAGCAGAAAGAAGAGCAGAATATAATTGTGATGTTACCTATGGAACAAATAATGAATTTGGTTTCGATTATCTAAGAGATAATATGGTTATATATAAGGAAGAAAGAGTTCAGAGAAAACTGAATTTCTGTATAGTGGATGAGGTTGACTCTATTCTTATAGATGAGGCTAGAACTCCTCTTATTATATCTGGAGAAGGTGAAAAATCTACAGAATTATATAAAATAGCAAACTTCTTTGTTATGGGGCTTACAAACGAAGATTATGAGGTTGATGAAAAGGCGCACTCAGTTATTCTTACTGATTCAGGTGTAAAGAAGGCGGAATCTTTCTTTAAGCTTGAAAACTATGCTGATCCTGAGAATATGCATTATCAACATCATGTAGTTCAAGGATTAAAAGCACATTTCTTAATGAAAAGAGAAAAAGATTATGTTGTTAAAGATGGAGAAGTTTTAATAGTTGATGATTTTACTGGAAGACTTATGGAAGGTAGAAGATATAGTGACGGTCTTCACCAAGCCATAGAAGCAAAAGAAAGAGTTAAGGTTGAAAAAGAATCTAAAACTCTTGCGACTATAACATTCCAGAATTACTTTAGAATGTATGAGAAGTTGTCAGGTATGACTGGTACAGCAGTAACTGAGGAATTGGAATTTAGAGAGATCTATGGGTTGGATGTTGTTGTAATTCCGACAAATAGACCAATTGCAAGAATAGATGCCAATGACCTTGTATATAAAACTGAAAGAGGTAAATATAATGCTTTAGTTAAAGAGGTTATAGATACACATCAGAAAGGTCAACCAGTTCTTGTTGGTACTGTAAGTATAGAAATCTCTGAGCTTATTTCAGAGATGTTAAAGAGAAAAGGAATAAAACATCAAGTTCTGAATGCTAAATATCACGAACAGGAAGCAGAAATTGTAGCACTTGCTGGACAAAAAGGTGCAGTTACTATCGCTACAAACATGGCGGGACGTGGTACTGATATTAAACTTGGAGAAGGTGTAACAGATCTTGGTGGTCTTAAGGTAATTGGTACTGCAAGACATGAGTCAAGACGTATAGATAACCAATTGAGAGGGCGTTCAGGACGTCAAGGAGATGAAGGTTATTCAAGATTCTATATATCTCTTGAAGATGATCTTATGAGAATCTTTACATCTGATAGATTTAAAGATATGGTAGATAAACTAGGGCTGCCAGAAGATGAGCCTATAGATAGTGGAATGGTTACTAGAGCTATTGAAGGTGCTCAGAAGAAGGTTGAAGGAAATAACTTTGATGTGAGAAAAAATGTACTTCAATATGATGATGTTATGAATAAGCAAAGAGAGATAATTTACTCTCAAAGAAGTAAAGTTCTAGATGGTGAGAATTTACAAGAGCAGATTCAAGATATGATTGTAGAGGTTGTAACTGAATCTGTAAATAAGCATATGTCAGGTATAGAGGAGTCTTTGAAAGATGATACTCATAAGTTATTAGCGTTCTTAGAAGAGATTTATTTACCAAAAGATGCAATTAAATTAGAAGATGCTATAAAGCTTTCTAAGGAAGAATTAACAGAAAAGCTAATTACTATTGCAAAAGATAAATATAAAGAACTTGAAGAAATGTTGAAGGATGAAGTAAGAGAAGCAGAGAGAGTAATTCTGCTTAAGGTTGTTGATACTAAGTGGATGGCTCATATTGATGATATGGATCATTTAAGACAAGGTATTGGATTAAGAGCATATAGACAACAGGATCCAGTTCAAGCTTATCAGTTTGAAGGTAGTGATATGTTTGATGAAATGATTTGGAATATTAAAGTAGATACTATTAAGTACTTATATCATATTTCAATAAATGCTGCTATAGAAAGAGAGAGA
The DNA here is from genome assembly GCF_027938815.1 of Oceanirhabdus sp. W0125-5. Classification (GTDB taxonomy): domain Bacteria; phylum Bacillota; class Clostridia; order Clostridiales; family Clostridiaceae; genus Oceanirhabdus. Next base: position 1,454,049 of record NZ_CP115913.1, read on the forward strand.
GTAGCAAAAGAGACTGGAACAAATGCGGCTAAAGATGATACTGTTAAAAAGCAGCCTGTTAAGAAGGATAAGAAACCTGGAAGAAACGATGAATGTACATGTGGATCAGGAAGAAAGTTTAAAAATTGTTGTGGAAGAGCTTAAATAAAAGTTAAAATATAACCAATCCTTTGGATTGGTTATATTTGTATTTTCGAAAATGAATAATGAGGAGGGATGGATATGGTAATTAAACTTGAAGAAATGTTAAATGAAACAATTGCCATGAGTAAATCTATAGACGAAGTGAGGGTTTCACTTTGACATTGCTAAACTTGAATTAAGGGTTAAAGAACTAGAGGGGGCAATGCAGGAACCAGATTTCTGGAATGATGCTCAAGCAGCTAGCGAAATTACTATGGAGGCTAAAGGAGTAAAAGATAGGATAGATAAATTCAAGGATTTGGAATTAGCTCATGAAGAACTAATTATGCTTATAGAAATGAGTATTGAGGAAAATGATGAATCCTCTTTGAGTGAAATTAAAAGTGAGTTTAAAAGGCTAGATGCAATTGTTGAGGGATTTAAAGTTGAAATATTGCTTAGTGGAGAATATGATAAGAATAATGCAATTTTATCATTACATACTGGAGCAGGTGGAAATGATGCTCAGGATTGGACTGAAATGCTGTATAGAATGTATAGCAGATGGTGTGAATCCCATAATTATAAAATTGAAGTATTGGATTATGTACCAGATACAGAAGCAGGTATAAAAGCTGTAACTATTAAGGTTACAGGAGCATACGCATATGGTTACTTAAAGGCAGAAAAAGGTGTACATAGATTGGTTAGAATATCTCCTTATAATTCTAACGGAAAACGACAAACTTCTTTTGCTTCATGTGAGGTTTTACCTGAACTTACAAAAGATCAAGATATTGATATTAATAGTGATGATTTAAAGATAGATACCTATAGAGCAGGTGGTGCTGGTGGGCAACATGTAAATAAAACTGAATCAGCGATTAGAATAACCCATATACCAACAGGATTAGTTGTTCAATGTCAGAATGAAAGAAGCCAACATACAAATAAAGATGTGGCTATGAGGATGCTTAAAGCAAAGCTTGTTGAATTAAAAGAAAGAGCTCATAAAGAGAAAATTGAAGATTTAACAGGAGAATTAAAAGATATTGGATGGGGAAGTCAAATAAGATCTTATGTGTTCCATCCATATAATCTTGTTAAGGATCATAGAACTGGAGTTGAAACTGCGAATATTAATGGGGTTATGGACGGAGATATAGACGAGTTTATAAATGCATTACTTAGAGGGCAGAAGAAATAGGAGGAGTAAGTTCTTATGGAAAAGATAATAAATATTCTAATCAATGAATTTAGAATAGATAGCAAAATTATAACTAATATTATTGAAATGTTAGATGAAGGAAATACTGTACCGTTTATTGCGCGTTATAGAAAAGAAAGAACTGGTGGAATGAGTGATGAGGTATTAAGAGATTTTCATGAACGTCTACAATATCTTAAAAACTTAGAAGAGAGAAAAGAGGCAGTAATCAAAAGCATAGAAGAACAAGATAAATTGACAGAAGAAATAAAGAATAGTGTAATGATGTGTAAAACATTAACAGAAGTAGAGGATGTATATAGACCCTTTAAGCAAAAAAAGAGAACTAGAGCTATTGCAGCTGTAGAGAAAGGCTTAAAGCCATTAGCTGAAGCTATTTTAAGTGGGAAATTTGAGGGGAATATAAAGAGTTTTGCTGAAGGTTTTATAAATATAAATGAGCAGAGTGATCCGAAGCTTCAAGTAGATTCTGTAGAAGCTGCGCTTAAAGGTGCAGAGGATATTATTAGCGAGATGATTTCAGATGAAGCTATCTATAGAAAGTGGATAAGAGAACTTCTAAGAAGAGAAGGGTTAATTGAAACTTCGAAATCGGCTAAAGGGGAAGATGAGAAAGGTATATATGAGATGTATTACTCATATTCTGAGAAGGTTAAAGGAATACCATCACATAGAGTTTTAGCGATTAATAGAGGGGAAAAAGAAAAAGTACTATCGGTTAAAATTGTCTCAGAAACTGAGAAAATAATCTCTTATCTGCAAAACAAGTTGTTAAAAGGAAATACAGAAACAGATGAGCATATTGATAATTCAATCAAGGATTCATTAAAACGATTAATTTATCCATCTGTAGAGCGTGAAATACGAGCTGAACTAACTGAAAAGGCTGAGGATTCAGCTATTGACGTATTTAAAAAGAATTTAAAGCCTTTACTTATGCAGCCACCAGTAAAGGGGAAAAGAGTGCTGGGATATGACCCTGGATTTAGAACAGGATGTAAGATTGCTATTTTAGATGAAACTGGAAAAGTTGTAGCAATTGATACTTTATATGCAACAATGCCTAATGATGATAAAGAAAAGGCTAAAAGTAAGCTTTGTAAGCTATGTAAAGATCATAATGTTGATATTATATCTTTAGGAAATGGAACAGCTTGTAGAGAATCAGAAGAGCTTATATCACAGATGATTAGTGAAAATAATTTAAAAAATATCTACTATGTTATTGTTTCAGAGGCTGGTGCATCAGTATATTCAGCTTCAAAATTAGCAACAAAAGAATATCCTGATATTGATGTTTCTATAAGAGGAGCTATTTCTATTGCTAGAAGATTAATGGACCCTATGGCTGAACTTGTTAAAATAGATCCTAAGTCTTTAGGGGTAGGGCAATATCAACATGATGTTACTCAAAAAAAATTAGAAGAATCATTAACAGGAGTTGTTGAGGATAGTGTTAATAGTGTAGGGGTTGACTTGAATATAGCTACACCGTCACTTCTTGCTTATATATCAGGGGTTAATTCTACTATAGCTAATAACATAGTTAAGTATAGAGAAGAAAATGGTAAGTTTACATCTAGAAAAGAACTGAAAAAAGTTAAAAGATTAGGAGATAAAGCATTTGAACAGTGTGCCGGATTCTTAAGAGTTAGAGAAAGTAAAGATCCTCTTGATAATACTGCTGTACATCCAGAATCCTATAAAGGTGCTAAGGAGATGCTTGACAAGTTACAATATAGTGTTGAAGATCTTAAAAGCGGAAAATTAGGTAATATTGAAGAAAAGGTTAAAGCATATGGAATGAATAAGTTAACTGAAGAATGTGGATTAGGAGAAATGACTTTAAAAGATATAATTAATGAATTAAAGAAACCTGGAAGAGATCCAAGGGAAGAACTACCTAAACCAATATTTAAAACAGGAATTGTTGAGATGGAGCATCTTAAAGAAGGAATGACTCTTCAAGGGACAGTAAGAAATGTAGCTGATTTCGGAGCATTTATAGATATTGGTGTACACGTTGATGGGCTTGTGCATATTAGTCAATTAGCAAACAAGTTTGTTAAGCACCCATCAGATATTGTTAAGGTTGGAGATGTTGTAACAGTTAAGATAACGGAAATAGATCATAAGAGGAAGAGAATTGGACTTACGATGAAAGACGCGTAAATTAATGGAGAATGGTGAATGTAGAATGGAGAATGATTGACATTTCTCTTCGAGAAATTTTAATCTTATTGTTCCATGGACAATAAAGGTTTTACTTGTTTCATTTAGAATGAAACGTGGTATTTAATTACAATATTTTATCGCTGATAAAATGAGTAAACCCTTATGGTTCTAAACAACAATAAAATGTAGTTTCTCACGTAAGTGAGAAACATCCATCATTCTCCATTCTCCATTATCAATTCTCCATTTCTTTTAAAAATGTACTTTGGTTGTTTGTTTTTTTATTGAAAGTTAAAAAATTCTATTGTATAATAAAGTTAATTAAATATACTCTTCAGGGCGGGGCGTAATTCCCCACCGGCGGTAAAGCCCGCGAGCCAATATTTTGGTTGATTCGGTTAAATTCCGAAGCCGACAGTTATAGTCTGGATGAAAGAAGAGAGAGAAGAAATAGAAGCTAGCGCCCTGACATTTATTTGTCAGGGCTTTTTTTCTCCCTTGAAGGGTAACTTTATCAGGGAGGTTTTTTTATGAGAAAAATGAGTTTAAGTGTTTTAATGAAAGTATCAATTTTGGCAGCTATGGCGGCGCTATTGCAGTATATTGAAATTCCACTGACAATGTTTTTCCCGGATTTTCTTAAGATTGATATTAGTGATGTTCCAGCACTTATTGGTGGTTTTGCTTTTGGTCCAATAGCTGGAATACTAGTTGTGTTAGTAAAAAATATTGTACACGGACTTACGGCGGGACACACTTTATGGGTAGGAGAGTTTGCTAACTTTATTGTAGGTGCATCATTAGTAGGAGTTGCATCACTTATATATAAAAGAAATAGAACAATGAAAGGTGCAATTATTGGCCTTGTAACAGGAACTTTATTTATGGCTTTTGTAGGTGGATTAACAAACTATTATATATTATTGCCCCTATATTCAAAGGTAATGGGATGGGATATGGATGCATTTGTACAAGTTGGAAGTGCAGTTAATCCATTAATCAAAAATTTCTGGGGATATATACTTCTAGCAATAGTTCCATTTAATATTCTTAAAGGAATAGTTGCATCATTTGTTACTGTCTTAGTTTATAAGCCAATAGCTGTATTTTTGAGAAGAGAAGCGAGTAAAGCAGTTCAAATATAAAACAAGTTGACAGTTAACAGTGGACAATGGACAACGAAGGATGTTTCTGCTCCATGAGCAGAAACTACATTTTATAGTTATTTAAACAATAGGTTTTTACTTATTTTATCTTTGGATGAAATATTGTATTAAAAATACAATGTTTCTCAAAGGAAAACGAGTAAAAACCTTTTGTTTTATAAACAATAAAATAAAGGTTCTGACCTAAGTCAGAACCCTCCATCGTTGTCCGTTGTCAACTGTCAACTGTCCACTACGCTTCTAAAGAGAGCGGTTCCACATAATAATAGCATCTTCCCCAGTATCCTGATAATATTTCTTACGTCTGCCTTCAACTGAGAAACCTAAATTCTTATAAAAGTTCTGAGCAGTGAGGTTATTTTCTCTTACTTCTAGGGTAATACCAATAATATTATTATCAGCACAAAATTTATACATATCTTTAAATATTAAGTTGCCTATACCGCTGCGTCTGTGGTCTGGATGTACTGCTACATTGGTTATATGTGCTTCATCAAAAATAACCCACATTCCTCCAAAGCCAAGTACTTTCTCATTTTGAAGGGCTACAAAATATCGTGCAAGTTTATTTTCTAATTCTTTTTTTAAATCTTCAATAGACCACTTAACTTTAAGGCTATTAATAAAAATATTGTATACTTCATCAATATGTTCTAGCTTCATTTCCGAAACAATGATTTCATTCATAAATTTTCACTCCAACTTTGATTATTATAGAAATTTTGCTTTTTAAAATAATACATTCACATGAAAAAATAACAAGGATATAGGATTTTAGTTTAAATAAATTAAGAGAAAAAGAAATATTACAATATCTTTTTCTCTGGTGTCAAAAACATATTATTTTACTGATTAAATACAATATTTTATCAAAGATAAAATAAGTAAACTCTTATTGTCTAAATAACAATAAAATGTAGATTCTCATGTAAGTGAGAAGCATCCTTCGTTTTCAATTTTCAACTTTCCGTTCTCAACTAAGTGCGTGAAGCGCGCATTTTTTCCTCGTATTCTCTTTCAGCCTGAGACTTTACCAAGTATATAGGCGCACTATCATACAAATTATCATACTCTCCTCTTTCTAAAAGTTCACGTCCGATAAATGCTAAAGAAGAGGCTCTGACTATATTATTATTGTATGAAGCAATAACAAAGTTTGAACTAGCATTAAGGATTCTATCTTTAAATTTATCAGTACAATCACCGATAAAGGTTACTGATTCTTCATGAGATTTAAGTTTTTCTAGAAGATTATCTAGAGAGGATCTTGACACATCTTCTAGTTTGACCATTTTACCTTCAGAATCAAATCTGTAAATACCATAATATACATTATCTCTTAAAGCATCAATTATTGAACATACTATACCAGTACTATGAGAAAGATTAAAGGCAAGTGAATCTAATGTTGAAATACTAACAAAGGGTTTATTAGAACCATGACTTAAACCTTTTACAGTGGACATTCCAATTCTAAGACCTGTAAAAGAACCTGGTCCTTTAGAAACTACAAAACCATCAATATCCTGTAAAGTTGAACCACAGTTAGAAAGAAGGTTATGTATTATATTCATCATAATTACTGAATGTTGTTTTTTATAATTAAAAGTTATCTCACCTAATAAACGAGTATCATCTATTAATGCACATGATGCACATTGAGTAGATGTGTCTATGCTTAAAATCTTCATAGGGTAATCTCCTTTATATAATCATATCTTGCATCAGAGTATTGAAATTCAATCTCTCTGTAATTTTCTCCTTTTGCAAGATCTTTAGAAAGTTTTATGTATAGGGCTGAAGGTGGTATCAATTCATCTATGTAATTTGCCCACTCAATAACACTAACACCATTACTAAATATATATTCATCGAAGCCTATAGCAGCAATTTCGTCAGGATCATATACTCTATAAACATCAAAATGATAGAATTTTAGTCTTCCTTCATTATATTCATTTACTATATTGAAAGTTGGACTTGTAATATGTTCATCTATGCCTAAACCAGATGCGATACCTTTTGTTAAATGAGTTTTTCCAGTACCTAAATCACCTTCAAGGCAAATAATATCTCCAGGTGAAACTTTTTCACCAATTTGTTTACCAATATCAAATGTTTGTTCTACAGAATTAACTAATAACTTCATCTTTTCACCTCCAATATATTTTACACTAAAAGCATTAAAAAGGAAATAAAGCTTCATGTAATAGTTTAACCGCTTTTATGCAAATTAAATTATCACTCGCCATTTTATTTAAAATATCAAATGCCTTTTCTTGAGATAAACCTTCACGATATGGTCTATCTTCAGTTAATGCTTGATAAATATCACACACAGCTAATATTCGTGATTCTAAACTAAGATGTTTGTCATTAAATTTATTAGGATATCCTGTGCCATTAAGTTTTTCATGATGATTAGTAGCCCACTCTCTTACATCATCCAAACCAGTTATAGGAGATAAAATTAAATTAGTATAGTAAGCATGAGATTTCACTATATTAAACTCAGACTCTGATAAAGCACCATTTTTATTTAGGATTTTTGATGGAATTGCAAGTTTTCCTATATCGTGAAATAATCCTGCTAGTTTCATCTTTTGGCACTTATTCTCATCAAAACCAACATGTTTTGCAACCATATAAGAAAGATCAGCTATCTCTCTAGAATGTTGAGCTGTAAAAGGACTTTTCTTGTCTACTATTTGAGAGAAAATATATGCTATGATTTCAATCTCATCCAAGGTAAGAGTTCGTTTTATTTTTGGTGATATATTTCTCATCAAACTAGGAATTTTAACGATGTTGCATAAGTTTAACCAAAAAGAGTCAGTTGAAGCTAGCTTTAAAAATGCATCTGTTATTATACTAGAAAAAATTATATCTTTTTTTGATTTGACCCAGGAAATAATCACATCTCGGTTAAATATTTGTTGAGAATTAGTAATAAATTTAATAGCTAATACATCAGCTATTCGTATGATTTGACTACCAATAGGAATAGAATTACCTTTAAGTTTTAAAGGGCCAGAACCATTCCAGTTCTCATGGTGACTTCTAATAATATCTGAAATGTTATTAAAAATCTTATTTCTTAAAAGATTAGACCCTGTTATACAGTGTCCTAAAATGAATTCTTTATTGGCGTGACTTTTTTCTAATGCCTCGATGGCACCTATATCATGTATTAAAGAAGCTAAATAAATATCTTCTATCAAATAGTTACTTAAGCCTAATTCTTTACATAATTCTAATGCAATATAGGTTGTCTTTTTTGAGTGATCAAGAAAACTTTCTGTAGTATATTGTATATTTGTTTCATTATCAAAAATCTCATTATCATCAAAAGTACTCATCTCTGCTAGATCCAATGCAAGAGACATACTATTAAGAACTTCTTCAAAATTATAATTCATAAAACACCTCAAAAAATAAAAATTAATAATATAGTTTATATTATCATATCGTAATATATTATCCAATAAAATATATAGCCACTAATGTAGGAAATAAGTGTAATAAAATTATATAAACAATTGAATTATTGAAGTCACAATACTAATTAATAATTTGTGAATCATAGTGAGAATCTTATGAATTTTTCGCAATATAAAAAAGATGTTGCATCCATAGTGATTTCATGTTATACTAATTCTTGTCCTTAGGGGTATAGTTAAACGGTATAACAGTGGTCTCCAAAACCATCATTGAGGGTTCGATTCCTTCTACCCCTGCCATAAGAAAGCACTTGATTAAATTAAGTGCTTTCTTTTTTTTTTTTTGAAATTATTTTTAATTTATTTCAATAAATTAAATTTCCTCTTAAGATATCTATATATCAAAAGATTTATGGTAAAATAAACATATATTGAGTTGATTACTCTCAAAAGGAGGGGTTCTATATGGAAACATACGATTTGATTGTAATTGGTGGAGGACCAGCAGGAATGTTTGCTGTGGCTCAAGCTAAAAAGAGAGGATTAAATAATATACTTCTAATAGAAAGAGATAGAGAACTGGGTGGAATGTTGAATCAATGTATTCATTCAGGCTTTGGAACAGGAGAGTTTGATAAAGAACTTACTGGAACAGAATTTGTACATAAGATGATAAAGAAAATAGAGGAATTACATATTGAGTATTGGATAAATACATCAGTATATAATATTTCAAATGACAATATTGTTTCAACAGTTAATTCTGATAGAGGAATTAAAAAAATTAAGGGAAGAGCTATAATACTTACTACAGGTGCCATGGAAAGGCCTAGAGGATCAATGAATATACTTGGTAGTAAAATGGCGGGAATTTTCACTGCTGGATCAGCACAGCGATTCATAAATGAACAAGGGGTTATACCAGGAAAGAATGTTGTGGTTTTAGGGTCAAGAGATATTGGGATGGTTGTGGCAAGGCAATTAAAAATTGAAGGTTGTAATATATGTGGAATATTTGAGTTTAGAGATCATGTTGGGGGGACAGCAAAAGTATATAATAGATGTTTAAAAGATTTCAATATTCCTATAAAGTTTAAACATACCATAATAGGTTTACATGGGATTGAGAGGCTTCAGGGAGTGTATGTAGCACAAGTTGATGATGAAAATAGATATATTGAGGGAACTGAAAAATTTATTAAGTGTGATACATTAATTTTATCTGTAGGTTTGGAGCCAATACATGACTTGCCTAAAAAGGCTTCAATAAAAATGAATGATGAAACAAAATCACCTATTGTAAATAGTAATTTTGAAACTTCAAGAAAAGGTATATTTGTTTGTGGTAATGCTTTGCATATACATGATTATATTGACAGTATAAGAGAAGAAGTTAAGGATTGTGTGAAATCAGTAGTTGGGTATTTATCATCAGAAAATCTAAAAGAAGCAGCTGTAATAGATGTAACTCATGATGAGAATATCAAATATTCCATACCACAAGAAATAATATTAAATGATGTGAATGCTGATGCTAAGAAAAACTATGCATTAAAAATAAAGGTTAAAAGAAGAAAGGAAAATGTGACTATAAATATTCATTTAGCTGATAGATTGATTTATAAGGAATCTATGAAAGAATTTACTCCTAGTGAGACTAAATGGCTATATCTTTCTGAAACATCACTTTTTGATTATAAGGCAGGAGATAAAATATACATATCAGTAAATGAGATTAATGGTGTAAAGGAAGTTAATGAATAACGGGGGATTAAGAAATGATCATTTATTGTAAAAGATGTACTATGGGATGTGAACTTAAGGTTAATGAGAGTAATGGAAATATAAGTGTAGAGGGAAACCTTTGTAAAAAAGGGGCTGCATATGGAAAAGAAGAAATTTTGAAGGAAGAAAGAGTGCTAACATTTAAGCTACCAATAAAAAATGGATATTTTAATAAAATTCATGTAAAAACAAGTTGTGAAATTTCTAAAGAACTTTGGGAAAAGGTATATGAACTAGTATATTCGCTAGAGTTAGAGGCGCCAATAGAAGTTGGAGAGGTGATTTTAGAAAATATTCTTGGAACAGGAATTAAATTAGTGTCAGAAAGAAAGATAGATAGAGAGTCATAAGTGAAAAATATTTATAAGAATGAGAATAAAGAATTAATAATGAAACTTAATTCTTTATTCTTTTTTGTTGTTTATTATTGGAAAAAAATAAAAAAAGATAATAACTTTATTATTTTTAAGTACGTATATAGTACAGAGAAAATAATTCCACTCAGATATAAAGTGGGTACAGGAGGAATCTTTATGAATAAAGAGAAGATTATTGCTATGATAATTTCTGCAACTATGTTAGCAGGAATAACTATGAATGCAGTGGCGATGGATAGAAAATCTATGGGAAAGCAAGAACAATTAAAGGTTATTCAAATTTCAGAAAAGAAGGAAGAGATTATATCAGAAGATAAAGCCAAGGAGCTATCTAAAAAACATCTGAAGGAATTCTTTGGTATAGATATTACTGAAGAATATACAGCGAAAGCTTATTTAAATAAATATACTGGTAATGATAAAGCATCGTGGAGTATAAATTGGTCTCTTACAAAAGAAAATGATAATATCAATATTAATATAGTAATTGATTCCATTCACGGTGAATTGATAAGTATGTCCAAATATAATTATGGAGCACAATCTGCTGACATACCTACAATATCTTATAGTCAAGCAAAGGAAATTGCTGTAAAGAAAATGAATCAAATATGTAAAGAGAAAGCAAGTGAAGTATTAACTTCAAATGACAATCTTACTTTTAATGGAAATAGTGGAGAATATGCTTTTAACTTTGTTAGGGTGAATCAAGAGGTTGCTTATGAACAGAACAATATATCATTTGTAATTGACGGACATACTGGTCAAGTTAAAAGATTCAATATAAATTGGGATGATAATGCTGAATTTCCAGAAGTAGATCAAGCTATATCAGTATGGAAAGCTGAGAATTTATTTGTTGATAGCATTGACTTTAATTTGGTATACAATAAGTATAGAAATAAATATAGATTCCAAGATGAAGAAAATTTAAAAAATATTAAATTGGTTTATGATCTTTTATTGAACAATGGAATATATATTGATGCAGTTAGTGGAAAAGCTTTCTTTAGATATGATATTAATGAGAGTAAGATGAAAGAGTTGGATTTAACTGAAAAAGAGTTCAATGAAGTATTAAATAAGTATAAAGAATTGAAAGAATTAGAAGATGTATTAACTGAAAGTGATGTTCAAGAAATAGCTCAAAAATTCATTCAAGATAATATTGGAAAAGATTTTACACTTCAAAATGCATATTTTGATTCTAATGATAGAGAAAAAGAAAAAGGTTGGTATCTAAATTATTCTAAAGAAGAAAAATATAATGGAAATATTGATGATTATGGTGTAGAAAAAGAAAATAAAGAGAATAAAGAGAATAAAGAAGAGCAGGAAGAATATATTAAAATAACTAATGTAAGCATTTGGATAGATTCTGTTACTGGACAAATTAAATCCATGAATCAATATAGTCATATAAGAAACTCAAATGGTATGGGATATTTTTATAATGATGATAAGGAATTTGAAGCATCAGTAACATGGGAAGAAGGATATAAAAAAGCAATAGAAATAATAGGGAAATATTATAGTGATAAGGTTAAAAATTTAGATTATCATGTTGAAAAACACATTTATACAGATAGAAAAGGTAATCCAATTCAAGATAGAAAATATTATTATACATTTAATAGAGTTGAGAATGGGATTCCTTTTAATGAGAACAATATAACAATTACTATTGATGCTGGAAATGGTGAGTTAACAAGTTTAAATAAATATTGGTATAAAGATGGGGAGTTTGTTTCTCCAGAGAAAAAACTATCTGAAAAAGAGATTATAAAAATATTTAGAGATAAATATGAGCCTCAGTTGAGGTTTATAAAGAAAGATAATAAAATTAGTTTGGTATATGAAATAAAAGGAAATGAAGATATTTATGACTTCAAAGATTTTGATGCTTTTGATGGAGATATATTAAATTATAACGGAGAAGAGATAATTGAAGATACTGAAGCTTTTTTCAAGGAAATTGAAAATAGTAAAGTTAAAAAGGAATTAGAGATATTAGCATATAGTGGATTGCTTGATATTAGAGAGTTTGAATTAGATAAAGAGGTTACCAATAAGGAACTAATCAAATTAATAGTTGATGCTTATGGATATAGACCATATGTTGTAGAAGACAATAGAGAATATGATATGGCTAAAACAGCTGAAGCTGTTGCTATGGATGAAAAAAAAGATAGTAATGAAACACCACAAAATGGTTATGATCTTACAGATAAAGATTATATAGAAATGGCAAAATTTTATGGAATAATTGATGGTGAAATAACCGAAGAACTATTAGATGAAAAAGTTGATAGAGTATCTCTAGCTAAAGCTATGATTAAGTTTACTGGTTATGAAGAAATAGCTAAGATAAGTGAAATATTTAAAGTGAATGCAAAGGATGAAGGAGAAATTAAAGAAGAAATGAAAGGATATGTTGCACTTTCATTAGGATTCAATATCCTTGAAACGGAAAATGGATATCTAAAACCATCAACTGAGATAGAATATGAAGAATTATGTTCAGCTCTTTACAATGCACTTCAAAATAAAAAGAGCAACATTAATCCATATCCAATTCCATACTACAAATCTATAGACTAATAATAAATAAAGAACAAATATATTTTATAGCATTCTATTTATACTGTTAAAATTTAATATAGATTTAAACAAATGCTCAGGCAAAATGCCTGAGCTTAATTTTTTTGAGAGTAAATAAAAGGTGGGTTATAGTGATTTTTATATCTTTATTCCTTATTCTCTGTTCTTTATTCTTTGTATTTATGTGGTATATACAATTAAGAAATTTGGGTTATAATAAATTAAGTAAACATTTAGCAAAGTGATAGTATTGAATTTAAATTAAAATTATGATTGGTATTAAGAACAATTAGGTTCGGGGAGGGTGAAATGAAGAAAGTACAAGTTTATTTAAAGAACATTAAAGAACCTACTGAGATATCAGGTGATAGAATTGACATATTGGAATATGAAAGAGAAGGTGTCGAATATTACCAAATAAGATACTTTAGAAGAGGGTTCTCTAAGAGCGTTTATATAGAGAAGGATGACGTGAAAAAAATTATTGAAAAAGAATAAATTTTTAAGAAATTGATTAATTATGGTATAATAATATGGAGTATTATAGAAATAATGAATAATAGAAGTAAAAGGATGGTTGAAGATGGATAATATTGGACGTGAAGCACAAGAAATGCTTGGAGTATTGGAAGAAAAGCAGAGAGTACTATTAAAAAAAATCAATATTAAAGTAAATAAGAATCTTAAATTTGATGAATTATGTGATCTTACAACTAGAGAAGATATGAATAATATTGCTGAGGTTTGGGGAATTGGTAAGTGCTCAAAACTAAAGAAGAAAGATTATGCTGAAGTTATTAAAAAAGAGATTATTGATAGTATAAAAAATAGATTAAGTAAATCTGACAAGAATGTATTAGATGTAATTAATTATATGGTTCAAAATCAAGGATATGTTAAAATTAAAGAGTTATTAAACTTAAGTAATGAAGCAATTTTTTACTTAAAGAACATAGGTGTATTATTTTTAGGTAAAGAAGATAATGATTCTGTTGCAATAATTCCAAAGGATACGATAGAAACTATAAGAGATATTATTTCAGATAAGGATTTAATTGATAAAATTCAAGAAAATGAGATGATTTTAAGAGCTGCTAGAGGTATTTTATACTATGTAGGAATACTAGAAGTTAATGCACTATGTGAATATTTAAGTAAAATTTTAGAAAAGGATATTTCTATTGATAATGTAAAAGAAATTGTTATTGAGAATGAAAAAATCTATCATGATATTAAATTCCTTTCAGATTTAAAAGAAATAGAAAAATATGAATTTGTAGCAAGTGGGAAATTAAGTGATCCAACTAGAATGTTATATGCACAGAATGCAAATAATCTAGACTATAAAGCATTTACTAAACAACAATTACTTGAAGCTGGGCATCACAACTTCTCAGAGTGGTTCAATGAGCATAAATCATTATATGATTATATAGTTCAAAATTACGGTTTGAGTGATATTGAAGGAAAAATGCTTGTTGGAGCAGTAATAAATGGATTGAAAGATGGATCATCAATAGCAGAAACAATGGAAGTTTTAAATTCTATCTTTAATTTTGAGAATAATAAGGAAAGAAAAGAAGTAGAAGATATTGTTATAAAAGTACAAGGGGCTACTAGATTGTGGGCTTTAAGAGGTCACACACCAGTAGAAGTAGATCAAATGAAAGCTAAAACAGTTGTTAAAGATAAAAAAATTGGAAGAAATGAAATATGCCCATGTGGTAGTGGTAAGAAATATAAAAAATGCTGTGGAGTTAAATAATTATGATATTAAATATTAAACGATTATCTAGTGATGCAGTTTTGCCTAGCTTCGCCAATAAAGGTGATGCTGGGCTTGATATGTTTTCTGTTGAGGAAAAAACAATTTTGCCTGGAGAGAGTGCATTAATCTCTACAGGGATTGCTATTGAGCTGCCTAGAAACACAGAGGCTCAAATTAGACCAAGAAGTGGATTGGCATTGAAACATAGTATAACAGTGCTTAATACCCCAGGAACTATTGATGAAGGGTATAGAGGGGAAATTAAGATAATTTTGATTAACCATGGCAAAAAAGAGTTTAAGGTTACTAAGGGAATGAAAATTGCTCAAATGGTAGTTAAGCCAATTTTAGATGTTGAAGTTGTTGAGGTTTCAATTCTTAATAGTACTGAAAGAGGAACTGGTGGATTTGGATCTAGTGGTTACTAAAACGATAAACTGTGCCTGGAGTGTCAGTTGTAGAAAAAACGAGCAAAACATAAAAAGATAAAAAAAATGATAGATATTTAATTAAAATGGAGAAAAAACTCTTTACTAAAAGGGAATCGTGTGATAGAATATTCATTGTCTTAAAAAAACATTTTAAATGTAGCGACGATGTATCGGGGTGTGGCGCAGATTGGGAGCGCGCGTGCTTTGGGAGCATGAGGCCGCAGGTTCGAGCCCTGTCACCCCGACCAATCCCTGCGGGTGTAGTTCAATGGTAGAACTCCAGCCTTCCAAGCTGGTAGCGTGGGTTCGATTCCCATCACCCGCTCCATTTTAAAATTTAATTTATGTGCGTCTTTAGCTCAGCTGGATAGAGCAACGGCCTTCTAAGCCGTAGGTCGGGAGTTCGAATCTCTTAAGGCGTACCACCTGCGGGTGTAGTTCAATGGTAGAACTCCAGCCTTCCAAGCTGGTAGCGTGGGTTCGATTCCCATCACCCGCTCCATTTAAAATTTAATTTATGTGCGTCTTTAGCTCAGCTGGATAGAGCAACGGCCTTCTAAGCCGTAGGTCGGGAGTTCGAATCTCTTAAGGCGTACCACCTGCGGGTGTAGTTCAATGGTAGAACTCCAGCCTTCCAAGCTGGTAGCGTGGGTTCGATTCCCATCACCCGCTCCACAAGTTACTATAATAAATTTAGTAACTTTTTTTTATTATTAAGAAATTGAAAATTTCATAAAGAATCATAACTTCTAAATTTTGCTTATTTTTATCAGTTAAATGATTCTGTAAAATTGACCAGTGAAGTTTTCTTAAAAATAGAAAATTAGTGTATAATATATTTAAAAATTTATTTAATTAGTTAGGAGGAGGAAAAATGATTTCCCCTAGAATGGCAAAATTTATGAATTATATACCAGATAGTATACTTGTACCTATTGCTAAAAAACTAGTTAATAGATACATAAAAAAATATGCTAATATAAAAATTAATGGTGAAGAGAATCTTAAAGATATAAATGGGCCTGTTATTTTTGTATGCAATCATTTGAGTAATGCTGATGGGCTAATTTTAAATAAATTATTAAAATATAATGATCCGACCTTTATAGCTGGAAGAAAGCTATATAAAGATTTCACTACAAATCTTGGAATGAAAATCGTTAAAACAGTATCAATAACGCCTAATTCAGCCGATAAGGATGCAATGAAAAAAATTATACAGATACTTAGAAATGGTAATAATATTATGATGTTTCCTGAGGGAACAAGAAGTAGAGTTGGTAGTTTGATAAAAGGAAAGAGTGGAATAACTATTTTATCTAGAATGGGAAAAGCATCTATAGTTCCTATTGGAATGAGTGGCACTGAAAAGTTAATGCCAATAAATAAAGAGGGAAAAATGAATGCTGAGAAGTTTTATCATTCAGATGTAAATATAAACATTGGAAAACAGTTTAAAGTACCTGATAGACTTAAAGGTGAAGATAAAAAAGAATATGAAGATAGAGCTACAGATTTTATCATGTATGAGATAGCAAAGTTATTGCCTAAAGAATATAGAGGAGTATATGATAAAATCTAAGACGAATGTAGAATGTAGAATGGATAATGTATAATTAATGGGGGTTCTGACTGAGGTCAGAACCTTTATTTTATTGTTTATGAAACAATTTGTTTTATTTGTTTTATCAATGATTAGACAATGTAATTTAATTTCAATATTTTATTTTAAAAAAATGAGTAAAATTGTCTTCACTAAAGAACAATATAATGTAGTGTCTGAAGCATCCGCGTTCTCAACTGTAAAACTCTTAACGCTGAACTTGTTCTTAAACATGATTAGCTGTGCTTTTGTGGAGTGGTATAGTGCAGTGATAAAGGGGGATGCAAGAAGATTTAAAAGAAAATTCATTTTATTATTTTATTTCAAAAAGCTATACTAATAGTGTATAATATGAGTGAAGATTTAAACCAACATAATCTATATATGTTTTAGGAGGTAACTGTTGTGACAAGTAAACGATTAGATATGTTCTTAAATGAAGGGTTACAAGAATTAAGAGATAAAGGGTTATATAATGTAATAAATCCAGTTGAGGGGGCTAATGGTCCAATAATTTCAATTGAGGGTAAAGAACTTATTAACCTTTCAGCAAACAACTATTTAGGTTTAGCTACAAATTCAAGAATGAAAGAAGCTTGCATTAAAGCAACAGAAAAATATGGTGTAGGTTCTGGAGCTGTTAGAACAATCAACGGAACGCTAGATATCCATATTAAATTAGAGGAAAAATTAGCTCAGTTCAAGCATACTGAAGCAGCAATAGCTTTCCAATCAGGATTTAACTGTAACATGGCTGCAATTCAAGCTGTAATGGGAAAAGATGATGCTATATTATCTGATGAATTAAATCATGCATCAATTATTGATGGATGCAGATTATCAAAAGCAAAAGTTATTAGATTTGGTCACTCTGATATGGAGGACTTAAGAAAGAAGGCTAAAGAAGCAAGAGAATCTGGTGAGTATAACAAGATTATGGTTATTACAGATGGAGTATTCTCAATGGATGGAGATGTTTGTAAGTTACCTGAAATTGTTGAAATTGCAGAGGAATTTGATCTTATTACATATGTAGATGATGCTCATGGTTCAGGGGTACTTGGTAAAGGTGCAGGAACTGTTAAGCACTTCGGTTTATCTGATAAAGTTGATTTCCAAATAGGAACTTTATCAAAAGCAATAGGTGTTGTAGGTGGATATGTTGCTGGTAAAAGAAACTTAATTGATTGGTTAATGGTTAGAGGAAGACCTTTCTTATTCTCAACTGCAATCACTCCAGGAACAGCAGCAGCTTGTATTGAAGCTGTAAACATACTTACAGAGAGTACTGAACTTCATGATAAGTTATGGGAAAACGGAAACTACTTAAAGGCTGGATTAAAAGAGTTAGGATTCGATATTGGTGCTAGTGAAACTCCAATAACTCCATGTATAATTGGAGATGAGAAATTAACTCAAGAGTTCTCTAAGAGATTAAATGATGAGGGTGTTTACGCTAAGTCAATTGTATTCCCAACAGTTCCTAAAGGAACAGGAAGAGTAAGAAATATGCCATCAGCTGCTCATACAAAAGAGATGCTTGATAAGGCAATTGCTATATACGAGAAAGTTGGAAAAGAGTTAGGTATAATCTAATTTTATTCGCGGAGGAGAAGATCATGAAAAAGATTTTAGTAACAGGTGCCCTTGGTCAAATCGGGACAGAGCTAGTTATGAAGATGAGAGAAATCTATGGTAACGATAATGTAGTTGCTACAGATGTAAGAAAACCAGAAGGAAATAATGTAGTAGAATCAGGACCATTTGAGATTTTAGACGTTACAGATGGGGCTAGAATGAAAGAATTAGCTAAAGAGTACGAAGTTGATACTATAATTCATTTAGCAGCACTATTATCTGCAACTGCTGAAGCTAAGCCAATGCTTGCATGGGATATTAACATGGGTGGACTTGTAAATGCACTAGAAGCTGCTAGAGAGTTCAACTGTAAATTCTTCACACCAAGTTCAATTGGAGCTTTCGGACCAAACACTCCAAAGAAGAATACTCCGCAAGATACAATTCAGAGACCAACAACTATGTATGGTGTTAATAAAGTATCTGGAGAACTTCTATGTGATTACTATTATCACAAGTTCGGTGTAGATACTAGAGGGGTTAGATTCCCAGGACTAATTTCATACGTTGCACCTCCAGGAGGCGGAACAACTGATTATGCAGTTGATATATTCTATGAAGCATTAAAAAACAAGAAGTATACTTCTTATATAGCTGAAGGTACATGCATGGATATGATGTATATGTCAGATGCTGTTCAAGCAATCATAGATTTAATGGAAGCAGATCCAAGCAAACTTAAGCATAGAAATGCTTTCAATATTACAGCTATGAGTTTTGAACCAAGTGAAATTGCTGCAGAGATTAAAAAGCACATCCCTGAGTTTGAAATGGATTATGATGTAGATCCAATGAGACAAGGAATAGCTGATAGCTGGCCAGATTCAATTGATCCAACTGCTGCTAAAGAGGAGTGGGGATTCAAAGCTGAATTTGATTTAGCTAAGATGACTGCTGATATGCTTGAGAAGTTAAGAGAAAAAGGAATAGGTCAATAAAAAATGCCCAGCGCTTGCTGGGTTTTTTTAATGGAGAATGGGAAATGGAGAATGGAGAATGATGGACATTTCACTCTGTGAAATTTTAATTGTATTGTTCTTTGGTAGAATGAAGTTACTTGTTTCATTTTATGAAACATTGTATTGGAAAATAAGAATTTTTTATAAAAGAATATGGGTGCTCATTTAATCAAGGAAAATATTAGATTTTAAATTTTGCTTAGATGGATTACTTTAAATATATTGGGTAAGAATTTGACTATAAGTAATATGGAGGTGCTATAGTTGAAGGAGAATATTATCCAGAAGAAAAGTTTTGAATTTGCATTATGTGTAATAGATGTATATAAGGAATTAACTTTTGAGAAGAAAGAGTATGTATTATCTAAACAATTTCTGAGAGCGGGTACTAGTATTGGAGCAAATGTGGTTGAGGGTGATGAGGCTCAAAGTAAGAGGGATTTTATTTCTAAGATGGGGATAGCTCTGAAGGAGGCTCGTGAATCAAAATATTGGATAGAACTTCTTAATAGAGGTAAATATTTAGATGAATATAATTCACATAGATTAATTCAAAAGTGTGAAGAAATCATTAGGATTCTAAGGAGTATTATTAAAAGTTCTAAAGAAAATCAAGCATAGCAAAAAAACTCCCTGAGCGGAGTTTTTTTGAAAATGTATAATGTAGAATAAGTGATATTTCACTAGTGAAATTTTAATCCTATTAGTCCTTGGGCAATTGTGTTTTGCTTCTTTCACTATTGGTAAAATCCTGTTTTAAATACAATATTTTATCTAAAGATAAATGAGTAAAATATACTTCTCTAAAGAACAATAAGATGTAGTTTCTGCCCTAAAGCAGAAACATCCATCGTTCTCCATTCTCAATTCTCCATTCACCATTTGTTTTAAAAGTGTTATATTCAATAACTCGATCTACGGAAAACTCATTAAATGTTGTTATTTGTAATTATATAGTAACCTTTTGTAATTAAAATGTTACTATTTTCATCAAATTTTTTGATATTATTATATCAAGACATTTGTATTATAGGATGAAGGGAGAGAGATAAGATGTTTAGTAATAATATTACAATTTTTATTAGTGGTATAATCGTGGTTATTATGTTAATATCACTTGCATTTAGTGTGTATATAATGAAAACAATTAATAATATTAAAAGGGACTTTAATGAAGGTGAAGCAACTGGAAGTTTTGACACTGAGGTACTAAGAAATATTATTAAGACATATAGAAAAGCAGGAGAAAATAATGTAGGTGAAATTAATACTCAAGCAATTATTGAGAAAGAATTCAATGGAAGATTAAAGATGTTAAACACAGCTGAAAGATTTGTTAAGCATTCAAGTTCCCTAATGATTATTTTTGGATTATTAGGAACATTTGCAGGATTGACTATAGCAGTAGGTGAATTAGTATCAACTTTATCAGTAAACCAAGGAAGTATAGAAAGTGTAAGTGTAAGTGGTGTAATTGATGGATTATTAGATTCAATTGGAGGAATGAGTGTTGCGTTTACAACATCATTAGTAGGTATTATAGGTTCTATAATAATCACATTCATTAAAGTAATCATTAATCCAGTTCATATGAGGGAAGAGTTAATGGTTGCAACAGAAGAATATTTAGATAATGTTATATCTAAAGAGTTTATTAAAGAAGAAGTAGATAATATAGACGAAGTTGAAGAAAGATTTGAGAGATTATTTGATAGACTTACAGAACAGGTTGAAACAGGATATAAGAGAGTTATTGAGAGATCAGTTTCTGGGTTATTTGAAGTAGTTAAGGTTATGGAAACTAATGGCGCAAATATCAACAGTAGTGTGGAGAAATTTGATAGAACTATAGACAAGTTTGTTGATAATAGTAGAGAATTTTCACAATTCAATCATCATTTAAGAGATAACATATCAAGAATGAATGTAGCACTAAGTGACTTTACTGAGAACATAAAAGAGAAAGAAATCTCTAAATAAGGATGGGGTGATTATATGAAAAGAAGGAAGCGTTATAGAGATGGAGAGTCTGTAGAAAACTTTTGGCCATCCTTCACAGACATGATTTCAACCATTGCCCTTATATTGTTCTTGCTTGTATTCTTGGCATTTATTCAGCAAATTGTAACAGGAAGTAATTTAGAAGCTACTAAAAAAAGGTTGGAAGCAGAAAATAAGAAGCTTGAATTAACTACAGCTGCATTAAATAAAGAACAAGAGAAATTATTGTTAATGAAGCAAGAGTTAGAAACAACGAGAGCTGAAGTGGAACAAGGTCAACAGGCGCTTCAACTGTCTTTAATTCAGAGTGAAGAACAGAGAAAAATTATTGCTGAAAGTAATCAAGAACTTGGAAATTTAAGAGCGAAGCTTCAGAGTGTAGCGCTAATAAGAGTAAATGTATTAAATCAAGTTAAGGAAGCTATTGAAAAAGAAATGGGACAAGCTAATGGAGAGAATTTTGTCACAGTAGCTGAAAATGGTAACCTGATTTTAAGTGAATCTATTCTCTTTGATTCAGGATCATACCAGATAAAAAGTCAAAGTAAGGAGATACTTAATAGACTTGCGGTATCTTTTCAAAAGATATTAGAGGATGATGAAACAAGAAAATATATCGATGCTATCGAAATTCAAGGACATGCTGATGCCAGACAAGGAGCAATATCTAATAGTATGCTGTCATCTAATAGAGCTACTTCAGTAGTTGATTATTTAATGAGTGTAAATCCTGTTCTTGGGAAAAAATATGGTCAATATTTTGCAGCTAGTGGATACTCATCATATAGACCAAGGGTTGAAGGAGAGAATCAAGAAGCCTGGAAAGCAAATAGACGTATTGAGATATCAGTTATTGTAAAAGATCCAGCTATTAAGAACTTAATAAATGAATACTTGGAACAAGATTAATCAAAAGCACGCATGGCGTGCTTTTTTTAATGGATAATGGATAATGTAGAATGGAGAATGATTGACATTTCTCTTCGAGAAATTTTAATTATATTGATTCTTGGATAATAAGATTTTACTTGTTTCATTCATAATGAAACCTTGTAATTGAAATACAATATTTTATTTAAATATAAAATGAGTAAAAACATATTGTCCTAAAGAACAATAAGATATAGTTTCTGCCTAAAGCAGAAACATCCATCATTCTCCATTATCCATTCTCAATTCTCCATTTCTTTTAAAATTTTATTGTTTATGATATAATAATGATTATTAAGAGATAAGTATTTGTAGAATAACTTTTAAAGACGGGTGATTGGATGAAAAATAAAAAAGAAATAGATAAAATATTAGATGCCTTAGAAGAGCTATATCCAGATGCGCAATGTGAATTAAACTATAGAACTCCATTTGAATTGCTTGTGGCTACAATGTTAAGTGCACAGACAACTGACATAAAAGTAAATCAGGTTACAGAAAAATTGTTTGAAAAATACAAAGGTCCTGAAGAATTTGTTGATGCTGCTATAGAGGAACTTGAAAGTGATATTAAAGTAATTGGTTTATATAGGAATAAGGCTAAAAATTTAAAAAAGATGAGTGAAGCTATTTTAACAGATTATAATGGGGTTGTTCCAGATACTAAAGAAGAACTTATAAAACTTGCTGGTGTAGGAACAAAAACAGCTAATGTTGTATTGAGTAATGCTTTTAATGTTCCAGCAATTGCTGTTGATACTCATGTGTTTAGAGTTGCTAATAGGATAGGACTTGCACAAGGTAAAGATGTTAAGATTACGGAGGAGCAGTTAAGAGAAAATATAAAAATTGATAGATGGTCTAAGGCGCATCATTTATTAATATTTCATGGGAGAAGATGTTGTAAAGCTAGAAAACCAGATTGTGAGAATTGTAAGATAAACCACTATTGTGAGTTTTTTATCTAAGAGATAAAAATAAAATGTAAAATGTATAATGTAGAATGGATAATGATTGACATTTCTCTCCGAGAAATTTTAATATTGTTGATTCTTAAACAAGAGTAATTTACTCGTTTCATTTTGATGAAACGTTGTATTTAAAATACAATATTTTATCTAAGATAAAATGAGTAAAAATACTTTGTCCTAAAGAGCAATAAAATGTAGTTTCTGAGTTAGCAGAAACATCCATCATTCTCAATTCTCCATTCTCAATTCTACATTAAAAAATCACGGCGATAGCCGTGATTTTTTTACGCTCTTTTATCAAATTGAGTTCGTTCTTTTACAAGAGATTTTAATCCGTTAATAGTATATATATAAGCAAGTATATATATTATTAACGTAGTAATAATTGATGCTGAA
Source organism: Oceanirhabdus sp. W0125-5 (assembly GCF_027938815.1). Classification (GTDB taxonomy): domain Bacteria; phylum Bacillota; class Clostridia; order Clostridiales; family Clostridiaceae; genus Oceanirhabdus. Next base: position 1,477,641 of record NZ_CP115913.1, read on the forward strand.
AACATATAAAACTCTAACACTTTAAATATTAATGAAAGCGTAGCACCATGAGCCGCAAGTTTAAATAAATCACTGAATTTAATATATTTTTTATCAGCAGAAATATTCAACATGAAGGCAATTATTAAAATAAAAGTAAAGTTTGATATTAATAATGAGATTAGGAAATAAATAAATATCATAACAGGTGCCCACATTAATATTATGAGTGATTCCTTCACTATCTGGGTATCTATTGTATCTAGTGTAGTTCCTAAAGGACTAATAGGTAATTCGTATGGGAACACCAAAATGTTTCTATTATATTTTACGTAGGCTTTATCTTCAGATAAAACAATTCCTGAATTATAGAAAGCGAATTCTTCATATACAGACGATTCTTCTATTTTTGAGTTAATTGAGAATAATATATCATCATCACTAACTTTATAAGGATCAGATCCATTTACTATAAGTTTTCCATTTTCAATTTTAAGTTCAGGTAATTCATTAGAAACATATTTCTGAGAGAGAAAATCATAGAAGCCTTTTATTTCAACAAACGGCTTGTATACAATGAATACACTCAATAAAGTTGTTAATAATAAAACATAAACTATTGTTCTTGAGATTTTTTCTTTAGCATATCGTGAATAATCATCAAGTTTAAATATGCTATAAAATAAATCTAAAAAAATATTATTTTTCATATTTTCCTCCGAAAAATGCTAGCTTTTCTTTAAGTATTGACCATATATAGATAAAGAATACGTAAACTTAATTTATCTATACATAATAGTATAACAAATAATAGGTTTTTATTCTATAAAAAAGATTACAGCGGGTAATGAAAAGAAAGAATTTAAAAAAAATTTAAAATGTTACTTTGAGAGTGAAAGTATTTACCCATTATGGGAAAAGTGTTACAATAGCTTTGTGAAAGAACTTAATGTTATAAGGATGGTGTTGTATGAACATTAGAGAAGAAGCCCTTAGGGTTCACTGTGAGTTAGAAGGAAAACTGTCAATAGAATCAAAAATGAAGTTGAATTCCAGAGAAGATTTGTCCATAGCGTATACACCTGGAGTTGCAGAACCTTGTAAAGAAATTGCTGCAGATAAAGAAAAAGTATATAACTATACAATGAAGGGTAATACAGTTGCAGTTGTTACTAATGGAACAGCAGTATTAGGATTAGGTAATATAGGTGCGGAGGCATCATTGCCTGTAATGGAGGGAAAAGCTGTATTATTTAAAGAATTTGGTGATGTTAATGCCTTTCCTATATGCATTAATTCAGAAGATCCAGAAGAGATAATTAACACTGTTAAATTGATATCTCCTGGTTTTGGTGGAATAAATCTTGAAGATATCAAAGCTCCTGAATGTTTCTATATTGAAGAGAGATTAAAAAAGGAACTTGATATACCTGTATTTCATGATGATCAGCATGGTACAGCTATTGTGTGCTTAGCTGGGATTTATAATGCATTAAAGGTTGTTGAGAAAAAACTAAATGAAGTTAAGATTGTTATAAATGGAGCTGGAGCAGCAGGCACAGCTATATGCAAGTTATTAATTAAAGCAGGTGCAGAGAACATAGTTATGTGTGATATAAATGGGGCACTTGTTGAAGGTGATAGTACACTTAGCGATGCTCACAAAGAATTAGCTAAGATAACTAATAGAAATAAAGAAAAAGGGAAGTTAGAAGATATTATAAAGGGTGCTGATCTGTTTATAGGAGTATCAGCGGCTAATGTGCTTAAGCCTCATATGGTAGAGTCAATGGATAAGAATGCTGTTATATTTGCAATGGCAAATCCAAATCCAGAAATAATGCCAGATTTAGCTAAAGAAGCAGGGGCTAGAGTTGTTGCAACAGGAAGATCGGATTTCCCAAATCAGATTAATAATGTTCTTGTATTCCCAGGTATATTTAAAGGGGCTTTGGAATGTAGAGCAAAAGGTATTACAGATGAAATGAAGTTAGCAGCTGCAAGAGGGTTAGCTGATATGGTAAGTGAAGAGGACCTTTGTGAAGAGTACATTATTCCAAATGCACTTAATAAGGAAGTTGCGGATTCAATTGCAGAAGCTGTTAGAAGATATGCCGAATAAAATAAATTATAAGATACAATAAATTTATACTTTTATTTAGTGAAATGGTTCATGATAGAGAAACATTGTGATATAAAACATAACTGAAAAGTTGAAAATGGAAAGTGGAAAACGATGGAGGTTTTGCTTCGCAAAACTAGATTTTATTGTTCTTTAGAACAAGAGGGTTTACTCATTTTATTTTTAGATAAAATACTGTAATTTAGAATACAAGGTTTCATTAAGATGAAACGAGTAAATTGTTTTTATCCAAAGAACAATATGATTAAAATTTCTCGAAGAGAAATATCCTACGTTTTCAACTTTCAATTTTCCACTTTCAACTTGCTTTTCTAAAGCGCAAAGGTTTATTATTAAGCAACATAAAGTTATGAAAGAAAATATGAAATAATATTTGAAAGGGAGTAAGGAATATGAGCAAGGTTGTGGAAAGGTTTTTAGAGTATGTAAAATTTGATACAAAATCAGATGAGACATCAAATACTGTGCCTTCAACAGAAAAACAGAAGAAATTAGGGCTTAGACTGGTTGAAGAATTACAGGAGATTGGGCTTGAAAATGTTTCAATGGATGATAATGGGTATGTAATGGGTGAATTACCAGCAAATTGTAATGATGATATACCTACAATAGGATTCATAGCACATATGGATACAGCTCCTGATATGTCTGGTGAAAATGTAAATCCTCAAATAGTTGAAAACTATGATGGAGGAGATATTATTTTAAATAAAGAAAAGAATATTGTATTATCTCCAAATGATTTCCCAGATCTTAAAGATTATATAGGGAAGACACTTATCACAACTGATGGAACTACACTTCTTGGTGCTGATGATAAAGCTGGTATAGCTGAAATCGTTACTGCTGTGGAAAGAATTAAGAGTAATCCAGAAATTAAGCATGGTAAAATAATGGTTGGATTTACGCCTGATGAAGAAGTAGGAAGAGGAGCAGATCATTTTGATGTTGAAAAATTTGGTGCTGACTTTGCCTATACTATGGATGGTGGTTTCATAGGAGAATTACAATTTGAAAATTTCAATGCTGCAGGTGCTAAAGTAACTATAAAAGGAAGAAATGTACATCCTGGTAGTGCTAAGAATAAGATGGTGAATTCAACATTCATTGCTAATAAGTTTATTAATGAGTTACCAGAGAAAGATAGACCAGAGAATACTGAAGGTTATGAAGGATTCTATCACTTGATTTCATTTAATGGATCAGTTGAGGAGAGTACACTTACATATATTATTAGAGAGCATGATAGTAAAAAGTATGAAGAAATGATGAAGTTCATGAAATCTCTTGAAGAGAAGTACAATGCACAATATGGTGAAGGTACTGTTAAAATAGAGATAAAAGAACAATATAAGAACATGAAAGAGAAAATAGAGCCAGTAATGCATATTGTAGACAATGCTAAGAAGGCTATGGAGGAAGTAGGGGTAGAACCTAAGATACTTCCAGTTAGAGGCGGTACTGATGGAGCTAGATTATCTTTCATGGGATTACCAACACCAAATATATTTACAGGTGGACATAACTTCCATGGTAAGTACGAGTATATTCCTACACATTCTATGGAAAAAGCTGTAGATGTTATAGTAAAGATAATAGATATTTACTCACAAAAATAAAAATAAAAAAAATGGATGATAGCAACTATCATCCTTTTATTATTTTGAGGGCTAAATTTGTATGGGGGGGAAATACATATAGTTAAGGGGACAATAACTATATTACCAATATATGTAGTTTATTTAAAATTGTGAGTAATTTTAACCACATTATGATATAATTATTTTAAAATATTTTAATAAGTTAAGAGGTGATATAGTGGAGAATGAGAATATACATAGAGTGCAGTATGGTGAAAAAGAATATATTTTAATAGCCACTGCACATGTATCAAAGAGAAGTGTTGAAGAAGTTAAAGAGGTTATTGAAAGGGAAAAACCGGATTCAGTATGTGTTGAATTGTGTGAGAATAGATATGAAACTATAAAGGATAAAGATAAGTGGAAAAATACTGATATTTTTGAAGTTATAAAAAGTGGAAAATCGCTTTTGTTTTTAGTAAATATCCTTTTATCATCATATCAGAAAAAAATGGCTAAAAAATTTGGTATTGAACCAGGTGGTGAGATGATTCAAGGAATTAAATCAGCAGAGGATATAGGTGCTAATTTAGTGTTAGCGGATAGAGATATACAAACAACATTCTCTAGAATTTGGGGGAATATTGGATTATGGGGAAAAGTTAAATTAATGTTTCAAGCTATTATGAGTGCCTTTGGAGATGAAGATATTAGTGAGGAAGACCTTCAAGAATTAAAATCTGAAGATATGCTTACGAATGTTTTAAATGAATTATCTACATCATTTCCACAGCTTGCTACTCCGTTATTGCATGAAAGAGATAAATATTTAGCTCATAAAATAAAAGAAGCTGAAGGTGATAAAGTCGTAGCTGTTTTAGGTGCAGCGCATGTTCCAGGTATAAAGAAAGAACTTTTAAATGAAAGTGAGACCGATATTGATGAACTATGCATAAAGCCAAAGAAGAAAAAAATAGGTAAATTCATTGGGTGGGGAATATCAATAGGTATAATATCATTAATTGCATATACCTTGTACTCAAATAGAAGTGATGGTTTAGAGTCAATTTTAAGTTGGGTAATTTGGAATGGATCCTTATCTGCCATTGCAGGGGCTATTGCATTTGCACATCCATTAGCCATATTGACTGCGTTTGCAGTAGCACCAATAAGTTCACTTAATCCATTATTAGCTGCAGGTTGGTTTGCTGGTATTGTTGAAGCATATAAGCGAAAACCTAATGTAAGTGATTTCGAGTCTTTACCTGATGATGTAAGTTCAATAAAAGGGATATGGAAAAATAGAGTTTCAAGAATACTTTTAGTTGTTATTTTTGTTAATTTAGGAAGTACGGTTGGGACTTTAATTGGTGGAGCAGAGGTTATTAAACTGTTTCTTCAAAATATTTTATAGAAAAATTCGTATAATCTTAGGATATCAGCATAACAAAATATATTTTTAATAAAATGTAATATAGCTATATTTTAGGAGAGATATATGTTGGTTAAAATGAAGACAGGAATATTTGAAAACATTTAATTATCCATTTGAAAATATTAAATTTAATAAGCATACTAAGATACTAGTAGACACTTGTTTTCTATTATCTCTTCTATATGATAAAGATCCTAAAAATAATGAATGTATTTTAACCTTCAAAACACTCCTTGCCAGCGAATGTAAGTTATGTATAAATGATATTGTAACAGCAGAATTTATTAATCAAATACAGAAAAAAATGTTTATAAATGATTTAAAATTCAAATGGGATAAAACAGAACCAATTAATTCAAGACCTAATATAAACTTAATTGTTGCATGTTTTAGTAAAAATGATAGAAGAATTATTAAAGAAAGAAGATTTGAGAAGTTTCATTATATACCTTTTAATAAATATTTTCATAACATTGCTAAAAACCCTTGGAAAAGAGATTTATTAAAAGTGTATTATGAGAAAGCAGTAGAGATGCATACTCAAGTCGAACAAGCGATGAATTTGAAATATGTGACAATTAATAAAGAAAGCATTGCTTTAGCAAAAGAATTTATGAAGAAGTTTATGTTATCAGTAAATGATGCCTATCATTTGGCATGTGCTGAATATAACGGTGTTAATTACCTTTTAACATTAGATTGTGATTTTGAAGAGATAAGAGAATCGAATATTGATATACTTAAGATATAAAAGAAGATGAGCTTTTTTGCTCATCTTCTTTTATATCTAATGGAGAATGGGAAATGGAGAATGGAGAATGATGGATATTTCACTACGTGAAATTTTTGAATTTTGTTGGTTGTTAGACAAGAGGGCTCGTTCCCTAGGGCAAACATTGCCTATATTAAATAATCTAGAGATTATAAAAATAACTTTACATAAATCTATAGAAATATATGGTTTAATAATTAAATAATGTATGGTTATATTAATATATAGATAAGAAATTGTAGGAGGAGAAGAATGACTAAAAGACCAATATTAAATAAAGATTTGAATAGTAAAACTTTTCTAGAGTATTATTATCTGAAAGAAGAACTCATTACATTTTGTAGGAATGAGGGACTATCAACAAGTGGTAGCAAAATTGAATTAACTGATAGAATTGAACATTTTTTAGATACAGGAGAAAAGAAAAAATCTGAATCTAAAAAGAAAACAAAAACAATTGATATTGGAACTATAACAGAAGAAAGTAAAATTGAAGATAATTTCGTTTGTTCAGAAAAACACAGAGCATTTTTCAAGAAAAAAATTGGAGATTCCTTTTCTTTTATTGTGATATTTCAAAAGTGGTTAAAAGAGAATACAGGAAAGACATATAAAGAGGCAATAGATGCTTATTATCAAATTTTAGAAGAAAAGAAAAAAGGTAGAACAACAATAGATAGACAATTTGAATACAATACTTATATTAGAGATTTTTTTGCTGATAATGAAGGGAAATCTCTTGAAGATGCAATTAAGTGTTGGAAATATAAAAAAGGATTTAAAGGGCATAATCGGTATGAAAAAACAGATTTAATTGCATTGGCTATATAGTTTCAAATTCAAAGTTATCTGAATGATTTTAATATTATGCAAAATAAATAGAAAACGGACAAGTATACTCCTGTCCGTTTTACTTATGATTATTTATCAACACTTCTTTTAAAGGTTTTATTAGTTGTTTGATCTTTGTGGTGGCATAGCTGCAATAACCTTATCTGCAAGTTTACTGAATGGAAGAGATTGTATCCAAACCTTTCCTGGTCCTCTTAGTGTAGCAAAGAAGAAACCTTCTCCACCAAATAAAGAATTTTTAACTCCTCCTACGAACTCTATGTTATAATCAACATCAGAAGTCATAGCAACAAGACAACCAGTATCAACTTTTATCATTTCTCCAGGAGCTAGTTCACGTTCTGCTATTGTTCCACCAGCATGTATGAAAGCTAATCCATCGCCTTCTAATTTTTGTAGTATAAATCCTTCTCCACCAAAGAAACCAGCACCAATTTTTTTGCTGAATTCCATACCAATGGAAACTCCTTTAGCTGCACATAAAAAAGCATCTTTTTGACAAATAATTTTATGACCTAGAGTAGAGAGATCTAATGGTATTATTTTACCAGGGTAAGGAGATGCGAATGAAACATGTTGGATTCCGTGACCTCTATTTGTAAAAAGAGTCATGAATAAACTTTCACCAGTAATAAGTCGCTTACCTGCCCCAAAGAGTTTACCCATGAACCCTCCTGTTTGTTCAGAACCATCACCGAAGATTGTTTCCATCTCAATATTTTGATCCATCATCATCATTGCACCAGCTTCAGCAACTGTACTTTCCCCTGGATCTAGCTCTATTTCAACAAATTGCATGTCATCTCCATAGAGTTTATAATTAATTTCATGTGAATTCATAAAAAAACCTCCCATTAAATCTATGTAGTAGTTATCTATAACATTAATATATCATAATCATTTATATTTAGAATAAAAAACATTGAAAATTAATAATATTTTAATATAGTAATAAATGGGAGAATAATATGAAAGCAAATCTTGTGTGTGCTGGAGGTGGCTTAAGAGGAGTTGGAATCGTAGGAGCACTATGTGCTCTTGAGAGAGAAGGAATTTCATGGGAGAAAGCTGCAGGAGTATCATCAGGAGCAATAATCGCATCATTAATTGCTGTCGGATATACAGCTCATGAGATAAAAAAGATGATGATAGATTTTAATTTTCTCAAATTTAAGGATAAAGGAGTATTAGGGAAGATACCCTTTGTAGGAAATGCTATTGGGTTAGTTAAAGATAAAGGAATATATTCAGGAAAAAAACTAGAAAAGTGGATGGAAAAGCTCTTAGAAGAAAAAGGGGTAAGAACATTTCAAGATCTTAATGGAGATAACGGAATGAGATTGAAAGTTATAGCGTCAGATATAACAAGTAAAAAGGAAATGATAATGCCAGATTGTTTCGAGGAATATGGGATTGATATAAATAAGTTTACAGTTGCAAAAGCTATTAGGATGAGTGTTAGTATACCATTATTTTTTAAACCAGTTAAAATAAAGGTAGATGGTGTTCTTCACTATATTGTTGATGGTGGAGTATCTACTAATTTTCCAATAGAAATTTTTGATAGAGAAAATAATAGCATAGAAACTATAGGAATAGATTATAAGTATACTGAGAATTATGGAATAAAACAGGATAATGCAATCTCATATGTTCTTGATATTGCTGATACACTTACAGCTGATAGGGTTAGACCAGCTTTAACTGAGAAAAATATTAAAAGGACTATTTTAATACCCTGTAATGATCTTCCTATAACTGAATTTAAACTCTCACGAGAAGCTATAATAAAATTATTTAAGGATGGGTATAAGAGTGCTAGGGTGTTTGTTCAGAAAAGAGGAGTAAAAACATAATGGAGAATTGAGAATGTAGAATGGAGAATGCTGGACATTTCTCTACCGAGAAATTTTAATATTATTGTTCATTGAGCAATAATAGTTTACTCCCTTCATCAATGATGAAATATTGTAGATAAAATACAATATTTTATCATTGTATAAAATGAGTAAAGTAATGTTGTCTTATGGAGCAATAAAATATTGTTTCTGTATATGCAGAAACATCCATCATTCTCAAATTCTTTTAAAGTTTTTTAGTAGTATACATATTTTAGATGCTTTCTCTAGCATTTATATTTTAAAATAGTTTTTTAAAACAAGTTTTGCATATTAACATTGATCCCTTATTAGCAGAAACGGCACTGTCTTTAGTGATTGCCTTTCCACAGATATGACATGAAATTTTATTTGATGTTCTTTGTTTAGAAACTTCTTTTTTAGCTTTGAGGTTTGTCTCAACTGTTTTCTTTCTGTTAGGTGGTGGAGAGTAATCTACTGGTTCAAGAGGGGTAGCTCTTTTTTTTATAGAATATTCCATTGAATATTCGCTCTCTCCGAAGAGTTCGAGTTCAAATCTTGGATTAGTTTTATCATAGAATTCTTCTATTATCATATGTTTTATTTGTGCATCATTAACAATTAAACCGCTCTTTTCAATACCATCAAATATACTCTTTGTAATATTGTTGGTATCCGGATGTCTTTTTTCGCTTTTATAAAAAACCTTTAAGATTGCAATTACTCCTTGAGTTATCACAATACCAGGATTTTGAGAGCGTGCTTGCAGTGCTATTTCTTCTTCATAAAGAGCATATCTATCATGATATTTTCCAGAGTTATATGGAAGAATAGCTCTACCGTTAGAATTAAAAAGTTTAAAGTTTGATTTTGAAATAGGTGAGCCCTTTACAACTACCTTTGCATATAAATCACCCATGTAAGTCTCCTTCCTATTTTATGTTTTTATTATATAGGAAATTATAGATTTTGAATTTGTGGAAAGTTGCTGATTACAATGGGGTTTTGTTTTTTGAAAAGAGTAATAATGTATTTAAATTCAATATTTTATCATAGATAAAATGAGAAAACTCTTCTTGTCCTAAAGAACAACAAAATGTAGAATCTCACGTAAGTGAGATTCATCCATCATTCTCAACTCTCAATTCTCAATTCTCAATTTCTTTTTAGGCTTATTAAAAATGATACTCCATTTTTTTCGTTTTGTATAGTGATTTCACCATCATGAATGTCGATTATATTCTTAGCAATAGCAAGACCGAGTCCATAATTTCCTTTAGAACCTTTAAAGAATGGTTCAAAGATATTATCCATTACCTTAGGAGAGATATTTTCTCCATCATTGAATATATTAACTATTAAATTATTCTTATTAGAAGTAAACGTAATTGATACTTCAGTTTTAGCATATCGTAGCGAATTATCTATGATATTTTCAAAAACTACTTTTAATTGATCTGATATTCCATCGATAATGCAGTCAAATAAATCTTCTTTAAGCTGCACGTTACCTTTTTTTGCTTTAAAAGAATAGCAAACATCATCAATTAAAGATTTTAAATTAATAGGTGTTTTTTCAATTACTTCATGTTTAGTCATATAGTTAAGTTTAGTTAAATAAAGCAGATCCTTTATTCTTTCTTGTAGACGTAAAGCTTCTGAATCAATAGTTTTTATTGAATCCTCAAGAGTACCTTTAGGAAAAATACCATCATTTACGGCTTGAGCGTAACTTCTAATAATCATTACAGGAGTTTTTAATTCATGAGATATTTTTTGGAGCATCCATTGTTCCTGCTCATAGTTTTTTACAAGTTCACGTCTCATTCCTTCGATAGAATATGAAAGTTCTCCTATTTCATCCATTCTATCAACTGTAAGAGGAGTATTCCAATTTCTTTCACCAATATTTTTTACAGCTATTTTAAGTTTCTTAAGAGGTTTGGTTAAGTACTTAGAAAGTAATATTCCAAGAATTAAGGCTACTAATGTACCACCTAAAAGAAATGGGAGTATATTACTTAAAATTTCATTAACAAGAGTATTAGTTGTGTTATTGGACGAATAAGTCATTATTCCTTTCAGTTTTTTTTCTGATGAATTGTACTTATCAAGGGAACTAATCATCTTTGTGGCTGTAGAACCTGAATTACTGCTTAATATATAGCTTTTGATATTGTTATATATTTTCTCTTCAGTTTTGGTTAATTTATAGTAAATAGGATATACTTTAGAATTCTTAAGTTTGAATTCATAATAATATTCCTTAGAATCTTCTTCTTGATTTTCAAATTGAGTATATACCATTTTCAAAAACTTTCTTTGATCTTTTAAAGGAATATCTCTGTGGATGTTTGCTCTTAAAATAAAATCAAATTCAGAATATATATGTTTAATGTATACATCTTTAAACCTGTTAGAAGATGGTAATTTGAATGTTTGAGCATTTTTGTCCTTCAGAAATATATCTTCCTTCATAGAATTTTGATTAGAGCCTTTACTTGAATCGTTGTTAGTGAATTTATTTGACTTTACTTTGCTATATAGGAATTTGCTTAAATTGAGTATTTCGGTCTCTTCGGCATATTCCATAAGGTTATACAAATCCTTTTTAAATGACGTTTTTAATGATAGAGTAAGTGTTGATGTAAACAATAGTACAAAAAATACTATGAAAGTTGTAAATATTATGGAGAACTGTACAGATAGAGAGTAGTTTTTAAACTTCATTTAGCCTGTACCCAAATCCATATATTGTTTCTAAGTTCAAATTAGAAAATTTCTTTCGTATTCTTCGTATTAAATCATCTACAACTCTATCACTTCCAAAATAGTCATTTCCCCATATTTTTAATAAAATTTGCTCTCTAGAAAAGGCTGTACCTATATTATTAAAAAGAAAATTTAATAAATCATATTCTTTTGAGGTTATTTCAATTTCAGTATCTTTAAAGAAAATCTTTCTTTTGTTCTCATCAATCCTATAATCTCCTAAAGTAAGTGTCTCTGATTTTTTTTGGGAAATACTTGTTGAGTATACTCTTTTAAGAAGTTTTTTTGTTCTAATAATAAGTTCAATTGGTAAAAATGGTTTAGCTAGATAATCATCGCTTCCCATCTCTAGTCCAATAACTCTATCTATATCTTTATCTCTAGCAGATATAAAGATAACAGGTGTATTTTCATTTTTATTTTTAATCTTTTTAATTAATTCAAATCCATCACAATCAGGAAGCATTATATCTAATATCCATAAATCAGGTTCATCGTTTATATGATCTAATACTTCAGAACCAGTGAGAAAGGATTTTATATTCCAACCTTCTTGCCTTAGGTAAGTAGATAATATTGTATTCAGATCTTTTTCATCCTCAACTAAATATATTGAGTACATATTCTTTCGCTCCTTTGAGAATAATTTTAATAATATATAATTAACTAAATTTTGTTAACATATGTATTTTAAACATCTAATGTTTTTAGGTAGTTTAAAATGAAATATGGTTACAAAATTTTATTCAATAATAGTAACATAAGTAACAATCATTACTTGGACAAAGTAGTATAATATAAACATAATTTTATTATACCAAGAAAAAGGTGTTTATTTTTGAAAAATATTATGTGAAATTATGTGAGAGGTGATAGAGATGAAGTTTTATGATATATTAAGTAAATATTATGATACAATTTTTCCCTTTAGTAAGATCAAAAAAGAGTTTCTTATGGAGGAATTCAGTAATCAAGAAAGAATACTTGATGTTGCATGTGGAAGTGGTACTTATTCCCTAGAACTTGATGAAGAAGGAAAAAAAGTTACAGCTATAGATCTTGATGAAAAGATGGTAGAACTATTAAGAAAAAAGAAAATACCAAGTAGTAAAGTTTCAGAAATGGTCATGGATATGACAAAGATTAAAGAATTAAATCAAGAGTTTGATGGTATTTTTTGTATAGGAAACTCACTTGTTCATTTACCAAATAAAAAGGTTATAGCTGATTTTATTGATGATTGTTATGACGTTTTAAGTGAAAATGGAAAAATGATAATACAAGTGATAAATTACGATAAAATTTTAAAAGATAATATGAAGGGATTGCCTGATATAGTTAGAGATGAAGGTGGACTTAAATTTATTAGAGATTATATTATGAAAAATAATGGAAACATAGAATTTAAAGGAACAATAAAATTTCATAGTGGAGAAGAATACGTAAATTCAGTTGAACTTGTACCGATTCTTAAAGATGAACTACAAGCGTGCTTTAAGAGATTTGAAAAAGTTACTTTCTATGGGGGATTTGATAAGAAACCATGGAGTTTAGCAACCTTGCCTACAGTAATAGTTGCTGAAAAATAACAATTTGATGTATAATAGATACTTAGATAAAGATATATAAAGAGTTGAATAAATACATTTGTATTCTACTTCATAATAGAGAAACATTATGACATAAAACATAACTGAACAGTTGAAAGTGGAAAGTGGAAAACGATGGAGGTTTTGCTCTGCAAAACTATATTTTATTGTTCTATAGAACAATAGAGGTTTACTCATTTTATCTTTAGATAAAATATTGTAATTTAGAATACAAGGTTTCATTAAGATGAAACGAGTGAACTATTCTTGTCCGAAGAACAATATGATTAAAATTTCTCGAAGAGAAATATCCTACGTTTTCAACTTTCAATTTTCCACTTTCAATTTGCTTTTAGAAAGCGCAATGGTTTTTTATTATGGAACAAGATTTGGTGTAATTAGCTTATTCAATCTAGATAGATAAAAGGAAGAGCGTGGTGTAAATAAGCATGAAAGATAAAGTAACTATATTAGCTATTGAATCAAGTTGTGATGAAACAGCTGCAGCAGTAGTTGTTAATGGAAGAGAGGTTCTATCAAATGTAATATCATCTCAAATTGATGTTCATGAAAAGTTTGGTGGTGTAGTACCTGAAGTTGCTTCAAGAAAGCATATAGAGGGAATTTCAGCAGTGGTTCAGAAGGCATTAGATGAAGCGAAGATAAAACTGGAAGATGTTGATGCTGTAGGAGTTACATATGGACCAGGATTAGTAGGAGCGTTATTAGTCGGGTTGCAATACGCTAAAGGTTTAGCATATTCACTTAATGTACCTTTAATAGGTGTAAATCATATAGAGGGACATATTTGCGCAAATTTTATAGAGCATAAAAATCTTGAACCACCATTTGTTTGTCTTGTTGTATCAGGTGGACACACATTTATTGTATACATGAAAGATTATGGTGAATTTGAGGTCATAAGTAAAACAAGAGACGATGCTGCAGGTGAAGCTTTTGATAAGGTAGCAAGAGCAATAGGCCTTGGATATCCAGGTGGACCAAAGATAGATAAAATATCAAAAGAGGGGAATGAGGATGCTATTATATTCCCAAGAGCAAAAATGGATGATAAAAACTCATTAGATTTTTCATTCAGTGGAGTTAAATCAGCTGTACTTAATTATTTAAATAAAATGAATATGAAGAATGAAGAAATAAATAAGGCTGATGTAGCTGCTTCATTCCAAAAAGCTGTTGTTGGAGTGTTAGTTGATAATGCTATAAAAGCTTGTGAAATGAAGAAAGTAAATAAAATAGCTATTGCCGGAGGCGTTGCAGCAAATTCCTGTTTAAGAGAGACCATGGAGAGGGAATGTAAAAAACATAATATTGATGTTTTATTCCCACCTATGGTACTTTGTACAGACAATGCAGCAATGATAGGGAGTGCAGCTTATTATGAATACCAAGCTGGAAGAGAAGCGGCTATAGATATTAATGCTATACCTAATCTGAAACTTGGAGAAAGATAGGAGTAAAAGATAATGGAGAATGGAGAATGGAGAACGATGGACATTTCTCTTCGAGAAATTTTAATTATATTGTTCCTTGGATAATAGGTGTTTACTTGTTTCAGTTTTAATGAAACATTGTACTTGAAGCTCAACATTTTTCCATTGATAAAACCAGAAAATATATTTTCTAAAAAATATAACCCTTTGTTGATTTGAATGACAATGATATATTTAAGCAGAAAAAAGTTGGTCACATTTTTATGTAACCAACTTTTTATATTTCTAAAAGTTAGAGTTATTGAAAAATAGTAAAGAACATATTGTATGGAAAATACAATATTTTATCTAAAGATAAAATAAATAAAATAAAACCTCCTTGTCCTAAAGAACAATAAAATGTAGGTTCTGACCTAAGTCAGAACCATCCATCATTCTCCATTCTCCATTTTCAATTATCCATTTGTTTAACGGTTTGTCTTGTGTTTTAAGTTTCAATGTCCTCACTGGAAAGCTTTTTTGTTTTATTAATGCGACCTTCCAGGAATCTTTCAAAATTACTCCTTAAAATGGCTACTATAGGAACACTTACAAACATACCTAATATTCCAAAGGCTGCTCCTCCGATAATTATAGCTATAATAACCACTAATGGGTCAAGACCAACAGAATCACCAAGGATTTTAGGTCCGATTAGCCATCCATCAAGCTGTTGTAATACGATTATAAATATGAGAACACCAAGGCCTTTTTCCCATTGACCAGATGCTAAGAGAGCTATTAGGGCTGATGGGAACATTCCTATAAATGGTCCGAAATAAGGAATCATATTAGTTATTCCTACTATGAAACTTATTAACAATGCAAATGGGATTTTCATTAAACTTAATCCAATAAAGCAAAGCACAGCGATAATAAAGGAATCTAAAGATTTACCCACTATGTACTTTGAAAACACTTCATGTATTTCTCGCACGTTAAAAAGTAAACTATCGTACCTTTTTTCAGGAAGTAAAGATTTTAAAGTTCTATTAGTATAGTTAGTTAGTCTTTCTTTATCTTTTAAAACATACATTGAAATAATCAGTCCAAAAATTAGTTTCATCAATGAGGTAGTTATGGACATTACAGTTGATACTGTAACATTTACTCCTGACACTATAGATGTAAATGAATCAGAAATTGCTGATGAGAATGTTCCAATTATTTTCGTTAGATTAGAGTTTAAATCGAATTCTCGTATGAATTCAATGTTAACAAATGACTCTTGAAGAGATTTAACAATATTTATGATTTCTTCTTCAGGAGGAATTAAATCTATCAATTCTTGAATACTTCTGCCTATTTCCGGAATTAAACTTGTAAAGAGTGCAGCAATGGTTCCAAATAAAATTGCATACACGATAACTAAGGATAAAACTCTAGGAACTTTAATTTTTTTCTCAATATAAGAAAGTGGAAAGTTCATAAGATACGCTATAGCAAGTCCCCAAATAATGGTGCTTAAGCTTGGAAGAAAAGAAGTAATGGCACTTGCAATTCCTTCAAAATTATCTATAACTTTATATAATATTAGAGAAATTATAATTAAAGGTAAGAATTCTATAAATGGAATATGTTTTTTTTTGAACAATCAAATCCCCCCCATAATCTATTACTAAAAATTGTATATTATAATATTTAACTGTAATTATTATAATTATACCAAAAAAACATAAAAACATCTTTTTAATTTATTGTTAAAATTCTCAAATATAAAATTTAAAGAAAATCTATGTATTTATTGATGAAAAATGAAATTTATTAAAATCAAATTTTAAAATTTTTCAGGAAATATTAAAAATAATGGGTTGTCTATTGAAAATATTGGAATTATATGATAGCCTAAGATTGTGAAGCAATATTAAGGGAATCTAAATAAAAGGAGGATACATAATGTTTGATTTTAATGAATATTATAGAGATTTAAATGTTAAGCATGAAGAACAGCTAAATGAAACATTAAAAGTTATTAAAAAGATTAAAGATGAGACGGAGAAATGCAGTTGTAATTGCGGTGATTATGGTAAGTTCTTTTCACATACTGCAGGGGTTATTTTAGAATTATGTGAACATGAAAGAGAACTTAATGAAGAGTATTTCAAAAGTAAAACTTTTGATGAATTACTTGAGCAAAATCACAAAATATATAGACATTATACTAACGAGGCTTACGAGACAAGTTATGCAAATCCGGCATACTGTGTAAGCGTTTTTGGTGAAGATATTGGACAAATATTATGTTACTTTTATATGAGATTTGTAAATTATATTGAGTATGCATATAAACATAAAAGATTTAAAATGGCTAAAAATAATGAATTATTTATAGAAGTATTTAATCTTCTAAAATGTGATAATCAGTGGGAAGTTAGTGAATTAAAGGAAAAGGTAATAAAAGATACTAAAATTAACTTAAACGAAAGACTTAAGATGGATTTAATCGAAAGATTATCACCAGAAGTTTCTTATTATGTTGATATGATAAAGAGTGAGGATCTTAATGATTTAAGATACCTTTTCAAATATGGTAAATTTATTGATAAAAACGAGATAAAAACTGCAGAATTCTATAATAAATATGATAGTGAAAAAATAAAGAAGATAGCGGATACATATACTGAAGGATTCAGAAAAGGATTTGTAAGAGATAACAAAGACTTATCTAAGAAACAAAATGTCCAACTAAGATTTAATGCAGGTCAAGAAATGATGATGAAAGAAGCTATTAAAAACTTTGAGGATATGGGCTTAAAGTGTATTATTGGAAATGTTACTTCAACTGAACCAAATAAGCAGATGCCATATGATCATAGATTTGACAATGCTTTATATTTGGATAAAGAGTTTGTTGATATGAGAATAAAGGCTTTTGAAGATGTTACAGAGGAAATCCAAGATACTTTAAGAGGATTTGCAGGTCCAGCTGTTGTTGAGACATTTGGGGAGAAGCCTTTCTCACCAGAAAGTAAAAAAGAATGTCTTAAGCTTAATGATGATCAATCACAATTATTCAATACTTTAAGTGGAACTATGCAGCAGATTCAATCAAAATATATGCCAAGAAGTGAATATAGCTTTACAATAATTGCATTCCCAGTACCTGAAATTGGAGAAAACTTTGAAGAAATATTTGAAGATACATGTGAAGTTAACATGCTTGACAGCGATAAATATGAGCGAATTCAACAACACATTATTGATGCTTTAGATAAAGGTGAATATATTCATGTAAAAGGTAAGGGAACAAATGAAACTGATATAATGGTTAAGAATCAGAAGATTAACAACCCTGAAAAAGAGACAAACTATGTTAACTGTGTAGCTGATGTTAACATTCCAGTTGGAGAAGTATTTACATCTCCACAATTAACTGGAACAAATGGTGTTCTGCATGTTGAAGAAGTATATTTAAGAGAATTAAAATTCGAAAACTTAAAGATTACATTTAAAGACGGATATATTGATGAATATACTTGTTCAAACTTTGATAATGAAGAAGATAATAAAAAATATATTCAAGAGAACTTAATGTTCCCTCATAAGACTCTTCCTTTAGGAGAATTTGCTATAGGGACTAACACAACAGCATATGTTATGGCAAATAAACATGAAATCTTAAATATATTACCAATCTTAATTGTTGAAAAGATGGGACCACACTTTGCAATTGGAGATACATGCTTCTCATGGTCAGAAGATGTAGCTGTTTATAATCCTACTGATGGAAAAGAGATAATTGCAAGAGATAATGAAAAATCTATCTTAAGAAAGACTAACTTAAAAGAAGCATATACTCAATGTCATACAGATATTACGCTTCCATATGAGGGATTAGACTTTATTGCAGCAATTACTGAAAGTGGAGAAAAAATTGAAATCATCAAAGATGGTAGATTTGTTTTAAAAGGAACTGAAGAATTAAATAAACCATTCGAAAAATAAATATAATAATTAAATAAGCCGGCTGTACAGATTCCTAAGGAATCTCTACAAATGCCGGCTTTTAAATAGGGTGATTTAAAATGAGGGCAATTCTTGTAAATGATTGTAAATTAGAAAATTTGATAATGAAGGATCTCTTGAATGGTTTAGGGGTTGAAGGGCATATTGCTGATGAACTTCAGGTATTTGAAGCAGTAAAAGATTTAAAACCAGATGTTGTTTTTGTTAATCTTGTGATGAAATATTTTTCGGGAAATATAATTGCAAAGAATATAAAGAAGTTATCAAAAAACACTATTTGTGTGCTATGTTCATCTAATGAAGAAGAACTAGAGGTTTATAAAAATCAAGTTGATTATGTGTTGGTAACGCCAATTGACAAAGAAAAATTAATTAGTATTATTACACAGAATAGAAGAAATGATGATATTTCCTCATGTGCACAATGTGGAGAAATATTAACAGATAATTTGAGTTGTGCAAAATTTTGTCCTTTCTGTGGAGGAAAACTGATAAAACCGTAATGGAGAATGTATAATGTATAATGGAGAATGATGGATATTTCACTCCGTGAAATTTTAATTGTATTGTTCCTTGTACAATAATGGGTTCGCTCGTTTCATTTGGAATGAAACATTGTAGCCTAAAATTTATATCTAATTGAATAAACTTATATGCATTAGCTGATTATAGTATAATTATAATCAGTTTTTATTTGACTAATTCTAAGTATTTACTAACAACTGATTCTGCTAAACATTTTGATGAGTCAATAATATTAATGGGAGTATTATGTGTTTTTTCTAATACTACATTTAGATCAGTGCAAGCTATTACAATACTATCAATAGATTCCTTCTTTGCATCTTCTATAAGTTCATTCCAAATACCTATATTTTCTATGTTCTCTTTGTCGACTTTTATATTTTGAATAAGATTATTTAACTTAACTTGCCATTCTTCTTTAAAAGTAAACTTATGACCATTACCAATTATACCTTTTTGATAAATTCCAGACTCAAATGTTGAGGCAGTAGAAAATAAAGTTACATTTTGTAAAACTAATGGTAATTGTTTTACTGTTTCTGTTACTATGTTTAATAAAGGAATATTGATAAAATCGGTTAATTCATTAAAGTATACATGTGCCGAATTGCATGGCATTGCAATAAAACTTACACCGATTGATTCAAGCTTTTGCAATCCTTTAATTATAGAATTTTTCATAAGTTCATGATTTATTGGGCGATCAATGTAAAATGGGGTTGGTAAAGAATATATCATCATTGGTGGAAACTCTTCATCATACTTTGCTCCATATTGAAATTGACATTCATCAACAACTAAATCAACAAATGGTGCTGTTGACCTTGGACCCATTCCAGCTAAAATACCAATAAACTTTTCAGTCATTTAAATAACCTCCTAAAAAATATAACTGCAAATAACTATTTTATGAATTAATTATCATTCTATATTATACATTATTTTACTGTATATAAACAAAAACATTTATAAAATCCTGGTGCTATAAAGAACTATCAACCTTATTCCAAAACGTAACTAATTATTTTAATTTTATTAGCAAAGAATATTTACTTAATTCATAAGAAAGAATAATTTTATTGGTTTATAATAAATAGAATTATTCTTTATTTAATTTTCAAGTATAACTTTGAAACAAGAATACAATATTTTATCTCAGATAAAATGAGTAAAAATATATTGTTCTAAAGAACAATAAGATATAGTTTCTGCGTAAGCAGAAACATCCATAATTCTCCATTCTCAATTCTCCATTCTCAATTTGTTTTAAAAGCACGCAGAGCGTGTTTTAGTAAATTATCGCTTTAGCACAGTAGGAAAAATAATCTTTTATTAAAGAAGGGGAATAGGAGGAGAATCGAGAATAAGTTATTTAATGGAGTGAAAATACTGAAAATTTCGAATGATTTTTAAATTAAGATATTTTACTTTAGTGGAGGGATATTTATATGATTAACAACGTTGATATTAAAAAGGGGATGACAATTAAATTAGAATTTCCTAATGGTTTACCAAAGATGCCAAAATTTGAAGAGGGCATAAGAAGAGCTCCTGACAGGGGGTTTACATTAAGTAAGGCACAAACCGAACTTGCACTTAAGAATGCTCTGAGATATATTCCAGAGGAGTATCATGAAGAGTTGGCACCTGAGTTTTTAGAAGAATTATTAACAATGGGAAGAATTTACGGCTATAGATTTAGACCAGAAGGAAATCTTTATGGAAAGCCTATTGATGAGTATAAAGGTAAATGTGTTTCAGGTAAAGCATTCCAAATCATGATTGATAATAATTTAGATTTTGCTGTAGCGCTTTATCCATATGAGCTTGTTACTTATGGGGAAACAGGGCAAGTATGTCAGAATTGGATGCAGTACAGTTTAATAAAGAAATACTTAGAAGAGATTACTGATGATCAAACTTTAGTTATTGAATCAGGACATCCTTTAGGACTGTTTAGATCAAAACCTGATGCACCAAGAGTAATAATAACTAATGGTTTATTTGTTGGTATGTATGATAATCCAAATGATTGGCATGAAGCTATGCAATTAGGTGTATCTAACTACGGACAAATGACAGCCGGAGGATGGATGTATATAGGGCCACAAGGAATTGTTCATGGTACGTTCAATACACTTCTTAATGCAGGTAGATTGAAATTAGGAGTTCCTGATGATGGAGATTTAAAAGGGAAATTATTTATTACATCAGGATTAGGCGGAATGAGTGGTGCACAACCTAAAGCAGCCGATATTGCAGGTGCTGTTTCTATTACTGCTGAGGTGGATGCTTCAAGAATTGAAACTAGACACTCACAAGGATGGGTTTCAAAAAGATCTGATGATTTAGAAGAAATCTTCCATATGGCTCAAGAAGCTCTTTCTAAAAAAGAAGTGCTTTCAATAGCATACGAAGGTAATGTGGTAGATTTATTACAGTATGTTGTAGATAATAACATACATGTTGACCTTTTATCTGATCAAACTTCATGTCATGCAGTTTATGAAGGTGGGTACTGTCCTCAAGGAATAACTTTTGAAGAGAGAACAAGACTTCTTAAAGAAGATAGAGAAGAGTTTAATAAATTAGTTGATAAAACATTAAAGAAACATTTTGAGCTTATTAAAATTTTAAGTGATAGAGGAACGTATTTCTTTGACTATGGGAATGCATTCATGAAGTCTGTATTTGATGCAGGAGTTAAGGAAATATCAAATAATAAAGTAAATGATAAGGAAGGATTTATTTATCCATCATATGTTGAGGATATTATGGGACCTATGTTATTTGACTATGGATATGGTCCATTTAGATGGGTATGTTTAAGCGGAAAACCTGAAGATCTATCAAAAACAGATTTTGCTGCTATGGAATGTATAGATCCAAATAGAAGAGGACAGGACAGAGATAATTATATTTGGATTAGAGATGCTGAGAAAAATGCTCTTGTTGTAGGAACACAAGCAAGAATTTTATATCAAGATGCAGAAGGTAGAATGAAGATTGCTCTTAAGTTTAATGAAATGGTTAGAAGAGGTGAGGTTGGACCTATTATGTTAGGTAGAGACCACCATGATGTAAGTGGAACAGATTCACCATTCAGAGAAACATCAAATATCAAAGATGGTTCAAGAATATGTGCAGATATGGCAATTCAATGTTATGCAGGTAATGCTGCAAGAGGAATGAGCCTAATAGCACTTCATAATGGTGGAGGAGTTGGAATTGGTAAATCCATAAATGGTGGATTTGGATTAGTTCTTGATGGAAGCAAGAGAGTTGATGAAATTATCAAGAGTGCAATGGCATGGGATGTTATGAGTGGAGTTGCAAGAAGAAACTGGGCAAGAAATCCTCATTCTATAGAAGTAAGTTTAGAGTATAATGAAAAAAATAAGGGTACAGATCATATCACTATTCCTTATGTCGCAAACGAAGATATGCTTAAAAACTTAATTAATAATAGAATTAAATAAAGCATAGAATATGATTCAGAATAAAGATTTAATTAAAATCATAATGGAGAATGTAGAATGGATAATGTAGAATGATGGACATTTCACTCTGTGAAATTTTAGTTTTCTAGTTCTTTGTACAATAGGGTTTTACTCGTTTCATTTTGAATGAAACATTGTAGTTTGAACATGATATTTTTTATAAAAGAATAATACACAAAAAACTGATTATAGACTTAGTCTATAATCAGTTTTTGTTAACAGCATAAAAGGTTTGATATTTAAATAGTGGCACGATAACTAACTTTATTATTAATCAAAATACTTATAATTTTGTTGTAGTAATTATGTATCAAAAGAATTTAAGGGTTTCAAATTTAAAGAAATATTGAATTATAAATACTGATTTTATCCAAGATAAAATCAGTAAAGCGTTTCTCTTAAAGAACAATAAAATATAGTTTTTGCCATAAAGCAAAAACATCCATCATTCTACATTCTAAATTCTCCATTTGTATTTATAATGTGTTGCTGGAATCTCTATGTTTAAATTTTCCCAAAAGACTTAAACTAATTAATTGAAATAATAAAAATATATGGAAGAAATGAGAAAAAACATTCAATATTCAGAAAAATGATGATTAAAAGTCATTGTAAAAAAGTTTTGAAATATTTAATGTTAAATATTGCATTATTGAAAAGCAATGAGTATAATGAAAGTGTAAGAAAATTTTAAAGAGTTATACTTAATTAAATATTGAACATAAATAGAGGCGCAAACGTATGGTAACATTTGGATGATAAAAAGAGGTTCCTTGGATGACAAGTGTGAAGGATGCGGTTGCCGAAAGGGTATATGAGACCTTAGTATATTCTTGGGGGGCGAGAGTACATTCCGCTCACTGCCGTAAAAATATATTTTATGGAGCGCTATTTATGTGATGATTTTTTCATTTCATTGCATGAATACTTCCATATTTTTTTATGCACTGAAATAATTTCAGTGTTTTTTATTTTGGGCAAAATAATGAAGTTAAGATGGAGATATTCTAAGCTAAAGATATTAATAAGATTGGGCGATCGTTTTTTATTTAAGCTTAGATGAACATCATTTACGGAAGTAGTCTGAAAAGTGAATGATTGTGTTAGGGCAAAATAATCTAATCAGTATCAAGTAATTGAATTAATTTCTTAGAAAGGGGAGAAAAAAATGAAAGCTTTAATCAGAATGAGAATGAGTTCTCACGATGCACATTACGGTGGAAATTTAGTTGATGGAGCTAGAATGCTTCAATTATTTGGAGATGTAGCTACAGAGTTATTAATAAGACATGATGGGGATGAAGGGCTTTTTAAAGCATATGACAACGTTGAATTCATGGCGCCAGTATATGCTGGAGATTACATAGAAGCTGTAGGTGAGATTGTTAAAGTAGGAAACACATCTAGAAAAATGGTTTTTGAAGCTAGAAAAGTAATAGTACCAAGACCAGAAATTAGCGATTCTGCTGCAGATATCTTACCAGAACCTATAGTTGTTTGTAGAGCTAGTGGTACATGTGTTACTCCAAGTGATAAGCAAAGAAAATAAATTTCAGAGGTGATATAGATGGAAAAATTAATAATCACTGCTGCAATTTGTGGTGCAGAGGTTACAAAAGAACACAATCCAGCTGTTCCATATACTGTTGAAGAAATAGCATCTGAAGCAGAAAAAGCTTATAAAGCTGGAGCTAGTATTATACATTTACATGTTAGAGAAGATGATGGTACTCCTACGCAGGATAAAGAAAGATTTAGATTATGTATGGAAGCAATCAAAGAAAGATGTCCAGATGCAATAGTTCAACCTTCAACTGGTGGAGCTGTTGGTATGAGTAACGATGAGAGACTACAGCCAACTGAATTAAATCCAGAGATGGCTACTTTAGATTGCGGAACTTGTAACTTTGGTGGAGATGATATATTTGTTAACACTGAAAATACAATAAAAGAATTTGGAACTAGAATGATAGAAAGAAATATCAAGCCTGAAGTTGAAGTTTTTGATAAAGGTATGATTGATATGGCTATCAGATTAAATAGAAAAGGTTTTATTAAATCTCCTATGCACTTTAACTTTGTTATGGGTGTAAATGGTGGAATTTCGGCAACACCAAGAGATTTAGTTTTCATGGCAGGAAGTATTCCAGCAGGAAGTACTTTTACTGTTTCAGGAATTGGAAGACATCAATTTGCAATGGCTAGTATGGCTATAATAATGGGTGGACATGTTAGAGTAGGATTTGAGGACAATGTTTATATTTCTAAAGGAGTGCCTGCTAAGTCAAATGCTGAATTAGTTGAAAGAGTTGTCAGATTAGCAAATGAGTTAGGTAGAGAAATAGCTACTCCTGCTGAAGCAAGAGAAATACTTGGATTAAACTAAAATTGAGTTTGGAGGTTTTAATTATGAAAAAAGGATGTAAATTTGGAACACATAGAGTTATTGCACCACAAGGAGTTTTACCACAACCTGCTACAAAAATAGATAATAATATGGATATATACGATAATGAGATTCTTATAGATGTTCAATCTTTAAATGTTGATTCAGCTAGTTTTACACAAATCGCTGAAGATGTTGGACGTGATCCTGAGAAGATTAAAGCTAGAATCGCTGAAATAGTTGGAGAAAGAGGTAAGCAGCAGAATCCTGTTACTGGTTCAGGCGGAATGCTTATTGGTACAATCGAGAAAATTGGACCAGCTTTAGAAGGTAAGACTGACCTAAAAGTTGGAGATAAGATTGCTACATTAGTATCTCTTTCATTAACTCCATTAAGAATAGATGAGTTCATCGATGTTAAGATGGATATAGATAGAGTTGACATCAAAGGTAAAGCAATATTATTCGAAAGTGGAATATATGCTAAATTACCAACAGATATGAGTGAAGCTTTAGCTCTTGCAGCTCTTGATGTTGCAGGTGCACCAGCACAGGTTGCTAAATTAGTTAAGCCAGGACAGAAAGTAATGATTCTTGGTGGAGCTGGAAAATCAGGACTTTTATGTCTTTATGAAGCTGTTAAAAGAGTTGGACCAACTGGTCAAGTTATCGGTCTTGTAAGATTCCAAGAAGATGCTGATAGAATAAATTCATTAAACTTACCAATAGATGTAGTTATTGCAGATGCTACTAAGCCTCTTGAAGTTTTAAACAAAACTATGGAAGTAACAAATGGTGAGGAACTTGATATCACAGTAAACTGTGTAAACGTTGAAAATACTGAGATGTCTACTATACTTCCAGTTAAAGATGAAGGGATTGTTTACTTCTTCTCAATGGCTACAAGCTTTACAAAAGCAGCTTTAGGAGCTGAGGGTGTAGGAAAAGACGTTAACATGATAATCGGTAATGGATATACTAAAGGTCATGCTGAAATCACTCTTTCTGTATTAAGAGAGTGCAAAGAACTTAGAGAAATTTTCGAGAAAACTTACATTTAACATATATTCGGGGGGAAAAGTAATTATGAAGGTAAATAGACGTAGTGAATTATTTGGTCATATTTCAGATGAACAATGGAAAGATTGGAAATGGCAAGTTGCAAATAGAATAGAAACTGTTGAAGAACTTAAAAAGTATTTACCATTAACTCCAGAGGAAGAAGAAGGAGCAAGAAAGTGTACAGAAACTTTAAGAATGGCTATTACTCCATACTATTTAGCACTAATTGATCCTAATGATCCAGAGGACCCAATAAGAAAGCAGGCGTTACCTTCTGCTTTGGAGCTGCATAAATCAGACGCTGATTTATTAGATCCTCTTCATGAAGATACTGATTCACCTGTACCTGGATTAACTCATAGATATCCAGATAGAGTACTTCTTCTTATTACTGACCAGTGTTCAATGTACTGCAGACACTGTACTAGAAGAAGATTCGCAGGACAAAGTGATGCTTGTATGCCAATGGAAAGAATCGAGAAAGCTATTGAATATATAAGAAATACACCAGGAGTAAGAGATGTATTATTATCTGGTGGAGATGCACTATTAGTTGAAGATGAAACTTTAGAGTATATCATTAAGAGATTAAGAGAAATACCACATGTTGAGATTATAAGAATAGGATCAAGAACTCCAGTTGTTCTTCCTCAGAGAATTACTCCTAATTTAGTAAACATGTTAAGTAAATATCATCCAGTATGGTTAAATACTCACTTTAACCATGCAAATGAGATTACAGAAGAAGCAGCTGAAGCATGTAAATTAATGGCTAATGCAGGAATTCCATTAGGTAACCAATCAGTGTTATTAAGAGGAGTAAATGACTGTGTTCATGTTATGAAGGATCTTGTACATGAGTTAGTTAAGATTAGAGTAAGACCTTACTATATCTATATCTGTGATTTATCATTAGGATTAGAGCACTTTAGAACTCCTGTTTCAAAAGGTATTGAAATTATTGAGGGACTTAGAGGACATACTTCTGGATATTGTGTACCAACATTCGTTGTTGACGCACCAGGAGGAGGAGGAAAAACTCCTGTAATGCCAAACTACGTAGTATCTCAAAGCCATAACAAAGTTATATTAAGAAACTTTGAAGGTGTTATTACAACTTATACTGAGCCTGAGAATTATACACCAGGATGTACATGTGAAGTTTGTAAAGGTGAAAAGAAAGTTGAAAAGGTTGGAGTTGCTGGATTACTTAACGGTCAGCAATTAGCTCTTGAACCAAATAATCTTGAAAGAAATAAAAGAGGACATCACTAAGAAATGAAAAATATTCTTGAACTTATTGAGCCATATAATAGTATATCAATTATTGGAATGGCCAAAAATACAGGAAAAACAACAACTTTAAACTATATTTTGGATGAGGCCAGGGGAAAATATTCCCTTGGTCTAACGTCCATAGGGCGAGATGGAGAAGAACTGGATAGAGTGACAGCCACAGGAAAGCCTAAAATTTTTGTGGAAAATAACACTATAGTTGCAACTGCAAAAAATGCATTATTAAACAGTGATTTCACTAAGGAAATCTTATATGTAACTGATTATACAACACCTATGGGAAGAGTAGTTATTGCAAATGCTATTAGTGCTGGTTATGTTGATCTTGCAGGCCCTTCTATAGGAACCTATGTTGGGGATATTGTGAATCAATTATTTGATCTTAAATGTGATAAAGTAATTGTAGATGGAGCTCTTGGAAGAAAAAGTTTTGCATCACCATCCATAACAGAAGGGACAATTCTGGCAACAGGAGCTGCTCTTCATAGTGATATGGATAAGGTTGTTGATGAAACGGTTTTTACAGCTGAGATCTTATCGATAGATAAATTAGATGACTGTATAGCTTTGAGAGAAGTGGAAAAATATCCTGAGAATAGGGTCGTTATAATAGATAAGAATTATGGGGCTCTTCCTTTAGAAGTTTCAACATCTATGATTGCAGGAAAAGAAATTAGCGAGAATATAGATGAGGAAACCAGGTATGTTTTTATAAAAGGCGTTTTGACGGATAAGGTCATGGATCAAATAATGAAGAGCTGTAGGAAAATGAGTAATATAACATTTGTGGTTGAAGATGGTACTAAGATTTTTGCTACACAGAAAACTTTAAGTAAGTTTAAAAGGTTAGGTGGAGTAATTAAGGCTTTAAATAAAATTAATATAGCTGCTATTACTATTAATCCTACATCTCCATATGGTTATGAATTTTCAGAGGAACAGTTCTTGAGAGAACTGAGAGAAAGAACTGATATACCAGTATTCAATGTTTTGAGAGGGTAAAAAATGAGATTTTTAAGTGAAGAACAAAGAAAAGAAGTTGGATTTCAATATGTTTTAGATTCCCTTAACATTTTAACTCCTTTTGGGTTGGATGAGAAAAAAAACATAAAACCCTTCAAAAAGGAAAACAGGAAGCTTTTGCAAAGAGAATTTGATCTAATTGAAGAGATAATTATGAGCAAAAGTAATAATGCCAGAATCTATAATGAGTTATTCAGACAGTTCATGAAAATAAAAGATATACGAAATACTGTTAAGCGATGTGTAGGTGGAGAGTGTCTAGATGAGGTTGAGCTTTTTGAAATAAAAATTTTTTCCATGATTTGTGAAGAAATAAGAGGTTTAGTTTGCGACTTAGAACTTAATATTCAAGAGTTTGCTTTAAAGAATACTAATGATGTGGTGGAGTTACTCGACCCTCAAGGTAAAAGAATGGCTACTTTCTATGTATATGAGGAGTATAGTGACAAACTAAAAGAAATAAGAAATAAAAAGAGAAGTATTGAGGAAAAAATCTATAAAGAAAAAGATACACACAATAGACAGAAACTGAAAGAAGAACGTTTAGAGTATGTGGTGCAAGAGGAACAAGAGGAATGGGATGTTCGAAAAAAACTTTCTGAGAAAATTAGAGCATACTGTGTAATAATAGAAGAGAACATATTAAAAATAGGAAAACTGGACTTTGTAATTAGTAAAGCAGATATAGCAAAACAGTATGGTGGGGTTAAGCCAATAATCAGTTCTGATATGACTATAAGTTTGAAAGATGGAATAAACCCTGAAGTTGTTGATTTGATAAAGGAGAGAAATAAAGGGCAATTCACTCCAATAAGTATTGAACTGTGTAATGGTAGTACTATTATCACAGGAGCAAATATGGGTGGAAAATCAATTACGTTAAAAACTATTGTTTTAAATTTGTTGCTTTGTCAGAGTGGGTTTTATATTTTTGCTAGAAAAGGGGAATTACCACAAGTTGAGTTTATCTATCTTATTTCAGATGATATGCAATCAATATCTAAAGGGTTAAGTACTTTTGGAGCTGAAATAATGGGACTTAAGCAAATAACTGAGAGTGTTAAAAGATGGGATGGATTTGTTGCCTTTGACGAGTTTGCACGTGGAACTAATCCTTATGAAGGAAAGAAGTTGGTTAAGGCTGTTACAGAATTTTTCCACAGATTTAATTCTATAAGTTTATTTGCGACTCATTACGATGGGGTTGTTAATGATAAGATGGATCATTATCAGGTAAAAGGATTAAGGGATGTTAATTTCGAGCAATTGAAGAGAAAAATTCAATTAGAGAAATCAAAATCAGTTAAAATAATTCAAGAACATATGGATTATCGTTTAGAGAAGGTTACGGGTATTGACAAAGTACCAAAGGATGCTCTGAATATCGCTATGTTGTTGGGTATTGATGAAGAGATATATCGAAAGATTAAAGAGTTATATTGTGAGGAGGAATAAAAGTGAAGAGTAAATTAAACTTAAACTGGGATTTAGTTGCTCAAGCTAGAGAGAGTGCTAAAAATATTGCGAATGATACACAATCATTTATCGATAAGCATACTACTGTAGCTGTAGAAAGAACGATTTGTAGATTATTAGGAATTGATGGTGTAGATGAATTAGAAGTACCATTACCAAATGTTGTAGTTGAGAATATTGAAAAAGGAAATGGTATATCAATAGGTGCAGCTAAATTCATAGGAAATGCTATGGTTGAAACTGGGCTTAATCCACAAGAAATCGCTGAAAGAGTTGCTAAGGGTGAATTAGATTTAACTTCATTACCTATGCATGATGATTTTGAAATCAAAATGGCGATTGATAAGATTGCTGGTGAAATGGTAGATAGAATCAAGGCAAATAGAGGGAAAAGAGAATCTTACCTTGAAGAGTTTGGAGATAAGACTGGCCCTTATTTATATGTTATAGTTGCTACTGGTAATATCTATGAAGATATTAAACAGGCAGTTGCAGCTGCAAAACAAGGAGCAGATATTATAGCTGTTATCAGAACAACTGGACAAAGTCTTCTTGACTATGTTCCATATGGAGCAACAACAGAAGGATTTGGTGGAACAGTTGCAACACAAGAAAACTTCAGACTTATGAGAAATGCTCTTGATGAAGTAGGAGAAGAGTTAGGTAGATATATTAGATTATGTAACTACTGCTCAGGACTTTGTATGCCTGAAATTGCTGCTATGGGAGCTATAGAGAGACTAGATGTTATGCTAAACGATGCTCTTTATGGAATATTATTTAGAGATATTAATATGAAAAGAACTATAGTAGACCAATATTTCTCAAGAATTATAAATGGATACGCTGGTGTTATTATTAATACAGGAGAAGATAACTACCTAACTACTGCTGATGCAATAGAGGAGGCTCATACTGTATTGGCATCACAATTTATAAATGAGCAATTTGCATTATTTGCTGGATTACCAGAAGAACAAATGGGATTAGGTCATGCTTTTGAAATCAATCCTGATACTGAGAATGGTTTCTTACTTGAACTTGCTCAAGCTCAAATGGCTAGAGAAATATTCCCTAAAGCGCCATTAAAATATATGCCACCAACAAAGTTCAAGACTGGTGATATATTTAAAGGAAATGTACAAGATGCATTATTTAATATGGTAACTATTATGACAGGACAGAAGTTACACCTTTTAGGTATGTTAACAGAAGCTATTCACACACCTTTCATAGCAGATAGAGCAATCTCAATAGATAATGCTAATTATGTATTTAATAACATGAAGGACTTTGGTGACGAAATATCATTCAAGCCTGATGGAATTATAGTAAATAGAGCTAATGAGGTTCTTGGAAATGCAGCTAACTTATTAACTGAAATCGAAAAATTAGGTTTATTTAAAACATTAGAGCAAGGTGTCTTTGCTGGAATAAAGAGACCTATAGATGGAGGAAAAGGATTAGCGGGAGTTTATGAAAAGGACAATAACTACTACAATCCATTTATTGAGTTAATGCTTGGAGGTGCAAAGTAATGAGCGGAGGATTATATTCTACTGAATCAAAAGATTTTGATAAGAACTTAGACCTTACAAAGGTTAAACCTTATGGAGATACAATGAACGATGGTAAAGTACAGGTTAGTTTTACTCTACCAGTGTGTGATGATGAGAGAGGTATTGAAGCTGCTCTTCAATTAGCTAAAAAGATGGGATTGAAAAATCCTAACTGTGCTCATCATGGTTCATTAGATAAAGAATTTACATTTTATGTTGTATATGGTTCTCTTGAACATACAGTAAACTATGAAGATATACATGTTGAGACAGTAGATGTTGAAACAATGGATATGCATGAGTGTGAGGACTATATTAAAGAAAACATAAAGAGAGACGTTGTAATAGTAGGAGCTAGTACAGGTACAGATGCTCATACTGTTGGTATAGATGCTGTAATGAATATGAAAGGATTCGCTGGGCATTATGGACTAGAGAGATATGAAGGAATTGAAGCATATAACCTTGGAAGCCAAGTGCCAAATGAAGAATTTATTCAGAAGGCTATAGAATTAAAAGCAGACGTTCTTCTTGTATCACAAACAGTTACTCAAAAAGATGTACACATTAAAAATCTTACAGAGTTAGTTGAACTTTTAGAAGCAGAAGGATTGAGAGATAAAATTATTCTTGTTGCTGGTGGAGCAAGAATAACTCATGAGTTAGCAAAAGAGCTTGGATATGATGCAGGTTTTGGACCAGGAAAATATGCTGATGATGTAGCTACATTTGCTTTAACTGAAATGGTTAGTAGAGAACTTGTATAAAAGCGAATTGAAAATTGAAAATGGATAATGGAAAACGAATGACATTTCTCTTCGAGAAATTTTAATTGTATTGTTCTTTGAATGAGAAGAGTTTACTCGTTTCATTAAGAATGAAACATTGTACTTGAGATTCAATATTATTCATTGGATGAAAAGATCTTATTTTAAAGAAGAGTAGAAAAAGGTTCTGACTTACGTCAGAACCTTTTTCTACTCTAATAGGAAATTATAAATTATTCAATCTATGGGGAGGTAGTAAAGTATAAAGGATTATAAATGGGGTTATTTATTAAATAGCTTATTCAATATAGAATATTTTATCTATGAAAAATGAGCGGAAATTAATGAGATAAAGAACAATAAAATGTGGTTTCTCATGTAAGTGAGAAACATCCATCGTTGTCAATTTTCCACTTTCCACTTTCAATTAAAAAAAAGCACATAAGTGCTTTTTTATTATCAGTCGATTATAATTTTTTCTTTATACATGTAAGTTATTAAATCACGTTCTTCTTCTGGTATATCTAAATTGTTTTGTATGCGATCATAAAGCAGTTTCTTTACTAATAACACCGTATTGCTATTTTGGGTATATATTAGCTTATCGCCGTTGTTAGGTTCATTATTTAATATTATACATTTTTCTGAAAATCTCATAATAATAACCCTCGATTAATATATTTACATGTGAACTTCTTTAAGAATATAATACCATTTATTTAATAATTATACAATAAAAATAAAGATTTCACAAAAATTAAGAAGAACTGTGTCTGTTTTTAATATAAGAATTTACTATAATAAATTTTCCCATTCTGAATAAAGGTCAGTGAGGAAAGCTTTTAAATCAGAAATCTTTTTAGTTACTTCTGTACTTTTTTCAGGGTTAGAATAAACTTCTTCCTGACAGAGTAGAGCTTCCTGTTCTTCAATATTCTCTTCTGTTGCTGCAATTTCCTTTTCTAGGTTTTTAATTTTTACCTGAAGTTTTTTCTCTTCTTGTTTTTGTTGTTTAAGTTTCTTCTTTTCTGCTTTAATTTTAGTCTTAGTCATTCCTTCTTCAACTTGAATATCATCAAATCTTTTAGGGTTATTTTTCTTCTCAACATAATATGAGTAATTACCTAGGTACTCTTTGATTTCATACTCTTCTAATTCCATGATTTTATGAACTATTTTATTTAAGAAATATCTATCATGTGATATTACTAGCATTGTTCCAGAATATGATAATAATGCTTCTTCTAATGCTTCTCTTGACATAATATCTAAATGATTTGTAGGCTCGTCTAATAAAAGGAAATTAGGTTTTGATAACATTAGTTTTAAAAGATTAATTCTACATTTTTCGCCACCGCTTAAAGTTGAAATTTCTTTATATACATCGTCTCCAAAGAAAAGGAATGATGCTAAAGCGCTTCGAACTTGTTGTTGGTTTAATTTAGGGAAATCATCCCAAACTTCATCTATTACTGTTTTGTTAGGTGATAGGTTTGATTGTTCTTGGTCATAATAGCCTATTTGAATATTTCTTCCGTGGTGAATTTCCCCAGAGTTTGGAGCAAGTTTTCCCATTATTAAATTAAATAGTGTAGTTTTACCACGACCATTAGAACCAATAAGTGCAATTTTATCTTCCTTTTTGATGAAGAAATCAACATTTGAAAAGAGATGATTATCACCAAAACTCATGCTAAGGTCTTTACATTCTAAAATATCATTACCACTGCTTATAGCAGGCTCAAATAATATCTTTTTAATCTTGTATTCCCTATCAGGGGCATCGATCCTCTCGACTTTATCTAAAGCCTTCTGGCGACTCTCTGCAGCTTTAATGCTCTTCTCGCGGTTAAAGGACTTATATTTCTTTATAATTTCTTCTTGTCTTTTAATTTCTGCTTGTTGAAGGTTATATGCTTTTAACTCCAATTCATAATTCTTTTTCTTAAGCTCAATAAACTGAGTATAGTTACCATTATAAATTTTAATCTTTCCGTTTATTAATTCTAAAGTCTTGTTTGTTATAGCATCCAAAAAGAATCTATCGTGGGAAATAATTAAAACAGTACCGCTATATACTTTCAGATAAGATTCTAGCCATTCAATTGCAGCAAGGTCTAAATGGTTAGTTGGCTCATCTAGAAAAAGAATATCAGGTTTAGAGAGTAGGAGTTTACATAAAGCTACTCTTGTTTTTTGGCCTCCACTTAATATGGAAATATCTTTATCAAAATCTTCTTTTGTGAAACCTAGACCATATAAAACTTTTGAAATTTCTGATCTGAATACGTATCCGCCTTCTATATCATACTGATCTCTCAAGAGAGTATAATCATTAATAACCTTGTTATGATAATCAGCGTTATTATCATCAAATGGCTTAGCCATTTCTTCTTCTAATATTGATAATTTAGTTTCATAATCAAGTAATTTAGAGAACACTAAAAGCATTTCATCATATATAGTGTTATGGGAATCCAAAGAAAGGTTTTGAGAAAGATACCCTAACTCTTTTGACTTATCAATAAAAATATCTCCAGAGTCATAGCTTAGACGTCCAGTTAAAATTTTTATTAATGTAGATTTTCCAGCTCCGTTGCTTCCAACAAAACCAACCTTTTCACCCTCATTTATGGAAAAAGTAACATCAGTTAAAATCTCATCTATTCCATATAGCTTTTTTATTCCGTTACAACTAAAAGCTATCATACATAATCACCTCAATCATTAAATTTGAACGAATTTTAAATTTAAAATTCAATCATTATAATATATAGAAAATTGTGTTATACTTTTAACATATAAACCTTGTTAAACACTAAAAAAAAAGGTATATTTATATTAGTGAAAATATTAGCTATTTGTATTTAGTGAAACATAATTTATGCTCGTTTCAAAATATCAATGCTTTTACGATTTTTGTTTTTGTATAAATTAATAGTTGAACTTAAAATCAATATAAACATACATATTAAGTTTATCATTTTATTGTGTTTTATAATAGTAGGAAAATGTGTTTATCTCGTAAAAAAATGAGGTAATTATATAATTTAGGTGTATAAAATTAGTAACAGGCTGAATATTCTACTGATTTTTTCCTATCATAGAATAAGTTAGGTTCTATTAAAGTTCATCTATTCATGGTTCTGACGTAGAAGTGTATATGATGAACCTACCGCTTGGTATTTATTTGAGTATGCCTTTAGGAGAAAATTGTAATGTTTTTACTGAAAGCTTCATATTTCGGTAAAATGGGAAGGGGTGCATTTTTTGGATAAAAAGAAGTATATATCCATGGCGGTTATAAAAAGATTGCCAAAGTATCACAGATATCTTAGAGAACTTTTAAGAAATGATGTTGACAGAATTTCTTCAAAGGAATTAAGTGAAAGAATTGGTTTCACAGCATCTCAAATTAGACAGGATTTGAATAACTTTGGAGATTTTGGTCAGCAAGGGTATGGTTATAATGTTAGAGAACTGTACAAACAAATAGGTATTATTTTAGGTTTAACAAAGGATTACAATACTATAATTATTGGTGCAGGAAATTTAGGGCAGGCCATTGCAAATTATTCTTATTTTAAATCTATTGGGTTTAAATTGAAAGCTATCTTTGATAGAAATCCAAAATTAGTTGGACTTAAAATAAGAGACGTTGATGTTAAAGATATCGATAATTTAGAGGAGTTTTTACAGACTAACGATATTGATGTTGGTATATTATGTGTGCCAAAAGAACATGCTCAAGGAATAAGTGAAGTTTTAACATCAAATGGTGTAGATGGAATTTGGAATTTTGCACCTATTGATTTGAAAGTGCCTAAAAATGTAATTGTAGAAAACGTTAATTTAAGTGAAAGTCTTCTAACATTATCATGTAGAATGAATGAAAATTTAATGGGCAATAGAAGAAAAGTTAATACTATTGAAGAAAGTTAAATTGTAACATTTAAAGAACCTAAAATTTAGGTTCTTTTTTTATTAACCAAAAAAAAAATAAATTGTTAAAATTCAGTGAAATATTAACAAACAAAACTTTCAAAAATAAAATTAAAGAAAAGTATGGTGTGGAATTTTTTTACTATTTTTAAGTTGATTAAACATTGAGAATCAAAGAATTCAGATTTGAGAAAATATTTATAAATTTATCAACAATATTGTTGAAATAAAAAATAATGATGTTATAATGTAATTGGAAGTGGAAACTTCCAGATTATTTTGCCCAATCTTGTTATAAAGTTAACAATCTAAACAATCATTCAAGGCTAGACATACAATGATTCATAAAAGTTTTTACAGAATAAAAGTGGTAGAATTCAATATATTCTAGGAGATGAGTAATTATGTATGAAAATATTAAATTGTCTATAGAAAATGGTATTGCTACTATTACTATGGATAGACCACAAGCCTTAAATGCATTAAATTCTCAAACTTTAAAAGAATTAAATAGTATTATCGACGAAGTAGAGTGCAATGATGACATAAGAGTCCTTATTATCACTGGAAGTGGTAAGTCATTTGTAGCTGGTGCAGATATTTCAGAAATGAAAGATCTTAACAGTGTACAAGGTAGAAAATTTGGTCTTCTAGGAAATAAGATATTTAGAAGATTAGAATTATTGGAAAAACCAGTTATTGCTGCAGTTAATGGATTTGCTCTTGGGGGCGGATGTGAATTAGCTATGGCATGTGATATAAGAATTGCTAGTTCAAAAGCGAAATTTGGACAACCAGAGGTATCATTAGGTATTACACCAGGATTTGGTGGTACACAAAGATTAGCTCGTTTAGTTGGAATAGGAAAAGCTAAGGAACTAATATTTACAGGGGATATGGTAAGAGCTGATGAAGCTTTAAGAATTGGACTTGTAAATAATGTGGTTGAACCAGATGAACTTATGAATGTAGCTAAAGAAATGGCTGAAAAAATAAAAAATAACGCTCCAATAGCTGTTGCATACTCTAAGGTAGCAATTAATAGAGGGGTTGAAGTTGATATAGAAACAGGATTAATGTACGAAGGTGAAGTGTTCGGTTCTTGCTTTAGTACAGAGGATCAAAAAGAAGGAATGAGCGCATTCCTAGAAAAAAGAGAAAAATCCTTCAAAAACAGATAGGGGAGGCTTTAAAATGATATTTGAATTAACAAGAGAGCAACAATATGTTAGACAAATGATGAGAGAATTTGCAGAAAATGAAGTAAAGCCAATAGCGGCTGAAATAGATGAAACAGAAAGATTTCCAATTGAAAATGTTGAGAAAATGGCTAAATTAGGTGTAATGGGTATTCCAATTCCTACTGAGTTCGGCGGAGCTGGTGGAGATAATATTTCATATGCAATCGCTGTTGAAGAATTATCAAGAGTATGTGGTAGTACAGGAGTTATATTATCAGCTCATATGTCTTTATGTACAGCTGTTATAAATCAATTTGGTACTCCAGAGCAGAAGGAGAAATACCTTCATGATTTAGCATCAGGAAAGAAAATTGGTGCTTTTGGATTAACAGAGCCAAATGCTGGTACAGATGCTGCAGGTCAACAAACAACAGCAGTACTAGATGGTGATAACTACATATTAAATGGTCAAAAAATATTTATCACAAATGGTGGAGCTGCTGATACTTTTATAGTTTTTGCTATGACTGATAAGAGCAAAGGTGTTAAAGGAATTACTGCTTTCATAGTAGAAAAAGGATTCAAAGGATTCTCAATAGGTAAAGTAGAGGATAAAATGGGTATTAGAGCTTCTTCAACTACTGAATTAGTATTTGAAGATTGTATTGTACCTAAAGAAAACCTTCTTGGAAAAGTAGGAAAAGGATTCTCTATTGCCATGAAAACTCTTGATGGAGGAAGAATTGGTATTGCTGCTCAAGCATTAGGTATAGCTCAAGGTGCTTACGATGAGTGTATTAAATATATGAAAGAGAGAAAGCAGTTTGGTAGATCAATTGCTAAATTCCAAGGATTACAATGGATGATTGCTGATATGAATACTAAGATTGAAGCTGCTAGATTATTAGTATATAAGGCTGCTTATAAAAAAGATAAGGGTCTTCCATTTAGTGACGACGCTGCTAGAGCAAAACTTTTTGCTGCAGAGGTTTCAATGGAAGTTACAACTAAAGCGGTTCAGATTCATGGTGGATATGGATATACTAAAGAATATCCATTAGAAAGAATGATGAGAGATGCTAAGATTACCGAGATTTATGAAGGAACTTCAGAAGTTCAAAGAATGGTAATCGCAGCTCATGAATTGAAATAGGAGGGCTCTAATGATGAAAATAGTTGTTTGTATAAAACAAGTTCCAGATACTACAGAGGTAAGAATAGATCCAGTTAAAGGTACTTTAATTAGAGATGGTGTTCGTTCAATAATGAACCCAGAGGATAAAAATGCTTTAGAAGGTGCGTTATCATTAAAAGATACAAATGGAGCACATGTTACAGTAATTACTATGGGACCACCACAAGCTGAAGCTGTATTAAGAGAAGCTATGGCTATGGGCGCTGATGAGGGAGTTCTTATTTCAGATAGAGCTTTTGCTGGAGCAGACACATTAGCGACTTCTTATGTATTAGCTGAAGCAATAAGAAAATTAGAAGCTGATATAGTATTTGCTGGTAGACAAGCTATAGATGGAGATACTGCTCAAGTAGGTCCAGAAATCGCAGAACATTTAGATATGCCACAAATTACTTACGTTGAAGACGTTAAAATTGAAGGTGAAGAATTAAAAGTTCAAAGATCATGGGAAGATGGTTATGATATCATAAGAGTTAAAACTCCAGTTCTTTTAACAGCTATTAAAGAACTTAACTTCCCAAGATACATGAACGTTAAAAATATATTCCAAATATTCTCTAAGGATATTATAAAGTGGAATGCAGATGATTTAAATTGTGATAGAGCAAAAGTTGGATTAAAAGGTTCTCCTACTAAAGTTAAGAGATCCTCTACTAAAGAAACAAAAGGCCAAGGTGAGATTATAAATGTCTCTCCTAAGGAAGCTGCAGAGATAGCAGTAAACAGATTAAAAGAGAAACACTACATTTAAGGCCAAGAGGAGGGGAAATTATGAACTTAACAGATTATAAAGGTGTTTGGGTATTCGCTGAACAAAGAGATGGAGAATTACAAAAGGTTTCTTTAGAATTATTAGGTAAAGGTAGAGAAATTGCTGATAAAATAGGAACAGAGTTATGCGCTGTATTATTAGGAAGAGATCTTGATGATATGGTTAAAGAATTAGGAGCTTATGGTGCAGACAGAGTTATCGTTTGTGAGCATGAGTTATTACATCACTACACTACTGATGCATACACTAAGGTTATATGTGAATTAGTAGAAGAGAAGAAGCCAGAAATCATGTTTGTTGGTGCTTCTTACGTAGGAAGAGACTTAGGTCCAAGAATTGCTTGTAGAGTTGAAACAGGATTAACAGCTGACTGTACGTCACTTGATGTTGAAGAAGAGACTAATAATCTTCTTATGACTAGACCTGCATTTGGTGGTAACCTTATGGCTACAATCATATGTGCTGATCATAGACCACAATGTGCTACAATCAGACCAGGTGTTTTTGCTAAGCAAGAGAGAGACGAAAACAGAGAGTTTATCGTTGAAAAATACAATGTTGAATTAAGTGAAGATGATATTAGAACAAAAGTTGAAGAAGTTGTTAAGGTTGCTAAAGAGGTAGCTGATATTACTGAAGCTGATTTCATCGTTTCTGGTGGAAGAGGAGTAGGTAACGCTGAGAACTTCAAACTTCTTGAAGAACTTGCAGATGTTCTTGGTGGAGTTGTTGGTGCTTCAAGAGCGGCAGTTGATAACGGATGGATTGACAAGTCACTTCAAGTTGGTCAAACAGGAAAAACAGTTAGACCACAAATTTATATAGCTTGCGGTATCTCAGGAGCTATTCAGCACTTAGCTGGAATGCAAGATGCAGATTACATCATAGCTATTAACAAAGATGCAGATGCACCTTTAATGAAGGCTGCAGACCTTGCTCTTGTTGGAGACTTGAAAAATGTTATTCCAGAGCTTATTCAGCAGATCAAAGCAAGAAAAGAATAGGATATAAAAACATAATGGAGAACTTAATAAAACCATAATGGAGAATTGAGAATGGAGAATGGAGAATGATGGACATTTCTCTTCGAGAAATTTAAATCTTATTGGTTAATTACAATATGATTTTACTCGTTTTATTTTGATAAAACATTGTATGACGATACAACGTTTTGTGTATGAATAAAATTACTTAAAACGTATTGTTCTATATAACAATATGATGTGGTTTCTGCTCTAAAGCAGAAACATCCATCATTCACCATTCTCAATTATCCATTCTCAATTTGTTTTTAAACGCACGCATGGCGTGCATTTTTTCTATCTAAAATAGAAGTTTGGTCTTTTAATTGGAAGATTAAAGTAGTATTATAGGATATGTGAAGAGGATTATTATTAATTTTCTGAATCAATAAAAAATTTACGGAGAAAAGAAAGTGGAATAGAGTACTATTTGCATTTAACTACGAGAAATGTTAAAGCTATTTATTTGGACACAATAAGGTTTTATGTTTTTATATGATGAAATGTTGATAGCGTTAATACAATATTTTATCTAAAGATAAAATGAGTGAAAATATATTGTTCTAAAGAATAATAAGATGTAGTTTTTACGAAAGTAAAAACATCAATCATTCTCCATTCTACATTATCAATTCTCCATTTCATTCAAGTTTTTTTATTCCATATTGTGCACGCATAGTGTGCGATTTATTGGTAGTGTCAAAAGTATATGAAAATTGATATGGGATATAAGGATTTAAAAACAAGAAGATTATTTAATTGAGAATTGAGAGTTGAGAATTGAGAATGTTGGATATTTCTCTCCGAGAAATTAAAATGATTGCTATTTTTTATCCCGAAAGGGATGTGTGATTCTAAAAAAGGGTATGGCAAATAAACCTATGATATAGGTCGATTTTAAAATAATGCGATATTAAGATT
Organism: Oceanirhabdus sp. W0125-5; assembly: GCF_027938815.1. GTDB lineage: Bacteria > Bacillota > Clostridia > Clostridiales > Clostridiaceae > Oceanirhabdus. The sequence continues at coordinate 1,518,708 of NZ_CP115913.1, forward strand.
GGCAGTATGACTCAGCTAATTTCATTAATTTGCACCAACGTGCAGGCATGGTTTCCAACTCTTCAAGTTCTGGAATTATTACAGGAACTTTTTGTTCTAAGCTTGCATGAGGTTTCAAGAAATTGAAGTATGTACAAAAAAGAATTATATGAGTTATAGAGCCATTTGAGCTATTGTAGCCATTAGTAGTCTTATAGCTTCTCTTAAAGGTTCTGTTTAATCGTTCAATAATCTGTTTTAAAGGACGATATTCAGCAGAAACTTCATCATCATTTGTAAGTCCAATTACTTGTACGATATCGAAATTAATATCATTATTAGCGAAGAAAACTTCTGCTAACAGATATATTGGATTGCCATCGACTACTAGTTTAAGGCTATCAGGAAGCTTTTCGTACTTAGTGATAACATCGTAGATGGCTCTACAAGCTAAGAAAGTATCGCGATGAGGCGAAACTCTATACGAGAGAATTATCTTTTTAACAGCATCAAAGAAGAAACATATATAGTTCCATTTACCATTAACCTTAATGTATGTTTCGTCACCACATATAGATTCTGTTGGATTGTATGGATAGTTGTCCAACATTGGTTTTAGCAAAACTGAAGCAGCTTCTGCATAGTTTAAAACAGTTTGATGCGATATCTTTACACCATGAACTTCTCTCATTATGGCTGCTGTTTTTCTTGAAGATAGTCCGTAATTTACGTAGTAAGTCATTATCAAGCCAAATACATGAGATGAGGAATACATCTTAGATAATGAGATGTTACTTTGCACAGGACTATCGCCCTTTAGAGAGGCTAAATCAAAATCAAATTCTCTAAATATATATCTAACTTTAGTATCATAGGGTTTTTCTTTAAATGCTTGACGTTCCTCTTTTGTCATAGACTTTAGGTTATTTTTATAAAAAGAACAGTTGTTATTTCTGCATTTGTAAATGGTAAAATTACTACGATTTTTTATGCTATCTAGAAATTTATTACAATGGGGACACTTAAACCTTACCTGTTTATCATAAAGGTTTTTAGGATTAAATTTAGTGGAACAAACTTTGCATTTACATTGTCCTCGTCCACCATTATTATCGTATAGATAAATATTTGGAGCAGAACATTTAGGACAGCTGATTTTAGAATCTACGTGAGAACGTCCTTTTTGAGGTCTAACAGGAGCTAATTGCTTGCCTTTAAGTTTATGGTGCTCCGCTAGGAGTTCTGTGTAATTAAACCTTTCAGGTTTCACGATTATTGGCTTATCATCTATTTGGAAGTCTCTGAAAGGTTTATTTAAAGGATCCGAGTTGGGAATCTTATTAAGTCCTTTTCCGGTCAATAAAATAATTAGTAGGTTTATAACTTGTTTAAGAAAAACAATATACAAAACTAAAAATGAATTAATCATGTTAAAAGCTTGCCTCCTTATCTTTGGTGATATATTTTCTTTTCGCAAACTAAAATTAACACCTTTAGAGGGAGGGGGCAAGTCTAATATAGATAAAGTATTGAAAATAAAGGGGTTACGTCGGAAGTACCATTAAAACTTTTGACAATACCGATTTATTAAAGGGGGTATAATTATGAAAAAGATTTGTGTATTAGGAGCTGGAACAATGGGAGCTGGTATTGCTCAAGTTTTTGCTTCAAAAGGGTATGAGGTTATTTTAAGAGATATAAAGGATGAGTTTGTTGATAATGGTATAGCATTCATTACAAAATCTCTTGATAGATTAGTTAAGAAAGAAAAGATAACAGAAGAGAAGAAAGAAGAAATTTTAAGTAATATATCAGGAACTACAGATATTAAATTAGTAGATGACTGTGACCTTATCATTGAAGCTGCTGTAGAGAATATGGAGATCAAAAAGAAAATATTTAAAGAGTTAGATGAGATATGTAAAGAAGATGCAATCTTAGCATCTAATACTTCATCATTATCTATAACAGAAATTGCAGCTGCAACAAATAGACCGGATAAAGTTATTGGAATGCATTTCTTTAATCCTGCGCCAGTAATGAAGCTTGTTGAAATTATTAAAGGAATAGCTACTTCAGATGAAACATTTGATAAGATCAAAGAATTATCTGTAGCAATTGGAAAAGAGCCTGTTGAGGTTGCAGAAGCACCTGGATTTGTTGTAAACAGAATTCTTATTCCAATGATAAATGAAGCAGTAGGAATATACGCAGAAGGAATTGCTAGTGTGGAAGATATTGATACAGCTATGAAGTTTGGAGCAAACCATCCAATGGGACCATTAGCTTTAGGTGACTTAGTTGGATTAGATGTTGTACTAGCAATCATGGATGTAATGTTAAAAGAAACAGGAGATCCAAAGTATAGAGCACATACATTATTAAGAAAATATGTAAGAGCTGGTTGGTTAGGAAGAAAAACTAAAAAAGGTTTCTACGATTACAATAAATAATGAGATAAAAAATCCTGCTGTTTACATAAACAGCAGGATTTTTAATAGGAGAGTTCACTTAAGGTAATCTTGTGAAATGCAACCTAGGTTTTTATAAAGCAGGGAAGGAGAGGTTGGTAATTAAGATTTCTTGTTTAAATATTTGATTAAGGAATCTATTATGCCGACAAATAAAAGTGAGATACTCAGAAGAATTTAAACAAGTAATAATAAAAAAATCTCATATAAGAAGTGAGTTGTATGGGATTGAAAAAGAGAGAATTCATCCTAGGATAATTTTAAAAGGAATAGAGATGAGTAAAGCTTTACAAGATAATAAAGAAATAATTGAAGTTGCATCACCCATAATTCAGAATCTGTATGATATGGTTCATAATTCTGGATTTTTAATAATTTTAACAGATAGAGAAGGGTGTATATTAAAAATAATGGGTGATACTAATGTTCTTAAGGCGGCAGAAGAGTTGGATATGATAACTGGGGCTTATATGAATGAGAAAAGTATAGGAACAAATGCTATGGGAACTGCGATAAAAGAAGACATGCCAATTCAGATATCCGCAAAAGAACATTTTATTGAGGCATATCATAAATGGACATGTTCAGCTGCACCGATACACTTTGAGAATGAGATTATAGGATCTCTTAACCTTACAGGATACAGTACAGAAGTACATCCACATACATTAGGCATGGTTGTAGCAGCTGTGCAATCGATTGAAAGAAATTTGTCTCACGAGAAACTTCAAAAAGAGTTAGTTGAGGCTTACTTATATATGGATAGTATTGTTAGCTCTATATCTCACGGTATAGTGGCTGTTGACACGAAAGGGATAATTAGACATTATAATAATACTGCACAGGATATGTTACATTTAGAAGAAAAAAAACAGGACAATTTAAATATCAATAAATTTATTAAGGTGTGGCCTGAAATTTACCAAAAAATAAGTCAGGGTAAGAGTTTCATGTATGAAGAAGTTTCCTTTAACAAGAATAATAAATATAATATAAGTGCCAATCCTATATTTAATAATAACAAAGAACTTATAGGGGTGGTTCTTATTATAAATGAAATACATACAGTTATGAAATTGGTAAATAAATATTCAAATATGGTTTCAAAATATACATTCCATGATTTGATATATAAGAGTGGCACTATGAAGAAGATTGTTGAATTTTCGAAGAGGGTTGCGGACAGTCCCTCAACAATTCTAATACAAGGAGAAAGTGGAACTGGTAAAGAGGTTTTAGCGCAAGCTATACATAATCAGAGTAGTAGAGCTAATAATCCTTTTATAGTAATAAATTGTGGTGCAATTCCTAAAAATTTAATAGAATCAGAACTTTTTGGATATGATGATGGGGCTTTTACAGGAGCTAAAAGGGGAGGAAAATCGGGGAAATTTGAACTTGCCCATGGAGGGACTTTATTTTTAGATGAAATAGGTGAGATGCCTCTTGATATGCAGGTTAATCTTTTAAGAGTGCTTCAAGAGGGATATATAAACAGAGTGGGTGGAGATAAGTATATCCCTATTGATGTAAAAATAATAGCTGCAACAAATAAAAACTTAAAAGAAGAAGTGAATAAAGGAACATTTAGAGAAGACTTATATTATAGATTAAGTGTAATTCCTATTATGTTACCTCCTTTAAGAGAGAGAAAAGAGGATTTACAACCTCTTATAGAACATTTTTTAAGGACGAAAGCTAGGAAGCTTAATAAAATGATTCCTCATATTTCACAAGAGCATTTAAATCAAATTTATAGATATGAATGGAAAGGTAATGTTAGAGAATTAGAAAATTATATAGAAAATGTAGTGAATTTAGATGGTAAAACTACAATTAATATTAAAAATTTAGATATATTTGATAAAAATATATCTAATAAAGAGGTTGATAGAGGAAATGTGTACTTGTGTACATTAGAAGAGCTTGAGAAAAAAGCTATTATTTCATGTTTAAAGGAATATGATAATAATATATCTAAAGTTGCAAAAACTTTAGATATAAGCAGAAATACATTGTATCTAAAAATGAAAAAGTATAATATAAATAAGTGTAATATGTCATAGTATTGAGAAAAAAATAACAACATATGTCCTAAAATGTTACAGTGTATAGTTTTAGGACATATGTTGTTATTATTATGTACTAAAACAGGACAAATGAGATTAAATGCTATAAGTAAATAATTAAATATAGTAATATTATAAAAAGATTTATGGTTATTTTTATTTTTATATAGTAAAAAAAACCACTAATTGTTAAAAAATAAACAAATATGTGAAAAAAATATCAAAATATATAAAAAAACTTAAAGTTGGCACGAGAATTGCTTTATATATAAGTAATTACATACAGAATTATAATTTATGGGAGGTTATTATTATGAATCGTTTTACATTACCAAGAGATATCTATTTTGGAGAGAACTCTTTAGCAGTTTTAAAAGAATTAAAAGGTAAAAAAGCAATGGTTGTTACTGGAGGAAGCTCAATGCAGAAATTTGGTTTCCTTGAAAAAGTAGAAGCTTACTTAAAAGAAGCGGGAATGGAAGTTGCATTTATAGAAGGCGTAGAACCGGACCCATCTGTTGAAACTGTATTTAAAGGTGCAGAAAAAATGAGAGAATTTGGACCAGATTGGATTGTTTCAATTGGAGGAGGATCACCAATTGATGCTGCAAAAGCTATGTGGATTTTCTATGAGCATCCAGAAAAAACATTTGATGATGTTAAGGATCCATTTACAGTACCAGAATTAAGAACTAAAGCTAAGTTTGTGGCTATTCCTTCAACAAGTGGTACAGCTACTGAGGTTACAGCATTCTCAGTAATAACTGATTATAATAAGAAAATTAAATATCCTTTAGCTGATTATAACTTAACACCAGATATTGCGATTGTAGATCCAGAGGTAGCTTCAACAATGCCACCAAAATTAGTAGCTCATACTGGTATGGATGCATTCACTCATGCTTTAGAAGCTTATGTTGCTTGTAATAAATCATCTTTCTCAGATCCATTAGCTATGGAAGCTTTAGAAATGGTTAAAGAGAGTATATTAAAATCTTATGAAGGTGATTTAAAAGCTAAAGGGGAAATGCACATTGCTCAATGCTTAGCAGGTATGTCATTCTCAAATGCTTTATTAGGAATTACTCATAGTATGGCACATAAAACAGGAGCAGTATTCAATATTCCACACGGATGCGCTAATGCTATATACTTACCATCAGTTGTTCAGTTCAATGCAAAAGAGTGTGGAGACAGATATGCTAAAGTAGCTTCAAGATTAGGATTAAAAGGTGAAACTCAAGAAGAATTAATAAGCTCTTTAGTTCAATTTATAAGAGATTTAAACAAAAAATTAAATATACCAGCTTCATTAAAAGAATTTGGTGTAACAGAAGAGCTTTTCAACAATAATCTTGACTATATTTCTAATAATGCTGTATTAGATGCATGTACTGGTTCAAATCCTAGACAGATATCTGTAGATGAAATGAAAAAAATATTTGAATGCACTTATTATGGTACAAACGTTGAATTTTAATAAAATCATTTAAATATAAGGCGCATATAATGCGTCTTATATTTAAAATTTACATAATTAATGTAAAGTAAATATAATATGTTGCTATTTTCAGATTATTCAATAAAAGGATAGAAAAAATAATCATGATTATGAATTTTTTGGATGATTAAACTTTCAAATTTGATATATTTTAAATTAATGATTTTTTATTCAAAAGATATTGAAAATTATAAAGTTAAACTATTGACTTTTAACAAACAAAATGCTAAGATAACCTTGAATTGAATAGTTAAGGATTATGGATGAAGGTTGTTGGAGATATTTAAAATTTAGTAGTATACTAGATTTTAAATTACCGAAGAAGAAAGTAGTGTATTGGGCTTGATACATTACGAAGCTTTCAGGTTGAGGACAATAACTGGACATACCCCTGGAGAGAATCTTTAAATAGATCATCGAAGAAGTAAGCTCATATTAATGAGGGAATCTTTCAGATAAAAGGACAGGGTGCAAAGAAGCTTTCTAGAGATAGAATGCTATTTTGCACTTTGTCTTTTTTTGTTAAAGGCATGCAGGGTATAATTTTAAAACTTTCAATTTTTTTGAAAACAATCTGTAAAAAAGGATGTGGGAGTATGTATTTAATTAAAAGAAAACAGGATTTAAATGAGAATACGTTCAAAATGGATATATTAGCTGAAAGACTTGCAAAATCAGCACAACCAGGTCAATTTGTTATTGTTAAGTTACATGAAAAAGGTGAGAGAATACCGCTAACAATTGCGGATTATGATAGAGAAGAGGGGACTGTATCTATAGTTGTACAAGCTGTAGGTGGGTCTACACAAAGAATGAAAAGCATGAATGAAGGCGACTATTTAATGGATATAGCTGGACCTTTAGGAAAACCATCAGATTTCGTTGAAGATTTTGAAGAAATAAAAGATAAAAACGTTCTTTTTGTGGCAGGTGGAGTTGGATCTGCTCCAGTATATCCTCAAGTTAAGTGGTTACACGAAAATGGGGTTAATGCTGATGTAATCATCGGAGGTAGAAGTGCAGAACTAGTTATTCTTAAAGAAGAAATGAGTAAAGTTGCTAATGAAGTATATATTGCGACTGATGATGGTTCTTTAGGAATGAAGGGTAGAGTTACAGATATGATAAACCACCTTGTAAACGTAGAAGGTAAGAAATATGATCTTGTAATAGCTATCGGGCCATTAATAATGATGAAATTTGTAGCATTACAAACTAAGGAATTAGGAATTCCAACTGTAGTTAGTATGAATCCAATAATGGTTGATGGAACTGGTATGTGTGGAGCATGCAGAGTTACTGTTGGTGGAAAAATTATGTTTGCATGTGTTGATGGACCAGAGTTTGATGGTCATTTAGTTGATTTTGATGAAGCAATGAGAAGAGCAACAACATATAAAGAAAAAGAAAAACTTCATCAGTTCAAAGCTGAAGAATGTCAGTGTCACAGGGGGTAATGATATGATATTAGAGAGAGTTAAAGTTAGAGAGCAAGATCCAAAAGTAAGAAGTACTAATTTTGAGGAAGTTTGTTTAGGATATAATGAAGCTGAAGCAGTAGAAGAGGCTAAAAGATGTTTAGGATGTAAATCAAAGCCATGTGTAGGAAAATGCCCAGTAGCTGTTGATATTCCTGAGTTTATAAAATATATTAAAGAAGAAAATTTTGAGATGGCTGCAGAGGAATTATTTAAGCATACATCACTTGCAGCAGTATGTGGAAGAGTTTGTCCACAAGAAACTCAATGTGAGAGCAAGTGTGTTCTTAGCCATAAAGGTGAAGCAGTTGCTATAGGTAAGTTAGAAAGATTTGTAGCAGACTGGCATAGAAAAAATAAGCCTGCTTCTACAACTCAAAAAGAAAATACAGGTAAAAAAGTAGCTGTAATAGGAAGTGGACCAGCAGGATTAAGTTGTGCAGGTGACCTTGCTAAGAAAGGTTTCGATGTTACTGTATTTGAAGCACTTCACGAACTTGGAGGAGTTTTAACTTATGGAATTCCTGAGTTCAGATTACCTAAAGAGATAGTTAAGCATGAAATTAACAACCTTAAGAGTGTTGGAGTTAAGTTTGAAAAGAATGTTGTTTTTGGTAGAACAATTAACTTCCAAAGTCTTGAAGAAGAAGGTTTTGAATCAATATTCATAGGATCAGGAGCTGGTCTTCCTAAGTTCTTAGGAATTGAGGGAGAAGGTTTAAATGGAGTATTCTCTGCTAATGAGTTCTTAACTAGAGCTAACTTAATGAGAGCATTCAAAGAAGATTATGAAACACCAATGCAAATTGGTAAAAAAGTAGCGGTTGTAGGTGGCGGAAACGTTGCAATGGACGCTGCAAGAACTGCACTTAGACTTGGTGCTGAAGTATACCTAATCTATAGAAGAACAGAGAAGGAATTACCAGCAAGAGTAGAAGAAGTACATCATGCAAAAGAAGAAGGAGTTAACTTCGTATTCTTAACTAATCCAGCATCTATTAAAGGTGAAGACGGATGGGTTAAAGGTGTTGAATGTACTAAAATGCAATTAGGTCAGCCAGATGATTCAGGTAGATGTCGTGTTTCTACTATTGAAGGTAGCGAGCATATAATCGAAGTAGATTCTGTTATCATGGCATTAGGAACTAGAGCAAACCCAATTATCACAGCATTAAAAGATGATTTAGAATTAAATGAGTGGAACAACATTAAAGTATTTAATGACAATGGAAAAACATCTTATAAAAATGCTTACGCTGGTGGAGATGCTGTAACAGGTGCTGCTACAGTAATATTAGCAATGGGTGCAGGTAGAAAATCAGCTCAAGAAATAGCAAGTAATTTAGCATAAAATAAATAAATAAAAAAGCAAGAGTTAAATCTCTTGCTTTTTTTATTTTTTGAGAAAAAAATATTGTTGATACACTTCATTTATAAATAAAGGAAAATTTATCTTTGCTTATTGATAAATATTATTATATAATAAAAGTAATTCGTGTGGCGATTTGTATTAATAGAAATAAATATAAAATACTTAAAGGGCGAGAAAAACTCATTAATAAATTGTACAATGTAGTAAAAGAGGAATTAAAAGAGGACAGTTGTACAAAACTAATAGAGATTAATAATATGATAAAAAAGAGTTGGTAGGACATGATAAGTTATACTGACGAAGTAATGGCAAAATATATTTTGAATAATTTTGAGGTGAAGAAAGACAATGAGCAGTTACAGCAAAATTGAGATAAGTGGACCAGATATTATAATTAAAGATATTCAGAATTTTGAATTAAGAGATATATTTGATTGTGGTCAGGCATTTAGATGGAATAAGACTGAAAGTGGAAGTTATATTGGTGTTGCCTTTGGTAGAGTATTGGAAGTAAGGAAAAGAGAGAATGATGTAATATTTTATGATTGCTCCATGGAAGAGTTCAATAATACGTGGATAGAGTATTTTGATCTTGAAAGAGATTATAGTAAAATAATTGAAGAATTAAGTGTGGATGAGACATTGAAGATGGCATGTGACTTTGGAAAAGGAATGAGATTATTACAACAAGAGCCATTTGAATTAACCATATCATTTATTATATCAGCAAATAATCAAATACCTAGAATTAAAAGATCTATCGAGAGAATAAGTGAGAGATGGGGAAGAAAAATCTACTATAAAGGAAATGAATATTATGCATTTCCAACAGTTGATGAGTTAAGGGAAGCTGGTATTGAGGAGTTAGAACAGTGTGGAGTGGGGTTCAGAGCAAAGTACATATATGAAACAATACAAAGAGTGTTAAGTGATAAAGATATATTAAATAGAATTAAATCTTTAGATGATGACGGATGCCATAAGGAATTAATGGAATTCAAGGGTATAGGACCTAAAGTAGCTGACTGTATTATGTTGTTTTCCATGCAAAAATACTCAGCCTTTCCAGTGGATGTCTGGGTTAAAAGAGCAATGCAGCATTTTTATGTTGCCCCTGATGTGACTTTACCTAAAATAAGAAAGTATGGAAGAGAGAAGTTTGGGGAGCTAGGTGGATTTGCTCAACAGTATTTGTTTTATTATGCGAGAGAAAACAACATACTATAAAAAACATAATGGAGAATGGATAATGTAGAATGGAGAATGATTGACATTTCGCTCTGCGAAATTTTAATTGTATTGTTCAATCAAAAATATGGTATTGCTCCTTTCAGTTAAAAAGAATAGAGTCTATTTTAAATACAATATTTTATCCAAGATGAAATGAGTGAAAACTTCTTGTCCTAAAGAATAATAAAATGTAGCTTTTGCCCTAAGGCAAAAGCATCCATCATTCTCCATTCTCAATTCTCCATTCTACATTAAAAAAAGGCACGAATGTGCCTTTTTTATACGATTCCTTGCTCCATCATAGCAGTAGCAACTTTCATAAATCCTGCTATATTAGCACCAGCAACGTAGTTGCCTTCAAGTCCGTATTCTTCACATGCCTCTCTAGCTGTTTTAAATATGTTCTTCATGATATTTTGCAGTTTAGCATCTACTTCCTCAAAGGTCCAGTGGTATCTCATACTGTTCTGTGCCATTTCAAGAGCAGAAGTGGCAACGCCACCAGCGTTAGCGGCCTTAGCAGGTGCAACTAATACTCCTTTGTCTATAAAGTAAGTTACTGCTTCGTTAGTACAAGGCATATTAGCGCCTTCTCCAACTGCAATACATCCATTAGCAACAAGTTTTTTAGCGTGAGCTAATTCAATATCATTTTGTGTTGCGCATGGAAGGGCTATATCGCACTTAAGATCCCATATGTTCTTACATCCTTCAACGTATTCAGCTTCTGGATGATGATTAATGTATTCTTTAATTCTTCCTCTTTGTTCAAGTTTAATTTTTTTAATTGTGTCTAGATTGATTCCATTTTCGTCAACTACATAACCTTTAGAATCAGACATCGCTATAACTTTTCCGCCATAAGTTGTTACCTTTTCATTAGCGAATATAGCAACATTACCAGAACCTGATATTACGATTCTCTTACCAGAGAAATTGTAGTTGTGAGCTGCAAGCATTTCTTTAACAAAGTAGATTAAGCCGTATCCAGTAGCTTCGGTTCTTACTAAAGAACCACCGTAGGATAAACCTTTACCAGTAAGTACTCCACCTTCATAACCGTTTCTAATTCTCTTGTATTGACCAAACATATAACCTATTTCTCTTGCCCCTACGCCTATATCACCAGCAGGTACGTCAATATCTGGACCTATATGTCTGTATAACTCTGACATAAAGCTTTGGCAGTATCTCATAATTTCTAAATCAGATTTTCCTTTAGGATCAAAGTCAGAACCACCTTTACCGCCGCCAATTGGAAGACCGGTTAAAGCATTTTTGAATATTTGTTCAAATCCTAAAAATTTAATAATTCCTAAGTAAACTGATGGGTGGAATCTTAAACCGCCCTTGTAAGGACCTAAAGTGCTGTTAAACTGTACTCTGAATCCTCTGTTAATTTGTACTTCTCCTTTATCGTCTACCCATGGTACCCTGAACATAATTTGTCTTTCCGGTTCAAACATTCTCTCTATAATTTTAGCTTTAGCGAATTTAGGGTATTTTTCAATAACAGGTTCAATTGAATGTAATACCTCTTCTACAGCTTGATGAAATTCTGCTTCTCCTGGGTTGCGTTGTACAATCTGTTCTAAAATTTCCTTAATTTTGCTCATTGGAATTCTCTCCTCCATTCAAATAATTATAAATAAATTTTAAGATAAACATATTTAAGATTATTATTCCTAAAATTGCGATAAAAAAAATTAAAAATAAATTCTGTGGCAAAATATTTATTATTGGATCAGTCTTTGGATCTAATAACCAGTAGTCATTGTTAAAAACCACCATATGCATAAAATCGAAGGCAAAGTCAAATAGCATTATTGAGGGAATTGTAATTATAAGTACTACAATAATTAATAACCTTGATGCAATTTTCAGAAAAGTATAAGTTTTCTGAAAATAAATTGCTGCAATGGTTATAATTGAAGAAAGTATAAAAATATACAAAATTGACCAATATACATTTTTTACCTCTATAAAATGTATTATACCATTTTCTGACGATTGAAAGTTAGGTAAATTGAAAAATTCATAATTATTTTTAGTGATAAAATCTATTATGTAATTATAATTATTAGTTAGTATATCATGATTCATATTTTCAGGCAATGGAATATTTAATATTTTCATTGAAAGGGGATATATAAATCTTGAATTAAATACAATTATTATTGATCCTGATATAATTGCAATACATAAAAATATTGAAGTAAACCAGGAGTAAAATTTTTGCTTTTTTGAAGTACTCACATAAATCTCTCCTACTAAATTTAATCTCTTTAGGAAGTATGTCCATTTAACTTCATAAGTATACAAATTAAACAAAGTAGGTGAATCTATTTAAACTTTTTTTTCTTGAATAAGCTAAATTTTTAACTAAGAAATATTTATTACTATAAATATTATGAAATTAATAAAAATATTTATAAAAATCTATAATAAATTTAATAAATATATAATTTATAGAAAATAAAGGAATAGTGAGGAAACGGAAGAAAACAAGAAAAAACATTAGATATTTATTAATAAATCAAAGAAATACAAAGGATAAAGACTTTGATAAAAATGTATGTATTATTTAATATATAATTATGTTAGCACTCTATTATGTTGAGTGCTGATTATGGTAAAATTAAAAAAGTTATTCAAAATTGAACATATTACAGAAAATTAAGAGTTTTTAATTAGTAAAATTATAAAAAAGTATAAACTATTATTTATTTATCTAGTATAATAGATATTGGTGCTATAGGTTGAAAATAATTATAATTCTATAAATTATCATTTAACCATAATAAAAGGAGGTTATACACTATGCAAATTAGACCACTTGGAGACAGAGTTGTAATTAAAAGAATAGAGGCGGTAGAAACTACGAAGAGCGGTATAGTTCTTCCAGGAGCTGCTAAAGAAAAGCCACAAGAGGCTGAAATAGTTGCAGTTGGACCAGGAACAGAAGATGTTAAAATGGAAGTTACTGTTGGGGATAGAGTATTATTCTCTAAATACAGTGGAACAGAAGTAAAAATTGAGGATAAAGAATACATTATTTTAAAGCAAGAGGATATACTTGCAGTAATAGAAAAGTAATTAAAGTTAATATAGTTAATCATAGTAGGAGGGAATTAAGATGGCAAAAACAATTCTTTTTGATGAAGAAGCTAGAAGAAGTATGCAAAAAGGGGTAAATACCTTAGCTAATACTGTAAAAGTTACATTAGGACCTAAAGGGAGAAATGTTGTTTTAGATAAAAAATTTGGTTCACCATTAATAACTAATGATGGTGTTACAATAGCTAGAGAAATAGAATTAGAAGATCCATTTGAAAATATGGGAGCACAGCTAGTAAAGGAAGTTGCTACAAAAACTAACGATGTTGCAGGTGATGGAACTACTACGGCTACATTATTAGCACAAGCTATAATAAGAGAAGGTTTAAAAAATGTTACAGCGGGAGCTAATCCAATTCTAATAAGAAATGGTATCAAGATGGCTGTAGATAAAGCTGTAGAGGAAGTAAAAAAAGCATCTAAGCCAGTAGCTGGTAAAGAAGATATTGCAGGAGTTGCTGCGATTTCAGCTGGAGATGAAGAAATAGGAAATCTTATTGCTGACGCTATGGAAAAAGTGGGCAATGAAGGTGTTATTACAGTAGAAGAATCAAAATCAATGAGTACAGAATTAGATGTTGTTGAAGGTATGCAATTTGACAGAGGATACTTAAGTCCTTATATGGTAACAGATGCTGAAAAGATGGAAGCAATTTTAGATGATCCATACATGTTAATAACTGATAAGAAGATCACTAACATACAAGAAATTTTACCAGTTTTAGAGCAAATTGTTCAACAGGGTAAAAAGCTTATGATAATTGCTGAAGATGTTGAAGGTGAAGCTTTAGCAACTTTAGTTGTTAACAGATTAAGAGGTACTTTCGTATGTGTAGCTGTTAAAGCTCCAGGATTCGGAGATAGAAGAAAAGAAATGTTAAGAGACATCGCTATACTAACAGGGGGAGAAGTTATATCAGAAGAGCTTGGTAGAGATCTTAAAGATGTAACAATTGATATGTTAGGAAGAGCTGAAAGTGTTAAGGTTTCTAAAGAGAACACTACAATAGTTAATGGTAAAGGTAATAAGGATGCTATCGCTGAGAGAGTACACATAATCAAGAATCAAATTGAAGAGACAACTTCTGAATTTGATAGAGAAAAGTTACAAGAGAGACTTGCAAAGCTAGCTGGTGGAGTAGCGGTTATAAAAGTTGGTGCTGCTACAGAAACAGAGCTTAAAGAGAAGAAGCTTAGAATAGAAGATGCTTTAGCTGCAACAAAAGCTGCAGTTGAAGAAGGTATAGTTCCAGGTGGAGGAACAGCATACGTTAATGCAATTAATGCTGTAAATGAGCTTACTCACGAGGTTGCAGATATTCAAGTTGGTATCAATATCATTGTAAGAGCACTAGAAGAGCCTGTAAGACAAATTGCTACTAATGCTGGTTTAGAAGGATCTGTTATAATTGAGAAGGTTAGAAACAGTGAACCAGGAATAGGATTTGATGCTCTTCATGAAAAATATGTTGATATGCTTTCAGTAGGAATAGTAGACCCTACAAAAGTTACTAGAACAGCTCTTCAAAATGCTGCATCAGTATCATCAACATTCTTAACTACAGAAGCTGCTGTGGTTGATCTTCCAGAAAAAGATGCACCAGCAATGCCAGGTGCTCCAGGAATGGATATGGGTGGAATGTACTAAGAGTATATTTAATAATAGTAAATATAAATGCTGAGTTTGGTCTTAAGACTAAACTCAGTTTTTTTATTCTTAAGGGAAATAATAGTTTGATAACTAAGAAAATGATGTTTGTAACACCTAGAAAATCAATATTTTGAAAGCTTAAGAAAAGTACATAAAAGAGTTTTATTTAAATAGAAAAAAACTGTTGACAAATGGTGATAACTTAAATAGAATAGGTAATAAGTTATTCAGACGAAAAATAATAATAGAATATATTCTCATCATATAATCCTCGAATAAGGCGAGGAAGTTTCTACCGAGTACCGCAAATTCTCGACTATGAGTGAGTAGGTTTAAGAATGTATTATACCTAGTTCACTTTATTGTGAACTAGGTATTTTTTATTCTATTCACCTTATTCATTTGTGATGAGTATCACATACAAACAATATTGATTAAGGAGAGTGTAAAAAATGGCAAAAATCTTAAAACAAGCTTATACTTTTGATGACGTATTATTAGTACCAAATAAATCTGAGGTTCTTCCTAAAGAGGTATCTCTTAAAACTCAATTAACTAAGAAGATTACTCTAAACATTCCAATCATGAGTGCAGGAATGGACACTGTAACTGAATCAAAGATGGCAATAGCTATGGCTAGAGAAGGTGGAATAGGAATTATTCATAAGAATATGTCTATTGAAGAACAAGCTGCAGAAGTAGATAGAGTAAAGAGACAAGAGAATGGGATTATTACAAATCCAATATACCTTTCACCAGAGAATACTATTCAAGATGCTGAAAATTTAATGGCTAAATACAGAATATCAGGTGTTCCAGTAACAGAAGGAACTAAACTTGTAGGTATACTTACAAATAGAGATTTGGCTTTTGAGACTGATTATAGTAAGAAAATTCATGAAGTAATGACAAAAGAAAATCTTGTGACAGCTATGGAAGGGACAACTATTGAAGATGCTAAAGTTTTATTAAGCAAACATAAGATAGAGAAACTTCCACTTGTAGATGCAGATTTTAACTTAAAAGGACTTATAACAATTAAAGATATACAGAAATCGATTAAATTCCCAAATGCAGCTAAGGATGAAAGAGGTAGATTATTATGTGGAGCTGCAGTAGGGGTAACTGGCGATATGATGGAGAGAGTTGAGGCTTTAGTTAAGGTTGATGTTGATGTTATAACAATCGATACAGCTCACGGACACTCAAAAGGAGTTCTTGATGCAGTTAGTAAAATTAAAGAACATTATCCAGAACTTCAGATTATTGCAGGAAATGTTGCAACACCAGAAGCTACAAGAGCACTTATAAAGGCAGGAGCTGATTGTGTTAAAGTTGGAATTGGACCAGGATCAATATGTACAACTAGAGTTGTTGCTGGAGTAGGTGTTCCACAATTAACAGCAGTAATGGATTGTGCTGAAGAGGGAGACAAATATGGTGTACCTGTTATAGCGGATGGAGGAATCAAATATTCAGGAGATGTTGTAAAAGCATTAGCTGCAGGAGCTAGAATTGCAATGATGGGGTCAATGTTTGCTGGATGTGAAGAAGCACCTGGTGAAATGGAGATATATCAAGGAAGAAGTTACAAGGTATACAGAGGAATGGGATCATTAGGAGCTATGGCTAAAGGAAGTAAAGATAGATACTTCCAAGAAGGAAATAAGAAATTAGTACCAGAAGGTGTTGAAGGAAGAGTAGCATATAAGGGTTCTGTTAGTGATACAATTTATCAACTTATTGGTGGAATTAGATCAGGAATGGGGTACTTAGGAGCAAGAACTCTTGTTGAAATGTCAGAGACAGCAACATTTGTTGTTCAAACATCTGCTGGATTAAAAGAAAGTCATCCACATGATATAAATATTACAAAAGAATCACCAAATTACAGAATGTAGTGGAGGAAGAATATGAATAATGAACTAATATTAGTAGTTGATTTCGGTGGACAATATAATCAACTTATCGCAAGAAGAGTAAGAGAAAATAATGTTTACTGTGAGATAATTCCATATACAAAATCACTAGAAGAGATTAAAGCTAAAAATCCAAAGGGAATAATTTTTACAGGTGGACCTAATAGTGTTTATGGGGAAAATGCACCTCAGATAGATGAAGAGATATTTAAATTAGGTATTCCTATATTAGGTATATGTTATGGGGCTCAATTAATGTCTCATAAATTAGGTGGAAAAGTAAGTTCTGCTGATAGAGAGTATGGAAAAGCAGATGTAGAGTTAAATACAAATTCACCATTATTTGAAGGTATAACAGAGACTCAA
Organism: Oceanirhabdus sp. W0125-5; assembly: GCF_027938815.1. Lineage (GTDB taxonomy): Bacteria > Bacillota > Clostridia > Clostridiales > Clostridiaceae > Oceanirhabdus. The sequence goes on from NZ_CP115913.1 coordinate 1,535,861, forward strand.
TGTTGGATGAGTCATACAGATTATATAGAAGTAGCACCAACTGGTTTTGAGATAATTGGAAAAACAGATAAGTGTCCAGTTGCTGCAATTGGTAATGATGAAAAGAAGTTATATGGAGTTCAATTCCATCCAGAGGTAGAACATACTTTATTCGGTAAACAGCTTATAACTAATTTCTTATTAAAAGTTTGTAATTTAAAAGGTGATTGGTCAATGTCATCTTTTGCAGAAGAAAAAATAAAAGAAATAAAAGAAGTAGTTGGAGATAAGAAAGTATTATTAGCATTATCTGGTGGAGTTGATTCATCAGTTGTAGCGGTTCTTGTACACAGAGCAATTGGGAAAAACTTAACTTGTGTATTTGTTGACCATGGATTACTTAGAAAAGATGAAGGTGACCAAGTAGAAGAAATTTTTGGAAAGCAATTTGATCTTAACTTAATTAGAGTAAATGCTCAAGAAAGATTCCTTGGAAAACTTAAAGGTGTAAGTGATCCAGAGGAAAAGAGAAAAATCATTGGTGAAGAGTTTGTAAGAGTGTTTGAAGAAGAATCTGAAAAGTTAGGAAAGATGGATTTCTTAGCGCAAGGAACTATATATCCAGATGTAGTTGAAAGTGGAACAGATACTTCAGCTAAGATAAAGACACACCATAATACAGCACTTCCAGAAGACATGGCTTTTGAACTATTAGAGCCATTAAGAGAATTATTCAAAGATGAAGTAAGAGCTGTTGGTGAAGAGTTAGGAATTCCACATCACTTAGTATGGAGACAGCCGTTCCCAGGACCAGGACTTGGAATAAGAGTTTTAGGTGAGGTAACAGAAGATAAGCTTCATATAGTAAGAGAAGCAGATGCAATATTAAGAGAAGAAATAGCTTTAAACGGACTTGAGGGAAGCATATGGCAGTATTTTGCTTGCTTACCTGGTATTAAGTCTGTAGGGGTTATGGGAGATGAAAGAACATATGCTCATGCAGTAGGTATAAGAGCGGTAACATCTTCAGATGCAATGACTTCAGAATGGTCAAGAATCCCATACGATGTATTAGATAAAATCTCAAGAAGAATAGTTAACGAGGTTGAAGGAGTAAACAGAATCCTTTATGATATTACTTCTAAGCCGCCTTCAACTATTGAGTGGGAGTAGACGCTTCACTACGTTTCGCTTAATTGAGAATGGATAATGGAGAATTGAGAATGAATGATATTTCACTCCGTGAAATTTAAATATTGTTCAAAAGCGATTTTAAATATTAAATTTGCCTAAAGTTTTGGGGCAGTGTTATCTTAGGATGATGCTGTCCTTTATTTCGTTATCTAGTAATCTAAAAAGTTTAATTGTATTATTTTATAAAATAATGTATAATTATAGTCATAAAATCAAATTATTACAGGAGAATGTTTTATGAGCGGGGTAGTTCTTAACTAAACAAATTTAATAAATATCTTAAAAGTTCGAAAAATCCATTTTATTTGGGTCTATTTGTCGTACCTTTAAGATGTAATTATGTTAAGAACACGGATAGCCACTTTTATGAAACATTACTTTAATAGGTTTTTTATTTGATTTTTATATCTATTATTGCTATTAAAGCCGTGCTTTGCACGGCTTTTTTTTGCGAAAAATGATATAAGAACATAATAATATTAGGCTATAGGTGTATTCTGTTCACCTATAGCCTTTATTTTTGGGGGGAGGGATAAAGTGTGTTAAATGCTGTAAATGGATATGTAGGAGCAACATGACTGGAGATTTAGATGCTATGAATAAGAGAAAAAATTGATAAACAGGGTTAGATGGAACTTATAATAATAAATTGTTATAAGGGTAAAGGGTTTTTAAATAAAAATATTTGGAGGATGAAAAGATGAATAATAATAACGGCTGGAGAATGTTTTTTAATAATTATGCACCAGATTATATGAAGGAATGTTTTACAAAGAATACAGTTGCAGAGGTAGATTTTATTGAAGAGGAACTTAAACTACCAAAAGGCTCGTATATTCTTGATATTGGATGTGGTACTGGAAGGCATTCTATTGAATTAGCAAGGCGTGGGTATAATGTTACTGGTATAGATATTTCAGAAAATATGCTGCTTGAAGGAAAAAAGGTATGTAAAGAAGAAAACTTGAATGTTGATTTTATTCATGCAGATGCTACAGAATTTAAAGTTAATAGATTATTTGATGCTTGTATTTGCCTTTGTGAAGGTGCATTTGGGTTATTATCTATGGAAGAAGATCCTTTTGTGAGAGACCATATAATATTGGAGAATATAAATTCTGTATTAAAACCTAATTCTAAATTTATATTAACAGCATTGAATGGAATGAAAATGATACGACAGTATAGTGATGAGGATGTGGATAAAGGAGTATTTGATCCAATAACTATAGCTGAAAAATATCCATTATCAAATATTTTAAAAAATGCTCCTGAAGATATTTTAGTAAAAGAGAAAGGGTTTTTGCCAACAGAGTTGAATCAGTTACTTAATAATGCAGGGTTTAAAGTAGAGAATATAGGGTGTGGAACAGCTGGAAAATGGAATAAACATAAATTAAAGTTAGATGATATGGAATTAATGTTAATAAGTAAAAAAACAAACAAGGTTTAGCTTTAGGAGACATAATTATGTATTTAATAATAAGGAGAGATGTTAATGAAATTTATAAGTACAACTATAGAAGAATTAAGAGGGTTTTATGTTGAATATTTTATGGAAATCAATGGTGGTTTCGATGATTTTTTTGAAGACATAATTAAAGAGGGGAAACATTATAGGATTGAATCAGAAAGTAATGTTATAGGTGGATTCTCAATAACTGGAGATAATAAGCTATCAGTTATATACTTAGTTCCTGAGAAAAGAAATCTGTATGAAAAGGTATTCGAGAGATTATTAGTATTCCAAGAGGTTCAGGGTATAGTAACAATAACTAATGACACAATGATGATGACACAGCTCATGCGTAGAAATTTTAGAATTAGAAAACAGGCATGTAATTTCACATATCTTATGGAAGATGCTGAAACAGAACTGGTTATGAAACTTGCAACATTAGAAGCGGTTTCAGTATTAGAAGAATTATTTGGTGATTTCTTGGAGGACTACAGTGAAGAAATTAAGTTGAATAAAGTGTATTTAGGCTATGATGAAGGGGAATTAGTTAGTTTAGGATTAATTAATGAACATGATTTAGTGCCAAACACAGTTTCAATCGGAATGATAGTAGCTGATTCAAAAAGATGTAGAGGATTTGGAACAGAAACAATCAAGGGGCTCATTAACATAGCAAAGGAAAAATCACTTCGTGTACAAGCTGGGTGCTGGTTCTACAACCATGCTTCTAAAAAGACGCTGTTAAAGGCAGGGATGACCCAAAGCAACATGATTATAAGGGTTGATGAATTTTAAAGTAATCTAAAGTTTTTGTGTAATAATTTGAAATTCAGTTGATTTATGCTAACATTGTAATAAGGAGGAAAAATAAAAATAACATTGATAGGTAACACATGTTAATGTGTAAATTATTTATCATAACAAGCTAAAATTTTGGTTCCGTTATATTAGAGGATAGTAGCAAGTAAAAAGAAATCTAACAAAAATTTTAATATTGATGGGGGTATAGCAAATGAAGGATACAAATATCAATAAAAATAACACATATTCATATTGTTTTTTAATGTGCAAAGGTGAAATAATATTTAAAGGACATGAAGATTATCCTGAGTTTCTATTAGTTAGTGATGTTGAAAAACTTGGGTTTAATAAGGTTGACATGATGTATATCGGTACAGTAGATAGTAATGAGTACTATGCTGCAAATTTATCTAATGATGATAAAATTGAAGGTTATTTCTCAAAACATATGAGTGAAATTTATGGGGAAGTTGAAGAAAATATATTTTTACTTGTTTTACGTGCTACACATTTATTAAATTGGTTAGATAAAAATAAATATTGCAGTTGTTGTGGAAAAAAAGTTCAGATAGAACCTAAACAAACTTATATTGAATGTTTAAATTGTGGACATATTACTTATCCGCGGATAACTCCAGCCATAATAGTTGCTGTTTTAAATGGTGATAAAATTCTTTTAGCACGTTCACCTCATTTCCCACCAAATTTGTATAGTCTTATAGCTGGGCATGTTGATGCAGGTGAGTTTATAGAGACATGTGTTAAAAGAGAAGTGAAAGAAGAGGTTGGAATTGAAATAAAGAATATTAAATATTTTGGAAGTCATCCATGGCCTTTTCCTAATAAACTTATGCTTGGTTTCATAGCTGAGTATTCGTCAGGAGAATTAAAAATAGATAATAATGAAATAGAAGCAGCTGACTGGTTTTCATTAGACGACCTGCCTCATATACCAGAATATAAGATGAGTTATGCAAGAATGATGATTAATCATATTCTAGAAGCAAGAAAAGATCCTAACAAAAACTTAACTAAATAACACTATTAAAACAAATAATATTCAATGTTGTTACTTATAAATTAAGGAGAACCATATGTTGGTTCTCCTTTTCAATGTCCAAAAACATTATAATTATCATTCATGAAGCTAGTTATTATGCAATAGCTTTAATAGCCTGCAACATTTGTCATAGAAGTTAAGGATATTTATGTATTAGTTCTCCAACCATATTATCTGTTAGATTAATTCTTAAATTACTTGCATAATTTTTAACTAAATGTTTTTGAATTTGTGTTGAAAGAAGATCGTCATTAACGGTATAAACGAAAAGAGTTATTAAATTAAGTTTTTCTGTAAATTCACTTATTCCCATGCTGTGCCTCCCAAATCATCATTAGTTCTGATACATAATACGAGATTTATAAAGAGGTTTTAAGGGGGAATTTTCGTGGTAAATTGTGCTAATTTTATTGGAAATAAATTCTTTAAAAATAAGCAAATTTGAGTTGAATTTAAGTGCTTTTTATTATTAATTTGAATAGCATATCATATAATTAATATGATAAATATTTTAAAAGAAGGGATTTAATGAAAGTAAAAATTATTGCACGGGGCAGGTATGATCATCTTCAAAGTGTAGTTAATGAATGGTTACATGAAAATAGAAACTTAGAAATAATAGATATTAAATATTCAGCAGGGAATCAATATGCTAATGACCCAGAATATTCTGCCATGATTATATACAATGAAAGCAAATGATGTAATGGAGGATATATGGATAAGGAAAAGATATTTATAATCAATTACTTCAATAAAGACGAGATGAGATGGTACGAGAAAGAGAAATATAATAATAGAGAGAAATATATTAATATCTTAACAGGGGAGGAATATGACTCATTAGCAGAGGCGACAAAAGCAAAGAAAGAGTATTTAAAGCAAATGAAAACAGGTAAGTCTAAAGAGTTAGAAGAGTATGAAGAGAATCTAGTAAATTTAGAAGAGGTTAATCTTGAAGATGAAGCAGAAATTCAAGAAGAGTTGATGGATGGGTAGACAAAATAGCCAAGATGATGCATAAAAGAGATATTTTCTTTTATGTATCATTTTTTAATTTATGTATTAAAATAAATTATTAAGATTATTATAAAAGTTTAAAGTCAATAGGCTTAGAAAATTGGTAAAGTAAGTGCATTAACACTAGAATTATCAAAATAAATATAATTTACAAATAAAAATGAAAAAAAACTTTAAAATATACGCTTTAATGTGGCATAATATAATAATGGGAAAAAGATTATATGAAATGGAGGAAGTTATATGAAAAAAGTATTATCATTGGATATTAAGAATTGTTCAGAATTTTTAAGAGAACACGAAGTAAGTCAAATGCAGCCTGCAATTTCAAGTGCTCATAAGTTACTTCACGAAGGAAATGGACCTGGGAATGCGTTTTTAGGATGGGTTGATTTACCTGTAAATTACGATAAAGATGAATTCGCAAGAGTTCAAAAAGCAGCAGAGAAGATTAAGAGTAACTCAGATGTTCTTATTGTTATAGGTATTGGAGGATCATACCTTGGAGCAAGAGCAGCAATAGAGATGTTAACTCACAGTTTCCACAATAATCTTCCAAAAGAGAAGAGAGATGGTGTTGAGGTTTACTTTGCTGGAAATAACATTAGTTCTACATATATTCAAGATTTATTAGAAGTTATTGAAGGAAAAGATTTCTCAGTTAATGTTGTATCTAAATCAGGGACTACTACTGAGCCTGCAATCGCTTTCAGAATATTTAAAGAGATTTTAGAGAACAAATATGGAAAAGAAGGTGCAAAGGAAAGAATATTTGCAACTACTGACAAAGCAAGAGGAGCTTTAAAGCAATTATCAGAAGCAGAAGGATACGAAACTTTTGTAATTCCTGATAATGTTGGTGGAAGATTCTCTGTATTAACTCCAGTTGGACTTCTTCCAATTGCAGCAGCAGGTGTTGATATAAAAGATATGATGGATGGTGCTGCAGCTGCGAGAGAAGAGTTCAGTAATGAAAACATTGAAGAAAATGACTGTTATAAATATGCAGCAGTGAGAAATTGTCTTTATAATAAAGGAAATACTACAGAAATAATGGTTAGCTATGAGCCGAGACTACAATACATGTCAGAGTGGTGGAAGCAATTATATGGAGAGAGTGAAGGAAAAGATGGAAAGGGTATCTTCCCAGCATCAGTTATATTCTCAACAGACTTACACTCACTAGGACAATATATACAAGATGGTGTTAGAAATATTTTTGAAACTGTAATAAATATTGAAAAGCCTCTTAAAGAGATGACTATAAAATCTGATGAGAAGAATTTAGATGGATTGAACTACCTAAGCGGTAAGACAATCGATTTCGTTAATAAGCAAGCATTCTTAGGTACTACATTAGCACACGTTGATGGAGGCGTACCAAACCTAGTACTAAACATGAGTGAAATATCACCATTCAACTATGGTTATTTAGTATACTTCTTCGAAAAAGCATGTGGAATAAGTGGATATGTTCTTGGAGTTAATCCATTTGACCAACCAGGAGTTGAAGCATACAAGAAAAATATGTTTGCACTTCTAGGTAAAGAAGGATTTGAAGAGTTAAGAGAAGAACTAACTAAAAAAATATAAAGAAATGGATAATGTATAACGGAGAAGCTTAAAAGAAATGTATAATGTATAATGGAAAATGTATAATGATGGACATTTCTCTTCGAGAAATTCTAATCTTATTGTTTCTTGGACAATAGGTTTTTACTCGTGTTATCTTTAGATAACACATTGTATTTAAATTACAATATTTTATCCTTGGATAAAATAAGTAAAATTATTTTGTTCTAAAAAGCAATAAGATTTAGGTTCTGACTTAAGTCAGAACCATCCATCATTATACATTATACATTATCAATTATACATTCGCTTTTATCGTTGAGCATTATCCATTATACATTTGATTTTTAAAGGGGTGTATGGATATGAGAATCATAATAGACGGAGACGCATGTCCTTCAAGAGAAGCAATTGAAGGTGTGGCAAAAGAATATAACATAGAAGTGATTATCTTCTGTACAATAGACCATATGATAAGGAGCAATTATTCTGAAGTAAGGGTTGTTGATCGTGGTTTTCAGAGTGTTGATATGAAAGTTATGAATGAAACCAAGAAGAATGATATAGTTGTCTCACAAGATTATGGGGTTGCTGCAATGGTCATGCCGAAAGGTGCTCATGCCATCAATCCTAATGGAAAGTTATATACTGAGCAGAATATTGACACCCTTCTTATGAAAAGGCATGTAAATGCGAAGGTTAGAAGAGGTGGGGGGAGAATATCTGGTCCTAAAAAGAGAAGCAAGATAGATGATGAAAGACTTAAAAGAAATCTTATAGAATTAATTGAAAAACACAAGGAAAACTAGATTTCCTTGTGTTTTACTTTAGTTGAGAACGAATGACATTTTACGACGAGAATTTTTTATTGTATTATTCCTAGGATAAGAGGAGTTGATTGGTTTAAATAAAATCAAACTTTGCATTTTAAATACAATATTTTATCTAAGATAAAATGAGTAAAAATTTCTTGTTCTTTAGAACAATATAATGTAGTTTCTGCTCAAAAAGGCAGAAACATCCATCATTATCCATTCTGAATTATCCATTCTGAATTATCCATTCTCAATTTGTTTTTAAAGTGTTTCGTCTTCTTTTTCATAAAATGCTGTATCGATAGCATTATTAGGACAATATGGGAATAGCTCTGCATTTATTGTTTGTTCTAAAATTGGATATGGGTTATTTTTTTTATCGATAGTTATATTCTTCTTTTTATAAGTGTAGTCTGCATCGTATTTATCCATTACTTCACCTCCAAATATTACTTTTGAATTTCTTGATAAATTAAGTTTTTAACTGAAAAAAATATATATACACTAGTCTTTGCAGAATTTTATTTTATATGATAAGAATGTGTGAATTAGTGCTGAGAGGAGTTGTTACATTTAATGGAAATATAGTATAATTAGAATAAGGAATTTATGTCGATTTTTATATGGGGGTAAATATGGACGAGATAAGATTAAGTATTGTTCCTGAAAAACAGCAATTTCAAGGACGAGATATTAATATCCAAGTAATAAATGATACTGGAGAAAGTCTTGAATATAAATTTCTCGTTGGACATGAGAGTAAATGGGAAACAGTAAGAGAGTTCTCTGGAGACAATACATTAAAATGGAGATTTGATAAACCTGGGGATTATTTCATAATGGTACAAGCAAAAAAGATTAATTCTAAACAATCATTTGATTATGTTACTAGAAGTCATTACGAGATTTTGTTTAAAGAAATGCCCTTCCGTATGGAAGAATTTAATGTTGATAAGGACAAGCTTAAGGTTGGGGAAAAACTATGTATATCAGCGCGAAGTAATAGGAATGACGCAGTATATAAGTACATGATTAAGGAAGATAAGGGGTGGAGAACTTTAAAAGATATAACTAAAGAAGGTGATTTGGAATATCATTTTACTACCCCTGGAGTTAAGGAGATTTCTCTAAAATGTTTTACCACAAAGGGAGAGGGAAAGAAGACAATTAGTTTGACGAAGAAGGTTGAAGTTGAGGAGAAAATACAACCGAAAATCAAATTGATTGAATGTTCTAAAAATAACCTATATGTTGGTAGAAATATTAATTTTAAAGTTAAGATTAATCAGAAAGAAGAGGATAATATATTATACAAGTTTATAAAAGTTTATCCTCAGGGGGAAATAGAGATTCTTAGAGATTATTCCAGTAATAATAATATTACTCTAGTTGAAGAATTAAAAGGAGAGCATGTGTTGATATGTTATATAAAGGACATGTTTTCATTAAATGAGTATGATGATCGAGCAAAGATAGTTTATAGAGTAAAAGATGGTGAGAAGATTCTCATAAGAGAACTGACTACAGATCTTCAATCTCCACAAGAAATTGGTACAAATATTAAAATTAGAGCAGTAACCAATACTGATTCAAGATTACTGTATAGATTTATGATTGAAAAGATTGAAGAGAAAAGGGTTCATGTTTGCAATAATATAAAATATAAGGAGATTGAGGGGAATAATAAGAAAGAAATTCTAAAGAAATTTGAGAATAGTAAAATCCTTGATAGTGATTATATAGCATCACCTTATTTTTTCTGGAAACCAGAGAAAGAGGGGAGATACAATATAAAATGTATTATCAAGAGAAAAGCTGCTGAGACACCAGATGATATAAAAGAATTGGAGTTTAACATAAAAGAATTAGCTGTTCAGGATGAGCGAATTGAAAAAGTAATTTTTAGTGAAGATATTAATAATATTCTTATTAATAATGAATTGAATATTAGAGTAGAGGGGACAACCCCTTGGATGAGTGAATATAGATTTATTATATTTAAAGATGATAAAGAAATTCAGAGAACGGAATATAGTAAAGACAATGAAATAGATTTTATTCCAAGGGAAGCAGGAGAGTTTAAATTAGAAATTCATATAAAAGGAAAGAAGAGTAAAAAAGAACTAGATTCAAAAGAATTGTTCATTCTTAATGTTAAGGAATTTATACCAGGAAAGATAGAGTATGTTCTTTATGATGCTAGAGAGTATTATGTTCATGATAAGATTAAATTTGAAATTGTTGGGAATATAGCTAAGGAAATAGTTTATAAATATAATGTATATCTAAACGGTGTTCATGTGGAACAATGTGATTATTCTGAGCATAAAGCATATGATTTTAAATTATTGAACAGTGGGAGATATCGATTTGAGTTTTTCTGTAAAAATATTAAGAGTAATGAGGAGCAGGATTATATTAAAAATATAAATGTTAATGTTATTGGAAGTAGACCTATTACAGAGAGTTATATTAAATGTGACAGAGATAATATTAATATTTTTGATGAGATAACATTTCAAGGAGAATGTAATATTAAAGAAAATATAATATATGAATTTTATTTATATGAAAATGATGGATGGAGAGTTCTGCAGAAATATTCTGCAAAGGATTTCTTCACATTCATTCCAAAGAAAGCAGGCGAGTATAGAATTCTAATGCTTGTAAAACATATAAATAATAATGAATCATATGAGCATTACTGTATAAATAAATTTAACGTAAATGAGAAGTAAAAAAGATAAACAAAAAAGAATAGAGAATAAAGAACATATATTGATGATATTCATCATTCTTCGGAATATTTTAAATTAATTTAGAGTTAATATATCTATATAGAGTTTATTTATGATAAAATAGAAAAAGTACATTTTAAAGAAGTTTAATGGAGTTACGAAAGAGAGGTGCATCCCTTAAGTTAAGGGAGATAAGATGGAAAGATTAGATAAGATATTATCAAATTTAGGATATGGTACAAGAAAAGAAGTAAAGGTAATGGTTAAGAATGGATGGGTAGAGGTTAACGGTGTGACGGCTAAGAAAAGCGACATGAAGATTGATACAGATAATGATATAGTAGTTGTTGATGGTGAAGAAATCAACTATAGGGAATTTGTATACATCATGATGAACAAACCAGCAGGATATATTTCTGCTACTTTTGATAATTATCAGGATACTGTTGTTGATATTCTGGACCCTGAACTTCAAGCTTTTGAGCCTTTTCCTGTAGGTAGATTAGATAAAGACACTGTAGGTCTTTTATTGTTGACTAATGATGGAAAGTTAAATCATAGATTGATTTCTCCAAAACACCATGTAGATAAGGTGTATTTTGCTGAAATTGATAAATCTGTAAATGAATCAGATATAAGAGCATTTGAAGCAGGAATTACACTTGAGGATGGATATGAGTGTATGCCAGGGAAACTTGAAATTTTAAGTTCAGATGAACATGGTGCAGAGGTTATGGTAACTATTCAAGAAGGGAAGTTCCATCAAGTAAAGAGAATGTTCAAAACTAGAGGAAAAGAGGTTGTTTTCCTTAAAAGGGTTGAATTTGGTGGATTGAAACTTGATGAGACTTTACCAGAAGGTGACTATCGAGAATTGTCGAACGAGGAATTGAAGGTGCTAAGAGGGGAAGCGTAATTATTAATAATTTCTTTACAAATTCTTTACAACAAAAAACGCTAAAATACTTGTTTTTTAGCATCGAATTATATATAATTAAGTTGCAAGGAAACAAAGAATTAAATAGCCCCCTTTTTAATTAGTCAAACAGTCTTTCCCCAAAGACTGTGAGTATAGAGCGAACGGAAAAATCTATACTCAATCCCCCAAATTTCATACTCAAAAATAACGCAAACCCCAATGCGTTATTTTTTTTTATTCTATTATGTAGAATATCATTCACATTTAGGAAAAACTTTATAATACGATATTTTTTTGGTATAATCAGTGAAGTACATGGAATAAATACATTTATTAATTTTAAGATTCTAGATAGTAAATACATAAAATAAGTATTCAATTAAAAGATAAAAACATATTTAAATGGTGAGAATGGGTATAATAGTAGTGAAGGTAGAAAAACAAATGGATAATGTAGAATGGAGAATGTATAATGATGGATGTTTTGCGCTGCAAAACTACATTGTTATTGGTCTTTAGAACACTAGGTTTTAACTTATTTTATCTTTAGATAAAATATTGTATTTAAAATACAAGGTTTCATCCTTGATGAAACGAGTAAACTATTGTAGTGCAAGGAACAATACAATTACAATTTCTCGGAGAGAAATGTCAATCATTATACATTCTACATTATCAATTATACATTTCATTTCTAAAGCACAATAGTTTCTTTTTACGCATTAACATATACATAGATATGTTTAATATTTTATAAAGGATGTGACAAGTTTGAGCATCAAAGGTGTATTAGTAAGTTTTATGAAAGAGAATGCATATAAGCCAATGAATGCAAAGGAATTGGCAAAAATTTTTGCTATAAGAAGACATGAACTAAAAGACTTCCAAAAGACTTTGGATGTAATGGAGAAGGAAGGTCTGATAGTTAAAAATAGAACTGAGCATTATGGCGTTCCAGAAAAGATGGGATTAATTGTTGGAATATTCGATGCAAAACCTAAGGGGTTTGGGTTTGTTATAAGTGAAGATAGAGAGAGAGATGTTTTTATTCCAATCGCTGGAGTTAATGGAGCTATGAATGGTGATAAGGTTATTGTTAAAATAACAAAGACTCCAATTGAAGGTAAGCGAGAAGAGGGAGAAATAGAGAAAATTGTTGAAAGAAACATTAAAACTGTTATAGGAATTTATGAAGACAGTAAGAATTTTGGTTTTGTTGTTCCAGAGGATAAGAAACTACAGATGGACATATTTATTCCAAAGAGTCAAAATATGAATGCTAAGCAAGGTCAGGTAGTAGTTGCAAAGATAACTCAGTATCCTAAAAGGGGAAGAAATCCAGAAGGTAAAATTACTGAAGTTCTTGGATATAAGGGTGAGAAAGGTATTGACATACTCACAATTATAAGAAAATTTAATCTTCCTGAAGAATTCACAGAGAAGGTAGAAGAGTATGCAGCGGGTATTGAAGATAAAATACCTGAAGAAGAATTTGGTAGAAGAATAGATCTTAGAGAAAAGAAAATGGTAACAATTGATGGTGAAGATGCCAAAGACTTGGATGATGCTGTATCAATTGAAAAATTAGATAATGGTAATTATAAATTAGGAGTGCATATCGCAGATGTAACTCATTATGTTAAAGAGAGAAATCCTCTTGATAAGGAAGCTCTTAAAAGGGGGACTTCTGTTTACCTTGTAGATAGAGTAATTCCTATGCTGCCTAAAAAACTATCAAATGGTGTATGTAGTCTTAATCCTAAAGTTGATAGACTTGCATTAACATGTATGATGGAGATAGATAATACTGGTAAGGTTGTTTCTAATGAAGTTTTTGAAAGTATAATAAAGACTAATGAGAGAATGACCTATAGTGATGTAACTAAGATACTTAAGTATGGTGATGAGGAATTAATCGAAAAGTATGATTATCTTTATGAAGATTTTAAACTTATGGAAGAACTATTTAACATACTTAATAAGAAGAGAATGAGTCGTGGGGCTATAGATTTTGATTTTGAAGAAAGTAAGATAATACTAGATAAATTAGGAAAACCTGTAGACATTAAACCTTATGAGAGAGAAGTGTCTAACAGAATAATAGAAGAGTTTATGCTAGTATGTAATGAAACGGTAGCAGAGTACATGTTCTGGACTAATCTGCCATTTGTTTATAGAATACATGAAGAGCCAAGTAGTGAGAAGTTAGAACGCTTTAAAGAGTTTGCTCACAATATTGGATTATTTATTAGACCTACACAAACATTACATCCAAGAGTATTCCAGGAGATACTTGAAAAGGTTAAGGGAAAGAAAGAAGAAACAGTTATTGGTACTCTTATGTTAAGAACAATGATGAAGGCAAGATATGCACCAGAATGTGCAGGGCACTTTGGTCTTGCAGCTAGATATTATTGTCATTTTACTTCACCAATAAGAAGATATCCTGATTTAATGATTCACAGGATAATAAAAGAATTCATAAATACAGGAATTGATGAGAAAAGAATTAATAAACTTAAAAATATAGTTGGTGAAGCTGCACTTAGATCATCTGAAAGAGAAAAAATTGCTATGGAAGCTGAAAGAGAAGTAGATGATTTAAAGAAAGCTGAATATATGAAAGAAAGAATTGGAGAAGTTTACGAAGGAATAATTTCATCCGTAACTAATTTTGGTATGTTTATTGAACTTCCAAATACTATAGAAGGATTAGTTCATATAAGTGCATTAGAAGATGATTATTATATATTCGATGAAAGACACTTCTGCCTAATTGGAGAACATACAAAGAATGTTTATAGATTAGGAGATGCTGTTAAGATAAGAGTTAGCAGTGTAGAAATGGATAACTACGATATATACTTTGAACTTCTTAGTGATGAAGAAGAAAATGAGGAAATCGATGTAGTAGATGTAGACATAGATGTTATGGAAGATATGAAGTCAGTAAATGAAATCATTGAGAAAGAAACAACTGAAAGAATAGAAGCAATAGAAGAACCTATAGTGATTCTAGAGAATGAAGAACATGAAGCTATAGAAGAACCGATACATTAAAACAAATGTATAATGGATAATGTAAAATGATTGACATTTCACTCCGTGAAATTTTAATTTAATTTTTCCTTTAGTATGGATGTAGTAGGTTTCAATCTAAATAATATAAGGTAATTAAATGAAAAAGTTGGTGATTTAAAATTACCAACTTTTTTATTCTGCTTTTTAATTTGAATTAAAGCACATAATTGAATAAATGTTGTGTTTACAATACAATATTTTATCTCAAGATAAAATGAGTTAAATCCTATAGTTCTAAAGAACAATAAAATGTAGATTCTGATGAATATCAGAATCATCCTTCATTCTCAATTCTCAATTCTCCATTCTCCATTAAAAAAAGCACCCATGGGTGCTTTTTTTAGTCGTTGTGTGTTTGTGTCCCATCACCACTAATAGGATGTTCAACTCCTTTAAATGTTGGATCAAAATTGAAAAGTGAAAATACAAAATCCTTAGCTGTTGCAAAATATTCTCTAAACTTATACTTTGGCATTCCAACATATGATTCAGGTCTGTCAGCGGCAACTCCATAAGCATCTATTCCTTTTTTTCTAGCTATATAAATAGCTCTTGGAAGATGATATTTTTGGGTTACTATTACAGCAGACTTTACTTTGAATATATAATCAGCTCTGTACATAGATTCATATGTGCTAAATCCTGCATGATCTAAGAAGATGTTCTCAGGAAGTACATTATATTTAGATATAAGCCTATCCATCATAGCACTAACCTCATCATATTCTTTTCTTCCGTGATCACCAGTAAGGATATACTTCTCAGTACCATTTTTATTTGATACTACATTGGCAGTTTTAACTCTATCAGAAAGCATAGGAGATAAAGTGCCATCAGGATAAACACCAGCCCCTAGAACAATCATTGTATCGCTCTTAGGTGCATTTTCAGGCTGAACTATATATTTAGATGTTGACTTAATAACATAAAAATTTATAGCACCAACTGATATGGTTGAAAGTAAAGCTAGTACAATTAGTATTATAAAAAATTTCTTCATGAACCAGCCGAACCCTCTTTTATTTTTCTTATATGGGCTGCTGGCATAACCTGGTCTATTATCGTTGAAATTTATCTTAAGTAGATATTCGTTTTCTAATGATGACTTCTTCATCAAAACCCCTCCGAATTATTAAAGATGTAATAATTAAAAATTTTAATTTAATATGATATTTTATTAAACAATAGAATAATTATATTTTAATATCTTTTTTGGTGAATTACAACAAGATTTGGTTAAAAATTGATTTTTATTTACATATTACAAGTAAAATGTGGCATTATGTCGATGGATTAATTAATTATAAAAGTTAATAAAGATTAGAGTGGACAAGCCTTTAGTTCATAAAGAAGATGACATAATTAATAAAATAGGTTAAAATATATCATAGAATGAGGAGGTGATAAGATGTCTAAGAATAAGAAACCATCAAATCAATTAGCTACTAATAGAAAAGCTCTACATGATTATTTTATAGAAGAATCATATGAAGCAGGATTAGAGTTATTTGGAACAGAAGTTAAATCTATAAGAGCAGGAAAAGTACAGCTTAAAGAAAGCTATGCACAGATAAGAAATGGTGAAGTATTTGTTATTGGGATGCATATTAGTCCTTATGAACAGGGAAACATATTCAATAAGGATCCTATGAGAGATAAGAAGTTATTGCTTCACAAATATGAGATAAATAAATTAATGGAATTTACTTCTCAAAAGGGGTATACTCTTGTACCTTTATCACTATATTTAGTAAGAGGAAGAGTAAAGCTTAAATTAGGTGTTGCAAAAGGTAAGCATAACTACGATAAGAGACAATCTCTTAAAGAGAAATCAGCAAAAAGAGATATACAAAAACAAATGAAAAATGCTTGGAGATAAAATTTTTTTGGAAGTCTGTACTAAGGTTCCCATAGAGTTGCTTACTATGAAGAGTTCGCATAATGTGGATTGAATTCATCATTGATTTGAAAACTTGAATCATGTACAATATGTTTATAGCAAGACAGGAACGAATGTTTCTGAAAGTCACCTTGACATATTTGCTATATATGATATAATTACTTTGTTTAGCAGAAAAGCTAAGATCTTTGAAAAGTTAATATATGTTGGAAGGTATTAACCTATGTTTTGTTTGCGAGAAGAACAGTGTTTTTAGTTCAACTAATAATTAATACAAGTCCATAACTCATTGAAGCTTTGAGATTTTGGAACATGGATTAATTAAGTTTCACTATAAAAACACTTTAATAGCAACTATACATGGGGGCGTACATGGCTTTCGACGGGGATGTATTTGGTAAAGGAAGCGAGCTGAGGGAATCCTAGCCCCTCATAAATAAACCAGGAACTTAAATATAAACGCAAACGATAATTACGCTTTAGCAGCTTAGTAGCTGCTCGTCCTAGATAAGTAACCCGCGGCTTATTATAGGACGTCAACTTAGCGGGGCACCGAGCCTAGCAAAGCTTTGAGTTAGGAACGGAACTGATGAAGCTACCGGATTTCCAATCCTGTCAGTAGGAGTGGAAATTGGGGAATCCCAAATTACTGACTGCGCTCGGAGATGCCTTTATGGGATCGTTTTCGGACAGGGGTTCGATTCCCCTCGCCTCCACCATATAAAACCACGACTTTATGTCGTGGTTTTTTTACGTTATGTTCATAAACTCCTCATAAAACTTTTCCTTAGCTTCTAACTTTTCTTTTGAGTATCTACCATTCCTAGGAGTAATATCTTTATACTTACACAAGTTGATGGAAATTGGTTTTCATATACAAAGATTTGGAAAATTGATATAATTAAAAAAGATTATACTAGGACAGTGGAAAAAATAATAAGCCAATTTTCTTGTCTTTTTCAGTTCTGAACTTCGTTGCAAAATCACTTACATACATCTAGTATGCGCATGATTATGCGCCTCGCCAGAACTGAAAAATCCTAAGAAAATTTGACTCCTTATTTTTTACCATTGTCCTAATATTCTGGAGGTAGAAGATGAAAATTGCAATAGTAGAAGATGAGAAAATACATCAGGAATATCTTCTTTCAATGTTAGAAAAAGCAGCGGAAGATGAGGTGATTACCCTTTCTTTTAACATATTTGAAAGTGCTGAGAGTTTTTTGTTTGCATTTGAAGATGAGAAGTTTGATGCAATTCTGCTGGATATTATGCTGAATAAGATGAACGGATTTTCTCTGGCAGAAGCTATAAGAGAAGAAGATGGAAATGTTCCAATCGCATTTATTACTGGAGAAAAAGATTATGTTTTTGATGGGTATAAGGTTGATGCATGTGGATATATATTAAAGCCTATAAAGCAGGAAAATATTTCACAGTTACTAAAAAAGTTAAAAGAGAAGGTATCATCAGTAGAACAGTCCATAACCATTAAAACCAAAGAGGGGATTGTAAATTTCTATGAAAGTGAGATTGATTATATTGAAAGCGACAATCATAATACAAACATAAACTCATCAAAGGGAGTTTTTGTATCAGGTAATAAGATGAGTCAGTGGGAAAAGATGCTTTCTAAAGATAAATTTTTTAAGCCTCATAGATGTTATATCGTTCAGTTTAATTGTATTGAAAGAATTGATAAGAAAAATATTCTTATGAAAAATGGAATTGAAATTCCTATAGCTAGAGCTAAGTGGGGAGATTTAATGAAGGCTTACATGGATTACAGAAGAAAGGATTATAAGTAATGGTTTATAAAGGAATTATGCTTTTCATATTGATCTATTTTTTTGTTAGAAATACCAGGCTTGATGAAAATCTAAAGGTTAGAACCTTTGGAATTTTTGCCATGGTATCCTGTTTTTTTATGGATTGTGTTTTTATGATTCTCGAGAGGGATACTTGGTATTACATACTTTTGATATTATGTGTGGAAATATTAATTATGCTTGTTTATCTGATTTTTTATAATAATGATATTTTTCTTCAACAGATAAAATGGTTTATTCCTATTTTAACATTCTACATTATTGGAAGAAGTTTTGGAGAAAGTGGAGTTTGGTTAACATTATTTGTTTTAATATGTTTGTGGACAACATTTACATATAAGAATAAGTTGAATAAATATACTGGTTTGACTTTGTTTTTAGTATCAGCTGCAGCTTTAAGTATATCTTTAAGGGATAATCTGGCGGTATTCGTTGTTATTATTGTTTTGGCATTTGACCAGTATGCATTATTAAGTGATAGTGAGAGTGTTAAAAGTATTGATGCTATGCAGAAAAAATTCTTATCTCATCAGTACGAAGAAATTAAAAATGTTTATCTTAATATGAGGGGATGGAGACATGACTATCATAATCATATTCAGGCAATGAAAGCTTATTTGGCAATGGGAGAAGTTGAAGAACTTGAAGAATACATATCTAAACTTGAGAAGGAACTGGAGTCTGTAGACAGTCTTGTTAAATCAGGAAATATAATGATGGATGCAATACTTAATAGTAAAATAAGTATTATGATGAATCACGGGATAAAAGTGGATTTTAAAGCAGTTCTTCCGGAAGAGTTGAAGATAAAAGATATTGATATGTGTGTAATGGTAAGCAATCTTCTTGAAAATGCCATGGAATCCTGTATGAAGATACCTGTAGAGAAAAGATTTATAAGGATATATTCAGAAGTGTTTGGTTCGCAGTTTTACATGTCAATTCAAAATAGTGCAGAAGAAGAACTGGATTTCAATCAAAGAAACTATATATCAACTAAGCGTGGAGAGCATGGACTTGGAATGAAGAGAGTACAGTTTCTGGTTAATAAATATGAAGGGTTTCTTAATCTTCAAAATGAACCAGGAATATTTGCTAGTGAGATTACCATTCCACTTTAGGGGCGGCTTAATAATTACATTTCACGTATAGAAACTGACGATTCACGTCAGTTTTTTTTGAAGAAGAAAAAACTTGATATTATATTGGTGAGGTGATTAAGTTGGGAACAAAGATAGAGAATATTAGATTTGTATTAAAGCGATGGAAAGATAAAGATGGAATAGGTGGAATCGTAAGCTGCATCATAGGGATCATTCTAAAAGTTGTAATTGTTGTTTTTGGGGTTATGCTGGCAAGTAGAATTGTTAGTATTTTGGAAAAAGAGAGTAACCCTAAAAGTGCTTTTTTGCAGATAATAGCAGTTGTTTGTTTATATGCTTTTTTAAGAGCAGCAGGAGAGTTATTTATAATGAAAATGCACATAAGTACATTTTTATACAGAATATTAGAAATGCCTGACTTGTTTTTTAAATTGGTTAAGCTGCCTTTTAATCAAGTGGAAGGAAGTGCTGGAAAGCAGGAATTTGAGAAAGCCAGCGAAGCCGTGAGCGAGGGAAATCATATAGGAGTAGAGGCGCTTATAAAGAATGTATCTGAACTTGTTGTAAATATTTTCTGTTTAGCTGTCTTCATGATAATATCTGCGAAATTAAATCCACTTATAATGTTAGTACTTTTATTTACAGGGTATATGAGAACCTTTAAAGACAGAAAAAATAGAAAGTGGATATTAGAAAATCAGGATAAGAGAAATAAGTTGATGTATGAGAGGATTTATCTTCATAGAAAATGTCTTGATACTAAAATAGGAAAAGATGTAAGAATATACGGAATGGAAAAATGGTTTGCTGATAAATTTCAAAATTTACTGGAAACGATAATGGTTTATGTGAAAATTCATAGCAAAAATACTTTTTTAGCAGAATGTATTCAGCACATTTCAGGAGTTTTGAGAGATTTAATATGTTACAGTTACTTAATATACAGGGTCTCTCAGGGAATGGCTTTAAGTGAATTTGTATTGTATTTGGGAGTGATAGCCGGATTTAATGTTTGGATAAAAAATATTTTTGATGAATATGCTAAGTTAGGTGAAAATGCTATTGTGGTTAACAATTTTAGAATATTTTTAGAGAAACAAGAACTTGGTGAAGGTGAATATGATAAGGCGGTTCCAAAAGCTAAAGGGTACAGCTATGTTTTTGAAAATGTATCTTTCGGATATGAAGGGGGAAAAGAGATTTTTCATAATTTAAATCTTACCATAAATGAAGGAGAAAAAATAGCATTGGTTGGAGCTAATGGAGCAGGTAAAACAACATTAGTGAAGCTTATGTGTGGATTATATAAGCCGCAGAAGGGACGTATTCTCCTAAATGGAGTAGATATTTCAAAAGTTAACCTAAAGGAACTATTAAGACTAACAGGGGTTGTATTCCAAGAAACAAAAGTATTTCCGGAAAGTATAGCTAAAAATATTTCATGTAGATTAGATGAAGAAGTTAATATTAAGCGTTTGAATGAAAGTCTAAAGCAGGCTGATTTCTATGATTATGTTCAGAAAATGCCTAATAAAGAAAAAACAGTTCTTACAAAGAATTTAGAAGAAACAGGTATTGAGTTATCTGGAGGTCAGTATCAAAAACTTATGCTTGCACGTGCTGTATATAAAAATGCACCAATTCTTATACTAGATGAACCAACGGCAGCATTGGATCCATTAGCTGAAGCTGAGATGTATAAAAAGTATGATCAATTGACTAAAGGAAAAACATCAGTATTTATATCTCATAGATTAAGCTCCACACAATTCTGTGATAGGGTTATATTCCTGCAGGATGGAAGTATAAAACAAGATGGATGTCATGGAGAGCTTATAAAAGAAAATGGTCCATATAGAGAAATGTTTAATGCGCAAGCTCACTATTATCAAGAGGAGGTAGCCTCATGCAAATGTTAAAAACACATAACAAAGCCTTTAAAATAATGAAAAGATTTCACTACCTTGACCATTCAATAGGACCACTGATTATTCTTTTAGGAATAGTGAGAGGGGTAGTACCTTTTATACCAATAGTTTTCAGCAAGTATATACTCTCTTCAGTTATTGATAAGCAGTATAAGGAAGCACTTTACTACTCAATAGCCATGTCTCTTTTATTCTGTGGAGGGTGTATTATATCTGAATGGATAAAGAAAATAGTAACAGATAAAAATTCGGAATTATCCAGAAAAATAGAGGATATAATTCACCAAAAGCCTCTTGGTTTAGACTATGAAAGTATTGAGGATGGAAAAGTAATTGGCAGCTATACAAGTGCAATAAGTGCCTTAAAATATAAAGGAAGTTATCAGCAGTTAGTTAGTAAATATAGTGAACTTCTGCAGAGCATAGTATCTTTTTTAGTTGCAATTGGATTAACACTGCAGCTATGTGTCAGTGTCAGCATATCTGAATATAAGATTTTAAACATGGTTACAAATCCCGTGGTTTGTGTGGCATTAATTTTAGTTGTTATTTTAGGGATGATGGGTGTTACTGGCAAAGCTGTGAAATGGAGCCAGAATAAAATAAGTGAATTATTTGAAGTAAAACTGGATAGTGAAAGAAGATTTGCTTATCTATGTAGAATGTTTAGAGATGAAGAAATGATCAAAACGATACAGGCATATGAAGCTGGCAAATCTATAAGCAATCTTCTTAAGGATACAAGCAAACATATTAAGGAAAATTATAAAAATGAAGGAAAGTATTGGATTTGTGAAAATGTTATTAAAGCTTCTTCTGGTGGAATTATAGTTGTTTTGGCATATAGTCTTGTGGCAGTAAAGGTCTTAGCAGGAGCTATTGGAATAGGAGCATTTCTTAAATATAGTCAGGCTGTTATTAAGATGAATGAATCTCTTTTAGCTGTTATTGTATTTAATCATGAAATTGGGGATATTATGAGATATATGGATAAGTTAACTGAGTTTTTAGATATGGAAAATAAGTTTGAAACAGGTTCAATTCCAGTGGAAAAAAGAAGCGATCATCAGTATAAGATATGTTTTGAGGATGTTTGGTTTAAATACCCTGGAAGTGATGAATATGTACTTAAAGGAGTTTCATGTGAAATAAACTCAAATCAAAAGAGTGCTCTGGTAGGGCCGAACGGAGCAGGTAAAAGCACTTTTATAAAATTATTGAGTAGGTTATATGAACCAACAAAAGGAAGAATTACATTAAATGGTGTGGATATTAAAAAATATGATTATAAGGAATACTTATCTTTATTCTCTGTAGTATTTCAGGATTTTGGATTGTTTTCTTTTAGTTTAGGTGAGAATATCTCAAGTTCTGTTGAATTACAGAAGAAAAAAGTTAAAGAATGTTTAACTAAAACTGGATTGGAAAAATATGAGGACAGGTTGGATGAGGGGTTAAATGAAATGAGTGGATTGGAGGCATATGTAGGAAGAGACAGCAGTTCAAGTGAAAAATACAGTGGGGGAGAGCAACAGAAAATTGCTATAGCTAGAGCTTTATACAAAGATGGAGCTTTTGTCATTTTGGATGAACCAACGGCAGCCCTTGATCCTATAAGCGAATATGAAATATATCAAAACTTTGATTCCTTAGTTGGAAATAAGACATGTATATATATTTCTCACAGAATGAGCAGCTGCAGATTCTGTTCCGATATTATAGTATTAAATGATGGAAATATAGTTGAACGGGGAAATCATGAACAGCTCATTAAAGATGAGAAACTATACTGTGATATGTGGAATGCTCAAGCTAAGTATTATACAGCGAGCTAAAGGAGGAAGCTATCATTAATAAAAGTATTAGTGGATTTCGCCATATTAAACCACGACTTTATGTCGTGTTTTTTTACGTTATATTAAGGAATAGTTATATTTATTTATGAAAAGTTATATTAATATTAGTAACTGTAAATATACTAATGAAATAATATTTTTATTAGATATTAGAACTTAGAAACGGCTTTAAAATCTTGGGGGTATGAGTTTATGAAAAAACAAGAAGTTAAAATACCTCTGGTTTATATGATTATTTTGAAGATAAGCCAAAGCAAGGTAAATCTATGTTGCAGATAATTGAAGAGCAACCCTATAAAGCCTGGACACCTCAAGAAACCATTAGATGGTCTAAAAAATATTTGAAGTGCCATTTTCCTCCTGGTCAAGGGTTTCATTACTCAGATACAGGTTATCATATCTTAGGCTTAATAATAGAAAAAATAACATCCATGCCTTTGCATCTAGCATTGGAACAATATATTTTTAGTCCATTGGATATGCAATATTCTTATCTAGCAACACATTTTGATTCTATTAAGCAGAATGCTTATCCAGCTGCTAATGTTTAAAGCAATTGATATTCTTGAAAGATATCAAAGGATTTGTTGCTAAAAAATGAACAATTTGTTAATATATATATAATATTGTAGTTTGGAAGGGGTGCATTTTATGACTTGCATATTTAAAATGATTGGAGGTAATAGACGATAGAAAAGGAGATAATAGAAAATGAAAAATTTAAACAAAGGTATAATTAATGAACTTGAAGTAATGGCACATGAGAGGTTTCCACTTTCATCAAAATATTCAACCTATTGGATTATCGAGAATTCCATGGCACCAAATCCTCTTTGGTTTACAGAAATTTTAGCTAATGATCTTGATTTAAAACCAGGAATGAAGGTATTAGATATGGGATGTGGTAAGGGGATTAGTTCAATATTTTTAGCCAAAGAATTTGGTGTAAAAGTATGGGCAAATGATTTGTGGATTGATCCTACAGATAATTGGAAAAGAGTTATTGAAGCTGGCGTAGAGGATTTGGTTTATCCAATAAAAGCTGAAGCTCATACACTGCCATTTCCAGAAGAGTTTTTTGATGTTATTATTTGTGTTAGTTCATATGAGTATTTTGGAACTGATGAGTTGTATTTTCCATGGTACATGTCAAAATTATTGAAGAAAAATGGACAGTTTGCTATTGTGCAACCGGGGTTAGTGGATGATTTTGATATAGTACCTTCTAAACTGGAAGATTTATGGTGTGCAGATATGTATACTTGGCATTCAAGTAAATGGTGGTATAATCATTTGAATAAAACAAATCTTGTGGACATTATAATATCTGAAGATGTTCAAGGTAGCTGGAAATTATGGCTTGATTGGGAAGAGATGCAAAATCCTGATGACTCTGATGTTAAATTGTTAAAGAGAGATAATGGTGAGTATTTAACTTGGATCAAATTAATAGCAATAAAGAAAGAATAAAAATGGTTATCAGATTTTTAATATATAAGTAAATCAATAGTGGGGTTCACATACTGTGATTCACCACCAATATAAAAAAACACGACATGATGTCGTGTTTTTTATATAAGACGACTTACTGTAGTTCACAAGCTCTTTTTCCCAGAAAAATTTATAGCGCGTAGTGCAATTACTTTTAATGGATCAATAAAGGTTCCTTGCAATTTAAATATCTCATAGGCAGATGATAATTCAGTACATCCTAGTATAAATATTTCTACATCCTGCTGCTTCATTTCTTCAACAGTTTCATAAAGGAGCTCAAGTGGAATTTCTTTATGACCTTTCTTAATACTATAAATAAAGTCCATCACATAGGATTGCATAGTTTTAGTAGGTTTTATGACTTCAATATCATGATCTTTAAAGTATTTATCATAGATTCCTGTACTACAAGTTCCATCTGTAGCTAATAAACCAATTTTTTTTATGTTTGGATACTCATCTAATATAAAATTCACAGTTTCTTCTACTAAATTAAGAAATGGAATATTTATTTCGTTTACTATGTCTTTGTAAAAATAATGAGCTGTATTACAGGGCATTATTAGAAATTCAGCTCCCATATTTTCAAGTCCTTTTGCTGATTCAATTAAACATTTCCTTGGATCTTCACCTAATCCCATTAAATAAGAAGTTCTATCTGGTATAGATGGATTATTATTAATAAGTATATGTAAATGTTCTTGATCTGAACTTGCATCTGTAAATAACGCAATCATTTTAAATAACTCAGCTGTAGCTAAAGTACCCATACCACCTAAAATTCCTAATTTTTTACTCATAGTTATTCACCATCCATCTTTGTTTATATAAACATCAACTCTTTTATATTTATATTTATATGTAAGCCAATTATTTCCTTTAATTTTATTGAGAAAATATTTATGCATAAATATGGACAAACCCAATATACATAAAAATGAGATTAATAAAAAATGATAGATTAAATTTGAAAGACTAATGAGAATATTTATGAGTAACTTAATATTTAAAAGGTTTAGGTGAATCAATGGATTATTTTGAAGCACCAAGCTGTGCATTTGAAGGTATGGGAAAGGTTTACACATATAGTGGATTTGAACTTCATACTTACGAAATCAGTGGAGTTGATTATGTTGCAGGAGTTATTTTCTTGGATGACAGTGTTTCTACAAAAGAAGGTATCTACCTGTATTCCAAGCTAGATGAGGTTTTAGAGGCATATGGTCAGAACTACACTGAGAGCAATGGGCTATATACATATAAACTGGATAAACATAAGATTTCCTTTTTGGTTGAAAATGACGAAGTAGTCTCAATTGAATATATGGCAACAGCTGAATAAGTACTTCATAATAATATATTTATTACCTTAAATGTAAAAAATGTGATAAAATATAAATATGTATTAAATTTTAGTTATTAAAGAGTAGTTTTTATAGTTAGTAGACGGAATAGGAGGGTACTTCTTTATGAGAAAATTAGCAATTAATGCGTAGCAGAGGCTATTGCATAACAATAAATCATTTTAAATATGAAATAGCCTTTGCTCAATCCTAAGATTAAATTAATTTAGGAGGAGCATACTATGAGCTATGTTAAAGCAACAGAGGTGTTGCCACAGGAAGTATTGGATATAATTCAGAAATACATTGAGGGTGAATACATTTATATTCCCAGAAAGAAATGCAACAGAAAGGCATGGGGAGAGAGTACTAAAAGTAAAAACAAAACTGCTAAAAGAAACTCAGAAATATATAGAAAATACCAAGAGGGTACATCTATAAAAGAACTTTCAGAAATGTATTATTTAGCACCAAAAAGCATACAAAAAATTATTTCGAAAATTAAAAGAGAAACATTGCAAAGAAATGCGTCATAAGCTAAATGCTTATTGGCGCATTTTTATTTCTGAAAAATGTTGTAGGTTGATAGGGTTATAAAAACAATGATATGATTTAAATAGAAAATTAAGGAAATAACCATATGAATATTAAAATTGGGGGATGACTAAGTATGCAAATAACTACTTTACCAAAAGATTATATAATAACAATGACAGATTTCACTGTTGATACATATTATTCTGATTTTATATTAAGGGCTGTAAGGATTCAGAATACATCAAATCACCCTATGGAAATACAAGAAATTTCTTTTACAGTGAAAAAGAATGGACAAACTATAAAGAATTACGCTTATTCAAGTGAGGCATTAAAGTTCTGGATACCAAGATGGAATAAGAAAATCCAAATATCAGATAGCCACCAGAGGGCAGCTTTGCTAGGTTCTAAGGAATTTTGGGATTACGATAGTTTAGCTAATAGTACCATATTGGAACCAGGTGAGGAAATAGGATTAAGAAACGAATACTTCCACATATTGTTTAATGAGTTGTTGGATGAGCTTCTTATTAAGGTTAAATATATACAAGAGGGAACTGAGCAGATAGCGAGCGAAAAAATTGATCTTGTTAGATATGAAAATAAGAATAAGTATACTTTCCCAGTTAAAGGAACATGGCAGGTTCAAGGAAATTTTGACTGCCTACTCGCTCATAGATGGAGGAACGCTGATGAGTTTGCATTTGACCTAATTAAACTGGATGAAGACAATAGGCTGGTAGTTGATGAGAATAGGAAAGAAGAGGAGTTTCCTTGTTATGGAGAGGATGTTTACGCCATTGCTGATGGAGTGGTGGTTCAGGTTTATGAAGAGATGAAAGAATGTACTATAGGAATGAGCACAGAGGAAGAGAAAAAAATAGAAGAGATTGATGGATATTGGCCAGTGATTACAGGCAATATTGTAACAATTGAACATGAAGGGGGAGAGTACTCTCAGTATGATCATCTTGTTTATAAGAGTGTGAACCTAAAGGTTGGAGATAAAGTAAAACAAGGTCAGGTTATCGGAAGGGTTGGAAACACAGGTATGTCAAACGGGCCTCACCTTCACTTTGAATTATCAAGTGGTCCTAATGAAGAGGCAAGAAGTTTTCCTTGTTTCTTTACTAATATCGAGAATCAATTTGGAAGTCCAATTGAGATTATTACTGAAGAATATACTATCGTAAATGCTGAATAGAAAATAAAGGTTAGCATAAAAAACACAACATCATGTTGTGTTTTTTTAATATAAGTAATTTTTTTTATATCTTTTTAAAAAGAATAATGTTACAAAGAGTGAAGAAAACTCAGCAAAGGGAACTACTAACCATAATCCATTTAATTTAAAAAGGTTGGGTAAAATCATAAAACCAATAATACAAAATACAAAGGTTCTAGAAAAAGACAGTACTGCTGAAACCTTACCGTTAGATAAAGCTGTAAATAGCCCAGAGGTATAAAGATTCAACCCCGTAGCTAAAAATGAAAAAGCAAAGATTTTAAATCCCTTCAAAGTTATATTATATACAATATTTGTTTTGGAGATAAATATATTAACAATGCATGGAGAGAAAACAAAACAAATAATAAATATAATTATTGAGGATATAAATACAAAAACTTTTGAATATGAATGATACTCCGTAATTTTTTTAGTATTCTTAGCTCCATAATTAAAACTAATAACAGGCGAGACACCTGCTATATGTCCTAAATAGATCGAAGTCATTACGAATTGGATGAACAATATTATTGTAATTGCTGCCACTCCATTTTCACCTGCATATTTTAAAGCTATGTAATTAAAAAATAATGTGGTTATTGCTGCAGATATCTGAGTTACCATTTCAGATGAACCATTATACATAGTATCTTTCAATAATTTTAAATCTAATAAGGGTTTAACATATTTTAATGTGGATTTTTTACTTATAAAATATAATGCACATAAAGTAGTTGAAAAAACTGATCCTATAAGGGTTGATAAAGCAGCACCTTTAATACCAAAATTCAATTGATAAATGAATACATAATTAAGTATTAAATCAATTAATCCTCCTAATATAGATGCAAGTAGACTAAAGTTAAAGGCTCCATCCACTCTAGTAAAATACTCAAAAACCATCTTTAGTATATAGAAAGGAGCGCATAACAAAATTATTATTCCGTAGCTTTTACAATACTTCATTAAAGTTTCTGTAGCGCCTAAAAAAGAAAACAACTTTTCATTAAATGCAAGTCCTATAATACTAAAAATAACCCCAATTATTAAAGAAAATAAAAGAATTAAAGAGAATCTATTATTGGCTTCTTTTAAGTTATTTTGCCCTAATGAGATAGATATTAAAGCACTCCCACCAGTTGCAAACATAACGCCTATTCCACATAATAGGTTTATCATAGGGAGTATTATATTAATGCTAGCTAAGGCATCAGAGCCAATTTTGTGAGATACAAACACACCATCCATAATTGTATACAATGATAAAAAAAGCATAGATAGAATGGGTGGAGATATAAATTTAAAGAATTCCTTAAATGATGTTTTCTGTGAAAATGTATTTTCCATATATAATCCTCCTAAAGTTTAAATATTTACTAAGAGAATAATAAGGTATATAGTAACTATATAGTCAAGGAGTTTATTGAAAGGAATTTATAAATATGAGAAATGAAGAGTATTTTACTACAGGAGAATTTGCAAAGCTGTCAAATGTATCTAAACAAACTTTAATTTATTATGATAAATCTGGGGTGTTTTCTCCTATATATAAAGATGAACATAATTTCAGGTACTATTCTTTAGAACAATTCGAGGCATTAGATACATTAATAAGCCTTAGGGAAATTGGGGTACCACTAAAAGAGATTAAGGCATATCTAAGTGATAAAGATATGGAAAGTTTATCAGAGTTGCTAAAGAATAAAAATGAAGAAATAAAGAAGCAAATCAATAAGTTAAAACATATTAGTACCAAAATAGAAAATAAATCTTTAAAGTTAGAAAAAGCTATAGAACAGCAATTTATTCAAGAACCTTACTTTAAAAGATGTGATACGACCTATATTTTAACTTCTAGTGTTGAGAGTGATGATTATAAAAAAATAATGGTAAAAATTATTGATTTTATTAATTACTGCAGAGATAAAGAGGAGTTTGATAATGGAAATCCTATTGGAGGTATAATAAAAAAAGAAGACATACTAAGGGGCAAGTTTAATAAGATAAAGGAAATATATATTATTATTGATAGTAAAACTTTAAAGGATAATGAAAGGGCTAGACAAGAGGGAATGTATGCATGCATTAATCATAGGGGTGGTTATGATACAACACATATTTCATATAAAAAGTTAATAGAGTTTATAGAAAAGAGTGGATATGAGATTATAGGAGATGCTTATGAAAATGAACTTATAGGATATCTTTCAGCGCAATCACAGGAGGAATATTTGATAGAGTTGTCTATACAAGTGCGAAAAGTTATAAATTAAATTTTGTTATAGTAAGTAAAGAGTATGATTATATTAAATTACAAAAAGATTACTACTAATGATATAATGATTAAAGATTATTAAAAATAAAAGACAAGAGATTGGATGGAGAAGATGAAAAAAGAAATTACTGTAAAGGTGAAATCAAGATTTGTAGATAAATTTAAAAGTGGATATCCATTAATTTTCAAAGAGGCAATAATAAATATTGATGTTTTTGAAAAAGAAGGGGACATAGTTAAGCTAGTAGATGAAAGAAATAAATTTATCGGAAGAGGATATTATGGAAAACAAAATAAAGGATATGGATGGATTCTTAGTAGAAAAGAAAATATAAAAATAGATATAAAGTTTTTTGAAAATAAGATAGTTTCTGCTTTAAATAAGAGAGTCTCTCTTTATAAAAGTCGTGACACAAATGCATTTAGAGTCTTTAATGGTGAGGGAGACGGTATAGGTGGTTTAACTATTGACTATTTTGACGGTTATTACTTAATAAATTGGTATAGTAAAGGTATTTACAAGTTTAGAGATTGTGTCATTAATTCATTAAAGAGATTGGTTGAATTCAAGGGTATTTATCAAAAAAAGAGATTTGATGAACAAGGTAAATATATTGAAGAGGATGGATTTGTACTTGGTGAAAGAGGTCAATTTCCCATTATTGTAAAAGAAAACGGAGTAAACTTTGCGGTATATTTGAATGAAGGTGCAATGGTTGGAGTGTTTTTGGATCAAAGAAATGTAAGAAATACTATTAGAAACAAGTATTCAAAAGGAAAGACAGTTTTAAATACATTTTCTTATACAGGTGCCTTCTCAGTATATGCAGCTTTAGGCGGAGCAAAAAAAACAACCAGTGTTGATCTTGCCAATAGAAGTTTAGCAAAGACAATCGAACAATTTAGCATAAACGGAATAGATTATGAAGCTCATGATATAGTGGTGGAAGATGTGTTTAATTACTTTAAGTATGCTTTAAAGAAAGAGTTGAAGTTTGATGTAGTTATACTTGATCCTCCGAGTTTTGCTAAATCAAAGAAGTTTAAATTTAGTGCAGCTACTGATTATAAAAATCTTTTAAAAGAAGCTATAGGCATTACAGAAGATAATGGAGTAATAGTAGCATCAACCAATTGTAGTTCTTTTGGAATGACAAAATTTAAAGGTTTTATCCAGGAGGCATTCAAAGAAATGCATGGTAAGTACAAGATTTTAGAGGAGTTTTCACTACCATCAGATTTTAGAACAAATAAGGAGTATGAAGAAAGTAACTATCTTAAAGTTGTATTTATCAAGAAAATCAAAGGGGAGTACTTAAATTAGAGAGATTCATCAACAAATTTAACCACGACAGTATGTCGTGGTTTATTTATTAGTAGAGTAATACTTAAAGACGTTTTAAGTTGAAATTTTTTACTGTTAAAATATTATAAATAGCAAGAATTTTATTTAATAATTTTAGGAAAGTTAGTTAAGCATTGTACATAATGGGAAAATGGGCTCAATAAAATGAAATTACAATTGGGAATAACAAATATATTTATAGAAATAATAAATTAAGAGGTGTTTATTTATTAAAATCACACCAAAATATTATTGAACAAAGGAGAGAAGATAATATGAAACCGAACAAAGATGATAGAAGAGATAACGTAGAAAGAATTCAATACAATATTGATAAGACTATACAAAACTATCGTTTAGCAGAAGAGATGATTGAAATAACAGATGATGAAAAGACGAAAGAAGCATTGGAAGCTAAAAATGATAGAAGATTAGAATCTCTTGCAGGTATGAGAAGTGAAATTAAAGACGAAGCAGAAGCTAGACAAAAGGGATATAAATAAAGTTTATTATTATATTTTAACGAATAGTAAGTATCACTGAAAAAAGTGATACTTTTTTTGTTATAATTAAAAAATGAAAACTAAAGGAGGAGAATTATATGCCGCAGTTAAAATTTAGAGGAATTAAAAAAGAAAATATAATTAATATCAGTGAACAACTTTTAAAAGATCTTGTAGATATAGTAGGATGTCCTGAAGATTATTTCACATTTGAACATATACATAGTGATTTTATATTTA
Organism: Oceanirhabdus sp. W0125-5; assembly: GCF_027938815.1. Classification (GTDB taxonomy): domain Bacteria; phylum Bacillota; class Clostridia; order Clostridiales; family Clostridiaceae; genus Oceanirhabdus. The sequence continues at coordinate 1,568,080 of NZ_CP115913.1, forward strand.
AAGGTGAAGAGGTTGAAGGTTATCCTTTTGTTGAGATGGCTTGGTTTGATAGAGGTCAAGAGGTTAGAGATAAAGTTGCCAAAGCTGTAACTACATATATTCAAGGAGAAGGATATAAGGATGTTGATATGTTTTTTGTAACATTGAAAGAAGATAGTTATTATGAGAATGGGGAGCATTTTTAGAGTTTGAATAAATATTATTTTGATGCCTAGGAGAGAAGAAGTTTTCCTAGGTATTTCTTTTGATTTTTTAGTGTAGTTATGATAATTAGGAAAAAGTATATACTTTTAATAAAAGATTTAAAAATTCAGAAAATTGCATCATTAAAAGAAGTGATAAATTAAGAAAAATGTAAAATAATTTATTTTATTATACTTCTTAATTTTACATATTTCGCGCAAAATTTGTAATATAATAAAAATGTAGATTTTGTAAGTTTTTGATGATTTTATGTGAAAATTCATGGATGCTAGGGGAATTGAATAATTTTAGTATCTCAATGAATGTAGGGGTTTAAAATTATATTAGTTTTTGAATTGATAACTTAGGATGAAGACTTTAATTCAGAATCTAAGCAAAAGCTTTTATTATCTATAATATTTTTTCAAACTCATGAAATTTGGGTGAATGGAAAAAATATATTTTAAAACATTAAAAATTAGGGGTGACGTGGATGAGAAAAAGATTATCAATTGCTTTAACTTTAGCTTTAGGTTTTGGTATGCTCACGAATGTAGGAGTTACAGAAGTAGAAGCAACCACACTTAATGAGAAACCAGTTGAGTCTATGAGAAGTTTAGATGCTGGTATTAATTTAAGAGAATTAGAAAATGATGCAGAGTATATGAAAGATGCTTTAGAGCAGATAAAAGAAAATGCATCAAAAATTAATTTTAATGAGGAACAGACAGAAAAAGCAGAAGAAGATACTGACAGTAACTTCACATTTAATGGAGGTTCTAAATATTTCTTAGGAATGGAGAAAGAATTTATTTTATGTACACTAAGAAGTGTTGGAGAAAATGTTGAAGTTTGGGTAGCAAATGATTTGTCTTATGGATATGATAGACCTGCAGATGTTGTTACACAAAAGCATGCAGATATGATGAGAGATGAATTTGAAAATAAAATATATAAGAAAGATACTGAGTTCTTTGGTAATGAAGATTACCATGATGGAACAAATTCAATGCTAGAAGCTGCTGGATATGTTCCAGAGGGATATTATAAATCAGAAACAGGTAAGAATATCATACTAATAACAAATGTAAAAGATGATTCATATTATCAAGATGTTAACACATTTGTTGCTGGATTCTATTGGGGATTAATTGAAAGATATATTGATAGAAACATTATAACAATAGATTCTTTTGCATTACATGCTAGAATGCCTAATGATAATCCAAAATGGCAAGATTTCCAATATGATATCTTTGGAACAGTAGCACATGAATATCAACACTTGATTCATGATGATAATGATTCTGCTGAAGAAACTTGGATTAATGAAGGTATGTCAGATTTTGCACAATATCTTTGTGGATATGGACATAGTACAAGCCATGTTAATGCTTTTATAGAGAAACCAGAAAACTCATTATTAATTTGGGGAGACTATAAAGGTACTGAAATCTTAGCTGATTATGGACAAGCATACTTGATGCAATTATATTTAAATGACCACTATGGCAAAGACTTCGTAAGAACATTAGCTACAAATGGAGAGCATCAGGGTATTGAAAGTGTTAATGATGTATTAGCTAAATTTAATACAGGAATTGATTTTGAAGAACTATTTAGAAGATTTACTATTGCATGTGCAATAGATGATCCAAAGACAGAAAATGGTATATATAATTTTGATAGTATTGATTTAAAAATAAATTATGAAACAGCAAAATTAAATGATAAAGATGGTGTACCAGCATGGGGTGCAGATTATAAGGAAATTCTAAAAGCTAATAAGATTCATGATATTAAAATAGATGGTATGGATTTATTACCTATACCTTGGAGAGTTGAGAATGATCCGTTAGGAAGCGAAGAAAAAGTTCTTTGGGGTAATAATGGAAATAACAAAGATAATTTCTTAGTATTAGAAGCAGATTTAACAAATGTAACTAAAGCAACTTTAAAATTTGATAACTACTATCAAATAGAAGAAGCTTGGGATTTTGGAATGGTTCAAGTATCTGTTGATAATGGTAAGAGTTGGATTTCACTTGAAAATGAATATACAACTTCTGAACATGATCCTAATGCAGCTGATAATATTGTAGCAAACTTACCTGGATTTACTGGAATGAGCGGTGAACAGTGGAAATCTGAATCATTTGATTTAAGTAAATATGCAGGTCAGAAGATTCATGTTGCATTCAGATACATGACAGACCCAGGTACTAATGAAGCTGGATGGTTCATTGATAACATTGAAATCCCTGAGATTCAATATTCTAATGATTGTAGTTCAATTGAAGGATTTGTGAATATTAAACAATTAGAAGGTAAGTATGTTGAATATGCACTTAGCTTTATTAACGAAAAGTTAGATGAAGAGACTAATGAATATAAGTATAGTGTATTAAATATTGACCCTATGAATGTAGTTGAAGATGAGGCTATACAGCTTAAAAAATTCTTAAGCGGTGGAAGAAATTACATGATAGTTTGGTATGCAGCAGCTTCAGATTCAAAAGATTATGTGCCATTTAGTTATGAAATAACAACTAAAAGTGAGTATGCTAAAAATAAAAAAGGTAAAAATAAGAAATAAGTTAAGAAACTAGAAAAACCTGATTTAATAGAGAGAATTATAATCTGTTAAATCGGGTTTTATTTTAATGCATAAAGTTAAGTAATTATAGTAAGAATTGTGTGGCTACATATATACTTACATTTACTTTTTAATTAAAAAGAAATATAATAATACTAAGAAAAGTATAAGAAAAATGAGAGAAATAGTCGTAAGACGGTAGAAAAATAATGGGTAACATGTGGAAAATATATAAAAATAAGCAAAAATGAAACAAAAAAAGGAAATATGTGATAAAAATTGAAAAGGTGTAATATATTCAATAAGTTGTTACCTAATATTTTAGGAGGTATTACGTATGAAAAAGATAATTTGGATTCTTCTTTGTATTTTTTTATTTGTCAATGTGGGCATCGGTGAATGGGAAATAGCTAAAGCTGAAGAAATTCAATATTATATACAAGTTGGAGCACTTACTAAAAAAGAAAGTGTAGAGAGTTTAAAAAATAAATTGAATAGAAATGGGTATGAACCATATACTAATCTTTCAGGTAAAGTCACTAGAGTTTTTGTGGGAAAATATAGCACTGAAGCTGAGGCAGAAAAAGATATAAAAAAATTACAATCAATTGGTATAAGGGGATTTATAAAATCAGAACTAGTCAATGAAGATGTGCAAGATAATCAGAATTTAAGTAATAGTAGAACTAATAAAGAGGATGCAGCTACTGAGAGTGAAAAAGCTAATAGTCGCGATGGAAAGAATACAAATGAAACATATAAAAATTTTGGGCTTTTAAATGATGTAACTATAAATAATGAAAATGGGAGTCATGTTTTTTTCTTTGAAGTAAGTAAACATTGGAATGTAGAAAATACATCTTATTTAAATTTAGTAGTAAGTCAAAGCCAATTAAATGATAAAAAAGATTCGATTTTAACAGTTTATATAAACGATGTACCTGTGTATACAAAGTCTTTATTTAATAAAGATAAATCCAATGAAAATATAAGAATACAAATTCCTGTTGATAAAATAACTGAAGGATTTAACTCAGTAAAGATAAGGGTTTTTAGAGACATGGCTAAAAACATGAGTGTAGAGGAAGACAATTCTAAGAACTGGGTGGTATTTCATAAAGAATCACATGTTCATATAGATTTTACAGATGTAAAAGATAGTTTAAAAATTAATGACTATCCATATCCATATTTAAATGTAAGCAATAGTATGCCATCAAACAGCATGTTTATCATACCTGACAATGGAACAAGTCATCTTATGGAAGCTGCTGTAATTTTATCTTCAAACTTTGGTCAAAGAAGAAGATTTGAAGATGTTAACATTAATATATTCAAGTATTCAGATGCTGTAGAAAAGGATCAAACCAATGTTATTTATATTGGAACAAAAGCTGATTTGCCAGAAGAAATATTAGATAATTTATCACAAGCTGAGAAATACATTATTGAAAGTGATGCTCTTATTAAAGAAATAGTATCTCCTTATAATAAAAAATATAAGATGCTGATGATTATTTCAAATAATAAAGAAAACTTAATGAAAGCAGTACAATCTCTTTGTTACGACAACATGGTTATGAAAATGAATGCAGACACTCAGTACATCAGCAGTAAAGTCGCAATAGATATTCCAATTAATGAAAAAGCAGATTACTTTAATTTGGAGAAGCTGGGGTATAGTGATCTATTACTAGAGGGTCTATTTAGACAACAGGTTGTATATAGAGTACAGATACCGAAAAGCAAAGTAATTAAAGAGGGGGCAAAAGTAGTAGTCAAAATCAGATATTCCAAAATAATAAATTTTGAGAAATCCCTTATGACAATCTATATCAATAATAACCCTATTGGAAGTAAAGTGTTAAGTGAAACTACAGCAGATAATGATAGTTATGAAATAGAAATTCCAAAAGAACTTCTAGATGAAGAATTTTATGATGTGAAAATTGCTTTCGATTTAGAAATGAAAGATAGCTACAAGAAGACTGAAACACAAAAAAGTGTATGGGCATTTATTTCAAAAGAATCATATTTATACTTACCTTTTGAAAATAAAGTGGATACGTACTTTGAAGATTATACAAGTCACTTTATAAAGAATAACAGTTTTAATGATGTGCTAATTGTAATGCCTGATAATCCATCTAATGGAGCGCTTAAGGTTATGGCAAATATAGCATCTTTCTTAGGTCATGAAATTGAGAAAATAAGTAATATTAACGTTATTAAAAGCAATGAGTTTTGGGATAAACATAAAGATAAAAATATAATAGCTATTGGAGAAGGAATTAATAATAGTTTTATACAGAATTTGAATGAAGATTTGCATATAAAATTTAATTCATCATTTAATAAATTTGTTTCCAGTAAAAAGATTAATATTCCAGATGCTTATAATGGAAATTTAGGGGTGCTTCAGCTTATTGAATCCCCATATAACGAGAATGCAAATATCATGGTAATAACATCAACAAAAGAAGAAGGGCTTCTATGGTGTAATAAATATCTCACAAATTTTGATTATGTATCACAATTAAGAGGTAATGCTCTTACAATTGATGAATCAGGAAATATTAATTGGGAAAAATTCGGTGATGACTTTGATCTGGAAATAAATGAAAAAGAAGTAGAAGAAGAAAAAACTCAAAAAGAGAAAATTACTAGAGGTAATCAATTACGAAATATATTAATTTTTGTAGCATCTATATTAATTTTTGTTATTGCAAGTACCTTGTTTTTATTAAGAAAAGAAAGAAGCAGAAAGAGAAGAAGAAAAAGAAGACGAGGTAATAGAAGATAATAAAATATAAATGGCTAATATAATAATTTTTATATAAGAAATGGGATGATGAGTATGAGCATTTTGGTTAATATAGGGACTGTAGTTGCAGGTTTGATAGTAATTTTATATGTTATTAAATTAATGGTAAATAAAAAGATGACTGAATCACAGTCGGTATTATGGTTAATTATTGGGGTTGTTTTCATTGTAATTGGTTGTTTCCCTTCACTAATTGCAACCGCAGCAGATATATTAGGAATATGGTATGCCCCTTCTATTGTTTTCTTAATTGCTTTTATAGGCTTATTATTTATTGTTTTTAAGAATTCAGTTCTATTATCCATTCAAAGTAATCAAATCAGTGAATTATTCATGCAGATTGCTTTATTAAATATGGAGAATGAAAAGTTGAAGGAAGAACTCAAGTTAAAGGGTAAGGAGGGGGATTATCATTAAAGTACTAATTTTTGGAGAATATGATGTATTTACTTTAAGTTTAATCTCAAGATTAAAGAAAGAAGATTGTCAGGTTTTAGTTGTTACAGGGAATATAAGAAAGAAAAGGAATAAGCCCTTAGAGGTTTTCCAAGAATACAATTTTGCATATGACAGTGATAGTATTTCTTATATATTTAAGAGTGTTGAAGCGGATATAGTTATTTTTACTGGTGCATTAGACAGAGGGTTTGACTGGAAGAATGAATCTAAGCAGGCATCTAAGTATATGGCTGGCTTAACTAATGTTATGATACAGTGTCAGGAATCGAATATTAAAAAATTTATATATATTTCTTCAACTTCTGTATTTGATGGTAATCCAGAGGGGGTAGTTACAGAATATACAGAACCAATTGCTATAAATAATCGTAATAAAGCTATTTTAATGGGTGAAGAAATATGTAAAAACTATCATAAAGAAGCCAATTTTACTATAAGTATTGCTAGAGTTAGCGAAATTTATGGAAAGTATAAGGATGAAGTTCTAGAAGATAATATTTGTACAAGGTTATGCAAAGATGCAATAAAGGGGAGAAAAGTTACAATTCACGAAAACAAACAGCATAACTTAATATACGTGGATGATGTTGTTGATGGTATATACAGAATTACAAAGAAAAATTCAGATGGGAATAATGTGTATCATATAGTGTCACAAGGGGCTTCAAATTATTCTGAAGAGCAGTTAGTTCAAGTGTTAGAAGAAATAACACATAAAAAAATTAAAATAGATATAAAAGAGCCTTCAGATAATTATAGTAATCATAATTATGAAGCACAAAATAGTGAGAAACTAGGATTTAATGAGAAATATGATGTTAAAAAAGGATTAAAGAATATATATGGAGTTATAGAAAAAAAATCAGCTTATGTAGATAAAAGAGATAAAGAAGACCAATCCTTTTTTGGAAGCCTATTTAAATTTAACCATATAAGAAAGAGCAAAATACTCCCATTACTTGAGAATCTACTCTTCTTTGTAATAGTACAATTTTTTATAGTGCTTACTAGAAATATGTATTTTCATGAGGTAATTGATGTATATTTACTATTTGTAATAATTATTGCATTAATCTATGGATATGTACAAGCTGTCTTTTCTGTTATCTTCAGTATTATAGGTAAAATATTTATTTCTTTATCGTGGGGGAGTGAATATTTGGCTTTTAATGATTATAATGTATATCTTTGGATTCTTCAAATATTTACAATAGGAGTCTTGGTAGGATATTTGAAGGATAAATATAAAAGAAAATTTGAAGATTTAAATGACGAAAAGGATTATTTGCAAGGAGAACTTACAAATATTAAGGATATTAATAGCAGTAATGTTGAAGTTAGAAGTTTATATGAAAAAAGGCTTATAAATTATAAAGATAGCTTTGCTAGAATTTATAATATAGTATCTCAACTGGATGCTATAGAACCAGAAAGGGTTATATTTAAGGCTGTTAATGTTATACGTGAAATAATGAATACTAATGATGTTGCAATTTATACTTGCGATAGAAATTCGCCATTTTGCAGGTTGATGGCAGCTTCTTCTAAGAAAGCAAAGACCTTAAAAAAATCCTTAAAAATCTCTTCTCATGAGGATATGTATATGAAACTTAAGAGGCAAGAGATGTATTTAAACAATACAATGAATCCAGAACATCCTATGATAGCTGGAGGAACATATAAGGATGGACAGTTACAGACTATAATTATGATTTGGTCTATGCCTTTTGAAAATAACAATCTGTATGAAGTAAATGTTTTTGGTGTACTATGTAAACTTGTTGAGAGAACAATGGAAAGAGCATTTGAATATATGGAAAATATAAACAAATCCTATAATAGGAAAAGAGATGGTGTTCTTAATGCAAAAACATTTGAAAAAACACTTCAGTTATATGCATATGGTGAACAAGAGAAATTAGTTGAGTTCTCATTATTAAAGGTAGAAGCATATGAGGGGATGTCTGAAGATATGTTTTATTCATTGTTAAAACAGCAAGTTAGGGATACGGATTATATAGGGGTTAATAGTAATGATGAAACATATATTCTTTTAACTAACTCTAATCAAAAAGAAGCACAATATGTTATTGATAGATTAAGGAAAAATCAAATTATAGTAGAAATTGGTGGTAGAAATGCAAGCTAATTATCAAATGAGTAAATTGGAAATAATAATTTGTGTTTTATTATTAAATTTTATTATTGCACTGGTATATCTTCTTTTTAAATTGTTAAAAAAAGATTTGAATGGTGGAATAATAATGTGTAATTTTATGATTATATGTCCAGTAGTAGGACCATTGTATCTGTTTTTTTCATGGTTTATATATGAAATATATTTCAAAAGAAGAGATAGCGATATTAACCTTGAGGAATTAAGTTTAAGCAAGGAAAGAATCAAAATGATCTTAAAACCTGATATGAGAAAAGCATTAAATAAAGTATCACTAGAAGATGTTCTTATAGTATCTGATAAAAAGAGTGCAAGAGAGCTACTACTTGATGTAGTAAGAGAGGATAGCAACAGCTCTGCAAAAGCAATATTAAAAGCAGTGGAGCATAAAGATAGTGAAGTTTCCCACTATGCAGCTTCAGCTATTTCAGATATTATTAATGAATTTAAAGCAAATGAAAAACAATTAAGAAATGAGTACCTTAAAGATAAGGAAAATAGTGAGTTATGTAACAAGTATATAGATTACCTGAATAATTTCTTATCACAAAAGATATTATCATCTGCAGAACAAAGATTTTATTCTCGTTTGTTTGAAGAGTTAGTAATAACAATGGAAGAGTATTTGCCATTGGAACTTTCAGGAGAATTATATAATAAGCTTGTATGTATTTTGTTAGACATAGGGGAGAATGATAGAGCAAATGTTTGGGTTGAAAAAGCATTAAAAGAAAATGAAAATGAATTAGAGAGTTATAAAGCTGCATTAAGATATTATTACATGAATGAAGATAGAAGCGAATTTTTATTATTGATGGATAAATTAAAAAAATCTGATGTGGTGTTGGATCATGAGATGTTAGAGAAGGTACGATTTTTTAGTCATTAGGAGAGAGGTGGTCAATTGCTTATTAAAAATTTAATTGAATTGAGTAAGGTTTTTGCTGCTTATTTTATCCTGATTATAATCTTAACATCTTTTATGATTAAGCCTATTGTGAAAAATAAAAGTATCTTTACTAGATTTGTTATATATATGATTGTTGGAAACTTTTATGTGATGAATATTGTTTTTATACTATCATATTTAAATATATTTAACAGGGCGGTTTTAATAATTGCATTATTATTTACAACAGTATTTATCAGGATTATTTTAGATAAAGAAGATGCTAAAAGAATTTATATAGATAGTAAAGAAACTATAAAACATCTCTTAAATGGAGAATATGGAGTAAAGTTATTTTTCTATAGAAAATTTTTAAATATAAGATTAAGTATAAAATCCTTTTGTAATGAAGTATTTAAAGGTAATAAGCTTGAGTGGATTATCTTATTGGCAATAATAGGATATAACATATATTATTTTTATTACAATAGTATTAATTTTGTAAGTTTTGGAGCTCCTGATGAGGAAGTTCATTTGTACTGGATTCAATCTCTTATTGGAGGAAAAATATTTCCAGACGGTGTTTACCCTCATGGATTTCACAATATAGTATCAGCTATAACAGTGGTTTTCGGATTTAAAGCTGTTACAGTTATGAACTCCTTTGGTGTTGTATCAATGGTATTAATTATGACAATGCTGTATTTTGGTCTTAGGAAAATATTGGAAGCTAAGTATGCAGCACTCTTTGGAATTATGGTATATTCAACAGTTAATATTTATGATATTGAGTCAATCTATCGTTTTCAATTTTCCATTCCTCAAGAATATGGAATGATTATGTTGATGCCTATGGCAATATTTTTATTTAGATACTTAGAAGATAAAAAAATAAGTGACTTAGTATTCTTTGGTATGTGTCTTTCTATGACTGTTAGTATACATTTTTATCTAACAATTATTGCATTAGTGTTGTGTTTATCAATAGGGATTGTATATTTATATAGAATTATTAAAAAAAGATTATTAATGAAGTTAATCTTATGTGGTATTTTAAGTGCAGTTGTAGCTATAGCGCCTCTAGCAGTAGGACTTGCTATGGGAAATGAAATGGAACAATCAATGAATTGGGCAGTACGTGTTATACAAGGAAAAGAGTATAGTAGTAATGATGAATCAAATGAACAAAAAAATGAAATTAAAAACGAAATTAAAAATGATGAAAAAGATCAAAACATGGAAGAAATCAAACCTTTATCCAAATGGGAGAGTTTTTTAGTAGATGCAAAACATGATATTAATAAATTTGTGTTTTTAGATTTTAGAGTATTGTATATTTTTTTAAGTCTAATAGCGCTAACAATACTTTATAGTATGCGTTTTGCAATATTTAAAAATAAAAAAGAAGAAAATCTATATCAGTTGACCTTTGCAATTTATGGTTTATTTTTGATTTTTTTAATGCTGTGCAGAGCGTTAAAGATTCCTACTTTGATGGAACCAAAGCGTGTGGCAATTTTCTTTGCGTATCTTTCACCATTTTTTATAGCTATGCCCTTTGAAGTATTATCTGGAACTTTTGGTAAAGGGGAAAATGGAAAAAAATGTTCTATCATAACTTTAATATCAATACCAGTTTGTATTTTTATTATTGTAAATCTTGGATTTTTACGTCCATTACCTCCTTTTTATTATTTTCAGACTAAAGGGGCAATGATAAATGATCTTGATATTATGGAAAAGTTTAATGATCATGAGTGGACAATAGTATCACCTGTAAATGATATAAGTGTTATACAAAATAATGGATATCATTATGAATTAAGTGATTTTATTCTAAAACAAGAAAATTGGAATGAAGATATTGAAATAAGAGTTCCTACAAAATATGTCTTTATCTATATAGAAAAAAGACCTTTAATTTTATATGGATGGAGATTTAATAAGGATGACAAAGGAATAATTAATAGAGATATGGTGACTTATGAGGATGCTCAGGAAACTCTTGAAAGAGGTATGGAAAATAATGAGTACTATAAAGAACATAGAAAAATACTTATGTCAAAAGCTTATTATTGGGCTGAAGAGTATAAGAAATATTTTCCTAAAGAGATGAGTGTATATTATGAGGATGATGAAATTATTGTATATAAAATTGTACAGAATGAGTATGCATTGAACAATTTCTCAATTAATTATGGAGCAAATGAAAAAAGGGATGATAAATAGTTAGGGGTGAGGAACATGATAAAAGAATTGTTAATTATGATACCTGCATATAATGAGGAAGAAAGTATTGAGGGTGTTTTAAATAAAATTTATGAAGCTGGAATTAATGAAATTGGGGATATCTTAGTTATAAATGATGGTTCTAAAGATAATACAGAAAAGGTAGTAAGAGAGTTTAAAGTACCAATTATAAATCAAGTGTGTAATATGGGGTATGGTTCGGCTTTACAAGTAGGCTACAAATATGCTGAAAAAAAGGGCTATGAATATGTTATACAGTTAGATGCAGATGGTCAGCATGATATTTCTAATATAAAGACAATATATGATTGTCTTAAGAATAAGAATCTCATGTTCACTGAAACACCAGATATTGTAATTGGGTCAAGATTTTTAAGTGATAGTAGTACCTTTAAGACATCTAAATTAAAAAATATTGCAATTTCCTTCTTTAGAGTATTAATTAAAATATTCACTAAAAATGATATAACTGATCCTACATCAGGACTACAAGGTCTAAATAGAAGAGCATTTACTTATTATGCAGGTTACGGAAATTTTGATTATAAGTATCCTGACATAAACATGATAATTCAAATGATTATGCAGGGATATAATATTAAGGAAATACCTGCTGTAATGCATGAAAGAGAGAATGGAGAAAGTATGCATTCAGGTTTAATAAAACCTATAAAGTATATGGTTATTATGATCTTAAGTACATTTAATATTATACTAAGGAATAGAAAAAGTCCTCATGGTATTGGAAAAGAGAGAGTATGATGAAGGATCAACACAGAGAGTACAAGGTGAGAAATGAAAATTATTTTGGGGTTGCAGCAATTATAATTTTAGTTTTTATCCTAATGATGACTATAATAAATTTGAACTATTTTATAAGAAGAAATAAACAAAATTTGGAGGCTAAAAGTAAGAATGATTTAATTAAGCTTGAAGAAGAACAAGATGTTGTACGTAAGCCATCTTGTTTAATTGTAACAGGACAAGACAAAAACCATAGCATGGAAATTATTGAAGAAAGCTTGGAAAAAGCTAAAATTGAGTATATCTCAAAAGTAACATTTGAAGACATTGTAGATAATGAATTATTATCAGCCGAAATTATAATAATTAATGGAAGTGAATTTCCTAGTCTGGGAAATGTGGACATGCTTTTGAAATATATAGAAAAAGGTAAACATATAATATTCACTTCAATGCCTGATGTGGATTATATTCAAACAAGTGAGCTAGAAGAAATCATGGGTATAAAGAAAGTAACTCAATCCCAGTATCAAGAAGGAGTAAAATTTTTGCCAGGATTTTTACTAGGAGGATTATTGGAGTTTCCAGAAATATTGTTTAACGAACCAAAAGTAGAGCTGTTATCTACAACGAAGACCTATGTTGCTAGTTCGGAAGAGTCGGCAGTAATCTGGCGTAATATTTATGGTGAAAGTGAGATTTATGTTGTAAATGTGCCTTTTTTCGAATCTAATATAGGGCATGGTATTCTGTCAGCGATTATGGCTCAGATATATCCAGATTATATTTACCCTATTATTAATGCAAAAGTTTTTACTTATTCAGGACTTCCTTATGTGAGTAATGAGAATACTAGTGAACTTAAGGAGATATATAGTAGAAATGCTATGCAACTTCAACAAGATATTATAATCCCAGAAATATTAGGTATAAATAAGAGTAGAGATCTTATTCCTAGTGGCTTTATAACGAATAACTTTAATAATTATTATAATAAAGAAATAGATACATTTACTTTAAAACAGATTAATAATTATGAAAAGAAGATTTATGAATTAGGCGGAGAATTAGGAATGGTCTATTCAGGGGATTTGAGAAAAGATATACAATTATATAAGAAATTATTTAAAGATAAAAATCTAAAATCTATACTCTTAAAGGAGCAAGATTTTGAAGTAATGAGTGAGTTAATAGATAAAGGATATTTAAGCTATATGGACTCTGTTTTAGGTCCAAGAACAGTTAATAACAAAACTTTTGGATATCTTACTGAAAATACAGTATTTATTCCCTTTACTATAAATGGGGTAACTTATACTGACTTAGAGAAACTAGAATTTTATGCTGATATTACAGCCTTTGGTGCTATTGTACAAAATCTTAATTTAGAACAGATCATCTTTCCAGAAGGTGATAAGGATAATTGGATGAACGTATCTAAGAAGTATAAAAAATTTATAGACTCTTATAGAGATAAATTTAATATGATAAAGGCACGTAATATTTCAGACACAGTAGAATCAGTTAAAAAATATTCAAATAACTATCCATCTATAGAATACTTTAAGAATAAGATTGAAATAAGATTTGATAAATGGTATGGTGAATCTTATTTTATTTTGAGAACAACCAAGGAAGTAGAAAGTATTACTGAGGGAACAATTGAAAAGATAGAAGAAGGAGCATATTTAGTTACTGTAGAGAATAAAGAAGTTGATATTAGCCTTAGATAAATTGATTGAGATGAGAAGGTGAGAATGATGAAAGTATGCTTGATAGTAGAAGGGGCATATCCTTATATTACAGGTGGGGTTTCAAGCTGGATACAGCAAATGTTAACAAGATTTAGCGATATTGAATTTGTTATTCAAACACTAGTAGTGGATAGAAATGAAAAAAGAGAGTTCAAGTATAAAATACCAGATAACGTAAGTGAAATTCATGAACTGTATTTGCTTGATGATGATTATATAGATAATAAGAAGAAGAAATTTAAATTAAAGAAAAAAGAGTATGAGGCTTTAGAAAGCTTGTTTTTTGGTACAGAAGTAGATTGGGATGGGGTATTCAAATTTTTTCAAAATACAACAGTTTCTTTAGATAAATTACTCACAAGTAAAGAATTTTTTCAGATGACAAAAAATTATTATAACAAAAACTATGAAAATGCAGTATTCACTGATTTTTTGTGGACAATGAGGTCTATGTATCTACCACTGTTTTTACTTCTTAAGAATAAGCCAGTAAAGGCAGACTTGTATCATTCAATGTCTACAGGATACTCAGGAGTCTTTGGGAGTATGTGTAAATATCTATATAACAAACCCTTGTTAATATCAGAGCATGGAATATATACAAGAGAAAGAGAAGAAGAAATAATAAAGGCTAAATGGGTTAGAGGTCTTTATAAGGATTTATGGATACAACAATTTCATAAATTCTCTAGCTGTTGTTATGATTTTGGAGATGAGGTGACAGCCTTATTTGAAGGAGCTAGAGAGTTCCAAATTGATTTAGGATGTTTAAGAGAGAAGACTAATGTTATTCATAATGGGGTAAATGTATCTGACTTTGAAGTTTTACCCCAAAAGGATGTTAATGACAAGTATATAAATTGTGGGGCAGTCTTAAGGGTTACTCCAATTAAGGATGTAAAAACCATGATCAATGCTTTTTATTTGGCTAAAAAACAGGTGCCTAATTTAAAGTTATGGATTATGGGACCATTAGATGAAAAACCAAAGTATGTTGAGGAATGTAGACAGTTAATAAAGGATTTAGGTGCTGAAGATGTTATATTTACTGGTAGAGTCAATGTAAAAGAATATTTAGGTAAGATGGATTTTACAGTATTAAGTAGTTTAAGTGAAGGGCAACCTCTTGTTATATTAGAAGGATTTGCTGCAAAAAAACCATGTATATCAACAAATGTAGGGGATTGTTTTAGTTTGATTTATGGAGAAAATGATCAATTTGGAGATGCTGGAATTGTAGTGCCAGTTATGAATGTAGAAAAAATGGCAAAGGGAATGGTTTATCTAGCAAAGGAAGAAAAAATAAGAGTACAGATGGGGCTGAATGGATATAACAGAGCAAATAACTTTTATCAAAATGATGATGTATTTCATAAATATTATGATCTTTATAATAAATTAACAGATAAAAGAAGACAAGCTGTTAAAGGTAAGGTGAGATAGATGGCTGGGATAGGTTTTGAATTAAAAAGTATTTTTAAAGAAGATAGTATATCGAGGATTGCTGGAGGTATAGTATACAGTACTTTAGTTACAGTAGGACCCACTGTAATAGTAATTGCTACTATCATGGCACTTTATTTGACTTTAGGATTAGTGTCGGTTCCATATGCTGAAAGAGAGTTATTGTCATCAACAATTCTTTATGTATTTATCTTCTCCCTTTTAACTACATCAGCATTTAATGGAGTAATGTCACGATATATTGCAGATAAAATTTATGAAGAAAAATACGAGGATATTTTACCATCCTTTTATACAGGTATTTTTTTAAATACATTAGTAGGAGCAATTTTTGGTATACCCTTTATATTAAGGGTAATTTTTATAGGTGGAGTAGATCCAATATTTGCTTTCGTATCATATTGCTTTTTCATAGTGATGATTATAACTTTTTATTCAATGATTTATTTATCAGCCACAAAAGATTATAAGATAATTGCTATATATTACACCATTGGAATGATAGTAACCTTTATTTCTGCTAATTTGTTTAATAAATTTGGACTGAGTATAATAGAAGCTATCCTCTATGGACTTACCCTTGGATTTTTAATTATTGCCTTTTTAGAATTTGCATATATGAGAAAGTATTTTAACAGCAATAGTAAAAATTATAAGGACTGCCTACATTATTTTGCAGATCATAAGAAAATATTCTTTTGTAATCTCTTATATACACTAGGACTATATATTCATAATTTTGTTTTTTGGACTCATCCATCACATATTATTGTTGCAAAAAGTTATGTAAGTATGCAGAGTTATGATATGGCATCCTGTCTCGCTATGTTTACTAATATATCAACAATTATAATATTTACAGTTATGGCAGAAACGAACTTCCATAATAAATATCAGAAGTATAATGAAGCGGTTATAGGAAAAACATGGAAGGATATAACTGTAGCTAAAAAAAGTTTGTTTAGATTACTAGTACAACAAGTAAGTCATTTGGCTGGTATGCAAGCTATAATAACAACTACAATATTTTTTATAGCAATTATATTAATGCCTAATTTAGGATTTGGGGGCAGTGTCTTAGCTATATATCCATCTTTAGTATGTGCGTTCTTTGCAATATTTCTTATGTATTGCAACATAATCTATATGTTTTATTTTAATGATAATACAGGTGCAATGTATACAAGTATAATATTCTGTGTTTGTGTTCTATTAGGAAGTATTTTTTCAATAAGGTTATCTGAATCTTTATATGGGTTAGGTGCATTTATTGGAGCTTTCATAGGATGGTCATTTAGCTTTTATAGAATAAAGTATATGGAAAAACATTTTGATGAGCATATTTTCTGCAAAACTAGTATTCTTAGAAAAAAGGTAGGGAAGATGCCTGAATCTAGAGTTTATGTTAGAAAGTAAGGGGTAAAAGGTAAAGATAACATCCATAATGTTTAGGGGAGTAAGGAGTATGAAAATTTCAATTATCGTTCCAGTTTATAATGTGGAATTGTATTTAAGGAAATGTGTGGATTCTATATTGAACCAAACAATAGAAAATCTAGAAATAATTTTAGTGAATGATGGATCTAAAGATAGATCAGGAGCTATTTGTGATGAATATAAGAAAAAAGATCATAGAGTAATTGTAATTCATAAGGAAAATGGGGGACTTTCTTCAGCTAGAAATGCTGGGATAAATGTAGCTACTGGAGAACTTATAGGTTTCATTGATAGTGATGATTGGATAGAACCAGATTATTATGAAATTTTGTATGATGGAATTATAAAAAACAATGCTGATATTTCAGTTATGCATTTAACAAAAGTTACTAACCATGAGAAAATTGAATTTGAAACTATGGGAAAAAAAGAATGGGTGAACTTTACCCGTCATAATGCAATGGAAAGGTTTTTTGGTGATAATTTTATTGGATATTCAGCATGTAATAAGCTATATAGAAGGAAGCTTTTTGAAGGGATAAGATATCCAGAAGGAATGATAATGGAAGATAAGGCGACTACTTATAAACTTATTCATAAAGCTAATTCAGTTGTTGTTAATTTATCATGTAAATATCACTATTATCTTAGAAATGACAGTATTATGCAATCAAATTTTAATAGGAAAAAATTTGATTCTCTTGAAATCCATATAGAGCAAATTGAATTTGTTGATAGATATTATCCAGAATTTAAGGGGCTGATACGTGGAAGATTTGCTTATGAAGCCTTTAGATTATTACTTATGATGATAAAGAGTAATTATAGTGAAAAATCGGATTTTAATAGATGTCAAAAAATTATTAAAGATAATATAAGATATGTTATGAAGGAAAAAAGAATGGGTGTACATCATAAAATTTATATTTTAATAGCTTACCTTTTTCCATATGCACCTTTTATATTAGCAAAAAGTAAACTCTCTTCAAAGATATTAAAAAAAATGAAAATAGCATAATTCATATGAAGGTGAAAAGTTAAATAGAAAGTTGGGTTGTAGATGAATACTCAGTCGAGAAAAATTAACTCAATAAGAAATATAATTGTGGGAGTTATTAATCAAGTTTCAATTCTAATCTTAAATATAGTGGCAACAAAAGTGTTTATTAGTGAATTAGGAACTGAGTTTTTAGGTATTAATGGATTGTTTTCGAATTTTTTTGTTTTATTATCATTCGCAGAATTTAGTATAGGTACAGTTATGGTGTATAGCTTGTATGAACCAATAGCAATGGGAGATACCAAAAAGATTGCTACTATACACAGTTTTTTTAGAAAAATATATATGCTCATGTCTTTAATCATTGCTTTTGTTGGGACATTACTTATTCCATTGCTTAAATTTATTGTAAACACTGAAGTAGCTATAAATAATATAGTATTATATTATTTATTATTTTTGATAAGCATGGTTATTTCTAATATGATTGCATATAAATCTAATTTGATAATTGCAGACCAAAAGAGATATATAGTAGGATTATATAGATTTTTCTTTAATGTAATTGCTGTTATACTTCAGATTATTTATCTTATAGCTACAGCAAATTTTACTCACTATTTAATAATAGCTTTAGTAAAAAACGTGATGTATAGCTTTTTTGTATCAAGAAAGGCCAAAAGGTTATATCCTTTTATTAGTAATGAAGATAATCATACAAACATAAATAAAAAAGAAAAGAAACAAATGCTTAATAAAATCAAAGAAGTTTTTGTTTATAATTTTGCAAATTCAGTACATACTGGAACAGATAATATAATAATTTCAATGATTGTTGGAACAGTATGGGTAGGATATTATTCAAATTATTATGCAATAATTGCTGGAGTTATGGGTTTAGTTGATGCTGTTTACACCGCTATATCCGCTAGTGTTGGGAATCTCATTGTTAAAGAAAATGTTGAAAATCAGTACAAGCTATTTAAAATAACAGAATTAATAAATTTCTGGATTGCAGGGTTCACAACAACTTGTCTATATATTTTATTACAAGATTTTATTATCTTATGGATTGGTGAAAAGTATTTGCTTGATTGGAGTATATTAATTATCTTAGTATTAAACTATTATATATTTTGCATCAGGAATACTATAAGAGTTTTCAGATTAGCTGCGGGTATGTTTGAAAAAGTAAAAATAGTTGTATCTATTGCAGCTGTTATAAATATAGTTTTATCCATAGTATTGGGGACTAGGTATGGGGTATTTGGTATTTTACTAGCAACTACAATTACCGCGTTATCAACTTATTATTGGTATGAGGCAAAATTATTAATGGAAAATAAATTTGGATGTTCTGTAAAGATATATTTTAAAGGGCAAATTAAAAGTTTTTCATTAACTATAATAAGTGTATTTATAACGTCACTATGCGTCAGTATAATTAATGAGGTTACAATTAGTACCTTTATAATCAAAATGGCAATATGTTTAGTTGTGCCAAACATAATTTACTTCTTTGTCTTAATTAGAGAAGAGGAAGTTAAACAGGTATTTATGATGTTTATCAGAAATTATAAAGGCTTAGTAAATAGAAGAACATAAGGAGCTTAATAAGTATTTTTGTTTTGGAGGATTTTACTATGGAGGAATGTATCAAAAAAAGATATGAATTTATCGACTTGTTAAAGGCAATTGCCATTTTTTTCGTTGTTATTTATCACTACAATAATTTATCAATAAATTTCTTAGAAACTCAAAAGCAAGTTTCATATTTAAATTATTTTTTTAAATCAATTTTTAGCACTTGTGTTCCAATTTTTTTCTTTCTAAATGGTGCTTTGCTTTTAAATAAAAACTTTAATTTAAAAAAACATATCTATAAATTAATAACTATTATTTTTATAACAGTAATTTGGGGAATTATAACTTTACTTATTTTAATGCCAATAAAAAATGAATATATGTCTCTATTTGAGTTTGTAAAAAGTTTAGTGACCTGGAAGCCACACTGGATTAATCATCTATGGTTTTTGCAAGCACTGGTAGTTATTTATATTTTTTTCCCGTTAATTAAAAAGACATATGACAGTGAAGTTAATAATCTGTATTTTTTTCTAATAATTGCTTTTATAATGACTTTTGGAAATGTCTTTTTATCAAATTGTGCTAATGTTTTAGAATTTATAATAGGTAAAAACTATTTAAGAGGGAATATCAACTTTTTCGATGAGTTTAATGCATTTAGAGGTATATATGGATATTCAATTGTCTACTTTATTTTAGGTGGATTATTTTTTAAATATAAAGAAAAATTTCATGAAAAGAAATGGGTAATAAGATCAATTTCAACAATTGTTATTTCTATGGTGATTCTAACATTGTACGGTGTGTTAATGTCAAAAAGTAATGGTGAAATTTACGATATTGTATGGTATGGATATGATACAATACCAACATTATTTATGGTAATTGCCCTATATATTTTAGCTTTAAAATATAAAGGAAATCATAAAGTTTTTAAGTTAATCAATATTACAGGTAAAAATTCTCTTGGTATTTATTTTATGCATATGTTCTGGGGGAGTCTATTTATAAAATACTTTGAAAGATTTCCTTACTCTCATAATATTATAACTAATCTATTGTTTGCATTATTTGTTCTTTTGATATCTTTATTATCAGTTTTGTTATTAAAGAAAATTCCAGTTGTGAAGAAATTGTTTGTTCTTTAATTAAAAATTATAATTTAGATAACAATACATTTAATCTATTTGAATAAATCAACTTTTAACGTGGAATCTCTATATTCTAAGATTTTGGAGGAAAGGTATGAAGGTAAGTATTATAATACCAATATATAAAGCAGAGAAATATTTAGAGAGATGTTTAGATAGTTTATTGAGGCAGACATATAAGGAGATTGAAATCATTTTAGTAGATGATGGATCACCAGATAGCTGCCCATTGATTTGTGATAATTACAAGAAAAAAGATGGTAGAATTAAAGTGATTCACAGTGAAAATTATGGCCAGAGTGTTGCAAGAAACAAGGGAATGGAATTAGCCTCAGGGGAATATATTTCTTTCGTAGATGCAGATGATGTTTTAGTGGAAGATGCTATAGAAAGATTGATAACTATTGCAGAAAAAGAAAGATTCGATATTGTTAGCGGAAATTACTTCAGGGTAGATAAGGAAATTAAAGTATCATCAAATGCGTATAGTTCAGGTGAAATAGATAAATATGGGTGTAAAGAAAAAAAGAAGAGATATAATTTATTTAAGACATCAAGCTCCTTTGGTTATGTATGGGGGAAGCTGTATAGAAGTTCATTTATAAATAAACATAATCTAAGGTTTGATACAGCAAAAAAAGTTTTTATGGAGGATTCTTTGTTTAACTTGAAAGCTTTTTCATTTAACCCTAAGTATTATGTATTAAATGAGCCTATATATTACTATTATATTTATGAAGCATCTACATCTAATAAAAATGAAGATGTAACTGAGAAGGCTTTAAAGATGATAGATGATTATGATAATTTCTTAATAGTTGAGCATAAATACGAAGAAAATATAGATTTATTTGTACCTCTAGGAGCACGTGTATTTTGCTGGACTATTTTTAAAAAGATACTTTCAGAGGGGATGTCCTTCAATAATATATATAGTACAATTATTGAGTTTGCAAACAATAAGTCTATAATACGTTTGTTTTCACATAAAAGAGCCCTTAAAGTATTATTAAAGCTACCCAGTTTTTTAGAAATAATCTTCTATAGTGTGTGCATTATAGCTTTTAGATTAAAGCTATATAAGCTCATATCATTAATCTTCATATGCATATATCCTTTAGCTAAAGTATATATAAACAGGACTGTAAAAAGTTAAATATAGAGATTCCAGTACTTTGGAATGTCTACAGAAAGTTGGATTAGTAGATGAATACGCAATCAAGAGAAGTTAACTCTATAAGAAATTTCGTAGTGGGAGCTATAAGTCAGTTTTTCTTTCTATTCTTAAATCTAGTAACGAAGACAGTGTTCATTAAGACTTTAGGAACAGAGTTTTTAGGTATTAATGGATTATTTACTAATATATTTGTCCTATTATCATTTGCAGAATTCGGTATAGGGTCGGTTATGGTATATAGCTTATATGATCCAATAAGTAAGGAAGATACAGAGAAAATAACTGCTATTTATAGATTTTTTAAGAATATATATATTATAATGTCGGTAATTATGATGTTCATAGGAGTATTAATAATTCCTATACTTAAATTTATGGTAAACACAGAAATAGCACTAACTAATATATCTGTATATTATATATTGTTTTTAATTAGCATTACTATTTCTAATATGTATATATATAAAGCACATCTAATATTAGCAGATCAAAAAAAATATATAGTATCCTTATATCAATTTATATTTGAGTGTATTGCACTGATACTTCAAATTATTTTTCTTTTACTAACGGAAGATTATACTCATTATTTAATCATCTTTCTTGGAAAAAATATATTGTATAGTTTTTTTATAGGTAGAAAGGTGAATAGATTATATTCTTTTTTAAAGGATAATACTATAAATAACATTTTAGATATAAAAGAAAAACAGAAGATAATGAACAAGATTGGTGAGGTTTTTATTTATAGATTTGCTAGATCATTACTTACTGGGACAGATAATATATTAATTTCAATATTAGTTGGAACTGTATGGGTAGGATATTACTCAAATTATGACTTGATAATTGTTGGAGTTTTAAGCTTAGTAACTACATTTTATTCAGGTATCTCAGCTAGTGTTGGAAATCTTATTGCTAAAGAAAGGGTTGAAAATCAGTATAAGATATTTAATATTATACAGGTAATAAATTGCTGGATTTCAGGTTTCACAACAACTTGTTTATATATTTTGTTCCAAGACTTTATTACTTTATGGATTGGTAAAGAATATTTACTTCATTGGAAAATAGTAATTGTAATAGTGTTTAACTATTATCTAATTTGTACTAGAAATTCTATAAAGGTATTTAGAATGGCTTCAGGAATGTTTGAAAAGGTTAAGTATATTATGAGTATTGCTGCAATCCTAAATATATTTTTATCAATATTAATGGGTAAATTATTTGGTTTGTTTGGTATTTTGTTAGCTACTTCAATTACTGCTTTATCAACTTACTATTGGTATGAAGCAAAATTATTAATGGAAAGTAAATTTGGATGTTCTCTTAAGATATACTTGAAAGGTCAAATAAAAGGATTTTCTTTAACTATAATAAGCATATTCATAACATCCTTATTTGTTAGTCTCATTAATGAAGTTACAATTAGTACCTTTATAATTAAAGTAGCCATATGTTTAGTTATTCCAAATGTATTTTATTTCATTGCTTTAAAGAGAGAAGAAGAGTTTCAAGTTATATCTACGATTATTGTTAGAACTTACAAAAAAATTATAAATAGATGATTAATAAAAAAATGGAGGTGAAATAATGAGCAATATTGTATGGATATTGGGGAGTAGTGCAGTGGGAAAAGAAACCTTTATTAGAAAAATGATAGGAAATAATGATTTAAAGATAATAGAAAAATTAGGTTGGAAGAATAAAGAGATTAACTTTATTGAAGAATCTATAAAATATATAGGGCAATATAGAAATGATCCTATTATTTATAGAAGAGATGAAATACTGGATAGAGTAGTTGAGAAGGTAGAAGGAAATAATGATAAAGTTATTCTGATAAAAGGACAAGTTGTTGATTTAAAAAATAAAAGATTAAATAAACTTAGAGAGCTATTGCCAGAACATAGACATGAAATATTGTTCTTACATGCAGACTTAAATATACTATATGAAAGATGTAAAAGTAAAAATTGGTGGAATAAAAAAGACGGAATAGAAGTTGTGAGGAAATGGTTAGTTAATCACCAGATAAAAAGAATTAATAAATTAGATGATTTTCCTATTAGAGCTGTTGATACTGGTGGCGATGAGTACAAATTAATAATGTATCCTCCAAGGATAGAAGAAGAGTTTAAAGTTGATAGTTTTATAAATAAAGTTAAGAAGAAGTACCAGAAAACTAAGAAAACTTATAGATAGGTGAATAATATGAGTGAAATAAGCATTGTTGTCCCAGTATATAATGTAGAGAGATATTTAAGGAAATGTATTTCTTCTATTTTAGAACAATCATTTAAGGATTTTGAATTGATTTTAGTAGATGATGGTTCAACAGATAATAGTGGAAGAATATGTGACGAATATAAGGAAAAAGATTCAAGAATAAAAGTGATTCATCAAGAAAATTCAGGCTTATCTGCTGCTAGAAATATTGGAATACAAACCTCAGAAGGAAAGTATATAACATTTATAGATAGTGATGACTTTATACATCCAAATATGTTAGAAGTGTTATATAATAATTTGCATACAAATAAAGCTGATATTTCAATATGTGATTATAATATAGTGTATGAAGATAAGGAAGTAACTAAAGAATTTAGTAACAACAATACCAAGGTATACTCTAATATTGAAGCAGTAAAAAAAATAGTTGAGAAAAGCAAAGCAAGTATGATTGTTGCTTGTGGTAAATTATATAGAAGAAATTTATTCTGTGATATAAGATATCCAGTTGGAAAGTATCATGAAGATGAGTTTGTAACTTATAAGTTATTGTATAAATCAACTAAAGTTGTGGTAACAGATGCAAAGTTATATTATTATCTTCAACGGTCAAATAGTATTACTGGAAGCACTTATAGTATTAAAAGGCTGGAAAAACTAGAAGCATTAGAAGAAGGTATTAAGTTTTTTAAAAATGAAGAGAATAATGAGTTGACTTATCTAGCAGAATTCAGATATCTATTTAATATACAAATTGCCTATTATAGAGTTAAATATGAAATGAATTATAATAAAGAAATTATGGATAAGTTGAAAATTCAATATAATCAGAAATTTAGAGAATTTACTGGAGGAAATATAAAAAATATCTCAATAATTAGAAGGATGTTATTAAGAGTTTTTTATATCTTTCCTAATATATATTGTGGTTTAGTTAGAGCATATAGATATCTCACAAAGTTTAGAGGAGAATAAAATGAGGAAGCCTATGAGTTTATTATTTATTTTATTGTTATTAATAATTGCAGTATCAGGTATCATTATGTATTTTTATATACCAAAAAGTACTTTAGCTTTTAAAGATAGTAATAAAGAATTACTTAATCCTGGAAGAGGGTTTTATGTTCAAATTTATAGTCATGAAGAAGAAAGATTTGAAGAATTAAAGAATGAAAATGCTAAAATAGCGCTATGTGCATATAATATTAAAAAATACCTAAATATTAAAATTACTGAGGAAAAATTAAATGAGTTGGAAAAATTCTTAAATGAAGCGCGAAAGAATGATATGCAAATTGTGTTTAGAGCTGCATATGGATTTAATCCAAAGTACACAGACCCTGACTCTATAGAGAATATTATTACTCATATAAAGCAAATAGCACCTGTTCTAAATGCAAATAAAGATGTTATTTTGAGCGTTCAGGCTGGATTCATAGGTCCATGGGGAGAGTGGCATAGTAGTAAGTTTTTCACTGGAGATGAAGAGGAAGTTAAGTTAAGAAACGAAATATTATCAGTATTACTTGATAATTTGAATCATGATATAGTTGTCAATGTGCGACGACCAAGATTTATAAGAGATGCAGCAGATGCTGGCATTGATATAGCGAGAATAGGGTTACATAATGATGCATTATTGTCTACTAATAATGATATGGGAACTTATGATGATTTAGACTACACTAGAGAAGATGAGTTGGAATGGGCTAAAGTGAATATTTTACATGGAGTTAATGGTGGAGAAATGCCATTGGTCAGTGAATATTCCAGTATCAATAATGCCGTTAAGGAGATGGAAAGTCTACATATAACATATTTGAATAGTAGATATAATAAAGAAGTATTAGAACAGTGGAAAACTGTAGAATACAAAGGGCAGAATGGTTTTGAATATATAAAGAATCATTTAGGATATAGATTATGGTTAGGTGAAGTTGAATTATCTTCATATATAAAACCTCATAGAGACTTTAGTTTAAGAGCAGTTATACATAATTCTGGGTTTGCTCCTATAGATAATGGTAATGAATTATTTTTAGTTATAAAAAAAGGTGAAGAGATAATATATGAATCTATATTAGAAGGGAAACTTTCTACAATAAGTAATGGAGAAGGAAAAGAATTTTTAATTAAGACTCATATAGATGATTTATTTGAAGCAGATAATAATGAAGATATACTACTTGGAATTTATATAGCTAACTCTGA
Source organism: Oceanirhabdus sp. W0125-5 (assembly GCF_027938815.1). GTDB lineage: Bacteria > Bacillota > Clostridia > Clostridiales > Clostridiaceae > Oceanirhabdus. The sequence continues at coordinate 1,594,214 of NZ_CP115913.1, forward strand.
TAATAATGGTTACATTGAATTAGCAAATACAGATTTAATATATAAAGATAATGTATATTATTTTGCTAAATATAAGTTTGATAATAAGAAATATGTATTAGATAAAAATTAAGAAATTCTAAAGACAGAAAACAGAGTGAAAACAATATATCGTAATTTTGTCAACAAACTCAGTATTGAAGGGATTCAATACTGAGTTTGTTATTTATTAATATGTAAAAGTTATACTATGAAGGGTTTTGACATTTTTTGACGAATATATTAATTATAAGTAGGATTTGAATCTTTTTTAAGATGAAAATCATTAAAGAGGTATACATATGAAAAAAAGTAAAACTATTTACATAGCATTGATAACATCAATTGTAAGTTTAATCGTATCATTTATAATTGTTTTTTATTTTGATGGGAAGATAAAAACTCTAATTAATAATCAAAACAGTTTTGAAATGGCTAGAGTTTTTGGACTATTTAGAAGTGTTTCTATAGTCTTAATGATTATGGGAATAATCATATCGGTTTTATTATTTATATTAGTTATAAAAATATTAAGTAAAAAGAGTAACTCAAATAGTAACAATGAAAACTTACTAGATAAAGAATGTGAATTAAATAATAAAAATTTAGAACTTAATAATAAAGCTAAGGAATTAGAGGAAAAGGAAAAAGAATTAGAGTATGATAAGCTTAAAACCGAATTTTTTGCAAATTTATCACATGAATTTAAAACACCATTAAATGTTTTAATGGGATCAATGCAGCTTGTGGAACTATATGCTTCAAATGGAACAATAATAGATTCACAGCTGAAGCTTGATAAATATATGAAAACCATGAAGAAAAATGCTTTTAGGTTATTGAGACTTATCAATAATATTATAGATTTGACTAAAATTGATTCAAGTTATTTTCATTTAGAGCTTCATAATTATGATATTGTAAAAATTGTTGAAGGTGTAATTGAATCCATAAACATTAACGCTAAAATAAAATCAGTTAACATAACTTTAAAAAAGGAAGTTGAAGAAAAAATAATTGCCTGTGATGCAGAAAAAATTGAAAGAATATTATTAAACATTTTGTCTAATGCACTAAAATTCACAGATGAGAATGGAAAAATTGAAGTTGAAATAGGTGATAAGGATGAGAATGTATATATATCAGTTAAGGATGATGGTATAGGAATACACGAAGAACAATTGGAACTTATTTTTCAAAGGTTCAGGCAAGTGGATAAATCATTTACTAGGAATAGAGAAGGAAGCGGCATAGGATTGTCATTAGTAAAAGCTTTGGTTGAAATGCATAATGGAAAAATCATAGTAGACAGTGAGTATGGAAAAGGTACTAACTTTATAGTCCAGATTCCAGTGATTATATTAGAAGAAGAACTGCCAAAAGAAATGTACTCTAATTTTGAAGATGGAAGACTTGAGAGATTAAGAATCGAACTTTCTGATTTGTAAAAAAGAAATATACTAAGGAGGGGTGTGACAGAATGATAAATAATTGTGAAGAAGGAACGAAACAATTACTTAAAGATAGTGAAAAAGAGAGTAAAATAAATTATTTCATTGAGATAGCAAAAAAATTTGAACAAGAAAATAATAGAGAATCTGCAATAGAGAATATTAAAAAAGCACTAAATATATTTAATGTAAGTGATAAGGATGATAGAATAGTTGAATTTAACATTAAGATTGGGGACTTGTATCAGATAAATGGAGATTTGGATAATAGTTTAAAGTATTTTCAAAAGGCATATGAAATAGCAGTACTTCTAGAAAATAAAAAACTTCAAATTGATGTATTGATTAAAATTGCAGAACTTTATTTCAGTAAAAGTGAATTAGAAAAAAGCACAGAGTATGCAGACATGGTTGAAGAACTTCTTAAAGAGGTAGATTATACTCAAGGGAAATTGGACCTTAGTATGTATTGGCTTAAAATATATTATTTAAAAAACCAATATATAAAAGCAAGAGAAATAGGGAATCAAGCACTGAAACTTTGTGGAGATAAGTATATTATTTATAAAGGAAGAATTCTAAACGCTTTATCAAAACTTACTTCAAGTATAACCAGTGTAGAAGAGCAGATAGAGTTATTGCATCAATCACTAGAGTGTTTTAAAGAAGTGAATTTCACTAGAGGGATACTAGGGGTTACCAATAATATTGGAGTTGTTTACTCTGAAAAAATGCAGAATCAAGAAAAAGCATTGGAATATTTATTGGATTTAATAAAACTAAGTGAAGAGTATGGATATGAAGAATTTCAGATGTTTGGAAACAGTAATATTGGAGAAGTTTATTTAAGAAGCTGCAGATATGAAGAGGCTCTTTATTATGGTAAGGAGGCTATGGAGAAAGCTAAAAAAATACATATGCAGAATTATTTATTTTATGAATATGTATTTTTAATCAATGTATATTTAAAAATGAAAAACTACCCTAAAGCTTATGAGTATTTTAAAATATCTACAGAGGAACTTAAAGTTTATCCTAATCAAGGGTTATTTTCAGCATGGTATTATAGAGCTACAGCAAATTTATTTCTAGAATTCGGGGATATTAATCAAGCTAAGAAAAATATTAAACAAGCTTTAACTATATTAGGCAATGATGAAACCATAGGGAAATGGGACACTGGAATTGTTTTTGAGTTCATAAAGCTTAAGGAAGCAAAAAATAAAAGGGAGATATTAAATTCCATACAAGCAATTAAATATATGCTATCAAAATATACAAGCAGTGATATAATACTGAACATAGTATATGAGGTTGCTTTAGAGATGATTTGTAGTGGAAATAAAGAAATTGCTCTTAAGCTAATAGATGATTATAAATACTTAAAAATAGAACAAGAACATATAAGAATAAAAAAAATATATATAGATTATATAACCTGTGAATGTAATGAACATAAAAATATAGAAAAACTTATGGAAGCTTATGAGATATCTATGAAAATTAAAGATAAAAAGATTCATAGAATGGTATGCAGTAGTTTAGGAGATTATTATTTTGAAGAGAAAAATTACTCCAAAGCTATGGAATATTATAATGATGCTTGTGAGGAGATTAAAGATACAATACTCTCTGTACCAGAAGAATTTAGAATACAGTTTTTCAATTTTCATAACCTGATAAAATATTATAAAAGATATATTATGATAAAACAGAATATTTATAAAAAGGGTAATGATGATTTCTGCAAGTATGAGGTTATCAAAAATCATGATGAGTTAATGGATGTTTTGAATATGTAAAATGTTTAATATGAAACTGCTAATAGACGGTTGTTTATTAGCAGTTTTTTATGTGGAATAAATTATAAGTAAATTATATTTATCTTTAACCTAGCATATTCTTTTCCATAGCATTTTAAAATTATTAAATTTTATTCACTTAAAATTTTCTCTAGTTCATCCGCACATGTAATAGGCTTCTGACATGAATAGTTCTTACAAACATAAGCTGTTGTTTTACAATCTATTTGAGTTTTATCACTCAACATAGGGCATAGATATTTAAGTTTTTCATCACCATCATTTACTAAAACAATTCTAAATGGATCATAAGTTTTATTACATACTCTGAGCATATTTTGGATATCTTCATTCTCTACATCTCCACACAAGATAATTTGAGAACCAGGAGTATTTTTTGTCATCAAAGAAGAAGCATAAAAAGTATAGGCTGTAGGAGCTTCTTCTGCTTTACCTCCAAAGGCTTTAAAAAATTCCTCTGATATATCTAAATATTTATCAATTCCTGTTATTTTATATAGCTGTAGCAGTGTGTATACTGCAGCGCTATTTCCAGACGGTATAGCACCATCATATAGTTCTTTAGGTCTTACTATAAGTTCTTCACTATCTTTTCCATACAGGAAGAAACCGTGGCTATCTTCATCCCAGAAAAGTTCAAGCATTTTATCTGTTAATGTAATAGCCTTTTCCAGATAAAGAGTTTTAAAGTTTGAGAGATAAAGCTCGATTAATCCCCATATAAAGAAGCTGTAGTCATCTAGTATGCCTAAATTAATAGTCTCTTCATTTCTGTATCTTGCAAAAAGTCTTCCTTCATGATTTGATAAATTATCTAGTATAAATTTTGCTGCTTTTTCAGCCTGAATTACATAATCCTTATTGTGAAATACTCTTCCAGCATGTGCAAGAGAAGCAATCATTAGCCCATTCCATGAAGTTAAGATTTTATCATCCTTAAAAGGATGAACTCTCTTTGCTCTAAATCTATAAAGCTTTTCTCTTAAATTATCTATCTCATGATTAGTGAGTTCTGACATTGTGCTGTTGATAAGGTTAGGAATATTCTTTCCTTCAAAATTACCTTTTTCAGTTATATCATAAAGCTTGCAATATCTTTCACCATCTTCTTCACCTAAAGCACTTTTAACCTCATCAGGAGAAAAAACATAAAACTTTCCTTCAACACCTTCAGAGTCTGCATCTTCGGCAGAATAGAAACCTCCATCAGGAGAAGTCATATCTCTAAGAATATAGGTGAAGATATCCTCAGTAAATTTCTTGTAAAGAGGATCTTTAGTTGCTTCATATGCCTCACAATATGTATAGGATAAAAGGGCATTATCATAGAGCATTTTTTCAAAGTGAGGTACCAGCCATTTTTCATCTACTGAATATCTTGAGAATCCAAAGCCTATATGATCATAAATTCCACCTCTATACATTGACTCAAGAGTCTTTTCTACGTGTTTTAGCAGATTCTCATTATTACTTTTTTTCCAATACCTTAATAAAAATAAAAGATTGTGTGGAGCAGGGAATTTCGGCTTATCACCAAAGCCGCCATATTTAAAGTCAGCTATAGTATATAGATTCCTCATAACTGAATCTATAAATTTATCTTCATCAACAGCTTTAATATCTAGCTTTTCACTTCTTCTTAAAGCATCCTGTGCGCTATTACCTGCATTTAAAACCTCTTCCTTTTTAAATTCCCAAGTTTCCTTAATAGACTCAAGTAATTCTACAAATCCAGCAAGGCCGTACTTACTGTGCTTAGGAATATAAGTTGCTGCAAAGAAAGGTTTTTTATCAGGGGTCATAAGTATTGAAAGAGGCCAACCGCCGCTTCCAGAATATGCTTGACAGAACTTCATATATACACTGTCTATATCTGGTCTTTCTTCACGATCAACTTTAATACTTATATAATTTTTATTTAATATCTCAGCTACTTCTTCATCTTCAAAGGACTCTTTCTCCATAACATGACACCAATGACATGTGCTATAGCCAATACTTAAAAAAATCGGCTTGTCTTCCTGCTGTGCCTTTACAAAAGCTTCTTCACACCATGGATACCAGTTTACTGGATTATGGGCATGCTGTAACAAATAAGGAGAATTTTCATGAATTAATTTATTAACATGCTCTACTGCAATTGTCATATCATTACCTTCCTTCTAACTATTTTCAATATAGTTTATCACTTTAGAAGATGTACTATTCATACAATTAATATATAACTTACAAATCCATAGTTGATGTTTATTAGATTACTTAAATTTAGATTACAATAAATAATTAAAAAAATGTGAACTTATAATACAATAGCTTGTGAAAAGAAATACTATATTATACAATTATTTACATATGAGTTAAGTAAATGGGGTAATGGAGTGATTACGTAATTAAGACTCAGTATTATGGAATTAAGGGGGGAGAGTAATAATGGATAGAAATACTTTCATCGAAAAATTTGATGAAAACTTAAAAAGGTTACCAAAGAATCAAAGAGAAGATATAGTAATGGAAATTGAACATCATATTAGTAATGCAGTATCTGCAGGTGAAAAGGAAAGTGTTGTACTTGCAAAAATGGGAGATCCTAAAGTGTTAGCTAAAACATATATAGGTGACTATTATATTCAAAATAATAATACTTTTAAAGCTATACCATTTTTCATTTTTACAGGTTTCACTAGTATTTTTGTAGTTCCTGTTTTAGGGGCTATCTCAATAGGTTTTGGGTTAGCATCAATATTAACAATTATTGCAAGTATACTGCGAACCTTTGGTATTGGTGAGTCAATGATTCATATGTCTTATTGGGCTGGAAAGCAAGTGCCATTGAGTATGAGCCTTCTCTATGGTGCACCAATTGCAATTATTTTAGCAATAGTAGCATTCTATAGTTGGAAGGGTCTTCGTAAATATTTTAGGTTCATAGTAGCAAGCTATCATAGAAATATAAAATCTTAATAGATCATTTAAGAGCAAATTCAACATAACTTGAATTTGCTTTTTTTCATGCTCTTTTATTTCTTAATTAGGTTAATATTGCAAAGTTTTTGTCTGTAAAATCATAACTAATAAAACTATAATTAGTATTGTAAGGAGAAAGAAATAATCAATAGGGCAGTGGAGAAAAGTGTTACTTCGATCAGACTGAAATTAAACACTTTTCGATTTCCTCCCTATTCTTTAATCTTTATTATTTAGATAATTAATATAGAGCAGTGTATATTTAAGTTACTTCGATTATAAAATTAAGGATTGTTAGTTAGAGTTTTACTTTATACTAAATATTAGTACAAAGTAAGACTGATAGAACACTAAAAATTACAAAGTGTTCTAATACTTAAATAGCTTTTCTCTCTATATTGATTATTTTAAAGCCGACCTATAGGGCAGTGCAGAAAAGTGTTACTTCAAATTGAGAATAAAAACACACTTTTCGCTTTTCTCCCTATTTTTATTTTTTACCATGGAGGTGGTTAGATGAGTAAATTTAATTCTAATAAGAGTGGAACTTTAAAAATGAATAGATCAGGGCATCTTGCCTATAGTATGGATATAAAAGATAGATTAATTATGGCAATATTAACAAGTTTCTTTAATGAGAGCAAGTTTTATGGAGATAACTCAGAAGAAATATTAGAAGATATAAGAAAGATGATTAAAAAGGATGCTAAGTTTGTGGCTAACCTTGCAATATATGCTAGAAAAGAAATGTATCTAAGAAGTATTTCACATGTACTTATAGGAGAACTTGCACAGTCAGAGGAAGGAAAGCAGTATGTGAGAAGAGCAATAACAGAAGTTGTTCAGAGAGTAGATGATATGACTGAGATAGTAAGCTATACTTTAAGTAATTATGGTAAGCCTATTCCTAATTCCATGAAAAAAGGAATAGCTGATGCATTTATCACTTTTGATGAGTATTCACTTGCTAAGTATAATAGAAAAAAAGATGTAAGATTAAAGGATCTATTATGCCTTACTCATCCAAAGGCTAAAACAGAAGAACAGAACCATATGTTCAAAAGAGTTTTAGAGGATAAGTTAAAAACACTAGTAACCTGGGAAGTGGAACTATCAACTAAAGGAAATAATAAAGAGACATGGGAAGAGTTGATAGCTGAAAAAAGATTAGGTTATATGGCTGCTTTACGTAATCTTAGGAATATAATTAAAGCTCAGCCAAATAATTTAGAAGATATATATAATTTCTTAAGTGATGAAAACAGAGTTAGAAAAAGTAAACAGCTACCTTTCAGATATTATTCAGCATATAATGTTTTGAGAAATGAAGGACTTGGAACATCAAAGGTGTATGATACTCTAGAGAAGGCTATAGAGTATTCTACAAAGAATATTGAAACACTAAAAGGGAAAACTATGATTTCAGCAGATGTATCTGGTTCAATGAGTTGCTGCATGAGTGGAAAAAGTGATATTTCATGCGCTGAGATTGCTGTACTAATGATGGCAATTGCAAATCATATTTGTGAAGAAACAATTACAACTACCTTTGATACACATCTATACTCAAATCCTATTTCAACTCGTAATGGAATAATAGCAAATGCAAATTCAATTCCCATAAACGGTGGTGGAACAAATATAACACTACCTATAAGATATCTCCTTGATAATAATATTTTTGTAGACAGAATAATAATTCTTTCAGATAATGAAATTAATAGTGGATATAATACATGTCAATATTATGTTGAACAATACAAAAAGAAGGTTAATCCAGATGTGTGGATTCATGCTATAGATTTACAAGGATATGGAACACAGCAGTTCCATGGAGAGAAAGTCAATATAATAGCTGGATGGAATGAAAAAGTGTTGGAATTTATACACAAAGCGGAGAAGGGAACAGAAAGTTTAAAAGAGAAGATAGAAAAGTATCACTTTGAATAATGGAGGAAACTATGATTAAAGTACAAGGACAGTTTAGTGAAGCAAAGGTATTCACTAATAATATAGAAGAAGAGGCTATAAATCAATTAAAAAGACTATGTGATTTACCATTTACTAAAGGGTGTAAAGTAAGAATAATGCCAGATACTCACGTGGGAGTAGGATGTGTTATTGGATTTACAGCAGATTTAGGTGATAAGGTAATTCCCAATATTGTTGGAGTTGATATTGGGTGCGGTATGCTTACTGTTGAATTAGGAGATACAGAGTTAGATTTAAAAAAACTTGATGAGATAATTAGAAAGCATATCCCTTCAGGAAAGAGTACACATGAAGGAAGGATTGTAAGATTTGAAAAATTACAGAATTTATACTGCTACAGAGACTTAAAGGATACAAAGAGACTTGAGAGAAGTATTGGGACATTAGGGGGAGGAAATCACTTCATAGAAGTTGGAAAAGACTCAAAGGGAAAAAATTATCTTGTTATACACTCTGGAAGTAGAAATCTTGGTACACAAGTTGCAAAGTATTATCAGGATTTAGCAGTTGACTTATGCAGCGGAAAAGAATCATATTACAAAGAGAGAGAGGAATTGATTCAGGAGTATAAGAAGGCTGGAAGAAGAAAAGAATTACAAAAAGTTCTAAAGGAATTAAAGAAAAAGTATGATGAACTTCAACCTGAATATCCTAAGCAATTATGTTATTTAACCGGGGAATTCAGAGAAAAATATTTGCATGATATGAACATATGTCAAGAGTACGCAGAATTAAATAGAGAAACAATGGCAGATATAATATTAAAAAAATTACTTGGAAGAGAACTAAAAAGATTCGAATATTTTAATACTACACATAATTACATTAACTTTGAAGATAACATAATAAGAAAAGGAAGTATATCTGCATACAAAGGAGAGAAAGTTCTGATTCCAATTAATATGAGAGATGGAAGCTTGATATGTATTGGAAAAGGAAATGAAGACTGGAACAACTCTGCTCCTCATGGTGCAGGAAGATTGATGAGCAGGTCAAAGGCAAAAGAAACTGTAAACTTAGAAGAATTCAAAGAGTCTATGAAAGGAATATATACAACTTCAGTCAGTATGGCAACCTTAGACGAAGCTCCAATGGTATATAAGCCTATGGAAGAAATAGTGAATAACATACAGGATACAGTTGATATTGTAGAGGTGATTAAGCCTATATATAATTTTAAAGCAGGATCTTAAAGGAAATGGATAATGTAGAATGTATAATGTAGAATGATGGATGTTTCTGCTCTATGAGCAGAAACTACATTTTATTTGTTATGAAACAATAGAGGTTTACTCGTTTCATTTATATGAAACATTGTATTTTTAGTACAATATTTTATCTAAAGATAAAATGAGTAAAAATCTCTTGTGCTAAAGAACAATAAAATGTAGCTTCTGACCTTAGTCAGAAGCATCCTTCATTATACATTATCAATTATACATTATACATTTGTTTTTGCATTTGTTTTTGCATTTGTTTTCTTATGTTGGTATATAGATGAAATTTGATAATTCATGGTATATAATGGTAAGGAATAGTGTATTAGTTAGGGGTGGATTTATGTTCAGTGATTTTATAAAACACTATGATAATATACGCTGCATATTAAGAGATATTTTTCTCTATGGTTGTTTTTCCAGGGAGGATTTAGAGAATAAGAGTTCAGTTAGCTCTAGAAAAGTAAGTTATGAAATAAGAAGAATACAGCAATATATTGAGAAGGAATTCATAAGAAGTGATTGGGAAGGAAGAAACAAACTTTTAAGTCTTAGTTATGATTCTATTAGTAATACACAAAATTTCTTGGTTGGTACCTATCAGAGTAAGAGCTTCACTAAAACAGATCTTATATTACACTTTTATCTATTAATGGCTCTAAAAAAAATTAATAAACCTGCTACCTTTTTAGAAATTGAGGATTTTTTAATTCAAGAAGGATTAATCTCATATGATAATATTAGTAGTAAGACAGTACAGAGAAAGTTAAATGAATTAACAAACTCTTTGGAGATTTTAAAATATGAGAAAAAAGGTAGGAGCAAAGCCTATAGTATTAATGATGATATTTTAAAAGAGCTTACTAATGATGAATTGAGAAAATTGATTTTTGTTGTGTCTCTTTATAAGAATATTTTATTTCCAACAATAAGTGGATATTATTGCGAAGAAACATTAAAGGATTATATGAGTCATGAGAGGGGAATTAATGAGGAGTATGATGATTGTTTTCAGTATAAAAATCTACATTTTCATCCTTTGATTGATGAAGAGATTCTTTGGAAATTTATGAAGGCCATAAAAAATAGAAATTTAATTAGCCATAGTACCTCAAAAGCAGGAAGACGATTAAAATCCAGAGAGGTTATTAAACCTTTTAAGCTTAGGTATGATGTGAATTGCGGAAGATTTTATCTTATAAGTTTTAATGAAAATGGAAGATGCATATCTTCTCGTTTAGACAGGGTTGAGGAAGTCACTATTCATAAAGAAAAATATGACCCCACAGAACTTCAAGAAAGATATATTGAGTGCATGAAACATAGTTGGTCAAGTGTTCCTTGTAATAATGTTGATGGTCATGACACATTAATACTCAAGGTAATTATAGATGAGTCTAAAGAGAAATACATATTGGAAAAGATAAAAAATGAACTAGGGGAATGTACCATAGATAATGTAGCTAATGAAGAGTATTTGATTCAAAAGAAGGTGAATGATTGCAGTGAGATGGTACCTTGGCTTAGAAGTTTTTCAGGGAACATAAAAGTAATTTCACCTAAATGGTTAGATAAAAGGTTAAAAGATGATTGGAAGGAGATGCTGAACAATTATGGAGTTATTTCATGAGTGTAAAAACAGGTATTTTCGTTTGATATTCCTTATTTTAAGTTTAGCGAAGGAAGGCCTTAGTAAAGAAGAAGTGATAAAACTTATAGAAGATGGAGAATATGATGAGAAGGTCATTGGTAAAGATTTCAAAACCTTTAAAGGGCTACTATTGAACGAGTATAATCAAGATGAAAACTTCAATCTTCTAATGGCGAATGATGAGCTTTTTTATCCAGTAATTAATCATGAACCAGATCAAATTCTTCCTGTCAGGTTAACTGTAGTAGAAAAACAGTGGATCAAAAGATTAATTGATGAGCCTATGGTGAAGGTACTATTAGGGGAGTCACTTGTTCAAAAATTAGAGCAGTCATTAAGTGATGTAAATTGTATAGGTAATATCAATATGATTGAGAGAACTTATACAGCAAATAATGATATAAGTATTGATTACTCAAAGTTTCATGATGACTTTCATACAATCTTAAAAGGTATAGTAGAGAATAAGCCTATAAGATATAGCAACGTGGATAAATGGGGAAATAGATACGAGAATAAACTATCACTCCCAATAAGAATAGAATACTCTTTAAGAGATGATAGATTTAGAGTATCAATGTACTCACTAGAAGAAAATAGACCTATTATGGTAAATCTTCATACCATAGAACAGTTAGAACTAGTTCATGATATGAAGCCTAATATTGATAGAGAAGAAGTTTTTAAGTTACTAAAAGAAAAGAAATATGCAAAAGAACCTATAATATTAGAAGTTACTGATGAGAGAGCAGCTATGGAAAGATGTTTCATGTGTTTTTCAGGCTTTGAGAGAAGTTCAAGGACTTTAGGAGAAAACAAATATGAGATTAAACTTAATTACTATACTTTTGAAGAGGATGATGTTATTAGAAAACTAATAGCTCTTGGTCCATTTGTAAAGGTAATATCTCCACAGAGGGTTATTGATGTGATAGTTAGTAAGATAAAGAAAGCGATGGAAATGTAAAGATAACCCCTGGGGTATTCCATGGGGTAGAATTTTGGGGGATGAAAATATGATAAACATTAAACCAAGAATAGAAAATATAACAGAGTTTATAAAGGTTGAAGAAATAAAAAATATGAAACCAGAAGATAAGGTGGATTTGCCAGAAGAAATTCTAAATAAGGTTGGGGATATCAAAAATGTATCATATCCTCAGCAGGGTATGTGTAGTTTAGTTATGATAATTGAATCAGAGTTAGGAAAGTTTTTATTAAAGATAGCAAAAGGTGAATATAGAGGTAAAGAGCTTTATGCTGAATATCTAGCTATGAAATCTCTTAAAAATGCTGATGTACCAGTACCGAAAGTATATGACTTTTTTCAGAAAGAAGAGTTTTATTATCTTTTAAGAGAATGCAGCAACGGAACACCGTTAAATAAATTATTCTTCACAACAGAAGATAAGGAAGAAAGGCTATATATGATAAGAGAGATGGCTAAAGAGTTAACTAAGATTCATAATATAAAAATAAATCATTATCCATATGATAAAGTAATCAATGATCAACTTTATTTCGCAGAAACTCATTTTAATAATAAAACTATAGATATTTATGATTTTGAAGTGGATGGTGAAATGATAGATCCAAAAACAGAATTAGAGTGGTTAAAGGAAAATAAAAGTTTGAATGGACAAGCAACTCTTATTCATGGAGACTATAGACCTAAGAATTTCTTATGGTATGATGGAAAAATAACTTCTATCCTTGATTGGGCATTCTGTGATATTGGAGATCCATATTATGATATAGCAATACTATTCTATTATTTTAAAGATGAAGATGAGAAGAGGGCGTTTATAGAAGCCTATGGAATTGAAGAGTTAGATCAGGAGAGGTTAGAATATCAAACTAGAATGATACCTTTTATTAACATTTAACGTGGATTGAAGCTAATCTTGTATTTGATGTAATATTATGGTACAATCTTATAAGATAATATTTATGAAAACTATGGAGGTATACAAGTTATGAGACCATCAAATTACTAAACTTATTAATTTTATTAAAAAAGGTTTATAGATAAACCTAAATAAATTAATGATTATTTCACATAGAGTTTTTCTTTCCTAAAATGGGGAAGAGGTTTATTTGGTATGCTCTTTATGAAATTAGTAATTTGGAAGATAACTTGCAATACTAAAATAGTAATATTTAATAAGATTTAAGGATTTATGCTGTAATGAAATTGGCATAGGTTTATATTGGTGTATATTTAAATCTTATTATAATAATTTTACTTTGAATTTTAGGCTGTAAGAAGAGAATCTTCTTGCAGCCTTTTTATATTGTAAAGAATAAATATCAAAGAACAATAGGGAAATAATCATTGATAGCATTAGAATACATAAATAGGAGAGTGAATAATATGGTAGAATTATCATTTAATAACATAAAAAAATATCTAGATGCTACATTGGTTTTTCAAAATTTATCATTTAACATCTATGATAACGAGAGAGTTGGAATAGTAGGTGCAAATGGATGCGGGAAAACCACTGTCTTGAAGATGATATCTGGAATTGAGGAAATGACTAGACATGATGACGGGTGGATGTGCATACCTAGAGGGAAGAGCATAGGGTATCTTGAACAAGTTCACAAGTATCCTGAAAACTATACTGTTAGAGATATTCTGAATATATCTTTTGAAGAGTTGATAGAAATAGAAGGTGAGATGAAATCATTAGAAAATGAAATGGCTTCGTTAACAGGGGAAGAGTTAGAAAGAACTTTGAAAAGATATAGTTATCTGCAGCAGGCTTATGAAGCAAAAGGTGGATATGAAAAAGAAGAAAAGATGAGCAGAGTATGTAAGGGATTAAAACTTGAAGAAACCTTCTTGAACAAAGAATTTAAGGTGTTAAGTGGAGGGGAGAAAACAACGGTAATACTAGGTAAGATACTACTTGAAACTCCTGATATATTACTTCTGGATGAGCCTACAAATCACCTTGATATGGAATCGGCAGAATGGCTTGAAAATTATATAAAGAACTATAGAGGGATAGTTATAATTGTATCCCATGATAGATATTTCTTAGATAATACTGTTAGCAAGATAATTGAGATTGAGGATATGGAATGTAAGACATATAAGGGGAATTATTCTGATTTCGTAAAACAGAAAGAAGAGGATATGCTTCAGCAATTCCATCAGTTTAAGGAACAGCAGAAAAAGATAAAATCTATGGAAAAAACAGTGAAAGATTTAAGAGATTGGGCTATTAGAGCTGATAATAATAAGTTCTTTAGGAGAGCAGCAAGTATACAAATTAAACTTGATAAGATGGAGAGAATAGAGAAACCAAAGTTTGAGAAACAGAACATGAAGATGAATTTCAATTCAACTGAACGATCGGGTAAAGAGGTTATTGTTGCAAAAGAATTAAGTAAAGGGTTTGAAGATAAGGTTCTTTTTAAGAATTCAGATATGCTTATTCAATATCAGGATAGAGCTGCACTTATAGGAGCAAATGGAAGTGGTAAAACAACCTTCTTAAAAATATTGTTAGGAGAAGAAGTAGCAGATGGAGGAACGGTGAAGATAGGGGAGAATGTAAAAGTTGCTTATCTACCACAAAATATTTCTTTTAATAATGAGGAATTAACAGTAGTTGAATGTTTCAGAGAAGATATAAACATACTTGAAGGAAAAGCAAGAGAATTCTTATCTAAATTTATGTTCTTCGGAGGAGAGGCATATAAGAAAGTTAAGCATTTATCAGGTGGAGAGAGAGTTAGACTTAAATTAAGTAAATTGCTATATGAAGATATAAATCTATTGATACTGGATGAGCCTACTAATCATCTTGATATAGAATCTATTGAGACTTTAGAAAATGCTCTAGAAGAATTTAAAGGAACTATCTTCTTTATATCACATGATAGATATTTCATAAATAAAATGAGCAATAGAATTATTGAGATTGACAATAATGAATTTGTAAAATATGAAGGGAATTATGATTTCTATAAGAAAGAAAAAATTAAGAGTAAGGAAGAAGTAGTAGAACAACCAAAAGTGAAAAAAGAAAAGGTTAAAAGAGAAAAAACAGTAGATGAGAACAAAAAGCTTCAGAAAGAAGTAACTAAGCTGGAAAATAGAATAGCAGTCTTAGAGGAAGAGATAAGCAAGCTTGATGAAAAGATGAATTCTATAGGAGATGATTACGTGGAGCTTAATGAACTTCATATTCAAAAGGAAGAGTTGAATAAAGAATTAGAAAAGGCAATTGAAGAATGGACAGAATACGAAAATAAAATTGTGAATATGTAGAACATAACCCCAGGGGTATTTTCCCCTGGGGTTTAGATTAGGGAGGATATGATATAATTATAAAAGATGGAAAAAGGAGGATTAACAAAAGTGTACAAAATTATGATTATTGAAGATGATAGTATGTTGAGTTCTCTAATAATGAACCATATGAAAAAATATAATTTTGTTGTTAAAGAAATAGAGGATTTCATGAATGTACAGAAACAGATAGAGACTTTTGAGCCTCATTTAATTCTTTTAGATATTAATTTGCCATATCAAGATGGATATCATATATGTAGAGAAATTCGTACTAAATCCAGAATACCAGTATTAATGATTTCTGCAAGGGATACAGAGATGGATCAAATATTAGCTATAGAACTTGGAGCTGATGATTATATAATAAAACCTTTTAAACTAGAGATACTTATGAGTAAGGTGAAGGCTATATTGAGAAGAGCTTACGGAGAATATTCCTTAATAGAAGAAAAAGTTGAAACAGAAATACAGGAAAATGGAATACAATTGAATCCAAATAGTTTTACAGCTAATTATAATGGTAAGGCAGTTGAGTTGAGTAAAAATGAATTTAAACTTCTGAAAAGATTAATTGATAATATTGATAAAGTTGTTGGTAGAGAAGTTTTGTTTAATGAGTTGTGGGATGAGTCAACATTTGTTGAGGAAAATACTCTTAGTGTAAATATTGCAAGAATAAGAAATAGACTTAAAGAGATTGGAATAATTGATTCAATAAGAGCAAAAAGAGGAGTAGGATATATGTTTGATAGTTCTTCTTTAGAGGGAGCAAGCAATGAATAAGAGGATTATAGTTGATTTTATAAAAGACAAGATGAGTATTATAATTTTATATATGATTAATACCTTAAGTATTATATTTTTCTACACTTTGATAACTGGTTACTCAAAAGAAATAGTATATCCATTAATACTAGCACTGTTTTTCTTAGGTAGCTTTTTAATTGTTGAAGGATATAAATATTATCAATTTAATATATCTATTGAAAATATAAGGAATCAACAGGGGTTCTCAGATATTAAAATTAGAGTTAGAAGCAAAGAACATAAAAGGATTATTAGTTTACTAAAGGATAAGCAGAGAAAATTAAGTGAAAGGCTATGTGCAAAGGAATCTATTTATGAGGAAAAGATAGCCTTATTATCACAGTGGATGCATAAGTTGAAAAATAATATTTCTGTCATATTAATGATAGCTCAAGAAAATGTTTTAAAAGAACCTGAAAATCAAAATGAATTTAAAAATATTGAAAACGAAGCTATGGTATTACATACCTCTGTTGGACAAGCATTAGAGTTCATAAGATTAGGAAGTTTTGAGCAAGATTTTGAATTAGCGGAGATAGAGTTGATAGGGAGTGTTAAGAGTTGTATCAATAAAATGAAGTCTCAATTTTTATACAACAATGTGTTCCCTGTTATGAGTGAGAATGAAAAAGAGTTTAAAGTCATATCAGACAAGCGATGGAATGAAGTTTTAATTGAGCAGATTATTTCAAATGCTATTAAATATTCAGGAGGTAAAAGTAAGGATATTAATAAAGGAAAGAAGATATATTTTAAAGTATGGTGTGAGGAAAAGTATACGTATTTATCAATTAAAGATGAGGGGATAGGTATACCTGAATATGATAAAGATAGAGTATTTAGACCATTCTTTACAGGTCATAACGGTAGAAAGGTTAGAAATTCCACTGGAATTGGTCTCTATATTTGTAAGGAAATAAGCTCAAAATTAGGACATGAAATAAAAATAGAATCACAAGTAGATGAAGGAACAGAAGTTAGAATGCGATATCTTTCAAAATTGTAGAGTTATTTTAAGATAAGTAGATATTTATAATTGGAAAAATGACTTAAAATTGTTTTGAAAGGGAGTGATTCATGTGAGTAAATTAAATTGTGAAAATATAACTAAAATATATGGTGATAAATATGACCAGGTAAACACTAAAGCATTGAATGGAATAAGTTTTCAGGTTGAAGAGGGTGAGTTTATTGCTATTATGGGGCCATCAGGGAGCGGTAAAACTACTCTATTAAATCTATTAAGTGGAATTGATAAAGCAAGTTCAGGAAAGATCACTATAAATAATAAGAATATAAGTGAAATGAGCAAAAATGAGCTTGCATTATTTAGAAGAGAAGAATTAGGTTTCGTTTTTCAAGACTATAATCTCTTAGATAATTTAACTTTAAGTGAAAATATTATTGTTCCTTTAGTTTTAGAGAAAAAAACACCAGAAGAGATAGATTCAAGATTAATACGTGTTATGGAGTTGTTTGGGATATATGAGTTATCTAGAAAATACCCATACAATATTTCAGGAGGAGAGCAACAAAGAATAGCTATTGCAAGAGCTGTTATTAACGAACCATCTATAATATTTGCGGATGAACCAACAGGGAATCTAGATTCGAAAAATTCAAAGAATATAATGAAGTGTTTTAGTAAAATGAATGAAGAACTAAATAGTACAATTTTAATGGTAACCCATGATCCAATAGCTGCTAGTTATGCTAAGAAAATTATATTCATAAAAGATGGAAAGCTTCATAGTGAAATAATAAATAAAGGGAACAGAAGAGAATTTCTAAATAGTATATTTAATTGTCTTGTCGTTCTTGGGGGTGAGGGATATGACTTTTAAGGATTTAGTTTTAAAGGGAGCTAAAGGGAATTTTCATAAGTATAATACATATTTTTTATGTAATGTGTTTATTGTTATGATACTTTTTATTTATTCAACCTTGATTTTTAACGAAAAATTAAAGGGAAATAGCATATTAGAATCAGGTGCACTAGATGGAATGATTGTATCTAGTGCAGCGCTAATAATATTCTCAATAGTTTTTATAAGTTATGCTCACTCAACGTTTATTAGGGGAAGAAAAAAGGAATTTGGAGTATATATGAGTTTGGGTATGCTTATTAAGGATATCAGAAAGGTAATACTCTATGAGAATATTATTATGATAATATCAACATTAACTTTGGGGATAATATCAGGAAGTGTGTTTTCCAGAATCTTTTATTTAATAATTACAAAAGCATTAGGGATAAAGAATATTCCAATGGACATAGGCTATGAAAATTTTTTATATCCTATAGGCATTTTTTTAGCTATAAATTTAATTAACCTAGTTATTACTATGCTTTCTACTCTGAAGTTTGACTTATTAAAATTACTTAAAATAGAGAGAATAAGTCCAATAAAAGTAGCGAAGCCTCAAATGTTTATTTTAGGAGTATTGATTGTAATATTTGCATTCTTAGGAGTGTGCTATGTATTAAGTGAAATGGAAGATCAATACCATAAAAAAGCTGTGTTTACAGGAATGATAACTATATTCATTGGAAATTACTTTATAATATCTAATCTTGGAGGAATGTTAATCAAGCTGTGTAAGAAGAATAAAAAAATATTTTTAAATAGATTACTAGAACTGAAAAGTTTGCAAAGTAAGTTTAAAGAAACCAAGAAAATAATTTTTGTAATATCATTGCTTGTGACAGTGGTTATTTTTTATGTAGGATTCCTACTATATCTTATGGGAACATTAGAAGAATCAACTACAAAGGATAATCCATATCATATTGCCTATGTAGAGATGCAAGGTAAAAACAATATTGATGAAGATACTATTAATAAGTTTTTTAGTGAAGAGGGAGTAACTATTACAGAGAAAAAAGAAGTTGAATTTTTATATTATTATTACGGTTATGAGGATGAAAAATTATTTTCAGACGAAATCATAAATAAAGTTTTTAATACAAATATACATGTTGAGAGAGGTAAATATATTGGAATCAATCAAAATAATACTCTAAGCAATAAAGAAAAAGATAATAATAGAATAAACGCTAGAGAGATATTCTTAAGGTTTAATAACAATAATTATACTTTTCAAAATGAAAATATAGTATATGAAACATTATTTAATAACATGAAATATGGATACGGTACAATTATTATATTGAATAATAAAGACTATGAAAGAATAAAGGGAGAAAAATCAAGTGTGTATATTGCTAATATGAAGTTATATAATTTGAACAACTGGAAAAAAAGCAAAGTAGCTGTAGAGAAGATTCAGGAATATTTTAAAACAAATAATAGTAGATTTAAGGAGAAAATTTTCAAGATAGAAGAAATAGAAGAAAGAATATTACATGTAGCTTCAAGAATTAAAGATTATAATTTGAAAAGACAGCAAACTACTGTTGTTTTATACACATTCTCATTTATAGGAATCTTTTTTACAATAGCATCATCAGTAGCTCTTTTTTTGAAGTTATACTCTGGAGTTGAAAATGATAAAGAGAAATTTAAAAAGTTATATAGAATTGGAATGACCACTGAAGAAATAAGAAAATCAATAAGTAGCGAACTCAAAATATTATTTTTCATTACACCTGTAATAGGAAATATAACTGCATTGATATTTACTGTGATACTCTTTAGGGAATCTGATCAGATTTTGATAGGAATAGGTTATAATGGAATAGTTGCAGTAGCATATATGATATTCCAATTTATTTATTATGTTGTTTGTAGGAATAAATATTGTAATGAGATATTAGAAGGTTTGTAAAATCTGACCCCAGAGGAAAATACCCCTGGGGTTATGTTTTTATAATCTATCAAAAACTTCATCATACTTACAAATTAAATTCTTCCAATCATAATCAACAGTTAGATATTTAAAGTCTTTCTTACGTATATAATCAATGTTCTCAATAGCATAAGCTAGTTTTTCTACAAGTTCATCAAAAGTCTCATAAAAAATCTCAGGATTATTATGATAATCATATAAATCAGGGTAAGTTAATCTTTTTGCAAGAATTGGATAGCAACCACTGTATACACCCTCCATAACACTTATCCCAAAGAAGTCATGATTTGAAGTGACAGGAATAATATCAGAAGCCTTTACCCATGAACGATACTCTTCTACACTCATGAATCCAGAGGCTACAATTTCATCTTTCAAAACAGAGAATGCTTTTTTAAAAATAGGAGGAGAATTTTTATAGTTCTCACCAAGTACAGCTACTTTGAATTTTAAGCCTCTTTCTTTTAAAATGAATAAAGCATTGAAAAAGTCATCAGGATTCTTATCAAACTCCCATCTATGATTCCATAAAATTAAAGGAGTATCGTCCTTGTAAATATCATCTGATACGGTATCAAGCTTTGAAAGATGCATTCCTATTGGAAGAACAGATGATTTATTTTTTAATTTTTCAACTGTATCATTTAGTCTGTAATCTGGCATTCTTTTTAACATATTATATAACTCATCATAGAAGGAATTCATATTGTAACATGAGTTAAATAACACATAATCAGCAGCAAGTGCAGTTGTATAATTCATAAACCCATAATTAATATCTCTATTAAGTTTTTTATCCACACTATCATTCTTCCATGGATAAGTAAGTTGATTCTCATGAAAATAAACAGCAATCTTCACATGAGAGGATAACTTGTGTCTTATTAAGGATAAAAAAGTTGTAAGATCAAGCATATCAGTAGAAAGAATTATATCAGGAGAATATTCCCCAGCTAAAAATTCTTCAGCAAGTGTCACAGCACCACCGTACATACGCCATTTCCAAAACTGACCCTTCATACTTAAGATTTCTATATTATGAGAACTAAGTTCCTTAAATTGATTAGCCCATGAGGCATGTGAGCCGGAGTAAAAAGGCTCCACTATTAGAATTTTTTTGGACATTATTTTATTTCCTCCGTTTGAATACTGTCAGGGTATAGTGAATGGTAAAACATAGTTGAAAGTGGAAAGTGGAAAACGGAAAACGAGGGACATTTCTCTTCGAGAAATTTTAATTATATTGTTCCTTGGATAATAAGGTTTACTCGTTTCATTTATGATGAAACATTGTATTTATATTACAATATTATATCATTAGATATAATGAGTAAAAACATATTGTTTTAAAGAACAATAAAATGTAGGTTCTGACCTTAGTCAGAACCATCCATCGTTTTCCGTTTTCAATTTTCAATTTTCCATTTGTTTTTATCGAACTCAGTGCGCTTAAGAGTATATGTCTGAGAATTCAATATGAATTTTCTCAACTTTTGCTTCACGAGAAGTTGAATCGTCTACTTTGGAATTATTTTTATACTGTGGAACTAAAGATGCGGGTAGTGATATGATAAACTCACTTCCTTTGCCGAGTTTACTGTTAACGCTTATTGTTCCTTCGTGCATTTCTACAAGTGACTCTACAAGGGATAAACCAATTCCGCTTCCTTCATGATTTCTGTTAAGTAGTCTGTCAACTTGCCTGAAACGTTTGAAGATAACTGATTGTTTTTCAGGAGCAATTCCTATACCTGTATCTTTAACAGATATTTTCATCCTATGACCTAAGTCTGTTAATGTAACAGTTATAGTATCATTAGGGTTAGTGAACTTAATTGCGTTAGAAATTAGATTAAGCATTATTCTTTCCATCATTTCAGGATCTACTGCCATGATTTTTTCTTCAGTATTTGTATCAAAAATAATTTTTCTTGATTTTGATTTAACATAGTTAACTGTAGAGAGCGTTATATCCTCAATAACTTCTACAATATTCACATTAACAAGGTTTAATTCAAAATATCCTGAATCTATTTTAGTAATATCAATTAGATTGTTAACTAACTTTAATAGTCTATAACAGTTTTGTTTTATTGTATCATGATAAGAATTAATTTTGGGTCTATCAAGCTCTTCATCGCTATTAAATTTATAGTTAATAAGTTGAATTGTTGTAAATATAATATTTAATGGGGTTTTTAACTCATGAGATATATTTGAGAAAAATTCAACCTTTAACATATTATATTCTCGTGTTGCTACTAAAAGTTTTTTATTTTCCTTTACAAGGGTATTGAAGCTTCTAGAAAGTACACCTACTTCGTCTGTGCTTTCTATTTCGCTTTGAACACTGAGGTCACCTTCAGATACCTTCTCCATACATGATTTTAAATCCATAATTGGTTTAACAATAGTATTAGCTAAAAAGAGGGCAATAAGTATACCTACAATTAGTACAACTATACCTATAGCTGTTGTTGTATACAACATAGATTGAGATGAAGAATTTATATCATCATAATTAGCGGTTGATACTATATACCAGTCCCATCCTTTGAAATATGTGAAGTTAGCCATCTTCCAAACAGATTGGAATTGATATTCTATTGAACCAGTCTTTTTTCAATAATCTCTTTTGTAAAATCATAATCAAATAAGTTTTCACCTTTGATTTTAGGATGGAAGATAACATCACCAGCTGAATTTATGATATACACATATCCTGTTTTTCCAATTTGAACTTTATTTATTACTTCTTCAAGGTAATCATTTAATTGTTCATGTCCAACTCCTAACGCGCCGATTACATTATTGTTTTTATCATAAAGGGGAATATAACCAGAAATATACCAAGAATCTCTTATTGGGGTTTTCCCATAATATGATAGCTTATTAGTGATTCTATTATATATTTCAGATGAAGAATCTAGGCATGTGCCCAATTCATCTTCATTTTTGTTTTGTACATTTGTACTTATTCTAACTAGTTTATTAGAATCTAATACAAAAATGGAACATACAGCGCCAGTTACAGACTCGATTTTGTTAATATATTTATCAATATTTACTAAACTTTCTTCTCCTGCATATATAGTTGGGAGTGAATGTTCTTTAATATTTACCTTTTCATTATGATCAATACTATACGGTCCGAAGCTTTCTAATATTTCAGAAGCGTAGTTAAGATCAGTGTATACTTTATCAAATAATAAGTTATTTCTTACACTTACAATATCAAGTATCAAATTAGAAATTTTTTCGTTTTTAGCTGCTATTTCATTAGAAAGTGCTTTTTGAGATTTTGCTCCTATAATACTGCCTAAAAGAGCGGTGGTAAATATAATAAGGAATATATAACTCCATAATAGTTTTGATTTTATGCTCATAAGTTTCTCCTCTATACTAAATTAATTTTGTATATTTTGGATAAATTATTTTTAACTCGGTCATTATTATTAAAAAAAATTTACGTGAATAAAGTGCATATATATAATTCTACAAAAAACTACTGATTCCTCCAAATTTCTATCAAGAGAATTAAATAAATACAGCACACCCCTGGGGTGAATACCCCAGGGGTGTGCCATGTGTTAAGAATATATGTCTGAGAATTCAATATGAATTTTTTTAACCTTATCATCATTAGAGATTGATGCATCTACTTTTCGTAGATCTTTAGAGGTGGTTGCTAATTTTGCAGGGAGAGTTATTATAAACTCACTGCCTATTCCAAGTTGACTTTCTACTGTTATTGTGCCATGATGCATCTTTACTAAAGATTCAACTATGGATAATCCGATACCGCTGCCTTCATGATTTCTATTTAGGAGTCTATCAACCTGTCTAAAACGCTTAAATATTATTGATTGTTTTTCAGGTGCTATGCCAATTCCAGTATCCTTGATAGATAAAGATACATTATCACCTAAATCGGTTAGAGTAACAGTGATTGTATCATTAGGTAATGTGAATTTTATAGCATTTGAAATAAGATTTAAAATTATTCTTTCCATCATCTCAGGATCTACAGCAATTATTTTCTCTTCTGTGTTTGTATCAAAAATAATTTTTCTTGATTTAGAGGTAACATAATCAACTGTGGAAAGAGTGATATCTTCAACTATTTCAACGATGTTTACATTTATTTTATTTAATTCAAAGTAACCTGAATCAATCTTAGTAATATCAATTAGATTATTAACTAGCCTTAACAATCTATAGCAGTTTTGTTTTATTGTTGTATGATAAGAAGTTAGCTTCTTAAGTGGAAGCTCTTCAGCATTAGTTAATTTATATTCAAGAAGTTGTGTTGTGGTGAAGATAATATTCAATGGTGTCTTTAACTCATGAGATATGTTAGAAAAAAATTCAACTTTTAGTTTATTGTATTCACGAGTTTCTTCCAGTAGTCGGCTATTTTCTTTTACTAGATTGTTAAAGCTATTTGAGAGCACAGCTATCTCATCAGTACTGATAATATTACATTGAACACTAAGGTCACCTTCTGTAACTTGTTCCATACATGATTTTAAATCCATTATAGGTTTAATGATTGTATTAGATAAAAATAAGGCAATTATAATTCCGATAAATAAAACTATTAAACCAATAAACCCTGCAGTATACATTATAGACTTTGAAGCTGAGTGGATATCATCATAATTTGCAGTAGCAACTATATACCAATCCCAAGGAGCAAAATATTTGAATGAAGCCATTTTCCAAGTTGACTTGAATTCATATCCAATGGAACCTGATTTTCTTTCTATGATATCTTTTGTGAATTTATAATTTGACAGGTTATGTCCTTTAAGGTTAGGGTGAAAAATTACATCACCTGAGGAGTTTATTATATAAACATATCCTGTAGTACCTATCGTTATTTCATTTATCACATTTTCAAGATAATCATTTAACTGTTCGTGACCTAATCCTAAAGCACCAATCACATTATTGTCATTATCAAACAAAGGAACATATCCGGAAATATACCAAGAATCTTCAAAGTGGGTTATTGCATAATATGATTCTTTATTTATTATTTTTTTATAAGTTTCTTCAGAGGAATCTATATATGTACCAAATCCGGATATACCGTTATCAGTTACATTAGTACTAACTCTAATCAATTTATCAGAATCTAACAGGAAAATTGAACACACAGCCCCAGTTAAATCTTCTACTTTTTTTATATATTCATTATAATTTACTAAAGCTTCATCTCCTGCATATAAAATTGGAAGAGGAGAGTCCTTAATAGTTACTTTCTTATTACTATCAATACTAAAATTTCCGTGGCTCTCTAATATTTCAAAAGCATACTGAAGGTCTGTAGATACTTTGTCAAATAATAAGTTATTTCGTACACTTACAATATCAAGTATCAAGTTTGAGATGGTTTCACTTTTGTTAGCAATTTCGGTAGAAAGCTCTCCTTCGGCTTTGGATCCTAGAATGCTCCCTAAAAGAGATGTAGTAAAAAGAATAAGGAATATATAACTCCACAAAAGCTTTGATTTTATGCTCATAATTTCCTCCCATAAACGCGTTATTTAAAATTATATTTAAAATATTTTGACAACTCAAAAATCTTTCGGCTCTGTTAATTTAAATTTATATTGTTTAGCTAAGTTTTCAACTATAGAGATTTCGTATTGAAAATTACTGAATGTTTATATTACATGTGTATATACAGTTCTACAAAAATTTACTGATTCCTCCAAAATATAATAAATTTATACTAAAAATTTACTTTTTATTAGTAGAAACATCCAATAATTGCAATTAAGAAGATGATTAGGGGGCTAAAATTATTATAAAAAGGGGATGTTTTTTCTTCTTATTAATAAAACTTAGTAAATTCAGAAAAAAATATGGTTTTTTCTGAAAATTATTGATAAAATAATATAATGATACATGTGCAAACATTTTCATAAACTTATGGGAGGGATATTATGAAGTTAAAAAGAGTTTTAATTGGGTTCTTAGCTGTATGCCTTATGATGAGTAACTTTATTTTTTTTGGGTCAGCTTTGCAAACGTTTGCAGAAGAAACTAAAACAAAAGTTATTATTCATTATTCAAAAGATAAGAACAGTGAGTTAGACTGGAATTTATGGTTATGGGAAGTAGGTAAAGAAGGAAAGAAATATGAATTTACTGGAAAAGATGATTTTGGTTTAGTAGGGGAATATGAATTCAGTGGAGGGACTGAAGGAGTAGGGTTTATTGTTAGAACTGATGATTGGGTTAAAGATGTAGATGAGGATAGATTTATAACAGAGTTTGTTAATGGTAAAGCAGAGATATGGTTGTTTGCCGGTGATCCTAAGGTTTACACTGAAAGTCCTGATATGTCTAAGGTAGCTAAATCTATGGAATTAGGAAATGAAACTGAAGTAACAGTTCATTATCATAGATTTGATAATAATTATGATGGATGGAACTTATGGATGTGGCCAGATGGTAAAGGCGGCGCTACTTATGAATTCTCTGAGGAAGATGAATATGGTAAGATTGCTAGAATAAAAGTATCTGAAACAGAAGGTGTTAATAAGATAGGTTTTATAACAAGATTTTCAACTGGTGATAATGAATGGGCATCTAAAGAATTTGGAGATAGATTTATAACTAAATTTACTGAGGATGGTAAAGCAGAGGTATGGCTTGTGCAAGGAAATGAAGGAGTGTATTATGATGTGAATGATGTGGATTTAAATCCTAAATTTATTTCAGCTACTTTAGATTCCTTGAAAGAGATAAATGTTGAAGCCAATATTGATTTCCCTTTTAACTATGAAGGAAATGAAGGGTTTATTGTTAAAAGTAATGGCAAGCCACTTGAAATAAGTGTTTATAGTACAGAAGTACAAGGTGGAAGAACAAAAAAAGCAACAATAGAATTGTTAGAAGATGCTCCTTTAGAAGGAGAACTTATTGTAGAAAAAGAGGGATATGGCAGTAAGAGAGTTGCATTAGGTAAAGTTATGAATAGTGACTCCTTTAATGAGTTATATTTTTATGATGGGGATGATTTAGGAAATATATATACTAAAGAAAAAACTACATTTAAAGTATGGTCACCATTTGCAGAAGAGATGTATCTGGTAGTTTATGATGATTATACAGATGAAAGTGGAGTAGAAACTCCAATGGTAAAAGGTCAAAAGGGTGTTTGGGAGATTACTCTTGATGGGGATAAAGATGGTCTTATGTATAGATATAAGGTTAAAGTTAATGGTAAATATGATGAAGCTGTTGATCCATATGTTAGAGCAGTGACTGTGAATGGCGGCATGGGTGTAGTTCTTGATCTTACAAAAACTAATCCTAAGGGATGGAAGAATCATAAGAGACCAGAATTTAAAAATTATAATGATGCTATAATCTATGAATTACATACTAGAGATTTATCAATGCATCCTGAATCGGGAGTAAACAATAAAGGTAAATTCTTAGGATTAATTGAGGAAGATACTACAGGACCGGAAGGAACTAAAACGGGACTTAATCACATTAAAGATTTAGGTGTAACACATGTTCAGTTGTTACCGATTTACGATTACGGCAGTGTTGATGAAACAGGTGATGGAACACAATTTAACTGGGGATATGATCCTGTTAACTATAATGCTATTGAAGGAAGTTATTCCACTGATGCATACAAGCCTGAAGTTAGAATTAATGAATTAAAAGAAGTTGTAAAAGGATTCCATAAAAATGGATTAAGAGTTATTATGGATGTTGTTTATAACCATATGTGGAGTGCAGAAGGATCAAGTTTCAATAAATTAGTTCCAGGATATTTCTTCAGATATAATGCAGATGGAACTTTTGCTAATGAGAGTGGTTGTGGAAATGTTATTGCTTCTGAGAATAAGATGGCAAGGAAGTTCATTGTTGATTCAGTTAAATACTTAGCACAAGAATACAACCTTGACGGATTCAGATTTGACCTTATGGGATTATTAGATGTTGAAACTATGAATGAACTTAGAGCTGAGCTTAAAGAAATAGACCCATCAATTATTGTAATAGGTGAAGGGTGGAATATGGGTGCTATCTTAAATGAAGATGAGAAAGCAAGTCAAACTAACGCTTATAAAATGCCTAATATTGGTCATTTTAATGACAGTATAAGAGATGGTTTAAAAGGTAGTGTTTTTGAGGAAGAGGATAGAGGATTTGTAAACGGAAAAGAAGGAATGGAAAACATAATCAAAGCAGGTGTTGTTGGAGGAGTAAACTATAGTGATACAATCAATACCTGGGGAGACATAGAGCCAGATAGAACAGTGACATATGTTGAAGCTCATGATAATAATACACTTTGGGACAAGCTTGAAATTAGTAATCCAGAAGATAGTGAAGAAGCAAGAAAAGATATGCACAGATTAACAGACGCAATTATATTAACATCACAAGGAATTCCTTTCATTCATGCAGGACAAGAATTTATGAGAACAAAGTATGGTGATGAGAATTCTTATAAATCTAGCGATGAAGTTAATAGATTAGATTGGCAGAGAAAATTAGAAAATATGGATACAGTAGAATACTTTAAAGGACTAATTAAGATGAGAAAAGAGCATCCAGCCTTTAGAATGACTTCATCAGAAGCTATAAAGAAATCCATAGAATTCATTGATTCACCAAAGAATACTGTAGCTTATACAATTAAAGATGGTGCTAACAGCGATAGTTGGAATAATATCTTTGTAGCATTCAATGCAAATAAAGAGGATGTTGAGATTGAATTGCCTTCAGAAGGAAAATGGAATGTAGTTGTTAACAAAGAAAAATCGGGAACAGAAGTTATTGAAATAATGGAAGGGAAAACTGTTAAGGTTCCTGCCCTTGGTTCAGTAGTTATGTATGATAAAGAAAAGAGCAACAAGTTAATTTTCTTATGTGTAGCGGCATTTGTTGTAGTAGCTGCAGTTGGTGCTGGGATATTTATTGGTATGAAGAAAAAATAATTAAGAATTAAAAAAAGAAAGGCGCGTGAAACGTGCCTTTCTTTATGAAATTTACTAAGAATAATTATTAAGAAAAAATCTAAAATCTCTAAATAATTCAGAAAAATAAACGATAATATTAAATGAAACTATCCGTTTATAATAATGTAGATTAAGTAATCGGAATGCTTAAGGAGGGGATTAGAGAATGTTTGGACTAGCGGTTACAGCATTTATGAGCATAAAACATATAATTATTACAATGGGAATCCTCTTAATTGTAATTCTGGGGTATTTAGGATATAGATTATTGAGTATGAGAAGGCAAATAGAAGAAATAAATAGTGTTAAGGAAAAATTGAATGATGAGATACAAGAACGTTTATTAGCAGAAAGCAGAGCTATGAAATTTGCGGATATAATAAAATATTCAGATGATGCTATTATTGGAAAAGATATAAATGGATATATAACTAGCTGGAATTATGGGGCAGAGGTTATTTATGGATGGAGAAAAGAAGAGGTTATAGGGAAGTATATATCTATTCTTTATACAGAAGATAGGGAATGTGAAATCAATGAAATAACAGAGAAGATTAAAAGTGGAAATAAGGTTAAAAATTTAAAAGCAAAGAGAAAAAGAAAAGATGATTCTGAAATATATGTTTCACTTACAGTATCACCAGTTAAAGATGGTACAGGTGAAATTATTGGAACTTCATCTATTTCTAGAGATATAACTTATCATATGGAAAGTGAATTGAAAATTCAAGAGAGTTATGAGGAACTTTCTGCAGTTTACTCACAGTTAGCAGCTGCTGATGAAGAACTTAGAGCACAGTATGATGAACTTTTAGATAGGGAAAAGGAACTAAGAAATAGCGAAGAAAGATATAAATTAGCTTTAGAAGTTACCAATGATGGAATATTAGAATGGGATATAAATACTGACAGGTATTTTGTATCAGATAGATGGCACACTATTTTGAACTGTGATAATTCATATAATGAGAGTTTTGTGGAGTATCTAAAAAAAATAGTACATAAGGACGATATGAAAACTATACTAAGGGCTTATTTCAAGCATATTAAAGATAGGGAAGAGATTTTTAAAAGCGAATTTAGATTGAGAACTTCTGATGGTGTATATAAATGGACATATTTTAAAGGGAAAATGATAAAAGATAATGAAGGGAAACCTTTTAAATTCATAGGTTCACTTACTGATATTAGTGAGCGAATGGAGTTTCAAGAGAAAATTAGATTCCTTGCAAATTATGATACACTTACCAATCTACCTAATAAAGCACTGTTTTTTAATACATTAGATAGAGAACTCAAAAATTCAAATGAGAATAATACAAAAGGTGCTGTTATTGCAATAGATCTTGATGAATTTAAAATAATAAATGATACGTTAGGACATGCAGTTGGTGATAAAGTTTTAATAGAAGTAGCAAATATTTTGAGAAAAGTAACGAATAATGATTATCTTATATCTAGAACAGGAGGAGATGAATACGTCATCCTCATTAATAAATTTGAAGATATAAATGAAATCACAAGTATCTGTAGAAACCTTGGAGAGGTTATGAAGAAGCCCTTATCTATAGAAGATAAGGAAATATATACACGTTTAAGCATAGGAATCGCAGTCTTTCCTGATAATGGATGTGATAGAGAAACTATATTTAAAAATGTAGATACAGCACTTTATGCATCTAAAAGAGGCGGTAGAAATAGATATACATTTTTTGATAAAGACCTAGGAGACAATATTATTAGAAGAGATAAAATTGAAAAAGGATTAAGAGAAGCACTTGAAAATGATGGATTACACTTGGTATATCAACCAAAAATAGATATAAATAATAATAAGATTGCTGGGTTTGAAGCACTTCTTAGATGGCACAGTGAAGAACTAGGATTTGTTTCCCCTCTAGAATTCATAGATGTGGCTGAGGAAAGAGGATTAATCTGTAAAATTGGTAACTGGGTAATCGAAAAAGCAACAAAGCAGAATAATGACTGGAAAAAACGTGGTTTTGAGTATGGCTCAATATCAGTAAATGTTTCACCAAAGCAGATTCAAGGTGAAAACTTCATAGAAGAGGTTGAAAAAATAATTACTGATTGCGAAGTTTGCCCAACTTTATTAGAAGTTGAAATAACTGAGAATTCTTTAATGAAAGAATTTGATAATAATGTTAAGGTACTTAAACAATTAAGAGAAAGAAGAATTAATATTTCACTTGATGACTTTGGAACAGGTTATTCATCCTTAAGTTATCTAAAAGAGCTACCAATCAATATATTAAAAATTGATAAATCATTTATAGATGATATAGAGCATGATCTTAATAAGAAGGCTATTGTAGATGGAATAATTCAACTAGCTCATAAAATTAACCTGGATGTTGTTGCAGAAGGGGTAGAAAATGAAGAGCAGTTAATAATACTTAAAGAATTGAACTGTGATATTATACAAGGATACTTCTTTAGTAAGCCAATTTCACCGGAAGAAGTGGAAAGTAAATACTTTAATGGAGACTTGTAAGAAAGAAGATTCAAAAGTTTTCGTGAGAGAGTAAATAAGAGAAAACTTAATAGAAATGGAAAGTTGAAAACGGAAAGTGGAAAACGATGGAGATTTCACTCTGTGAAATTTTAATCTTATTGTTCAAGTAACAACATGAGTTTACTCGTTTTATTTTTTATAAAACCTTGTAGCTTTAATACAATATTTTATATTAGATAAAATGAGTAAAATCTTTTTAATCCAAAGAACAATAAAATGTAGTTTCTGCTCAAAGAGCAGAAACATCCTACGTTTTCAACTTTCAATTTTCCATTTTCAATTAAAGCGCGGTTTGCCGCGCTTTTTTTAGTGTCCATTAGACCATTAAAATCATAAAATAATATTAAGTTTAATTTTTATGAGAAGGGATTCTATGGATAAAAATATTATTCTAGATGGTGATAGAATAGAGCTTGTAAGTGTTAGGGAAGAGTATATTTTTAAAATTATGAAATGGAGAAATGATGAGCGAATAAGAAAGTGGTTTTTAAGTAACGGAGGAATAGATGAAGAACAACAAAGGATTTGGTTTGCTAGATATAAAGAAAGACAAGATGATATAATGTTTTTAATAAAAGTGAAGGAGAATGGAGAAATTATAGGAAGTGTAGCTCTTTATTCAATTGACTTTAATGAGAAATGTTGTGAATTTGGACGAATGACTATTGGTGAATGGGAATATCTCAGAAAGGGATATGCTAAAGAAGCTATAAGGGTCATATGTAAGTATGCATTTGAACAATTAAAAATGAAAAATATATATTTAGATGTACTGAATAATAATGAAAGAGCTATAAAATTATATGAGAAAATAGGATTTCAGTATGATGAGCAAGTTGAGAGAAAAGGTATAAAACTTGTAAGGATGGTTTTAAGACTAGAGTAAAAAAATCTGGATTTTGTGGTATAATTTATTGATGAAGAAAATACGAAATACGAAATACAAAGAAGAAAGAATAAAGAATGATAATATTCTTCATGCTTCAGAATATTTAATGTACTGAAGGAACATACTTTGAATAAAACAAAAGAATAAGAGTCTGCTTAATTGATATTAGAAATTGGCGGAGATATGAGAGAGGAGAAATTTTATGACATTGGAAAATTTAAAGAAATTTGATAAGGATATATATGAGGCTATTAAAAATGAAGAGAGAAGACAGAATGATAAAATTGAACTTATAGCTTCAGAGAACTTTACAAGTGAAGCTGTTATGGAAGCTATGGGTTCAAAACTTACTAATAAGTATGCTGAAGGATATCCAGATAAGAGATATTATGGTGGATGTGAATTTGTTGATATAGTAGAAAATATCGCTAGAGATAGAATGAAAGAATTATTTGGAGCTGAGCATGCAAATGTTCAACCACACTCAGGTTCACAGGCAAATATGGGAGTTTACTTTGCTATACTTGAGCCAGGAAACAAGGTGTTGGGAATGAATCTTACTCATGGAGGACACCTTACTCATGGAAGTCCAGTGAATTTCTCAGGAAAGCTATATGATTTTATATCATATGGTGTTGGTAGTGATGGATACATAGATTATAATGAGCTTGAGAAAATGGCAATAAAAGAGCAGCCGAAGATGATTGTTGCTGGAGCTAGTGCATATTCAAGAGCAATTGATTTTAGTAAGTTCAGAGAAATTTGTGATAAAGTAGGAGCGTATCTAATGGTTGATATGGCACATATTGCAGGACTTGTAGCTGCTGGAGTACATGCAAATCCGGTTCCATATGCTGACTTTGTGACAACAACAACTCATAAGACACTAAGAGGCCCAAGAGGAGGAGCTATACTATGCAAAGAAAAATATGCAAAACTTATAGACAAGAGTATATTCCCAGGTATACAAGGGGGACCCTTATGTCATGTTATTGCTGCTAAAGGAGTTTGTTTTAAGGAAGCAATGAGTGATGATTTTAAAACTTATATGAAACAGGTTCTAAAAAATGCTGAAACCTTATCAGTAGAACTTAAGAAAAGAGGTTTTGACATAATTTCAGGTGGAACTGATAACCATTTAGTGCTAGTAGATTTAAGAAATAAAAAAATAACTGGTAAAGATGCTGAAAGATTATTGGACGAAGTGGGCATAACTGTAAATAAGAACACTATTCCATTTGAACCATTAAGTCCTTTCGTAACAAGCGGAATCAGAATGGGAACTCCTGCTGTTACAACAAGAGGATTTGTTGAAGAAGATATGATAGAGGTTGCAGACATAATTTCCTGGGCAATAGATAATGCTCAAAATGACCTTACTCCAGCGAAAGAGAGAGTAAAGAAACTTTGTGAGAATAAAAAACTATACGTTTAAAAGAAATGTATAATGGATAATTGATAATGTATAATGATTGACATTTCACTCTGTGAAATTTAAATTTTATTTGGTTAGAAGACAAGATAAGATTACTCGTTTCATTAGGGATGAAACATTGTAGTGTAGATCCAATATTTTATTTAATTTTACGCAAGTAAATTTGTATTGTAAAGAAGAAAAGATTTAGGAGGAATACGTGTGCTTTTTAATAGTTTTGAGTTTTTTATATTTTTTCCATTAGTGACAATAGCATATTTTATTATTCCTCATAAATATAGATGGGCGCTTCTTTTGGGAGCGAGTTACTATTTTTATATGGTGTTGAAGCCTGAATATATAATACTAATTATAATATCTACTGTGATTGATTATTTTGCTAGTATAATGATGGAAAAGCAGGATGATAAGAAAAAAAGAAAAAAGTTTTTATATTTGAGTTTAGTATCTAATCTAGGACTATTATTTTTCTTCAAGTATTTTAATTTTTTCAATGATAGTATAAGGGCTGTAGTGGAATTATTTAATCTGCAATATAGTATAAGAAGTTTTGATATATTCCTTCCTATGGGGATATCTTTCTATACCTTCCAAACATTGAGTTATACAATTGATGTGTATAGAGGAAGAAGAAAGGCAGAAAGGAACTTTGGAATATTTGCACTATATGTGACTTTCTTTCCACAATTAGTAGCAGGACCTATTGAGAGATCAGATAGGTTGCTGCCTCAATTCTATGAAAAACATGAATTTGATTATGATAGAGTAGTGAGCGGATTAAGAAGAATGTTGTGGGGATTTTTTAAAAAGATGGTTATTGCAGATAAAATAGCGGTAATTGTTGATAAAGTGTATGATTCGCCACAAGGTTACTCAGGATTTCCTCTTATATTGGCAACAGTATGTTTTGCTATTCAAATATATTGTGATTTCTCAGGATACTCAGATATTGCAATTGGATCAGCAAGAATATTAGGATTTAATCTTATGGAGAACTTTAAAACTCCTTATTTCTCAAAAAGTATAAGTGAATTTTGGAAAAGGTGGCATATTTCATTATCAAGTTGGTTTAAAGATTATGTGTACATACCATTAGGGGGAAATAAAGTTAAGATAGGGAGAGTATATTTTAATCTTTTTATAACATTTCTTATTAGTGGATTGTGGCACGGTACCAATTGGACATTTGTTATATGGGGTGCCCTTCATGGTGTATATCTTATAATTGGTAGAATGACAAAGCCTGTAAAGAATATAATTTTCAGGAGTTTAAGATTAGATAAGATACCAGTACTTAATGTGATTCATGGGATGATTCAAAGAATTATAACATTCTCTCTGGTTTGCTATGGATGGATTTTCTTCAGAGGAAATTCTATAAATGATGCAATGTACATAAGCAAGAACATTTTTAAAAATCTTGGTGATATGAAGAGTTTAACATATATTAAGAATACGGTATTAAATTTAGGGCTAGATAAACAGGAATTAATTATATTATTTATTAGCGTGGCAATACTTTTCCTAGCTCAACTAATAAGTAAAAGAGATGATGCTATAGAAAATATGCAATATAAACCTATACTATTGAGATGGGGAGCATATTATTTTATATTGATTATAATAGTTTTCTTTGGAGTATTTAAAGGTGGACAGTTTATGTATTTTCAATTTTAGAAGGAAATAATCCATTTAAATAAATCAATTTTCAACATAGAATATCTAGAGGTGCGCATATGAAAAAGTTTATATTAAAATTTACTATATTTATAATTCTGTTCGTTGTGGTATTTCAGGTATTCATAGGTGCCACTGAAGAAAAATTATTAAAAGTTAATGGACCAAGCATGCAAATGCAGATAGAACGGAGTTTTAAAGATGTAATTAAAAAAGAATATAATATGATCATTCTTGGGAATTCCAGGATGTATAGAGGGGTAAATCCTGAGATGTTCGGTATAAGCGCTTATAATTTTTCTCATGATAATGATACATATAATCAAATGTATTACAAACTCTTATATTTGGAGAAAGAAAATAAGTTACCAAAGGTAGTACTCTTAGGAACGGATTATTTTCAGTTCTCTTTTATATCAGATACAAGAAATTTTGTTTATAAGAGTCTTTTGGATAAAGAGTATATTAAGGATTACTCTTTTGATTTCAATAAATACATGAATATTAGAATGACAACTTTACAGAAAAATCTTATTTTAAGAGTGGAGAGTATATTCAAAAATGAAAATGTAAATAGGCCATTTATGAGAGAAAATGGACAGTTTATCTATCATGGAAAAGGGAGTCAAACAAAAACTTTTAATAGATCGAGTGAGATGAAGGATATACAGAAGGATTATTATGAAAAGATTTTAGAATTCTGTAGAGATAAAAATATTAAAGTTATTGTTGTCATGCCTCCTTTAAGAAAGATAGAACTTGAGGATTATCAAGTTGATTATTTGAATGAGTTTAATAATTATATTAATAAGAGTATAGGAGAAGAGGGAATATACTTGAACTATACTTATGATAAAAGATTCAACATTGATGATTTTTGGGATATAACCCATTTAGATAAAAAAGGAGCAGATAAATTCTCGAAGATGCTGTGGGATCGTTTAAAAATAAACTTTCCCTAAAGTAGTTTCAAAAAGTGATAGAACCATTCACATTTTTGAAACAAAGGGTAAGTAATTTTTAAGCCGACCCTTAGGGAAAATATAAAGAAAGAGATTAAAGATTATGGAGAAGATTAAAAGTTATTTAAAGCTTTTTAGGATTAAGCAATGGATAAAAAATGGATTTGTATTCTGTGCACTGATTTTTTCAAGAAGTTTTACTCATACTGATAATATTTTACTAACAATAAAAGCCTTTATGGCATTTTGTATTGTATCATCTTTTGTGTACATAATAAATGATGCTTCAGATATTGAAAAGGATAGAATGCATCCAGTGAAAAAGAACAGACCTCTTGCAAGTGGAAAGGTTTCTCTTAAGGAAGGGTATATATTAGCAGTTGTTATGATATTCCTTGCATGTGGAATAAGCTATAGTGTTAATCCTTTACTATTAAATATAACTATAGTATATGCTGTGTTAAACATAGTATATACATATAAACTTAAAAACATAGCAATATTGGATGTTATGAGCATAGCCACAGGGTTTATATTGAGAGTAGCAGCAGGTGCTGTAGCAATAGAAGTGAGACTTTCCAGTTGGATAATAATTTGTACAGGAGTCTTATCACTATACTTAGCCTTTGGAAAGAGAAAAAATGAATTATACCTTCTAAAGGTAGGAGCAGGAACTCATAGAAAAACCCTCTCTCAATATAGTGAAGAATATGTGGATAGAATACTTCTTATGCTCCTTAGCTTGACCATAATTACTTACATATTATATTGCATAGATGGAACAGATTACTCAAGGATGATATACACTATTCCTTTCGTTATATACGGAACTCTAAGATATGAGATGCTTTTAAGTAATAACAAAATGGGCGGAGCTCCAGAAGAAGTGTTTATTCAAGATAAACCCTTTTTGGTGAATATAATATTGTGGTTGGTTACTTGTTTGTGGGCAGTGACGCTTTAGAAAAAATATAATTGAAAATTGAAAGTTGAAAGTGGAAAACGATGGATATTTCTCTACGAGAAATTTTGATTTTGTTGTTCTTTAGCTGATGAGAATTTACTCGTTTCATTTGAAATGAAACATTGTAGTTTAAAACGAATTTTATTGTAAATAGAAAATGAGAAAGTTATAAATAGGGTTTTGACTTAGGTCAGAACCTTATTTTATTGGTTTTAAAACGATGAGATTATGCTATTTTACCTTTAGTATAACATTACATTATGAATACAATATTTTATCTAAAGATAAAATGAGTAAAAGTTTATTATTCTATAGAACAATAAAATGTAGTTTCTGCCATGAAGCAGAAACATCCTACGTTTTCCATTTTCCATTTTCAATTTTCCGTTTGTTTTATATTTTTCTTCGCTGGAATAAGAACCTAAGTTCGTGTATAATATATAAATAGGGAGAAAATTTATAAGGGTGGTTGTTTTTATGAGTTATGCAAGTTTTGATAACATTAAGGATAATAGATATAGAAATAATAAATATGAAGATGATTTGTTTTTTAAAAAGAACAGTAAAAATAGAATAATATTTCATATAGATGCTAACTCTGCATTTTTATCTTGGGAAGCGGTATATAGGTTGCAGCATGGGGAGGATGTGGATTTAAGAGAAATACCTTCGGTTGTGGGAGGTGATCCTAAATCCAGGCATGGAATAGTTTTAGCGAAATCTATTCCAGCTAAAAAATATGGAATTAAAACGGGAGAATCTTTAATGGAGTCAAGGATAAAATGTCCAAAGCTTACTGTGGTTCCACCTAGATTTCATATTTATATTAAGAGCAGTAATGCTATGTTTGATATTTTTAGTGAGTATACACCTATAATACAAAGATATTCAATTGATGAATGTTTTTTAGATGTAAGTGAAAATGAAGAGGCTAAAAAAGACCCATATGCACTTGCAATAAAGATTAAGGAAAGAATAAAAGAGGAACTGGGATTTACAGTGAGTATAGGAGTCTCCAATAATAAACTTTTAGCAAAGATGGGGTCAGAACTTAAGAAACCAGATGCAGCTACAACGCTTTTTCCTCATGAGATTGAGAACAAGCTTTGGCCATTGCCTGTGAGGGAATTATTTATGGTAGGTAGGGCAACAGAGAAAAAATTAAAAACTATTGGAATTAATACTATTGGTGAATTGGCACAGTGTGAGATTGGTGTACTTAAAGAAAGAATGAAAAGTCATGGAGAATTAGTTTGGAAATATGCAAATGGTATAGATAATTCTTTAGTAAGAAGAGAAAACTATATAGAGATGAAGGGTTTAGGAAATTCCACTACCATATCATTTGATGTTGATAATAAAGAAGAAGCTCATATGGTACTGATGTCTTTAGTTGAAACTTGTAGTATGAGACTTAGAGATTCAGGAAATATATGCAAGTGTATAACGGTTTCAATAAGAAATAGCGAGTTTATGAATTATAGTCATCAGAGGGTTCTGTCATATGAAACTAATTGTACAGATGAGATATATAAAGAAGTGATAAGGTTGTTTGATGATATGTGGAAAGGTGAAGCTATAAGGCATCTTGGAATACGATTATCACATCTGTCGTCAGCGAAGAATCGTCAATTAACATTATTTGATTATAAAGATATAAAGAAAAAAGAAAATCTTGATTCGGTAATTGATGATATAAGGATAAAATATGGAACAGGTTCTGTTGTTAGAGCTAAGTTTATTCATAGTGGACTTAAGCCAATACGTGGAGGAGCAGGAGCGGAAAGCTACCCAGTGATGAGCAGCATACTGTAGTATGCCATAGTGACATAAATGTCGAAAAATGTTATTATATACTAAAGAGATTCAATTTATAAGTCTTTTGAATAATAATATAATTAAATTACTTGCGTGAATTAAACTTTGAAAAAAGTTATCTATAAAAATGAATAAGGGGGAACTTTAGATGGAAAAAATAGCAATAATTACTGATAGTGCGTGTGACCTTACAAATAATATAATAGATGCGTTTAATATAAATGTACTGCCCTTTAGAATTATATATAAAGATAGAGAATATAGAGATGGGGTTGATATAGATCCAGAATATGTATATAATTCTCTAAAAACTGAGCAGCCAACAACTTCTCTTCCATCCATGCAGGATATGTATACACTTTATGAAAGATTGGTTTATGAAGGATATACCCATGCTATTGCAATAACATTGTCTAGTGGACTTTCAGGTGTGTTTAATGCATTGAAACTTGTTAGTCATGAATATAAAGATAAAATTCAGAGCTGTATCTATGATTCAAAAAGTATCTCTCTTGGAGAAGGAGCAATTCTTCAGGAGGTAGGCAAAATGGTGAAAGATGGAGTGAAGTTTGATGATATAGTAAATGAACTTCCTAATCTGAGAAGTAAAATTAAATTATTTTTTGTTTTTGAAACACTTGAGTATCTTATAAGAGGTGGAAGAATAGGAAAAGTCTCAGGTACAATAGGAGAATTGCTTAATATTAAGCCTATAGTATCTGTAGGGGATGATGGAAAGTATTTTACTTATGCTAAAGTTAGAGGAAGAAAACAATCCCTAAAGAAAATAATAGACATTGGAAAAGAAATGATAGATAAGAACTGTAAAATATGTATTATGGATGGTCAAGCAAAAGCAGAAGCTGAGAAAATATATAAGAGTATTAAAGAATACAGTGATAAATTAAACAAAGGATGCGTTGAACTTTTAGGAACAATCAGCCCTGTTGCAGGGGTGCATAGTGGACCAGGGTTTGTTGGGATAGGAGCGATAGAACTTTAAACCGTAATGGATAATGGATAATGTACAATGGAGAATGAAGGACATTTCTCTTCGAGAAATTTTAATCTTCTTGTTCTTTAGATAATGTGATGTTACTTGTTTCATTTGGAATGAAACATTGTATTTTAAATAAATAGTTTTGTCTTTAGAAAATAATTAAAAGATTACGATAGAATAAAAGTTTAAAATGTAATAGAAGATTAATTAAAAACAAAAAAAAGTTGGTGACAAGTTATTAAATGTCACCAACTTTTTTGTTTTATTCTAAAAGATTGAGTAATAGTGAAGTGTTAAGAAAAATAGTTGTATTACAAATACAATATTTTATCGAAGATAAAATGAGTAAAATCACTTAGTCTAAAGAACAATAAAATAAAGGTTCTGCCCACAAAGGCAGAACCATCAATCATTATACATTATCAATTATACATTATACATTTGATTTTAATTTTTTATTCAAAGAGTCTTCTAAAGCTCCCATCATGACTCTCTATTCTAAAGATCCAAAGCAAGATATTCGTCTTTAATCCAATTCATCTTTTTCATTATATAATAAAATCCAAGTGTCAATAAGGCTGGTGCGATTATCTGCATTATTAGAATCATAGCTAACAATTGTCCAGGTGGTGTTGTTGAGCTCATTGAAGCCCATGTACCAAATTGACCTACTAATCCGCTTGTACCCATTCCAGCACCTAATTTGTTATTTGTCATTTGTAATACGTAAGTTGATATAGGACCAAGTATTGCACCTGCAAGTATTGGCGGTATCCATATTTGAGGCTTCTTAACTATGTTAGGAACTTGTAACATTGAGGTTCCAAGTCCTTGTGAAATTAAACCTCCAACTCCATTGACTCTATAACTCATAACAGCAAATCCAACCATTTGAGCACAACAGCCAACTGTAGCTGCTCCAGCTGCTAAACCATCCATTCCAAGTGAAATTGCAATTGCCGCACTGCTTATAGGGGCAGTTAAGAACATTCCCATTAAAGCTGCAACAAGAATACCCATTGGAATAGGGTGGAGTTTTGTTGTTACATCAATTACATTTCCAAGATAGAGCATAAATTCAGAGATAGGTGGTCCAACAAATTTTCCTGCTAAGGAACCTAATATTATAGTAGTCATTGGAACTACAACAATATCTACTTTTGTTTTACCACTCACTAAATTTCCGAATTCAGCACCAACTACAGCAGCGACAAAGGCTCCAACAGGTCCTCCCAGAGAGTACCCGAATGCTCCGGTGGCTACTGATGAGAAAATTACTAAAGGAGGCATTTTAAAACCATAAGCTATTGCACATCCTATAGCAGCTCCAACAACAGGAGATTTTGCTCCTATTATTGCTGAAAATTCTTTAAGAAATCCTAAATAAGGTATTTGAGATAACTGTGATAAAATTAATCCAATAATTAATGAAGAAAATAAACCTAAGGCCATAAAACTTAAACCTGTTATAAAATATCTATTCAGGATATTCTTAAAGAAATTAGAACCTGAATTAATTTCAGATTTGTTATTCATAAAATCCCTCCTTCTTATTAAAAAAGAACAAGTAATATACACAGCTGTATATACACTAAAAGTATAACAAGGTTTTCTATAGTAGTAAAGAAAAAAATATCTACTAAAAAAAAATTAAAAAAATATGCAACTAAAATTTATATGTCCACGTATTTATATATGTGTTCCAAAGAATAGGAAAAACAATTATAATTAAGTAAAAAGAAAAAAATAAAAAAGTTTATAAAAAAGTGCAACTAAAATTTAAATTGCTCGTATTTATAAATGTGTGAAAAAACAACAAAAAGAATCATTATTAAAGAGGTTTCAAAAAAGTTTTAAAAAAAGTTTAAAAAAAGTGCAACTAAAATTTAAGGCTTAACGTATTTAATAATGTGTGAAGAAAGTAAGAAAAAGTAGCTTTCTAAGAAATTAAAAAAAAAAATTAAAAAAATTGCAACCAAAATTGAATTGCTTCGTTATTTATTATGTATAGACAATAATCACCCAATGATTATAATCAGAGTGATATTAAGTGTTGACTTAAAATGGATATGTAATATATAATATAATGAGCATGATATTCCTATAATGGGATAATAATGACTTGCATCAGTTGAATGCAACGGTAGGAATGGTTGACAATTGGTACAAGCTATTATAGACATGCTAACCAAAATAAACAAATATATATTTAAAACAGGAGGGGACTACGATGAAGGCGATTAAAAGAAAAATCAGCTTAATATTAGCTGGTTTAATGGTTGCAGGTGCTACTGCAACAATGCCAGTTAAAGCTGAAGGTACAGCAGTTGAAAAACCATCAATTAACTGGAATTTCTCTGACCACGAAAGAGTACAAGTAGGGGACAAAGAAGGAGTTTTCGTTACTTCTGATTACGAAGGCGATGTTCAATACTTAATCTGGATGAGAGATGAAGAAGGTAACTGGAAAGCTGGCGAGTACAGTGAAGCAGTACCAGCAAAAATCCCTTATTTCTTACAAACTGGTGGAGAATTAAAAGAGGGAGAAAACGTAATTTCTATTTGGGTTAAGAGAGCAGGAGCTGCTAACGAAGACCTTACTAAGTACAAAGAGGTTGATGCAGAGACTGGAAGAATGGAAGGATATGATTCTTACCACTTCTACAAAATAACTCCAAATGAAACAGTTGACTTAAACGCTGATGGTGATATTGAGTTCACTCAAAACGGAAGCGAATTAACTGTTAAAGGAATCAAAGGTATGCCAGAAGGAACTGAGTATGTTGCATTTGCTTGGGATCCAGTTGGAAACGAGTGGTTCAATAAAGATGGAGAAGCTTTAACTGACGCTGACAAGGAAGCTTGGACTGCTGAAGAATTAACAGTTAAGCTTGTTGAAGGTAAAAAATTATTATTAGACGTTTGGGCAAAAGCTCCAGGAGCTGAAAAGCGTCAAAACTACAAACTTACAATTGTTGAAGCTAAAGAAGTTGCTGGAACAGAAGTTTCTTTCACAACTGAATTAGATACAACTCCAATGTTCGGAGCTAACATGACTGTTGCTACTGAAAGCGCAGAAGTTGCTACTTACAGAATAT
Organism: Oceanirhabdus sp. W0125-5; assembly: GCF_027938815.1. Taxonomy (GTDB): domain Bacteria; phylum Bacillota; class Clostridia; order Clostridiales; family Clostridiaceae; genus Oceanirhabdus. Next base: position 1,637,634 of record NZ_CP115913.1, read on the forward strand.
TCAAAGATGGAGCTGAGATTACTTCAGAAGCTGCTAAAGTTAACGAAGCTACTTTAGTATTCCCTAAGCCAGCTGCTGGTGATGATATCGTAGTTAAATTCTTCGATGCTAACAATGCATTAGTTGGAGAAGCTGCTACTACAGTAGGTGGAGAAGGTTCTTTCTCAATTGAAGAGAAAGAAGTTAAAGAGTACGCTGTTGAAGCTGTACTAGATACAACTCCAATGTTCGGAGCTAACATTACTGTATCAAACGAAGACAGTGACGTTGCTACTTACAGAGTATTCAAAGATGGAGAAGAGATTACTTCAGAAGCTGCTAAAATTAACGAAGCTACTTTAGTATTCCCTAAGCCAGCTGTTGGAGATACTATCAAGGTTCAATTATTTGATGCTAATGATGCATTATTAAGCGAAGTTGAAACTACAATCAAGTAGTTTGAAATTAAAAAAAGTTAATTAAGAAATTTATTTATAAATTACGAATTAAAATGGAGGGTTTAGATATGAAGGGTAAAAAAATAGGTACTTCAGTTTTAGCTGCTGTAATGTTAGCTGGAACAACTGCTATGCCAGCATTAGCTGCTATGCCAACTCAATCAGTTGTTATCGGTGAGAAAGCATTTTCATTAGAGTATGCTAACAACGTAGAAAACATTAAGGAAATTCAAGAAGCATTAAAAGGAAATATCGATAAGATTTTCGTAAAATTCAACAATAAATGGTTCAACAACGATGGATCAAACTTAGCTGACGCTTCAGTTATCCCAGCAGTTGCTTACGTAACAGCTGACGGAACAGTTAACTACGAAGCTGGAGACGGTGAAGAAGTTACTGAAGGATTCAACATAGTTGACATCAGCCCAGTAGGAGTTAAGAAAATTAAAGTAGCTTTTAGCGATGCGGTTGATACTGATAAAGCTTCTTTCGAAGTTAAAAAAGGATCAATCGTAAGAAACCAAGATTCAGTTGAGTGGAATGATGAAAAAACTGAAGCTACTATCAACCTTTTAGGAATCATCAGCGAAGGTGATTACACAGTAACTGTTAAAGGTACTGATTTAGAAGGAGATGCTGCTAAGAGCACATTCTCAGCTAAAGATGAGAAAGTTACTACTATTGAAATTCTTGGAGATAAAGCTCCTGTTACTCATGTAACAGTTGGTACTGAGGAAAAGCAATACGTAACTGTTGATTACAAAGTTAAAAACCAATATGGTGAAACAATGAAAAATGAATCACCTAAAGTTACTGTAACATTAGATGCTAGAGATGAAGCAAAGAACGAATACTATGTTTCTGACAATGCTGTAGCATTAAAGATTCCTTTCACAGTAACAATCATTGATACAAACACTGGAACTTATGCTTCAAAAGTTATGACTCCAGTTGCAGAAGCTAAAGTTTCTAAAGTTGAACTTAGTGGATTATATAAATTAAAAGATGACAAGATGGTAGAAGCTACTGTAGATACTGGTCTTGATACTGGTTTAAGATACGTAGAAATCAAAGCTGAAGACCAATATGGTAACGCTATTACAAGCGAAACTGCTGTTGAAGAGCAAGCTACATTTGTAATTGCTGATTCAATCCTTAAAGTAACAGCTGAAAAGATTAAGAAGCATGACGATAAGTTATATGTTGAATTAGCTGCTGGAACTAACATTACTGCAATGGACTTAGAATTAAGAGTTGTAGCTAATGCTAATGGTAACACTGCAGTTCAAAAGATTTCAATCTCTGAAAAATCTAAGCTTGACAAGTTTGAGTTAGAATTACCAGAAGATCTAATCGTAGCTGGTGAGACTATTGAGTTCAAATTCAATGCTTACGACCAAAATGGTAAAGAATTATCAGAAGCTGATAAGAAAGCTTTAGCTTCAGTAGAAGGATTCCAAATAACTTCAAGTAATGGTACTTTCGCATTTGGATATGACTACGAAACTTCTAAAGCAACATTAAAGTTAACAACTGTTAATAACAATGTAGATATTCCTGCTACAGTTATGGTTGTAACTCCATCTGGACAAGTAATCAATAAGAGAATAACTGTTAAAGCTGCTGCTGTAGCTCAAGAGATCTCTCTTAAAGATATGACTAAATTAATGACTAAAGGTGCTGAAACTACAATTGATGAAGATAACTTAGTTATCACAGATCAATATGGAAGAGAAATGGAAGCAGAAGATTTCTTCGCAGCATACGAGCTTAAAGTTGAAGCAACTAATGCTGATGACAAAGACGTAACTCTTGAAGGAAATGAAGCTACAACTTCTAGTGCAATCGTTGCTGATAGTACTATAACATTCACTGGTGCAAAGACTGGTAAAAAAGGATTTGCTCTTAAGTTCAATAAAAAAGGTGCAGATAAAGTATTATTCACTTATGACTTTGCTTTAGAGACAGTTTCTGCTGATGATATCGCATCTTACGATGTTGAATTACCAGAGGTTCTTTACAATGGTACAACTGGTTCAACTGTAACAAATGATTACGCTAAAGCTTACAGTGTATTTGGTAAAACTTCTTCAGGTAAGGAGATTGCATTAAAAGCTGATACTGACTACATCATCAACTTCAGTGACACATACATTGATGATACTACTGTAGCTGGTAAGATCATGGGTAAAAATGCTGAGCTTGGAAAAGCAGAAGATAAGGATGATGAAAAAGATTTAGCAGTTCTAATCTTCACAAAGCATAATAATGGTACAATCTCTAAATCAATCAAGCTTAAGGAAGAAGCTCCTAAGATGGTTGAAACTAAGATTAAGAAAGATAAGACTGTTATCTACATTAAAGAAGCAGATGCTACAGCTGCTAAGATTGTTGAGTCAATCAAGTCTTACATCGAGCAAGTTGACCAATATGGTGTTAAGCATGCTTTAGCTGCTGATGAGTACGACTACTTAACAGCTACTAAGCCAAGTGATGATACAGTTGAGTTCTCTATAAATGGACAAAACTTCACAGTGAACAAAGATCTTGAAAAAGATACTTCATTCACAGCTACATTATTACAAGGAACAGACAAACTTAATGTAACTGTTAAGGTTGTAGAGTAATAATAAGTATATTAAGGAAGGGTTTAACCCTTCCTTTTTTTTATTGATTAATTTATCATGGTCTGATAAAATTCAATATAAGAAATACTATAAAAAGGAGAAAAAAATGATTATAAATAATAACAGAATAAGTATTAAGGATTCAAAAGAAAATTTAATAATAGATACGAAACAAGATACAAATAGAGAATTAAAATATAACTTTAAAATGAGCGATGATGAGTTATTACAATATTATGTAGATAAATATAAAGATGATATAAATAGTGATATTATAGAGAAGTTTTTAAATAATGCTATAGTAAATCAAAGAAATGATGTTAGCTTATCGATATTAAATTCTATAGAAAAAAAAGAAAATAAAATTTTTGGTAAAGTAATTGTATTTAATGGAGAGAGGGATAAGTTTAATTTAGATGAATTTCCTTTAAGATTATTAGATGAGGAAGGAAATAAAGTATTTTCAGGTGAATTTACTTCAGATGATTTAGTAAAGAAAGATGAGGCTAAGGTTGTAGATATATATTGTGAAGTGGAAGATAATATAGAAATATTAGAGGGGTTCAAATTAACATACTAATTGTTAAGGGATTATTAATATTATCGTAACCATTTTGTAATTTTTTTTCTTTATAATGGCAATATAATAGTTAGAGGGGGTGAAAGATTGAACGAGATTATTAAAATAAAAGGTCTTAGAAAGGTCTATAGAATGGGAAAAGAAAAGGTAGTGGCCTTAAATTCTATTGACCTTTCTATTAATAAAGGAGAAATATGTTGTATTCTTGGTACCTCAGGATCAGGTAAGTCAACATTGTTGAATATGGTAGCTGGACTTGAAAAACCCACTAGAGGTGAAATAATAATAAAGGGTAAGCATATTGAGAAAATGAATGAAAAACAAGTTACAAAATTTAGACAAGAGAATGTAGGGTTTGTTTTTCAATCATATAATTTGTTAACAAGTTTAACTGCTATAGAAAATGTGGCCATGCCGTTAATCTTCGGTGGTTGTTCTAAGAGGAAAAGAAATAAAATGGCTGGGAAAATATTGAAGGATGTTGGGTTAGGTGACAGACTTCATCATAAGCCTAGTGAAATGAGTGGAGGACAACAACAGAGGGTATCTATAGCAAGAGCTTTTGTTCATTCTCCGGAAATTGTTTTTGCGGACGAGCCTACTGGAAACTTGGATACAAAGACTACAATGGAAGTATTAAAGATGATTGTAGATATGGCAAAGGAAAAGAATCAAACATTAATAATCGTAACACATGATCCGGAAACGTGTATCTTTGCAGATAAAGTAATACATGTTAGAGATGGTGATGTTCAAAAAATTGAAGTGAAAGATGAGATTGCAGGGAGGAATAAAGTTGAAACAACGAATAGCTAGTATTTTATCATTGATTATGCTATTGGCAATAATCCCTTTTAACAGTGTGTTTGCTGATGGTAAAAAAGAGGTAGTAATTGAAGATTTAGTATATCCAAGAGAAGAAATACATAAAGGTGATAGATTTGGTGTAGGATTCAAGATAACAAACAATCTAGGTGAAAAGATGGAAAATGTTAAAGTTGAATATACATATGGATCATATCATACAATCAACCAATCAAATGTATTGGAGATTGGGGACATAAATGAAGGTTCTGCTGAGGTTGTACCAGCAATTATGTTAATATATAATGGTGGAGAAAGCACTAGAGCAGGATTTAAGGTAACATATACAACGGAAAATAATTTTACAGAACAAACAAAATCATTCTATATTCAATTAAAAGCTGTTCCAGACACTGGAGATGTTAGTGGGAGCACAGGAGATTCTAAAAATTACAAGCCTAACTTGATATTAAAAAATGGAGAATTACCTGTTGCTTACAGCGGAGAATTTAAGGATGTAACTTTAGAGGTAGAAAATAAATCAGATTATAATGCAAAAAATATTGCCTTTGAAGCTTTACTTAAAAGTAATGAAATATTTGAGCTTGGAGAATTATCTCCAATTAAGAGAATTGAGTCTTTAGAATCAGGTAAGACTTCAAAAATCACTTACAAGGTTAATGTGAAAGATGGAGTTAAGTCTGGAGTTTACCCAATAGAGATTAATTACTCATATGAGAATGAGTATAAAGATAGATGGGAACAAAATAAAATAGTTGCATATATAAAAGTTATTGCTAATGATAAGAATGAAAGTGTTGAGCTTAAGAAACTAAACCAAACTTCAAATTTAGTTTCTGGACAAGACTTTGATATACAGTTACAATTAGCAAATTCAGGAGATGAGAAAATAACAAATGTTAAAATAGAACTTCCTGAATTAAGTGGAGACAAGGTTATAAATAGAGAATCAAATACAATTTATATTGATGAGATAAATGCAAATGAAAAGAAAGAAGTAACTTTAAAATTAACAAGTTTTGAAGATCTACAAACAGGAAATTATCCAATTAAAGTTAAAGTAAGTTATAAGAATACTTACGGGGATGTTAAGGAATTCTTTGAAAACTATTACGTTAAGGTAAGCAAGCAAACATCTAACTTATTAATTGGAGAGATTAAAGCGTCTAAGAGAGTTTTAAAAGGTGAAGATGAATTTACATTAACAGTTCCAATTATGAATCTTGGAGATAAGAGTGAAGAAAATATATTCGTTACTGCAATAGGAAGTGATGGAATAGTAAATAATTCACAAAGTATGGTTATGATTGGATCAGTTGAAGGAAAAGAAACAAAGGTTGCAACTTTCAACTTTAGAGCACTTAAAGATATTACTGAAGGAAACAAAACAATTGCTATAAAAGTTACTTATGGTAATAAGAATATAGATTCTGGTTATGTGGTTTATAGTGAAAAAACAGACGGTAACACAAGTGTACCTAAGATTATAATAAGTAAATATACTCCAGAGCCTATGATGGTTAAGGCTGGACAAGAGTTTGACTTAAATTTAGCTTTCTTAAACACTCATAGAGATAAGACTGTTAGAAATATAAAGATCACACTTACTACACATGAGAGTAGTGAAAAAACTGGAAGTGTATTCTCACCAGTTAACAGCAGTAACACATTCTTTATTGATGAGATAACTCCAAAGAATGAATCTGAGATGAATATTACTATGTTCACTATACCAGATGCTAAATCTAAAACGTACACAATAGATGTAAAGATGGAATATGAAGATGAAAAAGGAACTCAATACAGTGCAACAGATCTAATTGGTATACCAGTAAGACAGCAATCTAAGTTCATGACATCAGATATTAATGTTCCTGAACAAATTGGAATTGGAGAGCCTATAAGACTTGATATTGATATAAGTAATACAGGAAAGATAGATCTTGCTAACTTTACTGTTAAAATTGAAGGTGATTTCAACGCATCAAATTCCACAACTTACGTTGGTAATATTCAACCAGGAGCAAGAGAGTATTATGATGTAGACTTATTTGCTACTAAAGAAGGAGAAAACATAGGAACATTCATATTCAGCTATGAGGAGCCAAGTGGAGATATAGTTGAAAAGAAAGTAGAAATAAAAACTAATGGTTTTGAAGTAAAAATGCCGGAAATTAATAACAACAATAATAATAGTGGTGGTGTCTATCCTCCAGATATGAATAATAAATCACTTGGTGAGAAACAAGGATTCCCATGGGTTAAGCTTGCTATTGGTGGTGTAGTAGTACTGATTGTTGTAATCATTATTGTTAGAGCTGCTAAGAAAAGAAAAAGAAAAAAGGAAATGGAGCTAGATGAATAGTTTAGATCTGTTTAGAATGGGAATCAAGAACCTGATGAGGAGAAAACTCAGAACATTTCTTACTGCGTTGGGGATAGTTATAGGAACGGTTTCTATAGTTGTAATGGTATCTTTAGGTATTGCTATGACAAAAAGTACACAAGACTTCGTGGATAGCATGGGTGATGTTACTATAATCGATATTAGACCAAGCTATGATGGAAATGCAAAGAAAAACAGTAACGGACAATATGTAATTGAGGGGAAAGCCCTTGAAGAAATAAAAGGAATGGATAATGTTGAAGCTGTAACACCTATGCAGGAAGATTACATGCTTATGATATCAGGAAAATATAGAGCCAATGTAAATATTGTTGGTATGGATATGTCAGTAGCAGATAAATTTGGTATTGAGATAGAAAAAGGCAGGATGATTTCGAAAGACGATAGAAATGCTATAGTTGTAGGGATGGAAGTTCCATTCAGATTCATGAATCCTAAGAACCAAGATGATGGAATGAGGATGTATGGTGGATATGGACGAGGAATGGATCAAGAAGAGAGAGTTCCAGATGTTAACATGCTAGAGGATAGATTGTATTATACATTTGATCAAAGTTATGGATATAACTATAATGATGGAACTAAGAAGGTTAAACCTGAAAAGATTGAATGTGTTGGTATCTTAAAGCAGGGTGACTGGAGAACTAATGGATATGTCTACATGGACATAGAGCAGCTTAAGAAAATTAAGACAAGTTATGAGAGAAAAAAAGGAACATATAAGAGAAAAAGAGATGAAGGATACAGCCAAATAAGGGTCAAAGTAAATGACGTTAAAAATGTAAAGGCGGTCCAAGAGAAGTTAAAGAATAATGGATATAATGCAACATGTATGCTTGACTGGGTAGAGGACATGAAAAAACAAAGTGCCATGGTTCAGATGATCTTTGGAGGAATAGGTGCTATATCTCTGTTAGTTGCAGCAATAGGTATAACTAATACTATGATAATGGCAATCTATGAAAGAAGAAAAGAGATTGGAGTAATGAAGGTTATAGGTGCTAGAATAAAGGACATAAAGAGACTGTTCTTATTGGAATCAGCATCTATAGGACTTATAGGTGGTACCATTGGACTCGGCGTCAGCTTTATAGCATCCCATTTCTTAAATATGTTAGGTAAAAATATGGGACCAGGAATGGGTGGAGAACCAGTTAAATTATCAATTATACCATTCTGGTTAGCTGCGTCAGCTTTATTGTTTACTGCTTTCATAGGATTAATATCTGGATATCTTCCAGCTAGAAAAGCAATGAAGTTAAGTGCATTAGAAGCAATTAAAAATGACTAAATAAAAAAGAGCTAAGGCTCTTTTTTATTTAGCGCTAATAATAAGTTTAAGTTCTCCTTCCGTATCGTCAAATAGAATTGAAGCAAGGTGGTCAGATTTTCGGGCAACAATGAAATTTGGATGTTCATCACGATCAGTTTCCCATCCGTCTTTTTCTAAAATTGAGGCATATTTATCTGTACTTGATTTTGTGTCACTAGGGGGTAATGAATATTCTGCTTTTGATAAGATGCCTTCTTCAGTAGATTCTGTGAATGAAATTTTTTGTGCTCCTGGATATTTGGGGAGAAAAGAAAATTCTGCAAAATAGGATATTTCAGCATTGTTGTTCTTGTTTTTATCACTATTCTCTCCGCCGTATTCACCTGTACAAGAGGTCATTGTAAATATACATATTGATAAAAAGAAATATAATAATTTTTTCATAATTGGTCACCTCATTCATAGTATGCATAAATTGTATAAGAAAAATTAGTGTAAAAATATGGGGCAAAAAATAAATCAAAATATGATATAATAAAGGTAAAAATCAAGATGGAGGTAAAAGTGTGTTGATAACTAATAAAAAAATAAACAAGTTTATAATTTTATTTATGACAGTTATTTCTTTTTTATCAATTAGTACAAAAATTGCTAGTGCTGAAATGAATAATGAAATCACTAAAATAATTGAAGAAAAGCAGCCTATAGATAAAATGTGGACAATCAAATTTAATAAGGCTATTGATGAAGTTTCTTTAAGTATGGACAAAGTATTTGTAACAGATATGTACGGTAAGAGGGTAGATACTGTTGTTTATGACCTCGTAGATAATAAAACGCTTCAGGTTATAAATTTAAATAAGTATGAATCAGGAAACACATATATTTTAAATATTTATAAGAATATAATGAACAGCAAGAATGAGGAGTTAGACAACTCATACAAAATATACTTTACTACTGAAGAATCAAGAAATAGTTATTTCAGAATAGAAGATACAGAAGTAATTACGTCAAACTTAATTAATATAAAATTCAATCAAGGAATTGATGAAAAAGCTTTAATACCAATTTTTTATGAAATTGTGGACAATGAAGGAAATATAATAAAAGGAAGCTACGATACTATGGACTTGAAGACCATAGATGGTAATGAAAATATTGTAACCCTAAGATTGCTGGAAAATAAATTTCGTGAAGATAGGATATATTCATTAAAAGTAATTGGTGAGCTTAAAAGCAAGCATGATACACGAATTAATGAAGGTAAAGAGCAAATTGTATTACTTAATACAAATACTGAAGGAAAAGAGTTTGGAATTGATAAAGTTGAAGCAATAAATAAGAATACATTAGAATTAACTTTTAATTCTCTTCCAGATAAGGTGAGTTCTGAATCAAAATGGAATTACATAATACACACTCCAAATGACAATGTTTTAGAGGTTTCATCAATTGTTAGAAGAGATGGAAATAAGGTAAGAATAAAGTTAACTAATGATATTTCACAATTTGGGAAATATAGATTAAGAATTAGTGGTGTTAAGGATTATAGTAAGGTAAGAAGAATTGATATTAATAATTATGAGTTTGATATCAATCAAGTTAGAGAAAATACATTGAAATTTGATGCTAAAGTTGTTGATGAAAAAACTGTGGAAATAATTTTTGATGAAAAAATGGACTACAATAGTGCATGTACAAAATATAATTATTTGATTGAGAGCAGAAACAGTGAATATTATATGACTTTCCAGCCAACAGCGGTATATTTTGATGAGATAACTCAAAATAGAGCAAAACTGTATTTTTCAATTAAGCTGAATGATAAAAAAGGATATAAAGTAAGAATCCTTCAAAATATTAAAAATATATATGGTGAAATGTATGATACTGAAGCAGTTGCTTATGTGGGATATTCAAATAGACCTAGATATTTCGATATAGATAGCGTTGATTTTTTAAGTCAGAGCAAACTGAAAATTACATTTAGCAGTGAATTAAAAACAACAGGAAAAAATTTGGATGTAAATAATTATGTGCTAGAACACTATGATGGAGATAATAGAAAAGTTATATTATCATGTAGTGGTGCAAAACTTGAAAATGGAAGAAGTTTGATTTTAGACTTTGATGGAATGAGACAGGATGAAGACTATATTTTAAAAATAGAGCAATTACAAGGATATTTTGGAGAGATTATAGATAAATATGATGATGGAATTAATATAAGCTATTAATTAAAAAAAATCTTTCTGCTTTTAATCATCATTACTATTTGAAATAGGAAACAGTCTGTTTTATTGCTAAACCTTAAATATTTACCAGAGTAGGTTTTGAGAGCCAATATATATATATTTTAATCATTAAGTAACGTAGATAATCAAACGAAAATAGACGTATAGACTATTAAGTAGGAGGGATGATATGAGCAAAAGAAAAATATGTTTTTTGGTAATTATGTTGATTATTATAAACATATTTGTTATACCACAAAAAAGTTATGGTGAACCAACAACTTTCATCACAAAAAAGAAAATAAAGAATGTTAATATTGATAAAGTATTCACTATAAAGTTTAGTGTTGAACTGGATTTATCTACAGTTAACAATAAATATTTTCAAGTGACTGATGATAAGGGGCATGTTGTTAATGCTTTGGTAAAACTCGATCCTAAGGATAAAAGAATTGTTACTGTAGAGTCACAGGCAAATTATAAACAAGGAAAGACTTATACAATCACTGTTGGTAAAGGAGTAAAATCAGTTGATGGAGAGTATCTTCCACATGGTATTAAGATTCCTTTTGAAACAAAGAACTTCTATGCTGGACTTCCTGCTGAAGAAGGGTTGATAATTATTGGGAATGAAGCTTATTCAATTGAGTACATAGCTAATAATACTTCTAAGAAAAATGAAATCTTAAAAGGAAACTATAAAGTTTTCTATATTGATGATTATATGAAGAATAAGATTAAAGATGTACTGGGATTTGGATACGTAGATGGAACAAAATTACCACCGGAATATAATTTTAGAAAACCATTGATATATATAGATCCTAATGGAGAAAGGATTCAGTATATATGGGATAGTGATGAATCGGAATTTAAGAGAGTAGATCCTGAAATAAAAATTCAAACAACAATTAATGCTAAAGATCCTTCAAAAAAGGTTATTATGGTTAAGGTTAAGGAAGTAAGATGGCTAGAAGGGGTTGAATATTTTAAGACAGGTAAGAGCAGCTCTTATTATAAGATAGATGAGGCAATGATCTTTTCATCTCCAGATAGTAATGAAAAGATTACACTATTCAGTGGTTCAATGACCAAAATAGCAGAAGCGGAGTTTAGTAGTTATTTGGAAGGTACATTTGTACGTAAGTTGAAATTATTTGATCAAAAAGGAGAAGGAAATTCTGCTGGAAATATAGTAAATAACGGATATGTTGCATCAGATGAAAATGGATATATCTTTTATAATAATACTGGCGATAAGAATAGACTTTATAAATATGATACAAATGGTTTATTCCATGGTGTAATAAGTGATGATTTCGCTCAGTATATAAATGTTGTAGATGAGTGGATATACTATAGTAATTACAGAGATAAGGCTAAGTTGTATAGAATGAAGGTTGATGGTTCTTACAAACAGAAGCTTAATGATGAATATAGTGCATTTATTACAATTGTAGGAGATTACGTATATTATAGTAATTACTCAGATAATGGGCGTATCACAAGAATAAGAAAAGATGGCAGTGATGCAACAGAAGATAATAAAGGAAACAAGCATGGACATCCTTTAAGCAATAATGTTAGAGATGAAGCCTTTTTCTTGAACTATGTAGGGGAATGGATATATTACAGTAATATAAATGATCATCACAGAGTTTACGCTGTTAATACCAGTGGTACCTACAGAAAAAGATTAAGTGATGAAGGTGCTAGTTCAATTCAAGTAGTGGATGACTGGATATATTATACCAATAATAAAGGTGAACTTAGAAAAGTAAGATCAGATGGTTCAAAAGAAACTCAGGATTTAAACAGTGTAGTTTCAAAGTTTGAGAGAGGGTATTTCTTCAATGTTGTAGATGATTGGATTTACTATAGTAATGCCAAGGATTCAAACAGACTATATAAAATTAAAACTGATGGAACACAGAATACAAGATTAACATTTGAACCAGTAACCTATATAAATATTGCTTACAATACAATCTATTTTGTAAGTAAAGGGGACATGTTTACTGTACCTATCGATACTAATGGTAAAATAAAACCAGTTGAAGTAAAGAAGGTTGTGAGTGATAAGAAGGTAGTGCAGGTTGATGATATAAATATACTTGTACCTTATGAACAGGTTAATGAGACCATAGAGTGGCTTGAAAATGAACACCTTCCTACTAAGGTTACAGGAATTATGAGTGACAACAGAATTCAACAGATTGTTGTTCAGTGGGATAAGAAAGATGTTAAGATAAGAGATGGTGTTAGAACGTATAGAGGGAAACTTATTGGATATAATCAATTTATTGAACTTACTATGAGAATACCATCAGAAATGTTAAATGAAACAACTACCATTGCAATATACAATAATGCTGGCGCTAGAAACGGACATATTGAGGTATACAGTTTGCCAGTAAAGAATGATGAGGTTAATAATCCTCCAAAACTCCAAGAAGGAGATATCTTAAATCTTTATGCAGATAAAGATTTAACCAAGCTATTAAGAACAACTGTTGTAGCTAGATATGGAATTCATAATAAAGGGATATTCCAAAGTGTTGATCTTGATAGGTATGGAACTAAAGAATATTATATAAGCATTAAAAGACATGGAAAGGCTGAGAGCCAGGGAACTAAATTTACAGTAGGGGAAGCGCCTGTCATAACTAACTCAATTCATAAACCTGTAAGGGATATAGATGATGAGGGATTAGGAATTGATGGAAGAGATTTCTTTATTGAAGAGATGAGAGTAACTAATAATAAAGCAGTAATAGATAATTATATTTATCTTACATCAAAAGGAGCTCAGTTAAAATTACAAGCAGATGATATAATACCTTTTGACTCTAAAAAGGTATCAGGGAACTCTTGGATCGGAAGAAGATATCAAGATGAAACAGTTGAAGATAAGGTAATGATGAATATTGATAGTTTTGGTAATCTGTTATTGGGTACTGATTATGATTTATTCTTAGTAAGCAGATACACTGACAAAGGATCAGCTGATAATAGAGGACAGAGTCCACTTATACTTGGTTGGGCAGTTAGTGAACCAGGAACTATAGCAGTAACATCAGAAGAACTTCCATATGATCCAGGATTAAAAACAGAAACTAAAAAGTATGGAGAAACAGTTACTTTAGGAGTTACACCTAAACCAGGAGAAGTGGCATACTTAGTACCTGTTTGGGAAAGTAAGTTTGAAGAGCCTGGATATGGTGGAAATAAAGGATATAAGGATTATATAGATGAAACATGGTTAAAAGATGCAAAAACATGGTTGTATGATGCTAAAACATGGTTGAAACAGAATGGTCCTTGGCCATTTAAAGATGGACATCCAGCAGTGGAAAATGGATATATTACGAAACTTGAAGGTGATGGAAGTACTAGAATTATGCCAGTTCCTACAGGATTCATATATTCACCAGAGGGAGATTTAGAGAAGATAAACAGTAAATTTTATGCTCCAAATATTAAATATAAATTAGTTATAATAAATGATATTGGGGTATCAGCTGTTTCAAATGGTACATTGACAGTTGATAACAAACCACCAGTTGTTATTCAAGATTTCATTGACGGTGATAATAAATATATAAAATCTGGTGAACCTATTAGATTCCAGAGTAAGTATGAAAATGCAGATATTTATATATCATATCAATTAGATAACTTGACAACAATAGAGCAATTAGAAGATGCTGTTAGAATTAAGGCTGCATATAAATTCTCAATACTAAGTGGTGTTACAACACTATTACCATCTAATGCTATTAAACCTGATACTCAAAAAGATCACTTAAACTACAAAATAATGATAGCTGATAAGGTGGGTAACTTAAGAGAAGTAGCATTGATATCTGTATATGTTGATACAAGTGAACTTGAACAGATTATTGAAGATGCTACTGTAGCAATTGCTTCAGGTAATGTTTTAGAGCTTGAAGTGGATCTGTTAAAGGAGAAGCTTGAAGAAGCTCAAACTATGCTTGATAAGATAAACAGTCCATATAGAACAGATATTGTTACTCAGAGTGAAATTGATAAAAACGTAAGAGATTTTAGAAACCTATTAATTCAATTAGGTGTTCCTCATAAGAATGATGATTTGAAAATCTATGAGCAGATTGAATTAACTAAGAACTTCTTGAAGAAATTAAGATTCTTCAATAACCATAGTGCTCAAGTAAATGTAAATGAGATAGATCAAGATATCTGGTTACCAACAGAATTTGGTTATAAAACAGATTACAACTTTACTATTAAATGGGAAGTAAAAGATGAAGGCGCAGTTGCAAAGTATGTTGAAACCCAAGGAAACAATATTGGTACAATATACAGACCATCAGGAGAAAATCCAGATGATAAATCAGGTCTTGTTCTTAAAGCTACAATCATGAATGAATCAGGACCACTTCCAGGAGATGTAACTCATTTCATAACTATAAAGGCTAAGAAGTTTATTACAAGTGTAACAGTACCATTAAGCAACAGAGCTGTAATAAGTTCAAGAGGTGTTAATATAGATTCAGAAGGAGATATAGATGTAAAAGTATTTGATACCGATGCAAATATGTTTACTGATTCTATAACATATGATGGAATAACTTATAACTTTGATGTTAAGAGAAACAGTAACGGAATAGATTGGGATGTTATTGTTCTTACAAGCGGAGCAGATGCTGGGGCATTAACAGGTGAAACAAGAAATATTCAGATTACAATCAATGGTGTAATAATGAATAAACAAGTTAAACTTAGAATACCAGCAGATGGAAGCGATGCTGTTATAATGGGATATTAAGAATAAAAGAGGAGAATTCTTTGGAATTCTTCTCTTTTTTTTATAAGTAGTTAGATTTTCATGGAAAGTGAGCAATGGTTAAATGAAAGTTAAGTATATGTTAATTTGTATAGTTTATTAACCATAAAACAAGCTTTAAAAGAGGAGAAAGGAAAAAAAAGCTAGGAGGAGCAAATTGTTGACATTGAATGAAAAAGAATAACAAGTTATAATTAAATTATTAAATATATTAAAGAATTGTGACGAATTTATATAATTATTAACAAATGAATAAAAATGTGATAACATAATAGTTGGTGTAATTTATCTTATTATGTAAAAATAATTAACCGATGCATTAATATGGGATTTTTGGGAGGAAGTTGTATGAAAAGTTTTTTTAAAGAAAGGAAATATCTATTGCCGTTTATTTTTTTAGCAATGATATATCCATTAATTGTACAAGCTAAGAGGTTAGTACTAAAAGGTGATTTTTATAAGCATTGGAATGGTAAAACAATATGGTATGACTTTTTTACATATTATAAAAGTCAAGCCTTAGGGATAATTGCTATTATTCTAATGTTTATAGTAATATATAAGTTTTTTACTGATAAGGAAGTTCTAGAGAAGTTAAAGAAGCAAAAGGTTATCTTTATCCTTTCAGGAATATACGCACTTTTAATAATTGCTTCTACAATTTTCTCAGCAAATAAAGCTGTTGCTGTATTTGGATTTGTTGAGTCTAATCAAGGGATGTTAACTCAATTATCATATATTGTGGTGTTTTTATCAGCAATACTTTTAATAAAAGATAAATATGATGTAAAGATAATTATAAACTGTTTATTAGTAGGTTCCTTAATTATTTCAGCTATAGCAATATTCCAATCAGTTGGAAAGGATTTATGGCAGAGCGAACTGGGAAGAAAGATAATGTTTATGTTTAATTCAGATTTAAGTAAAGAATTAGGTAAACTGAAATTCAAAAATCTAGTATATGGAACACTATATCATAAAGATTACATGGGAAGTTACTATGCAATGATAGTTCCTTTAACACTTGGTCTTACATTATTAAGTGAAAAAATACTTAGTAAAATCGCATATGGAATTGTATTTGCAATATCTACGTATACATTAATTATATGTGAATCAAGAGGGGGATTAGGAGGAGCGATTTTCGGAATTGCTATCGTTTTAATATTTACATTAAGAAAAGTATTAACTAGCTGGAAAAAGGCTTTAATAATAGGATTGAGCTTATGTGTTATAGTAGTAGGAGTTAACCTAGCACTGAAGAATAAGATTGGTGAACAAGCTAAGAAGAACTTAGGAGTAATTACACATAATATTAAAGAACTTTTTTCAGAGAATAAAGAATTTGATATAAATACAGCAACAGAATTAAGAGAAGTTATTAATGAAGAGAATAGAAAAGGATTTGTAACAAATAGTGAGTCAATTGTGTTTTCCATGTTAGAGGGAAGTGTGAAGATAAAAGATGCAGACGCTAATCTGATTGAATATACAATAAATGAAAAGCTTGAATTTACTCTAAAGGATGAGAGGTATAAGGACTATAAGATAAGATTAGCAAAACATAATAATGATTTTATATTAACAGTGGAAAAAGGAAGAATACGTTTTTGGTATGATCTTACAAAATATTCTATAAAACTGATTAATAATAGGTTTAATGAGATAGAAAATACACCTATTGAAAAATGGGGATTCAATGGTAAGGAGAGGTTGCTTACTGTAAGAGGATATATATGGTCGAGAAGTATACCTGTTTTAAAGAATGCTAAGTTTATTGGATATGGACCAGATACATTTATTATTAACTTTCCGCAACATGATTTTATAGGGAAGTTATACGGTTATAGTGATATGAACCACATAGTGGATAAGCCTCATAATGTGTATCTTCAGATAGCTTTAGATAATGGAATATTGGCATTAATCATATTTATGAGTATTATTCTATTTTATCTGTTTAATTATTTAATAATAAATATTTTCAAAAGAGGAATTAGGGAAGAGTTCATAATATCTTCAGCCACAGCAGCTGCTATTTGCGGATATCTTGTAACAGGAGTTATTAATGATAATAGAGTATCTGTTGCACCGATATTCTTTATGTTAATAGGTATTGGATTTGCTACTATGTATATAACAAAGATAAGTATTGAAACTTCACGGTAGAATCTCTATATAATGAGAAATAAAATTAAATTCAATAAATTTGAAAACTGAATAATCACTAAAATTAAAGTCGAAAAATGTAAGGTAAAGAAAAAGTTGACAGAAAAGAAGGCTGTGTGTTAAAATTGCCGAGGGTTGATAATAAATATAAAAAATAGGGAAATATTGGTTGAATTGAGTCTTAAGATTTTATTATAGTTTTAGTTTCTAGTAAATCAGTATGAATATTAATTATAAGATGGAGGGGTATTATGGAACCGAATTTGCAGTTAGAAGAATTTGTTAATGAGTATTCCACGGAGGTTGTGTGGCCTAATTTATGGTATTTTTCTATAAAGAGAGTGATAGATATCATTGGGGCTTTAGCTGGTTTAATTGTCCTCAGTCCAGTTTTTTTAATTATTGGGATTTCAATAAAAGTTGGATCAAAAGGAAAGGTTATTTTTGGACATACTAGACTTGGAATGAATGGGAAGCCTATAAAGGTTTATAAATTTAGAAGTATGTATGAAAATGCAAAAGAGATGATGGAAAATTTCACTCCAGAGCAAAAAGAAGAGTTTGAGAAGAATTTTAAATTAGAGAATGATCCTAGAATAACTAAGATAGGTAAGTTTTTAAGAGAGTCAAGTTTGGATGAACTACCGCAGTTGATTAATATTCTTAAAGGTGATATGACAATAGTTGGTCCAAGACCAATAGTAGAAAGAGAAATAGAGAAATACGGAGTATATGGAGATAAATTTTTAAGTGCTAAACCAGGGTTAACAGGTTTATGGCAAGTTAGCGGAAGAAGTGATACAACTTATGAAGAGAGAGTTCTTCTTGATATGGAGTATATAGATAAGAGAACTGTTTTAGGAGATATAGTAATAATTTTAAAAACTGTTGGAGTTGTATTTAATAGAATAGGAGCGAGATAGAGGAGGACAGCATATGTTATGTGCTTTAATAATGGCTGGTGGAAAAGGGAGCAGGCTTAGTCCATTATCAACAGAAGCGAAACCTAAACAGTTTTTGAAGTTATTTGGTGATAGGACAATGATTCAAATGACTGTTGATAGAGTGCTGCCACTGATACCAATTGAAAAAGTTTTTGTTGTAACTGTTAAGAAGTATGTTTCTTTAGTTGAAGAACAGCTACCTGATCTACCGAAAGAAAATATTATTATTGAGCCATATAGAAAAAATACTGCACCATGTATAGCGCTATCGGCATTTCACATAAATAAAAAATATCCTAATGCAACAATGGCTGTATTGCCAGCTGATCATCTTATTAAAGATGAAGATGAGTTTTTAAAGGTTTTAAAAAGTGCAGATAAGTTTGTTTGTGACAAAAATGAAGCAATAATAACTGTGGGAATGAAACCAGATAGACCAGAAACTGGATATGGGTATATTAACTTTGGGAATGTAGTGAAGCTTCAAGATGATCATAAGGTTAGAAAAGTTGAAAAATTTGTTGAGAAGCCTGATTTGATTAAGGCGAAAAAGTATCTAATTGATAGAAATTATTTGTGGAATAGTGGGATGTTTATTTGGAAAACAATAAATATTCTTAAATTAACTCAGAAATATCTTGAAAATACATTTGAAGTATTAAGTGTAATTGCTGTTACTTGTGAAAATGATTATGAAACGGTACTTCAAGAAAAATATGATAATGTTGATGCTATTTCTGTAGATTATGGAATTATGGAGAAGGTTGATTCAATATTTGTTATTCCAGGAGAATTTGATTGGAATGATGTGGGGATTGAACAAGTTGTAGGTATATCATAAATAATAGGTGCAGAAGTAGAATGGAGGAAGAGTAATGTCAATTAGTATAATATGTCCGTTATATAAAGCGGAATCATATATAGAGAAACTACATTCAAGTATAATGAATCAAAAAAATATAGAAATATTAGAAATAAAGTATATTTTAACTGAGTGTGGGGATAAAACAGAAGAAATTTTGAACAGATTAGGGGCTTATTACGAAAAAATTTCACCAGTTGAATTTTCGCACAGTTTAACAAGAGAACATGCGGCACTAACGTCTAAAGGAGATATTATTGTTTTTATTACTCAAGATATTATAATAAATGATGAATTATGGTTATATAAATTAACTAAAAATATTAGAGAAGGAAATTGTCAAGCGGCATTTTCACGTCAAATATGTGATAACAATTCAATAGAAAAATATACTAGAATGAAAAATTACCCATCACAAAGTAGGGTTGTATGTAAAGAAGACATTGAAAAATTAGGTATAATGACTTTCTTCTTTTCAGATGTTGCATCAGCTATTGATAGAAAAATATTTGAAGAGTTAAATGGATACGATGGGAAAGATTTGCTAACTAATGAGGATATGTATTTTGCTCATAAACTAATTAAAAATGGCTACAAGATTATGTATTGTGCTGAAGCTGAAGTTATTCATTCTCATCAATACACGTTTAAACAGTTGTTTAAAAGATATTTTGATCAAGGGGTATTTTTAAGACAACATAGTTATCTTGGTGATTATGGAGCAAATAGTAGTGCAATTTCACTATTAAAATATATTTTAACTCAATCTCTAAAAGAGAAAAATTATAAAGTTTTAGTTAGAGTGGTTCCAAATTTTGCAGCTAGATTTTTAGGGAATAAATTTGGTCAAAAATATGAAAAAATATCTAGGAAGAAAATAAGAGAATTTTCTTCAAACCAGTTATACTGGGATAGAATAAACTAAAGTTGGAGGTAAAAAAATGAAGGGAATAATATTGGCAGGGGGAGCAGGAACTAGACTACACCCAATAACAAAATCTGTATCAAAACAAATATTACCTATTTATGATAAACCAATGATATATTATCCGATGTCAGTACTAATGTTATCGGGTATAAGAGAAATTCTTATAATTTCTACCCCTAGGGATATTGATACTTTTAAAGAATTATTTGGAGATGGAAAGCAATTAGGATTAAGAATTGAGTATGCTATTCAAGAAGAGCCAAGAGGTCTTGCAGATGCATTTATTGTAGGAGAAGAGTTTATTGGCAATGATAGAGTTGCTCTTGTTTTAGGAGATAATATATTTTTTGGATATGGATTTACTGAAAGATTACAAAGAGCAGCGGAACGAGAGCAGGGATCTACAATATTTGGTTACCATGTTAGTAATCCAAAAGCGTTTGGTGTTGTCGAGTTTGATGAAAATAATAATGTAATATCTATAGAAGAAAAGCCAGAACATCCTAAGTCTAATTATGCTGTACCAGGATTATATTTTTATGATAATGACGTTGTGGAAATTGCAAAAAATGTTAAACCGTCTGCTAGAGGTGAAATTGAAATAACTGCTGTAAATAATGAATATTTAAGAAGAGGTAAGCTTAAAGTTGAATTATTAGGAAGAGGAATGGCATGGCTTGATACAGGAACTCATAGAGGGCTTTTAGATGCTGCTAATTTTGTTGAAGCAGTTCAAACGAGACAGGGGTTGTATATTGCCTGTTTAGAAGAGATTGCATATAGAAAAGGATATATAGACAGAGAGCAATTATTAAGATTAGCAGAACCGTTGAAAAAGGTTGAATATGGGGAGTATTTGCTTAAAATTGCAAATGAAGAGTCAAATAGTGCATTAGATGAAGTTGCTGCAGGAATCATATAGAGTATGATTATGATGATTGATACCTTATAGAGTATCAATTAATTAAAGGAGTTTAGTTATGAAAGTACTTATTACTGGATCAAATGGGCAGTTGGGAAGCCAGTTGTTGAATATAATAAAAAGAGGGAAAAGTGAACTTGGAGAGATTGACATCGCGTATAAAACTGCAGAAATAAAAGGTGTAGATGTTGAAGAATTAGATATCACGGATTTGTATCAAATTAAAAAAATTATACATGAATATAAGCCAAACATTGTAATCAATCCCGCGGCATATACCAATGTAGATGAATGCGAAGACAATCAAGAATTAGCTTTTAAAGTTAATTCACTAGGAACAAAAAATCTAGCAAGAGTCTGTGAAGAAGTAGGTGCGAAGTTGGTTCACATATCTACTGATTATGTGTTTGAAGGAAATGGACAAGTACCTTACAGAGAATATGATGTGCCACATCCAGTTAGTGTTTATGGTAAAACGAAATGGTTGGGTGAGGAGTATATAAAGCAGTTTTGTAACAAATATTTTATCGTTAGAACATCATGGTTGTATGGATATAATGGAAAAAATTTTGTTAAGACTATCATGAAGTATGCAAAAGAAAAAGGTCACTTGAATGTAGTTAATGATCAAAGAGGAAATCCAACAAATGCTGAGGATTTAGCACACCATATATTAAAAATTGCATTAACTGAAGATTATGGAGTGTATCATTGTACAGGAGAAGGAGAATGTACGTGGTATGATTTTGCATATAAAATAGTTGAGTATGCAGGGATAGAGTGTACTGTATCTCCAGTAACGTCAGACGAATTCAAACAGAAAGCTAAAAGACCATCATACTCATCTTTAGATAATATGATGCTAAGATGTGGTGTTGGAAATGAAATGAGAGAGTGGACTGAAGCTCTTAAAGAATTTATTGCAAATATATAAAACTGGAGGAATTATGGGAAAGTTTAATTTTATAGAAACTAAAATTAAAGATCTTTATATAATAGAACCTGCTGTATTTGGAGATCAAAGAGGATATTTTATGGAAAGCTACAATAAAAAAGATTTCCATGAGGCAGGACTAACAATGGAATTTGTACAAGATAATGAATCTAAATCAAAGAAGGGGGTTCTAAGAGGACTTCATTTTCAAACAAAATGTGTACAGGGGAAATTAGTGAGAGCAACTAAAGGTGAAGTTTTTGATGTGGCAGTAGATTTAAGAAAAGGATCACCAACCTATGGGCAATGGGAAGGTGTAATTCTTTCTGAAGATAATAAAAGACAATTCTATGTTCCTGAGGGATTTGCTCATGGTTTTTTAGTTCTTTCAGATGATGCGGTATTTAATTATAAATGTACTAACTATTATGCACCAGAGTATGATGGTGGTGTTAAGTGGGATGATTCAGAAATAGGAATAGATTGGCCTCTTGAGAAAATTGAAGAAGTCTTATTATCAGAAAAAGATAAGAATCAAAAATTATTAAAAGAACAAGAAATACCATTTGTTTATGGGGAGGAATAAAAATATGAAAACAATGTTAGTAACTGGAGGAGCAGGATTTATTGGCTCTAACTTTGTAAAACATATATTAGGTAAGTATGATAACTATAGATTAGTAAATCTTGATGCTCTAACATATGCAGGAAACTTAGAAAACTTAAAAGAAATTGAAGAAGGGCAGAAATATAGATTTATTAAAGGCGGTATAGCAGATAGAGAATTAGTAGAAAGAATTTTTGAAGAAGAAAATATAGATTATGTAGTAAACTTTGCAGCAGAATCACATGTAGATAGAAGTATTGAAGATCCAGAAATATTTATAAAGACTAATGTAATGGGAACACAGGTGCTTTTAGATGTAGCAAAGAAAAATTGGGTAACTGGAAAAGATGAATTTGGATATCCAGTATATAGAGATGGAGTAAAATATCTTCAAGTGTCTACTGATGAAGTTTATGGAACACTGGGAAAAGAGGGTATGTTTAAAGAAACAACACCACTTGCACCAAATAGTCCATATTCTGCATCAAAAGCAAGTGCAGATATGATAGTGAGGGCATATAATGAAACATTTAAGATGCCAATGAACATAACAAGATGTTCAAACAACTATGGGCCATATCAATTTCCAGAAAAGCTTATACCATTAATGATTGCTAATTGCTTAAATGAAAAAGAGCTTCCTGTGTATGGAGATGGAATGCAAATAAGAGATTGGTTACACGTAAAAGATCACTGTGTTGCGATAGATACAGTACTTCATACAGGAAAGAGTGGAGAAATATATAATGTAGGAGGAAACAATGAAAAAGCCAATATTGAAATAGTAAAGCTTATAATAAAAACTTTAGGTAAAAGTGAGCGTTTAATAAAGTATGTAAAAGACAGATTAGGTCATGATAGAAGATATGCAATAGAAAACACTAAAATTACTACAGAGTTAGGATGGGAGCCATCTTATACATTTGAGCAAGGGATGAAAGAGACTATAGAGTGGTATTTAGAGAATCAAAAGTGGATGGATAATGTTACAAGTGGTGAATACAAAGAGTATTATGAAAAAATGTACAATAAATAGTTAATATATCCAACACGCATAAGATAATCAATAACTATTTTCAATGTATAGTTAAGTCTTTAAAGTATTGCATATTGAAACTGTTTTTTTTAGAATCACTTTTTTAGATAGTTTTTGAATAATTTAATTTCAGTTTTTGATATGTATTTATGATAGAAGGAAGCATGTAGGAGTATCTGAATAATACTTCTGATTATTTTAAAGTCAAAAATAATAAGCTAGTAACCACTAGAATGTTTTATAGATATTTTTTAATGCTTTCTCACGAGGAAGCATTAAAAAATAAGTAAATAGAATTTAAAATAATAAGACCAATGTAGAATTGTTTTTAATGACAATATTATCAAATTTAAAGGTATCTTAAAAGAATATTTTTGTAAGGGAGTATTTTTGTATGGCGAAAACTAAAGTGATTGCTTTTTATTTACCGCAATTCCATGAAATACCAGAAAATAATGAGTGGTGGGGGACAGGTTTTACAGAATGGACAAATGTTAGAAAAGCTAAACCTTTATTCGAAAAACATTACCAACCAAGAATTCCGTTAAATAGAAATTACTACAACTTGTTAGATGAAAAAACCCAAGAATGGCAAGCAGAGTTAGCAAAAAAATACGGTATCCATGGATTTTGTTATTATCATTATTGGTTTAATGGTAAAATGTTGTTAGAAAAGCCTATGGAAAATATGCTTAATAACAAGAATGTAGATATACCTTTTTGTATTTCATGGGCTAATGAACCATGGGCTAGAACCTGGGATGGAAAAGATAAAGAAGTATTAATGCCGCAAGTATATGGAGATAAAAATGATTGGAAAAATCATTTTGAATATTTATTGCAATTTTTTAAAGATGAAAGATATATAAAAGTAAATAATAAACCAGTTATGTTGATTTATAGGACAAATAACATTGAAAAGTGTTCAGAAATGGTTCAAACATGGAATGATATGGCTAAAGAAAATGGGTTTGAAGGTGTGTATATAGTGGAAACTTTAAATTCATTTCAAAATAAACCTGCAATAGATAATTCTGAAGCAGTTGTAGAATTTGAGCCAATGCTAACTATTAGACATTATTTACCAATATATAAACAGTGTTATAGATATTTAAAAAAGAAACTTAAAATATTAGATGTATTAGAATATGATGATATATGGGAAAGAATTGTTGAAAGAGATATTGATTATGGGAAGAAAAAATATTCAGGTGCATTTGTTTCTTGGGATAATACTGCACGTAAAGGTAAAAAGGGCTTAGTTACCAGAAATTCAACCCCTGATAAATTTAAATGTTACCTAAAAAAACAGTTAGATAAAGCTGAAAGTCAGAATTCAGAGTTTGTTTTTATAAATGCTTGGAATGAATGGGCTGAAGGTACATATCTTGAACCAGATGAAAAATGTAGTTTTGATTATTTGGAAAAAATTAAAGAGCTTACTTAATTAAAAGAGGAAAATATTATGAATATCTGTTGTGTTATCGTAACTTATAATATTGGTAAAGAAATATTAAGGACTTATCAAAGTATAGAGAAACAAGTAAATAAGGTTATATTTGTAGATAATGGATCTAATGATGCAACTGTAAGTGTTTTAAAAGAGATTTCTTACAACAATGAAAATTGTGATGTTATTTTCTGTAAAAAAAACGAGGGTATAGCAAGAGCTTTAAATATAGGTATAAAAAAAGGTATATCTTTATATAATGCAGACTTTATTTTAACATTGGACCATGACAGTATAGCTTCTGAAAATATGGTAAAGAAAATGATGGCTGTTTACGAAAGATTGAAAGATAAAGAAAATATAGCAATACTTAGCCCGGCTATATACGATATAAACAAAAAAGATTATTTAACAACTGTTAATGATAAAGAATTTCAAAACATAAAAGAACCAATACAATCAGGTTCTTTAATCAAAGCGAATATTTTTAAAGAAATAGGTTTCTATAATGAAAAGTTGTTTATATATTATGTTGACACTGATTTATGTTATAGATTATTGTTAGCAAATTACAGTTTAATACAATGTAATAAGGCAATTTTGAATCATGAAGAAGGAAAAAAAACTAGCAAAAAAGTACTTGGGAAAATTGTTTTTTACAATAATTATGGTAACAACGCGGTTTACTATAGAGCTAGAAATAATATATATATGAGAAAAAAGTATAAAAATTACTTTGAAAGCAAAGATAGATTATTAAAAGACTTTATTAAAATTTTAATTTTTGATTCACATAAAATGAAAAAAAATAAATATCACTTATTAGGAGTTATTCACGGATTATTTGGTATTTATAAAAAATAATAAGTGGAGGTTGGACAATGTTATTACATCCGTTAAATGTATATACTTTAAGTTTTTTGTTTACATTTCTTCTCTACATATTTGGGTGGTCAAGCCTATACCCCAAATTTTCTTGGCAACTAATTTTGTTTTTTGTTGTAACATTTATAATTAATACTATTCTTTTTACTTTTTTGAATAAGAAGAAAAAGGTATCATATTATGATATAAAATCTAGTAAAAAATATAGGATTATAACAATAATAATATTGGCATGCTATGTAATGGAATTTATTTATGAAGGTAAAGTACCTTTTATTTCAATAATTTTGCATGAAGCATATAATTATAAATCATTTGTAGGAATACCTACTTTTCATATGATTTTAATAACTTTTAATCCATTTTTTGCAACTTTAGTGTTTCAAGCATTTTTATCTATTAGAAAAAAAGAGTACTTATTTTTATTTTTATTAAATATATTACCAGCATTGTTGTTATTTAGTAGAGGTATGTTATTAGCTATAATACTAAATTGTATTTTTGTATATTTATTATCTTTAAGCAAATTTAAATTAAATAAAGCCAAAATTACAGGAATAATATTAACTTTTATTTGCTCATTAATTATCTTGTATTTTTTTGGAGTTTTAGGAAATATTAGGATTGCGCAACAAATTGGATCGGAAAAGAAAGTGAATAAAACAATTATTTTGGATGTTGGTGAAGCCACTGAAAAATTTAGAAATAGTAGTATTCCAAAAGAATATTTTTGGGCATATTTATATGCTTCTTCTCCGCTAGCTAATTTGCAAAATACTATTAATTCTGTTGATAAGAATTTTGAATTTAAAGAAGTACCTGAATTTATAAAATCTGAACTTATATGGGATTTTATAAGTAAAAGAATTGGTAAAAGTAATGTGAAGTATAATCCAGTATTAATAACACCTCACTTAACAGTTTCTTCAGTATATATTGGACCATACCTAAGATTAGGATGGACTGGAATGTATATTATGTATATTTTTACAGCTTTAATGATTTTAATTTATATTTTAGCATTAAGTAAGTATAATAAATATTATGTCACAGGGATATGTATACTTAATACATTATTAGTTTTAAATTTATTCTCAAATATGTTTGTATATAGTGCTATAAGTTTTCAATTAGCTTACCCATTATTTTTAGGAGTTTTTGAAAAGTTATATAAAAGCAATAAATTTAATAAATATAAAAGTTACATAAAAAATTATACTGATGGCTTTAGAAAAATTAAAATATAAAAGTTATAGTAGTAAATATAAATAGTTAAAAGACTGAGATTTAATATTATTGTTTATAAATATATTATAATATATCAATTTAATATATTTATTTCTTACAAAATTAAAAATAGGAATGAGTAATCTTATGAGTGAGTTATATAAAAAAGCTAGTGTAACATTTATAATAAAAATTTTGGGGTTGGGAATTGGATTTGCATTTCAAATTATATTGGGAAGAACTTTACAAGCTGAAATATACGGTAAATACACCATGTTTATAACGTATGCCAATATAATTAATATTTTGATTGTACTAGGTATGGATAGAAATCTTATAAAAGAAGTTGCTAAATTATCAAATAAAAAAATTGAGAGCTTTAAATTATTTAAATTTGCATTAAAAATGAGTTCAATATTATTTTTATTAATTTCAATATTTGTTCTTATATTTTATCGTCAATTGGAAATAACATCCGACTTAGTATATTTATTTTTGATTACATTGATAATTAAAGCAATAATTTGTCTTGTTGATGGGTATTTACAAGGTATTGGAATGGTAACTAAGGTGACTTTTTTTAATGTTCTTTTTAATAATATATTAAAGTTTGTTACATTTATTATGTTTTTCAAAATATATAATAATGGGTTATACTCAGCGATATTAAGTTTTATAATAAGTGAAGTTATATGTATAGTGTTAAGGGGTGTATTTATAAAACGTTATAATAAAGGTTTTATAAACACTGAATTTAAAATTAGTAATGAAACTAAAAGAAAATTTATTAAATATTCTTTAACACTAGTATTAATATCAAGTATAGGAATAATGATGCAGAACGTAGATAAACTTATGATAACTAAATTTATTAGTTTTGAGAGTGTTGGAATTTATAAAGTAGTTCAAAATTATGTTATGCTAATAGGAATATTTATAACACCCTTTATTGCATTTTGGCCTGTAATTTCAAAATTATATGGAGAAAACAAAATTCTTGAAATTGAAGTTGAAATGAAAAAAATAGTCAAAATAGTAACTTCAATGGTAATTCCGATGTTTTTCATTTTCTTCTTTTTAAATGAAAAGTTATTATTAATTTTTGGAAATCAATATGTGTCATATGAATCAAAAAATGTACTCTTGATTTTATCTTTTGCATTTTTATTTGATGCAATATCCGGACCTATCGGGTCAATTTTAAATATGACTAATTATGCTAAATATGCATTAATTAACAATGTTGTTTGCTTAGTATTGAATGTTGTATTGAATTTTATATTTATAAAAATGTATGGTATCATAGGAGTTGCTATTGGAACTGGAATTAGTATTATTGTAAACAACTTAATATCAATAATAGAGGTTAAGATACTATTGGGGATTTTTGCCTATAATTTTGGTAATTTAATACAGATAATTCTTTTTTCATTAGGTAATTTTATTTTAGGTAGTTGGTTAATTCAGATAATAAAATTTCAAAATTTGTATATTTATATAATTGCATTTAGTATAGTAATATATTTAGTCAATTTTATTAGTTTGATTTTTATCAATAAAAAACTTATACTTGAGAAATTTGATAAATAGGAAGGAATGAAAAGTTTGACTGTAGTAGAGGAAATAAAGAAGAGTAAAAATTTATCACTAAAAACTTATTTTTTAAGTTCATATTTAATATCAAATAGAATATCACCGTATATATCAAGTATATATATTAGCAAGAAGGTATTACCTAATAGAATAACTTTACACATGATTTATAGTGGAATAATTGGAGCTATCTTTTTTTCTTTACCTAATATTTATTTGAAGTTAATAGGAGCTGTATTTATACACTTATGGTTTATTTTAGATTGTTCAGATGGTGAGGTTGCAAGATATACTAAAACATTTTCCAGATATGGTAAGGAGTTGGATTATATGGCTCATTTAATAGATCATCCGTTATTTGGATTTTCAATACTGATGTCATTAACACAACTAGGAAGATATAATACTTTTTATTTAGTAATATTGGTTATGTTAAGTAATTTGGTAGATTATTTAAATAGAAATTTGTATATGTTGTATAATATTATTGATTTAAAAGAGAAAGAGAGATTTAAAAATAGTAATACTAATTTTGAAAAATGGACTATTAAGAAAAAAATATTATTTATAACTAATATTTTTACTATATATCCAAATTTCGTGTTATTTGGAGTTATTATATATTTTGTTGATTATTTTGCAAATACAAATATCTTGTTAGTTTACTTGATTTTAAACGTTACTTTAACTTTTTTATTTGGAAGTAGAAGCTTGATAAAAATCACAAAAAAATTTTATTTTTCAAATTAGCAAATAAAAAGGAGGAAAAAAATGCAAGCAATTATTTTAGCAGCTGGAATGGGGAAACGTCTTAAAGAATTAACAAATGATAATACGAAATGTATGGTCAAGGTAAACGGAGTAACTATGATTGAAAGGATGCTTTTTCAATTGGATCAGTTGAATTTGTCGGGCATTGTAATTGTGGTTGGGTACGAAGGGGATAAGCTGATTGATTATATTTCAACTTTGAATGTACAAACACCGATTACTTATGTAAATAATGAAATATATTACAAGACTAACAACATTTACTCTCTATATTTAGCAAGAAATTATATGTTAAAAGAAGATACATTATTACTAGAGTCCGATTTGATATTTGAAGATTCTGTTTTGAAGAAGATTTTAGATGATCCATATCCGAGTGTGGCTTTAGTAGCAAAATACGAAAGTTGGATGGATGGTACAGTTGTTACTCTTGATTCAGAAAACAACATAAAAAGTTTCTTGGATAAAAAGCAGTTCAAATTCGCTGATATTAAGAATTACTATAAAACAGTTAATATATATAAGTTCAGCAAGCAATTTTCTAATACGCATTATGTACCTTTCTTGGAAGCATATAGCAAGGCGCTTGGTGATAATCAGTATTATGAGCAAGTATTAAAGGTGATAGCTTTGTTGGATAAACCTGAGATAAAAGCGACAATATTGGGTCATGAATCATGGTATGAAATTGATGATGTTCAAGATTTGGATATTGCTGAATCAATTTTTACAAAATCTACAGAAGATAAGCTGAAAAGATTTCAAAGTAGATATGGAGGATACTGGAGATATCCTCGTTTAATAGATTTTTGCTATTTGGTGAACCCATTCTATCCACCTACAAAGCTGCTTGATGAAATTAAAGCCAACTTTGAACGATTGATATGTGATTATCCCTCAGGGATGAATGTTAATAGCTTGCTTGCAGCCAAATATTTTGGGATTAACAAAGAACAGCTCTGTGTAGGTAATGGTGCTGCTGAATTGATTAAGTCTTTGATGAATAAAATCACTGGAAAACTAGGAATGGTTCTTCCTACTTTTGAAGAGTATCCAAACAGAAAAAATCCAGAAGATATTGTAGCATACTATCCTGATAACAATGACTATGCTTATACAGCTGATAATTTGATAGATTACTTCGATGATAAGGATATTTCAGCTTTGATACTGATTAATCCAGATAATCCATCTGGTAATTACATCGAAAAAGAAGATGTATTACGCATATCAAAGTGGGCAGAGAAAAAGGGTATTAAGTTTATTGTTGATGAATCTTTTGTAGATTTTGCCTATACGATAGAGCCAGCAACTTTACTGGAAGAGGAAGTGTTAAATAACAATCCTAATCTTATAGTTATAAAGAGTATTTCTAAATCTTTTGGTGTACCAGGATTACGATTGGGTGTAATAGCTACTAATGATAGAAATTTAATTAGTTATCTTAAGAATGACGTTGCTATTTGGAATATTAACTCTTTTGGAGAATTTTATATGCAGATATTTGAAAAGTATAAGAGTGACTATGAAAATGGATTAGAGAAATTCAAAGCTGTGCGTAGAGATTATGTTAATAAATTAAAAGAAATTAAAAATTTGAGAGTAATTCCATCGCAGGCAAATTATATAATGTGTGAAGTATTATCAGAATATAAAGCTACTATTTTAACCGAAGAGTTACTATCAGAGCATAATATTTTTATTAAGGATCTGTCAAAAAAGAAAGGATTTAATAATAAGCAATATATTAGGATTGCAGTAAAAACAACAGAGGAAAATAATTCATTAGTTGATGCTATGAAGAAAATATTGATTTAGAGGTGAAGTTATGAATATAATAGATCATCAAAGTATAATAAATCTTGGAATAGGAACCTCAGAATTTTATGAATGGGTAGAGGAAATGTTAATAAATAAAGAAACAGCAATTCTACCTCCCAAAATAAGTATGAAACCTACTAAACATATTTTTTATAATACAATGCCAAGCATTATACCTAAGTATAATATTGCAGGAGTTAAAGTTGTCAGTAGATATCCTAATAGAATACCAGCTCTTGATAGTCAAATTCTTTTATATGATTTAGAAAAAGGAAATTTAAAAGCATTATTAGATGGAAACTATATTACTGCTATGAGAACAGGGGCTGTAGCTGCTTTTTCAATAGAGTTATTAGCTATTAAAGAGTATAAAACAATTGCTATGATAGGGTTAGGGAATACTGCAAGAGCAACTTTTAAAATACTAGTAGATAAAAATAAGGATAGAGAATTAACGATAAAATTGTATGATTATAAGAATCGTGCACGAAATTTTGCTAACGAATTTGAAAAGTATAAAAATGTGAGATTTGAGATATATGATAGTTATGACAAAGTAATTTCAGGTAGTGATGTAGTAATATCATGTGTCACATATGCTAAGGGTGATTTCTGTTCTAATCATTGTTACAAGGAAGGGTGTCTTGTAGTTCCTGTTCATACACTTGGATTTCAGAATTGTGATTTGTTTTTTGATAAAGTATTTGCAGATGATATAAATCATGTAAAAGGGTTTAAGTATTTTGATAAATTCAAAAAACTTGCAGAAATATCAGAAGTAGTTACTGGAAAAAAAGAAGGAAGAAAAAATGAAAAAGAACGTATTTTAGCCTATAATATTGGGATTTCTTTACATGATATTTTCTTTGCACAGAAGATATATGAGTTAATAGGTGATGATTTTAAAGAAGAAGTTGAATTAAATGCTCCAAAAGAAAAGTTTTGGGTCTAAAGACTTAAAAAAAATATTTAATTGATTTCTTTTGATAGTTAAATAGTTTTTTGATTATAATAAATTTTAAATAAATCTAATAATATTTAGGCATATTCTAAATTCAATAAGTATAATATTTAAAATTTATCAAAATAGTCATCTGATAATTAAAATATTTAGAAAGATAAAGGTGATTAGTTATTAAACTATAAGGATTAAACTCATGTTTCTTTGTATATTTGATAATTTTAATTTACTTTATTTTTATACTAAGGAAGAGGATTCAGCTTACAGATGCGTTAAAAGAATTAGCTACTATTGAAGAAATGTATGCGTATGATTTTGAAGGAAGAAGACATGATGTTGGAGATAAATTAGGGTTCTTAGAAGCAACAGTTGAATATGCTCTTAAGAGAGAAGGTTTAGGAAGAGAGTTCATGAAATATCTACAAAGCTTAAAGGACAATGATACATTTAAGGATTTATATAATGAAGTAGCTGATTCATCAAAATAATCCAGGAGGAAACAATCATGAATATTCTAGTTTGTGGAGGAGCAGGGTATATTGGAAGCCATATGGTAGCGGAACTTTTAGATAATGGTCATCAAGTTGTAATCCTTGACAACCTTCAAAAAGGACATAATGAAGCTATACTAGGCGGGAAATTATACGTTGGTGATATAAGAGATAGAGAAATATTAGATAAAGTATTTAATGAGAATAAAATTGATGCTGTCATAGATTTTGCTGCTGATTCTCTTGTGGGAGAAAGCGTACAAGAACCACTAAAATATTTTAATAATAATGTAGGTGGAACAATTTCCTTATTAGAAGCAATGAGAGATCATAATGTTAAATATATTGTATTCTCATCTACAGCAGCAACATATGGAGAACCTGAGAATATTCCTATCTTAGAAGAGGATAGAACATTACCAACTAATCCATATGGAGAATCTAAATTAGCAGTAGAGAAAATTCTAAAGTGGTGTGATAATGCATATGGTATTAAATACACAGCTTTAAGATACTTCAATGCTGCAGGAGCACATATTAGTGGAAAAATAGGTGAGGATCATCAACCAGAATCTCACTTGATTCCAATAATACTTCAAGTTGCTTTAGGCAAAAGAGAAAAGATCTTTATGTTTGGAGAAGACTACAATACTAAAGATGGTACTTGTGTTAGAGATTATATCCATGTAACAGATTTAGCAAATGCTCATCTTTTAGCACTTGAAAGATTAATGAATGGTGGAGATAGTGCAATATATAACTTAGGAAACGGAAAAGGATTTTCTGTAAAAGAAGTTATAGAGGTGGCTAGAAAAGTAACAGGGCATCCAATACCAGCTGAAATCGCACCAAGAAGAGCAGGGGATCCAGCTACGCTTATCGCTTCAAGCGAAAGAGGAAAGAATGAATTAGGATGGGAACCAAAATATAATTCATTAGAAACAATAATAGATACAGCATGGAATTGGCATAGTAATCATCCAAATGGATACTAACATGTTAGAACACCCTTCTTAAAAAAGAAGGGTGTTTTTTAATAATAATTAAATTTTAAGAATCATATCGTATATATACATACTCCCAAAAATCAAATCCACATAGCAGAATAAATCTCTTAGGAACAAACACATAGATTAATTTCATATCATTTACATAAGTATCACTATCTGCAACTATCCACTCTTCAATTGGACCATGATCGCTTACATTTGTTTTAATATTATAAGGAGTGTATGGAGTAATGTTAACAGACTCTTTTGGAACCCAGAATAATACTCTGAAATGAGGAAGTCTATCACTACCTATGATATAATCAAATTTTTTGTCATCCCTTATAAAATAATTATTATCAAATGTTTTCGCCATACAGAAAGCATTATCTTCACTTAGTGTAACAGGAGATATTAAAATAATACCCATAATCATTAATGATAAAGTCAGCATTTTCCCTTTCAAAGTTAATCATCCTTTAGCTAAATAGAATAGGTTTCTATTTCAAACCTTTTCTATATGCTTTCCATCAGAATGAATTTTAAACAATAATTCCATAGGGGACTGTCACCACCCGAAGTATCTTGTACCATATAACGACTCGAGGAAATCGAAAATCAGAAATCTTTAGAAAAAAACAGGATTATTATGTTTATCTAAAGATTCTAAGAGAAGTGCTTGAATATTATAACAGTGAATATGAGATATTAAGCTACTGTTTAACATACCTAGCAGAAGTCTCTCATCTTCTATAAGTGGGAGATGAATGCGTAATATTAATACTTTTACATGGATAAAAAATCATAAATGTGAAATAATAAGAATGAATGTTCTTGTGATTCGTTTTGATTGTAATGAAAAGTAAAGGTGTTGAAAGTAATGAAAATCAACAAAGCATATAAATTCAGAATGTATCCAAATGAAAATCAAATAAAGATTATTGAAAAATCTTTTGGTTGTTCAAGATATGTATATAATCATTTTTTAAACCAAAGGAATGAAATATATAAAGCTGAAAAAAGATGTATGAAATATACAGAACAATAAAATCAATTACCAAGTATGAAAAAAGAACTTGTATGGCTTAAAGAAGTTGATAGTACATCATTGCAGATGTCACTAAGAAATCTTGATGCTGCATTCAAAAATTTCTTTGAAGGTAGAGCAGACAGACCAAAATTCAAAAGTAAAAGAGACAACTATAGAGATTCTACCGTGAAATTTGACTTATACATGTATCAAAATATCGATGGTTCTACGATTTTTGTACATGTATAAATCAAGTATTGAACTGAGATATCTATATAAAACATATACAAGTAATTTTGTGAATAACAATATTGAAATAAAAAAAGATAAAATAAAACTGCCTAAATTGAAATATGTTAATGCAAAAATTCATAGATATTTTGAAGGTAGAGTAATAAACGCTACTGTTTCTAAAACATCAAGTGGTAAATATTTTGTATCTATATGTGTTGAAACAAAGATAGAGCCATTAAAAAAAGTATCGGGGAATGTTGGTATAGACTTAGGGTTATGTCATTTTGCAATATTATCAAATGGTGAAAAGATTGAAAATCCGAAGTATCTAAAAAAGTCATTAGATAAATTGGCAAAGGAACAAAGAAAATTAAGTAGTAAAGAAAAAGGCAGTAACAATTGGAATAAGCAAAGAATAAAGGTTGCTAGACTACATGAACGTATATCTAATCAAAGATTAGACTTCATCCATAAGTTATCTAAAAGAATTATAAGCGATAATCAAGTTATAATTCTTGAAGATTTATCAGTTAAAAATATGATGAAGAATGATAAATTAGCTCAAAGTATTTCAGATGTAAGTTGGTATAAATTTGTTACTATTCTAGATTATAAGGCAAAATGGTATGGAAGAAAAATTCATAAAATAAATAGATGTGTAAATTATATAATCAAATTAGCCAAAAATTATAATCTCAAACTACACAAATTTGTACATTTTTTAGTATAATATTTCAAAAAAAGTTAGGAGAAATATTATGAGAAAAGATGTGTCAAATCAAATAAATTTAATAAGAGAGGAGATAGATTTATTGAATAAAAGCGAATTAGCTAGACGATTTAATTGCGATAGAAGAACAATCGATAAGTACTTAACAGAATCAAATAGTTCTACAAGAAAACCTAGAGTTATTAATGGGAAACTTGATGATTATAAAGAAATAGTTAAAGATAAAGCTGATAACTATGGATCTACTTCAATGGCTATATTCAAATTTATACAGAAAAAAGGCTATACAGGAGGATACCAAACAGTAAATAGTTTTGTGAAAAAACATAGAAAATCACAGGTGAAAAAAGCAACAATAAGGTTTGATACAAGTCCAGGACTTCAAGCTCAAGTAGATTGGAAAGAAAGTATAAAAATGATTAATAAGGAAGGTGAAGTATTTGAAGTAAATATATTTTTGATGGTTCTAGGATATTCAAGACTAAAATATTTGAAATTAACAATGGATAGAACTCAAAAAACTCTGTTTGAATGTTTATTTGAAGCTTTTAGATATTATCAAGGGATACCTAAAGAAATACTTTTCGATAATATGTCCACGGTAGTGGATAGGAATACTACTTCTTTTAAAAATGTATCCATAAATAAAAATTTCAAATACTTCTCTATGGATGCTGGGTTTGATGTAATCACATGTAGACCATATAGGCCTCAAACTAAAGGTAAAGTAGAAACTCTAGCGAAGCTAGTGGACAGGCTAACGCCTTTTAATGAAGAATTCAATACATTTGAAGATTTAGAGAAGATAGTAGAATCATTTAATCATGATATTAATAGTGAAATTTCACAAGCAACGAACGAGGTACCATTTATAAGATTTGAAAAAGAAAAAGAGTATTTAAACCCGTTACCTACAATGGATATCCTTCTATCATATTTCCACCACGAAAAAGAATATAAGGTATCTAATGAATCCATGATTAGATATAAAGGTAAAAAATACTCCGTTCCAACCTGTTATATAGGTTGTTATTTAACCGTTTCAGAAATAGAATCTGAACTTTATATTTATTATACTAAAGATTTAGTTGCTTGTCATAAGATATCCGATAAAACTTTTCACTATAAAAAAGATCATGCAAAAGAAATACTACTTTCAAATGCTCTGAGCCATTATGCAGAAGATGATGTAGAACTTTTTATTGAAGAAAACTTAAAGAATATGGATATTTTTTTAGAGGAGTGATTAAATGAGTAATTATAACAAACTACTTAATAACCTTGAAACACTGAAATTAGAGAAATTTAGAAGTTTTCTGCCAAACTTCTTAGATGAAATAACTAATAAGGATCTTACATTTATTGATGCTTTATTAGCATTGACAGAGAAAGAATTAGAATTTAGAAATGAGAGAGCTTCAAGGATTCAGATAGCTGTATCTGCATTTCCTTTTGAAAAAACTTTGTCAGATTTTGATTTCGATTTTCAACCTTCAATAAACAAAACTCAAATATTAGATTTAGAGAGTTTAAGGTTCATTGAAAATAAAGAAAACATACTATTCTTTGGTTCTTCAGGGGTTGGAAAAACTCACTTAGCTGTAGCACTTGGTGTTGCTGCAGCTAAGAAAAGACATTTAACTTATTTTATATCATGTCATGATTTAATTATGCAGCTCAACAAAGCTCATGCGGAGAATAGATTAGAAACAAAATTAAAACACTATGCAAAGTACAAGTTATTAATTATTGATGAAATAGGTTATCTACCAATTGATAAACAAGGTGCTAACCTATTGTTTCAATTAATAAATAAGAGATACGAGAAAAATTCAACTATTATAACTACCAATCAACCTTTTAGTAAATGGGGTGAAGTTTTTTCAGATATTACACTTGCTAACGCAATATTGGATAGACTGATTCATCATTCAAGTATTGTTAAAATCACTGGACCATCCTATAGATTAAAAGGAAAGATAGAGGTAATGGAAAGTAAGAAAATCAAAAATCAATAATTATAATAATTGTACATTTTGAGATTATAATTTTTGTGCATTTTGGGATTGACATTTACAAGATGGTATCCATCATCTAAAACATGCAATAATTGTGGTCATGTTTTAGATGAAATGCCACTGCATATAAGAGAATGGAAATGTCATAAATGCGGTAGCATTCATGATAGGGATATAAATGCCAGTAGGAATATATTGAAGCAAGGGTTATTAGAGATATAAGAACCGTAGGTCTTACGGGGATAGCCTGTGGAGAAAGTAGATTGCGAAATCTGTGAAGCAGGAAAAGTTCTTGGATATACCAAGAAGCCCCCACTTCAGCGTAAGTAAGTGGAGGGAGAGTTCACTGACTAATCATGTTCATTTACAGGTTCAAACTCATGAAAAACATATTAAATTTCTTATGGGAAGATTGAATTCTTTTTATGCAAGATATTTTAACAGAATTCAAAACAGAAAGTAATATGAAGATGGACCTAAAAGGCATCTAAAAATAGAATTTAAATTCTATTTTTAGATGCCTTTTTCGCTATTTTTAGAGTGAATACCAGTTGATTTGATTAAATTCGGGTGGTGACAGTCCCCTACAATGGTTTCCTAGTAACTAAAGTATTATTTTTTAAATCATATACATTGATGAAGTCAGGAGAGATAGTATAAAGAAAATCTCCCTGCAGCGTTATAAATTCAGATATTTGATCGATATAATTACCATTATCAGAATCCTTCTCGTCATTAAAGGTAGTTATAAGATTAACATCAAAATCACCCTTATCATTTTGTTTGTAAATCAGTAAATGTTCTTTATAATCCTTAGATTTAAGTGTCATAGGTAAAGCTAGAACTTTGTTTTCTTCATCGTAGTACATTAATCCTTTAATCCCGTATGCATCTTTAGTAGAAAGATTAGCTTTACTTATAAGATTATAATCCCAGTCGTAAATATTCATAGTGAATAAAGTGGATTCACCTGGAATTATGTTTAAGGCAAAAATATAATCATGAGTATAATACATATCACCAGTAATTATATTAGTAGCATCTCTAACTGAAATTTCACTGTTATCAAAAGAAAATGAAGCGTATTCACCCTTGCATCCATCTAAGGATGAGTAATATTTAACAAATAAATTATTATCTAAGAAATAGAATCTGTCAATTACAGCATATTTATTGACAAAGTAGGTATCCAATATATTTAGTGTATCATCAAGAAGATACATGGCAAATGAAGATTGATCGTTGTTCTTCAAAGTTGTAATTAATTTCAATGAATTATTTTCTATGTTTAGAGCATCATAAAATGTAATATTACCTGGTACTTCTATACTGTAGTTATCTAAAAAAAGCTTTTCATCAATACTTAACTTATAGACCTGTGTTTTATTGTTGTTAGAAGAAGTCAGGTAAATAAAATTATCATCTGAGTAGATTGAGTCACCTACTCCCCATATTGTCTTTGCATCGCAAAGAGTAATATCATCTTTAAGAGATACAGTAATACCACATAAATAATTCTTTTCATCCACTTCACTTGGGAGTGAGTAAATATTATTTATGTTATAAAAAGTTTGTTCTCCATCAATAGAATAATAAGGTAAGAAACTAAGATCTAAATAAGTTTCTTTATATGGAGTATGCTTAGAAAATATCATCATTAAATCACCAGAAAATTTAATGTGCATAAGATTTCCTGATAATGAAAATTCTTTAACTAGAGAAGGTGATTCTAAAATATCAATATTGAATATTTTAATTGAAGTAATTGAATCAGTTGTTATAAATGGTGAGCTAGATGTATTAAGCTCTTTAAGTTGATCACCTAAAACTATAAGATAGTTATCTCTAATATATAAATCATGTATATTAAAATTATCTAATTTGATTTGAGTTAATAGCTTTGAGTTTGCAGCAGATAGCTCCAATAACTCAATAGTATTGTCTTTAACTCTAAAAATATGATTATCACCATATTTAACATAGTCATTAAAGTAAGAATTTGTTATGATGGCTGACCAACTAATACTATTTTCAGAATTATCCATACTGTGAATAATATTATCAAAATTT
The DNA here is from genome assembly GCF_027938815.1 of Oceanirhabdus sp. W0125-5. Classification (GTDB taxonomy): domain Bacteria; phylum Bacillota; class Clostridia; order Clostridiales; family Clostridiaceae; genus Oceanirhabdus. The sequence continues at coordinate 1,677,520 of NZ_CP115913.1, forward strand.
TCTATATTGTTAAGCTGAAAACTTGTTCCTTGGTTTAAGTCAGCAGCATATGTGGTTTTATTAACATAAAATATGGATAAAAATAATATCAAAAATAAGTATTTGTTAAATCTGGTCATAATCATTCTCCTTTGTTATCTTCTTCTAATATATGAACGTATAGACAGTATATTTAGTTGCACATTTTTATAGAAAAAATATAAATTTTTTATGTTAAAAAATTTAAGGTTTCTTAAAGAATTAACCTATTATATATGATATAATTTAAATTAATGCTAAAAATTTGGAGGTCTTGAGATGAGTATTAATAATAAAAAAATAACTCTTCAATTAAGTAAAAATGAAGAAATATTGATGCAGGAAATTAAAAGAGAAATGATGGAACAGGATTTAGAAGAGCTGCCAAGTATAAATGAAAATGAAATAGGAATAGATATAGTTTATTTATATAGAACAGGAAATGAAGTAGAGGTTAGAGCTTTCATTAGAAATGCTACAGATAATGATGTAATCATTAGAACATGTGATTTTGAACTTTATAACTTAAAAGAAAATAAGAGTGTTGCAAAAACAAGACTAGATATTATGGATTATTTTGAAAGTATATCTAGCATGAAAGCAAGAGCTATAGATATAATCTTTGAAGATGTAGATGAAGAAATAGGTGAAAAAGAAGATTATGAAATAAGATGGAATGAAAATTTAGAATGTGGTGAAGTATCAGAGCTAGATTATAGTTTTATTAATGAAATTGAAGATAAAAAAGATATAATCCTTGAATTCACACAACATTTGAAGCCAATTATGAAAGATAGGGTTGAATTAGATTTATTTAGTCTTGGATATAATGCTAATGGAGAAATTGATGTTTTATTTCTTGTAAGAAATTCACATAATGCTACTGTTGATATTAATAGATTACCTTTAAAAATCTATATGGATGAAGAACTTGTAGCAGGTGGTGTTTTCAATACTGCGGATTTAATAATTGATAAAAATTCTGGTAAGATGTTTAAGTTTGAACTTAAGAAAGAATTTATTTTTAAGGATGAAATTGACTTCCAAAAATGTGACATAAAATTTGAGTAGGAGGAACGAAAATGAATAAAAAAATATTAATTCCAATTATGGTGGTATTATTAATAATTGGAGGAGTTGTATTTGGCATATATAAAAGTGAGCAAGGCAAAGGAACACCAGATAATAAGTATGTTACAGTAAAACATAGAGATGCTTCATTAGGATCTATTGTTGGTGTGGATTTAAGTGAAGAAGGAAAAAATAAATATCCAATGGCTGAAACTTATAGAGTTTTTACAGAAGAGAATTTCGAAATGTCAGTAGAAGCAACAAAAATAGGGGAAGAAACAATTATTCTTCCTAAATCAAAACCAGGAAAAACTGTAGTGATATATCTTTTTGATAAAGAAGGGGATTTAGTAGATAAATTAAACAGTAAGATAATTAAATAATAAGGGATGGGGTGATTTAATGGGCTTTAAGAAAGCTATGAGAAGAAAATTAATATCCTTTGGACTAGCTGCGGGTTTAGTTTTTGGACAAAGTGTACAAGCTTTCGGAGATATTAGAAATGATGTTTTGTTTTATTTATTGACATACTATAAAGATGGAGTTCCTGTTGAAGCTTTAAAGGCAAAGTCTATAGATGAGATGATGGAGATTATTGGAGATAAATATACAAAGTATTATTCAGAAGATGAATATAATGACTTTGTGAATAATATTGATAATAAGATATTTGGAATTGGTGTTTATATAAAACAACATGAGGATGGAATATTTGTAAGCGATGTTATTAAAACAGGACCTGCTGAAGCTGCTGGAATTAAAAGTGGAGATATAATAATCAAAGCAGATGAGCATGATCTTAAAGGATTAACTTTAGAAGATGCATCAGCTTATGTAAAAGGTGATAAGGGAACTGCGGTTAAGATTATTGTAAAAAGAGGGGAAGAAGAGTTAACATTCAATGTTGAGAGAGATGAGATTAGACTTCCTACTGTAGAGTTAGAGTGGTTAAATGACAATACAACAGCTCATATTATAATAAATACTTTTGGAGAAAAAACTACAGAAGAATTTTATAATTTGGTTAAAGTAGCTCAAAAGCAAGAGGCTCATAACTATATCATTGATTTAAGATACAATGGTGGAGGATATATGAACGTAGCCCTTGAAATAGCTGGGATGATTATTGGAGATGAGACTGCACTAGTTGTAGACAGAAAGCAAGAAAAAAATATTGAATTAAAGGGGTATGGCAGTGATATACGTATAGACAAGCCGATTATATTCCTTGTAAATGGTATGTCTGCAAGTTCTTCAGAAATTCTATCTGCAGCAATAATGGATTATGATAAAGCTTACTTTATTGGAGATACTACTTATGGAAAAGGTGTTGCCCAATCACTTATTCAATTAAGTGATGGAAGCGCTCTTAAAGTAACAACACAAGAGTTTTTCTCACCAGGAAAGAGAAAGATAAATGAGATTGGAATTACTCCGAATTTAGTTAATACAGATGTGAATCCATTGCTTTTAGCAAAACTAATTTTTAGCAAAATGAATAATGCAGAAGAATCATTTGTAAAAATTACAGAAGAAGAACAACTTTATGTAGTTAATGATAAGCAATATAGAGATGAAAAGTTAAATGGATGGAAATTAAATATGGACATGATTTCTTCTGAGATAATCATTAAACCTGAGAAGAGTCTTAATGTTACATTTAATAGTGAAGCTCATGACTTAGTTGCAAACATCAAAGAAGATATCCATCTATACCATGGAAAAACAGGCGATGAAATTGAATTTAATTTATCAGCAGAAGGTAAGATATTAACTATAGATCCATTGGAAGATTTAGAAGTTGATGTGAACTATGTTCTTACCTTTGAGCCGGATTTTAAGTCACTTAAGGGCAGTAAATTAAATAGAGGAAAAATGGCAATTATAAAGGTTAGAAAGTAGTATAGAATATCTTAAATTGAATGTTAAATGATTTATTTATGGATATTTTTATATAAAATGGAGGTTAGGTTATGTTAGAAAAATTAAAAGGGCTTGAGAGTTACAAGGTATTTGAATATTTTAAGGCTTTAAATGAAATACCTAGAGGGTCAGGAAATGAAGAAGCTGTTTCAAATTGGCTTGTTGATTTTGCAAAAGAGAGAAACTTAGAGGTAATTCAAGATGAGGCTTTTAACGTAATTATTAAAAAGCCAGGAACAAAGGGATATGAGAATGCCAATACAGTTGTTCTGCAAGGTCACATGGATATGGTATGTGAAAAGAATAAAGGAACAGAACATAATTTTGATAAGGACCCAATCAAGTTTATTGTTGATGGTGATGTATTAAAAGCTGATGGTACAACGTTAGGAGCAGACAATGGTATTGCAGTTGCTTATGGATTAGCTCTTTTAGATGATGAAACATTAGAACATCCACCAGTGGAACTTCTTCTTACAACAGAAGAGGAAACAGGAATGGGTGGAGCACTAGCATTAGACCCTAAAAACATTGAAGGAAAGATGTTAATTAATATTGATTCTGAAGAAGAAGGAACACTTCTAGTTAGTTGTGCAGGAGGAGTAAGACAGGTTATAACTCTAGAAGGAGCTAAAGAGTCAGTAGAAGGTTGCGGACTTATTATAGAGATTAGAGGATTAAAGGGTGGACATTCAGGAATGGACATAAATAAGGAGAGAGGTAACTCTAATAAACTTATTGGTAGAATACTGAATGAATTACGCGGTGAGATGGAAGTTAGAATTCACAATATTAGCGGTGGATCTAAAATGAATGCTATACCTAGAGAATGTGATTGTACAGTTGTAGTTAATGAAGAAAATTTTGATAGAGCTGTTGAAATAATAAATAAATATCATGAAATATTTAAAAAAGAATTATCAGCGTCTGATAATGGAGTAGAAGTATCATTTGAAAATGTTGAAGTAAGCGATGCTTTCACAAAAGAAAGTAGTAATAAAATTATTGATTTACTTCTTATGATACCAAATGGTGTTCAATCGATGAGCATGCAGATAGAAGGGCTAGTTGAAAGTTCAACTAACATAGGTGTATGTATTTCAGAAGATAATAAAATTAGATTTGAGAGTGCTATTAGAAGCTCAGTAGAGAGTAGAAAATGGGAAATTGCTAAAAGAGGAGATGCACTATGCAGCTTACTTGGTGCTTCTGTAGAATATCAATCAGCTTATCCAGCTTGGCAGTACAGAGAAGATTCTAAACTAAGAGATTGTATGATTGATACTTATGAAAAGATTACTGGAAATAAGCCACATATAGATGCTATCCATGCAGGATTAGAATGTGGATTATTCGGTGGAAAATTTGGTGAAGAAATGGATATGGTTTCATTTGGACCAAACTTACATGATGTTCACACACCGAATGAATGGGTTGAAATATCTTCAGTAGATAGATGTTGGACATATCTTAAAGAGGTATTAAAGAGCTTAAAATAAAGAAATTTAAGGCTGGTCAATGAGACCAGCCTTTTTAGAGTATAAATTTATTATATAACATAATACTAAAGATAATATAGAAATTAGGAGGGTACTATGAGCGGAAATAAAATATTAAAAAAAAGTAATTCAATTATTTTATATAGTACTAAGCTTTATCTACTAAAAATATTTTTAGTAGTGGCAGTAGTATTTTTGATATGGAATACAAGATTAATATATGAACATGGGTTAATAGTGATGTTTTTTAGTGCAATTATGATGGTAAAGCCTATATATGGAATAAGATACATTGCCTTAATAAAGGAGTTAATGTGTGCAGCTGTTTCAGGTATAATTACTGCTGGTATAATTCAAACATTTGGAGTTGATATTATATCTTGTGCTGTTAGTTTGACTATAGCAATATTGATAAATATCAAAATAAATTGGAGAGAAAAGTTATATGGAGCATTTCTTGTTAATATATACATAATTGCAAACAGCATAACAATAATGAACTCAACTATAAAACCATTAACTTCATATATGTATGGAATAATAGGACTGATTATTGGTGGTTTCATTGGAATATTATTTAATAGTTTGTTTTCAACAGCATTTTTCAGTAAATTACTAAATAATAGTTTCAAATTTTTGATTGGTGAAATGATTTCTATCATTAAAAGTATGATGAATGGATTAGAGTATGAACAATATCATTTATTTCATATAAATACAAAGAAATTTCATAGAGTATTTAAGGATATTGAATGGATATATTCTCATTATGAAGAGAACTGGAATGAGGATAAATATAGACAATATAGCGAAGCCTACGAGAGAAAAAAATTAAACAATTGTGTTCACATAATTATGTTTATCAGAGAAATAGGTGTAGGATTATTTAATATTAATACATCATTAATGAAGATAGATAAAGATAAGCTTGAAGAAAATATAAGGAATAGTATCTTTAAAAAGCTTAAGGAACAAAGAGAATTCTTAGCATTACTTGAAGATTCCTTAGCTGAGTTAAATACTATTCCATATAAAACTAGTCCTGTTTCATTTGAAAAATATAATGATAAAGAATTAAGTAAAATAGAACACACACTAAAGTTTATGGATGATATTTTACTTAGTTAGTGAGAGGGTCTTTAAATCGTATTGCTCTATGATTTTCCACACAGATTTTTTGTTTTTCTTTAAAAGAAGATTATATTTTAATTCATTGTTATTTTTATCGATTCCTGTAACAGTGACTACTGAAACATATTCATCTTTGAAGTCTATGTATATTTCTTTTATTTTAATGAGCTTGTGTGAATTATGCATGCTTTTCATAGAATAACGCTCAATTGCATATATCATATCTTTGCTCTTGTTTGATATGTACTGACTTCTAAGTAGGAGTATAGTTATTACTAAAAAGAGTAAAATAAAAATAAATTTTTTCATGAAATCATCCTATAATAATTGCTTTATAAATTATTATATGGATTTAAAAGGTCATTTATTATATAATAATATTAAAAGTTATTATATATTTTGAAGATTTATAAATTTATATAATGTTTTATGTCGAGGTGGATGATGAGATTAGAATTTATTGAGAGGGTCACTGATGGGGATGTTTTAGGCAAAAGTGTTATTAGCGGAGACGGTAATGTCCTTTTAAGAGCAGGGGCAAGACTTTCAAGTTTATATATTGAAAAGTTAAAATCCTTGGGAATCTTTTATGTGTACATAGATGATGAAAGACTTGAGGATATATGTAAGAGAGATAGTGTTTATGAAGAGCTAAAGCAGAACTCTATGAAGAATCTTGGAATAATAGTTAAGAATATTAACAATGGAAATAAGAAGAAGGCTAAAGAAGCAATTAAAGCTGTTGAGAATTTAATTGATTACATAATAGAACAGGAAGCGGTTAGAGAAAACCTTCAAGATGTAAAGACATATGATGATTATACATATTATCATAGTTTGGACACTGGAATTATTGCTACTTTTCTAGGTCTTAACTTGGATTTAGGGAAAAGTGAACTTAAGGAACTTGCTGTTGGAGCGACTCTTCATGACATAGGCAAAATAAAAATCAATGAGAACATAATCAAGAAAAATGGTAAATTGACTCAAGAGGAATATCAAGAGATAATTAAACATCCAATTTACGGAGCTGAAATTATTAAGAAATATTATGGAGAAAACGAACCTATCGTTAAAGCTATTCTTGAACATCATGAGAGAATTGATGGACGTGGTTATCCTTTTGGTAAGAATGGAAATGAGATTTCAAAGTATGGTAAGTTAGTAGCAATCTCAGATGTATATAATGCAGTAAGCAATGATAGAATCTATCGTAAGAAGTTTGCTCCTAATGAGGCATATGAACTTATTCTTGCAGGAAGCGGAAGTTGTTTTGACAGTGAAATAGTAAGAGGATTTAGAAAAACATTTGCAGTATATCCAATGGGAAGTTGTGTGAAATTATCTAATGGTGTGGAAGGTTATGTTATTAGACAGAATGAAGATTTCCCAGACAGACCTGTTATTAGAATTCTTTATGATGCGAGAACAAGAAAACCAATAAATTTCTACGAGATAGATTTATTAAAATCATTGAATTTAACAGTTGTTTCTGTTAGTTAATTAATTTTATATTTATTATAATAGCTGTTCCTGATGGGGGACAGCTATAGACATTCTATTGTGAAATTTTATTTATTCAAATTAATTAAATAAGTTAAGTTTTCAACTAATAAATCTATATTATTGATTCTGATTAAAGGTGGTGGAGAGAATGAGTAATTTTTTGAATATATTCATGAGAAATATGATGAAAGAAGAACAGTATGAAGGTATTAGAATAGATGGTGAAGGAAAGATAGAAGATGGTGAAGTTCTTCTTAAAAAAGGAGAAAAATACGATCAATATCTTATCATTATGGAAAGACATCAATTTAAGGATGCCTTAAACTACAGAGAAACAGTATTGATGAACGTAGAGAGAGTTCCTGAAATAATTTTTGTGTTTGTAAGCGATGAATTTAAGCAAGAAGATAATGCATTAATCAAAAATCTTGTAGATTCCAATATAGGATCAGTAGTAGTGATTGATAGTATTAGAGGAGACGTATCTAACATTTATAGATGTAGTGGAGATGCTTATAATGAAATAAATAAACAAGCAAAAAAAGCTATTGAAATAAGAGACGGAGGATTTAAAGGGGCACTTATTAAACTGAAGTCAAATTGGATTACAGCTGTATTTCTATTAAGTAATATACTAATTTTTATTGTTACAGCAATCTTAAGTAAAAGTATCTTTGATATGGATATTAGGGTGCTAATTGAATTTGGAGCACTTAACAAAGGATTGGTATTAGCCGGACAATATCATAGGATAATATCCTCAGGATTCTTACACGCGGGCATTGTTCATCTCGCAATGAATATGTTAGCCCTATATGTTTTAGGATTGTTAGTAGAAGAAGTCTTCGGAAAAGCGAAATTTGCAGTTATATATGTAGGAGCATTAATAGCAGGCTCAATGGCTACAATTATCTTCGGAAGTGGTGTTGTCATATCAGTGGGTGCATCAGGAGCTATATTTGGACTCTTAGGAGCAGCCTTCGCATATGGATTTATCATGAGAAAAAGAATAGGAAAAGCATTTATGAATAGCCTACTACAAGCAATATTACTAAATGTTTTTATTGGATTGTTAGTGCCAGAGATAAATAACATGGCACATATGGGAGGACTTTTTGGGGGATTTGTTCTTGGGAGCATTTTCTTGTTGTTGAGGAAAAGATAAAAAACATAATTGAAAATGGATAGTGGAAAGTTGAAAACGTTGGACATTTCTCTTCGAGAAATTATAATCTTATTGTTCTTTGGACAATAGGTTTTTACTCGGTTCATTTTCAATGAAACATTGTATTTGATTTACAAAATTATGTATATCAATAATACTCTCAAATAATTTTAAGAATTATAGACTTACTGAATTTCTTTTAAATACAATAAAATAGTTTTAAAAATAAAAAGTTAGTAACATGTTTAATATGTCACTAACTTTTTTCATAGGTTATTAGAATTTTAATCATGAATAAATAGAAAAAAATTCATTTGTAGTACAAATACAATATTTTATCTAAAGATAAAATAAGTGAAGTACTCTTGTTCTAAAGAACGATAAAATTTAGGTTCTGACTTACGTCAGAACCATCATACGTTTTCCGTTTTCAATTTTCAATTTTCAACTTGTTTTAAAGAGTTAGTTCTTCGCCACAAAGCATTTCTTTCTCCAACAACAGTTCACTAAACCTATCTAAAGTTTCAGCGTTATCTGAAAGCAATTGCAGTACTTCCTTATAGAGTCTATCAAGAAGTGTTTTACTTTCGGTTAAGATACTGTTATCAATAGAGATTCCTTTTTGTTTTAATTCAGAATAACTTAGTAAACCTAAAGTATCTCCCATACCATATTTTGATATTAAATCTAGTGCTAAAGAAGTTGCTTTCTGAAAATCATTCTGAGCACCTGTTGTTATATAATCATTTCCTAATAAAATTTCTTCTGCTGCACGTCCGCCTAGCATAACTTTAATTTTATTATAAAGATAATCTTTTGAGTAATACATTTTATCTTCAGGTATTGATAGAGTATATCCACCAGCACCTTTTGTGCTAGGAATAATAGATACTTTAGATATCTCTTCATTTGGAATAAGAAGCATACTGGTTAGAGCATGTCCTATTTCGTGATATGCTGTAATCTTTCTATCAATATCTTTTATATATGAACGATCTAGTTTCGGTGAACCAGCTATAACAGTAGAATAAGCTTTTTCCAAGTGTAATGAGGTAATGGAAGGTGTATTTTCTCTACATGCTAATATTGCTGCCTCATTAATGAAATTCTCAATTTTTGCTCCAGAGAAATAAGCTGTTTTTTTAGCCCATGAGGTCACATCAATTTCTTTAGTTGGTTTTTTCTCAAGATATAAATCTATAATTCTCTTTCTTGCATTTACATCAGGAAGTGCAACTTCAATATGCCTGTCGAATCTACCAGGTCTTAGCAAGGCATTATCTAACATATCAAATCTATTAGTAGCTGCAATTACAACAATACCTTCTTTCTCGTTAAAACCAGACATTTCTGTTAACAAGGCATTCAAAGTTTGATCTTTTTCTTCTGAACTACCGCTTGTATTATTAGAACTACGTTGTTTACCAATTGCATCTATCTCATCAATAAATATTACTGCTTTTCCATGTGAACGAGCCTTAGAAAACAAGTTACGTATACGAGAGGCACCTACCCCAACATACATCTGAACAAAATCAGAACCAGAAACAGCATAGAATGGAACATTTGCTTCTCCTGCAACGGCTTTTGCCAATAATGTTTTACCTGTACCAGGCTCACCATAAAATATCACACCTTTTGGCATTCTTGCACCGTAGCGATGATATTTTTCTGGATTTTTAAGAAAATCAATTACATCTTTTAAATTTTCCTTCGCTTCTTCGTTTCCTGCAACATCGTTAAAAGATATATCAATATTTTCTACTGATTCAAGATTTAAATTTGAGTTTGAAAAAATTCCTTTTGGAGAAAGTTTTTTGTCTTTTAATACCAAAACTACTAACAAAATCAGTGAAGCTAATAACATGCTCAAAGGAATTGTTTGTGTAAGTGGTTTTTCAGTACTCTCTTTTACATCTATATTGTTGATTAGAAGAAATTCTTTAAAATTTTCACTTCTAGGATTATATGTGCTGTAAGACTCACCCTCAGTATCTGAGAATTTAATAGTATCAGAATCGTTCAGTGTTACCGTAGTAATATCTCCTTTTTCAACCATTGATAAAAATTCTTTATATGGCGTGATGGTGTTATCTGTAATTGAATTCAATGAAAAATATATAATTATTGAAAAAATGGATAATATTATAGGTAAAAAGAACTTTGCATTGTTTTTTTTCATGTAATGCGTTCCCCCTTAAGAAAGATATATTATTGGCTGGAATACTCAAAAATAACTAGTGTGTTTGAACATCTGTTTGACATCATATGCATTATTATAATTACTTTATGTAAACTAGTCCAATGATTTTCATAAGAAATGGATATGTAATTTTTGCATTAGAATATTTTGTTTAGATTACTATTCTATTCTAATGAATTATTGTATACTTATAATATATGAAAGAAGTGTGGAAAGAAGTTAGAGGAAATAGATAATAAGAAACAAAAGCGAGTTGAAAGTGGAAAATTGAAAGTTGAAAACGTAGGATATTTCTCTTCGAGAAATTTTAATCATATTGTTCTTGGGACAAGAATAGTTTACTCGTTTCATCTTGATGAAACCTTGTATTCTAAATTACAACATTTTATCTAAAGATAAAATGAGTAAACCCATCTTGTTCTAAAGAATAATAAAATGTAGTTTTGCGGAGCAAAACCTCCATCGTTTTCAGTTTTCCACTTTCAATTTCCAAGTATGTTTTATGTCGCAATGTTTCTTCAGCATGAAGTTACGATAAATTTAGGAGGGAAATATGAAGATTTCTAATATTACTGTTGATATTAAAGAAAATGATTTGTTTGGATTGGTTAATGAAGTTGTTTGTGATTTTGCAAAAATTGATGGATTGAGCATCCATAGTTTATTAGTACAAGAGAATATTTTTATAGAGGGAACGTTTAAGCATAAAATTAAATTTAAGTTTAGTATTAAACTTTCCTTGAAGAAGCTAGAAAATAATATTTTAGCATTTAATATTGATATGATAAAATGCATGAATATAAAGATAGCAAGTTTTATTATTAAAGGAATATTTAAAGTTTTCTTTAAGACTTATAAGAATATAGGTATTTATATGGAGGATAATTTATTATTCATTGATTTAAATTTATTATCTCCACTGATTCCTTTTGTTAATTTTAAACTTGAGAAATTAGAGCTATGCAATGGTTATATAATAACTAAGATAAGCGATATGATTTATGATAGTAAAAAAGAGGCTGTTAATTTTGATGATATGATTAATGGGGCAAGCAGTGGTGATGAAAGTAAGGATGACAGCAAGGATGAAAATAAAGAGGAAGAAGTATTACAATTAGAAGAAAAAATTACTGAAGATTTTAAAGAAAATAATGCTTGTGCTGCAATACATAAAGTTTCAGATGGATATACTACAATAAGAGGAACAGCTGAAGAAGTAATAGAAGCTAAGTGTAATGGAATATCTCAGTACGCATTGTTTATTCCAGATTTAGTAGCATTGATTATAAGATTATTTAAAGATAAAAGAGTTAGTAAGAAAGATAAGCTTATTGCTGGAATAATGCTAACATATGTGGCTGTTCCAATTGATATAATACCTGAAAATATCCCTGTATTAGGAAAGATAGATGATATTATAATACTGTTTATAGGGTTAGATTATTTGTTAAATAAGATAGATAATAATATTGTTATGGAAAATTGGGAAGGTGACGAAGATATTATTAAATTGGTTGCGCAAGGGGTTGAACATATTTCCAATTTATCTGCTGGTGGGAAAATAAAGAAGTTTTTAGGACTCTTAGACAAGATGTAGAAAGGTGAGAATAACAAAATGAAGAAATTTTACGCGATAAAGAACGGATATGACTTTTATAAAAAAGAGCCCGTTGTTAATAAGATAGTTAGAGATTGGGATACTTGTTCAAGAATGGTTAAAGGGGTTAAGAATGCTCAATATAAGAGCTTCAAAACTCTAGAAGAAGCAAATATTTATCTAGGGGTTCATGAAAAGAAAGAACAAAAAAATGAAAAATTTGATGGTATAGAAGCCTATGTAGATGGAAGTTTCAATATAGCTACTGAGAGATTTTCATATGGATTAGTAATTCTAAAGGATAATACCATAGTTCATGCAGAAAATGGAGTTGCAGAAGATGATTCTAAGAAGAAGCAGAGACAAATAGCAGGAGAACTTCTAGGAGCAGAACGAGCACTTGAATATGCTTGTGAATCACAAGAAAAGCAGGTTAAGATTTACCATGATTACGTGGGAGTAAGAAACCATGTCACTGGAGAATGGCAAAGAAAAGAAGAATCTTCGCAGTTATATTATGAGAAGATGAACAGATTAATCAACGAGAATGATCTTAATGTAGAATTTGTAAAAGTTGATAGCCATACTGGTGATTTATATAATGAAGTTGTAGATGAGTTAGCTAAAGTAGCCGGTGGAGTTAGAATGAATAATGAGAGCAATAAGCTAATTAAAAAGAATAAGATATACGTGGCGAATGAAGATATAAAAAATCTTTTACATGATATTTTGGGAGAAGAAGCGCTTAATAATGTAATCGTTAAATAATGTATAATGGAAAATGTAGAATGTATAATGAAGGATATTTCTCTACGAGAAATTTAAATTTTATTGTTCTTTGCACAATAATTGTTTACTCGTTTCATTTATCATGAAACCTTGTATTTAAAATACAATATTTTATTCTTGATAAAATGAGTAAAAGAATATTGTTCTAAAGAAAAATAAGATGTAGTTTCTGAGTAAGCAGAAACATCCATCATTATACATTATCCATTATACATTTTACATTTGATTTTAACGGTTTGATATTATTTTCCTGTTTAACAAAAGTATATATTACATAAGATATATGTAATAAGAGCTATCTTAATCAGGAAGGAGGAAGGGAATTCCCGAATATTTATGAAAGCTAAATTTGTAAAAGGTATGATGGTTGGTTCAATGATTGGTATGAGCGCTGCAGCTGTAGTTGTGTCAAATATGAGTAGGGGAACTAAACGTAAAATTAAGAGATATACAAACGTAGTAAGAGGTTCCGCTAGTGATATGTTTGATGGATATATGAAAAAAATGAGATAAAGAATAATAAAAGGTCATTTTAAATAATGGCCTTTTATTTGTGCATAATTATTAAAAAATTAAATTTTATATTCATTTAAACAAAAAAATTACTAAAAAAAAGAAGTAAATAAAAAAATTTTGGTGATAAATTAAAAATTATGGTATAATTAGGGTGATATATGATGATAAAAAGAGAAATTAATACATTTATATAAATATTTTAAGACATCTAATTAAAATTATGTACGTAAGATGTCTTGAGGAAATTAATTTTTTTAAATAGAAAAAAACTAGCTGTAAAGGAAGAGGGATTCATGGAAATTTTATCTTTAGGTGAAAAAATAAAACGCAAAAGAAAAGAATTGGGACTAACATTAAAGGACTTAGCCGGGGATAGAATCACGCCTGGTCAGATTAGTCTTGTTGAATCAGGGAAATCGAATCCTAGTATGGATTTGCTAGAGTACTTAGCAGAATCATTAAATAGTACAGTAGAGTATTTAATGGAATCAGAAGAGAGTCAAGCAGAAAAAATTTGTTTGTATTATGAAAATATTGCTGAATCTCAGATATTGAATAATGAATTAATACAAGCGGAGAATCATATTGAAACTGTATTATATTATGCTGAGAAATATAATCTTAATTTTAGAAAAGCTAGAAATTTATATTTAAGAGGTAAGATGCATCTTGAAAAGAATGAGTTATCTGTTGCACAGCAGTATTTTTTATCAGCAAATGTTATTTTTATTAGAAGTAATAACTATGAAGATATTGCACAAACATTTAAATACTTAGGTATAATAACTCTAAAATTAAAAGCTTATCATTCTGCAAATAGTTATTTCCAACAATCAGAAGATGTTTATTTACAAAATGATATAGGTAATGATTTTCTGTTAGGTGAGATTTATTATTATAGAGCTATTACGTTCTATAAATTAGAGAATACATCTAAATCTATTGATTATTCTTTTCTTGCTCAAGAAAAATTTGGACAAATTGATAATAAGAAAGAATATGCAAAGACATTGTTATTAATTTCAGAACAATACAGCAATAAAGGCGATTTAGACAATGCCATAAAGTATTCTAAGAAAACGTTAGAGGTATTTAGAGAGATTGACGATCAGTACTATATCTCTAAAATTGAGAATAATCTTGGTAAGCTGTTCTTTGAATTTGAGAATATTGAACAATCTTTTATTCATTATAATAAAGCTAGAGAAATAAGAATAAAAAATAGCGATGAGAATTTAATAGAGACTTTGGTCAATATTTGTGAGAATTTCATTAAACTTAAAGAAATTGAAACAGCGAAAGATGTTCTTCAAGAAATCATGAATGAGGTAGACAAAGGAAATAATAGAGCTTTAATATGCTATTATCTTCTAAAATATAAAATAGATATCCTAGAAGGTGGAATTAATGAAGCCGAAAATACTTTAATTATGGCACATAACTATGCTGAAACCATGGGGTATTTAGAGGAACAAGCAGAACTCTCAATAAAATTAGGTAAACATTATATTGATTGGGGATTTGAAGATAAAGCTGCTAAATACCTTAATGATGGAGTAATAATATTTAAAAAGTTAGGAATATTAAATAAAGATTTTTAATGTGATTGACATTATTATTTATAGTGGGTGAGTATTATGGAAATATTATCAACTGGGGAAAAAATTAGGAGATCCAGAATTTATAAAGGGTTAACATTAAGAGAATAATGTGAAGGTAAAATTTCAGTCTCAAAAATGAGCTGTATAGAGAATAACAAAATTAAATCAGATAGATGGATTTTAGAATTTATTGCTGATAAGTTAGAGCTGAATATTGATTATCTATTGGAAGGTATCGAAGAGCAGATAGAAAGAAGATTAAATGATTTTAAAGATAAGGACCAAAAGAAAATTGATGAAGAGGAACTGAAATATTTAATAAATTTCAGTGAAGAAGCTGAATGTTATGATCATGCAATGAAAGCAATGCACTTGCTTTTCAATTATTATTTAGATAATGAGATGTTTGAAAGATTGCAAACAGTAAATTCTAAGTATTACCATATTTGTCAAATGGCTTATACTAAAGAAAATCAAATTATGTTCTATCTTGATGAAGCTAGATATTTTTATGCAAATAAAGAATATTCTCAAGCAAAATTATATTTTGCTAATGTGTGTGCTGAGTTTAAGGATATAGAAGAACTAACTGGAAAATTAAAAAGAAAATACATAATAAGTAAGTATAATCTTGCAATTTGCGAGATTATGATGGATAATCCAAAAGAGTGTTACAACATTATTATGGATTTAAAAGAGTATATTAATGAGTCGGAAGATAAATATATAGTTGCAAATATATATAATCTTTTAGCTGTATCTTCTCTGTATGTAGGAGATGAAAAATATACTGAATATGAGGATAAGGCAAGAGATTTATATGGTGATAATCATAAAGCAATTGCAATAATGCTTCATAATATAGGAGAGACATATTTAAAGTTAAATAAACAAGAAGATGGAATGAAATGCTTGATAGCTTCCTTTGAAATATTCCCCAAAAATGAAGAAAAGGAACGTTTAGAATTTATCATAAATTCTTTAGATTTATTTATAAAAAATGAGTATAATGATACTGCAGCAGTTCTTTGTGATGAGGCACTGAATGTGGCAATTTTATTAAATGATATAAAGGTTATTGATAAAGCATATTATTTTAAAGCTAAATTGTTATTTAAAGCTAATAACTTTACATTAGCTGAAATGTATATGAACCTATCATTAGATAGTTTGAAAAAGTTCGGAAATCGTGATGAATTAAGTGAAAGATACAATGAACTTGGACATATGTACTACAAAAGTAAAAATAATAAAGAAGCACTTAAATATTTTGATTTAGCACTAAAATTTAAAAATAAACTTTAAGGACAAACTATTTATAGTTTGTCCTTTTATTGCAATTAAATTCCAAATGGAGGTATAATATATATATTGATTTAGAAGAATTTATTTTAGTGAAAAATTTGTAATAGAGAAACGTTGTGATGTAAAACATAACTGAACAATTGAAAATGGAAAGTGGAAAACGATGGATGTTTTGCTCCGCAAAACTACATTTTATTGTTCATTAGAACAAGAGGGGTTTACTCATTTTATCTTTAGATAAAAAAATTGTAATTTAGAATACAAGGTTTCATCAAGATGAAACGAGTAAACTATTCATGTCCCAAGAACAATATGATTAAAATTTCTCGAAGAGAAATATCCTACGTTTTCAACTTTCAATTTTCAACTTGCTTTTCTAAAGCGCAATGGTTTCTTATTATGTAACAACAAAATATCAAAACTATATATCTAAATAAATAAAAAGTGTTTAGGAGGGATTTTAATGGATATTGAAAAATTAACCATGAGAGTTCAATCTGCCATAGGAGAAGCGCATAAATGTGCAGTAAATTATAATCATCAAGCTATGGATGATATACATTTGTTTTATGCTTTAATAGTTCAAGAAGATGGGCTTATTCCAAATATATTTTCAAGAATGGGTCTAGATATAGATTTAATAATTAAAGAGAGTGAGAAAGAATTAGGAAAAATGCCTAAAGTGCTGGGGTCTGGAGCCGAAGCTTCAGGGGTATATCCTACAAGGAGATTTGAAAGTTTATTTTCAAGTGCAGAGAAAATATCAAAGCAGTTTAAGGATTCTTATGTGAGTGTTGAACATGTAATATTAGCAATGTTTAAAATATGTACAACTGGTCCTGTAGATAGGGTTTTTAAAGTATTTAATATTACTAAGGATAAGTTTTTGGAAATATTAAATGAGGTTCGAGGGAACCAAAGAGTTGAAACTCAAGACCCTGAAGGTACTTATGAAGCTCTAGTGAAATATGGACGTAACTTGGTACAGGAAGCAAGGAAACATAAGTTAGATCCTGTAATTGGAAGAGATGATGAAATAAGAAGAGTTGTGAGAATACTCTCAAGAAGAACAAAAAATAATCCAGTATTAATAGGTGAGCCTGGTGTAGGTAAAACAGCTATAGTAGAAGGATTAGCTGAAAGAATAGTACGAGGGGATGTACCAGAAGGGTTAAAAGATAAAATCGTATTTTCATTAGATATGGGAGCGCTTATAGCAGGAGCAAAATTTAGGGGAGAATTTGAAGAAAGATTAAAAGCTGTATTAAAAGAAGTAGAGAGAAGCGAAGGAAAGATTATTTTATTTATTGATGAAATTCATACTATTGTTGGTGCAGGTAAGACTGACGGAGCAATGGATGCTGGTAACATAATTAAACCAATGCTAGCTAGAGGGGAATTAAGATGTATTGGAGCAACAACTTTTGATGAATATAGAAAATACATTGAAAAAGACAAGGCATTAGAAAGAAGATTCCAGAAAGTTGTTATAGCTGAACCCGCTGTTGATGAAACAATATCAATATTAAGAGGACTTAAAGAAAAGTTTGAAATTCATCATGGTATAAGAATTCATGATAACGCAATTGTTGCGGCTGCAAAATTATCACACAGATATATTACAGATCGTTTCCTCCCTGATAAGGCAATTGACCTTATTGATGAAGCAAGTGCTATGATTAGAACAGAAATTGATAGCCTTCCAACAGAGATGGATGATGTTAGAAGAAGAATTTTTCAATTAGAGATTGAAAAAGAAGCACTTTCTAAGGAAAAGGATGAATACTCAAAAGATAGATTAGAGAATATAGAGAAAGATTTAAGTAACTTACGTGATAAGGACAATGAACTTACTGCAAAATATGAAAAAGAGAAAAATGCCATTCAAAGGGTAAGAGATTTAAAAGAAGAGTTAGATCAGTTGAAGGGGGAACTTGATAAAGCAGAAAGAGATTATGACTTAAATAAAGTTGCAGAATTAAAATATGGAATGATTCCTCAAATGGAAAAAGAATTGGAAGAGGAAGAAATTAAACTTAAAGGATATTTTGATAATTCATTATTAAAACAAGAAGTCACAGAAAATGAAATTTCAGATATAGTATCAAAGTGGACTGGAATCCCAGTATCTAAATTGGTGGAAGGTGAAAGAGAAAAACTTCTTAAATTAGAGTCAATAATGAGGGAGAGAGTAATAGGTCAAAATGAAGCTGTTACAGCAGTATCAAATGCAGTAATTAGAGCTAGAGCAGGATTAAAGGGAAAAAATAAACCTATTGGATCATTTATTTTCTTAGGTCCTACTGGAGTTGGTAAAACACAACTTGCAAAGACTCTTACAACGGTATTATTTGATAGTGAAGATAATCTCATAAGATTTGATATGTCTGAATATATGGAGAAGTTCGCAGTAACTAGATTAATAGGAGCACCTCCGGGATATGTAGGATATGAAGAAGGCGGTCAATTAACTGAAGCTGTTAGAAGGAATCCTTATAGTGTAATATTATTTGATGAGATAGAAAAAGCA
This sequence comes from Oceanirhabdus sp. W0125-5, assembly GCF_027938815.1. GTDB lineage: Bacteria > Bacillota > Clostridia > Clostridiales > Clostridiaceae > Oceanirhabdus. Next base: position 1,696,374 of record NZ_CP115913.1, read on the forward strand.
CATGATGACGTATTTAATATATTCCTTCAGATTCTAGATGATGGTAGATTGACAGATAATAAAGGAAAAGTAATAGATTTTAAAAACTGTATAATTATAATGACATCAAATATAGGAAGCAAATATCTCCTTAGAAATATAGATGGAGGAGAAGTTGATGAGAATACTAAAAATAGCGTTCTTAACGAGATGAAATTAAGATTTAAACCTGAGTTCTTAAATAGATTAGATGATATAATACTATTTAAAACTTTGAGCCTAGATGAAATTGAGAAGATAATTGATATTTTCTTAGAGAATATGAATGAAAAATTATCAGAAAGAGACATAACAATATCAGTCTCTCATGAAGCAAAGATGCTCATGGCTAAAGAAGGGTATGACCCAACATATGGTGCAAGACCTCTTCAAAGATATATCGAAAATACACTAGAAACTCAAATAGCAAGAAAAATTATTTCTAATGAAATACGCCCTGGAATGAATATTGATGTTGATTTAAAGGATGGAGATGTTGTTATACTTTAGAAAAACTATTGAAGAAAAACTTAAAACAAATTGACAACTGACAGTTGAAAGTGGAAAACGATGGATGTTTCTGCCTTTAGGGCAGAAACTACATCTTGTTGTTCTTAAGGAGAAGAGGTTTTTACTCATTTTATCTGAGATAAAATATTGTACTTTAAATACAATGTTTCATCTCATGAAACGAGTAAAAGCCTCTTGTTTCTTTACAAAAAAAATGTAGGTTCTGACCTTTGGTCAGAACCATCCTTCGTTTTCAATTGTCCGTTTTCAATTTTCCACTTCTTTTAAAGGTTTTTAATTTCATACTCTTTCACGAAACCTTTAGTCATTTTTAGCTTCTCTAGAAACAATATATTCCTTTGCTTTCAGTTCAATTGAATCATCAAGTGGTTCTAGAGAAATATATTCGTTGTATTTATTTGTTAAAGCAGCTGAAAGTAGTCTGTCTGCTAATTCAGGATTTTTGGATAAAAGGCTGCCATGAAAATATGAGCAGTATGTATTTTTGTAAATACATCCTTCATAACCATCTTCACCATTATTTCCATATCCTTTTATAACTTTTCCAAGTGGTTTTAAATCACCTATATAGGTTCTACCACTATGATTTTCAAAACCCACATATGTTTCGTTGTATTCTTCATTATGAATTACTGTATTTCCAATGAAACGAGTATCTCCACCATCTGTGTATATGTCTAGTATATTTAATCCGTCGAGTTTTTTACCTTCAGGAGTTGTGTAATATTTTCCTAAAAGCTGATAACCACCACAAATAGATAAAAGAACTTTTCCTTTTTCAATATAATCTTTAATAGCTTCACGTTTACTCATTAAATCAGGGCTTACAATACCTTGTTCAAAGTCTTGCCCTCCACCGAAAAATACAATATCGTAATCATCCGTTTTGAATTCATCGTTTAAAGATATATTATGAATTTTAACTGTTATATTTCTTTTTTCTGCTCTATATTTTAATATTAGAATGTTACCCAAATCACCATAAACGTTAAGCAAATCAGGATATAGATGGCAAATGTTTAGTTCCATACAACCTCTCCTTTCTAAAATCATAATTGAAAATTGAAAGTTGATAATGGAAAACGATGGATGTTTTGCTCTGCAAAACTACATTATATTGGTCTTAAGAACAATATAATGTTTACGTATTTTATCTTAAGATAAAATATTGAATTTTAAATTACAATGTATTATCAAAGATAATGCGAGTAAACTTATATTGTCCAAGGAACAATATAAGTAAAATTTCTCGTAGAGAAATGTCCATCATTTTCAACTTTCTGTTATCAATTTTCAACTACAACATTCTTTTTGTCTTTAAATTTTTACCGTTTATATCAAATTTAATAAACTTTAGACACAATAAAGTGTCTTACTCCCAAAGTTTATCAATAAAGTTTTTTGATTGAAAATACTTTCGTAAGGATGTCATAGCAGTATATGTTGCAAAAATATAGAATATATCACTTTCAGATTCTTGAATCTTTTTAAGCAGTGCATCATAATTTTCGCATATGCTGTTAGAATCAATATCAAGGCCGCTGATCTTAAGTCTTGTAGCCATATCATAAGCTCTAACTCCACCTACTGCTAGTTCTTTTATTTCATTATTTGATAGGGACTCGAATTTAACATCCCAAATCCAGGAAACATCTCTTCCATCAGCATAGTTATCATTTAATAGAAAAGCGCATGATTTCACTCTATTATCTAAATCAAGAACGTTTATAGCTTCATTATATCCAGCTGGATTCTTAACTAAGAATATTTTAACATCTTTACCCATAATATTTATAATCTCTTGTCTACCAAAAGAACTCTTAGAGCTTTCAAGAGCTGAAATAATATCATTAGATGGAACATTCAATAGATCACAAACAGCATAGGCGCATAGAGCGTTATAGATGTTATATATTCCGCTTTGATTAATAAAGGCTTCTACACCATTTAGTGTGAAAGACGTACCTTGATAATCCTTGTTAATTAAACTATCCATAGCATAATCTAAGTTTGGTCGTTTGAATGAACAATTTGGACAGTAAAAATCTCCAAGGTGATTATAAGTTACAAAATTATATTCATATTCTTTTTGGCAAACCTTACAAAACTTAGCTTCTGCATTAATATCAACATTTTTTATTCCAGTGTCATAAGTGAAACCAAAATATGTACAGTTATTATTAACCTTAAGATTTCCTAAAAGAGGTTCATCACCGTTTAGCACAAGATTAGTAGAAGGGGAATGGTTAATACCCTCTAGAATTTTTTCGAGTGTAGTATAAACTTCGCCAAATCTATCTAATTGATCTCTAAAGAGATTAGTAACTGTTATGATTTCAGGGGAAATCACTGGGGTAATGAATTTAACATTAGCTTCATCCACTTCTATAACAGCATATTTTTCTTTTTCTTTATTAAAGAATTTATAATTTTTAATAAAACAAGCTACAATACCAGTAAGCATATTAGCCCCAGAGGCGTTTGTGATAACGTTCTTGCCGCTATTTTTTAGAACGTTATAAATCATACTAGTAGTTGTTGTTTTACCATTTGTACCAGTAACTAAAATAACTTTATAACCTTTGGTTATTTGTTTTAATATTTTATTATCTAATTTCAAAGCAACTTTTCCTGGGAAATTAGTTCCTCCCTTAAGTAGTTTTTCACATAAGAATAAAGTTGTCTTTGAAATGATGATACTAAAAAACGATTTTATATTAATAGTAAACACCACCCTTAAAATAAATTGAGAATGGAGAATTGAGAATTGAGAATGATGGATGTTTTGCTTTGCAAAACTATATTAATATTGGTCTTTAGAAAAGAGGAATTTACTCATTTTATCTTTAAATAAAATATTGTACTTAAAATACAATGTTTCATCTAATAAAGATGAAACGAGTAGAAAACCATTGTACACGGAACAATAAGATTAAAATTTCTCGAAGAGAAATGTCCTACATTCTACATTCTCCATTCTCAATTCTCCATTTGTTTTTCTTATATATTATACCCTCAGTATGATAATAAGTAAATCATACTAAGGGTATTTTGAAACAGTCTATATATTTGATTCTGAAAATATATTAATCATGTCATCACTTAAGTAAAAGTTGATATCAGTTGAAATGTCATTTAAGAAATTAAAGAAACCATCTCTATCATTTGGTGATTCCATAATTGTTGGTCGGAAATCATTAATAGAATTAGTTGAAGAGATATAAGAAGGTATTATTTTAAAGTAAGATGAAAGCTGATTTTCATCGTTATTAGTTAATTTTACTTGTAAAATAAGTGTTCTTTTATCTTTAGGGTTGGAATTTCCACCGAAGCAGAAGTTTCCTAGACTATAGGCGATTAATCGCTCTTTATAGATTTCCATACTTTGTACAACGTGAGGATGATGTCCAATTACAAAATCAGCGCCACTGTCTATAGCAGCGTGAGCCACTAGCTTTTGGTCTCCTATTGGAAGGTGTCTACCTTCAAGACCCCAATGGAAATTTGCAAAAATAATATATCCTTCTTTTTTAAAAGTACTTATTTCATCTTTCATAGTTTGGATATTAATTGTATCTAGCCAACCTTTGTATCCAATAAAAGCTAATTTGTATCCTTTAAGTTCTGTTTTAAATACTTCACCTAAACCAAAATGATCAATACCTTCTTGGTCTAAGTTGTTCTTAGTATCAATAAATCCTTTTTCAAGATAGTCATATGAGTGATTATTAGCAAGATTAACTAACTCGATATTTCCTGCTGTAAGTATTTTGCTGTATTCTGGTGGTCCTTTAAAGGTGAACTTTTTAAATGCTTTTTTATTTGATGTTGTTAAAGTGCCTTCAAAATTTGCAATTGTTAAATCATCATTTTCAAAAATATGTGATACATTAGAAAAGAAATAATAGGGATCTCTTTCTACTTCTTCATATTTCTGATGAAAAGTATTGTAGCTAAATTTAGGGTCACTACCTAGTGTACAATCACCTACAAAGGTTAATAATAAATCATTAGATAAAGACTCGTCCAATTTATCAAAATCAACCTTATTACCTAACAAGTTATCCTTGTCAATTTTAGGGGGATTTGGAAGGTCATTTTTATAATCATCTGAATAATAACTGAATAAAATATAACCCAATGAAAAGAATAGAATGCATATAATGAAAATTGAGAAAAACAATATTTTATTATATTTATTTTTCATTAAACTTCTCCTTTTATATATAGCTATGATTCGACAAAGTTTTTATCATAGTATTATTTTGTTTCTAAACAATATTTTATATGTTTAAATTAAGCATGTCCATATGGTAATTATTTAATTAATAAATTATTCAACATATTAAAGTGGAATTTATGGTGCTTTTTTGATAAAATTAAAGTATTGATGATAAAAATTAGAGTTTTTGTTTAGAATATTAAATTTTGAGTTGAATTAAATATATGATTTTATTATATGAGTTTAAATATTGAGGAGTTGAGTTTATGAACAGGAAGTTCAAGGAGATGAGAATGGCTATTATAGGAATTGGTGCAGCATTATGTGTTGCAATTCCAGTGGTTATAAGTAATGGCAATAAGAGTGAAGAAACTAATAAAATGAATTTTAATACAGTAGAAGGTATTTTAGCACATAAAGAAAGTATTGATAATATAATTATTGAAAAAAATCTTAAAGAAAATACAAAAGATATTTTATCGCCTGTATGGAACTTGGAAATGGCAAAAATATCATACGATAATAATGATAAAGAGCTTGGAGATAAATACTTAACTAAGGCATTAGCTGGGGAGTATATTGAGAGTGAAGTTGCTAATGAAATAGTATTAACTTACTTTTTTAATGGTGAATACTACAAGAGCTTAGAGGTAGGGGAGAAGTTACTAAATAAATATGAAGATGATATTCAACTACATAAAACAATGATAATGGTTTATTTATATAATGGAGTTAAGGATAGAGCTACTGACATTATTAATAAACTTGGGGTTTCAGTTAATTACAATTTAAGCTTATTAAATCCAGTGGGGGAATATAAAACTTTATCTCCAACTAAAAAATCTCAAAAGTTAGCAGAATTAGCGGAGATGTATTATTTGATAGGTGATGTTGAAAGAGCAATTGAGACTTTAGAAAAAGCATGGAACTATGATTATGATAATTATAAAGTTTATGATGTATTAGCAAGAATGGCTACAGACAATAAAGATAATATTTTAAAGATTATTTCACGTAGACAAGTTAATGCACAAAAGGAACAGTATAACGAAAATAAAATAGTGTATAACGAAAATATGTACAAGATGTGGGTGGCAAAGATATATTCACTGAGTGCTAAAAGTGCTGATGATGCAATATATTTAATTAGTAAATTAGAAGGTAAATATAAAGATTCAATTAATCTTAAGAGAACTAAAGCAGTAACATTACTTTTAAACGGTAATACTGAAGAGGCAATGGAAGAGTTGGATAAGCTATTAAATGAGCATGAAAATGATTTCACAGCGCATTATACAGCGGCAATTATGCATTTTAAAAATGAGAATTATGAGGACGCTCTTGTTGAAGCCCAAAAAACATTAGAATTGAATAAAGACTATGAAGATGTTTATGGTGTTTTATTACCTAAGATTCATACAGAAATGGGCGAATTAGAGGACATCGATAAATTTTTCAAGAAAGGGATAGAGAAAAATCCTATTTCGGTATCTAATATAATTTTTATGGGATCTTATTACTATAAAAATAAAGAGATAGAAAAGGCAATATATTATTATGATTTAGCAAAAGCTATAAGTCCTAATAATTTTGAGTTAAGATATAAAATAGCATCAGCATATATTAGCATGGCTAAACAAGATAGTGAAAGAGCTAAGGAATATTATAGTAATGCTTTGAAATCTGTATTTAAGAGTATTGAATTAACAGAAAACGAGCCTATGCCTAAATATTATAGAATGGCGAGTAATTTATATATGCAATTAGGGGATTCAGAAAAGGCATATAAATATATTAGAAAAGCTTATTATTTAGATGAGGATGATATAATTACTTTAAATAATGCTGGAGTATTCCATATACTTATGAATGATGATACTTTTGAAGAAGATGAGAATGATGATAGAATACAAAAAGGTCTATATAATTTAATGAAGGCTTATCAAGGTATTAATGATGATTATGATTCAGAAGTAATTGATATAATTACAAAGAATTACAATATTGGGAAAGAATTCTCGGAAAAATTCATAAATGCAGATGATAATGCAGTGTTAGAATTGCCAAAGGGGTTTATGCTTCTATATTAAATTAATAATGAAAAAAGACAGATGAAATATTTCATCTGTCTTTTTTCATTATAATGGTATAAAATGACACATAACATGGAGGAAAAATTTGACTTATAAAGTAAAATTTATACAATAACAAGATAACATTTAACTTATTGTGTGTCACATAAAGTGATATAGTAGGGCATAAATTAGAAGAAAGTTGAAAAAATACTTGATTTTTTTGATAAATGATGTATCATAAATGTGTGGGATTAATAATTCAAGGTAAAGGTAATTAAAAGTCAGTTGAATAAGGGGGGAATCGCCTGAAGGTACTTCAGGTAGAGATGTTTATGGATATTAAAAGAGATATTGAACTATTAGGGATAACAACTGAAGAAAAAATTTATAGAAATATACCAGTACCTAAATTAGTTAGAAAAGTTTTAGCTAAAAAGCAAGGTGTACTAACAGAATGTGGTGCCTTAGCTGTGGCTACAGGGAAATACACAGGTAGATCTCCTAATGATAGATTTATTGTTATAGATGAAACTAATAGAGAGACAATAAACTGGGGAGATAGTAATCAATCAATTGAAAAAGATGTATATGAAAGATTATATAATAGGATGATGGGATATTTATCTAATAAAGAATTATACGTCTTTGATGGATATTCAGGAGCAATGGAAGAATATAGAGTGCCTATACGAGTGATAAATGAGAAACCTGTAAGCGCAATATTTAGCAATCAATTATTTGTTAGACCCACAAAGGAAGAGTTAGATAATTTTGAACCAGAATATAAAATTTTTACAGCGCCAAAATTTAAGGGAAATGGTGAAAAAGACGGTATTAATTCAGAGGCATTTGTTATTTTAAATCTAAAAGAAAAAGTTATTTTGATAGGTGGCAGTGAATATAATGGTGAAATAAAGAAATCAATGTTCTCTGTTATGAATTACCTAATGCCTGAAAAAGATGTTTTTCCAATGCATTGTTCAGCTAATATGGATGAGGAAGGTAATACTGTTTTATTCTTTGGACTTTCTGGTACAGGTAAAACTACACTTTCAGCAGATCCAAATAGAAAGTTAATTGGTGATGATGAGCATGGCTGGTGCGATGAGGGAGTTTTTAATTTTGAAGGTGGTTGTTATGCTAAGACTATTGGATTAGAAAGAGATAAGGAAGAAGAGATTTATGATGCTCTCAAGTTCGGAGCAATATTGGAAAATGTAGTTTTAGATGATGAGAAAAAGCCTAATTATCATGATAATAAATATACTGAGAATTGTAGAGGGGCTTACCCAATAAATTTCATAAAAAATGCAGAATTGTCTGGACAAGGAGGACAACCTAATACTATAATATTCTTAACGGCTGATGCATTTGGTGTTATACCTCCTATCTCAAAGTTAACAAAGGAAGGGGCAATGTATCACTTTATGTCTGGATATACTAGTAAGTTAGCTGGTACTGAAAGAGGAATAACAGAACCTGTTGCAACATTCTCAGCTTGTTTTGGAGAACCGTTCATGTTAAGAAGTCCTTATGACTATGCTAGATTATTAGGTGAAAGAATTGACAAAAGTAATGCTGATGTGTATCTTGTAAATACAGGATGGCTGTATGGTGGTTACAAACAAGGAAGTAGAATAAAGTTAAAGCTTACCAGAGCAATGGTTCAGGCTGCTATTGAAGGAAAATTAAAAGATATAGAATATGATAAACACGAGATTTTTAATCTTAACATACCGAAAGAAATACCAGGAGTTCCAAGAGAAATATTAAGACCAGAGAATACTTGGAACAATAAGGATGAATATATAGATACAGCAAAAAATCTGGCAAAAAGTTTTAGTGAAAATTTTAAACGTTATTCAAATGTGCCAATGGAAGTTAGAGAAGCAGGACCTTGTGTTCGGTGATCTCTACATTTCATATAATCTCCCATAAGTTTTCTTTAAGACCTCTATTATTTAATAGAGGTCTTTACACGTGAAATACATAAGATAGTAAAAATTAATAATGATTAGTTATTATAATCAATGGAGGTATTAAAGTATTCATGATATAATCATTCTAAAGCGATTTGATTGAAAGGAGAGGTATATGAAAAATAAAAAAACATTATTAATGATTCCTTTAGTGGTGGTAATAGCTTGCTTATTTTGGTTTGTTTTTAATAATGATTTTTCTAAGTTTATATCAAATAAATCAGATGAAAGTTTGAAAATACTAAAATGGAATAATTTTTATAATGGTGATAATGTTCAAATGTACTATATGAATCACAATAATGAGAATATACGTAAATTTGGAAATAGTCATAATCTAGAAGAGTTAATAGCAAGTGATACAACATCAATTGAAAAGTGTAAAACATTTTTTAAATGGATGGATGGGAATATCCAGTATAAGAAAAATGCAATATATTTATCAAAGGATGCATATGAGATAGAATTTAAAAAAGATGAGAAAATCATTATGAATAATGATGAAATTGCAGAATTTTTCAATGAAGGTATGGCTTATTTTAAAGTCTATAGCAGGACTGGGGTACTAGTAGGAGATATTAACTCTGAAATGAATGAATACATATACAGGATAAATGAATTTTGGAGTAGTGAACATGAAAAATGGATAGCCGTTGATAGTAGTGAAGGGGTAATGTTTTTTAAAGATGGGATTCCTTTAAGTGGAAGCGAATTAATAATATCCAATAATGGAGAGGTTGAATTTGTATCTATCAATGATAAAAAAATAAATGAACAATACAAGTCATTTTTAGGGAAATTTAATTACGCATATTCAATTAAGATTGATAATAATAAATATGGTGAAGGGGTAATTAATTCACTGGTAACTTACACAAAGAAAACACCTTTTCTTATGATAAAGAATGTTTTTTATACACCAAGTATTTTTGTTAATAAGGCTTCATTATTTGATAAATCACCTCATATTAAATATGTAAATGAATTATCAGATAAAGAAGCAATAATGATATTTGGTAGAAAGAAAACAGTGAATACTGATGAAAACCAAACTTACTTAGCTGTTGGGGTTATGTCAAATAGTGAGATGTTACAAGAATATTATTACTCAACTAATGGAAGTGACTGGTTAAATGTTGATGGTGAGTATCATTTCTTCTGTGCGCTTAAAAATGGAGAAAATAAAGTTAAGATATCATTAGATGGAAAAGAAATACTTAAAGAAGTAGTATTTGAGTATGAAAATAATGAGATTAAAAAATAGGGAGTGGAAATATGGAATTATTTATGACCTTAATAAAGGCCATAATCATAAGTATTGTTGAAGGGATTACAGAGTTTTTACCAGTATCATCAACAGGTCATATGATTATAGTACGTGATTTTATAAACTTTGATGGAGCTTTTTCAAATTTATTTATTATTGTTATTCAGCTAGGAGCTATTCTAGCAATAGTAGTTTTATTTTGGAATAAAATCTATAAATCAGTTATATCCTTTTTAAAACTAGAAAAAGAAGGATTAAGATTTTGGTTACCAATCTTTGTAGCTTGTATACCAGCGGTTATTTTAGGTTTATTGTTTGATGATAAAATCGAAGCTGTTTTATTTAAACCACTTCCAGTAGGAATTGCATTAATTGTTGGAGCTATACTAATGATTGTGTTAGAAAAAAGTATTAGAGATAAAAAAGTTGAAAGAGATATTAATCATATTTCATATAAACAAGCGATAATAATTGGAATTGCACAATGTATGGCGTTATGGCCAGGTATGTCAAGATCTGCTTCAACAATAATGGGTGGTTGGGTAGCAGGCCTTTCAACTTACGCTGCAACAGAGTTTTCTTTCTTTTTAGCATTACCAGTTATGGTAGGAGCAACAGGATATAAACTACTTACAACACCTGTAGTGTTATCTGGTACTCATATTTTTGTACTTATAGTAGGATTTATCGCTGCCTTCTTAGTGGCATTAATAGTTGTAGATAAGTTCTTAAATTACCTAAAGAAAAAGCCTATGAAGGTGTTTTCAATATATAGACTGATCGTTGGAGTAATTATTGTTGTTATGTATATTTAATTAAGTGGCTCGTGTGAGGATTCTCAAGAGGAAAACATTTAAAAGCTTAATGTATAATTGATAATGTATAATGTAGAATGAGTGACATTTCACTTTGTGAAATTTTAAATATTGTCATTTAAACAATAAAACTTTACTCGTTTCATTTGAATGAAACATTGTACTTATAATTTCAAATAATGTTGTAGAAAAACAATATAAAAAGCTGATTATAGAAATTAATCTATAATCGGCTTTTGTTTTTTAGATAAAATTTAATTTATTTATTATTATAAAACATTGTACTTTTAATACAATATTTTACCGTAGGTAAAATGAGTAAAACTTCATGTGATGAAGAATAATAATATGTAGTTTTTGAGAATCAAAAACATCCATCATTCTACATTATACATTCTACATTATACATTTCCTTTCAAAGGAGTGTTTTGTGCACAATAACGAATATTAAGAAAACTGTAGAGTTTCTTTGAAAAGGAAATTTGTTTATGATAATATAAAATTAGGTAAATTATGCTAAAAATAAAAGGAGCTGTAAATGCTATGATGAAAAATGGTATAAAAAAAATTGGTGTCTTGACTGGAGGAGGAGACTGTCCAGGTTTAAATGCAGTTATTAGAGGGGTAACTAGAACTGCAATATTAAAGTATGACTTAGAAGTTATAGGGTATAAATTTGGATACAAAGGATTATATAATAACGATTTTATGCCATTAACTTTGAAAAGTGTTTCAGGAATAGGGCATATAGGTGGGACAATTCTATATAGCTCAAATAAAGATAATTTATTTGATTACACTGTAGAGGAAGAAGGAAAGAAAGTTAAAAAAGATGTTTCAGATGTAGCAGTACAGAATTTAAATAAAGAGAATGTTGATGCATTAATAATTATTGGAGGAGATGGTACCCTTACTAGTGCAAGAGACTTTGCTAGAAAAGGAGTAAAGGTTATAGGTGTTCCAAAAACAATAGATAATGATCTTCATGCAACAGATATTACTTTCGGGTTTAATTCAGCTGTAAATGTAGCAACTGAGGCTTTAGACAGACTTCATACAACAGCTGCATCACATCATAGAGTAATGATTCTTGAAGTAATGGGAAGAAATGCTGGGTGGATTGCTCTAGAGTCAGGTTTTGCAGGATCAGCTGATGTGATTTTGATTCCTGAGATAGAATATGATATTGAAAAGATTGTTGAAAAAATAAAGGATAGAGAAAACAGAGGTAAATTGTTCAGTATAATTGTAGTTGCTGAAGGGGCTAAGCCAAAGGGGGGAAAAGTAGTTGTTAAAAAGACTGTAGAAGATAGTCCTGATCCAATTAGACTTGGAGGAATTGGGCATAAACTAGCTTATGATTTAGAAAAGTTTGTTAAGAATCATGAAATCAGGTGTACTGTACTAGGGCATACTCAAAGAGGGGGAATCACATCTACCTTTGATAGAATATTAGCTACAAGATATGGGGTTAAAGCAGTGGATTTATTAGCTGAGAATAGATTTGGTAATATGGTAAGTCTTCAAGGTAGAAAAATGACTTATGTACACTTAGAAAATGTTATAGGAAGTCAAAAAATGGTTGATCCTAAAGGAGAACTGGTAGAGACGGCTAAGAGTATAGGGATTTCATTTGGAGACTAGTTATTTTATCTATGATAAAATGAGTAAAAATCTTTTCTCTTAAAAAACAATAATATATAGTTTCTGCGTAAGTAGAAACATCCATCATTATACATTATACATTATCAATTATACATTTATTTTTTTCATACGTATTAGTAGGATAAATTGACAAATGTGGTAAAAAAATATTATAATAGACCTAATAAATGAGGTTGTACATTTTAAATTTTCAGAAAAGAATAAATAATAAAAAAATTTAAAAGTTTTAGATAGGGAGGGCATAATGAAGGAGCTTAAAAGATATCTGGATAGCAGAATTGGTGAATTTAGTTTTTATTTCGAAGATTTAAAAAGTGGATACACGTATGGATTCCATCATAAAAAGCAGATGGATGCAGCTGAAAGCATCATGTTACCAATTGCCATAGCTCTTATGAAGGAAGTTGAAGATAAAAGTTTATCTTTAGAAGACAAATTTGCAATTGGTGAAGATGAAAAGCATGATAGTTATTGTGGTATTATGAATTATTTAAAAGATAAAGAATTTACATTGAGAGAATTATTAGTAGCTATCACTGTTCAAAGTGATTTAACAGCAGCGAATAAGATTGTTGAGATTTTAGGCTTTGAAAAAGTAAATAAGCATTTTAAGAAGATGGGGTTAAAGTATACTGTAATTAACTCTAAATTAGGGGTAAATGGAAATAATTTGTCTACTGCTTACGAATTATCAAAATGCTTCTCTATTCTATATAGAGAAGAATATTTAGATAAAAAGAATAGTAAACTTTTAATTGAATTATTAACTAACAGTCAATTTAGAAATAAGATACCATTTTACTTACCAATCGATAGTTGGAGTGCTATTGCTAATAAAGCCGGTCACAAAGAAAATGTAGAAGTTGATTCATCGTTACTTAATATTAAAAAAGGAGATTTTATTTTTACTGTAATGACTAAGAATCTTCCTAGTAATGTATATGGAATAACAATTATATCAAGATTGGCTAAGATGATGTGGGATATTATTGACTCAAATTGGAGATAAGTAAAGTATCCATGTTTTCTATGTAGTTTTTGTAAAATTGACAAGTATAGGGCATTATTTTATAATTAAATATAGGTATTTGACTAATAAAGTTATTTAATAGCAGATGTTATTGAATAACTTTTTTTAAAAACTAAAAGTAGAAATTAAATAGTAAGAGAGGAATACATTATGAGAAAAGTGGCATTTTATTTTTTCGTTGTAATAAATTTAGTGCGCAGTATTTTTTATTTATTTTGGTTAAAGATATATGAAAAAATAGGTAAAGAGGATAAGTTAAATGCAGTTGTTCAAAGATTTGTATTAAAAGTTACAGACCATATATCTAAAGGTATCAGGTTGAATTATGAAGTAGTTGGAAAAGAGAATATTCCAGATGAAGCTTGCTTATTTGTTAGTAATCATCAGAGTTATTTCGATGTATTAGCAATCACACATGCTGTAGGTAAGTCTGTAGGATTTGTAGCAAAAGAGGAACTGAAAAAAATAATTTATTTTAGATATTGGTTAGCAAAGGGAAACTGTGTATTTATTAATAGGAAAAATCCAAGAGAAGGTCTTAAAGCAATTAATGAAGCAGCTAATAAAATAAAGAATGGACATAGTATGGTTATATTCCCAGAAGGAACTAGAAGTAGGGGAAGTAATATTGCGCCATTTAAAAAAGGAAGTATGAAAATTGCAATTAAAGCAGGAGCTAAAATTGTTCCTGTATCTATAGAAGGAACATACAAAGCATATGAAAAAACCAAAGGATTTAGCAAAGTTAATGCAAAAATAATTTTTAACGAGCCTATAGATACAAAAGAACTGTCAAAAGAAGAACTTGCAGATGTGCATGAGAGAATAAGACAAAATATAGCTGAGAATATCGCCGTATAGCGATGTTTTCAGCTTTATTTTTTCTAAAGTAAGTTGAAAAGTTTCTTAAGAATAAAAATGAAAAAACATAGTGGATAACGGACAGTTGAAAGTGGAAAACGAAGGATATTTCTCTTCGAGAAATTTTAATATTATTGTTTCGTGGACAATAAAGGTTTTACTCGTTTTCTTTAGATAAAACATCGTACTTAAAATACAATATTTTATCTAAGGATAAAATGAGTAAAAATCTCTTGGTCTAAAGAATGATAAAATGTAGGTTCTACGTAAGTAGAACCATCCTTCGTTGTCCGTTGTCCACTGTCCATTGTCAACTTTTTTTAAATGGTTTTCAGTTGTATTCAAGAACAATGTTCTTCCTTCTCGTCATGGCTTCAATACTATATCTAATGCCTTGAGTACCCATACCTGAATTCTTGATTCCGCTGAATGGAAAATGATCTGGTCCTCTTTCGGTTTTGTTGTTTATATGAACTGTTCCAACTTCAAGTCGTTTAGCTACATAGAATGCATTATTTATATTCATAGTAAAAACTGAAGATTGAAGACCATATTCAGATTTATTTGCGAGGGCTATGGCTTCATCAATAGTACTTACTCTTATTATTGGCAAAACTGGGCCAAATGGCTCTTCCCAAGCAATTCTCATTTCTTCAGTTACCATATCATATATAGTTGGATATACAAGATTATCTTGATGATTTCCTCCTATAAGGCACTGAGCTCCTTTTTCTACTGCATCATTCATAAGTTCAAGAACATAATCTTTTGCTTTGTCATTTATAAGAGGGGTTATTGTGCTATCTTTGGGATTACCTACTTTTAATTCTTTAACCTTTGGAAGAATAAGATCTATAAGTTTATCAGCAATTGAATTTATGGCGATAACTCTTTTTATTGCGGTACATCGTTGACCGGAATAGCTGAAGGCACCTGAAACTATATCATTTGCAGCATCTTCTAAATTGGCATCATCAAGAACTATTGCAGCATCCTTACCACCTAATTCCATAATTAAAGGTACCATTTTTGAAACACTTGCAATATGTTTACCAACTTTTGTGGAGCCTGTGAAGTTAATAAAGTCTATACCAGGATGAGTTACAAGATAATCGCCAATTTCAGAACTTTTCCCTGTTATTGTATTAAGAACACCTGCAGGAAGACCTGCTTGATTAAAAATTTCAACCATATGCATAGCAGATATTGCACCTTGAGTAGGCGGTTTAAGTACAACTGAATTGCCAGCAATAAGAGCAGGAGCAATTTTTGAAACTGAAAGGTTGATTGGATAATTGAATGGTGATATAGCCAATACAACTCCTAGAGGTTCACGAATAACAAATGCTAATTTGTCTGTTTTAACACCTGGGAAGTTATCCGCATTAAGGGCTTCTCCGATTGTACGCTCTCCTTCATCAGCTGTGAACTTTATAAAGTCAGCTGTTCTGCTTATTTCAGAGAGGCATGACTTCTTATCTTTAGCAATTTCCTGCATTAATATATCTGCAATGTAGTCTTGATTATTTAAGAGTAGATTAGCTGCTTTATGGAGAATTTTAGCTCTCTCATTTGTGGGCATATTACCCCAAGTTTTCTGAGCGTTTTTACAGCTTTCTACGGCTTTATCTACATCTTCAGGTTGCATTTGAGATATGTAGCCCATCAATTCTTTAGATGTAGGATTATAAATTTTTAGACATTTATCAGAATAAATCCATTGTCCATTTAAAAAATTCCCATAACAACTTTGTTTTTTTATATTCTCAAACAAATTTATCACCTCGTATGTATTCTTTCTAAGTTTTATAAAAAATATTAATTAGAGATTTTATAGTTAAACTTGATTTATACATGTATCAAAATATAGGTGTACTTTAAACTGATGTATAAATCAAATATACATCTTAGAAAATAGGGGTATAGATTTAACTTAGATGATATATATAATGAAATATATCCATAATTTAGAGGTGAAATTTCAGTTAATGCCATTGGAGAATTATGATATAATGTTTTAAGAGGTGATTTTGTGGAGATTAAAGGTGTAGGCAGAAATAGAGTAGTTACATCATCAAATAAAAAGATTGCTACTAAAAAAGATTTTTCTCAGAATTTTAGTTTTGCAAGGCAGAAAAAGAATGAGCAAGAATTAAAAAAAATGATTGATGATATAAAAAAGAAAGGTAGCAGATTGGTATTAACAAAATGCTACTCAGATGTTAAAGCATATAAGAATATGATAAAAGAATATCTTCAATCAGTGTTAAATCATATGTATGATGTAAAAAAAGATATATCATTCTGGCAAACACAATATTTCATTACGGTTGATACAATAGATTTAAAGCTTGAAGATCTAACAAGAATGATGATTGAAGGTGAAAAAGAAAATTTAAATATTGCAGCCACAGTTGATGATATTACTGGGCTATTGATAGATATATACAAATAGAATTAAAACTCTGATAAAATATTTAATTCATGTTTTAAATTTTCGATGTTCCTTTCATGCTTTAATATTAAATTAGAATTGTTAGAGGTACACTTTTTAAGTTTATCTCTTTTTTTACACAATTCTTTAAGTTCAACTTCACGTTGAGTAATTAAGGGGGAAGTTAATTCTTTCATTGTTCTCTGTTTATTTATAAGGAATATTACTCTTTTCTTTGTAAAATGATAAAGTTTTTTTAGTTCGTTATAGATAATATTACAGGTTTCTAAAATAATTTCTATTAATTTGACAAGCTGTTCTTTCAAGTATATCACCACCATAAGGAGTTTATAATGAGTAAACAATATTATAATTTTCTAAATAACAAGATACAAAAATTGGACAAACAAATACTAGAAGCAAAGGAACAAATAAAAGAATTAGATATAAAAGTATTAGATCAAAATAACTGTTTAAAATCATTAAAATCTGAAGAAGAAAGATTACAACATAATATTAATCAGATAATAGCACAGTATAAGGAAAATGGATTAAAGTTGATAATTGCAAAACAAAATCCACATATTGATACTTGGAAAGGTATTTACTTAAAGGAAAAAGACAATTCTAGAATAAGCGTATTCAACAATAACTCTCAATTAATAGGAGAAATTGTGGGGAAAAAAGCTGCTCATTTGTCTTTGTTAATGAAAAAAATACCTAATTTCAGTGCTACTATAACAGATTACTCAGATGATAATTTTATGATTTTAATTAGGTTTTTTGAATAACTCATCTAGTATAATCTTATAATAACATAAAAATACTGTAGGTAAATAGATTCTGCTGCGAAAATAAATTTATTGAAATAGATTAAATTATAGTAAAATCAAAAACCACTTTATAGATACAATCTATAAAGTGGTTTAAGTTTATGTTCTTGGAGATTCAGTTCTTTTCCCAAAGAATGACAATGAATAAAGCCCTGCAATTCCTACTAGAGCATATACAACTCTACTGAAAGCGCTCATTTCTCCAAATAATGCAGCTACTAAGTCAAATCCGAAGAAACCGATAAGCCCCCAGTTTATTGCACCAATTATTACTAATGTTAGTGCTATTATATCTAGAGTTTTCATTATTATTACATCTCCTTTTTAGATTATGACATTAATAGTATTTCCATTAATAATTTTATTATTCTTTAGAGAAAGTGGGCAAATGTAATTTAAGATAACTAGCAGAAGTCTCCCATCTTCTATAAGTGGGAGATGAATGCGTAATCTTAATACTTTTACATGGATAAAAAATCATAAATGTGAAATAATAAGAATGAATGTTCTTGAGATTCATTAGTATTGTATTCAAAAGTAAAGGTGTTGAAAGCAGTGAAAATCAACAAAGCATATAAATTCAGAATATATCCAAATGAAAATCAAAAAAAGATTATTGAAAAATCCTTTGGTTGTTCAAGATATGTATATAATCATTTCTTAAACCAAAGGAATGAAATATATAAAGCTGAAAAAAGATGTATTAAATATACAGAACAACAAAATCAATTACCAAATATGAAAAAAAAATTTGTATGGCTTAAAGAAATTGATAGTACATCACTGCAGATGTCACTAAGAAATCTTGATGCTGCATTCAAAAATTTCTTTGAAGGTAGAGCAGACAGACCAAAATTCAAAAGTAAAAGAGACAACTATAAAACATATACAAGTAATTTTGTGAATAACAATATTGAAATAAAAAAAGATAAAATAAAACTGCCTAAATTGAAATATGTTAATGCAAAAATTCATAGATATTTTGAAGGTAGAGTAATAAACACTACTGTTTCTAAAACATCAAGTGGTAAATATTTTGTATCTATATGTGTTGAAACAAAGATAGAGCCATTAAAAAAAGTATCGGGGAATGTTGGTATAGATTTAGGGTTATGTCATTTTGCAATATTATCAAATGGTGAAAAGATTGAAAATCCTAAGTATCTAAAAAAGTCATTAGATAAATTGGCAAAAGAACAAAGAAAATTAAGTAGTAAAGAAAGAGGAAGTAACAATTGGAATAAGCAAAGAATAAAGGTTGCTAGACTACATGAACGTATATCTAATCAAAGATTAGATTTCATCCATAAGCTATCTAAAAGAATTATAAGCGATAATCAAGTTATAATTCTTGAAGATTTATCAGTTAAAAATATGATGAAGAATGATAAATTATCTCAAAGTATTTCAGATGTAAGTTGGTATAAATTTGTTACTATTCTAGATTATAAAGCAAAATGGCATGGAAGAAAAATTCATAAAATAAATAGATGGTATCCGTCATCTAAAACATGCAATAATTGTGGTCATGTTTTAGATGAAATGCCACTGCATATAAGAGAATGGAAATGTACTAAATGCGATAGCATTCATGATAGGGATATAAATGCCAGTAGGAATATCTTGAAGCAAGGGTTATTAGAAATAGCCTAAAAAATAAAAACCGTAGGTCTTACGGGGATAGCCTGTGGAGAAAGTAGATTGAGAAATCTGTGAAGCAGGAAAAGTTCTTGGATACACCAAGAAGCCCCCACTTCAACGTGAGTAAGTGGAGGGAGAGTTCACGATTATATGTTAATAAGAAACTATTGCGCTTTAGAAAAGCAAGTTGAAAGTGGAAAATTGAAAGTTGAAAACGTAGGATATTTCTCTTCGAGAAATTTTAATCATATTGTTCTTTGGACAAGAATAGTTTACTAGTTTCATCTTGATGAAACCTTGTATTCTAAATTACAATATTTTATCTAAAGATAAAATGAGTAAACCCATCTTGTTCTAAAGAACAATAAAATGTAGTTTTGCGGAGCAAAACCTCCATCGTTTTCAACTTTCCATTTTCAACTGTTCAGTTATGTTTTATATCATAATGTTTCTCTATTATGATTTTAACAAAAAAGAGTCCTTATTTGATTTCTCCATGTTTTTCATAGTGTCCAACTTCTTTAACAGAGTTATCATCATTTACAAAAACTACAGTAGGTTTATGATTAGGAGCCTCATCAGCATCCATATCGCAGTAAGCCATGATTATAACTTTATCATCTGGTTGGAAATGTCTTGCAGCAGCACCATTTAGGCAGATAACACCGCTACCAGCTTCACCTTCAATAGTGTATGTTTCAATTCTTGCACCATTATTATTATTAACTATTTGAACCTTTTCATATGGTAATATTCCACTTACTTTTAATAAATCGCTATCAATTGTTATACTACCAACATAGTTTAATTTAGCTTCTGTAACTGTTGCTCTGTGTATTTTGCTTTTTAACATAGTAATTTTCATAGTAATTCCTCCGCATGTTTATATAATCAAAATCTATTAGTTATTTTTTTATTTGAAATGAAAAATTATCAATTAATCTTGTTTTATCAAAGTGTACTGCGATAGCAACAAGAATATCATCTGTAATAGAATTTACAGTTTTTAATGATTTTAAGTCCACCACTTGAATATAATCTACTTTTGCCAATGGTTCAGATGAAATTTTTTCATTAATAATTGAGATTATTTTATTTGCATCTCTTTCACCATTTTCTAGAGAAGTTTTCGCTAATGCTAAGCTCTGACTTAAAACAACTGCTGCTTTTCTTTGTTCATTTGAAAGATAAGTATTTCTAGAACTCTTTGCAAGTCCGTCAGCTTCTCTAACTATAGGGCATCCTATAATTTCAACAGGTAAATTTAAATCTAGAACCATCTTCTTAATTATTGCAAGTTGCTGTGCGTCTTTCTCGCCAAAATAAGCTCTATCAGGAGTTATTATATTGAAAAGTTTAAGAACTACTGTGCATACACCGCGAAAATGTCCAGGTCTAGAAGCGCCACATAATTCTTGTGAAAGTTCTTTAATATCAACGTAAGCACAAGGATTATCACCATACATTTCTTTTGCAGATGGAGTGAAGATCACATCACCACCATTAGCAGTACATAATTCAGTATCTCTTTCTAAATCTCTAGGATAATTATCTAAATCTTCATTAGGACCAAATTGTGTAGGATTAACAAAGATACTCACAATTACTTTGTCATTATCTTTTTTTGCTCTTTGAATAAGGCTAGTATGACCTTCATGGAGATATCCCATTGTAGGTACAAACCCTATTGAATACCCTTCAGATTTCCACTGAGAAATCTTATTTTTTATATCTTTAATTGATGAGAAAGATTCTATGTTGTTCATGAGTATGCTCCTCTTAATATAATTTTTTTAGTGTTTCTTCTTTTAATGAAAATGAATGCTCTTCCCCAGGGAATATGCCTTCTTTAACTTCTTTTATATACGAAGAAACTCCTTCATGTATAGCGTGACCAACATCACTGAAAGTTTTAACGAATTTTGGTTTGAAATTGGAGTACATATTTAACATATCCTGATAAACTAATATTTGTCCATCACAGTGAACTCCTGCTCCTATACCGATAGTAGGTATAGATACTGACTCTGAAATTATTTTTGCAAGTTGAGATGGTATACATTCAAGAACAATAGCAAAAGCTCCCGCTTCTTCAAGTTTCTTTGCATCTTCTATTAACTTTTTAGCATTATCTTCACTTTTACCTTGAACCTTGAATCCGCCGAATACATTTACAGATTGAGGGGTTAAACCAATATGCCCCATAACAGGAATCTGTGCATTTACAATTGCTCTAATATGCTCGTAATATAGAGCACCACCTTCAAGCTTAACTGCTTGAGCGCCTCCTTCTTTAACAAGACGTCCAGCATTTACAACTGCATCATATACACTAGTTTGATAAGACATGAATGGCATATCTCCAACTACAAAAGTATGATTACATGCTCTTGAAACAGCTTTAGTATGATGTATCATATCTTCCATAGTTACCTTTAGAGTATCTTCATAACCAAGACAAACCATTCCTAGTGAATCACCAACAAGAATTGCGTCGATCTTTTCATCGTTAAAAAGCTTAGCAGTTGAATAATCATAAGCGGTTAACATAGTTATTTTTTCACCGTTATTTTTGCATTTTAAGAAATTACTTACTGTAAAAGCCATAAATTCATCCTCCTAATTATTTAAATGGTTTCTAAAAATCTCTGTGCAAGAGAATAGTCTTTCTCTGGATTTTTATTTTTTGAGATTTTTAAAAGATTTAATGAAAGTTTTTTATATAACTCTTTATAATCACCGTTCATACTTTCAATATGTTTATTAAGAGTATTTACATCACCGCGAACTACAGGGCCAGTTATTGCATTCTCAAAGGATTGAGATAATATATTCTCAATATTGCTGTTTATAAGAGGCGCCATGGCTTTAAGTGCAGTTTCAGAATCTACACCACAATTGCTCAGTGTCTCAACACCAATGTTTATTAGAGATAGAACCAAATTAGAAACCATTACGTTAGCTAAATGATACTCTCCTTTTCTCTCTTTGGGTATGCTTAAAACACTATTACCTAAGGATTCAAGAAGTCCTTTTAAATAGTCAAAGTATTTAGGGTGTCCCTCCATAGAAAAATATGCGGTTTTAAAGTTTTTATATGAGTTATATTTATCCTTAAACGGATACATAGGATGGATGGAATATTGATATGCTCCTGAATTGTTTATATCATAGAAAATCTCTGAGGATAGTGAGCCACTGCAATGGCAAATAATTTTACCCTCTATGTTTAAATCTTTAAGTTTTTTCCAAACTTCTATTATACTATCATCATTTGTTGTAATAAAAATAATTTCACTATTTTTCACAAGGTCATCTAAGGATGAAAAATATGAGCATCCAATAAAATCACTTGCAGCAATAGCAGAGTCGGGATTATTGCTAAAAAACCCCTCAATGTTCAGGCCGTTAAGTTTGAAATATTTACCTAAAGTAAATCCGACTTTACCAGCTCCAACAAAAGATATTTTCAATTTTATCACCTCATTTGTCTCATTCCTGAAAGGATATAAGCAAATAATTAATTATTAAATTATATTTAAACAATTCGGTGCAGCTCGTTTTGATACCACCCAAAGTAATTTTATCACAAATCTATTTATAGTGAAACAAGAATATGAAGATTTAATATTAGCTGGATTATTAGGTGGTCATCATGAAAATTTTAATTTTATCATAAATTTATAATACTAAAATCTAAAATATTACTTGTTTTGATTAAGGAAGGGCGATAAATGACGATAAGAGTATTGATAAGTAAATTAATTACATATGAGGAGAAGGGTTATGAAAAAAATAGCTAATAAGATTGCGCTAGCAATCGGTTTATGTGTTTTTGTTTCAGTATTTATCATAGGAATTATGTCTTATGAAAAGAGTAAAAGTTTATTAAGGGTAGAAGCAGGGGGATATCTTAAGCAGCTTGTTGGAAATTATAAAGCTGATTTAGAGAGTGAATTAGATGAGGTGAAATTATTAACAAATAATCTTGAAAATTTAATTGTTAGTAATATGGATTTAGAGAGAGCCAAAAATGACCCTGAATATATGGAACAATTTAAAGATGATATACTGAAGGAGTTCATAGGAACAATAGAGGTCTTTGGTAAAAGAAGTGGATGGGTTGTATTTGATTCTAA
The DNA here is from genome assembly GCF_027938815.1 of Oceanirhabdus sp. W0125-5. Taxonomy (GTDB): domain Bacteria; phylum Bacillota; class Clostridia; order Clostridiales; family Clostridiaceae; genus Oceanirhabdus. The sequence continues at coordinate 1,719,884 of NZ_CP115913.1, forward strand.
AGTACTTAAAGGTGGACATACAATCGAGATTTTTGAACAAGAGGAGAAACTTGTTAGGAATGCGGAATATGATGTGTATGAGGCAAATGAGGATAAATCAGATTGGTGGAAAGAACCAATGGAAAAAGGGGAATATTGGAGTGAACCATACTTTTGGAAGAGTTGGAATGCAGACATTATCACTTATAGTAAAAAACTTGTATTAGACGGTGAAGTTATAGGAGTAATAGGATCAGAAGTGTTCTTTCAAGATCTTAAAGATAGTGTAAGCAAGGTTAGGATATATGACAATGGTTATATGACATTAATGGATAAAGAATTTAATTTTTTATATCATCCAAACAAAGAGTTTGATAATATGAAAACTATTCAAAATGGAGATTTTGAATTTTTAACTAAAAATATTATGAGTAACTCTGAAGCGTACGGAGTTGAAAACTATGAATATATGGGAAATGAAAAGATTTTAGCATATGAAAAAATGGAGAATGGTTGGATATTAGCTGCAGCACCAGTTGTTGGAGAAATGTATAAAGGTGCTAATGCTTTTAGAACATTTATGATTATTGCTGCTACTGTATTGAGTCTTATTGCAATAATTATAGCTATAATTTTAGGAAAAGCTATTTCTAAAATGCTTATGAAATTTATGGAGAAATTTAAAGAAGGTGCAGCTGGAAATCTTGATGTACAAATAGATATAAAATCTAAAGATGAGATAGGTCAATTAGCAATAGAGTTTAACTCGTTTATGGTTAAACTAAAGGGAATAATTTTGAATGTTAAAGAGGTTGTTGTTGATGTGGAAGAGAAAAATAAAGAACTTTCAATGGCAATGGATAACTTTGCAAAAGGAAATGATAGTGAGTATTTTAATCAAATAAATGATAAGGTTCAAGATGGATTGAAGCAGTTAAAAGATTCAATCAAGGAAGTGCTTTCAGAGACTCAAAATCAGGTTGCAGGTACAGAAGAGACTTTGGCAGCAATTGAAGAGATAAGTGCTTCATCTGATGAAATAGGTAAGAATTCAGAAAAAACACTTATGTCATCACAGAACGCTGTTACTTTAGCAGGAGAAGCGTTTAATAATGCTGAAGAAATGGTAGGGGGTATGAATAAGATAAATGAAAGTGTAATGAATTCTAAGAAGCAGATTGATAAATTAACTTCCCTTGCAGAAAATGTTGGAGATATTCTAAGTACAATTCAAAGTATATCAGAACAAACAAATTTAATTGCTCTTAACGCTGCAATAGAAGCAGCAAGGGCTGGAGAAGCAGGAAGAGGTTTTTCCGTTGTATCAGATGAGATAAGAAAACTTGCAGAACAGACAAATCTTGAAACAGAGAAGATTGGAAATATAATAAATAATATACAAGTTGAAGTGAAAACAGTTGAAAAAGCAAATAATAAAGTATCAGAGGATGTAGATAAGGGGATTGAATACAGTAATGTTGTTAAAGAAAATATCACTAAAGTAATTAAAATTACCGAAGAGAATAATTCTGAAATAATTAATATATCTCAATCTACCAAAGAACAGAGCATGGCTGCTCAAGATGTTACTCAAGCGGTTTCAAGTATTGCTAATAATGCTGGAGCAATTGAGAGGATTGGAAATCAAACATTAGATACTGCTAATAATATAACTGGAAAGATGAATGATAGATTGAATGATATTGAAGAGTTAAATGAAAAATTAAAATTACTTAAGAGAGAAATGGATTATTTTAAAACAAGAAATTAAGTTTGAAATTTCTCCCTTTAAACTGATATAATATGTATATCACATATGAAGGAGGAAGGGTATGGAATTTCTCGCAATGGCAGCTAAACTTGTTGGTATATCATTAGTATTTCTTTTAGTTTACTACGGTTTAAGCACTTACATACTTAAAAAAATTAAAATAAGTAAGTGGATAGTATTAGGGTTATTTGTACTTTCATTGATACTACCTGTGGTGTTAATTAAGTCCTTTGGAATTGATAATCAGTATGTAACATATGCATTTCAAGGGTTAATGATTATTTTATTATTATGGTTCATGGATTTAGCCGGTATCACTAAAAAAAGAAATGATAAGTTAAGTCAAAAGCTTGAAGAAAAAGAGAAGTTGAAAAAAAGAGGCGTTAAAAGAATTGAACATAAAATAGATAAGAAAACAGCAATAAAGCCAAAGGCTAAACCAAATCCAAGAAGAGCGAAGAAGTAATAAAACTGTAATTGAAAATTGAAAATGGAAAACGAAAAACGTAGGATGTTTTGCTTACGCAAAAACTACATATTATCGGTTTTTTGACATGAAAGGTTTACTCATTTTATCTAGAGATAAAATATTGTATCTAAGTACGATATTTTATTTTTTAATGAAATGAGTGAACCTTTATTGTTTTATAGCAAAAAATAATGTAGGTTCTGACCTTAGTCAGAACCATCTATAGTTTTCAACTTTCAGTTTTCAATTTGTTTTTTAGAATTTCTTTTCTCCATTAACATAGGTTTCAAGAACAGTAACATCTTTTATATCGTCAGCAGGTATTTCAAGAATATCATCAGATATTACAATGAAATCTGCAAATTTTCCTTTTGATATAGTTCCTTTTTTATTCTCTTCAAAATTACTATATGCTGGTTCTAAGGTATAACATTTTAGCGCTTCTTCTACTGTAATACATTCATGGGTATTCCAACCTTCAGAAGGGTTTCCTTTTAAATCTTTTCTTGTAACAGCAGCATAAATGCCTTCAAATGGATTAAAGCTTTCAATAGGAGCATCTGAGCTGAATATAGTATGGATTGAATCAGACAGCATTGACCTCCAAGCATAACTAGTTGCTGATCTTTCTTTTCCAACAGCTTTCTCCACAATTGGATAGTCAGTCATAACAAATGATGGTTGAACATTAGCTAAAATATTATTATTCTTAAATCGCTTTAATAGATTCTCGTTAGTGAATTGGCAATGGATTATACTGAAACGAAGATCTCTTTCAGAAGTTTCATAGATATCCTCATAAACATCTAAAAGTTGTCTCATTGCTCTATCACCTATTGCATGTGCACATATCTGGAATCCATTATCATGTCCTTTATTAATAAGTTCTTTTAAAGACTCCTCACTATGTATTGATACACCGTTAGTTTTAGTGTCATTATATTCATCTTCCATAGCAGCAGTTCTTCCACCAAGAGAACCATCTTGGAATAATTTCATAGGGCCTATTTTAAAGAAATCATCTCCATAACCAGTTTTTAAGTTCATTTCCTTACAAGTTTCAAAACTTTTATTATCAGGAAGGTACATTTGCTGAACAATCCTAATAGGGAGCAGTCCTTCTTTGTTTAACTCTTCATATGCTTCTATAGTATTCTCTATTGAACCACTTTGCCAAATATCTTCAGTGCTCATAGAAGTTATTCCAACTGAAAGAGCATCAATAAATGCAGAGTTAAGAAGTGTTTTAATTTTATCTTTACTCATAGGTTGAAGATATTCAAGTGCTGCGTTAAGTGCATTTTCTCTTAGAATACCTGTAGGTTCTCCATCTTTTCTATCTATGATTCCACCTTCAGGGTCAGGAGTGTTTCTATCAATATTAAGTAGTTTTAATGCTAATGAGTTAGTAACACCTATGTGACCGCATGCTCTTGAAAAATAAATAGGATGCTTTTCTGAGATTTTATCTAAATCATAACGACTAGGAAGAGTGGGTTTATCCCAAAAATTTTCATTCCATCCTCTTGATACAATCCATTCACCATCAGGTATTTTTCTTTCTTTAATAAACTCTTTTACAGTAATGATTAGATTATCAATAGAAGTAACCTTTGTTAAATCTACAGAGTTTTTTGTTACAGCATAGCTAAGAAAATGTAGATGAGCATCATTGAATCCAGGTAAAACTGTCTTTCCACCTAAATCAATTATCTCTTCAGAATCTTCTTTCAATTCAAGGATTGACTCATCATCACTAATATCATAAAAACAACCATCTTTAACCTTAAAAGCTGAAGCAATTTTAATTTTATCATCTAAAGTAACTACTTTTCCGTTAATAAAAATAGACATAATAAATTCCCCTTTCATCTTTGAAACACTTAATAGTGCACGAGTATATTATATCAATATAGTAGATAGAGATAAATAGAAAAGTAATGGAGGGGAGTATTAGTAGTAGAGTTTAAAGTATATCTCTCTTTTTTAAAATACCGTTGAAAACCATTTCTTAGGATATTGGACAAGTACTTAATTAACATAAATATATAAAAAACAATTGAGGATGATTAAAAAATATTAAATAGGTGATAATTAAAATATATACGAAAGTGTGTTTGGGTATAATTAAATGTTATAAGGAGGTAATTATGAGCCTATTAATGAACATTGAGAAAAAGAAAGAAATAGAAAATAATCATCATGATATATTAAATCAAAGTGAAAGTAATGATATACTTGAGCAGCTCATTAATGAAGTTGAAAGTTCGAATATGCCTGAATTTATAAAAGAAGGATTTCTTAAGATAGCTCATGATGCTATTAATAGAGAGAAGGAAGAGCAAGAGTTAAAGGATATTAAGCAAAAGAAATTTGATGATGAGAATAAGAAGAGAATGAAACGGTTAAATCTTTTTAATATGATTATTAAAAAGATAGATGGAGATAGCAAAAAGCTTGATAATAAGTTTAATCAGATTATATTAGAAGGAATCAGGGAAACTAGATTTATTAATGGTAGTGTATGCCCTCATTGTAGTTGTAATGATATATGGAAGTATGGAATTGAAGGTGGAAAACAGAGATATAAATGCAAGAATAAGGCGTGTGGACGTACTTTCAGAGATACAACTTTATCACCTATGTACAACAGTAAGAAGAGCATGAAAAAATGGATTGAATATATAATATGCATGTTGTAAATTATATAATCAAATTAGCCAAAAATTATAATCTCAAACTACACAAATTTGTACATTTTTTAGTATAATATTTCAAAAAAAGTTAGGAGAAATATTATGAGAAAAGATGTGTCAAATCAAATAAATTTAATAAGAGAGGAGATAGATTTATTGAATAAAAGCGAATTAGCTAGACGATTTAATTGCGATAGAAGAACAATCGATAAGTACTTAACAGAATCAAATAGTTCTACAAGAAAACCTAGAGTTATTAATGGGAAACTTGATGATTATAAAGAAATAGTTAAAGATAAAGCTGATAACTATGGATCTACTTCAATGGCTATATTCAAATTTATACAGAAAAAAGGCTATACAGGAGGATACCAAACAGTAAATAGTTTTGTGAAAAAACATAGAAAATCACAGGTGAAAAAAGCAACAATAAGGTTTGATACAAGTCCAGGACTTCAAGCTCAAGTAGATTGGAAAGAAAGTATAAAAATGATTAATAAGGAAGGTGAAGTATTTGAAGTAAATATATTTTTGATGGTTCTAGGATATTCAAGACTAAAATATTTGAAATTAACAATGGATAGAACTCAAAAAACTCTGTTTGAATGTTTATTTGAAGCTTTTAGATATTATCAAGGGATACCTAAAGAAATACTTTTCGATAATATGTCCACGGTAGTGGATAGGAATACTACTTCTTTTAAAAATGTATCCATAAATAAAAATTTCAAATACTTCTCTATGGATGCTGGGTTTGATGTAATCACATGTAGACCATATAGGCCTCAAACTAAAGGTAAAGTAGAAACTCTAGCGAAGCTAGTGGACAGGCTAACGCCTTTTAATGAAGAATTCAATACATTTGAAGATTTAGAGAAGATAGTAGAATCATTTAATCATGATATTAATAGTGAAATTTCACAAGCAACGAACGAGGTACCATTTATAAGATTTGAAAAAGAAAAAGAGTATTTAAACCCGTTACCTACAATGGATATCCTTCTATCATATTTCCACCACGAAAAAGAATATAAGGTATCTAATGAATCCATGATTAGATATAAAGGTAAAAAATACTCCGTTCCAACCTGTTATATAGGTTGTTATTTAACCGTTTCAGAAATAGAATCTGAACTTTATATTTATTATACTAAAGATTTAGTTGCTTGTCATAAGATATCCGATAAAACTTTTCACTATAAAAAAGATCATGCAAAAGAAATACTACTTTCAAATGCTCTGAGCCATTATGCAGAAGATGATGTAGAACTTTTTATTGAAGAAAACTTAAAGAATATGGATATTTTTTTAGAGGAGTGATTAAATGAGTAATTATAACAAACTACTTAATAACCTTGAAACACTGAAATTAGAGAAATTTAGAAGTTTTCTGCCAAACTTCTTAGATGAAATAACTAATAAGGATCTTACATTTATTGATGCTTTATTAGCATTGACAGAGAAAGAATTAGAATTTAGAAATGAGAGAGCTTCAAGGATTCAGATAGCTGTATCTGCATTTCCTTTTGAAAAAACTTTGTCAGATTTTGATTTCGATTTTCAACCTTCAATAAACAAAACTCAAATATTAGATTTAGAGAGTTTAAGGTTCATTGAAAATAAAGAAAACATACTATTCTTTGGTTCTTCAGGGGTTGGAAAAACTCACTTAGCTGTAGCACTTGGTGTTGCTGCAGCTAAGAAAAGACATTTAACTTATTTTATATCATGTCATGATTTAATTATGCAGCTCAACAAAGCTCATGCGGAGAATAGATTAGAAACAAAATTAAAACACTATGCAAAGTACAAGTTATTAATTATTGATGAAATAGGTTATCTACCAATTGATAAACAAGGTGCTAACCTATTGTTTCAATTAATAAATAAGAGATACGAGAAAAATTCAACTATTATAACTACCAATCAACCTTTTAGTAAATGGGGTGAAGTTTTTTCAGATATTACACTTGCTAACGCAATATTGGATAGACTGATTCATCATTCAAGTATTGTTAAAATCACTGGACCATCCTATAGATTAAAAGGAAAGATAGAGGTAATGGAAAGTAAGAAAATCAAAAATCAATAATTATAATAATTGTACATTTTGAGATTATAATTTTTGTGCATTTTGGGATTGACATTTACACATGTTAATGGGGCTTACACTTGTTGAGTCTAGCAAGGTTGTGGATATAAATATAGCAACAGCATTTTATTGGAGACATAAAATATTAGATGGTTTAAGATGTAAAATGGGGGTTGGGAATATAGGTGGTAATGTACAAATAGGACATATGTTAGTGATGGAGAGTACAAAAGGAAAAAAACGCTGGGTATATGAGAAGGGAAGAAGATGTGGAACAAAAAATAAGTTCAGCTTGTTATTTAGAGAGCCAACATATCATGCTATATTTAAGGGACATAGGGTTAATTATATTTTATTGGGACTAGATAATAGAGGTAATATGATAGCTGAACTTACAGATATGAGACAAATAAACACTAAAAGACTTGGTGCTTTGTTCAATGGCAGAATAGATAGCAATTCTGTGGTATCAACCCAGGGAAACAGGCATTATCATACATATATTAAAAATAGCGGTTTAAAGCTTGGTAGATATAATACTAGTAATGATTCTAAGGATTATAATATAAGATCTCTTATGAGGATGAAGAGGGAAATCTGTTCATGGATAACAAGGTTTAAAGGGGTTTCAAGCAAATATATGAATAACTATCTTTACTGGTACAGGTATATGAAGAAAAATGGTCGTTATGATATGGAGAAGGGAGTTTGTGAAGAAGTTAATAACAATAGTGTGAGAACTTTGTTTATTAAAAGTCATAGCGAATATAGTAATGTGAAAATAAAGGAGTTCAAAGAGAGAAAAGCTATTTATTTTAGTGTAGCTGTTTAGTTGAATTATGAAGTTCAGACATATGCGTGAGTAATATACTTTATAAAGGGCTACGCCAAAGCATAAGTATAGATAGAGTGACTAGAATTAAAATTAGGCATAATTTTTATAATATGTGAGAAGTGGTGTTTGGACAAGTCGCCCTTCGGGCTTAAGACAGGAGACGTAATGAGAAAGATTAATAATTTTTGATAAATAATGAGAAAATTAATATAATAAATTGCCTAATAAATTAATATGGATTCTGAAAATAGTATTTTCAACGGTATCTTAAAAAATAGAGATATAAGATAGTTTACTAAATGATACATATATATAGATTTCTCTTTATGTGTATGTATCATATTGTGGTTGAGTAAATATCAACTAGCCATTGTTAGTAAGTCTTATAAGGATAATGTATAATTGTATTATGAACAGTCGACAGTTCACTAATAAGAAAGGTGTGAACATATGAATATAAAGATTTGTAAAAATATCGCAAAATTGCGAAAAGAAAATAAAATGACACAGGCACAAGTTGCAGAATATTTAGGTGTATCACCACAGGCTGTTTCTAAATGGGAACAAGAAGCAGCAATACCGGATGTTTACCTGATCCCTAAAATTGCTTTTTTATTCAATGTATCAATAGATACTTTATTTGGTACTTCTAATTTAGATACTACAGATTTGTTGGTTAGCAAATATTCTACTGTAAGAAATGAAAAGAACTATAAAGACGCTAAAGAAGCAGTAGAAACACTTTTAGATATGGATGATGAAGATATGAAAGCTTTGGGATTATTGTGTAAACTTGAATATCAACGAGCTTTAGAATTTTTATTAAAAAGTAAGGCGGCTTGTGAAAAGTTACTAAAAGTATCAGATGGGAAAGAGGAAAATTGGACCAAACGTGTAAACATACAGTTGATGCGTCTTGATGCTATGCTAGGTAACTATAGTTTTATTGAAGATTATATGAAGAAATTTGAAACAACAAAATCAGTAGATGACTTTAATTATCTATTAGTTGCTCTTGGAGAAAGGCATCAATATGAAGAGATACTCAGATGGGGGAATGATTATATCGAAACATTCAGTATAGAAGAACAAGGTATGATTTATCCTAATTTAATGGAAGCTGCTTTGGTACTTGAAGATATAAAGTATGCAAAGGTATGTTTTAATAAAATTGTAGAAAATAATCAAGATAAGCATCAGATTTTTAACGCATGGTGGTTATTATGGAAACTTTATAAGGCGTTAGGAGATGTAAAAGAAGCAGAAACTTGTAGATTAGAGCTTCTTAGACAGCTACCATTACAAGGGCTCAATGCCTTTTCTCTTGAAAATATAAAGAATCATCTAAATGGTATTGGAGAAAAACCTGCAACTATTCTTTAGCCTGAAACACAATTTTGTTGTATTGGTATTATAGTAAAAGAACTTATTGGAAATTCTATTCCGATAAGTTCTTTTTTTTTTATTTATTATATATATGATAATTTTTCAATTTCACTAACAAGCACTTTGCCTGATATCCTGATATAATGTAGTTTCTGCCCTAAAGCAGAAACATCCATCATTCTCAATTCTCCATTATCCATTCTCAATTTGTTTTTATCTCTACGAACATCCTGTAGTAGAACCACACTCTAAGCAAACTTTACAAGTTCCGTTTTTAACAAGTTTGTTGCTTGAGCAATTAGGACACAATTCAGTATATATTCTCTCTCCAGTTTCTTCAGTAGTATCTATTGAAGATGTAGCAATGCTATCAGCTGCTACGCTATAATCACCTAATGTTTCAGGTTTAACCTGACAACGAGAATAATCATCTAACTCTATATCTATCACCTTGCTTATAAGATCAGATATTGAACTAACATATTTAATGTATGGATGTTTTTGAACATAACCATGTGGTTCGTATTTCTGGCCACGTAACATTCTAGCGATATCTCTTGGGTGTACATGGTGTTGTAACATAACGGATATACTCTTAGAAAGTGAATTTAATAATCCTGTTATTATTGTACCTTCTCTATCAGTTGTAATATATATTTCACAAATCTCTCCATTAGGACGACGGTTTACAGTGGTATATACTTTAACATCGTCTATTTGTGCTGGATGAGTTGTTCCAGTACGTATTCCTAAAGGTTTATCTCTCATTGTGAATTTTGAATGTTGTTGTTCTCTAACCTTTTGAAGAAGTTCTTTATAAGTAAAGTCTTCAAGAGAACGTTCTCTACCATCAGTAAGCTGAGTATTAAGCGGTTGACTTGCCTTTGAGCCATCACGGTAAAGGGATATTCCTTTTACTCCAAGTTTCCAAGAAGTTAAATGAACATTCTTGAAATCTTCTATAGTAGCATTAGAAGGAAGATTTACGGTTTTGGATATAGCTCCAGAAATAAGAGGAGTTAAGGCTGCTACCATAAATACATGGCCTGAATAATGTATAAATCTTTCTCCACTTCCACATTTATTAGCTGTATCGAAAATAGGCAGATGTTCTTTTTTTAGGTGAGGAGCACCTTCAATTTTTCCATCAATTATTTTCTCGTATTCATATCCTTCTTCTTTTACAGTTTCAACTCTAGTTATATAGTTCATTATTTCCTGAACTTCAATATCATTATATCCAAGCTTTTTTAAAGCAGGTTCTATAACTGGATTAGCTATTGTCATATAGCCTCCGCCAGAAAGTTTCTTATATACAATGTGACTAAAGAATGGCTCAATGGAAGTGGAACCACAATCCATTGCAAATGAAACAGTACCTGTTGGTGCAATTACAGAAACCTGTGCATTTCTAAAGCCATTAGCCTTTCCAGAAGTATATGCATTTTTCCAACTCTCTTTAAGTGCAGAGGAAAGGTTAGAGTGATTTAAGTTTATTAATAAATCATGATCAGGCTTAAGTGGTTTATAGTGTAGATTTAAGTAAGGCTCTTCTTCCGCACCAGCCACTATACAATGATTTTTTATAACTCTGAGCATTGATTTCTTGTTTATATTATATTTTTCAAAAGGAGATAATTTCTTAGCCATTAAAGATGATATAAAGTAAGAATGACCAGTTAATACTCCTATTAGAGATGAAGCGATTGATCTAGCTTCAGGTGAATTATATGGAAGTCCCATCATCATCAATAAAGAGGCTAGATTTGAAATACCTAAACCAGTAGTTCTAAACATATGAGTATTAAGTGCAATATCTTCTGTAGGGAAATGTCCCCAGTGTATTGAAGCTTCAAGAGCTAACTGTATAAGTCCTACTAAGTGTTTATAATCATCAATTAAGAAAGAATCAGTTTTTTCATCATAAAATTTAATTAAGTTTATAGAAGCAAGGTTACAGGCGCTATCATCAAGAAAAGCATATTCACCACAAGGGTTTGTGCTGTTAATTCTATTATGTTTAGCATTATACTCTCCATCTGAACCATTAGGGCATGTGTGCCATGCATTAAAAGTATCATCAAATTGAGGTGCAGGATCTGCACATTTCCATGCTGATTCATTAAAAGTATCCCACAGAGAAGAAACTTTAACCTTTTTATCTACTGTACTGTCTACTCTTCCTTTTAGTAATAATTCAGAATCTGGATCCTGAGTCAGATTTTCAACTTTCTTCATAAACTCATCAGATAGTCTCACTGAGTTGTTACCATTCTGACCTGATACTGTTTCATAAGCTTCTCCTTCGAAGCCCATATCATAACCCATTTTACCAAGAGCTCTAACTTTATCTTCTTCTTTAGCTTTCCATGTCATGTAATCTAAAATTTCAGGATGGTCAATATCTAAACATAGCATTTTTGCTGCTCTACGTGTAGTACCACCTGATTTAATAGCTCCTGCGTTCTTATCTAATCCTTTTAAGAAGCTCATTAGACCAGAAGAAACACCACCGCTTGAGAGAAGCTCTCCTTTTGCTCTTATAGTTGAAAAATTAGTTCCAGTACCTGAACCACCTTTGAACAGCTTTGTTTCAGTTACATACTGTTCTGATATGGAATGTGGTCCTAATAATTTATCTTGTATTGAAAGAATAAAGCATGCTGAAGCTTGTGTTCGTGTATAAAAATCTTCAGTCTCTACAACTTTCTTTTCATCTATATCATAATAATATCCTTGTGTGGAACCTTTAATTCCATAGGATAATTTAAGTCCTGTGTTAAACCACTGAGGAGAGTTTGGTGCGAACCTTTGAGATAGAAGTGCATAAACAAGTTCATCATAGAAGATTTTTCCTTGTTCTTCAGTCTCAATTAAACCCTCGTCTTTAAGGGATTCCATCCAAAAGTTAACAAGCCTATGAACAACTTGTTTTAAACTATTTTCATAACCTTGAGAACCAGGTACACCACTTTTTCTAAAGTATTTTGAAGCAATAATATCACAGGCATTTTGCGAATAATGATCAGGAAATTCTAAATCTGTCATATGTACTAATGTTTTGCCAGTTTTATAATCAGTTAATTTAACATTAACTTTCTTCCATTGAAATAAATCATATACATCCTTGCTAGTATCAGCTAGGAGTTCTTTTGTGAAGTGTCTTTTGAAAATATCAGAAATATTTGAATGCATATAACTACCCCTTTCAATAAAGTGCACAATATATAGTGTGATATAAAGTGCTTAACACAATATGTTGTATGCACTTATTAATTTACCATAAAAATATTATTAAGTAAATAGTGTTTTATGATACATATTATTTCATATTTTTCATGATTTTTTTGAAAATTGGTGAAAGGTTGTGAAAAATAAGATTATTCTTTGATATAATTAAATTAAATTTTGATATAAAATTTTTTTAGATATCAAATCATACGGAGGGAAAACATGATTAAAGAATATTTTAATAAGAAACCATTTATCGAAGAAGGTGTATTTTATGCTGAAAATGCTACATTGATTGGAGAGGTAATTCTTGAAAAAGATTCTAGTGTTTGGTTTAATACAGTTCTTAGAGCTGATAATGAATTGATAAAGATAGGGGAAGGTACCAATATTCAAGATAATTGCACAGTTCATGTTGATGAAGGATTTCCTGTTGAAATAGGAAAAGGTGTGACAGTTGGACATAATGTAATATTGCATGGTTGTAAAGTAGGAGATAATTCTTTAATTGGAATGGGCAGTATATTGTTAGATGGTGTGGAAATTGGAGAAAATACTATAATTGGTGCAGGGAGTTTAGTTACCTCAGGTAAAAAAATCCCTTCAGGAGTACTTTGCTTAGGGTCACCGGCAAAAGTAATAAGAGAACTGACACAAGAAGAAATTAAATCTATAGGACATTCAAGTAATCATTATGTTGCAAAAAGCAAGGAATACTTGAAATAATGAAATAAATTGGAAGATAGAATAAAAAGGAAATAAAATAACTGTTGTCGAATATTTATTATAGTGCTGACTTTATATCCTAAATTTCGTAGAATGTAGTGAGAGGTGATTATATGAAGAAAAGTATTAGAAATAAATTATGTTGTTTTTCGGCAATGGTTTTTTTATTTGGAACTAATGTAAAATACGCATCAGGAATTACAGTGAACAGTGAATATAGAGAAATAGTAAATGGGATTGAATACATAGAAAAAGAAATTTTTAGTGATCAGAATTCTAAGTATAAAGTAAATGAGGTAACTATAGATTTAGATAATGAGGATGTAGGAGTTATATTTGCAAAAGAGAAGAAGTATGCATTAGGAAAATCAGAACTCTCTAATCATGTTAATGAGGCAATTGAACAAGGAAATAGAGTTGTTGCGGGAATAAATGGAGACTTCTTTAATGTAAAAGCAGGAATAAGTGTTGGACCTCATGTGGAATATGGAGAGATATTAACTTCCTATACTGCAACATCTGATAGGAGGAAATATCCTCTTATTGTACAAAGGAAAAATAAAAAAATATCTATTGAAAAATTAGAGTTCAGTGGACAAATAGCAGTTATAAAAGGAAATGGTATACATGATTTCCCTGAGGAGTTGCTTGATGAAAAAGATATTTTAAAAACAACTTTTGACTCAGTTAACAGATATGACGAATTTCATGTTAATAGATATAAAATGAATAACTATATAACTGTGTTAACACCTAATTATAGTGAAGATAGAAAATTGAAAAAATCATCATATGCGCCAAATGAAGTTCTTGTTGTTTTAAATAATGTTGTTGATCAATCAAATCATTTATTAGACAGTGGCTTAAAATTGGACAATCAATACAGAGGTGAGGTAGTAAGTATTGGCGGAAACGAAGATGGATACATTCCTGAGAATGGAGTTGTTATAGCTGCAAGTGGCGAAAAAGCACAATGGTTTAAGGAGCATGTTGAAGTTGGTGACCAAATTAAATTAAAAGCTAGTTTTGGAGATCAAGAAATTGAAAGAATTATTGCAGCATATTCTTATTTAGTTGAAGATGGAAAAGGGTATAACGAAGAACAATTAAAAGAAGTTGGATACCAAGGTGGACTTTTAACTAGACAGAGATCGAGAACTGCTCTAGGGATTGATAAAAAAGGAAAGTTAGTAGCAGTAACTTTAGAAGGTGGAACAGCTGTTAATCAATACTCAGATGGAGCATCATTAATTGAATTTGCTCAAATATTGGAAGAGATGGGCTTACAGACTGCGGTAAATTTAGATGGTGGGGGTTCTACAGAAGTTACAATAAAAAACTATGCAGAAGAAGATTTTAAAATAATAAATAGGCCTGAAGATGGTAAAGAGAGAAAGATAAGTAACTCTATATTATTTACAACTAGAAATAATAAAAATGAACAAAAGGTACACTCTATATCAGTAAAAGAACCATTTGTAATACTTAAAAATTCATCTGTCCCTTTAACTGTTAAGGGTGAAAATAAGTATGGATTTGAAGTAAATGTGGATAAGTCTAAGGTTAAGTGGAAGGTTTCAGATTCCTTGAGTAATATTTCAAATGGTATATTCAATGCTGGTGAGGCAAATGGATTAGTTATGTTAGAAGGTGAATATGATAATAAGAAAGCTGTATCTTATGCAATAGTAATTGATGAACTAGATAAAGTTGAGATTAATAGTGGATATGAGATTTATCTTAATGAAGGAGATGAGTTTCAATTTAAAGCAACTGGGAAAAGTTCATACCTAGGAGAGATAGAACTAAATAAAAATAATATAGAATGGAAGCTGAGTGGAAACATTGGTAGTATCGATGATAATGGTAAACTCAAAACATTTAATAGTGGAATAGGTATCGTATATTGCTCTATAGGTGATAAAGTAACAGAAGTTAAAGTTACTGTTGGACAAGATATTGTGGAGATTGATAATTTTGAAGAAAAAAGTTTCTATTATGAAGTAGATGGATTTATGGGTGGAAAGGGCAGCATATCACAAGAAAAGGTATACAATGGAAATAATTCACTGAAAATATCTTATGATTATAGTACATGGAAGAAAGAATATAATGGAACAATAAATTTAAAACTAGATGGACAAGAAAGTAAAAAAGCATCTTATGGAAGACCTGAGTATTTATCAGCAATGGTTTATGGAGATGGAAAAGCACCATGGATGAGAGCAAGCTTCACTGATGCTAATGGAGAGGAATTTACTGTGAATATGGCATCTGAGATAGATTGGATTGGATGGCGTGAAGTAAGGGGAGAGATACCAAGTGAAGTAGCCTTACCTATTAAATTAGAAAAAATATATTTTGTTGAAACACATAAAGATGTTGAAAATAAGTCAGGAGAAGTTTATCTTGACGATATTATGTATATTTATAATAGTTCATATAAGAACTCTAAAAAAGAACTAACATCTAAAATTGAAGGAATATATCCATTAAATAATATGAGTATAAATAATGGAAAGTTCCTTATAAAAGCTAAATTATATGACGAGGTTACTGTTATTGATCCATATTCCATTAAAGTATTAGTAGATGGAGTAGAGGCAAGATTTCTTTATAATGAAGAATCAAAAGAATTAATTGCAGTTCCAGATAAAGTATTAAAAAAGGGTGCGCATATTATTACTATTAATGCTAAGAATATTTATGGTGAAAGCGCTAGAAGATTAAAGATAGATGTAAATGTAGAATAGGGGTAGAGATATGTTTCAATTAAAAGGAATCGAAAAAATGAATGAAGAGCAGAAGCTAAAATATATTCTTAATAAACTGCAGGCACAGCTTAGTTCCGAAGAAGATGAATTAGCCAATATAAGCAACGCAACAGCTATACTTGATGCAATACTTGATAGAATTAACTGGGCAGGATTTTATTTTATTAAGAATGAGGAACTTGTACTTGGACCTTTTCAAGGTTTGCCAGCATGTAACAGGATACAGATAGGAAAAGGAGTATGTGGTACAGCAGTACTTGAAAAAGAAGTTCAGAGAGTAGAGGATGTTCATAAGTTTCCTGGACACATTGCATGTGATTCAGCCTCTAAGTCTGAAATAGTAATACCTATAATAAAAAATGACATTGTTTATGGAGTTCTGGATATTGACAGCCCAGAGTATAATAGATTTACAGAATTAGAAGAGAAATATCTTGTGAAATTCGTGGAACTTTTAAATGAATACGTAGACTGGAAAAGAGTTATAAAATAATAGCCAATTGACAACTAAGGAGGTTTCTGCTCAAGATCAGAAACCTCCTTTGTAATATGATCAATAAATTTGAGGAGTAGAGAAATGGTAAAAAAAAATTTATACGAAAATGGTTTTCTTATAAAAGAAAGAGACTGTGAGACTATAGAATATCATGGTGTTCAAGGATATTGGCCTATTGATATGGATACAGAAGGTATTGAAATAAATGAAAAAAGATATTTAGACAAATATTGTGACGATAATATTTACGAACCATCTAATTATGATGATACAGTTGGGGTTTGTAATGATATGGAGTATTTAAACAGGTATTTAGAGGGATGTATAAAGGCTAAAATAAAAGTAGATATCTTGTTTTGAAGCACTGACAGGCAGTATCCTAAAAGTTGTATTAATGTTGAGACTTTCAAAGAAAACTTGGAGTTTTTAGGATATGATTATGCATATCCAGGGGCACTTTATTATTCTTCTATTTATCATGAGTTAAGTGTAGTTAATGAGTTATGTATAGATAATAAGCTCAATGGTTTCAAATTGAATAAATATGGATTATTTAACACTTATGATGAACTGTTAAAGTTCATGGAAATGAGAGAAAATCTTAAGGTTAAATATCCATATACATTTGAATTAGGTGATTTTGTTGTATACAAAGTATGGAGATACATTAAGAACAAAAAAATGTAGCTTCTCGCGTAAGCGAGAAGCATCCATCATTCTCAATTCTCAACTCTCAATTCTCAATTTATTTTGAAATCCTTCTTTTAAATATTTTAATTATTTCATTAACAATAAGTGGTACTAATGAAAGTATTATAACTGTTATTAACAATGTACCAGTTAAGAACTTAACTTTAAAGATTGCTGCTATAGGAGGTACAGAAATTACTATTAATTGAAGAGCTAATCCTATTAGCATTGAAATTATAAGGAACTTATTAGTAAATAGACCTACTTGGAAGATTGACTTTTTACTATTTCTTAAGTTAAAGCTGTGAACAAGTTGAGACATACTTAATACAACAAATGCCATTGTACGTCCAACTGTAAGTGCTTCCTCAGTTATATCTTCAGGCATTAATGGGAATATACCTGAAATACCCATGGTATGTTTTATACCAATCATAAATGCAATCAAAGTCAAGATACCTATAATAAATCCATTAAGGAAAATAAATGGACCTGTTCCTTTAAATAAACTTTCTTTTGGATTACGAGGTTTATCTTTCATAACATCCTTATCACCAGGATCTACACCTAAAGCAAGTGCTGGCAATGTATCAGTTACAAGATTAACCCATAGTATATGAATTGGTATTAATGGAGCAAACCAACCCATAATAATTGCTAAGAATAGAGCAATTATTTCACCAATATTACATGAAAGCAAGAATGCAATTGTCTTTTTGATGTTGTTATAAATATTACGACCTTCTTCTACTGCTCTAACTATAGTTGAGAAGTTATCATCAGTAAGAATCATATCAGAAGCATCCTTAGAAACATCAGTACCAGTTATACCCATTGCAACACCTATATCTGCCATTCTAAGTGAAGGTGCATCGTTAACTCCATCACCAGTCATGGAAACGATATTTCCTTTGGATTTAAGTGCTTTTACGATTTTAACTTTATGTTCAGGAGATACACGGGCAAATACTCTTAATGAATCAATCTTTGAGTTTAACTCTTCTTGAGATAAACTGTCAAGAGTTACTCCATCCATTGTCTCATCTATAGAAGAAGCTATACCTAATGCTTGAGCTATAGCGAAGGCGGTATTTTTATGATCTCCTGTAATCATTACAGTTCTTATTCCGCTTTCTTTACAAGTTTTTATAGAATCCTTAACCTCTTCACGAGGAGGATCAATCATACCTACCATACCAATAAAGGTTAAGTCTTTTTCTAAATCTGAAATGTTAATATCTTTATTTGGTATAATTTTATATGCTGAGGCAATTACTCTTAATGCTTCATCAGACATATCATAAGATTTTGAAAGAACTTCTTGTTTTAATTCATCAGTAAATTCAATAGGCGTATTATCTATGAGTATTTTATTACATAGATTTAAAAGATTATCTAATGCGCCTTTAGTCATTACATAATATTCACCATTATATTCATTTACAGTTGTCATTAATTTTCTATCAGAATCAAAAGGAATCTCGTCTACTCTTTTATGAGTTTTTTCAATTTCATCTTTAAAAATATTGTACCTAAAACCAGCTTCTAAAAGAGCAATTTCAGTTGGATCACCAGTAGAGTTATCTTTGTCAAATGTAGCATCATTATTTAAAACAATATTTTCAAGAAGTAATGAATTTGTTGGATTTTCCTTTGAAAGTTCATCTAAACTTCCAAATTTATTATCACAGTAAAATTTGGTTACTGTCATTTTATTCTGAGTTAATGTTCCTGTTTTATCTGAACATATGATTGAAACAGAGCCTAAAGTTTCAACAGCAGGAAGTTTACGAATAATGGCATTCTCTTTAATCATTTTTTGAACACCCATAGCTAACACGATTGTAACTACTGCAACTAAACCTTCAGGAATTGCGGCTACAGCTAGGGAAATTGAAATCATAAACATATCAAAGACTTCTCTTCCTTGAAGAAGTCCAACAACAAATATAAGAGCACATACTCCTAATGCTAGGAAACCTAATAGTTTTCCTACATGATCAAGTTTCTTCTGAAGAGGTGTTTTTGTATCAACTTCTTCATGAAGAAGTTTAGCAATCTTACCTATTTCGGTATCCATTCCAGTACCAACTGCAATACCTACACCTCTACCATATGTAGCTAGAGTAGATGAAAAAGCCATATTTTTTTGATCACCTAAAGGTATTTTATCATTATCAGAAATTATTTTATCATTTTTTTCTACAGGTACTGACTCACCAGTTAATGCTGATTCTTCTATCATTAGATTTGCAGACTCGATAATTCTCATGTCACATGGAATATATCTACCAGCATCAATTACAATAATATCTCCTGGAACAACTTCCTCAGAAGAGATTTCTTTTAAAGTACCATCTCTTTTTACAAGCGCTTTTGGAGTTGAGAGTTTCTTTAAAGCTTCTAAGGATTTTTCAGCTTTGTTTTCTTGTACTACACCAATAACTGCATTAACAAGTATAACTATTCCAATTATGATAGAGTCTGTTAGTTCTCCTAATATACCAGATACAATTGCAGCACCAAATAAAATATAAATCATAACGTCATTAACTTGTTCAAAAAACATACGTAAAATTGATTTTTTCTTTTTTTCTTTTAATTTATTGTATCCATGTTCTTCAAGTCGTTTTTTTACTTCATCAGTTGATAGACCATTCACAATATCGCTATTCAGTTCTTTGGTAACTTCAGTAATGTCTTTATTAAACCACATCATATCACTCCCTTAAATCATACTTAACTCTATTATTTGTTTATCTTTAGATTTTAGTCCTTTTTCATAATTTTATGAAAAGTTTAAATATAAAAATAGTTGACAGTGGACAGTTGACAATGGATAACGAATGATATTTCTCTCTGAGAAATTTTAATAATATTGTTCATCGAACAATAAAGGGTTTACTCATTTAATTTACAATGAAACATTGTATTTAAAATGTAATATTTTATCTAAAGATAAAATGAACTGAAACCTATTGTTCTTAAGAAAAATATAATGTAGTTTCTGTCATGTGACAGAAACATCCATCGTTGTCCGTTGTCAACTGTCAATTGTCCACTGCTTTTAAAGGGTTTTAATTTTTAATGTGCACGAATCGCGTGCTTTAGGTCTTAATACAATATTATGCCTAAGGTAGCAGAAATTAGTATAACTAATATTGGATGCGTCTTTTTAAATAATAAAAATAATGATATTGAAGCAATAATAAATCCTGTAATATCTCTATAGCTTGTATATGAAAGTTTAATGAAAACAGAGAATATTAGAGCTATTATTGCAGGTCTCATACCTAATAATGAAGCTTTTAGTAGTTTAGAATCTTTAAATTTTGAAACAAAATGATGCAATACTGATACTAATATAAAAGAAGTAAGTACAACTCCAGAGGTCGCGGCAAGAGCACCTACAATACCAGCAGAAGTAAATCCTACAAAGGTTGCGGAATTAATTGCTATAGGACCAGGTGTCATTTGAGAAATACCAATAATATCAATAAAGGTTTCTTTTGAAATCCAATGATAATTTGTTACAACTTCTCTTTCAATAAGAGGTAACATAGCCATTCCACCGCCAAAAGCAAAAGTTCCAATTTTCCAAAATACTAAAAATAATTTTAACAATATATCCATATATTATACCTTCTTCCTAAAAAATATAATACCACAATTAATCGATAAAATAATTAAAAAAATGGGATGTAGATTAAAATATAATAAAAGAAAAATAGAAATAACCATAATTGATAAAGTTGGAATGTTCTTTTTAAGTGATTTCCCTAATGATATTATGGCAAATAAAACTAACATAGGTACAGCGGCTTTAATACCATTAAAACCTTGAATAACAATTGGGTTATTTCTAAACTTAACAAACAAGATAGAAATAATAATTATTATACAGAAAGAGGGAATAACTACCCCTAGCAATGCGAGAAGTGCACCAATTACTCCACGAATTTTATAACCAACAAATAAAGATGAATTAACAGCCAAAGCACCTGGCAAACTTTGAGATAGAACAATTATATCTACAAAATCATCTTTAGAAATCCACCCCTTATTATCAACGAATTCTTTCTCGATAAGAGGTATCATTGCATATCCACCACCGAATGTGAAGGCGCCAATTTTTAAAAAACAAAAAAACATTTGAAAAATCTGTTTCATAATTTTCCTCCGTAACAATTAAATAATTAAAAAAGTCTTGATAAATATCTTTGTAAATGGTAAAATTTACCTATAAGCCAAAACTATATCATATCATAAAGTAAAGCCTAAATTATGTAAAGAATTAATTATTAGTGAAACTCAATTATCAATAGTTTATTTATAATCTACATTTTCTTTATATAATCAATAATTTAGCACATATCAATCATATCAAACTAATAATTTATCAACAATACCCATGTGAAAATAAATAATAAACTATAAAAATTTTAGATTAAGTACATTAAATAATGATTTAACAAGAAATTTTAGCAGCTAGCAAGGGGGGGAGGGAATTTAATAGCTGTTTAAAATAAATTTATGTTATGGAGGATTTAATGAGAAGAAGGAGATTATTTTCGTTTTTAACTTTGGTATTTGTTTTATTTTTTATTTCAGCACCAGCAGCTAGTGCTGATGAGGGCAAGAAGAATGAATTGAAATTTGTGAAATTTAATCAAGAGAAGTTATCAAAAGATAATAAAGTATCAATGAATGAAACCATTGACGTAAATAAGGCAGTTCAGGTATTGAAAGATAATTTTGAGGAATTTAGAGTAAAGCTTCCAAAAAATTCAATGAAAAAGGTAAAGATTAAAAAGGATAAATTAGGATTTACTCATGTAAAAATGCAGCAGACTTTTGAAGGTATTCCTATATACGGAAAAGAATATATTGTTCATTTCGATAAAAGTGGAAAAGCTTATGCTGCAAATGGATATGTTGAGTTTGATTTGAATAAGAAACTTAGTATGAGTCACCAAAAAAAAGTTAAAGAAACTAAGGTGAAGGAAAAGGATAAGAAATTAATACTTCAAGAAATAAATAAAGAGCAAGCATTACAAATAGCATTAAAGGCTACAAATGCAGGAGAGTTACAAGCAAAGCCTGAAATTGATATGTATTACTATGAACATGAGGGTGAATATTATAAAGTCTATAAAGTAAGGGTTAATTTCTTATTACCTGAGCCAGGAGATTGGCATGTATTTATTAATGTTAATAATGGAGAAATTCTAAATAAATATAATGCAATAGCATATGCTAATAGTGATGCAACTGGTGTTGGAGTTCTTGGGGATTCAAAAAGTTTTAAAGTAACGTATACAGGTGGAGAATATAATCTTATTGAAACAAAAGCATCAGGCACTAGGGTAATTACTTATGATGCTGGAAATAGAACTTTCTTCCCTCAATGGTTCTTACCTGGGGATGTAGTTGTAAGCGATGACAATATTTTTGATAGCAGCAGAGATGGGGCAGCTGTAGATGCACATGTCTATGCAAGTAATGTTTATGACTATTATAAAGAAATATTTAATAGAAATAGCATTGACAATAATGGTATGGATATAAAATCATCAGTACATTATTACAGAAATTATGTGAATGCTTTCTGGAATGGATATCAGATGGTATATGGTGATGGTAATGGAGTAGATTCAATTGAGCTATGTGGAGCTCTTGATGTTGTTGCTCATGAAATAACACATGGAGTTACTTCACATGAAGCAAATTTACAATATCAGAATCAATCTGGAGCATTAAATGAATCTTTCTCAGATGTATTTGGAACTTTTGTTGAATTTAAGTATCAATCTAATAAAGCAGATTGGTTATGTGGAGAAGATATATGGACACCTAATGTTGCTGGAGATGCATTAAGAAGTATGTCTAATCCAACATTATACGGACAACCAGATCACATGAATAATTATCTTAACACAACTGAGGATAATGGTGGAGTTCACACTAACTCAGGAATACCAAATAAAGCTGCTTATCTGGTTGCAACGAGCATAGGTATAGAAAAAACTGAACAAATTTATTACAGAGCTTTAACAGTATATTTAACTACTACTTCAGATTTTTCTGATTGCAGAGCAGCATTGCTTCAGTCTGCAGAAGACTTATATGGAACAGGGACAGAGTATAACGCTATAGTAAGTGCTTTTAATACTGTAGGAATATACTAAATATTAAAAATACCCTTCGGGGTATTTTTATTACTCATAAAAAGGAGACAATAAATGAGAAAAAAAATTATACTTATTACTGCAATTATTATTGTGTGTATATGTGCTATTCTTTTTCTTGAGAATTTTGAAGGTGATTATGTGAAGGGATCTAAAACAGTTAATCAAAAGAGTACAAAAATATATCTCAAAGGTGATATTGGGCAATTGGAATCTAACGATATAAATCAGGTTATTGATTTTTTATGTACTAGCAAAAAAATAGGGCAAAATATTAATGCAAAAGAAGAATTTATTTTAAAGAACAAAGAAGTTGATTCAATTGGGTTTACCCACTATAAATTACAACAAGTGGTAAAAGGAGTTCCAGTATATAATGGGGAATTAATTGTCCATGTAAAAAAGAATAATACTATCTATTTGATTAATGGAAATTATCATAAACAAGCTAAAGAAGTTTATCTTAATTTTGAAGAGCTGTTAGAGAAAAGTGAATTAGAGAAAAAAGCTGTAGAGGCAATAGATACATGTGAAATGAAAAAAGGAGAAATAGGAGAGAAGCTAATATATAATCATAATGGTGAATATACTTTAGTTTATGAAGTGAAAGTATATTGTCTTTTATCAGCTGATAAAATATATAGAGTGTTTATAGATGGATATACAGGAGAGGTTTATGATTATTATAATATTGTTATGACGAAATGAAATCAAAACATTTAGAAGAAATGTATAATGTATAATGTAGAATGGATAATGGATGACATTTCTCTTCGAGAAATTTTATTTGTGTTGTTCCTTGAATAATAGAATTGTACTCGATTTACCTTTGGTGAAACATTGTACTTGAAATACAATATTTTATTATTGTTATAAAATGAGTAAATTCCTATTGTTTCTAAAGAACAATAAAAATATAGGTTCTGACCTAAGTCAGAACCATCCTTCATTATACATTATCCATTATCAATTATACATTTGCTTCTATCTTTGCCAAGTATTGCAACTTGCATCAGATGGCATTCTCAAATCCCCACGTGGAGATAAACTTATAGTACCAACTTTAGGGCCATCAGGTAGAGTTGAACGTTTAAATTGAGAATTGAAGAATCTCTTGATAAACTTATCTAGCCACATTTTTATTACATCAGGTTTATAATCTTCTTTAAATGCATGTTGTGCTAAAAATAATATTTTATCGTAAGAAGCACCACTCTTCATAAAGTGGTAAAGGAAGAAATCATGAAGCTCGTATGGGCCTACAATATCTTCAGTTTTCTGAGCAATATTGCCTTCTTCATCCTTAGGTAATAACTCAGGACTTACAGGTGTATCATTTATATCATAAAGTATTGATTTTATAGTTTCAGAAACCTCATAATCAGCAACATATTTAACTAAAAATCTAACAAGTGTTTTAGGAATGGAACAATTTACTGAATACATTGACATATGATCACCATTAAATGTGCACCAACCTAAAGCCAACTCAGATAAATCACCGGTTCCTATTAATAGTCCACCTTCCTTATTCGCTAGATCCATCAAGATTTGAGTTCTTTCTCTAGCTTGAACGTTCTCATATGTTACATCGTGAATATCTGCAGAATGACCTATATCTTTAAAGTGTTGAAGGCATGCATCAACAATATTTATCTCTCTTAAATCACATCCTAAGTTTTTGCATAAGGATACAGCATTATTGTAAGTTCTATCAGTAGTTCCGAATCCAGGCATTGTAACGGTTACAATATTTTCTCTAGGTATGTTTAACATATCAAAAGTTTTTATTATAACAAGTAATGCAAGAGTTGAATCAAGACCACCAGAAATACCTACTACAGCCTTATTAAGATTAGTATGAGTATGACGTTTTGCTAAGGCATTTTTTTGAATGTTGAAAATCTCCTTGCATCTAACTTCAATTTCATCTTTGTTTTTAGGTACAAATGGATGTTTATCTATATATCTATCAAATGAATTAATTGTTTTATTATTTAAAGTGAATTCAACAGTTCTACATTTGTAAGGACAAGTTTTAAGACTATCTCGGAAACTTACATTTCTAATTCTCTCCCCATTTAACCTACTAACATCAATTATTGAGGTTATAACTTCATTATCTCTTTGGAATCTTTCATTCTCTTTTAATATACTGCCATTCTCGCTTATTAATAAATGACCTCCAAATAATAAATCAGTAGTGGATTCATGAACACCAGCAGAAGAATATATGTAAGAACAAATACCTCTGGCACTTTGATTGCTTACTAATGAACGTCTGTAATCAGCTTTGCTTACAAGTTCATTAGAGGCCGATAGATTACATATTATATTAGCACCTTGAAGAGCAAGGTAACTACTTGGTGGAATTGTAACCCATAAGTCTTCACAGATTTCAATTCCGAAAACAAAATTATCACTTTTGAATAGTAGATCAACTCCAAAAGGTATATTCTTTTGAAATGGTAAATCTATTTCTCTATTCACAACCTCATAACCTTCAGTGAACCATCTTTTTTCATAGAATTCACTATAGTTAGGTATATAACTTTTAGGGACTATACCTAGGATTTTACCTTTATATATTGCTACACCGCAATTATATAAACAAGAGTGATGTAAAATAGGCGCACCAACTAGGATTAGCATGTCTTTAGAAATTGAAAAATCGCATAACTCCTTAAGTGCCTCAGTTGAAGCTTCAAGTAGCTGATTATGTAAAAATAAATCACTACACGTATATGAAGTGATGCATAATTCAGGTAGAACACAAACTTTAGAACCAGCTTCAGAAGCTTTGTTTATACAAGTTTTTATGTTTTCTAAATTATATTCTATATCAGCTACATTAGTCTTTGGACAAGCGGAAGAAACTTTAATAAAAGAATTTTTCATATATAACAATCCTTTCTTACAGAGATTATAAGTGAAAACTAGATTTATACTAGGTTTAAGGTGTACTGAGATTTTTAGAATACATAAACCAAGTTTCACAATTGAATCTCTTTAGTTAAATTTTAGATACAAAAAGTTAAAAAAAATATAATCTAACACATTATTCATTATTTCAATTTTATGGTATAATACTATTGGAGAATTATATAACAAATAATACCTTATATTTTCAATATTTATTTAAAAATAAAACAAAGAATATTTAGAAAATATAAGGAAAATTCTATACATAATTAAATCATTTAAATTTTATCATAAAACTCTTAAAAAGCAAATACGAGGTAGATGTTAATGAGAAACTGGAGTTTGAATCATTTAGAAGTAGAAGGAATAAAATGGCATATATCTGGAGATGTTATAACTAATGCAAAAGTACCTGTAAGCAATAGAGATGGGTTTAACTATTCTTCTAATGCTGTTAAAATTCCTAGAATATTCTATAGATTTATAGGAATAAAAGAAAGTTTGAATTCTTACAAGACTGAATTATTTAAAATTGACAAGGAGTTATCTAAGTATGGTTCATTATACTTAAGATTCGATAAAGGTTTAAATAGAGAGATTAGCTTAGGTACTTTAGGTAAATTAGATAATGCTTGGAATAGAATATATGCTATGGGTGGTATAAATTCCAACACCATAATTGAAGAAATTGAAAAAGAAGGTTTAGTACCTGTTTTTAGTAATAAAATTTTAGAATTACAAGTTAAGAATAACTTGAGAGGACTATTAGAATTTTATATAAGAAACAATGAAGATATTGAAAAATCAAAGATTAAATTGATTATAAATAATATTATTCATTGGTTGAATCTGTATTTTAAAAAGCTTATAAAAGATTTTGAATATACATCTATTAATCCTAAGATATTATATTTTGGGGAAATATCCATAGAAGAAGTTATTTTTCTTAACTTTGTATCTACATTGGGTGTAGATGTATTATATTATAATCCTCTAGGAGATGAAACTTTTGAGAAATTTGATCCTAACGGAATTTTTTCTACTGAGATTTTGTATAACACTAGAGAAGCATTAGAGGAATTTCCAAAGGAAGATACTGATAGATATAAAACATCAGCATATGAAGCTAAGGAATATATGAACAAGAATTTATTTACAGATGAATCTGGATTTTATAGACCTTGGCAATTTGTTGAGTATGAAATAGAGAATGTTACTCTAAAAACAACTTATGAAGAAATAAAAATTTGGATAAAAGAGAATTCTCAATTTAGAGATGGATGGAAGATTGAAGGAAAGAAGTTGTTTATTCCCAATATTTTTGCAAAAATATCTGGAACACATAGTGACTTAAATGAATATTGGAGAGAAATATCTAAAATAATTGAGCTAAAGAATGTACTGTTCTATGATAAACTTCCATTAAATAAAAAGGTTTTTCATATAGAATACAATAAGTTTAGTGATATCTATCCAAGAGGAGCTTATTCTGAATTTGATATATATAAATTACTTAGAGCGCCTTGGTGGAAATATAAAGATTTAAGATTGGGGCTTCAAAGAAATATTGCTGAAAAAATTAAGGAAATAATACTGAATCCAATAATTCAAAATATTGATGATGAAGAGTTAAGAGATTTTCAGGTTTATCTTTTTTCAGTATTAATTAATTTAGATCCAAAGATTATGGAATTACTTCAGGGGTTTGATTATCCAGGGGAAGTTCCTAAAATTATTATATATAATAATGAAAAGAATGGTAATCTTACGTATGAAGATAGTATTATGCTTGCATTCTTAAATAGAATGGGAGTAGATATTATGATTTTTAATCCATCTGGTTATTCAGATATTGAAAGATTTATTAGTAAAACAGAATATGATAATCATACTTTAGAAAAAATGAGGTTTAAACTAGATTATCAAAAAGGAGCAACAGAAGAGAAAAAAGGATTTTTTAAGAAATTCTTCGGTAAATAGATAGATTAATGAAAAGGAGAGATTATAATGAGTGATGTACAAAACAATAATTCAGGAATAATTGAAGTAGCAGAAGTAGATGTTGAAAAAAAAGCCGTAGAATATCAAACTCAGCTTAGAGAGTCTGAGGAGGTTAAAGCTCTTTCTACAACTATTGATTTCAAAGATGCTAATGCAGTATTAAATTTTGGTAATGAGCCAGCGGAAGAAATCTCAAAATTTGCTGATAATATTTTAAATAATATTAAAGCAACTAGTGCTCAAGGTACTAGTGTAATGATAAAACAACTTACAGAAATAATGAATAAATTTGATAGAAAAGATTTTGAGAAGCAAGAGAAAAAAGGATTTTTTGCTAAGATGTTCGGAAAAGGCGAAGATGCAGTAGCAAAGATGATGAATAAATATAAGTCTATAGGTGGAGAAATAGACGTAATATATACAGAAATAAATAAGTATAAAAAAGACCTTAATGATGCAAATATAATGCTTGAACATATGTATGAGCAAAACTTTGAATATTACAAGCAATTAGAAAAATATATAGCGGCTGGAAACATAATGGTTGAAAGAATTGAACAAGAAGAAATTCCTAAAATGCAGGAGTTAGCAGCGTCTGGTGATCAAGTTGAGGTTATGAATTTAGAAAATGCAAAATCTCAATTAGAAATGTTAAAACAAAGAATTTATGATTTAGAAATGGGTAAAATGGTTGCACTGCAGACTGCTCCTCAAATAAAAATGATTCAAAAAGGAAATTATAGATTAGTTTCAAAAATACATTCAGCATTTGTAATTACTATACCAGTATTTAAAAATGGAATCATTCAAGCAATTGCTTTAAAGAGACAAAAATTAGTTTCTGATTCATTAAGTGAACTTGATAGAACAACTAATGAACTTCTAATGAAAAATGCTGAAAGCATCAAAAACCAAAGTATTGATATTGAGAGATTATCAGGGGGAAGCAGTGTTAAATTAGATACCCTTGAAAAGACTTGGCAAACAATCATGGAAGGTATTGATGAAACAAAGAGAATTCAAGAAGAAAACAATCAATTAAGAATTGAAGGAACTAAGAGAATTCAAGAGATGAATGGAGAAATGAAACAAAAACTGCTTAAATAAGAAATTTTGAAACAAAGCTTAGGTTGTTAACTTCCTGAGCTTTTTCTATGGTGAGGAAAACTATTTAAAAATATAATTGAAAATGGACAGTTGAAAGTGGAAAACGAATGATATTTCACTACGTGAAATTTTAATTGTATTGTTCCTTGGTCAATAGTGGTTCACTTGTTTCATTAAAAGTGAAACATTGTATTTTAAATACAAGATTTTATCTTATAGATAAATTGAGTAAAATTTCTTTGATTTAAAGAACAATAAGATGTAGTTTCTGACCTTAGTCAGAAGCATCCATCGTTTTCCATTTTCAATTGTCAATTCTACATTTGTTTTAAAGGTTCTTTGAGATAAGGGGTGAAATTATGAAAAAAATCATTCTAACAGGTGGTGGTACATCTGGTCATGTTAATCCCAATATTGCTTTAATACCTGAATTAAAAAAATTAAATTATGAAGTGCATTATGTGGGAACAGAAGAAGGAATTGAAAAAAGATTAATAAATGAAGTTGACATCCCCTTTCATTGTATAAGTACAGGGAAATTAAGAAGATATTTTTCTTTTGAGAATTTTACTGATGGTTTCAAAATCATATCAGGTTTGTTTCAATCTATACATGCTATTAGGAAAATTAAGCCTAATCTTCTATTTAGTAAAGGTAGTTACGTATCCTTTCCTGTAGTTCTTGCTTGTTGGATTCTTAGAGTACCAGTTATTATTCATGATTCAGATATGAGTATAGGAGTAGCAAATAGACTTGCTTTTCCTTTTGCAAAAAAAATATGCTATTCATTTCCAGAGGTGGCAGGGTATATCCCTAAAGCAAAAAGGGTATTTACTGGAGTACCTATTAGAGAATCAATTAAAAGGGGAAGTGCTGACAAGGGGTTTGAAATATGTAAATTTTCTAAAGAAAAACCTGTTATTCTAGTTATGGGGGGAAGTTCAGGATCGAGAATAATAAATTCGGCAATACGTGATAATTTAACTATACTATTGGAAAAATATCAAATATGTCATTTATGTGGTAAAAATAAACTAGATAAAAACTTTTTAAATATTGATGGATATGTTCAATTTGAATATGTAGGTGAAGAACTTGCTCATTTTTATAAAATGGCTGAGGTGATTGTAACAAGAGCAGGGGCAACTGTTGCAAATGAGTTATTAGTTTTGAACAAACCAAGCTTGTTAATTCCCATGGAAGCAAGATTTACTAGAGACGACCAGATACTAAATGCTCAGTCTTTAAAAAAGAATGGATATAGTGAAGTATTATTTGAAAAGGATTTGAGTAATGAAAGATTATGTAAGGAAATAGATAATTTATATACTTATAGAGAGAGGTATATACGCAATATAAAATCAAGGAATACTATTGATGCAGTTAAAGTTGTTATTGATTTGATTGAAGAGTATTCAAAAGAATAAAGAGTTAAAGCGGGTTCTGATTATAAATCAGAACCTAAAGTTTTTAAATAAAAAAATAAGTGTTTACTGTTTTAGCTGACATACAATCCGTTACTTGAAATACAATATTTTATCATGGATGAAATGAGTAAAAATCTCTTTGTTCTAAAGAATAATAAGATGTAGTTTCTGACCTCAGTCAGAAACATCCATCGTTTTCAATTTTCAGTTTTCAACTTTCAACTTCTTTTAAACTCTTTTATATTTGAATTTATTTCATATTCTAAAGGAATATTATTGTTATAGAAAACTATCCATAAGAACGGGGTTGAAGAGAAGTGAAGCTTGTAATTATCGGTGGAGATGCTGCAGGGATGAGTTGTGCATCTAAATTAAGAAGGTTAAATAAGGATATAGAAATTAAGGTGTTTGAAAAGACTGATGTGGTTTCATATAGTGCTTGTGGAATACCTTATTATATTGGTGGAGACTTTGATAATTGGAAAGATATGATTGTAAGAACACCTGAGGAATTTGGAAAAAGTAATATTCAAGTATTCTTGAATCATGAGGTTGTAAAGGTAAATGGTGATGAAAAGGATATATTGATTAAGGATCTAAATAACAGAAGGTTGCTTCATGAAAGATATGATATCCTTTTGATTGCTGTAGGGGCAAACCCTATAAGGCCACAAGTTCCTGATGTGGAATTGAAAAATATTTATAATGTTAAGACTATAGATGATGGAAGAAAGATTAGAAACATGGTGGAGACAATGAGTAGTGATGAGGTTGTTTTAATAGGTGGTGGATACATTAATATGGAAATAGTAGAAGCTATGTACAAGCAACAAAGAAAGGTCACAATAATTGAGAGAGGAAAACACCTATTGAACTCATTTGATGATGAAATATGTGAATTGATTGAAAAACATTTGGCTGAAAAAAATATAATTATTAAATTAGAAGAGGAAGTAATAGGATTTCAAGGAAATGATAAGGTTGAAATGGTTATAACAGATAAAGGAAAATATAAGACGGAATTAGTAGTTTTAGGGATTGGATTCTCTCCAGCTACTGATTTTTTAAAAGATAGTGGTATTAATATGGCTGAAAATGGAGCTGTAATTATTGATAGATATATGAAAACAAATATTGATAATATATATGCAGCGGGAGATTGTGCTCAGGTTTATCATAAAGTCTTAAAGAAAAACTCATATGTACCACTAGGGACAAATGCTAACAAGCAAGGGAAAACATTATCTGATATTATTAATGGAGATAAACGTAAAATTCAAGGAATATTAGGAACAACAGTTGTAAAAATAATTGATTTACAAGTAGGGAAAACAGGATTAACTGAGAAGGAAGCAAAAGAAAATAATATTGAGTATGGTGTAAGCTTTATAAAGTCTAAAACTGGTCCAGATTATTATCACAAAAGTGAGGATATATATGTTAAAATTATATATAATCAGAAAAGTAGAACAATTATTGGTGGGCAGATAGCTGGGAAGAGAGAAGCTGGTATAAGGATAGATGTTATTGCAGCAGCTATATATAATAATATGACTGTTGATGAATTAGGTATGCTGGATTTATGCTATGCACCTCCATTCTCAAATGTATGGGACCCAATTAATCTTGCTGGTAAGAGGGCAAAATAGACTTGTGTTTTTACTGGTAAGTTATTTTAATATTTATTAAGGGGTGGTTGAATGTTTAAGGAAAGAATTGAAAAAGTATGTAAACATATGGAGGCTTACGGGTTTAATGAGGTAATGATTACTTCTCCAGCATCGGTTTTTTATCTAACTGGTAAATGGATTGAGCCTGGTGAGAGAATGATGGTTTTAAATATTAGCAAAAATGGAAAGACTAAATTGTTTATTAATGAGTTATTTCCAGTAGAAAATGATATAGCAGATGAAATAATTATATTTAAAGATAGTGATAATGATGTTGAAATATTACATAATAACATAAACTCTGAGGGTACAATTGGAATTGATAAGGAATGGCCTTCACATTTCTTAATAAGACTTATGAAAATAAATAAAGATATCAAGGTAGATATAGGATCAATTGTAGTTGATGAAGCTAGAAATATAAAAGATCCAAAAGAGATTGAGCTAATGGAAGAAGCTTCAAGAGTTAATGATTCTGTAATGGGAGATATTATCTCAGAATTAAATAAGGATATGAATGAGTTAGATGCTTGTAAAAGACTTGGAGAATTATATAGAAAGTATGGAACAGAAAGTTTTTCATTCCATCCATTAATTGCTTATGGAGCTAATGCAGCTGAACCACATCACGATTCAGATAGTTCCATAATGAAAGAAGGAGACAGCATTATTATTGATATTGGTGGAAGAACAAATAATTATTGTTCAGATATGACAAGAACTGTTTTCTATAAAAAATGTAGTGAAGAACATGAGAAGATATATAATATTGTTTTAGAGGCTAATAGAAAAGCAATAGCTAAAGTTAAACCAGGAGTTAAGTTCAGTGAGATAGATTTGGCTGCAAGAGATTATATAGATGAGTGTGGATACGGAAAATATTTCACACATAGAACAGGCCATAATATAGGAATAAATGTACATGAAGGACCAAATGTAAGCTCGGTAAATCATGATACTGTTGAAGTTGGAATGATATTTTCTATAGAACCAGGAATATATATACCTGGAGAAATGGGTGTCAGAATTGAGGATTTAGTATTGGTAACTGAAGATGGATGTAAAGTACTTAATAAATTTGATAGAAAACTGACTATTATATAGATTGCATAGTGAAATTTAATTATACATGTCCAAAATCTCGGTGTATTAACGAGTTATGGACTTGTATAATTAATAATTGAACTGGAATCTATAAATAATTAGAATGGAGACGGCATATGAATGAAGCATATATTGATTTACTAACTAATTTAGAAAGTTTAGAAAAGGTTGTTGTTGCTTTTTCAGGTGGAGTTGATAGTACATTTCTTTTGTATGCATGCAAGGAAGTGTTAGGAGATAATGTTATAGCTGTAACCATAGATTCTCCTTATATTCCAAGGTGGGAAATTGAGGAAAGTAAAGAGTTGGTTTCTTTATTTGGAGTAAAACATCACATAATAAAAGTGGATATTCCAGAAAGCATAGTGAAGAATCCAGAAGATAGATGTTATTTATGTAAAAAGGAGATCTTCTCCAACATAATTAAGTATAAAGATGAAATTGGTTTCAAATATGTGGTTGATGGTTCAAACTACGATGATACTAAAGATTATAGACCAGGTATGAGGGCGTTACAGGAACTTGATGTAAGAAGTCCATTACTAGAGAGTAAGCTTACAAAAGAAGAAATCAGAAAATTATCTAAACTGCAAAAAGTACCTACCTGGAATAAGCCAGCATATGCTTGTTTATTATCTAGGCTTCCATATAATACTGAAATATTATCAGAGGAATTAAGAAAAATTGAATTAGCTGAAAGATTCATTATGGATAAAGGTTTTAAAGGAATCAGAGTAAGAAGCTATGGAGATACAGCTAAAATTGAAATATTTAAAGAGGATATGGAGAGATTCTTAAAATATGATAATATTGAAGAAGTGAATACACATCTAATTAATCTAGGATATAAGGTTGTAACTTTAGATTTAGGTGGATACTCAATGGGAAAGATGAATAGAAGTATTGAGGAGAAGAAAAATAAATGAATGATAATGAAATAAAAAAGTTACTGGAAAAGGTTAAAGATGGGGATGTAACTGTTGAAGATGCCTTTGGTGAACTTAAAGAATTACCATATACTGATATTGGTATAGCAGTTGTAGATAATCACAGGGAGATTAGAGTTGGATATCCAGAGGTTATATATTGTTCTGGTAAAACAAAAGAACAAATAAGAGAAATTGTAAGTGTGATGCTTAAGAAGAAAAATAATATTTTAGGAACTAGAGCATCATTTGAGGATTATGAAGAGGTAAAGAAAATATGTAGTCATGCTGAATATGATCAATTATCAAAGACCATAGTTATAAAAAATAAAGAAATAGAAATAACAGAAAGTTATATTGCTGTTGTAACTGCTGGTACATCAGATCTGCCGGTGGCCGAAGAAGCTGCAATTACTGCTGAACTATTTGGAAATAGAGTTGAAAGAGTTGTTGATGTTGGAGTTGCTGGCATACACAGATTATTTGGGAAATTAGATATAATAAAAAATGCTAAAGTAATAATTGTTGTAGCTGGCATGGAGGGGGCGCTACCTAGTGTAATAGGTGGATTGGTTGATAAACCAATTATTGCAGTACCTACAAGTGTGGGATATGGAGCTAACTTTGGGGGATTATCTGCATTATTAACCATGTTAAATAGTTGTGCAAGTGGAATAACTGTGGTGAATATTGATAATGGATTTGGAGCAGGATATTCTGCTAGCATTATAAATAAGCTCTAAGTAGAGTTGATATTATTTAAATATTTATATATAATTAATATGATTTAATATTGATTATCAAAAGATAAAAAAGAAAATAAGGAGTAATTTTATGATTAAGCAACATTCATTATCAAGAACCGAGTTACTTATAGGAAAAGAAGGATTAGAGAAATTAAAAAATACAACAGTTGTAGTTTTTGGTATAGGAGGAGTTGGAAGTTTCACAGTTGAGGCTTTAGTTAGAAGTGGCGTTGGGAGACTTATAATCGTAGATGATGATACTGTTTGTTTAACAAATTTAAATAGACAGATTATAGCATCATATGATACTATATCAAAAGCTAAAGTAGAGGTTATGAAAGAGCGAATATTAACAATAAATCCAAAATGTGAAGTTATTACTCATAAAACATTTGTGGATAAAAGTAATATTCATGAAATAATAGATGAAACAGTTGATTATGTTGTTGATGCTATTGATACTGTGTCATCAAAGATTGCATTAATAGAATACTGTCATGAAAGAGATATAAGAATAATATGTAGTATGGGAACGGGAAATAAATTAGATCCTACTAAATTTCAAATTTCATATTTGGAAAAGACAAAAGTATGTCCTTTAGCAAAGGTTATGAGGCAGGAGATGAAAAAGAGAAGAATAAAGAAGGTTAAAGTACTTTATTCAGAAGAACTGCCAATGAAGCCAAAGGTTGAGGATGTAATAACTTGTAAAGAAGGATGTGTATGTTCAGCTACAAGCAGTAAGAGATGTTCTCATAAAAGACAGATACCTGGAAGTATTTCTTTTGTTCCACCTGTAGCAGGTATGATTATTGGTGGAGAGGTTATAAAAGATATATTGGAGATTAACAAATAAAATACCCGAACGGGTATTTTTTTTGTTGTTCGCTTGAATATTTTACTGATTTTAGTTATGTTATAGATAAACTACTTAGTTTAATTATATATTAAATAGTGGAGAAGAAAAAATTAAGAATATTGAATAATGAAATCTAATACGGTGTATATAATATTTACATATGTGGTTAAAATTATTAGTAAAAATATATTAAGCTTTTTGTTATTTGTTCTTTATTCTTTGCTTTTATATGTTATAGTATTATGTTACTAGAAAATTTTTTTAATAATATAAGTTTTAAATCAAGAAATTTAAATCGTGTTGGAGGAACTTTTGTTTGAAAAGATATTTAGATTATAAGAATACAACCCTAGATAATGGATTAGAAATTGTATCTATAAAGAAGGAAACAGATCTTGTATGTTTAATTAATGCAATGAAAATAGGCTCTCTTAATGAAGAAGATGATGAAAGGGGTCTTGCTCATTTTATTGAGCATATGATCTTTAAAGGTACTGAAAAAAGAAATAATAAAAGGTTGATTGATGAGTTTGAAGAGACTGGTGGAGAATATGACGCATATACAGATAATGTAAGTACAGTTATTAGTATAACTGCTCTAAAAGAAGAATTTGAAAAGTCCTGTGATTTATTAAGTGACATATTAATAAATTCTACATTTAAGGATGAAGAAATTGAAAAAGAGAGAAAAGTAATTTTATCAGAGATTAGAAATTCTTATGATGATATTGAAGATTACAGCTATAGGGTTTTGAAGGAGAAAGCGTTTCCTAACAATTCTTTAAAATATGATGTTCTTGGAACAGAAGAATGTGTAAGAAGATTTTCAAGAGATGATATATTAAGCTTTTATAATAAATATTATAATGCAAGTAATTGTAAGATAATAATTGTATCACCATTTGACCATGACTATGTTATAGAAAACATCAAAAGATATTATGGACAATGGAAAAAGGGTGAAGTAAGAATCAATAGGAAGGAAGTATTTGAAAACACCCCAGGTGAATTTGAAACAGAATTACAGGATAATGAACAGAGCACAATTATGTATTTATTCACTTTTAAAAATCCTACTCCTAAAGAGGAATTAGCACTTAGGATATTAGATTATAGATTGGGATCTAGTTCAAATTCAGTTTTATTTAAAGAATTAAGAGAAAAGAGAGGGTTATGTTATTCTGTACACTCTACTCTTGGAGATTATGAAAAATTTAATATATTATATATCTATGCATCTGTTTCTAAAAGTGATGTGGAAGAGAGCAAAGAAGTAATTAGTTTATGTTTAGATAAGTTCTTAAATGAAAAGCTGAAATTTGATGATAAGTTTTTCAATATAATTAAGAAGGTTTATAAAACTGAAATAATAACAACATTAGAGGGATGTAATGATTTAGCACACTTTATCTTAGCTTATATTCTAGATGATGAGGATATTTTATCCTTTTATAATGATCTTGATTTATTAGATACCTTAAGCAAGGAAGATATTTATGAAATTGCTAAAGACTTATTTACTAATTCAACAGTGAGTGTCATATTAGGAAGGGATGAAGAGGATGGAGATAATTAATATTATCCCACATAAAAGATTTGAAGATAAAGTAATATTGCAAATGGACAATTATGAAAATTATACAATTTCATTAGAAGCTGTGTACAAGTATAATTTAAAAAAGGGAAAAGAAATTCATCAGGAAGAATTTGATAAAATTATTATAGATGAAAATTACAGAGCAGCAAAAACTAAGGGTTTAAAGTATATTGAAAGAGGAGATAAAACTTTTGCGCAAGTATGTGAATATCTTGAAAAAAAAGAGTATTCTTCTCAAGTAATTGAAAAGGTAATGGAATTTTTAGTAGATTATGATTTTGTCAATGATGAAAGATATGCTGAAAGGTATATTAAAGAAAGAAGAAGAACAGAAGGAAAAAATAAAATTAAATACGCTTTAAAGAAAAAAGGCATAAATGAAGATATTATATCCGAAAAATTGATTAATATAAATGAAGATGAAGAACTTGAAGCAATAAATAAATTAGTCAATAAAAAAATTCACACACTTATTAAAGATGGAAAAGATGAATATTTCATTAAAAACAAACTTTATTCATATATTATTTCAAAGGGGTTTTGTGGTGATAATGTTTTAAAATCCATAAAACAGTCAATAATGGAAAATAGAGATCTTATTTACGAACATCAAAGAAATAATCAAGAAAAAGATAAGGAAAATATAATGGAGGTGGCTTCAAAAAGATATTCACTTATTTCTAAGAGTGAAACTAATAATTTGAAGTTAAAAAAGAAATTATATGATTTCTTATTGAGAAAAGGCTATTCCTATGATGATGTTAAATCGGCTGTAAATGAGATAATTTCCAATGAATAAAGGTGAAAAGTGTGAATTTGGATATATTATCAATAGTAATAATTTTATTATGTGTTATTCCTTTATTAAAAGGGATCCTTTATAAATATTCACCAGATAATTTTAAGAGAGAGATTATTGGAGTTGTAAAAATAATTTCTTTTATAATTGGTTTATTATCTGGTTTTTATTTATGTAAAAAATTCATATTGTACGATTCTTATAGATTTTTTTCAGATTTTTTAAGTAATCTTATAGGGGAATATATAACTATTTTTAGTGAAAAACCTATATTGATTTATCTTATAGTAGCACCAGTAATTTCTATAATAATAACAGTAATTGTTTACAAAATACTGAATATTCTGTTGAATGTATTTATTTATCCATTATTTGATATCTTTCATAAATGGGTATTAAAAAGAGGGAATTTTCTTAAAAGTTTATTGGGGCTTATTCTTAGTATTCCAAAAGCTCTTTTCTATCCATTAATTTTCTGTACTATAATCCACTTTTATTCATTAAGTTATTCAAATGAAAAAATAGATGATATAATTTTCAATTCAAGTGTAAATGATGTTATTTCTGAAAAAATTATAGTTCCTATAGTAAGTAATGAAATGGTCAATCATATACCTAATATAGTAAATCAATCATTAAAAATTGATATTAGTCAAGTAGAAGATGCCTTTACAGAAAACCTCACAATTTATTACAATGGAGTAACATTAGATGAAGGAATAAAGAGTAATGATGAAATTAATGAATTAACTTTATTGTTATGTGAAGATGGTGAGAATGATAGAGAAAAAGCTTTTATTATTTATAGTTGGATAACTGAGAACTTAATTTATGATGAGGATAAGGCTAATGATATAATAAATGATAATTTTGAGATTGAAAGTGGTGCTATTTCAGCCTTTAAAAGTAGGAAAGGTGTTTGTTTTGATTTTGCGTGTTTATACACTGCAATGGCAAAGGCGGCAGGTTTAAAAGTAAGGATTGTTACTGGAAAAGGATTTAGTGGAGAAGTTTGGGTAGATCATTCTTGGAATGAAGTATATATTAATGAAAAAGATAAATGGATTAAAGTAGATACAACTTTTGGATTGGCAGGGAATTATTTTGATAATTTAACCTTTAATTTAGATCATACTGAAAGAAAGATTATTGGAGAGTGGAATTAATTTTATTGTTTCTACTCTCTTTTTTTTAGAGTGTGGAAATTAATTTGTGTAAAGCTCATTAAAGTTTAGAAATGAATATACTTTATTTTAACTAGGAATAAGTCATAATTTAAACTCATTCCTAGTTTTACTCATTTATTAAAAAATATTACAGTTAAATTTAAAAAAGTTATTATTCGCATGAATTTCATTTGGGACATGCTTAACTATACTGCATTTATATCAAATCTTTCTTCAAAGTGTATTGCTAACTGTCCTAATATTGTTGCCCAAGCTCTCACACTTTGAGTCCATTTGTTAGTTGAATCCATTGTTGCTAAATATAACATCTTAAATAATCCTTCGTCAGATGGGAATATACTTCGATTTTTTGTAACCTTTCTAAGTTGTCTATTATAGCTTTCCATTGCATTGGTTGTATAAATCATC
Organism: Oceanirhabdus sp. W0125-5; assembly: GCF_027938815.1. GTDB lineage: Bacteria > Bacillota > Clostridia > Clostridiales > Clostridiaceae > Oceanirhabdus. The sequence continues at coordinate 1,759,970 of NZ_CP115913.1, forward strand.
TTACGGATTTCTTCTGGGTACTTAAAGAATGTAGCTAACTCTTCCCAGTTATTCTCCCATGATTTTATTGAAATAGAGTATTGTTTATTCCATTTATCCTTAAATTTTTCTAATTCCATTAATGCTGCTTCTTCAGTTGGTGCTTTATAAACTAATTTTAAATCAGCACAAAATTCTCTTCTATGTTTATACGAAACATATTTAGTTGAGTTTCTAATTTGATGAACTATACAACGTTGTATTTCTGTGTCAGGATATATTGTTTTAATTGCATCACTAAATCCTGTAAGTCCGTCAATCGCGGCTATAAAAATATCTCTTACGCCCCTGTTCTTTAAGTCCGTTAGGACTGTGAGCCAATATTTTGCACTTTCATTTTTGCCAATCCAAATTCCCAGTACATCCTTCATTCCATGAATATCTATCCCAATTATTATATAGGCAGCTTTATTAACAACCTTACCATCACTTCGCACCTTATAATGTATAGCATCTAAGAATATAATTGGATATACCGCGTCTAGCGGTCTGTTTTGCCACTCATGAGCATGTGGAAGTATCTTATCAGTAATTCTTGATATTAATGTATGAGATGCATCTATTCCATATATATCTTCAAGATGTTTACTTATATCTCTAGTAGTCATCCCCTTAGCATACATGCCTAATACCTTATCTTCTATGCTTGATACGTCATTTTGATTTTTCTTAACAGCCTTCGGCTCAAATTCTCCGTTTCTATCTCTTGGTATGCTCAATTCCATTTCACCAAGGTCGGATATCACTTTTTTTGAGCTATAGCCATTTCTACTATTGCTAGTATTCTTATTTTTATAATCATACTTTGTATAGCCTAAATGATCATCAAGCTCCGCTTCTAACATCTCTTGAAGGGTACCTGAAAACACTTCTTTCAATGCACTTTGAATGTCTTTCGCTGTTTTTAAATTGTTTGCACTAATAAATTCTCTTAAAAGTTCTTTTCTTAAAACCATAATAGTCTGTGTACCTCCTATGAATACTATTTTTAAGTATACCCATTTTGAGGTTTACACAGACTATATTACATACTCTTTTTTTACTTTAGAATGTCAGGCAAAAATCACTATTTTAGATTGTATAATCTAGAATAGTGATTTTATTATCTTTTATAATTTCCTATAGAACAAAAAAAGTGAGAAATTACTTACTCACTTTTAGGCTTTGGATATTGATAACTATTGTTAAGAACTTTTTTTAGTTTTATCAAGTTCTTTTTTCAGTAGTAAATTTATAGCTTTTTCGCAATCTTCATCGTTTTCATTTAGACACCATGCTTTATTAAAGAAATATAGAGCGTCTTTATTATTTCCTAAAATTGCATAGCAATAAGCAAGATTGAAATAATATTTACTCTCTTCTCTTAAGCGGATAGCTTTTTTGAGGAGATAAATAGCATCCGGATATTTCTTTAGTTTAATATGACATACAGAAGAATTATAATAGCAACTTGCTGAATTAGAGCTGTCTTCATCTAATGCTTTCTCGTAGAAAGTTATTGCTTTCTCGTAATCTTTAGAATTATACATTACATTTGCTTTTGAAAAGTAATCCATAGTCTCCTCCTTCGGTTATTATATATTTGAATTATATCCATTTTTAATATTAATATTCCAAAATTTAGATTATTATTCCTTAATAAATGAAATGGTATATAGACTTAATAATGTAAATTATTTTTAAAATCAAAGTATTTTTGTTTTATTAATTTATATGATGAATTATAATAATATATATATATTAGATTATGTAATTAATTGGTTAATAAATAAAATAATTCAAAATGTTGAGGAGAATAAAATGAAAGCTTTTAAAGTATTATTAATATTTGGAACAAGACCTGAAGCTACAAAGATGGCTTCAGTTATTAAAGCGCTAGAAAAAAGTCAATCTATTGAATATAAGATTTGTGTTACTGCACAGCATAGAGAGATGTTAGATGAAATATTAGAAATATATGATATAACCCCTGATTATGATTTAGATATTATGAAGCATAAGCAGAGTTTATCCCATATAACCAGCAGCATATTAATTAAAATTGAAGAAATATTAGAAATTGAAAAGCCTGATATGGTTTTAGTTCATGGAGATACTACAACTACATTCTCTTCTTCACTTGCAGCATTCTATAAAAAAATCAAGGTAGGTCATGTTGAAGCGGGATTAAGAAGTTTTAATAAATATTTACCTTATCCAGAAGAGATTAATAGAAGATTAACAGGTGTAATGGCAGATTATCATTTTGCACCTACTGAGTTTGCAAAACAAAATCTATTAAATGAAGGTGTAAAGGAAGAAAACATATTTGTTACAGGAAATACTGGTGTAGATGCTGTAGATATGAGTATTAAAGAAGATTATGTTTTTGAAAATAAAATATTAAATTCTATAGATTATAAAAAAGATAGGATTATTATGGTTACAGCCCATAGAAGAGAAAATTGGGGTGGGGGAATTGATAGTATTTGTGATGCCTTAATTGATATTGTTAAAAAGAATGAGGGGGTTAAAGTTATTTACCCTGTTCATATGAATCCTATTGTTAAAGAAACTGTGCATAAAAAACTAAATGGAATTAAAAATATCATTCTTACTGAAACAATTAATGTAAAGGATTCACATAATCTTATGAAAAGAAGTTATTTAGTACTTACAGATTCAGGAGGAATTCAAGAAGAGGCACCACATCTTAATAAACCTGTTCTTGTAATGAGAGATGTTACAGAAAGACAGGAAGGTGTAATGGCAGGAACATTAATTTTAGTAGGAACAGATAAAAAGAATATTGTTGATAATGTACAACTTTTATTAGATGATGATAAAAAATATAAAAACATGAGTGAAGCACAAAATCCATATGGAGATGGAAAAGCAGGAGAGAGAATTGTAAAAATACTTGAGGAAATACAGTAATAAACAGGGGATTTGGAGGAATAATTATGAAAACTGTATGTGTTGGTATAGATATTGGGTCAACCACAATAAAATCAGTTGTTTTAAATAATGGAAAATTGAAATCGAAAAAATATATAAGACACTTTTCAGAGATAAAAGAATCATTTAAAAAAGTGATGAATGAATTACTAGAAGAAAACCCAAAATCATTTTTTAAGATTGCAATAAGTGGATCTGGTGGATTATCACTAGCAAATGAACTTGAAATTATGTTTATACAGGAAGTTATTGCAAGCACACAAGCTGTTAATACTTACTTACATGATATAGATACAGTTATTGAATTAGGTGGAGAAGATGCTAAAATAACATTCCTTAAAAATGGGGTAGAACAGAGGATGAACGGTACATGTGCAGGTGGTACAGGTGCTTTTATAGATCAGATGGCAGCCTTAATGAAATGTAGTGTCGATGAGTTAAATGAAAAGGCAAAAAATTATAAGAGGATGTATCCTATAGCTGCTAGATGTGGGGTATTTGCAAAAAGTGATATTCAGCCCTTAATTAATGAAGGTGCTGCAACAGAAGATATTGCTGTATCCATTTTTCAGAGTGTGGTTAATCAGACTATCGCAGGCTTGGCATGTGGTAGAAAGATAGAAGGTAGAGTAGCTTTTTTAGGAGGTCCTTTAACTTTTATATCTGAACTTGGTGTAAGATTTAAGGAGACACTGAAACTAAGTGATGAAAATGCAATTTTCCCAGAGAATGGACAGTATTATGTTGCTCTTGGAGCAGCTAATAAAGCACAGAATGAACTTACATTATCGGAGAATGAGTTAAAAGAGAAAATTAAACTAATAAATTCATTTGAAGAAAAGGAAATACAAAGATCAGAACCACTTTTTAGAAATAAAGATGAAATGGAACAATACAAGAAAGAAAATATATTACCAATTGAAAGAAAAAATATTAAAGAGTATGTTGGAAATATTTATTTAGGAATAGATGCGGGGTCAACTACTACAAAAGTAGCAGCTATAGGAGAAAATTATGAGTTGCTTTTTGAGAGATACGGGAGCAATGAAGGAAAACCTCTTGAAAAGGTAAAAGAATTTTTAAATGACCTTTATAGTGAAATGAATGATAAATCTCATATTAAGAATTCAACTGTTACGGGTTATGGTGAAGAACTAATAAAGAAAGCGTTAGGCATAGATATAGGTGTTGTAGAAACTGTAGCTCATTATAAGGGTGCAAATTATTTTTATCCAGGAGTATCTTTTATTTTAGATATTGGTGGACAAGATATGAAATGTATTAAAGTAAAAGATGGTGTTATTGAGGATATAATGTTGAATGAGGCATGCTCATCAGGTTGTGGTTCATTTATTCAAGGATTTGCAGAAGCATTAAATATACCTGTTGAGGAATTTGGAAAGATGGGAGCAATGTCACAAAAACCAGTTGATCTAGGTTCAAGATGTACTGTGTTTATGAATTCCAGGGTGAAGCAAGCACAAAAAGAAGGAGCTGAAGTTGAAGATATTTCAGCAGGATTAGCATATTCAGTAATAAAAAATGCCCTGTTTAAAGTTATCAAGCTTACAGATAGCAGTGATATGGGAGAGAAGGTTATTCTTCAAGGCGGAACATTCTATAATGATTCAGTATTAAAAGCCTTTGAAAAGGTTACTGGAAGAGCTGGTAAAAGACCTGAGATTTGTGGATTAATGGGAGCATTTGGTGCTGCAATAATTGCACATGAAGAAGCTAAAGATGATTTAAGTTCAATAAGAACTTTAGAGGAAATAAATAATCTATCCATAGAGAAAAGAGAAGCAAGATGTGGGCTTTGTGAGAATAATTGTGCATTAACTGTTAATTTATTTGACAATGGTGAAAGACTTATAATAGGTAATAGATGTGAGAGAGGAGCTGGAAATAAAAATTCCGGACAAGAAATACCAAATCTCATGAGAGAAAAACTGAATATGTTTAGTGATTTGAAACAGACAAAAGATGAGTTTATTGCTTCAGTGGGATTACCTAGAGCATTAAATATGTATGAAAATCTTCCTCTTTGGCACCATTTCTTTGATGAATTAGGGATAAAAGTAGTAACATCTGATAAGTCATCTAAAGAAATTTTTGAGAAGGGTTTTGAATCAATTCCATCAGAATCTGTTTGTTATCCAGCAAAAATTACACATGGACATATAGAGAATTTATTAGAAAAGAATGTAGACTTTATTTTCTATCCTTCAGTTGTATATGAAAATAAAGAGGTGGCAGGAGCGAATAATCATTATAATTGCCCTATAGTAACATCTTATCCAGAGGTAATAAAAAATAATTTGCACCTTACTAAGCCCTTTTTTAATCCATTCTTGAATTTAAATCATAAAAAATCTGTTATTAAGAATTTATGTAAGTGTTTAGCATTTTTAAAGATAGATAATGCAAAAATTAAGAAAGCATATGAGAAGGCGCTTGTAGAGTATGATAAATTTAATGAAAGATATCGGAATAGAGGAGCAGAAGTTTTAAAAGATATAGAGAGTGGTAAGTATAAAGGAATAGTATTGTGTGGAAGACCTTATCATTTGGATGAGGAGATAAATCACGGTATTCCTGAGCTAATAAACTCTTTAGGATTTGCAGTTCTTACAGAAGAAAGCATATCCCATCTTGGTAAACTGAAGAGACCTATAAGAGTTGTGGATCAATGGATGTATCACACAAGATTATATGAAGCTTCAGATGTGGTTGGAAGAACTAAAGGGCTTAACATGATTCAATTAAATTCATTTGGATGTGGATTAGATGCAGTAACTACTGATATGGTAGAAGAGATATTAAGAGAGTATGGCAAGTTTTATACAATGATAAAAATTGATGAGATAAGTAATCTTGGAGCGGCTAAGATTAGAATACGATCATTAAAATATGCAATAGAAACAAAAAATGAAAGTAAAGAGAAAGAATCATATGAAGGGCATAATAGAGTGATATTCACAAAAGAAATGAAAAAAACTCATACAATTATTTGTCCGCAGATGTCCCCTATTCATTTTGAACTGGTTGAGGAAGCATTCAGAAGTGAAGGGTATAACTTAAGAGTGCTACACAAAAGTTCAAAAGAGGATGTTGATGTAGGGTTAAAATATGTTAATAACGATGCTTGTTTTCCATCCATAATAACAGTTGGTCAAATTGTAAATGAGATTATCAGTGGAGATATTGATCCAGATAAAACAGCTGTTATTATATCTCAAACAGGGGGGGGATGTAGAGCAACCAATTATATAGCTTTCTTGAGAAAAGCACTTAAAGAGGCAGGTTATGGACAAATACCTGTCATATCAGCAAATGCTAATGGATTAGAATCAAATCCTGGTTTTAAGTTTACAATAAATGCTATAAGAAAAGGAATAATGGCAATTTGTTTTGGGGACTTGTTTATGAAGGTGCTCTATAGAACTAGACCATATGAAAAGACTCCAGGAGCGTGTAATGATCTTTATGAAAAGCTGAATGAAAAATGTATGAAAATGATTAAAAATGGTAAGGTTAAAGAGTACAATAATTTATGTAAGGAAATTATTGAAGAATTCGATAGTATTCCATTAAAAGATATCAAGAAACCTAAAGTAGGTGTAGTTGGGGAGATACTTGTTAAATATCATCCGCTAGCAAATAATAATCTTGTTGATGTAATTGAGAGAGAGGGTGGAGAAGCAGTTGTTCCAGGGCTTCTAGAATTTTTCTTGTATTGTGCCCATAATTCAATATTCAATTACGAATATCTTGGTATGAGTAAATTAAGTGAAGTTGGTGCATCACTTTCAATTAAATATCTTGAAAGTTACACTGGTAAAATGAACAAATATCTTCAAAAAAGCAAAAGATTCCATAGAAGTGTCTCAATTTACGAATTAGCAAAAGGGGCTGAAGATATATTATCATTAGGTAATATGACAGGTGAAGGTTGGTTCCTAACTGCTGAGATGGTAGAATTGATAGAATCAGGGGTTCCTAACATTGTATGTACTCAGCCTTTCGCATGTTTACCAAACCATGTAACAGGAAAAGGGATGATAAAGGCATTAAAGAACAAGTATCCTGATTCAAATATTGTAGCTATAGATTATGATCCAGGTGCAAGTGAAGCAAATCAATTAAATAGAATTAAACTTATGATGACTGTAGCACTTGAAAAAATCACTACTAATATCGCCATTGATGAGGCAGCAATGACAAATGAGTAAAAACATAATTGAGAATTGAGAATGTAGAATGATTGACATTTCTCTTCGAGAAATTTTAATAATATTGTTCTTCGGACAACATTATTTCACTCGTTTAATCAAAATTAAACATTGTATTATAAATAAAAGACTGTTGTTGGTATTCCAGCAATGGTCTTTTTTATGTATATATATGGTTTTATTCTTTTATTTTTTAAAAATTTAAATATAAGTTCAAAAAAACTACTTGAAAATAATTATCAATTGCAATATAATATCATTAAGAAAAGTTAATGAGGTGATTTTAATGAGAAAAATTAATGTTATATATTGGAGTGGTACAGGAAATACGGAAATGATGGCAAATGCAATTGCTGAAGGAGTAAAAGAAGCTGGAAATGAAGTTAATGTGATTCAAGTAGGGGATGCTACATTAGAGGATGCAAAAGATTGTGATGTTCTAGTATTAGGATGTTCTTCAATGGGAGATGAGGTTCTTGAAGAAGGTGAGATGGAACCTTATATGGAATCAATTGATGGACAAATAGGTGGTAAGAAAGTTGCTTTATTCGGATCATACGGATGGGGTGATGGAAGATGGATGAGAGAATGGCAAGAACGTGTAGAGGACGATGGAGCAATATTAGTAGAGGATGGACTAATAATAAATGAAACACCAGATGATGAAGGACTAACTCAATGTAGAGAGTTTGGTAAAGCGTTATAAAACAAATGTATAATTGATAATGTAGAATGTATAATGAAGGACATTTCTCTTCGAGAAATTTTAATTATATTGTTCTTTGGACAAGAATAGTTTACTCGTTTCATCTTGATTAAACCTTGTATTTTAAATTACAATATTTTATCTAAAGATAAAATGGGTAAACCCCTCTTGTTCTAAAGACCAAAAGAATGTAGTTTCGCGGAGCAAAACATCCATCGTTTTCCACTATCCATTTTCAACTGTTCAGTTATGTTTTCCATTCACTACTACGAAGCAATTTTTCTCTATTACAAATTTTAAACTAAAGCAAATTAATTTATTGGGGAGTGTATTATGAACAGAGAGATATTAAATAAGTATTTAGAGTTTTTAAATAATAGCAATGTATATGATGCTTTTGAGGCATATATTTTCTTTAATATTGCACCAGTAGTTGATGGAGTTAAACCGGCTTCACTGGTGAGAATAACAAATAGAATGAATTTCTTGACATTGTGGGATGATATTAAAGAAAAAATCAAGATACATGGAATTGAACATTTAGAGTTAAAAACTCATTGTGGAAACAGCGTGGTGATTTTCTATAACAAAGAAATGCTAAATGAATATGTTAACAGAAAAGATATTAGGGAATTCCTTGATAATAACGGATATGCTGAGTGTTCCACAATAGATACTATGTTAGAGAATTTAAAGAATAAGTTTCATAACACATGTCCTCATGAGATTGGTATATTTTTAGGATATCCATTAGAAGATACAAAGGAATTTATCAAAAATGAAGGTCAGAACTGTTTGCTTTGTGGTTATTGGAAAGTATATAATGATGAAGAATCAGCAAGATGTATTTTTCAAAAATATGATAATGCTAAAAGGAAAATTCTTAATTTGATTGTAAATAAAAATGTTAGAAATTTATATTGCATATAAAAAATATAGTGGATAGTTAACAGTCTAAAAATAAATAAAAGACGAATACATTATATGTGTATTCGTCTTTTAATCCTTATATTAATATAATACCATATTTTAGACGAAAAATATAGACTTACATTTTATAGATAAATCCCTTATAATGGAGCTATTGCTTTTAAAAGGGGGGAATTAAATGAAAAATATAATAACTATTCAACATACACAATCTATTCATCATACTAATGGAATGGTTGGTTCTTGGACTGATTGGGATTTATCAGAGGTAGGTATACAACAAGCGAATAATATTGGAAAAAACTTATCAAACCAGATATCAGATAAAAAGTATGTATTGTATTCTTCAGATTTATTAAGAGCCAAGCATACAGCAGAAATTGTAGGAAAGTATTTGGAAGTCTCACCAATTTTTGTTACTGAATTGAGAGAAAGAAACCTTGGAAAGTGTGTTGGAAAATCTGTACAATGGATGAAAGATAATATGGAAGTGAAAGAAAAATCTATTGACGATAAGATGTTTTCTGATGCAGAAAGCAGAAGAGATGAATGGAATAGATTATTACCATTTTTTAATGAGTTAATGACAAATAAATATGAGAATATAATTATCGTTTCTCATGGAGATTTACTTAGTGTATTTAATACAATGTGGTTAGGCATGGATATTGAAATGCTCAACAGAAGTGAAATATTTGGATTAGCTGGTGGAGTTAGTTTTATGCAAGAAACCGCTGACGGAAAGCGATTAATTAGACTAATGAGCGATATGTCTTATATAAAGTAATAAGGAAGTTATCTATCAGTTTTATGTAACAGTTAGTGATGTTAAGTTTTAATCGTATAAGGCGTTTAACTGGTTATCTGACAGGAGATGTCAAGATGATGAATAATTCAAAACAGGTAGAGTGTGTGAAAGGGTGGAAGCCGAGATACATGCAAAAGGGGTCACAGGATAGATAACTCTTACACATATGGGTTAAAAGTTAATAACTTACTTTTCAAGTTATTTATCATTTTAAAGTTTGATTTAAATTACTTTAAAACCTGCTAAAGGTAAGAGTAGTAGGTCTGTTACAGTAAGTTTTGCTAGGAGTACTATGCAAAACTTTAATGCAGAACTTGAGGAGTTTGTAAAATATAAAAATAAGAGCTATTACGATGATAAAATGAGTAAACCTCTCTTTTTCTAAAGAACAACAAAATGTAGCTTCTCACGTAAGTGAGAAGCATCCATCGTTTTCAGTTTTCAACTTTCAATTCTCAATTATGGTTTTATTGTAGTTCCGTCCATTCCATTAAAAGTTCGTCAAGTTCAGCATTTATCTTTTCCTTGTCATTAAACAAAGTATTTACCTTATCGTAATCTGATGAAAAGAGTTCAATTTCTTCATCAAGTTTAGAAAGGTTTAATTCTAACTCACCTATCTTATTCTCAAGGAATGTTAATCTATTTTCTTTTTTTCTTTCCTCTCTTGAGAGTATTTTATTTTCTTGATATTTAATATTAGATATTGAGTTTTCATTCTTCGGTTTTTCTTTATTGATTGATGTTTTTGATGAAAGGATTTTTTTGTATTCATCATAAGTACAATCAAATTTAGTTATTTTACAATCTTTTAATTCTAAAACCTTATTTGAAATTTTATTTGTAAAAAATCTGTCATGGGATACAAATAAAATTGTACCATCAAACTCTTCAAGAGAGGATTCTAACATCTCTCGTGAGGAAATATCAAGATGATTTGTAGGTTCATCCATGATTAGGAAGTTAACTTTATTTTGCATTAGTAAACACATTTTTAGCCTGCTTCTTTCACCGCCTGATAGAGCTGATACTTTTTTGTTGATATCCTCTGTGAAGAATAGATATCTAGCTAGTATACCTCTTATAATTCCTTCTGCTATAGGAAATTCATCCTGAAAAACTTGGATTACAGTCTTATCCTCATTAGGAAATTTAATTTCTTGAGGTAAATATGCCATCTTGATGCTTGCACCTAATTTAATAATTCCATTATCCTCTTTGTAAAAGGAATCTATAGATTCGGGATAAAAGGTTCGAATAATTGATTTTAGTAAAGTAGATTTCCCAGAACCATTTTTCCCAAGTAACACATATCTATCTTTAATGAATATCTTAAGATCTACATTATCATAAAGCTTCCTTTCTCCAATAGACTTTGAGAGATTTTCAATAGTTATTACTTCCTTACCGCTTCTATTTGATGAAGTAAATGCAAGGTCAGCTTTCTTTTTATTTATATTAGGCTTTTCAACTTTATCCATCTTCTCTATTCTTTTTTCCATATTAAAAGCTTTTTTAAAGAATCTCACATCATCTGCAATTTGTCCCCATAATCTAAAACGAGCAATGGCTGCTTCCATAGATTTAATCTTTTTTTGCTGTTGAACATAATGAGCAAGTTGTTCTTCAACTCTACGTCTTTTCTCTTCTTGATAATAACTGTAATTTCCAATGAACTCACTGCAGTTCATGTTTTCAAGCTCAATTATTTTTTTAACAACCTTATCTAAGAAATATCTATCATGGGATATTATTAAAACTGTACCCTTATATTCATTTAAGAAATTCTCTAGCCATTCAACGGCTTCTATATCTATATGATTTGTAGGTTCATCTAATAACAAGAGGTCTGTGTCTTGAAGTAGGAGTTTCCCTAAATGGACTATTGTTTTTTCACCACCACTTAAACAAGAAAATTCTCGATCTCTCATATCCGAGGATATTTTCAAACCAGTACAAATTTTATTGATTTTCTCTTCAGTATTATAACCATCACATGAGTCAATTAAAGCCTGTAAATCTGCATATTCTTTAAGTACTTTATCCATATGATCAGTGCTTTGGGACATTTGCTTTTCTAATTCACTCATTTTCTCAAGTGTCTCATAAACATCTTGAAAAGATGACTTTAAAACATCTTCAACTGTAAAGTTTGAGGGGTATAGGGGAATCTGCTGTAGATATCCTATAGACATATTTCTCCTCATGTGAAGAGTTCCATCTTCATAATTTTCAGCACCAGTAATAATTTTGAAAAGGGTAGTTTTTCCACAACCATTATCTCCGATAATACCTATCTTATCACCTCTATATACTTCAAGTGAGATGTCTTCCAGAACTTTATTTCCCCCATAAAATTTAACTAGATTTTTTATTGTAATATCAACCATATTTCTTTCCTCCTAAATATATATTATTATCATGAAATTTCAATAAAAATAGCTCAAGGAATACCTTGAGCTAATAGTTAAAATATAGGCATAGAGTTTCACTATGAAAACTCTAAAATAAATAAAGCTCAAGGCAACACCTTAAGCTAAGCATCGAAAATTTAAATTAATAGTGTAAATTTAATATTTATAGTTACAAAAGACGCTTAACTTTTGGATTCATTAATGTATATTAAATTTGGACGCACTTTCCCTAAGGACTTTACAGAAATGAAAATTATTCCTGCTAAACTCATTGGTAAGATTGCCAAAGTTAAATCATACATTACTAATGAACTCATAGTTAAACTCCTTTCATAATAGTCTATTTTCATTTTACATTAAATAGTCAGAAAATTCAACCTAAGAATGATGAAATCTTTTCAAAATTATCTTTAGCTATATTGTAACCCTCAGAATACAGAGAGTTTAACTTAGAAAGATTCCTTTCTAAGCGCTTAAATTTTACTGGTTTTTCAGGGCGTATTATTAGAATTTTTCCTTCCTCTTCAAGTTTGGATAATTTAATCATATGGTCGTTATAAATAGAATATTTGTCTAACATAAGTTTTATGAAATTTGGATAATCTTTATAGAAATACTTCAATAATTGTTTTCGTCTATATGGTTTCTGTCTAAAGGTAGAGTCACGAGTCAGTACAACAACGGCTTTTTTATGTAGTTCTAAAGCTTTCTTATAAGGAACAGGGTCTGACAGACCTCCATCAAGCAAGTCATAACCTTCAAACTTAACTATTTGTGAATAAAAAGGGAGACTACTTGAAGCTTTAGTTGCATTAAATAAATGGTTTATATTATCTAGGTAGTCGGATTTATTAAAATATACAGTCTCACCATTTAACATGTTAGTTGCGCCAATAACTAATTCTTGTTCCGAGGTTTTGAAAGCATCATAATCAAATGGCAGCAGTTTACCTTGTAAATCTTGAAAAATAGTATCCATATTAAAGACATTTCCAGTTTTAATAAGATTTCTCACACTTGCATATCTTTTATCACGGAGAAAATCAGTAAATATTTTATGATTAAGGGTTCTTTGCTTTGATATATAAGAAAATGCATTACATGCACCTGCAGAAACACCAGTAATGTATGGAAAATGAAGTTGCTTATCTAGGAAAAAATCAAGAACACCAGCTGAAAATACTCCTCTAATACCTCCTCCTTCAAGGACAAGAGCACAGTTATCTATCATATAAATCACCTTCTTTTAAAAAATAGTCTATATGTATATTATTGTAAAAAAGTCAATGAATTAATCATTAATTAAGAACTTTTATTTAAAAATCAATAAATTGAACGGATTGTAAAAATATGCTAACATGATGATAATATAATTGTTTAAAGGGGGAATTGAATATGGTAAATATTAAAGAGGTAAAAAGGTTACTAGATAAGTGGCAAGATATTTTGAGATTAAGAGATTGGGATATTAAAATCAAAATGGTAGATACAGAGTGGCGTAAATCAGGGGATGTTAAAATTGATAGTGATGATAGAAAAGCAATACTATTAATAAATAGTAATCCGAAGAGTACAAATCTAGAAGAATTGGTTGTTCATGAATTGCTGCATATAAAACTATGGCCAATGGATCAGATGATTGAGAAGTCAATTATAAGGGAGTTTGGAGAGGATGATAATTGTCCTAAGAAAGATTTTGCAATGGAGCATTTCTTTATGACTTTAGAGAGAACTGTTGAGGAATTAACTAAAGGTTTTTTGGCTGCAAACGGAAGTAAGCAAGAGTTAAGTTTTGGAAGACTTAGAAAAGAAATAGAAGGTGAAATTGGAGAAGTTGAAAATATCTACGATATAGTTGAGGAGTAGATTAGTGTGATAATGATAAGATTGCTCTTTTTTGGTACTATATATTTTAACTAATGAGGTGACTTTATGATAAAAGTGATAAAAAATATTCATGTATATGCTCCAGATGATATAGGGGTTAAGGATATAGTATTATGTGGTGAGAACGTAATTGCAATAGAAGAAAATTTCACATGTGATACAGTTAAGTGTGAAATTATTGATGGCACTAATAAAATAGCGGTACCAGGGATAATTGACTCACATGTTCATATTATTGGTGGTGGAGGCGAAGGTGGATTCCATACAAGAACACCAGAAGTGAATATTATAGATGTAGTTAAAGCTGGGGTAACAAGTGTAGTAGGTCTTTTAGGAACAGATGGTATAACTAGAACTGTAGAGGATTTATTAGCAAAAGCATATGCCTTGGAGCATGAAGGAATTTCTACTTTTATTTTAACAGGTTCCTATGAAGTACCTACAAAAACTCTTACAGGTGATATTAAGAAGGATATTGCATTCATTCCAAAAGTAAGAGGAGTGAAAATTGCTTTGAGCGATCATAGATCATCGCATCCTACTAAAGAAGAAATATTAAGAATTACTTCAGATGTTAGAGTTGCCTCTATGTTGTCTGGAAAACAGGGAACTGTTCATATACATATGGGAAGTGAAGCAAAATGCTTGAAAGATGTTTTTAAAATTATTGAAGAGACAGATATTCCAGCAAATATTTTCTACCCAACCCATATAAATAGAAATCAATCAGTTCTCAATGAAGGAATAAAATTGACTCAGTTAGGTGGAAGAATTGATATCTCTGCTCATGAGGAGGATACAAAGGGATCAGCTAAAGATATTGTAACAGCTATAGAATTAGGAGCAGTAGAAGAGCAGATTACATTAAGTTCAGATGGAAATGGAAGCATACCTAAATTTGATGATAATGGAAAGATGATTGGTATAGGTATTGGAAGACTTGATGCTGTGATTGAAACTGTAAAAAGTCTAATAGAAGATGAACATATGGATATTGGAAGAGCATTTAAGTTTGTTACTGAGAACGCAGCTAAAGGATTGGGGATATTTCCACAGAAGGGAAGTATAACAGAAGGTTGTGACGCAGATATTCTTATTTTAGATCATGATTTGAATGTAGACGGTTTAATAGCAAAAGGAAAAATGTTGATGAAAGATAAAGAGATACATGTGAAGAGTACTTTTAAGTATGGGAAGTAATTTATCGGATTGAATAGTCCATAGGACTTCTGGAGCTACTGATTAATATTAAAAATATAATAATTTAAACATAGGAGCCTAGATTAAGGGCTCTTTTGTTTTTTATGTGAGTGGTAGTCAGTGTAAGTAGGGTGGAAGGCAATATAGGTTTTCTTAGGTATATATTACAAAATAATTACAATTGCTCCAAATAATTGTTTGGAGTTGGGATTAGTGATAAAATAATATAGGAGACAAGTATGTACATAGCAATAAGAAAGGAACTCGTAGTATGAAAAAAGGGATAGTAGTAGGAATTAGTGTTGTTGTAACCCTGTTAGTCATTATAGGAATTATATTAGGAGCATATTTTTACACGATGAACAAATATAATGAAAAGAGTTATGTAATTAATAATACTACCAATGTAGAAGAGAGTAATGAAGATGAAAAAGCTAGTACTACTGAGAATGAAGATGATTCAAAAAGTGGAGAGATTAAATCTAATTCTTCAGAAGAAAAAAGTGGTACAATTGATACTGGAGTAGATAATGAAATAGAAGAAAAAGAAACTATAAAATATAAAGAGGTTGAAGGGATTACTAACATTCTTCTTGTTGGAACTGATGAAAGAGAGGATGGAGAGAGAACCAGATCAGATACAATGATGATTCTTACTATAGACAATATTAATTCCAAAGTTAAGGTTACTTCCATATTGAGAGATACTTATGCTAAGATTCCAGGTTATAATATGCAAAAATTAAATCATTCATATAGATATGGCGGTATTGATTTATTAAGACAATCATTAGAAAAAACTTTTGAAATGAGCATAAATTATTATGCTATTGTAAATTTTTATGGGTTCAAAGATATTGTTGATGAGATTGGAGGTCTTGAACTAACTGTTTCAGATGAGGAGAAAGATGAATTAAATAGATGCATAATTGGATTAGAAAATCAAAAAGAGAATTTTTTTAATGAGGAACCAACATTACTTGAATTGTCTGGAACACAACATATGAATGGTCAACAAGTATTGGCTTATTCAAGAATGAGAAAGATTGGTAGAGGAAGTTTTGATAGAGTAGAAAGGCAGCGAGAAGTTGTGACAAAGCTTTTATTAAAAATTAAAGAAACTTCAATAATAAAATATCCATTTGTAGCAGATAAAATATTTGAAAGTGTAAAAACAAATATTCCATTCAATACAGCATTAGATATGGCATACACTATCTTAAAGAATAATGTTAATTCCATTGATGAATTACAAGTTCCTCCTGATAAATTATGCAGAGGAGTAAATAATTATTTGGACAACGGGTTTGTATTTATAATGGATGAAGAAAATGTTAAGAAGGTAATTCATGATTTTGTTTTTGAAAATACAGCATATGATCCAGATGAATTTAATTGGTTTGATTATGAAAACTCCATATATTATGTAGAACCTGAGCCTGAAGTAAAAGAAAATCAAACTGAGGAAGCTGATAAAGAAGAGGGGAATACAGAAGAAATTAAAGAAGATGAAAATCAAGTAGATAACACTGAATCAGCAGATGTTGAGTTAGAAGGAATAGAATCAGGTGATAATATAAAAGAACAAAAAAATGACAATTCAAATTCATAGACCAAATTAGAAGAGAGAGGCTTATTCAGCCTCTCTTAAATATTATTTAATATAGCTATTAATTCTAGAGATTATATTTTCTTTAACTTGAGTAATCTTATTAAAATCCATATTTGGGATATATCCAGTTTCAAGTTTATCATGAATGGTTTTGGCAATTTTTATATAACTCAAGCCTTTGTTCAATAAGTTATAGAAATCATTTTCACATTCAGTTATTTCAGCTGACTTTTCAGTTAATAAAGCATTACTTAAATGTCTATTAAGGTTTATTATCCTTCCATGACTAATTTGAGGAGCGTAAATCTCGTTGCTTGATACAATAGCGATATCTAATTCTGGAATAATAAGATGTGATACTTTGTCAGGTCTTAGTGGACTATGGAATACTTCTGTATAATAGCCATGTCTTAAAGCTTCCTCATATAAATATTCCAAAATTAAATCGTGACCAGTACCAGGTTTTCCTTGAAGCACATAGATTTTTTGAATACCCTCTGTTAAATTTTCTATGAAGCTAATTATACCATTAGGGGTAAGAGCTGTTGCAAACATATGTCGTTCTTTATGAACCTTATTGGAATTGTTTTCAGGTATCAATTCTTTCTTTAATGAAAGCATGACTTCATTTATTTTGCTCCAATTTTGAGCAGCAGAATAATAGGAACATAAATCATCATTAAGAATTTTTGATGCAGAAATATATTTATAAGCTTTTTTGAAATAGAGCCCAACTTCTTTATTAGTATCAATAATCATTTGTCTGTATTTTTCAAAGCCATCTACATTCCAACATTCACCTAGATTTAAAATCTCATCAACAGCACCAGGATTGATAGGATCAACAACATGAGGTGCAGTTCCATCGATAAGAACAACATTTAATCCCTTTATAACAACTCCATCAAGAGAATTATTATCAGAAGAGCAATGATGAAGCTCAATATCATATCCTTTATCGTAGTAGTATTTACCGATGTCTTTCATTAATGTGGATTTACCAGTTCCAGGTCCACCTTTAATACAAAAAATTCTTTTTGCTTCTTTTTGACCCATGATGTATCTATAGAATGAGTAGAAGCCTTTTGAGGTATTACCTCCAGGGAAATAGTTTTTAATTGTAGCCATTTAATTCACTTCCTAATTTCTTAATATCATATTTTCTATACACTATAATATATTTTTCATATAATAAATGTTTACAAAAACTTGGATGTTTTTTATGAAAAAAAGACTTTTAAAACATAGTTGACAATTGACAACGGACAGTGGACAACACTTAAAAAAAACATAATGGAAAATGGAGAATGTAGAATGGAGAATGATTGACATTTCACTTTGTGAAATTTTAATCTTATTGTTCTTAGGACAATAAGATTAAGTTCGTTTCATTATAAATGAAACCTTGTACTTTAAATACAATATTTTATCAAAAGATAAAATGAGTTAAAATCTCTTGTTCTAAAGAACAATATAATGTAGCTTCTGACCATAGTCAGAAGCATCCATCGTTTTCAGTTTTCAATTTTCCACTTTCCGTTATAAAAATATTATTTGAAAAGAAAATCTACGAATATAAAGATTGAATTATGCTTTAGAAACAATAAAGTGTTCTTACAAAATAAAAAAACTTTAGAATATCTAAATAATTCCGTATTTTTCATATAAAACAGAAATATTATAGTGTATACTATATGTGATGATATATAAATATTTAAAAAGCACTAGGAGGAAAGAGTATGAATGAAAAAATGTTTGCTCAAGAGCTGATAGATTTTTTATATGATAGTCCAACAGCTTTTCATGCAGTAGAAAATGTTGAAGAACAATTAATGAAAGAAAACTTCGTTAAATTAAACGAAGGAGATGAATGGAAAATTGAAAAGGGTGGAAAGTATTTCACTACTAAAAATGGTTCTGCATTAATTGCATTCACAGTTGGAAGTGATAATGTTGCAGAAAAAGGATTTAGATTGATTGGTGCACACACAGATTCTCCTGGATTTAGAATTAAACCTAATGCAGAGATGGTAGCAGAAAAATCTTATTTAAAATTAAACACTGAAGTTTATGGAGGACCTATATTAAATACTTGGTTAGATAGACCATTATCAGTAGCTGGTAGAGTTACATTAATGAGCGAAAATCCTCTAAAACCAGAAATAAAACTTATGAATGTAAATAGACCTATAATGATAATTCCTAATTTATCTATACATATGAATAGAGAAGTTAATAAAGGTGTAGAGCTTAATAGACAAAATCATGTTCTTCCTTTAGTTGGTATGATAAATGAAAAATTAGAGAAAGATAATTTTATTTTAAAGCTTATAGCTGAAGAATTAAATGTTGAAATGGATAACATAATCGATTTTGATTTATTTTTATATGAGTTTGAAAAAGGTTGTTTAGTAGGATTCAATGAAGAATTTATTTCAAGTGCTAGACTAGATGATCTTCAAAACGTTCACTCAGGAATTAAAGCACTTGTAGATTGTAAAAATACAACAGCAACTAATGTGATGGTTTGTTATGATAATGAGGAGATAGGTAGTTCAACTAAGCAAGGAGCAGACTCAGAGATGTTAGCAATAACATTAGAGAGAATAGTACTTGCACTTGGTGGAACTAGAGATGATTATTTAAGAAGTATTGCTCATTCTTTCATAATTTCTGCAGATAATGCTCACGCTGTACATCCAAATTATGTTGAGAAGCACGATCCAACTAACAGACCAATTATCAATAATGGACCAGTAATAAAGATTAATGCAAATCAAAGTTACACTACTGATAGTGAATCAGGAGCTGTATTTGAAATGCTTTGTAAAAAATGTGAAGTTCCTTATCAAAAGTTTGTTAATAGATCTGACGTAAGAGGTGGATCTACTATTGGACCAATAAATTCAACACACTTAAATATGAGATCAGTAGATATTGGTTTACCACAATTTGCTATGCACTCAATTAGAGAAATGGCAGGGGTTAAAGATCACTTATATGCTTATAAAGTGTACTTAGAGTTCTTTAATTTATAGAAAAATCTACGAAGCAGACTTAGCTATTAAACAAATGGAGAATGGTGAATTAAGAATGGAGAATGATGGACATTTCTCTCCGAGAAATTTTAATTGTATTGTTCTTTAGAGAAAAACATTTTACTCGTTTCATTTTAAATGAAACATTGTAGTTTGAATTTAATATTTTTGTAGAAAACCAATATGTAAAAAACTGATTATAGATAATCTATAATCAGTTTTTTTAAAATCAGAAAAAATTTCTTAAGTAAATATCTAATTAAGATTTAAGTATATTTTGGAAATTGACTTCAAACTATATTTTATTTGTTGTCAATCAATAAAATATAGTTTGTTTGATTTTTAAGAAATGTTGTAATTTAGTACAATATTTTATTGCAGATAAAATGAGTAGACTTTTCAAATCTATAGACAAATAAGATGTGGTTTCTGACATTAGTCAGAAACATCCATCATTCTACATTATACATTATCAATTATACATTTGATTAAGGGTTTCAGAGAGAAGGGCTTTTTCAGTGTTTGATTTAGAAACAACAAACTAATAATTTTCATGAATTGGGGATAAAATACATGAAGAGTTAAGAATTGAAAGGAGAAGGCTTATGCTTTGGCTAATTTTCACTTTAACTGGAATATGTATTTTATTCCTATTTTCTTTTGTACATATGATAAATAATAAAGATAAATTAGATATTTTATATAATGAAATTGATAGATTTAAAGAATGTTATAAAAGTTTCAAAGAAGATAATATTTCATATAAATATAAAAATTTAAAGAAGAAAGATAAAAAAAGAATTATAGATCAAGTAAAAATGAGTTACGAATATATTCAAAAAAGTTATAATAGGCTTATTTCATATAAACTTGAGAATATAAATAATTGTGAAAGATGGTTAGTTGATAATATAAGTATTATTGAAAAAGAGTATAAAATTTTAACTAGAGCACTAAGTGATAATGAAATATATAGTTTACCTACATATATAAAAATTAATAATAAGACATTAAAGAAATATCCTAGAATACTGCTTTTAACTATGAAATATATAAAAGAAAATGAAGAGGTATTGTGTAAAGAAAATATAATCATGGCTTTTAAAGAATTTGAAAAAGAAGGTAGACTTTCATATAGAGAACTTAACTTTTTAAAATCATGTATTAGCTTTTCATTAATTCAGTGCATTAGTGTTCTTGCAGGACAAATAGCATTATTGACAGAAGAAGAGGAAATTGCTTGTGAATTAATTGAGAAATTGAAAGAAAACTTAATAGATGAAACTGGATTTATTGAAATTTTTAATGATTATTATAAAAGGAATAAATTTTTCTTTATTAATAAAACATTAGATTATTTACATGAATATAGCGAAAATAATATTCCCATGTATAACATTTATAATAATCTTGTAAAGACCAACAATATTGATGAAGAAGAGATTTCAAATAAATCTAAAAAGTTTTTAATAAAAAAAGAAAGAGAAATCTCTAGACATGTAAAAAGCTTAAATTTAATTGAAAAAATTCAATGGGAAAATTGTATAACTGAGATTTCATATGTTGAGAAAATCTTATTAAATGATCCATTGAAGGTATATAATGAAATGGATTTAGAATCAAAAAAGTTATATAGAAGTAAAATTGAAAATATGTCCAGGAAATTTAGGATTAATGAATTTGATATAGTAGATTTTATTTTAAGTAAATGTGAATCAGAAAAAGAAAAGATTAAAAAACATGTTGGGTATTATCTTGTGGATTATGGACAAAAAGCTTTATTAAAAAAATACGGGGGAATATTTAGATATTCTTTTATAAACAAGAAAAACCTAGTAAAAATATATGTATTTGCAAATATAATATTAACAGTTTTTTTTATAACAACATTATTGAGAGGGGTATATTTAATTGACAATGAAAAAGATTTAATTAAATATATTATACCTGGAATATTGTTAATTGCTCCTTTTAGTCAATTATCAGTTACATTGATTAATTGGGTTGTTTCTATAAGAAAAAATCCAGAAATAATACCTAAAATTGATTTTTCTAATGGAATTCCTAAAGAGAGCAAAACTTGTGTTGTTATACCTTGCATGTTTAATAATAATGAAGATATTAAAGCATTAGTTGATAAACTTGAAATTTATTTCTTGGGAAATAAGGATGATAATATTTATTTTACTTTATTAGGTGATTATGTAGATAATAATGTCTATAAGAAAGACGAAGACGAAAAATTGAAGAATTATTCTTTAAAGTGTATTGCATCTTTAAATGAGAAATATAAGGAACATAGTAAGTTTAATATTTTTATTAGAAAAAGAGTATTCAACCATAGAGATAAATATTGGATGGGGTGGGAAAGAAAAAGAGGTAAGTTAGTTGAGTTTAATAAGCTTTTAAGAGGAGATAAAAATACTACATTCGAAGTTTTAGGAGGAGACCTTCAAAAACTTCAAGAGTGTAAACATATAATTACTCTTGATGAAGATACGTTTTTACCAATTGGAGCTTGTAAAAAACTTATCGGAGCAATGGAACATATACTTAATAAACCTGTTTATAATAATAAAACACACAAGGTTATTAGAGGATATACAATAATTCAGCCTAGAATAAGTATAAATTATGTTTCGTATACTAAAAGCTTGTTTTCAAGAATATTTAGTGGAGATAGTGGTTTTGATATATATACAAGAGCAGTTTCCGATATTTATCAAGATTTATTTAAAGAAGGGATATTCACTGGCAAAGGTATTTATAACATAGATATGTTTAATAATGTTTTAAATGATGAAATACCAGAATATACTGTGCTTAGTCATGACCTTATAGAAGGTTCCTTTGTTAAATGTGGATTAGCAACGGATATTGAATTTATTGATAGTTATCCAAGTAGTTATTACTCTTTCTGTAAGAGATTACATAGATGGGTAAGAGGAGATTGGCAACTTTTAAATTTTTTAAAAAGAAAAAATCTTAAACTTCTCAATAAAATTCAAATTATTGATAATATGAGGAGAAGTTTAATATCACCTAGTATTAGTGCTATTATAATTTTTTCTTTGTTAAATATACTGCCCAATGATAAAGGGGTATGGTTAGCTGCAGCGCTTGTTTCTTATGTTATGCCTGTTTTAATAAATATTAGTGAAGTAGTTTTTCTTAAAGCCAAGACTTATGGTCTTCTTTATGATTATAAGAACTACAAAAACACTATAGAAAGAATATTAGTTATAATAGCTTTTATACCATATAACTCATACTTAATTATAGATGCTATTGTAAGAACTCTATATAGAATGTTTTTATCAAAGAAAAATCTTCTACAATGGACACCTGCAAGTACTATAGAAAAAAATTCAAATAACAGTCTTTTATTTTATGTTAAAGAGATGAAGTTTGCTCCTATATTTGCTGTTATCGTTATGCTTATTTCATATGCTTACAATGTGGATTTAATGATGTATTATTTTTTTCCTTGCGGATTATGGTTTTTAAGTCCATACATTGCTTATAGTATAAGCAGAGAATGTGATGATGATAATAATCAAGAGAATGTGATTAAAAATGATAGAGAATATTTAAGAAGAATAGCTAGAAAGACTTGGGGTTATTTTGAAGACTGTGTAAAGGAAGAGACGAATTTCCTTGGAATTGATAATATTCAAGTAGATCCTAAAGTTCCTTTAGCTGAAAGAACATCACCTACTAATATAGGAATGGCAATAACATCCAATATATGCGCATATGATTTTGGGTATATTTCCATGATTGATGCAGTGGAACGTATAGAAAATACCATAGATTCAGTTATTAAGTTAGAGAAACTTAATGGTCATCTATTTAACTGGTATGATGTAAGGACATTAAAGCCATTAGAACCTAAATTTATTTCTACAGTGGATAGTGGTAATCTTATTTCATATCTATATTTAGCTAAAAGATTTTTAGAGAGTACTAGTAATAGTTTTTTGTTGAATAAAAATCGTATAAACGGTTTAAGAGATACACTAGAACTTTTAAGTTTAGAATATGGAGATAGGTTGGGAGATAAGGAGCTATTATTTAATGCCTATGAAAATATTAAATCAATAGGTAATCAAATGAATTATTATAATTATAAAAGAATAACTAGATATTTAACAGGGTTATTACAAGAATTGAAAGTATTAGATAGTAAAGGATTCTGGTTAAGTAAAACAGAAGATTTATTAAAATCTTTTGAAAAAGAAAATAGGTACTTTAATTATGATTTACTGAATGAATTGAATGCAGGCAACATAACTTACGGTGAATTTTTTAAGATGAAAGATGACACTAAATTTAAAAGTATTAAAAAAAATATTATTGATTTAAATACTAAAATAAATAAACTCATTGAGAAAATAGATATTTTAATAGATGATACAGAATTTCAGACTTTATATAATAAAGAGTTGGGATTATTTTCTATTGGATACGATGTAAATAATAATAAATTAAGTGAGAATTCCTATGATTTGATTGCTTCAGAAGCTAGAATTACAAGTTTTATGGCGATAGTTAAAGGTGATGTACCTGTAGAGCATTGGTTTAAGCTAGGACGAAATCTTTTTATGGTAAAAAACAAGAGAGTATTTGCATCATGGAGTGGTACTACATTTGAATATTTTATGCCCTCCTTACTATTAAAAGATTTTAAAGGTAGCGCTTTTGAAGAAATGAGTAATGGAGTTTTGTGTGCCCAAAAAAATTTTGGTGAAGAATACTCAGTACCATTTGGGGTATCTGAAAGTGGGTATTTTGGATTTGATGTAAATGATAATTATCAATATAAAGCATTTGGTGTTCCTGCTTTAGCAATGAAAAATATTCTTAATCCAGATTTAGTTATATCACCCTATTCTACTTTCTTGTTGATGATGATGAATAAAAAAGATTGTTTAGAGAACTTAAAAAAATTACGAGACCTTGGAATGGAAGGTAAATATGGATTATATGAAGCTATTGATTTTACTAAAAGAAGAATGAAAAGAGATAAAGAATATGAAATAATCAAGTCCTTTATGATTCATCATCAAGGTATGACACTTATGGCATTAAATAATATTATAAATAATAACAGATTAAAAGAGCTTTTTCATTCAATACCAAATGTTAAATGTATGGAAAGAATGCTTATGGAGAATATTCCAAACAGTATAATTTTTGATAGTAAAAAGGTAAATAAGATATATCATTTTAAAGAAGAAAAGAAAAGGTATATAAGAAAATTTAAAAATGTAAATCTTCTTATACCTGAAATTCATATTATGAGCAATGAAAAATACAGTAGTTTACTTTCTTATAATGGTAAAGGGGTAAGTAAAAGAAATAATATTTGTCTTAATTATTATAATAAGGATTATGTTTCTGAAGAGGGTGGAATATTATTATTCATTAATATTGATAAAGAAAGATTCTGGTGTCTTTCAGATGTTAATAAATATGATAATGGATATGGCGAAGTAGTATTTAAACATAATGATGCTTCATTTATTAGTTCTGGCAAAGAGGTTTATGTTAATTATAGATGTACTTTAGAAAAAAATGATGCATTAGAATATAGAATTGTTGAATTAATGAACAATGGAAAAGAAACAAGAAATATAGAATTGTACAGTTATTGTGAAGTAATCTTGAGTGAGTTACAAGCTCATAGTGCTCACCCTGCATTTGGAAAATTATTTATGAGTACAGAATACTTAGAGAAAGAAGAAATACTTGTTTGTAAAAAAAGAAAAAGAAGCAAGGCAGATAAACCTATTTTGGGGTTTACTTACATTGTTGGTGAAGGAGAAAAGTATTTTCAAAGTAATAAAAGAAAAATTGTTGGAAGAGGATTAAAGGTAGAATATAATCCTGAAATTATTCAGAGTGGAGAATATGATAATAGTTCAGGGGATGTACTTGATCCAATTTTTTCTCATAAGATTAAATTGTCTTTAAATCCAGGAGAAAGAAAAAAGATATATTTTTGCTATGGTATAGCAGATTCAATTGATGAAATAAAAGAGATATATTATAAAAATAATGATGAAATTAAAATTCATGAGAATATTAAAGGTTTTGAAGAAAAATGTTTTAACAATCTAGAAATAATGGATATAAGTTCTGCAAGCTATCAGCTGATAATGAATATTTGTTCCAAGCTTATTTTTGGAAAAAGAAATACATGTGACTTAAAAGAAGGAGATTACCTGGGTACTCAACAAGATTTATGGAAGTATGGTATATCAGGTGATTATCCTATAATACAATTTGAAATTAATAAATGTACTGGGTTGTCTCATATCAAACAATTATTAAAAGTATATCAATATTTGAAGATGTTAGATTTTAAGTTCGACATATTGATTTTATGTAGGGAACAACAAGGATATAATCAGCCAATAAAAGATGCCGTATATTCAGAGATTGAGAGAGCTAATGTTGGAGATGTAATAAACAATAATGGTGGAATTTACATAAAAAATTATTATGAGTTAGATAAGAAAGATATTGATGTATTCAAGTATGTTAGTGTTTTGCAATTTAATGATATTGAAGGACCATTGTTTATTCAGATACCTTTTGAAAAGAAAGATACCTTAGAAGAAGAGAAAAATCAAGTTTTTATTGATAATAGCAATCATGAAAAATTAGGTGAAAAACATGAAGGATTAAAATTTTTTAATGGTTATGGTGGCTTTAATGTTGGAGATAAGAGTTATGATATTATTTTAAAAGGGAAATTAAATACTCCTTCTCCTTGGTGTAATGTAATATCAAATGATGATATGGGGTTTATTGCAAGTGAGAGAGGAACAATGTATACATGGTTTAAAAATAGTAGAGAATTTAAAATTACCCCATGGAATAATAACGAAATTACAGATTTAGGGGAAGAATATTTATATATTCGAGATAACAATGAGGGGAAAATATTTTCGATAACAAAAGCTCCTTTTAATGATGAAGGTGAAAGAAAAATTAAGCATGGCTTAGGATATTCTAAATTTGAATATGTTTATAATGGAACCTATTTTAAAATGATTGTATTTATGAATAGTGAAAAAAATATAAAACATATACATGTAAAAATTAAAAATAGTGAGTCATGTAAAAAAGATTTCACTTTAATGTACTTTGCTGGTTTAGTTCTTGGAGTAAATGAAGGTGGCAATAGAAGGTATATCAGAACCAATATTAATAGAGAATATGAATATATTTACGCAGATAATCCTTATAACTTTTCCTTTAAAAATAGCAAGGTTTTCTTGAAAATATTAGATGGTGTTAATGTAAAATTTACTGGTGATAGATATGAAGTAATTAAAGGCGGCAGTATTTCTTATCCAAAAGGAATTATGATGAATAATATATATGAAGTTGTAGGAATAAATAACAGTAGTTGCCTATACTCAGAGAGCAGTGTAAGTTTAAAAGAAAATGAAGAGAAGGATATTCATATTATTTTAGGTGCTGGTGAGACAATAGCTGAAATTGAGGAACTTATTAAAACATGCAATGAGCATGATTCTGCTTCATATGAGTATTTAAGAACTCAGAGATATTGGAAGGGTATGGTTAATAAATTACAGGTTGAAACACCAGATCCATCTTTTGATATAATGATGAACAGTTGGCTTATTTATCAAATCTATAGTTGTAGATATAAAGCAAGAAGTGCCTTTTATCAAAGTGGAGGAGCATATGGATTTAGAGATCAACTTCAAGATTTAATTCCAATAATTATTTTCAATAAAGAAGAAGTGAGAAAATATATTTTAGAAGCATCAAAAAGAATGTTCAAAGAAGGAGATGTTCTCCATTGGTGGCATCAATATATTGGAAGTGGAATAAGAACTAGATTCAGTGATGACCTGCTATGGTTACCTTATGTAGTTATTGAGTATATAAGTAAAAGTGGCGATTATAGTATTTTAGATGAAGAAACCACCTACTTAGATGGAGAAGCATTGAAAGAAAATGAATGCGAAAAATATGGTATTTATGAAGAGGGAAAAGAGAAGGGCACTCTTTTTGATAAATGTATAAAAATTATAAGAAGAGGATGTAGATTTGGTGATAATAACCTGCCACTAATGGGGTGTGGAGACTGGAATGACGGAATGAACAATATTGGTAATAAAGGTAGAGGAGAGAGTGTGTGGCTTGGAGAATTTTTATACGATATCATATTGAAATTTATTGAATTATGTAAATTCAAGGGAGCAAATGACTTAGTAAATGAATTAATGAAAAATTCTTTTGATATTGAAAGAGCCATTAATACAAGTGCATGGGATGGCGAATGGTATAGAAGAGCATATTTTGATGACGGAACTCCATTAGGTTCATGGCAAAATGAAGATTGTATAATAGATATGATATCTCAAGCATGGAGTGTAATAAGCAATGTAGGTGAAAAAGAGAAAACACAAAAAGCTATGGAAAGTGCTGAAAAATACTTAGTAGACTATGAAAATGGATTAATAAAACTCTTAGATCCACCATTTCGTAATTGCAAAGAAGAACCAGGATATATTAAAGGATATATTAGTGGAATAAGAGAAAACGGAGGTCAATATACTCATGGTGTAATTTGGGGAATTATTGCTTATATTATGTTGAATCAAGAGGAAAAAGGTTATAGGCTTATGTCTATGATAAATCCAATTAATAAAACTAAGCACTTAAGAGATTGTGAAACATATAAAAAAGAACCATATGTTACATGTGCAGATGTATATTCTAATGAAAGTAATATTGGATTGGGAGGATGGAGTTGGTATACAGGAAGTGCCTCTTGGTATTACAGATTAGGAATTGAGTACTTATTAGGATTTAAAATTATTGAAGGGCAAAAAATAATGATAAATCCAAAGGTACCAGATTCATGGGAAGAATTTAAAATAAAATATAAAAATGAAGAGGCCATATATAATATAACTCTTAAGAAAGGAGAGCGTTATAAGATTATTATAAATGGGGAACGCTTTAATGAAGATTATATACCACTTTATGAAAAAGGAAATTATGAAGTGATAATAACCTTTTAAAACAAATGTATAATGTATAATTGATAATGGAGAATGATGGATGGTTCTGACCAAAGGTCAGAACCTACATCTTATTGTTTAACTAACAAGAAAATTTAACTCGTTTCATTTGTAATGAAACATTGTACTTAAAATACAATATTTTATTTTTAAATGAAATTAGTAAAAACTTCTTGTCCAAAAGAACAATAAAATGTAGCTTCTGCCCCTAAAGGCAGAAGCATCCATCATTCTCCATTCTACATTTTCCATTCTCCATTTCTTTTTAGTATGTTTCTTCTTCGTCTTCAGAAGTTTTTAATATTGAGTCATAAGTATAATCGAATTCAGCTTGTGCAATATTATTACTTACTATAGGATCTACAACATTATCAGGAAGAGCAACATGATCTTGCGGTCCTTGAGATAATACCTGTTTTTCTCCTGCTTCTAGAAATTCACGTTGATGAGGTCCATAAAGATTATTTTTTGTTTCTTTAGAATATCTTTCCATATAAAACATCCTTTCAAAATTACTTTTTTTAATATAAATTAACGAACTGCGATATCTATAGTATTCCACATGAAAGAAAAAAAAACTTATAAAAAAGAAATTATATATTGACAATTTTTATTAAAAGGTTTAATATGTACTATAAAATAATATATTTTAATTACAATAAAATTTATAAATTCTTAGAAGAGAATTAGTAGTTTTGAAAACAGATTTACAGAGAATTATCAGTTGGTGAGATGATAATAATTATGTTCAAAATGAATGGATCTCGGAGAATCAAGATGAAAAGGAATGTTCCTGAGTAGTTGACGACGTTGGCTTTACGTTATAAAAGCAGGATATGTATGTATCTGTATTGAGGAGAATTTTATTCTTGAAAATAGGTGGCAACACGTGTAAATACGTCCTATAAACTATGTGTATAGTTTATAGGACTTTTTTATTGAAAACAAATTGAGAATTGAGAATTGAGAATTGAGAATGATGGATGATTCTGCTGTCACAGAATCTACATTAACATTGGTCTTTAGAATAAAGGGATTTTACTTATTTTATTTAAAAATAAAATATCGTATTTAAAATAAAATGTTTCAGCATTGATGAAACGAGTGAAATCTCATTGTCCAAGGAACAATAAGATTAAAATTTCTCGAAGAGAAATGTCGTTCATTCTCAATTCTCCATTCTACACTCTCAATTTCTTTAAAATTTTTCAATTAAGATTTATTTTTAGAATAACAAATTTTTTTGAACAAAAAATATTTAATAGACGGAGGTAGAGTTATGGAAAATAAAAAAGTTATATTCAGTGGAATAAAGCCATCTGGAGATTTAACATTAGGAAATTATCTAGGAGCTATAAAGAATTGGGTGAAACTTCAAGATGATAATCAATATGATTGTTTCTATTGTGTGGTAGATATGCATGCAATAACTGTAAAACAAACACCTAAAGATTTAAGAAGAAGAACTTTAGAAGTTTTAGCAATATATATAGCAGCTGGAATTGAGCCAGAGAAAAATACATTATTTATTCAATCTCATGTTCCAGCGCATAGTGAACTTTCATGGGTTTTAACATGTAATTCATATATGGGTGAATTAGGAAGAATGACTCAATATAAAGATAAATCAGCAAAAGGTGGAGAGAGTATAGGAGCAGGTTTATTTACTTATCCTGTATTAATGGCTTCGGATATACTTCTTTATCAAACTGAACTTGTGCCAGTAGGAAAGGATCAGATTCAACATCTTGAATTAGCAAGAGATATTGCTATGAGATTTAACAATGCGTACAGCGATACTTTTAAAATTCCAGAAGGATATGTTAATAAACAAGCATCTAAAATAATGGATCTTCAGAATCCTGAAAAGAAGATGTCTAAATCAGATGAAAATCCTAATGGATACATTCTTATCATGGATCCACCTGAGGTTATAAGAAAGAAAATTAGTAGAGCTGTAACAGATACAGTAGGTAAGGTAAACTACACAGATGACCAGCCTGGTATTAAGAACTTAATAAATATTATGGGTACTATTAGAGGGGTTAAACCTGAGGAGATTGTTGAAGAATATGCTGATAAAGGATATGCTGATTTCAAGAAAGATGTTGCTGAGGTAATTATTAGTGAATTGCAGCCAATACAAGAAAGAGTTAATGAACTTATGTCTAACAAAAAAGAGTTAGAGGAGATTTACAAGAGTGGTGCTCAAAAGGCAAGTTATGTAGCTAATAAAACTTTAAGGAAAGTTATGAAAAAAGTAGGATTTATACCTAGATAAACACGAACGATTCAAAGGGTTTTGAGATACGAATATTCGCATTTCAAGTATATGG
Organism: Oceanirhabdus sp. W0125-5; assembly: GCF_027938815.1. Taxonomy (GTDB): domain Bacteria; phylum Bacillota; class Clostridia; order Clostridiales; family Clostridiaceae; genus Oceanirhabdus. The sequence continues at coordinate 1,791,180 of NZ_CP115913.1, forward strand.
AAAATAGCCTATAGTGGTATGTTATTAATGAAAAAATTACCTTAAGGTATATGAATAAGAATTTATTTTTTTTATTGAATGTTTGGAGTTTAGCTGATATAATGTAGTGTACAAAACTTTAGGGGGTCAAGGTGATGACTGTAAGAATTGCTATCATTGGTGGACCTAGATGCGGTAAAACTACATTGATGCAGCAACTTTATGTTGATATGAAAATAATGGGTTTAAGCGTTGGGTGCATACCAGAATATTCTACTAAGTATCTTAAGGATAAAGGTATGATTGAGACGATTAGTGAGCAATATGGTATATATTTAGGACAGATGTGTATAGACAAAGAACTTGAAGAGTTTGATTATGCGATAACAGATTACGCAACATTTTTACCATACATTTATGGTAGATTTATGTTAGGTGATAAGAAAAGAACTACTAAGGAAATTGAAATATTAAAAGATCTTTATAATCATGCTTTGAGAGATATAAATAAATACGATTATATTTTTTATGTACCTAGAGAATTCGGATATAAAAAAGATGGCGTTAGATGGCAAGATGAAGAGCTAGCTATAGCTATTGATAATGCTATAAAGCAATTTATAGATAATGAAAAAGTGCCTTATGTTGAATTAACTGGAAATACAAAAGATAGAGCTGCTGAAGTATTGGAAATCATGCAGTTAGTAAATATGGAAGAAAACTTAAAGAAAGATGCATAGGCTTTGCTATAGAGATTCCATAGTGAAATTTAATTTATACATGTATCAAAATCACTACGGTTTAAGGTGTTTTGTACTTGTATAAATTAACTATTGAACTGGAATCTCTATAAGGCAAAGCCTTCATTTTTATACTATAAAATAAGAGGAGCGAATGAAAGTTGAGTAATATAGTTAATGAAATCAAAAAAAGAAGAACGTTTGCTATAATTTCTCACCCGGATGCAGGTAAAACCACACTAACTGAGAAATTCCTTTTATACGGAGGAGCTATTAGAGAGGCTGGTACTGTTAAGTCTAGAAAGTCAGCTAAGCATGCTGTATCTGACTGGATGGAGATTGAGAAACAAAGAGGAATATCTGTTACATCATCTGTAATGCAGTTTAAATATGATGGTTTTTGTATAAATATATTAGATACACCAGGACACCAAGACTTCAGTGAAGATACTTATAGAACATTGATGGCAGCAGATAATGCTGTAATGGTAATTGACGGTGCTAAAGGTGTAGAGGCACAAACAAGAAAATTATTCCACGTTTGTGCTCTAAGAGAAACTCCTATATTTACATTTGTAAATAAGGTTGATAGAGAAATTAAGGATCCATATGAGTTATTAGAAGAACTTGAAAATGAATTAGGTATTAAAACATATCCAATGAATTGGCCTATTGGATGTGGAATGAACTTTAAAGGTGTATATAACAGAGTAACTAAAGAGGTTCTTGTATTTAGTGGTGGTAAACATGGTCAAGAACAAGTATCAGTTGATAGAATTGGACTAGATGAAGAAGAAAGATTATTAGAATATATTGGTCCTGCTTTCTATGAAAAGCTTATGGAAGATATCGAATTATTAGACTACGCAGGTGACGATTTTGACGTTGAAGCAGTTAGAGAAGGAAAACTTTCACCGATATTTTTTGGAAGTGCATTAACAAACTTCGGTGTTGAGCCATTCCTAATAGAATTCTTGAAGCAGACAGCTGCACCTACAGCAAGACAATCGGATAAAGGTGAAGTTGATATATATGAAGAGCCATTCTCAGCATTTGTATTTAAGATACAAGCAAATATGAACAAAGCCCATAGAGATAGAATCGCATTTATGAGAATATGTTCAGGTAAATTTGAAAAGGGAATTGAGGTTAATCATGTTCAAGGTGGTAAAAAGGTTAGATTATCTCAACCACAACAATTCATGGCTCAAGATAGAGAGATTGTTGAAGAAGCATATGCAGGAGATATTATCGGTGTATTCGATCCAGGTATATTTAATATTGGAGATACATTATGCAAGAATTCTAATAAATTTTCTTTTGAAGGAATTCCAAGTTTCGCACCAGAGCATTTTGCTAGAGTTAAACCAGTAGACACTATGAAAAGAAAACAATTTATAAAAGGGGTAACACAGATATCTCAAGAAGGGGCTATTCAAGTATTTAAAAGACCTAATATTGGAGTAGAAGAGATTATTGTTGGTGTTGTTGGTGTTCTTCAATTTGAAGTTTTAGAATATAGAATGAAAAATGAATATAATGTTGACATAAAACTAGAGCAATTAGCATTCTCTAACATTAGATGGATTGAAGAAAGTCCAGTTCCAGTTCAAAAATTAAGCTTAACAAGTGATACGAGACTTGTTAAAGATATAAAAGATAGAAGTATTCTTTTATTCCAAAGTGAATGGGGAATTGGATTTGCATTAGAACATAATCCAGGTTTAGTTCTTTCTTCTATAGGAAAAGCGTAAATATTAAAAAAAATTGAGAATTGAGAATGGAGAATTGAGAATGATGGATGTTTCTGCTTAAGCAGAAACTATATCTTATTGTTCTTTAGGATAAGATCTTTTTACTCATTTTATTAAGAATAAAATATTGTATTTAAAGTACAATGTTTTACTAAAGGTGAAACGAGAAAAATCTTATTGTCCAGGGAGCAACAAAATTAAAATTTCTCGGAGAGAAATGTCAATCATTATCCATTATACATTATCAATTCTACATTAAAAAATGCACGCGGTAGCGTGCATTTTTTTATTACCCTCTTCGTTTATAAGTGGTAAAGGCATCGACTATAAATATTACTACAGCTAATACTAATAGGACATTTATAAACGCTCCGCCTAAACTTAATAAAAGCATAATCAACCAAGTAAGGAGAACAAATGCTCCAATAAATCTTAGAAAATTCATATTATCACACCAATCTGAAAGTTATTTTCTTATTATTTGCATAATTTATAATAATATTCAAAAAAAAATTTCTATATATGAAGGATTTTTAATAATAAAAATAGAAGTAATAGTAGTGACTAATAAAAATAGGGGTTTGATTTTTTTATGGATGAATTACATGGAAATAACTTTAATTATATAAAAATTAAAGAAGAGTTTGAAACATATAAAAGTTTTGCTGAGAGTACAATAGAACTCTTAAATAATAAGGTAGAGGTTTTAGAAAAAAAAATAGATGCTATTACTAATGTAATGGAGATAAGTAAATATATAAATCTGAACGTAAGTGAAAGTGATTTGATTCCTAAAATTAATGATATGATTGTTGGGATATTGGGGGTTGAATATTCAACTATTTATATTAAAAAAGATGAAAAATTTGTTGTAGAAGCAACTAATATAAGTAAAGAATCTTTTGAAAATCACCAAAAAAGTTATTATGATATACTTGATGATAGGAATCCATTTATAATAAATTGTAAATCTCATAAAAAATCTGAAGATGATCATGGAGAAAATCACTCTATAATAGGTGTTCCAATAAATTTTAGAGGTACAGCCCTTGGATATATAGTAGTGGAACATAGTATGTGGGGATTTTTAAGTTCTGATCACATGAATTTTTTAACTACTATTTCAAACCATATTGGAATAGCTTTAGACAATAATTTTCTATACATGACAATAAGAGAAAGTTCAAGAAGAGACCCTCTTTTAAATATTTATAATAGAAAATTCTTTTTTGATCAATTAGATAAGAAGCTTTCAGATAACTCTAATATTAAATTTGCACTAGTAATGATGGATATTGATGATTTTAAGAAAATTAACGATAGGTATGGACATCAATTTGGAGATAATGTACTCAATAATATAACTAGCGTAATTCAAGATAATATTGGTGAAAAAGATATTCTCGCTAGATATGGAGGAGAAGAGTTAATAGTATATATTGATCAAGTTGGAAGTAAAGCAGAAGTTTATGAGAGAATAGAGGAACTAAGAGAAAAAATTAAAGAAAACTCCTTATATTTTAATGGAGAAAAAGTTATAACAACTATGAGTTTTGGTATTGGATTTTATCCATATGATTCAGAAAATATTGATGGTGTAGTAAGTGTAGCGGATAAATGTTTATATATAAGCAAAAGAAGTGGTAAAGACCAAGTTACATATAGAAAGTAAAAATAAGGTGCCCAGAGTCCAGTTATTATTATAATCTCTTGACTTTGGGTACCTTATTTGAAAAGGAAGCTAAAATGCTGTATAATATACTTAATAATCAAAAAATTCAGAATTTTGAAGGGGGTTATCAAAATGATACAGTTATACTGTGGTAGAATAGGTAGCGGCAAAACAAAATCACTGATTAAATTAGCCAATGAAAAGGTTAGCAAGCGCAAAGGTAATTTAGTTTATATTGATGATGATGATAAAATGAGTTATGAGCTTGATAGGAATATTAGATTTATTTCAACAGATGAATTTGGATTAAAGAATTATGATGAATTTTATGGCTTCTTGAGTGGTGCAATTTCTGAAGATTATGACATAGAAGAGATGTTTATAGATGGTCTTCTAAAAATTACTTCTAGTAGTATTCATGAGTGTGAAGAATTATTAAAAAGAATTCAATGGCTATCAGATAAATTTGAAATAAATATGCATATTAACATAAGTATTAGAATTGATGAAATCCCTGAATATTTAAATTCGTATAATGTTGAGTTTATGAAATAAACATATTAAAAGGATTGAAACGAAAGTTCAATCCTTTTTTTTTTCTGAAAATGAATAATAATATTGTTTTAACTTTGATTTCTAGCTTAATAGTTTCACTCCTTTATGTTGCAAAAATTTCATTTAAGGTTATAATAAGAGAAGGTATATTTAGAATAGGGAGGAATACGAATGGGAAATGTTTATGATATTTTATGTGAAAGAGGATATATCAAGCAAACAACTCATGATAACATAAAAGATATTTTAAATAATGAAAAGGTAACATTTTACATAGGGTTTGACCCAACAGCAGACAGTTTACATGTAGGTCACTTTATTGCAATGATGTTTATGGCACATATGCAAAAAGGCGGACATAGACCTATAGCTTTAGTTGGTGGCGGTACAGCTATGATTGGTGATCCTTCTGGAAAAACTGATATGAGAAAGATGTTGACTAAAGAAGAAATAGAGCATAATGTTAGTTGTATAAAAGAGCAGTTATCAAGACTTATTGATTTTGAAGATGATAAGGCCATATTAGTTAATAATGCAGAATGGTTATTAAACTTAAATTATGTGGATTTTTTAAGAGAAGTAGGTGTATGCTTCTCAGTTAATAAAATGTTAACAGCTGAATGCTTTAAGCAAAGATTAGAAAAAGGATTATCCTTTTTAGAATTTAACTATATGCTTATGCAAGGATATGATTTCTATGAATTGTATAAAAGATATAATTGTACTATGCAGCTTGGTGGAGATGACCAATGGTCTAATATGTTAGCAGGTATGAATATAGTTAGAAGAAAAGAATCTGAGCAAGTATATGCAATGACATGTACATTACTTACTAATAGTGAAGGTAAGAAAATGGGTAAAACTGAAAGTGGAGCTCTTTGGTTAGACCCTGAAAAAACATCACCATATGATTTTTATCAATATTGGAGAAACGTTGATGATAGTGATGTAAAGAAATGCTTATCTCTTTTAACTTTTGTACCTATGGATGAAGTAGAACAACTTTCTTCTCTTGAAGGGGCAGAGATTAACAAAGCAAAAGAGAGACTTGCCTTTGAAGTAACTAAACTTATACATGGCGAAGAAGAAGCTAAAAAAGCTGAGGATGCTGCTAAAACTTTATTTGGAGGAGGCGTTAACTTAGATAACGTTCCTACTGTTATTTTGGGTAAAGAAGAATTAGGAAAAGGCGTTCTTGATGTATTAAACGCTGGAAAAATTATTCCTTCCAAAAAAGAAGGTAGAAGATTAGTAGAACAGGGTGGACTTTCTATAAATGACGAAAAAGTTATTGATATAAATAGAATTATAAGTGAAGATGATATTAAAGATGGAATCATTTTGGTTAAAAGAGGTAAGAAAAAATATTTTAAAGTGATTTTTGAATAGAATAGATACTCTATATTCAATATAAGCCCAAGTTCAGCTTTCATATTGTGGAAGATTAGTAAGCTGAAATTGGGTTTTTATGTTTTGCGGTAAAGATAGGGAAGTTCGTTAATTGCTGGAATTTAAGCATTTGTGATGATTTACTGTTTAAATAACTTAATAATCTTCGATAATAGTAATATATAAAAATAGATTTCATACTTAAAAAACTTATTTATTCAAAAGACATAAGAAAGAGAGTTTTTAAGTTCTCAGTGTGCAATACACAATTAATAAATTAAATGAATAAATTTAAGTTTAATCTGAAATATCGATAATACAAGGTTTATGGATATAGGGGGGAGAATATGTCCGATATCAGAAGTATTTCTGGCTTAAGGCAGATAGATAAAAAAAGGATACATAAAAAGATATCCTTTAATGAAGGCGAAATTGTTAGAGCAAAAGTAAAAGGAACTAGTGATAATAAAACCGTTTTACTTAGAACTATAGATGGATGGGAATTTGAAGCTGAGTTAGATGAACCTATAGATTTAGAGTTATTAAATAAATTCGCAAAGTTTGAAGTTTCTGGATTTAAAGAAGGAAAATTGCAGTTAAAAGTGGTTGAGGGATTTTTAGACGGTGAAAGTGAAAAAAATTCTGTTGATTCCATTATTGAAAAGTTAGGTTTAAAAAAGGATCAGGAAACAATTAACTTACTGAAACTAATGGTTAAATACAAAATGTCTTTAACAAAGGAAAATATATTTTCAATGAAAAGTCTTTTGCAATTTCAAACTAGATTAAATGAGAATAATGATGAAAAAACACAATTCGCTCAAAAGTTCATTTCAAATAAAGGGTTACAAGGTGAAAAAAGTGAATTATATAGTAAACTTATTTGTGACTCTTTAGATAAAATAAAAAATATTGATACTAAATCACTTATATTTCTTTTAAAGAATAATATAACTCCAAGCAGCAAAAATATTCAAATTCTCGAGAATATGGCTACAAATAAGGAGAATATGTTTAGTAGTTTAAAAGAGATGAAAGAAATATTGGCTAATGAGGGGTTGCTTGATAAGAATGGTACTAGTGGATATAAGGGATATAATATTAATAATAATGAGCAAAATGAACTTTTTGCAAGATTAAATAAAAACACAGTGTTTAATGCTATTAATAAATATAGTACCAGTGAAAACAAGAAAATTGAATTTATAGAAAAAATGATTAGTGATATTTTACAAGAAAGCTCTGAAGATGACTTGAAAAGATTGAAAGAACTTAAGAGTGAAATATCATTTAAAGAGATTGAAAATGATAAAGGACAAGAAAATACAGTAAAAGAAGGTACTAACAAGGAGCATATTGATAAAGAAACAATAAAAGATGATATAAAAAAAGAAATATTAAAAGATCCAAAATTAATTACATCTGATCAAATTAAAAAAGATATTAATGAAGTTCTTAAAGATTCAAAAGAAATTTTAAAAATGATTTTATCAAAAGATAATAATGAAAGTAATGAATTAATGGATAAATTACAAGGATTTATAAACAATAATATTAATAAGATAAAAGTATTTAATTCTATAAGTAATGAATATTATTACTTTGATAGTCCTTTTAAACATAATAATGAAGAATATCCTTTTAAATTTATAATTAAAGATGAACGAAAAAAAGAAAAGAAAATTGATTCAAAAAATGTTAAAATGATTGTATCATTAAAAACAAAAAATATTGGTACAATTGACAGTTTGATTAAAATAAAAAATTATAACCTTAGTATTAACTTAAAATGTGATTCAAAATGGAAAAAAGTTGTGGAAATGACTAAAAGTAAATTAGAAGATAAATTTGATGATAGTAAATTTTTAATAAATATAAGTGTTGAAGAGAGAGAAGAAGAGATAAATATTATAAATTGTAACGATTTTTTTGAAGATGATAATTTTAGTGTTTTAAATGTTAAAGTTTAAAAGGATGTGATTACATGAGAGAAAGAAAAAAAGCAGCAGCGCTTAAATACGAAGCCAATATGGAAGCGCCTATTGTTACGGCGGCTGGTGTTGGAAAAATTGCTGAAAAGATAATTGAAGAAGCTGAAGCAAATTTTGTTCCAACAATAGAAAATAAAGAATTGGCAGAATTACTTACTAACGTAGAATGTGGTGAAGAAATCCCTACAGAACTATATGATGTTGTAGCTAATATTCTTGCTTATGTAATGGAATTAGACGAGAAAGTAGAGGGTGATAAATAGTGGCTTTATACGCTATATCTGATTTACATCTATCATTTGGAGTAGATAAACCTATGGGGATTTTTGGTGAGAAGTGGGTTGATCATCACTTGAGAATAAAGGAAAACTGGATTAATAAGATATCTTATAGTGATACTGTAATTATCGGTGGAGATATATCATGGGGCATGAGTAAAGAGGAAGGGTTTAAAGATTTAGAATGGTTAAATTCATTACCTGGTAATAAGATGCTCATTAGAGGAAATCATGATTATTGGTGGAGTGGCATAAAAAAGCTTAATTCTCTTTACGATAATATGATGTTTATACAAAATAATTTTTTCCCATATGGTGAATATGCTATATGTGGTACTAGGGGATGGATTTGTCCTGGTGGATATAATTTTAAAGAAGATAAAGATAGAAAAATTTATAATAGGGAATGTATAAGAGCGGAACTGTCCTTAAAAGCTGCTAAAGATGCGGGATATAATAAAATAATATTTGTTACTCATTATCCTCCCTTTAACGAGAAGAGAGAAGATAATGAATTCATAGGCTTATTTAAGACATATGAAGTAGAAAAAGTAATTTATGGACACTTACATGGGATAGGAACAAAGAATGCTTTTGAAGGGGAATATGAAGGGATAGAATTTATTTTAACTTCAGTAGATCATATTGACTTTGACCCAGTGATAATACTATAAAAACATAATTGAGAATTGAGAATGGAGAATTGAGAGTGTTGGACATTTCACTCTGTGAAATCTTAATTTTATTGTTCCTTGGATAAAAGTGGTTTACTCGTTTCATTTTAATGAAACATTGTATTTGGAATACAATGTTTTTATAGAGAAAAATCAAGAAAATGGGCAGTCTAAAAATGATTATTAATCATTTTTAGACTGCCCATTTTTTAAATCATTAACTTTATTTACATCTATCATTTAGGGACACTGTTCATTGATTCTTTTCTAGTAATTGTGGAACCTCTTCAACCTTCTCATCTTTTTTATCACCTTTTTGAATCTCAAATTTATGCCCTGTAGCTAAAGCTACTAAACTTAATGGTATAACTGCATGAAATCCTATTACTGTACAAATTGCCGCTACATTAGCTGAAAGATTTATCTTTTCTACATCATCTTTTTTAACTATAATTCTTGTTTTAAATCCTTTATCACATAACTCCTTAGCTGTAGCCCCAATATTTTCATACGATTTGTTGTATCCTTTTGATTTAACCTTATCATTTTTATCAAGATAAGCTAAAGCATCTACTATATTCCCATCAAACATTTCTAAAGCCTCTTTAGCTTCTGTATAACTAACCTTAGCCCTACTTCTTAATTCATCTATTTTTTCTAAAGTAATATTCATAATTTATCCCTCCAAATTTATTTTTTTCTTTCACTTGATGATTATATTATAAGTTCTTTAGATTATAGCCTCCTTAATAGAAGATTAAAATTTCATTAGAAAAAATTAGAATTGTATTAAATAAGGGTTTACTAAAATTAAGAGTAACTTTAAGTTGATTTTTTTGCTAAGAAATTTAATAAATTAATTTTGAAATGAAATATTCAATGGAGAATACAATATTTTATCATAGATAAAATGAGTCAAAATCCCTTGGGCTAAAGAATAATAAAATAAAGGTTCTGACTTAAGTCAGAACCATCCTTCATTATACATTATCAATTATCCATTATACATTTGCTTTACAAGTTTATTATTTTTTCCCGAAGAGTTTTCCGAACAATCCTTTTTTATTACTTGAATCAGTTTTTTCCGATAAATCTTGAACCAGTGGGTCATGAGTTTCAGTATCATTATTTTCAGCGAGTTCTTTCTGTTTCTTTTTTATTGTTATAATATCTTTTTGATCTCGAGCTAGGTCTTTTAATGAGGATTTAACACCAGGGGTGGTTAGAACATTACTCAACCATATTAGAGCATTATCGTAATCGTTTATACGATGATATAATTCTCCTATGAGATACATTGTGGTGTATTTATCCATACCATATATAGGGAAAACTTCATTGTAATAAGCTTCTTTAAATCCAGTCAGGGCTTCTTCCATAAATTTTATTTCTAAAGGTCTGAACTTTTCTTCAGGTTTAAGTCTATACATCCATGCTATTTTAAGGCAGGTTATTGCTTTCGTACTATTTTTTGATTTCCTAACTATATAATTTAATAATGATATTTTGTAGCGTTCAATTGCATGATTCTCATCTCTAACTCTAGGATATTTCCTGCCAGTCCACTGGCTAGTGATATTTTCAAGAATTGTTTTTCTCTCAGATTGAGAGAGTCTATCAAAATCACTTTTCATAGCAGCATAACCACAAGCATTACATAACCATACATCATAAAAATATGGGTTTATTAAAGTGTAATTTATATAAAAATCACTTTCTTTACCTGAGGTTTTATATGCTGAGGATTTTACTGAAGGTGTTTTGAAACTATCACCGCAAACTGGACAAACCACTGTTCTATCATATAAATAGGTTTCCATATTGATTTTTTTCTCGATGACAGGTTCATCTTTTAGTTCTTTTTTGTAAATATCTATGGCATCTATATTTTTAAAACCAATTTCTTTTAATTCTTCAAATAATTTATTATCCACTGTATGCCTCCCTCATAATGAGTTACTTCATTAATTATATCAAAAAAAAATTATCCTTAAAATAAAAAGATTAAAAGAATTAGTAAAATGTTATATAATATAAGTATATAATATTTTTAGAAATTTAGTTTAGTGTAAAAAGTCATGATAGAAAAACATTGAGACGTAAAAGATAACTTGGAAATTGAAAGTGGAAAATGGAAAACGATGGAGGTTTTGCTACGCAAAACTACATTTTATTGTTCTTTAGAACAATAGGGGTTTATTTATTTTATCTTTAGATAAAATATTGTAATTTTAAATACAAGGTTTCATCAAGATGAAACGAGTAAATTATTTTTATCCGAAGAACAATATGATTAAAATTTCTCGAAGAGAAATATCCTACGTTTTCAACTTTCAACTTTCAATTTTCAACTCGCTTTTGTGCTTTATTATGAACTAATATTCATGTAATCGATTTATTAATACAGATATTTAATATATTTATTAGAAGGGTGATTTGATGGTGGCAATGGATTGGAAGAAGTTTACAATGCCCTATGAGCAAGCAATAGATGAATTAAAGATTAAGTTTAGAAGTATAAGAAAAGAATGCAAAAAAAGAGGAACTTATTCGCCAATAGAATTTGTAACGGGCAGAGTTAAAGAAATGTCTAGCCTTTTAGAGAAAGCAAATAAATTTGACATTCCATTAGAAAGAATTCAATATGAAATTGAGGATATTGCAGGCTTAAGAATTATGTGTCAGTTTGTTGATGATATTGATAAAGTAATAGATATGATTAGAAAAAGACAAGATATGCAAATTATTTATGAGAAAGATTATGTTGATAATGTTAAAAATAGTGGTTATAGAAGTTATCATATTATAATAAAATATCCAGTTAATATGTCAGATGGCGTTAAAGTGATATTGGCGGAACTTCAAGTAAGAACTTTAGCAATGAATTTTTGGGCTACAATAGAACATTCACTTAATTATAAATACAAACATAATATTCCTCCACACATAAAGAAAAAACTTAAAAGTGCAGCAGATGCAGCCTTTAGACTAGATCAGGAAATGTTAGAGATTAAGGAAGAAATAAAAGATGCTCAGAAGTTGTTTGGAATAAAATCAAGTTTGGTTTCTGACATAGTGAGAAATATAGAAATGTTATCTTCAGTAGGAAAATCTACAGAGGCAGCTAGATTTAGAAAAACTCTGGACTCACTTATTGAAGAGGGGAATATTATTCAATTTAGTGAACTATTAAATACTACGGAAAAAGCTTTACATAATAAAGGAGTCAAAAATTAAAAACATAGTGGACAGTGGACAGTTTAAAGTTGACAACGAAGGACATTTCTCTCCGAGAAATTTTAATTTTAGGCTCTGTTAAAAATTATTGTTGATATACGCTAATATGCGAAGCCTTTTGATATAATATTTAAATAGTTTCGCATCATGATTATATGGCTAAATATTAAGGGGGAATATTTTATGTTAGAAATATTAGAGTTTGTGTTTCAGGACTTTTGGCACTGGTTTGGAACATTAATACTTTTGGGGGTTATTGCTGAAGGGATAGGTGGAATGTTTAGAAAAACCATAATTAAATCAGATAAGTAAAATGAAAAAGAATAAGACACAATTCAAATATAAGACGCTAAAAAGTGCTTCACTAAGCACTTTTTTATATATAGATTTTTCAACACAGTTGTTTAACAGAGCATAATTTTATTATTCCTTGGACAATGTAGGTTTACTCGTTTCATTTGGGATGAAACATTGTAGTTAAAAGTCAATATTGGATTCTTGAATATTAATATATATAAAACTGATTATAATCTATAATCAGTTTTTTATGTTTTTACAAATATCTTAAAATTGAATTTGATACTATTTTTAAAACAATAATAGAGTTAGTAAATAAGTACAATGAGTGGAACTCATATATATGATTAAGAATATGCTATTTGTTATAATCAATAAGATTTGTTTTTTAGAGATAAAATTTATATGAAAATTACAATATTTTATCTGAAGATAAAATGAGTAAAAACGTTTTCTCCTAAAGAACAATAAGATATAGTTTTGCGGAGCAAAACATCCATCGTTGTCCACTGTCCGTTGTCAACTGTCAACTAAAAAAAGCCCATCAGGGCTTTTTTTACTTAGCTACTATATTAACAAGTCTTCCTTTTATAACGATTACTTTAATAATATTTTTACCTTCAGTAGAATCTTTAATAGTATCATTAGCTAAAGCAGCTTCTTTTATTTCATCTTCAGATAAACCTGTTGGGATATTAATCTTAGCTTTTATTTTACCGTTTATTTGGATTGCTATCTCAACTTCATCTTTAACAAGGGCAGAAGCGTCGAATACAGGCCACTTGTCGTTGAATACAGAGTAATCCATACCTAATGATTCCCAACACTCTTCTGAGAAGTGAGGTGCAAATGGAGCAAGTAATTTGATAAAGTCAATTAAACATTCTTTTAGGAAAGATGGATTAATAGTTTTTTCATTTAAATACTTATTGAAAGCATTAACTAATTCCATCATTCTAGCAATTGCTGTGTTAAATTGCATTTTTTCAGTGTCTTCACTAACTCCTTTAATTGCTGTATGTCTCCAGAAATTTAATTCTTTTTCTGCTTTTGTGATATCTGAAATTCCGTTCTCATTAACACGTTCTATAGCTTTTTCTGCTATACGTTCAACTCTTTCAACAAAACGTGCTATAGATTTAACACCATCATCACTCCAAGCGCCACCTTCAGTGTAACCGAATCCGAACATTAGATACATTCTAAATACATCAGATCCATACTTGCTTATATAATCATCTGGTGAAATAGTGTTTCCTTTTGATTTACTCATTTTTAATCCATCTGCACCTAGGATAAGTCCTTGGTGTGTAAGAGATTTAAATGGTTCATCAAAATTCACGTAACCCATATCTCTTAATGCTTTAGTTATAAATCTTGCATATAGAAGGTGCATACAAGCATGCTCAGGTCCACCTACATATTTATCAACTGGAAGCATAGCATTGATTTTTCCGCTGTCGAATGGATTGCTCTTATTGTTTGCATCTGGATATCTTAGATAATACCAAGAAGAACAAACGAATGTATCAAGAGTATCAGCTTCTCTTGTAGCATTTCCACCGCACTTTGGACAAGTCGTATTTAAGAAAGATTCACATTTAGCAAGTGGTGATTTACCATCTGGAGCAAACTCAACGTCATAAGGAAGTTCAACTGGTAATTGCTCTTCAGGAATAGGTACTGTACCACAGTGATCACAATAAACAACAGGAATTGGAGCACCCCAGTATCTTTGTCTTGAAACAAGCCAGTCTCTTAATCTAAAGTTAACTTTTTCACCACCAAGATTCTTTTCATTAAGAGAAGCAAGAATAGCTTTTTTACCTTCTTCAGTTGAAAGACCATCAAATTCACCACTGTTTATCATTATTCCATGCTCTGTAAATGGAAGTTCTTCGACCCCTTCAATAACTCTCTCAATTGGAAGGTTATATTTAGTTGCGAAAGCAAAATCACGCTCATCATGAGCTGGAACTGCCATAACAGCACCAGTACCATATGAATTTAACACGTAATCACCAATCCATATTGGAACTTTTCTTCCGTTAATAGGGTTAATTGCGTAAGCTCCAGAGAATACTCCAGTTTTTTCTCTAGTAATTGATTGACGCTCTATTTCAGATTGTTTTTTAGTATCTTCAATGTATTTTTGTACTTCTTCAAGCTGTTCAGGTGTAGTTATCTTTTCTACAAGTTCATTTTCAGGAGCAAGAACAACGTAAGATACTCCAAATAAAGTATCAGCTCTTGTTGTGAATACCTCAAATGATAGTTCAGAATCTACGATTGAGAATTCAATTTGACCTCCTGTTGATCTACCAATCCAGTGTTTTTGCATTGATTTAGTTTTTTCAGGCCAATCAAGTCCATCAATCATATCAAGAAGTTCATCAGCATATTCTGTAATTTTGAAGAACCATTGAGTAAGGTTCTTTTTAGTTACTTCAGTATCACATCTTTCACATAGTCCATCTAAAACCTGCTCATTAGCTAGAACTGTATTACAGCTAGGGCACCAATTCACAGGAGCTTTCTTTCTGTAAGCTAATCCTTTTTCATATAGTTTTAAGAATAACCATTGAGTCCATTTGTAATATTCAGGATCGCAAGTTATAAGTTCATGGTCCCAATTAAACATTGCTCCCATAGCTTTAAGTTGTTCTTCCATTGTAGCTACATTATTTTCAGTAGAATCCTTAGGGTGAACTCCAGTTTTTATTGCATAGTTTTCTGCCGGTAATCCAAACGCATCAAATCCCATAGGTTGGAATACGTTGTATCCCTGCATTCTTTTCATTCTAGCCCAAGAATCTACTGGACCGTAGTTGAACCAATGTCCTGCATGTAATTGAGCTCCAGAAGGGTATGAAAACATTTCTAAAACATATAGTTTTTTATCTAGATTATTTTCATCAAACTTATATAAGTTTGTATCAGCCCATTTTTGTTGCCATTTTTTATCAATAGCAGTTGAATATTTTGCCATATAATGACCTCCTCAAATGTTTTTTAGTCTTGTTGTGATAAAATGAAATCTACTTCATTTTTTATAATAAAAAAACTCCGTCTCAGTAAGAGACGAAGTATAATTCGCGGTACCACTCTAATTCGGATATAAATATAAATATAAATATCCATCTTATTTGTATAACGGCTTTACCGTATCTGTTTTTCTACAGATATGCTCCAAGGCGAGTTCGAAAGTTTGCATTACTGTTTCACACCACCCAACAGCTCTCTGAGAATACAAAATAAATCTACTACTCCTATTCATTGCAGTAACATATTAAATTATCGATTTAATTAATATATGTTATTATACATTTAACCTTTTTTTCTGTCAAGAGAATAATTATTTCATCTTCTTAACTGTTTTAAACTTTTTAGTTATAAATACTACATAAGTAGTAAGTGCATAATCATAAACAATAAATAATACTTGTAGAACTATTATTAATATTATTACTGAAAAATTAAATGCAAAAATATCTGCAAATAATTTGCTATATAATAAAAAGCTAATTAGTACCCCTAAGTTAACAAATAATAATTTTAAAAGAAATTCTATAGGGGCATTCCTGCAACTTTCAAGAAAAAGTTTAATAAAAGGATAAGCTCCAAATATTAAAATATATACAATGGCAATACCTAAGTTAGCAGATAATAAAAATAAAGATAATAGGGAAGTTGCCATGTAGCTAATAAATGCAGTTCTCTTGTCTGTAATTATAATTGAAGTTACAACTATGCAGGATGAAATAAATAAGAAAAATAATTTATTAAAATTTAGTAATACACTCATATAAAGAATTATGATGTTTAAAGCAGTTAATACTCCACCAAGAGCTATAAATCTTGAGTTTTTCATAAAATCCTCCTACATACAGTCAATTAAATCTCCACCAGCACATTCGCAAAGAGAATCAGCACACCAAAGTTTAAAGCACATATCAAACATATCATTATCTCTATGTCTTCTTCCATAATAATTTTGTCTATATGATGTTGTACTGAAATTTGTTTGTTCAAGAGCATTTCTGTATTCAGGATGAGAAGGATTCATTCTACATGCTACAGATAGATATCTTTTAGCACTGTCATTCCAGCCCTTTTTGCTAAATAATATTCCCATAAGGTAATTCCACTCAGCATCTCTTGTCTTTACTGTATTTAGTTTCTGTTCAGCAGAACGTAAATTTCCAGAATAAATATCATTTCTTATATTTTCATAAAAGTTTTGAGATTGATAATTCTGTTGATTATAGTTGTTGTTAGTGTTAGTGTTAGTGTGTGAACTTTGTGTATTATAAGTGTTATTATTAGTATAAGAGCTACTTCTACTGCTATGAGTATTACTCTCACTTGCAGATTTCATAAGTGTATCATATGCTTCGTTTATTTCACGCATTCTTTCTTCAGCAAGATCTCTAAGTGGATTATCATCATATTGATCAGGATGATATTGCTTAGCTAACTTCTTGTATGCTCTTCTAATTTCATCTTTAGTGGCACCTTTTTTTACATTAAGAATCTCATAAGGATTTTCCATTGTGATCTTCACTCCTTTTCAAAACATTATCCATTTTCTCAATCAATCCTAAATGAAGTATATTATCAAGTAAATCAATATTTTTCTTGAGAGGAAGTTTTTTAAGATTAACGGTACAATTATAACCACAACTTAAAAGTAAATCTTCAATTCTCAAGTAAATTTCTTCAGAAAATTTATTGAAATTCAAATCTTTTTTATTAAAAACTGCATTTATGGGATTATATTTACCTTTCTCAAGGTCATCTTTTAAATCATCCCATGCATCTATTATATAAATCCATTTACCTAAATTATACCCTAACCAATAGAGATTTTCACTAAATTCTTCATTTTTATAGTAGTAAGATATAATAAGACCTGTAATATCTGCAAATGGATGAGAAATTTCATCTATATTATCTGAAAAATTCTCTTTTTCCATTAAGGAAAGCTTATTTAAATTAGTTTTAATATTTTCTATAACTTCTTCATAATCATTCTTGTTTCTTTTTATATATGGTTTAAGAATTGAAGAAAAAAAAGAAGATTTTAATGATTTATCATCCTCTACATCATCCATAAGTTTATAATATGCAAGTATTACATTTGAAAAAGCAGCATAATTTATAGCTTCATTGTTAATAATTTTAGTTCTTTTTTTTATAGGATGCATAATACAAGCATTGTTTATAATATTTCTTTTATCATTATTTAAAGAATCTAATAATATAGCAAGGAAGGTCATATCATAGTTCAAAACTAATCTAGGTAATTCACCAAAAGAATTTTTTATAGCAACACATAGACCACAATAATAAGATCTGAATATTTCATAATCCTTCATTTTTAATTCCATCTTACATGGAAGTACATATCCAAACATTATAGACCTTTTACAGCTCCTTCGTTTTGTAGAATTTCATAAATTGTAGCAGATGTAGTGTCCTCAAGTGTATAGCCTAAAAGAGAAACAACTTCTTCTAATTCTTTTTCATTCGCTGTTTCAATTTCAATATAAGGAAAAGGACAAAAACTCTTATCATTTATATCTATTTCTACTAAAGTATTTTTATATTGATAACTTTCTCTACTTTTTTTAATTTCTTGAACTAATTTAAGTCCAAGTGCTTTAAAAATAGCAATACCTTCATTACAATCAAGAATTTCAGTTTCATTTTCATCCATAATTTTATACTTTTCTTGACTTAATAATTTTTTTACAGTCATATAGTGAATTGTTTTATTATTTAAATTATCATTAACCGTTCTAATTCTTGCATAGCCTTTATTATTAAGAAGGCGTCCATCTTCAAAATCATAAATTCTATTTATTTGATCTTCTTTTTTTACATTCTTGGCATTTAATCCAGTTAATTTTGCTCTTATTTCTTCTGGATCAATTTTAATAATCCTAACTTCTAATTCTTTCACAAAATCACTCCTTATTAAAGGATTATATCATAAATTGAATATACAATGTGTTACTAAATTGAAAATATGAATATGTGAGGTATGTATAGATTTGAATTTTTTTTGTTAACAATATATAATTGAGATTGCATTAAAAGGAGGAGATATTTTGGAGTATGTTAGTGATATTAATATTTATGAGGCTGTAATTCACGTTTTAGACAATAATGGAGAAGAACCAATACTTAATGAGTTTGCATTAGATTTAAGTGATGAACTATATACGTACTTGTTAAAGCATATTCAAAAGGCATTGAAAGATGAAGAATTAAAATATGCAAAATACAGTGAAGAGAGAAATATTGTAAGAGAAATGTGTCAACAGTACTTAAATGGACATGAGAATATTTTAGAAGTCTCTAAAGAAATATCAAGACAAATGTTTATGCTTATGAAGAGTGGAGGGAATATTCCTTCTTGTGATATGATTGTTGTTGCTTTTTCATGTGAATTAGGTCCTATGTTGGGAATACTTAAAATGGATTATATAAAGAACTATATGCATACAATTGATTTTATAGAAGATAAAATAGGAATAAATATAATACCACAATTTACAGGATTACCGGGAAGTGGTCAAAGAGTATCTAAATGTGCTTTTGTTAAAGTGTTTAAAGAAGGTAATAAATTTGATCTTCTTGTAGTTGATAAAAAAAAGAAAAGCAAAGATGCAGAAGAATATGGAGCAAATTATTTCATTGAGAATTTCTTAGGTTGCTATATTATTGATAGTGAGAGAGATGAAACTAAAGCATTTTATAACGCTGCAGAGAAATGGACTAGAGCAAATCTGGGAGAAAATGCAGTAAAAGCAGAAGAGGTAAGACGTAAAGTAAAAGAAAAATTAAGAGAAGAAGACAATATCAATATTGAACAATTTACACAAGAAGTATTTGAGGAACAGAAAGAAATTCAAGAGGACTTTAAAAACTTTGCACTTAATGAAGGGGTAAAACAAGAAGTTCAAGTAGATAAAAATTGGGTAGAAAAGAAGCTTAAGAGAACAAGATTGAAAATTGATAGTGATATTGATTTATACCTTACTCAAGATGCTTATAATGATAATGAGAGATTTGAGATAAAGCGTAATGGAGATGGAAGCATTAATATATTGATTAAACATGTTAGAAACTACATTGAAAAGTAGAAAACTTCCTTGAAATAATAAAAGCTAAAACAAGTGGAAAATGGAAAATTGAAAGTTGATAACGTAGGATGTTTCTGCTCCATGAGCAGAAACTACATTTTATTGGTTATGAAACAAAAGGGGTTTACTCGTTTTCATTAACATAAAACATTGTACTTTAAATACAATATTTTATCTTAGATAAAATGAGTGAACCTTTTTAAACTATAGAACAATATAATGTAGTTTCTGCCCATAAAGGCAGAAACAACCATCGTTTTCCGTTGTCAATTTTCAACTTTCAACTAAAAAAAAGCACGGTTTAACCGTGCTTTTTATTATTTATAGCTTCCTAATACGTTTTCAATCTTTCCAGTTACAAGGTCTGTAACATTTTCTCTACCTAATCCTAAGTATTTTCTTGGATCGAATTCTTCTGGTTTTTCATTTAATACTTTTCTGATTGAACCAGTCATAGCTAATCTTATATCAGTATCCATGTTAATTTTACATACTGCCATAGAAGCAGCTTTTCTTAACATTTCAGTTGGGATACCTTTAGCTCCACCAAGGTTACCACCGTTTTCGTTACACATTGCAACATATTTTTGATCAACAGCAGAAGCACCGTGTAATACTATTGGGTAGTTATGTATACCAGCAGCTTCAAGTTTCTCAGTGATCTTTTCTAATCTTGCAAAGTCTAATTTTGCTTCACCTTTGAATTTGTAAGCACCGTGGCTAGTACCGATAGCTATAGCTAATGAGTCAACACCAGTCTTTTGAACAAATTCTAAAGCTTCATCTGGATCAGTGTAGATAGCATCTGCTTCAGATACGTCAACGTCATCTTCTACACCTGCTAATCTTCCAAGTTCAGCTTCTACTGTAACGTTTCTTTCGTGAGCGTATTCAACAACTTTTTTAGTGATTTCAATATTCTCTTCAAGTGGGTGGTGAGAACCGTCAATCATAACAGATGTGAATCCTAAGTCTATTGCTTTCTTACAAGTTTCAAAATCAGGACCATGATCTAAGTGTAAAGCTATATCTAAACCTGTTTCTTCAACAGCAGCATCTACTAAGTGCTTTAAATATGCTGGTCTCATGTATTTCATTGCTCCAGCTGATACTTGAAGTATAACAGGAGTGTTTTTTGCTTTACATGCATCAACTATACCTTGAACAATCTCCATATTATTGATGTTAAAAGCACCTATTGCATAACCGCCTTTAAATGCTTCTTCAAACATTTTTTTAGTATTTACTAATGCCATTTAATCTCCGCCTTTCATAATATATGTAAGTTATACATAAACTACTTTGTAGATTTATATATAAAAGAACAAAGAAGATAAAACAAAGAACAATAAATATAGATTCTCATGTTAGTGAGAATCATCCAGCATTCTCCATTCTCCATTCTCCATTCTCAATTTATTTTAGGCACTGTAGTGCCTTTTTTAAAATACTGTCCTATATCATTATATAGAATTTGTGGTATATTGCAAATTGAATTTGCATTTTTATTAGAGTATATTATGCCATGTTATCTTTTCTAAAGCATTAATCTCATTAATTAAGTACTTTATCACGCTAATACAAGGGATTGCTTCAGATTTATTTTTATATTGTGTGTAATCAGTTAATTTAACTATTTCACAACTTATTAAATCTAATTCATTAGTATTTACATAAACGAACATAGCTTTAGAATTTTTATTCCATAACTTTAGAAGTCTTTCAGATTCGGTATGAGCTTCTTCCCAATTAGAAGAAATCACAAAATCATGTATTTCATCACATAATATATTTGTTTCAGTTGTAATAGTATATATTTTATTTATTGAGAATAAAATATATACTACTAAAAATACGAAAATAGCAAGACTGATTTTTGTTCTAGTCATAATTCACCTCAAGAACGTAATTGATAAAAGAACTTTCCTCTAGAATCATAAATTGCAAAAAACACCTTCTTGTAATCAAGGATTTTATGTCTTATAAGTTGTTCTTCAAGCCAATGAATATCTTTATCAATAACTTTTAAGTTATTATGATTTATTTTACCATCTAAGATTAATGTAACAGGAAGTTTATCCTGAGATGAACGGATATTTAAGTCAGCTTTTGTTACAACAGTTCTAGATGTAACAGGAATAATCGATAATTCTCCACTTGTTTCTAAAATAGCATATTCAATATCCTCAATATTATAAAAACCTTTTAAACGTAATTCTTCAAGCAAATCATTTAAATTGACTTTTTGATATTCCATCTGATCAATCTGGATTTTCCCCTGTTCAATAAGAACACTAGGTTTCCCGCAAATGTATTTTCTAGCATACTCACTTTTTAAAGATAAAAACATAGTTATAACTTGTAAAAATAATAGAGTTATAATTGGTCCTATTATATGAATTAATGGTATTCTGATGTCTTGCATGGGTATTGTTGCAAGTTGAGAAATCATAACTGTGATAACAAGTTCAAAAGGCTGTAATTGACCTAATTGTCTCTTTCCTGTTAAACGTATTATGACAAGAGTAAAAAAATATAATATAATAGTTCTAATAATTAAAACAAACATAATCTTCTCATCCTAATATAATTTTAGTACTTATGTTTTAACGATTAATTATATTTTGTACATAATAATAAAAATTATTATGAACCATACTATATATGTTGATGTGATTAGATGAGAATGTTTAAATGCATGAAAGAGAAACATTGCGACGTAAAACATAACTGAACAGTTAAAAATGGAAAGTGGAAAACGATGGAGGTTTTGCTCCGCAAAACTACATATTATTGGTCTTTAGAAGAAGAGGGGTTTGCTCATTTTATCTTTAGATAAAATATTGTAATTTAGAATACAAGGTTTCATTTAGATGAAACGAGTAAACTATTCTTGTCCGAAGAACAATATGATTAAAATTTCTCGAAGAGAAATATCCTACGTTTTCAACTTTCAATTTTCCACTTTCAACTTGCTTTTCTAAAGCACAATAGTTTCTTATTATGTATATAGTAAATATATTAAACAGAATTTTTAAGGGGGTATATGAAGAATGTATAATATAACATTGATTGATGGTAGAAATGTAACAGCAGATGAAGGGCAAATATACCTAGATATAGTGAAGAAATACGAATTAGAGAATGAGATTCCTGTAGTTTTAGGAAAATTTAATGGGAAACTTAGAGAGTTAAATAAACCTATAAAAGAGAGTGGTTTTTTTGATGTGGTTGATATAAGAAATAAATCAGGTATGAGAGCTTATACTAGGACATTAAAAATGATTTTGATAAAAGCTACATTAGATTTGTTCCCAGGGGCAACTATAACTATTGAGCATTCTCTTAGTAAAGGGTTATTCGGAGAAATTCATAAAGAGACACCTCTAAATGAAGAGGAGATATTAAAAATAAAAGAAAAAATGCAAGACTTGATTAATAATGATATTGAAATAAAAAGAGAAAAAGTTACTAAAGAAAGAGCGATTGAAATCTTTGAAGAGTATGGAATGAGTGACAGAGTTAGAGTATTAAAACATATAGACCGAGAGTTTATAACATTATATGACCTTGATGGATATTATGATTGTTTTTATGGACTTATGGCTCATTCTACAAGTGTTATTAAAAAATTTGATCTAATAAAATATGAAAGTGGGTTTATATTAAGATTTCCAACTAGAACAAAACCACTTGAATTACCTAAATTTGTAGAACATAAGAAACTAGCTAAAATATTTTATGAGAGTGAACAATGGGGTAAAATTTTGCACGTTGGTGATTTAGGTGGATTAAATGAGATAATTACAAATGGAGAAATTGGTGAGTTTATAAGAGTGAATGAAGCACTGCATGAGAAAAAAATTGCTTATATAGCTGACATGATTACTAGTAAAGAAGAAGTAAAAGTAGTATCTATAGCAGGTCCTTCTTCATCAGGAAAAACTTCATTTACAAACAGACTTGGGATACAGCTAAGAGTTAATGGGCAGATACCTATTTTGATTTCTCTTGATGATTATTTTGTTGATCGTGAAAAAACTCCAAAAGATGAGAATGGAGAGTACGATTTTGAGTCTATTTATGCTTTAGATTTAGAATTGTTTAATGATCATTTAGAGCGTTTATTAAATGGGGAAGAAATTCAAGTTCCAGAATTTAATTTTAAAATTGGTAAAAGAGAATGGAATGGTAAAAAGTTAAGAATACCCGAAAATGGAATTTTACTTCTAGAAGGAATACACGGATTAAATGAAATGTTAACATCTTCAGTGGATAAAAAGAACAAATTTAAAATATACATTAGCTGCTTAACTCAATTGAATGTAGATAACCATAATAGGATTCCTACAACAGATGTTAGAACTTTAAGAAGAATAGTTAGAGATACATTATCAAGGGGATGGGATGCAGAGAGAACTTTGAAGATGTGGCCGTCTATTAGAAGGGGAGAAGAAAGAAATATATTTGTTTTCCAAGAAGAAGCGGATGTTATGTTTAACTCAAACTTAGTTTATGAGCTAGCCGTCCTTAAAAAATATGCGATAGAAGAACTAAAAAAGATAACTTCTGAAAGTCCAGTGTACTATGAAGCTAAAAAACTTATAGCATTTTTAGAAATGTTTAAAGAGGTGGATAAGGAATTAGTTCCTGATAATTCTCTGCTTAGGGAATTTGTTGGAGGAAGCTACTTCTATAAATACTAAATAACAAAAAATAATTGATAAAAATTGAAAACTTAAGTGTAAAGAAAATTTTTAAAGAGAATGTATAATGGATAATTGAGAATGGAGAATGTTGGACATTTCTCTTCGAGAAATTTTAATTATATCGTTCTTCGGACAATAGGGGTTTACTCGTTTCATTTGGAATGAAACATTGTAATTAAATCTAGGATTTCTTTTAAAGGTAGTTTAAAACCTAATTATTTTGAGAAATAACATTAAAAATATTATAAAAAAAATCAATATAATAAAACTGATTATAGATTAAATCTGTAATCAGTTTTTCCTTTTATATAAAATATTATTTTTATGAGTTATGATATTTAAAAATCTATATAAGAAAGGTATTTTAATGGAAATGCTTAATATAATTTTTTTATTTAATCAAGTAATGTAATATTATCTATCATATACAATATTTTATCTCAGATAAAATGAGTAAAAAGGTTTATACTAAAGAACAATAAAATATAGTTTCTGTGTAAGCAGAAACATCCATCATTATACATTATCCATTATCAATTATACATTTGTTTCAAGGGTGTTTTATCCAAAGAATTTTCTATGAATAAACACCTTATCATTAATAACAATAAAATATGTTAAATATTCTTAACATTGGGAAATAAAAATAAGTATTGTATGTTTAGTTTTTTTAAAATATAATATTTCTGTTATAAAGATATGAAAGTTAAAGAAAAGAATCCTTCAAAGAGTTATACGAATAAAATTAAATTCTGTGCTTTTGTATAAATATGAATAAGGATGTGATTGAAATGAAAAATTATGGTGTTTTTGATATATTGGGACCTGTTATGATTGGTCCATCTAGTTCACATACTGCTGGTGCTGCAAGGCTAGCAAAAATGGCAAGTACTATTTCAGGTGAAGGGATTGTAAAAGTTGAGTTTATATTACATGGCTCTTTTGCTAAAACATATAGGGGTCATGGTACAGATAGAGCTTTAGTTGCTGGAATTTTAGGAATGGATCCATGGGATATTCGTATTAGAAATTCCTTTTCTCATGCTGAGGATCAAAAATTAGAGTATTATTTTATTGAGGGAGATTTAGGTGATGTTCACCCTAACACAATCAAATTTAGGATATTTAAGGAAAGTGGCAGAATTGTTGAAATATCTGGCTCATCCATTGGTGGAGGAAGTATAAGAATATATGAAGTTGATGGTCAACCAGTTGAATTAAATGGTGAATATCCTACATTAATAATTTCATATAAAGATCAACCAGGAATGTTATCAAAGATTAGTACAATCTTATACGAGAATGAAATAAATATTGCTTTTCTGAAAGTATTTAGAAATATTAGAGGAGAGCAGGCAGTAATGGTTTGTGAAACAGATTCTAGCAGCGGCCGTAATGTACGTCTTGCAATTAGAGCACTAGGAGATATATATTCTGTTAAGGAGATTAAACCTTTAAAGGAGGGTGAATAAAAATGTTTGTTAATACAGGAAAAGATCTAATAGAAATATGTAGTAAAGAGAATATTTCTATAGCTGAATATACAATAAGGACTCAAGTTGATACAAAAGGAGTCGAGAGAGAAGAAGTTATAGACAAAATGAGAAATAATCTTAAAGTAATGATGGAATCTGCTGAATTTGCTCTTAAGAATAGAGTTAAATCTGTTAGTGGTTTAATAGGTGGGCAGGCGAAAACTTTATATGATTATTCACTTAATGAACAAACACTGACAGGTGAATTTTTAGTTAGGGCTATGGCTAGAGCACTTTCATGTTCAGAAGTAAATGCAGCTATGGGAAGAATAGTTGCTGCGCCGACAGCGGGTTCTTGTGGTATTTTACCAGCTGTTATAATAAGTGCTGCTGAAAAATTAGGAAAAAATGAAGATGAGATGATCAAAGCTTTATTTACTGCTTCAGGAGTAGGAATTATTATCGCAAAAAATGCGACTTTATCAGGAGCAGAAGGTGGATGTCAAGCAGAGTGTGGATCAGCTGCAGCAATGGCAGCGGCAGCAGTAATTGAGATGATGGGGGGAACTCCTGAGATGGCACTGCATGGAGCTGCAATTGTAATAAAAAATATTTTAGGATTAGTTTGTGATCCTGTAGCTGGATTAGTAGAAATACCATGTGCGAAAAGAAATTTAGCAGGAGCTGTAAATGCTCTTTCTACTGTTGATCTTGTAATGAGCGGAGTTACAAGTTTTATACCATTTGATGATGTTGTTAGTGCTATGTATAAGGTGGGAAAAAGTTTACCTTGTGAGTTAAGAGAAACAGCACTAGGAGGAGTAGCAACAACTGAAACAGGAATTTTATTAAAAAATAAAGTTTTATAGAATAATTAAATAACAAAATTTAGTAACTCATATGAACTCTTTTCATAAAATATATAGTAATATTTTATGAGAAGAATTCATATGAGTTTAATTATTTTAGGTTTTCAAAATATCACAGGAGTAATATTTTATTCCATACTTATTATAGCTCTTGCATTTTTTCTAGGTAAAAGTACTAATAATCTTTCTGATATGCTAGGATATAAGGTTGGAGGTTTAATTGGGGCAACTCTTGGAAATCTTCCTGAACTGATTATGGGTATTTGGACATTACGCTATGGAATGATTCAAATGGCACGTGGAGCATTAATGGGGTCTATTATTAGTAATATGTTATTAGGACTTGGAATTGCTGTAGTATTTGGAGGAGTAAAATATAAAGAACAGCGTTTTAATAAAATTATTGCTAGAACAAATTTTAATATGTTATTTATGGCTATGACCTTTTTGGTAATACTAACTACACTAAAGAGATATGGAAATATATCTGTAAATATTGAACAATCAATCAGTTCAAAAGTTGCAATAGTTATGCTTGGAGTATATATTTTAGGTTTGGTTTTTTCACTAATAACTCACAGGAATAATTTTGTTATGAGTGAAGAAGGAGAAGAAATAGAAGCGAGAGTTAAGGGCAATATAATAAAAACTATTATAAAACTATTTATTATTTCAATTTCTTTATATTTTGTGAGTGAGAGATTGATTGGTAATGTGAAAATTGTTGTGGAGAGTTATAATATTTCTGAAGGTTTTATGGGTATAATCCTAATACCTTTATTAGGTAATATTGGAGAGAATACCTCTGCAATAATGGGAGCATTAAGGAACAAAGTTAATTTAAGTTTAGAAACTGCTATAGGCTCAAGCATACAAATGGCATTATTTGTAACACCTATTATGGTAATTGTGTCAGTATTTTTAGGTATAAATTTAACTCTATTTTTTACAGTATTTCATGTAATTATGATAGGTGCAGCTGTTGGAATTTCATATTTTGTTTTTCAAGATGGAAAAACTTATTGGTTTGAAGGAATAATATTGATTTCAACTTATATAATAATAACATTAGCGTATTATTATTTACCTTAAGGTCGGCTTAAAAATTACTTCTTCTTTTATTTTAAAAATGTGAATCCTGCTATCACTTTTTGAAATAATTTTAGTAGAAGTTATTTTTAAACGATCCTTAGCAATTACAAAGAGCAAAGAATAAAAAAGAATAAAGAAAAAAGAACAAAGAACAAATTATGTTATTTTTCTTCCTGATAGTCAGAAAAAAATGTATATTGAATAGTAATTCAATATTAAGTTTTTTAATCTTTTATATATTAAAAGCTTTCAGCTTAACTGAAAGGTATCATTATTTGTTCTCTATTCTTTGTTCTCTGTTCTCTAATCTTTTTAATTGTTCTTTAATCTTTGTTCTTTATTAAGATAATTATCATTTTAAAAGAAAAATCTTAATATATATTAATTAAGAATGAGAAGTTTTAATGTTTTAATAAATAAATAATTAATGAACTTAAGTTAGGTGATATGCTTTGACTCAGAGAAAAGTAATAGAGTCTTACTTTCAAGATTTGAATAATCTAGTGGATATATTGACAAAATTAGTTGGATCATATAGAGCATTGATAGGAGGTGCGGATGAAATAAGCAGAATAACTTTTGCAGATAAAAGCAATGTGAAAGATGCCCTTAAAAGGGCAGAAGAATTAGGCGCTATAATAGATGAAATAATAAAAACATTGGATAAAGTATGTTATACTTATATTAATTACACTAAGATTAAATCAGAGGCCGTTAGGGCAAAAATTGATGCTCAAAATATAATGATAGAAATTAATGAAGAGCTTAAATTCAGGAACTAAGATTAAAAAATAGGAAATTAGGGGCGAATGTAAAATGAAGAAGATATTATTTGTGTATAATCCTTTTTCAGGTGAAAGAATTATTTTAAACTATTTAGATAAAATTATTGAATTGCATGAGAAAAGTGGATATTCGGTACATATTAAGAGAATTGAGAGAACAGAAGAATTACAAAAATTTTTTGAAAGTGTTGAAGAAAATTATGAATATATTTTGGTATCAGGTGGAGATGGATCAATAGATATCGTAGTTAATGCTATGAAAAAAAGCAATATTGATATGCCTATTGGAATAATACCAACGGGTACAGCAAATGATTTTGCTAAATTTTTAAATATACCTTTGGATATAGTTAAAGCATGTAAGCAAGTTATTGAAGGGACAGAATTCAAGGTGGATCTTGGAAAAGCAAATGATCAATATTTTGTTAATGTTGCTAGTATGGGATTATTCACTGATGTTTCTCAAAAAACGGATACTACTATTAAAAATACTATAGGAAAGTTAGCCTATTATATAAAAGGGATAGAAGAAATTCCTAATCTCAGAAAATTGAAAGTGAAGTTAAAGTGGGATAAAGGTGAGTTTGATGATTACATATATCTGCTCTTAGTGTTAAATGGAAAGACAGCTGGAAATATAAATTTAGCTTATAAAGCCGAACTTGATGATGGAAAATTAGATGTGCTTGTTTTTAAAGCTACTAGAGTAATTCAAATTTTAAATATTTGTTATAAACTAATTAAAGGTGAGCATTTAGAAGAAAATATTGAAGGATTAACTTACTTCAAATGTGATAATTTGCATATTGAATGTGAAGAAGGAATTGTAACTGATATTGATGGAGAGAAAGGACCGGATTTTCCTTTGGAGATTAAATGTATTAATAAGGGATTGACGCTGAGAGGAAAAGCGCTAAAAGATAATTGAAAACTGAAAGTGGAAAGTTGAAAACGATGGAGGGTTCTGACATAAGATCAGAACCTACATTTATTTTATTTTTTAAGATAAAAGGTTGCTGACAAGTTAGATTTGTCGCAACCTTTATTGTATTTATATTACAATGTTTCATTAAGAGGAAACGAGTGAACTCTTATTGTCCAAGGAACAATAAAATTAGAATTTCACAGAGTGAAATGTCAATCGTTTTCAACTTTCAATTTTCAATTCTCAACTTCTTTTAAAGTTTTTCTTGTTTCTATTTCCTTTTCCAACGCTCTTCGAAGAATCTTTTTTCGAAGAATTATTTTTCGAAGGTTTTTTCTTTTGAAAGCTTGGGTTTTCTCTAATCAAGCATTTTGGTGTATTTCCAATTAAATCATAACGTCCTTCTTTTAACAGCGCTTCTTTGACCAATGGATGGTTTTGTGGAAGTGAATACTGTAAAAGGGCACGCTGTGTTTTTTTGTCTTTTTCAGTTTTTGGAACAAAAACTTTTTTCCCTGTAAAAGGATCTATGCCTGTATAGTACATTACAGTTGAAAGACTTCCTGGTGTAGGATAAAAATCTTGAACCTGCTCAGGAATATGACCCATATCTCTTACAAATTCAGCTAGTTCAATAGCAGAATTTATATCGCTGCCAGGGTGGCTAGACATTAGATAAGGTACAAGGAATTGTTTCTTACCTAATTTTTTATTTATCTTAACATACTTATCTCTAAATCTTTCATATACTGCTCTACCTGGTTTCCCCATATGACATAAGACTTTATCGCTTATGTGTTCAGGTGCAACCTTAAGCTGACCACTAATATGATGTTCACAAAGTTCCTCAAAGAATTTTGTGTTTTTATCATGAATCAAATAATCATATCTAATGCCTGAACGTACGAATACTTTTTTTATTTTTGGATGACTTCTAACTTTTCTAAGGATATTAAGATATTCGCTGTGGTCTATAATTAAATTCTTACATGGTTTAGGGAATAAACATTGACGTTTTGTGCATACCCCTTCGGTAACTTGTTTTCTACATGCCACATTTCTAAAGTTAGCTGTAGGACCTCCAATATCATGGATATAACCTTTGAAATCTTTAGCTGTTGTTATTAAATCAGCTTCGTTAATGATAGATTTTTCGCTTCTTTTTTGAATAACTCTTCCTTGATGGAAGGTAAGTGCACAGAATGAACATCCACCAAAGCAGCCTCTGTGACTGGTAATTGAAAAATTAATCTCCTTAATAGCCGGGATTCCACCCATTGAATCGTAAATTGGATGATAATCACGTGCATAAGGAAGTGAATATACAAAATCCATTTCTTCAACTGTTAGTGGAAATTGAGGAGGATTTTGAATTATATATCTATCACCATGTTTTTGCACTACAGCTCTGCCTTTAATGGCGTCTTGCTCGTAATATTCTAATTTAAAGCTTTCAGCATATTTTGACTTTTGCTCAGCGCATTCTTCATAAGAGGGTACCTCTACATGAGAATAATCTAAAGATTCTATTGAATTTCTATGGATAACTGTTCCTCTTAAATCGGTGATATCTTTTATTGATTTACCATAAGATAAAAGATTTGATAATTCAATAATTGTCTTTTCACCCATACCATAAAGGAGCATATCAGCCTTTGAATCTAAAAGAATACTACGTCTAATTTTATTAGACCAATAATCATAATGAGCAAATCTTCTTAAACTAGATTCAATTCCTCCTATTATGATAGGAACTTCACTTTTGAAGCATTCTCTTAGTTTATTACTATAAACAATAACGGCTCTATCAGGTCTGTGTCCACGTTCACCATTTGGTGAATATAAATCATTTTTACGACGAATTTTATTAACTGAATAATGATTAACCATTGAATCAATATTTCCTGAATTAACAAGGAAAGCATATTTTGGTTTTCCTAAACTCATAAAATCTTTTTTATCGTTCCAGTTAGGTTGTGCAATAATTCCTACTGAGAACCCTTGGGATTCAAGAACTCTTGATATTATTGCTGTACCGAAAGAGGGATGATCAACATAAGCATCCCCTGTAACTATTATGAAATCTAATTGCTCTATCTTTCTTTTTACTAAATCTTCTTTATTTATAGGAAGAAAATCTTCTCTTTTTTTCATGGTCAATACCTCCAATAACATTTATCTTAACAAAAAATATTAAGCTATTCAAATTAAATTAAAAATAATTTAAAAAATTCCGTTACATATAGAGGAATTTATAATATAATGAAAGTATTAGAAGTAAATTTAAAGTATTAAATGATATAAAAAATATACTATACATATGGTCATAGAACTATATGTATTTTTTAACGGGGTGAGTTTTTATGGACGCTGGTCCTGAATGGTTAATGAATAAAGAAAATTTAATATGGAGGAGCTAGTTTCTTAATTTATAATTAAGAATATATACAATAATAGTGTTTTTAATTATAAATTAATGGATAAACCTGTTCCTCCTTGTGGATTGGAGGAATAGTAATGGAAAAGTTAACAAATTTTCATTTGAAGTCTATACTTAATAGAAAGGTTTACGACGAGTTTAATGAGGTAGTTGGATACTTAATAGACATATATGTTTCAACTGATGAGGGATATCCAAGAGCAATTGGATATAAAATTAAAAATGAACGAGAAGTTGTAAATTGTGAATTCAAGAGCATTGATTTTTATGGGAAAGAGGATAGGATTGAGATAAGAATAAAAAGTGCAAGAGAAATTATACCAAGAAGTTATACTTATCTATTATCTAAAAATTTACTAAATAGAAAAATTGTCGATTTAAATGGAAAAAAAGTAGTTCATGTTGATGATTTGAGTTTAGCGATAATAGCTGGTGAAATAAGGGTTCTTGCTGTTGAATCAGGAATAGATGCAAAAGTAAGAGGAAAAAAAGCTAGAAAGTTGTATTCTTGGATTTACAAGTTGTTTTCAAAGAGTAAAAAAGATAACATTGTTTTATGGGATAGTGTTGAATCCTTAGAAATAGGGGTAAGTGGTCTTAAAGTATCATATTCATATGATAAGTTAAAAAATCTGCATCCTGCTGATTTAGCAGATATATTAGAAGATTTAGATTCAGATTATAGAAATAGGATACTAGAAAACTTAGATATTGATTTAGCATCTGATATATTAGAAGAAATTGAACCAGAAATTCAAGTAGATATCTTGAAAAATATTGATGATGTTAAGGCACAAGAAATATTAGAAATAATGCCTAATGATGAGATAGCAGATATTCTAGAAGAAGTAGATGAAGAAACAGCTGAAGAAATACTAATGGGATTCGAAAAAGAAGATCAGGAAGAAGTAAGATCTCTAATGAGATATGAAGATGATGTTATAGGAAGTATAATGAACAAAGACTTTATTGCATTTAATATGGATTTAAAAGTTAGTGAGGTTATAGAAATACTTAAAGGTAGTAATCCGGAAGAGGAAGTGTGTTATTTTATTTTTATCATTGATGAAGATGGAAGGTTGCTTGGAGAAGTATCAATTAGAGAATTGCTTTTATC
Source organism: Oceanirhabdus sp. W0125-5 (assembly GCF_027938815.1). GTDB lineage: Bacteria > Bacillota > Clostridia > Clostridiales > Clostridiaceae > Oceanirhabdus. The sequence goes on from NZ_CP115913.1 coordinate 1,824,309, forward strand.
ATCAAAAGATTGCAATATAAAGGATATAATGAATAAAGACATAAAAATTGCTAAAGATACAGATTCCATTGACGTTGCAGTTGAGTTGGTGATAAAATATAGCATGAATACATTACCAATTGTTGATGAATCTGAAAGACTTTGTGGTATTGTTATAGTAAATGATATAGTTGAAGAAGTATTATCAACTTCTTGGAAAAAGAAATTAAAAAGAAGTGCACAATAATAAATTCAAACTTAGCTTTAAAATTCTAGAGCTAAGTTTGTTCAGTTATAAACAGAAAATTTGTTTATCACATGAAATACAAGATATTTTTTGAAATAGTTCCTTTAGCTTACCATGTACAAGCTATCAACATCATAGTAAGCTATTAATAGTAGAGAAAAACTCAAATTCTAAAAAATATACTGAAAAATATGCAACTAAATAATTTGACTATACGTATATTAAGTAGAACTTGAGGAAAATAGTACAAGTTCAGGAGGTACATTGAATGACAATAAATTCGGATATGTTGTTTGAGGAATTATATGATACTTATTATAATGGGGTATATAGGTACATATTTGCTGCAGTGAAGGACAAGTGGAATACTGAAGATATCATTTCAAATGTATTTACCAATATATATAAACATAAAGATAAAATCATAACTGTGGAAGAAAGCAAAAATTGGGTATTTAGAATTGCGCATAACGCTATAATAGATTTCTATAGAAAAAATAGTAAGATAATCCCCATAGAAGAATTTCTTGATAGAGGAAATGAAGAGTCGGGTTATGAAGATGTTCTTGTTAAGGATGAATTTAAACCTATCAGGAGTATAATTGATGATTTGCCTAAGGAAACTAAGGAAATGATTTATTTGAGATATTATGGTGGACTAAAATATAGAGAAATAGCATCTGCAGTAAATACCCCAGAGAATACGGTGAAATCAGTAATATCAAGGACTATTAAAAAGATTAGGAAGATATACGATACTAGTACAGGAGGTGTGATAAATGAACGCAGAAAAGTTTGATATTGAGAAAATGCTTCAAGAGGATGCAGAGTCAATTGAAATTGATTTAGATTTTAAAGCAAAACTTAAGGCAAATATCATGAAAAATAATTCAAGCTTTGAAGGTAATAATATTATTGATTTTAATAGGAAAACAAGTGTAAAGCCTGATAATAAATTAAAGGATATCACTTCTTATAAAAAATACTTAAAGATTGCATCTAGTTTTGCAATCGTAGGGTTAATAGGTTTTAGAGTTGGGGTAGGCAATTTAGGGGTTGCAAAGGTGGAAATACCTAATAAGATAGAAGTGCTAGATACAGTGGTATATAATGTTATACCTAATAATGAAGCTGCTTCAGCTAACAATAGTAATGATTCGAAAAATGAAGAGGGAATTAAAGCGCCTGTTCAAGAGGTGGCGAAAAATTCGGAAAATGACGCTACTAACCCAGATGATCAGAATAAAACAAGTAATAGTGACAGTAATGAAAATGGGGTAGATGAGACTCCTTCAACTGACAATAATACTGATGGTCAATATGTTGCAACTGCAAAAGATGGGACTGGATCTGAACAGGGAAATAGCAATACTGGTAGAGAAGAAATTCCATTTGAAAAACCAGGAATAGTAGATCCAAGTAAAGAAACAGATAATACAGAGACAGATTTCAATGAGATTATTGAAAAGAAGGATAATAAGCAGTTTGCATCAGGTAATACACCTTCAGAAGATAAAGATAGTAAAGGTGAAAGTGTATTAGTAACTCATGCAAAAGAAAATGGTTTAGATTTATACTACGGTACTTTAACAATAAAAGAAGATGGATTGTTTAGTATAAAAGATAATAATGTATATATTAAAAATGGAGATTCAGAAGAGTTGATTTTTGCACAAGAAGATAATTGTGAATTATTAGGGATTAAAAAAATTAATGATAATGAAGTAATCTTGTATAAAGGTTCATTTAATAACCAAGAGAAGAAGATATATCAATTGTCTAAACTAAATATTTCTTCAAAAAAAGAAAAATTACTTGTATCAGAAGCTGATAATATATCACTAACTAATACATATGATAAATTAGCATTTGAAATTAACGGTAACATAGTGATTAAAAATATTAAAACAGAAAAACAAGAGAAAACTTTAAATGGAAGCAATATTGCTTGGTCATCAGATGGACAATATCTAAGTTATGTTAAAACAGTTAATGAAAAGAAGGAAGGGGAAAAGATTAAAACATATTCTTCGTTAGTAGTATACAACTGTGAAGAAAATGAAGAAACCCATCTAACTAAAAAAGAATTAATTGTTAAAAATGACAAGGAACTCATGGGAAGATACCAATACGGGGAAAACCTATGGAGTAATGATAATAAGTGCATATATGTTGTAAGAGATGATAAAAGTATAATTATAGATACTGACGGTAATCAAAAGCAAGTAATTGAATTAATTGTTGAGAAATAATATTAAAACAATGGTGAGTCTTTTGACTCACCATTGAATTTGTTTTATGTTATAGTTAAATGAATTCAACTATAGTTGTAATGTTTTCGTAACCTATTATGAAAATAAGTATTTTATAATATAATTAGTATGTAATAATATTATAAAATATGTTAATTATTGTTGAGAATATTCTATAATAAGTTGAAGAGTAGCGTGTATTGAATCCATATGAGTTCTTTCGTAACCATGTGAAGCGAATACACCAGGGCCAATTAAAGCTGTTCGGATGTCCCAACCAGCTCTAAGTGCTGCGGAAGCGTCTGAACCATAGTATGGATAAATATCAAGCTTGTAAGAAATATTATTTTCTTTACATATATTTACTAAAGTTTTTCTAAGGTCTAAATCATATGGTCCTGAAGAATCTTTAGCGCAAATACAGCAATCATATTCTGTAGAGTTTTGATTTGGACCAGGACAACCCATATCTACAGCAATAAATTCCTTTGTATTTTCAGGAATAGCTGCAGAGGAACCATGTCCAACTTCTTCGTAATTACTTATAAAGAAGTTAATAGTTCTTTGAGGAATTATATTGTTGCTCTTTAAGTGATACATGCTATAAAGCAGAATAGCAATACTGGCTTTATCATCAAGGTGTCTTGACTTAACAAAACCGGATTTAGTTATTATTGTTCTACTGTCAAAGCAAATGAAATCTCCAATTGAGATACCTAGCTTTTCAGTATCTTCTTTAGAAAATATTTTTTCATCAATAACTACTTCCATATTTTCAGGAATTCTTTTAAGTTCACGGGCATCATTGCCGCTAATGTGAACAGAAGGTTTTACAGTTTGAATAGTTCCAGTAAAGGTCTCACCTTCAACTGTTTCAATTGTACAATTTTCTCCTTCAATAGAATTCATCATATATCCTCCAAGAGGAGTGATTGCAAGTGTTCCTGATGAATTGATATTTTTAACCATTGCTCCTAATGTATCTACATGAGCAGAAAAGGTTATGGCGTTATCTAAATCATGACCTTGGATAGTTGCTATAAGAGCACCTTTGTTAGTTTTTTTATAAGTAATACCTAAAGAGTCCAATTCTTTTATGATATAATCTATAACTTTATATGTATAACCAGTAGGACTAGGTAATGTTAAAATATCTTTAAGATATTTATGTAATTTTTCATTGTTTATATTCATACTTAAACCTCCTTTTCATTTAGTTTATTTTAACATGAAGTATGAGAGGATGTCATCTTAATATTTAAATAGGTGGTGGATTGATTGAAAAAAAAGATTTTTATAGTAATATTATTGTTATTTTTGTTTGGAGGAACTGCATTCGGTAGTTATATTTATTTTCAAACACAAGAATGGGATGAAAAAATATATAGTGGTATCTCAGTGATGGATGTGGATTTGAGTGGGTTAACTTCTGATGAAGCTAGAACTAAGTTAATCGACGCTTTTGAAAATAGGATATTAGAAAAAGAGTTGACAATAAAATTAGAAGACAAAGAGTATGTGTTAACATATGAAGAATTAGAGGCAAGATTCAATATCGACAAAACTGTTGAGAATGCGATAGCTTTTGGAAAGGATCTTTCTGTCTTAGAAAAATATAAAATAAAAGATAAGAATAATGAAATAAATTTTAAAATGGAGTTTGATTATAATTCCAATGTGATTGATGAAGTTGTTTCAGAAATGAAGAGTAGATATGATCAAGAGCCTATAAATTCTGAAATAAGAATGGTTAAAAGTGGACAATTCTATGTTAGTCCTGAACAAATAGGAAAAGAATTAGATGATGTTAGATTAAGAGAGCAAGTAATTTCTAATATAAATGCAGATTTTGAACAAGCTAGTATTACTATTGATGCTCCTGTAATAATTACTAATCCTGAAATTAGAGAGGCAACATTAAAGAGTATAGATACTAAAGTGGCAGAAGCTACAACTGCTTTTAAGACTTCAGGTGAGGGAAGATCAGCAAATGTAATTTTAGCAACTGATACTTTAAATAAAACGTTACTAATGCCAGGAGAGTATTTTAGTTTTAACGAGGTGGTTGGTGAAAGGTCCGTTGAAAGAGGGTATAAAACATCAAAAGTAATCATTAATAATGAACTTGTGGATGGTACTGGTGGTGGTGTATGCCAAGTTTCAACAACTTTATATCATGCGGTTATGAAGATGGGACTTGGATTTGTAGAAAGGATGAATCATACTTTACCGTCAAGTTACTCTGAATTAGGACAAGATGCTACTGTTGCATGGGATTATCTAGATTATAAATTTGTAAATACATTAGATTATCCAATTTTCATAGAAGGATATACAAAAGATAAAGAGATTTTTATAAATATGTATTCAAATTCTTCTGTGATTGATGGTGAATATGTAATGGTAAGTAATGTTGTTGAAGTTTTAGAGCCTACTGTGAAAAAAATAGAAGATCCTGAATTATATGTTGGAGAAGAAGTTGTTGTTAAGAAACCAATAACAGGTTATATTGTTGAGGTATATAGAGAACATAGAAAAAACGGACGAGTTTTAAAGAAAGAATTTATTTCAAAAGATAGATATCAAGTAGTGAATGGTGAAACAAAGATTGGAACAAAACCAAAAGAAGAAAATAGTGAGACTGCAAAGTCTGGTATATAAAAACACCCAAAGGGTGTTTTTATTTTTATCAAAATATAATATGAGTACTATAGCAATTTGCTCGGCTGAGGCATAATATGGTAAAATTAATAATATAAGCAAAAATTAGGAGGGGTAGTATGACAAAAAGGGGTTTGATTGAAGAAATTATAAGTAATATTGGAAAGGTTATAATTGGTAAAAGAGAGGTAATTGAAAAGGTGCTAATAGGGATGCTGTGTAATGGACATATTCTTATAGAGGATACTCCTGGAGTTGGGAAAACCATGTTGGTTAAAGCGATCTCTAAGAGCTTTGGGTTGGATTTTAAAAGAGTGCAATTTACACCTGACTTATTACCTTCTGACATAACGGGGATATCAATTTATAATCAAAAAACTAGAGAATTTGAATTTAGAAAGGGCCCGATTTTTACTAATTTACTATTAGGAGACGAAATAAATAGAACTTCTCCTAAAACGCAAGCTGCTTTATTGGAGGCTATGGAAGAAAAACAGGTTTCTGAGGGTGGTAAAACATATGAACTAAATGAACCGTTTCTTGTTATTGCAACTCAAAATCCTATTGACAATGAGGGGACATATAGATTGCCAGAAGCGCAACTTGATAGGTTTATTATGAAAATATCTATGGGATACCCTGCTCATAAGTATGAGGTTCAAGTATTGAAAGATTATAAAGAAGCTAATCCTATTGAAGATATTGGAATGGTATGTTCGAAGGAAAAGTTAATTGAAATGCAGGAAATGGTTAAGAAGGTTAAAGTGAAAGATGAAATATTAGATTATATAGTTAGAATAGTTTCTAATACACGTGGTGATGAAGCGGTTGTTATGGGTGCAAGTACAAGAGCTGCATTATATCTTATGAAAATAGCTAGTGCTAATGCTTTTATAGAGGGAAGAGATTATGTTATAACAGATGACGTTAAGAAACATGCATTTGAAGTATTATCACACAGAATATTAATATCACCATCTGCAAAAGCTAATGGGCTTACTGCTAGAAAGGTAATAGGAAAAATATTAGATAGAACTGAAGTACCTAAAATTATTTAACTTAAGGAGCCGATATGAAAAGAGTAAATATAGAAAAAAATAAAGAAAGGGTTAATTTTAAATTTTTCTTTGCAACTTTAATTATGTTCTTATTTGCTTACTTTATGGGAGGAGAGTTGCCATACTCATTATTCTATACAATGGTATGTATTATTGTTTTTTCATTATGGTATGTATATAATGCTAAAAAAAAATTATCTTGTTTTGTGGATTTAAATATAAAAAGGACAATAATTAATGAAAAAGTGATAGTCAATCAGACAATTTGCAGTGATACCAGGACACCTTTGGTAAATGTACTGATAAAATCTTTTCAATTTAACACAGTAAACGGAGCAAACAAAGAGGTGCGTCTTTTCCTAGGAGAAAAAGGTGCAGAAAGAATAAAACAGGAAGTTGCTTTTAAATATAGAGGAGTTTATAAAATTGGGGAAATAGAATATGAGATTTCAGACCCGTTTGGAATTTTTAAAGTTAAAAAGAAAGAAGTAGGTGAAGGAGAGATTCATGTTTATCCAGTTATTTATGAAATTTTTGAAGAGATAAACACTAGATCAAAATATTTGGATGCATATATTCTAAGTAAGAATGGTATTGAGGATAGGAATTTAATTAAAGATATAAGAAAATATAGACCTGGAGATGATATTAAAAGAATCCACTGGAAAGTGAGTGCTAAATACGACACATTATTGGTTAAAAACTATGAGAAGGTTGAAGGAAATGAAGTTTTTCTCTTTATAAATATGAATAAAGAAAATATGGAGAATTTAGAAGAAGAGGAGAGAATGGTAGATTTCTCAATGTCTCTAATGTACAATTTCTTAAAAGAAGAAATTCGCTGCAATATATCAATCAACTCATTAGAAGAAAAAGAATTTTATTTAGAAAATAAAACAGTTTTTGATGAGACTGCTGAGTTTTTTAAAAATACGAAGTCTGATGGTGAAGAGGAATTTGATGAATTTATAAATAATAAAATAAATAAAGTTCCTTTTAGAGGGTGGATAGGTGTAATTACAATAAAAGTTGATGAAAAATTAAAAAATTCCCTAATTAATTTAAAGGATAATGGATATAAGGTTACACTTTTTCATTGTGATAGTAACGAGAAAAATATTAAATTATTAAGAACTTTTGGAATAGAAACAATGGAGTATCAAACATTTATAGAGAAAAAAGAGACTGAAGAATGTAAGCGGGTTTATAACTATTAATAAGGGGATTAATAAGGAGAAGCGCGATGAAAAGATATTTAGAAGCTTTTCTTGGGGTGTTGGTATTTTTTAATATAGCGATAATTGGTTTCTGCTATGTTGAATATTACGATATTCAAGAAATTGTATTTTATGAATTGTTTATAGGGGTTTTAAGTGTATATTTAATTCAAAGATTAGTGTGTATAATTGTAAATAGCAAATGGAAAATCCCAGCATTGATAACACTATTCTTTTTATTTCAAGGGTTATTATTATTTAAAGGTAGTGAAATACTAGGGAGGCTGTTAAGAGTAATAGAAGAATGCCATATTCTTTATGATAAATATTATTATAGTGAAGTTATAATATATACAGAATTTAGGTGGGCGATATTATTTTTTGCTTCTGTAATTACTTTATGTATAGCAACACTTGCCTTTAATATAAAAAGGAATAGTCTGATTTATTTTGATATGATAATAGCTGTAGTGTTATGGTATCAAAATGGTACACAAATAATAAAAAAATATTTAATAATATTTATAATGATTGGTACAATAATTTATATGGTAGATAAGTTGATTCCTGTACTTAAAGATTTTAAGAGAAATAGAGATACATCATTAATGGCTTGGTCTATTATAATGGCAGTAATCATTGGAATAACTGTTCGACTTATACCAGCTAAAATTTATGGTAATGATATATTTGGTTTAAGTGGTTTTGTGGATAATAAATATGCTCCTGTAAAAGGGAAATTTAAAATATCATATAGTGATGTATATAGATATTCCGATTCTATTAAAGATGGAAAAAATAAATTGGGTGGGAAAATAAATCAGGAAAGCAAGAAAATTATTCTGGTAAAAGGGGAAGATGTACAGTACCTTAAATCTTTTAATAAGAGTTTATATGACGGAGCGTATTGGTTTAACACCTCAACTTCATATAAAAAATTAAAAGATAAAAAGATGGATTGGGATGACTTGAAGAATTTTGAAAAAATAGAGTCTGAAATTATTGAGATAAAATATGAGGATGGATTTATAACAAGGAGTATATTTACACCAGGATTTTCAGAAGAGTTTTTTATTAATGATCGTATTTATTATGATGAAAATAGTACAAGTATACTTAAATCAGATGAGAAAGCAGATAAATATAAGGTAAAAAAAATACAATTAAAATCCAAAGCAACTGGTGTTATATTGGCGGAAAAATTCTCGGATTTAAAAAAGGAATCTATGGATGACTTTAAATATTCTATCCCTTGTGAGATTATAAGGAATAATAATAAGGATGCTGAGTTGAGTTATTTATATATGCAGATAGAAGGGTATAATGGTCTAGATGATAAAACAATGATAAATAATCTAACCATACTTAAAGAATATGAAGAGTATCTCGCACTCCCTCAAAGTATAAGTGATCGAGTTTATGATTTAACTTATGAGATTATTGATGGGGCGAATTCGTCGTATGAAAAAATAAATAGGATTAGAAATTATTTAAAAGAAACTTTTCCGTATACATTGGATGTAAGTGAAGTTCCTGATGAACATGAATTTGTTGATTATTTCATATTTGAAGAGAAAAAAGGTTACTGCACATACTTTGCAACTGCTATGGCGGTAATGGGAAGAATAGCAGGAATTCCTACAAGATATTGTGAAGGGTTTAAGATTGATTATAGTAATACTTTTTATATAGATGAAAATACTGAATCCCAGTCAAAGTTTTTTGTTAAGACAGATAATGCTCATGCATGGACTGAGGTGTTAGTTGATCCTGAAGATGATATTTGGATAGTTGTAGAGGCTACAGCGAGTGAAGAGGCTGAAGTAGAAATTTCAAATATTGAGCGTGCTGAAGTTAATCCTGCCAAAGGTCGTGATAGATTAGAGGATTTCTTAAACTTTGGAGATATAAATGATGAGCTTGGTGAAAGAAATAATATAGTTCAGAAAAAAGATAAAGATAATAGTTTTATATTATATCTTATATTAAGAATATTGTTAGCTTTAATACTTTTAAAGTTAATCTATGATACTTATAAACGATTATCTATAAAGAATAGTAAGAGTCCTTCAAAAATCTATTACTATGCATTAAAAAGGTTGAAAAGGGTCAAAATTAATAAAGATATTAGTGAATCAGAAATTGAGTTTTCTAAAAAGATAGCAAATCCTGAGTTAAGAAAAATAATGATGGAAATAGTTAGATTAGGATATGAAGAATCATATGGAATAGAGAATGAGTATTCATCTAAAGAACATTATAAAGGAATTAATAGATATATCAGAGAGAGTTTAGGTGTATTTGTTGATACAATCATTAGAGTGGTATTGGGAGAATAAAGAAACATAAAGAAAAAAACATTTTAAATTTTTGAGTCAATTTATTTATGTATTACAATATCTATATTATAGTAGGGAGAAAAATAATGAAGTACAAAATGATATGTCTTGATATGGATGGGACGCTGCTAACCAGTGATAAAAGAATAAGTGAAAAAAACAAAGAATACTTAAGAAGGATAAAAGATAGGGGAGTAATAATTGCTGTATGTACTGGGCGGTTGTTGATATCTGCAAAGTATTTTGCGAATCTTATTGGTGAAGAGGTAGATGTTATAGCATCAAATGGAGCTTTGGTAATTGATAAGAATGATAATGAAATTTACGAGAGTCATCTAGGGTACGAAAATGGAATATGTGCTTTAGAAATAATGAAAAATAATAATATTTATCCTCACTTTTATTCAAGGGATACAGTTTATACTGAAAAAATGGCTTATTCATCTATTTTTTATCAGAAATATAACGAAGCTGCAGGAAATGATAAGTATAAAGTTAAATTTAATATGGTTAAAAATTGGGATGAGACGTTAAGAGTAAATGAAAATAAGATTATGAAGGCTGTGGGAATGAGTGAAGATATTAATTTAATAAGAAAAATAAGAAGCCAGCTAAGTGAAAATTCAAATATGGAAGTAGTATATTCTCATAATAAAAATTTTGAAGTAATGAAGAAAGGGGTATCCAAAGGAAATTCCATAGGAATCTTAGCTGCACACTACGGAATTAGTAGAGATGAGATAGTTGCTTTTGGAGATAGTAATAATGATGTTTCAATGTTAAAGTACGCTGGATTAGGTGTAGCAATGGGAAATGGAACAAAAGAAATTAAAGAAAACTCTGATTTTATTACTTTAAGTAATGATGAAGATGGAGTGGCACACGGGATTGAGAAGATCTTTTTATAAGATAAAAAGATAATTGAGAATGTAGAATGTAGAATGTAGAATGAATGACATTTCACTCTGTGAAAATTTTAATCTTATTGTTCCTTGGGTAATGGAATTTGACTCGTTTCACTTTCGATGAAACATTGTAGATAAGTTTTAAAATATTTCTTTGGATTAAAATATTAAAAGATTTTTGTTTTAATACTTTATAAATAGAGAGTTTAAGTGCATTTTATAAAATACAAGAAACTGATTATAGATTGAAACTATAATCAGTTTTTGTTTATAAGAATAAAGTAATAACTAATAAAATATAAATTAGGAGTCAGGTGTATTTATTAAATTAAATATAGTTTTCGTTTTTAATAAAACCTTGTATTTCATATTTAATATCTTATCAAGATAAAATTTAAAAAAAGCAAAACAATAAGATGTAGTTTCTGCTATAAAGCAGAAGCGCCCTTCATTATACATTCTCCATTATCAATTATACATTCGCTTTATAAAGTTTATAATTTATCAATTCAATCGAATGTTTTGAAAATAGTATTTAATATAAGTTACTTTAAGTATATAATTATTAGGTAAAGTCAAATATCTAAATAAAACCATTATGCAAATGAATTAATTGATGAATAAACAAAGAATTATATCAAAGTGGAGTTGTTTAATTTAAATATTAACTATATTTGTTCTTTGTTCTTTATTCATTGTTGTTTGTATATATTATAGGAGGAGAAAATGAATATTAATATAGTATTATTTCAACCGGAGATACCACATAACACAGGGGCAATAGGAAGAACTTGTGTTTTAACAGATTGTACACTGCATCTTATCAAGCCTTTAGGTTTTAATCTAGATGAGAAAGCTGTTAAAAGAGCAGGTCTTGATTATTGGAAAGATGTAAAGATTGAAGAACATGATAGTTATGAAGATTTAAGAGCAAAATATCCAGAATCTACTTTTTATTTCTGTACAACTAAAGGAGAGAAGGATTATACGCAGGTTAACTATAAAAAAGGAGACTTTTTGGTTTTCGGAAGAGAGTCAAGTGGATTACCTGACTATATAAGAGAGGAAAATAAGAAAACTTGTATAAGAGTTCCTATGGTTGAAACTACAACAAGATCATTAAATTTAGCTAACACTGCAAATATTATTACATATGAGGCGCTAAGACAATTAGGTTTTCCGGGAATGAAATAGAAAAAATAGTAAATAAATAAAAATAATAGGGAAAATGATAATTTGAAAACTAAGTAAAATACAAAAAAAGATAAAAGGTGCCTAAAAATGACAAAAAATATTTTTTTAATAAATAAGCAATTATATTAAAAAAAAGAATGAAATACGAATTTAGATGAAAATGGAAATTTGTGTTGAAAAAAATCAAAATTAGGTACCTTTTTATGAATTAAGATTGTTAAGAGTTTAACAAAAGCAAGGTTTTAAAAATTTAAGAATAAATATCAAATGGTTTTATAGTATGTGCTGTGAGTGTATTATACGATTAAAATAAAGAATTCTCTTGAGAAGGTTCGTGTTTTGTTGTCGTAATTCATGTATAAATTTTAAAATGAATGCTATAGAAAAAATAAATTCAAAAATTGAAAAAAAAATGTAGAAAAAATTGTTACGATACTGTATAATACGAATTGTAAAACAATTGAGACAACAATTGCACATGAAAAATAAAATGAATGTTATGGATGATATATGTGGGAGATAACCAGTGAAAGACTGGTAGCCGAAGGAACAAATGTAAGTTTTGCCGAACATACATGAAAATCTCAGGCAAAAGAACCACGTATTGACATATCTCTGGAAAGCTGTAAAACAGCACCGAAGGAGTAAATCTCTCAGGTACCAAGACAGGGCAAAAGGCAAATGATCTTTTGTAATGTCTTTTTTTAATGCAAAAAAACATAAAAACATAGAATATAAGTCATAATAATATTTAAAAAAATTAAATGGGAGTTAAAAATGATTGAAAAACTAATAATTGTAACAAATAACCCGTTGAGTTTTAAAAATTTTAAGAAAAGTCATGAAACTATCTATATTGAAGGGCATGTTAGGGAAGTATATAAAAAGGTGAGAGATATGATTCACTTAGGACATAGACTGTTAACACATCCTTTAATGAGTAGTATAAAACCAAATATGACACCATATAGAACTATAGTTATTTCTTATAATAAGGAAGCAAGATGTGATATGGAGTCATTAACGTTAATTGAAGGCAGTATTGCCACTTTGGAAAAGTTCTTAAGTATTAAGCCTATTCCAGAGCATAATGAAGCTGTGAAATATGATTTTCAAGTTATAGATTATGATTTAATTAATCATGCATTGAATTAAAAAGGAGGCAAAAACCATGTCACAAATTTTTGATACTATTATAATTGGTGGTGGACCAGCTGGATTAGCTGCTGCTCTATACGGTGGAAGAGCTAGAATGAAGACTTTAATCTTAGAAAGAGCTAAGTACGGCGGACAAGCAGCGACTACTGAGGAAATGGAAAACTACCCAGGAGCTGTTGAAGGTGGAACTAAAGAGCTTATCGAAAGAATGAGAAGCCAAGCAGAAGAGTTCGGAGCAGAATTTATTAAAGATGAAGTTGTTGATATGAAGCTTGAAGGTGATGTTAAAACTTTAGTTGGAAGAAGTGGTGAATACCAAGGTAAAACTATCATAATTGCAACTGGAGCTAACCCAAGATTAGGTGGATTCACTAATGAGATTGAACTTAGAGGTAAGGGAATATCTTACTGTGCTACTTGTGACGCTGATTTCTTCACAGAGTTAGATGTTGCAGTTGTAGGTGGAGGAGATTCTGCATTAGATGAAGCGTTATACTTAACTAAGTTCGCTGAAAAAGTAACTGTAATTCACAGAAGAGATGAGTTCAGAGCTAACAAAGCAGTTCAAGAGAGAGTATTCGCAAACGATAAGATAGAAGTTATTTGGGATACTGTTGTTGAAGAAGCTATTGATGATGATGGAATCCTTGGTGGATTAAAATTAAAGAATAAGAAAACTGGTGAAGAGTCTGAGTTAGACGTTCAAGGATGCTTCGTATTTGTTGGATTTGTTCCAAATTCAAAGTTATTCGAAGGAAAAGTTGAAATGAACGAAAAAGGAGAAATCCTATCAGATACTGAAATGAGAACTAACATCCCAGGAGTATTTGTTGCTGGTGACGTAAGAGAAAAGAGCTTAAGACAAGTAATAACTGCATGTGCAGATGGTGCAATTGCCGCTACTCAAGCAGAACATTATGTAGTTAGTCACTAATCAAGAGTAAGAATATTAAAAATGTTAATAATAAAATAACATAATATATTAGGAGGTAGTAATCATGTTAGAAATCGGAAAAGAGAATCAAGAAATATTTGCAACAGAAGTTTTAGAAGCGGAAATGCCTGTATTCGTTGACTTCTGGGGAGATAAGTGTGAGATTTGTAAGCAACTTATGCCTGGAGTACACGGATTAGAAGAGAAATACGGTGACAAAATCAAATTTGCAAGCTTAAACATTTCAGGAGCTAGAAGACTTGCTATAAAGCAAAAAGTTTTAGGTCTTCCAACAATGATCATATACAAAAATGGAGAAAGAGATGCAGTTATAACTCCAGATAAAATAACAAACTTAGCTGATGTTGAAACATTCATCAAAGAGTACTACGAAAAACTATAGTTAAATTTTCAAGAGGCACTGTCTTTTGGATTTAACGAAAGGCACTGTCTTTTGGATTTAAAATATAAACAAATTTTAAAAATGAGCAACATTTGAAATAAGAGCAAATTTCAAATAAGCTCAATAATTTGAAATTTGGAAGTTAAAATGAGCAAACAATGAGTATAATTCTAGGAGGTGGACCTTTATGCGTCTAGAGATTGGTAATATATTTATTCAAGATATTCAGTTTGGCGCTGAAACAAAGGTTGAAAATGGAGTTCTTTATGTAAACAAAGAAGAACTTTTAGCTGAAATCGGTGGAGATGAAAGAGTCGCAAGCATAGATTTCGATATTGCTAGACCAGGTGAAAGTGTAAGAATCATACCTGTTAAGGATGTTGTAGAGCCAAGAGTTAAAGTTGAAGGAAACGGTGGAATATTCCCTGGATTCATCAGCAAAGTTGATACAGTAGGTTCTGGTAGAACGCACGTTCTTAAAGGGGCAGCAGTAGTAACAACAGGAAAAATCGTTGGTTTCCAAGAAGGTATCATTGATATGACAGGAGAAGGAGCTAAATACACACCTTTCTCAAAAACTAATAACTTAGTTATCATAGCTGAACCTAAAGAAGGAATCGACCAACACAATCATGAAGATGCAGTTAGAATGATTGGTTTTAAAGCAGCTACATACCTTGGAAAAGCTGGTAAGAATGTTGAGCCTAATGAAGTTAAAACATTCGAAACATTACCTCTTTTACAACAAGTTGCACAGTATCCAGAATTACCTAAGGTAGTTTATGTATACATGATTCAAACACAAGGTCTTTTACATGACACATATGTTTATGGTGTTGATGGTAAGAAGATTATACCAACAATTATGTACCCAACAGAAGCATTTGATGGTGCTGTTGTAAGTGGTAACTGTGTATCAGCATGTGATAAGAACCCAACATACGTACACATGAATCACCCAGTAATCGAAGAGTTATACGAGAGACACGGAAAAGATATCAACTTTATCGGATGCATTGTTACTAATGAAAACGTATACCTTGCTGATAAGCAAAGATCATCTGACTGGGTAGCTAAAACTCTTGAGTACTTAGGTGCTGACGCTGCAGTAGTTTCTGAGGAAGGATTTGGTAACCCAGATGCTGACTTAGTTATGAACTGTAACAAAATCACTGATAAGGGAATCAAGACTGTATTACTTACTGATGAGTATGCAGGTCAAGATGGAAGTTCTCAATCATTAGCAGATTCTACTCCAAAAGCTGACGCTGTTGTAACAAACGGTAATGCTAACGAGGTAATAGTACTACCTAAACTTGATAGAGTTATTGGTCATCCAGAAGCTGCAAATGTTATTGCTGGTGCAAACCATGAGTCTTTAAGAGAAGATGGTTCAATTGAAGCTGAAATTCAAGTTATTACAGGTGCTACAAGTGAAGTAGGATTCCACTACTTAACTGCAAAAGGTTACTAAAATTAAAAAATCAGAAATTAAAACTGTAAAATAAATTAGAAAATTTTTAAATGGAGGTTTTATCGATGTTAAAAGATAAGAAAATTATTGCAATCGGAGATAGAGATGGTATACCAGGACCAGCTATTCAAGCTGTATGTGAGTCAGCTGGAGCTGAAGTTTTATTCGCATCAACAGAGTGTTTTGTCTGAACAGCTGCAGGTGCAATGGATCTGGAGATCCAACAAAGAGTAAAAGACTTAGCTGAGAAGCATGGTGCAGAAAACGTAGTAGTAGTTATAGGTGGAGCAGAAGGTGAGTCAGCTGGATTATCTGCTGAGACAGTTACTGCTGGAGACCCAACTTTCGCAGGACCTTTAGCTGGTGTTGCTTTAGGTTTAGCTTGTTATCATGTTGTTGAAGATGAAATCAAAAACGAAGCTGATGCTGCTGTTTACGATGAGCAATGTGGAATGATGGAAATGGTATTAGATATTGACGATATAGTTAACGAACTTCAAGGTGTAAGAAAAGAGTTCGGGAAATATTCACTATAATACAATAAACACGTTCCAAGATAGGAGGAATAGCTATGATTAAGGTAGTTCATTATATAAATCAATTCTACGCTGGTATCGGTGGAGAAGAGATGGCTCACATTGAACCAGAGGTAAGAGAAGGATTCGTTGGTCCTGGTATGGGATTAAACGGTGCTTTCAAAGCTTCAGGGGAAGAAATGGAAATTGTTGCTACAGTAATATGTGGAGACTCTTACTTCGGTGAGAATATGGAAGAAGCTCTTCCAAGAGTATTAGATTTAATTAAAGGGTGCGAGCCTGATATGGTAATCGCTGGTCCTGCATTTAACGCTGGTAGATACGGTGTTGCATGTGGTGCTGTATGTAAAGCAGTTCAGGAAGTTCTAGGAATTCCTGCAATGACTGCAATGTACAAAGAGAACCCAGGTTCAGACATGTACAAGAAATTTACTTATGTTTACGAAACTAGCAATAGTGCTGCTGGTATGAGAAAAGCTCTTCCTGGAATGGCTAAATTAGCTGTTAAGTTAGCTAAAGGTGAAGCTGTTACTCCAGAAGAAGATGGATATATTGCTAGAGGAATCAGAAAGAACTTCTTTGCTACTGAAAGAGGAGCTAAGAGAGCAGTAAATATGCTTGTTAAAAAGCTTAAAGGTGAAGAATTCACTACTGAGTTCCCAATGCCTGACTTTGATAGAGTTGAGCCATGTGCTGCAATCAAAGACATTACAAAAGCTAAGATTGCTATTGTAACTTCAGGAGGAATTGTTCCAGCTGGAAACCCTGATCACATAGAATCTTCAAGTGCTTCTAAAATTGGTAAATATGACATCGAAGGTGTTATGGACTTAAAAGAAGGAGAATTTGAAACAGCTCACGGTGGTCACGACCCTGTATATGCTAATCAAGATCCTGATAGAGTTATCCCTGTAGATGTATTAAGAAACATGGAGAAAGAAGGAAAAATCGGATCACTTCACAGATACTTCTATTCAACTGTTGGTAACGGTACTGCTGTTGCTTCAACTAAGAAATTCGGTGAAGACACAGCTAAGGAATTATTAGCTGATGGTGTTGATGCTGTAATCCTAACTTCTACGTGAGGAACTTGTACACGTTGCGGAGCAACGTTAGTTAAAGAAATCGAGAGAGCAGGAATCCCTGTTACACACATGTGTACTATTACTCCAGTATCTCTTACTGTTGGAGCTAACAGAATCATTCCAACAATTGCGATTCCTTACCCATTAGGAGATCCTTCATTATCTGAGAAAGAAGAATACTCTTTAAGAGAAAAGTTAGTTGAAAACGCTCTTAAATCATTAACTACTGAAGTAGATGGTCAGGTAGTATTCGAGTAAAATAAAATTGGAAGACGTTCCGTATAATATGTGAGAGGGAGACGTCCCTCTCACAATTATATAATAGTAATTTATATAACAGTAATTTGCGTAAAGGGGATAAATCAAATAGAGTTATCTTTTTTACATAAACTACTAAAAATTTTAAAGTATTAAGATTTTAAGGAGGAAGTAAATATGAGTTACGCAGTAATAAAGAAATCTTCTTATGTTCTTGTGAATACTCCAGATATGATAATCCATAATGGAACTACACAAATGACAGAGAGAATAACAAACCCAGATTCAGAGTACTTAAAGACTCTTAAGGATCACATTAAAGATTACGAAGGTGTTGTTGGATACGCTCCAAACCAAGTTTACATTGGTAACATGACTCCTGATGAATTAGCAGCTACACCAAAGCCTTGGTTTGACAAAAATGTAGAAGGTGCTAAAAGATTCGGTAAATTTGGTGAAATAATGCCACAAGACGAATTCTATGGATTAATGAAGATATGTGACGTATTTGACTTAGTTCTTTTAGAAAATGATTACTTAAATGCTGTAAAAGCTAAGTTAGAAGAGCACAAAATCTTCAAAGGAAATGTTGCTCAATTAGGTGAAGGTGAAGAAATCGCTAAAATCAAAGACTTAGTTGAAAACAAAGGTGCTGAAGGATTATACAACAATGGTGAATTAATCGGTTGTGTTAGAAAAGCACACGATATAGATGAAAACTTAAACGCTGAATTTATCTTAGAGAACATAGCTTGTAAAGCTTCAGGAGTACTTGCTGCTGCTCACTTATTAGATGGATTAGATGTACCAGTTGAAGAAATTGGATACGTTATAGAGTGTTCTGAAACAGCTATTGGTGATATGAACCAAAGAGGTGGAGGAAACATGGCTAAAGCTATCGCAGAGGTTGTTGGATTAACAGCTGCTAATGGTAGTGACGTAAGAGGATTCTGTGCTGCTCCAGCTCACGCATTATTAAATGCTGCAAGTTTAGTAAAAGCTGGAACATTCAAGCACGTATTGGTAGTTGCAGGTGGATGTACTGCTAAATTAGGAATGAATGGTAAGTCTCACATTGCTAAAGAAATGCCAGTTATGGAAGATGTTCTTGGTGGATTTGCATTATTAGTATCTGAGAATGACGGTGTTAGCCCAATAGTTAGAACTGATGCAGTTGGAAGACACACAGTTGGACATGGTTCTTCACCACAAGCAGTTTTAGAAGCGCTTGTATTAAATCCATTAAACCAAATGGATATGAAGATTACTGATGTTAATAAATACTCACCAGAAATGCAAACTTCTGAAATTACAGCACCAGCTGGAGCTGGGGATGTACCAACTCAAAACTACAAAATGATCGGTGCATTAGCTGTTAAAAACGGACAATTAGATAGAAAAGAATTAAAAGACTTTATCGGTAAGCACGGATATGAAGGATTTGCTCCTACACAAGGGCATATTCCATCAGGAGTACCTATCTGTGGACACGGTAATGATAAAATAATGTCAGGTGAATTAGAAAACTACATGATAGTTGGTAAAGGAAGTTTATTCTTAGGAAGAATGACAAATCTTTTCGATGGAGTTTCTATACTAGTTCAGAAGAACCCTGGAACTGTATCTGAGGAAGCTGGAATAAGCAAAGAAGAAGTTAAATCTATGGTTGCAGATGCAATGAAAGACTTTGCTAGTTTTCTTATGAATAACTAATAAAGCTGTGAAAAGAGGTGTATAGCATGAGCCAAGAAAAAACTAAAGCAATGATTGCAGAAGTTTTCAGTGAGATAGCTGAAGGTGTAAAAAGCGGATCATTCGGAAAAAAAGTTAAAATCGGTTTAACAATATTAGGTTCAGAGCACGGAATTGAAGAAATGGTTAATGCAGCTGAATTAGCAGCATCTAAATACAAGGATTTCAATATCGTGTTAATCGGTTCAAAAGTTGAAACAGACTTAGAACTAATAGAAGTAGAAAGTGCAGAAGAAGGTCATAAACTAATGACTTCTATGCTTGAAAATGGAGAAATTCAAGGATGTGTTACTCAACACTTTGATTTCCCAATTGGAGTTTCTACAGTAGGTAAAGTTGTAACTCCTGCAAGAGGTAAAGAAATGATCTTAGCTACTACTACTGGAACTGCTTCAGTTAACAGAGTAGAAGGTATGGTTATGAATGCTATTTCTGGTTTAGCAGTAGCTAAATCAAATGGTATTAAGAACCCTAAAATTGGTATCTTAAATATTGAAGGTGCTAGACAAGTTGAGAGAATTCTTAAAGACCTTAAAGATGGTGGATATGAGATTGATTTCGCAGAATCATTAAGAGCAGATGGTGGATGTGTATTAAGAGGAAATGACTTATTATTCGGAACTCCAGATGTAATGGTTTGTGATTCATTAACAGGAAACTTAATAGTTAAAATGTTATCTTCATTCTCAACAGGTGGAAGTTACGAAACAGTTGGTGCTGGATATGGACCAGGTGTTGGTAAGGACTACGATAAGCTTGTAAACATCGTTTCTAGAGCATCAGGAGCACCATTAATAGCAGAAGCTATTAAATACTGTGCTGATTGTGCAAAAGGTAATGTTTTAGATCTTGCAAGAGATGAGTTTAAGAAAGCTAAAAAAGCTGGATTAGACACTTTAATTGAAAAGCTTATGGCTAAGCAAAAACCAGCAGCTACAGAAGAGGAAGTTAAAATGCCTCCTAAGGAAGTTGTAACATTCTCTATAGCTGGTGTAGATATTCTAGATTTAGAAGATGCTTGTAAAGCTCTTTGGAAGAAAGATATCTACTCTGAGAGTGGAATGGGATGTACTGGTCCTGTAATACTTGTAAGTGAAGCTAATGGTGAAAAAGCTATTGAAGCTTTAAAAGAAGCTGAATTTATTCAAGGATAGTATATAAAGCGCACAAGGGGAACCTTGTGTGCTTTTTTAATGGAGAATTGAGAATGTAGAATGGAGAATGATGGATGTTTCTGCTGCTGCAGAAACTACATCTTATTGTTCTTTAGGACAAGGGGATTTTACTTATTTTATCTTTAGATAAAATATTTTATTTATACACAAGGTTTAAAAGTTCATTATGTATTACATTTCATTGATTATCTAAAATAAATATTATATTGGGAGTAAGATATAGATGACTAGCAGAATTAAAAAAATCCCACATGAAATAAAGAGTATTTTATTGAATTTATCTTCTGAGTATGAGTAAAAGAATAATCCCTTAAATAATTGTTGGCACACTAAGGTTGTAATCATTATTGGGGGAGTGATTTGATGGTGAATATAACCTGTAAAATGAAAGATGCAAAGTAAAAGTACTATTAATGAAAATAATATATTTATAATTTTTTCACTATTCAATTGAAATCACCTCATAAAAAAAATCACATTCTTAAATTTTCACGTAGTTAAATGTCATTCGTTCTTAACTCTCAACTATTATGTATATTGGTTATATAAATGAAAAAAAATGAATTGATTAAAAGATAAAGTGAGAACAAAATATGAAATGTACCAACTGAAATCAATAATCTTTTATTTAATTTATTTTCAGTGTAGTAAAATAATCCGTTATATAATTGTTGACATCCAATGCAGGTAACCATTATTGGAACTATAACTTTTTGAGAAATACAACCGAATAAATAACTGACACAAAGGATGAGTATTATTACTAAAAATATATCTATTCTTTTTTTATTATTCATTTATATCACCCCATCTAAAATACCTTTTTCAAAAAATATCTTGTCTTTGCATTGAATATATGACCTATCAATGTTAATTATTCTATAAACTTCCTTTAACGATCTTCTAAAATAGGAAAAATAGAATACAAAATCCATACTACAATGTTTTATATTTATGAAACGAGTAAACAAAATTATTTAAAATACAATAAAATTAAAAGTTCTCGGAGAGAAATATCAATCGTTTTCCGTTTTCCACTTTCAATTTTTAGTTATGTTTTTAAGATAAGTTGTGTTTATTGTTAAGTATGTTAAATTTTAAATGTGCCATCGTTATTTTAATATTATGCCATCGTTATTATAAAAAACTGCACTTTTTGTAATAAAATCGCAAAAAAACATTGGTATAAAAAATAAATATGTTATATAATTTAACTGTCGCGATAAAAATATAGTGATATATGTATAATAATGAAGAAATGTGTTGCATTGTACTGAAAATTCATAAACTAGATTTAATAACAAAAATTAAAATTATTAATAAAAATTTAAAAATAAAGAAGGATTTTATTAGTTTTTATAGAATATTAATTTAGTGTGGTAAAGATTATAAAAATCAGGAGGGAAAAACATGTTTAATAAAAAACTTGTTGCAATGACTTTAGCTGTCACTATGGTAGCTGCAGGATTCGTTGGATGTGGAAAGAAAGAAAACAACAATGCTGCTAAGAATAATAACAAAAAGGTAGTAGAAAAAGGTGAAGAGGTTAAAGTTGGTCTTGTTACTGACGAAGGTGGAGTAAATGATAAATCATTTAACCAATCTGCTGATACTGGAATTAAAGAAGCAGGAAAATCTCTTAACGTGAAGTATAACTTCATCGAGTCTCAAAGTAAAGAAGACTACGCTGAGAACTTAGAAGCTTTAATCGATGATGGTAAAGATGTTGTATTCGCAGTAGGATTCCAAATGGGAGATGCTGTTGCTAATATGTCTGCAAAGTATGAAAATGCTAAAATTGCTATAATCGACTTCGCTTACGAAGATCCTACAACTGAAGAGAAAGAGCAACCTGCTAACGTTCACTCAATTGTGTTCAAAGAGCACGAAGGTTCATTCTTAGTAGGAGTTATCGCTGGTTTAACTACAACTACAAATAGAGTTGGATTTATTGGTGGAAAAGACTTCCCACTAATCAATAGATTTGAATATGGTTTCGCTGCAGGTGTTATGAGTGTTAACCCAGAAGCTGGTAAGCCATTAGTTAGTAGAGAAGCTGTTAAATATGCAGATAGCTTTAGTGAAGTAAACAAAGGTTATGAGATTGCAAAAGCTCTTTATGATGAAGGATGCGATGTTATTTATCATGCTGCTGGTGGAGTAGGAATTGGATTATTCAAAGCTACTGCTGAGTTAAGAGAAGCTGGTAAAGAAGTATGGGCTATCGGAGTTGATATGGACCAAGCTGTTACATTACCTGAGTATAAAGACGTTATCTTATCTTCTATGATTAAAAGAGTTGACACTGCTACTAACTCTGTAGTTAATGATATAGCTAAAGGTGAGTTCAAAGGTGGAGAAGTTACAGCTCTTGGATTAAAAGAAGAGGGTGTTGGAATTTCTGAGTCAAGCAAAGAGCACGTTTCTGAAGAGACTTTAGCTAAGGTTGAAGAAGCTAAGAAAGCTATTATCGCAGGTGAAATAGTTGTACCATCAACTGAAGAAGAATTAAAAGCATTCAAATAAAATTAAATAAAAGTTATAAACTTTCTAAAAATTTACTTAATTAAAAAAAATTTATCATTGTTTCATTAAATATGAAAGGGTATAATAATAGCTAGATGTATATAATACATCTGGCTATTTCTTCACTATGCAAGTTATCACATATAATGAGGAGGAAATAAAATGGAAAAAGTCATTGAAATGATTGGCATTACAAAACTATTCCCTGGGACAATTGCCAACGATAACGTAAACTTTGACTTGCGCAAGAGTGAAACCCATGTTTTGCTTGGAGAGAATGGTGCGGGTAAGACAACGTTAATGAACGTTTTATATGGGTTATATCAGCCTGAAAAAGGTACGATTAAAATTAAAGGTCAAGAAGTTAAGTTAAATAGTCCTAATGATGCTATTAAGTTAGGAGTAGGAATGGTACATCAGCATTTCATGTTGGTACATAATTTTACTGTAACTGAAAATATCATACTTGGAAGCGAAGTTAAATCTGGTATTAAATTAGATTTAGATAAAGCTAGGGAAGAAGTTAAAGCTATTGCAGATAAGTATGGATTTAAAATTGATCCTGATGCTATCATAGAAGATATATCAGTTGGTCAACAACAGAAGGTTGAGATATTAAAAGCTCTATACAGGGGGGCAGAGATTTTAATTCTTGATGAACCTACAGCGGTATTAACACCTCAAGAAATTGAAGAGTTAGGGCAAATCATAAAAAATCTTGAGGCTGAAGGAAAATCAGTAATATTAATTACACATAAGCTTAAAGAAGTAATGAGCATGAGTGATAGAGTTACTATTATCAGAAGAGGTAAAGTAACTGGTACAGTTAATACTAAAGAAACTAATATTGATGAACTTGCAGAATTGATGGTAGGAAGAAAAGTAAACTTAGTTGTTGAGAAGGAAGAAGCAAAAGTTGGAGATACTATTTTAAAGATCAAAGATGTTACTGCTAATGACCACAGAGGAATAGCAGCTGTAGAAAAACTAAGTTTAGAAGTACGTAGTGGAGAAATACTTGGAATAGCAGGTGTTGATGGAAATGGACAGTCTGAATTAATTGAAGTTCTTACAGGACTTAGAAAACCAGTAAGTGGTGAAATAACTTTAAGTGGTAAAGATATTTTTGGTAAGACACCTAGAGAGATATCTGATTCAGGATTGGCTCATATTCCAGAAGATAGACATAAGAGAGGGCTTATACTTAAGTTTTCTTTGTTTGAGAATTCTGTATTAGGTAAATATCATCATAAACAATTCTCAAAGGGAATCAAAATGAAGTATGAAGCTATTAAAGATCATTGTAGAAAATTAGTTGAAGAGTTTGATGTTAGAACACCAGGTATTGATGTTCATGTTGGTGCACTATCAGGAGGAAATCAACAAAAACTTATAGCAGCTAGAGAAATTAGTAAAAATCCAGATCTAGTAATTGCAGCACAGCCTACAAGAGGTCTTGATGTTGGTGCTATTGAATATATCCATAAGAGATTAGTTCAAGAAAGAGATAATGGAAAAGGTGTACTATTAGTTTCTTTAGAATTGGATGAAGTATTAGCATTATCTGATAGAATTGCTGTTATGTATGATGGAAAAGTAGTAGGTATTCTTGATAGAAAAGATGCAGACGAGCAAAAACTAGGAATACTTATGGCTGGTGGAACACTAGAAGAAACGGAAGGAGTGGAATCAAATGAGTAATAAGAAAAATGAAGCAAAACAATCTCCTTTAATGAATAATGTTAAAGCTTTAGCGTTTCCGCTATTATCAATTCTTATTTCGATTTTCGTTGCGGTATTCTTCGTAATATGGGCAAAGCCTGAATTTACACTTTTAGATTACCCAAAGGCTTTTGTTGATTTATTTGAGAATATTTGGAGTGGTGCTTTTGGTAAAACTAAGAAGACTCTAGATACATTAATATATGTAACACCATTATTATTTACTGGTATAGCCCATTCGTTAGCATTTAGAACTGGATTATTCAATATTGGAGTTGAAGGTCAATTTGTTCTAGGTATGCTTGGAGCTGCACTTGTAGGAATGATTCCTGGATTACCAATGTTCATTCATATACCATTAATGATATTAGCAGGTATTGTGTTTGGTGGACTTTGGGCTGCGATTCCAGGTTACTTAAAAGCTAAGATTGGTGCTAATGAAGTTGTTAACACCATAATGATGAACTATATAGCCTTGTATTTGATTAACTATGTTGTTTTAAGAACAGCATTCGGTATCCCTAATGCTGCAAAAACTTATAATATTGCAGCGAGTGCTCAAGTGCCAAAAATTATGGCGGACTTAAGTAGAGGAAGTTGGGCAATAGCTATAGCTGTTTTATTTGCAATACTTGCTTATATCCTTCTATGGAAAACTACAATTGGATATGAATTAAGAGCTGTTGGTATTAATCCACATGGTGCTGAGTACGGTGGAATAAATATTGCTAAGAATACTGTTCTTTCAATGGTTATTTCAGGAGCGATTGCTGGTATAGGTGGTGCAATGCAGGTTGCGGGTACAGCTCATAATGTGACTGACTATGTTAGTTTGCCTGGATATGGATTTGATGGTATTGCCGTTGCGTTACTTGCAAAAAATAATCCAATAGCATGTATAGCTTCAGCTATATTATTTGGTGCATTAAGAGCAAGTTCAAGAACTTTACAGATAAATGGAATTCCAAAGGAGATTATTTCTTTAATCCAAGCAATCATTATAATCTTCGTAGCGATTGATTTCGTTTATAGATGGCTTGGGAAAAGAAAGAAAAAGGGGGCAATAGTAAATGGATAGTATTTTAATATTTGTCGTTGCTCTATTAGCTGCTACAATGAGAATGGCAACTCCTTTAATATTTGCAGGTTTAGGAGGAGTTTTCTCAGAAAGATCAGGTGTAGTTAATATAGGTCTTGAAGGTATGATGACAATTGGTGCATTCTTTGCTGTTTGGGTAACTTTTAAAACAGGAAGCCCATGGATTGGATTATTAGGTGCTATAGTTGCTGGTGCAATTTTATCATTATTACATGCTTTCTTGAGTATAACTTTAAAAGCAGACCAAGTTATATCTGGTACAGCTATTAACTTATTTGCAGCTGCTCTTTGTGCTTTCTTAATTCAAACTTTATTCCATAAGGGAGGGCAAACAGATAGTGTTGCTACTCTTCCTGGTTTGCCAAATTGGTTAATTGATGGTTTAGATAAAATACCTTTAATAGGAAAATATTTAAGTGACTTTATTGGTGGTTTGAACTGGTTTGTTGTTTTCGCACTTATTTTAGTTGCAGCATCTACATTCATAATATACAAAACACCATTAGGATTAAGAATCAGATCAGTTGGTGAACATCCAAAAGCTGCTGATACTTTAGGAATCAACGTTTATACAATGAGATATTTATGTGTTGCTATCTCTGGTGCTTTAGCTGGATTTGGTGGGGCAGCACTTTCAATTGGTATTGCTGGTATATACAGTAATGGAATGGTTGCAGGTAAAGGATTTATCGCTCTTGCTGCAATGATATTCGGTAACTGGAAGCCAAAAGGAACAATGCTTGCTTGTTTATTATTTGGTTTTGCTGAAGCATTCCAAATTAAAGCTCAAGGTTTCGGATGGAACTTACCTACTGAAATATACTCAAGCTTACCATATGTACTTACAATGTTAGCATTATCAGGTCTTGTTGGTAAAACAACACCACCTCGTGCAGATGGTGTTCCTTACGAGAAAGGATCAAGATAATAAAAAGCTCAGCGGATGCTGAGCTTTTTTTAATGGAAAATGGAAAATGGAAAATGGAGAATGGAGAATGAATGACATTTCTCTTCGAGAAATTTTAATCTTATTGTTCCTTGGGCAATAAGATTTTACTTGTTTCATCTAGATGAAACAAGTATTTAGAGTGCAATAATTTATCTTAAGATAAAATGAGTTCAACTTATTTAATCTTTAGAACAATAAAATGTAGTTTCTGTGTAAGCAGAAGCATCCTTCATTATACATTATCAATTCTACATTATGCATTTGGTTTTAATTTTCATTCTAAGGGTTATCTATGTGATTAAAAAATATATAGTGTTGAGTAAATTGAATTCAGTGTTTATGCTATAATAAGATGTGTGTTTCAAATGATAAATCATAAGGTATGGGTGGTGCTTTAATGGATTTGAATGTTAATTTAAATATTTCTCAGGAACAAAAGTTGGTGTTAACTCAACAAATGAAATTATCTATAGATATATTACAGTTTTCTTCTTTGGAGCTAACTGAGTTTATTGAAGAGAAAATTCAAGAGAATCCTTTGTTGGAAAAGGGTAGTGGTGATTCTGATGATATGATTGAGTTTGTGAAGGAACTTGGGAAGTATGATAAGGATAAGTACGAAAGAGTAGAATACAATAATGATTATGTATCTCCTTTGAATTTTGTAATCGAGGAAGAAGGGTTGTATGAGTATTTATTAAAGCAGCTTAAAAATTTAAATCTCTCCAAAGAATATTCTGAAATTTTAGAGTACTTAATACATAACATAGATGAAAAAGGATACTTGAATGTTGAGGAAGAAACTGTGCTAAAAGATTTTAACATAAGCTTAAATGAATATGAAGCATGTGTAAACATACTGCAAAATATGGAGCCAACAGGAATAGGTGCAAGAGGTTTAAAAGAATGTTTACACATACAATTGAAGAAGAAGGAATATACTAATGAGGTCTTGTATGAAATAGTAAATGAACATTTGGATTTAATTGCTAGCAATAAATATAAAGAAATATCACAAATATATGGAATTAAAATAAATGAAGCTCAAGATTTAGGAGATATTATAAAAAAACTTGAACCTAAACCAGCTAGAGGATTTAACACTGGCGAAAAGATAATATATATTACTCCTGATGTATTCGTAAGAAATGTAAATGGAGAGTTAATAGTTTTATTGAACGAAAGAAATGCACCAAATCTTCAAATAAATAATTTATATATGAATATTATTAAAAATGAGAATGCGAATGATGAAGAAAAGAAATATGTTAAGGAAAAAATTAGTGAAGCTCTTAACATAATTAAGGGAATAGATCAAAGAAAAAGCACGCTATATAAAGTAAGTGAGAAAATAGTTGAAAAACAAAAAGAATATTTCTTAAAAGGAGATGTATATCTTAAGCCGATGATTTTAAAGGAAATTGCATCAGAATTGGATTTGCATGAGTCGACAATTAGTAGGGCGATTAAAAATAAGTACTTAGAAGGGCCAAAAGGAATAGTTGCAATAAAAGAATTATTTAGTGCTTCTTTAAAAGGGGATTATAATAAAGAAGAAAGTTCGGCAAAATCGATAAAAAGTATAATAAAAAATATTATTAATGGTGAAAATAAAAAGAAGCCTTATTCAGATAATGTAATTTCTAATATGTTATTAGAGCAAGGAATTAAGATATCAAGGAGGACTGTAGCTAAGTACAGAGAGGAGTTGGGTATACTTAGCACAAGTAAAAGAAAAAGGTTTTAGAGGAATTTTGCAAAAAAACGTTGAAAAAAATTTAAAATGTATTATAATATAAGTGGGAACAATAATTATAGAGAGGGACAAAAGAAGTCCCAGAAGGTGTTACATTATGAATCTACAAGATTTAGCTAATAAGATATTGCCAGAGTTACCTGAATTACTCCATAGAAGGTATAATATTTTAAAAACTATAAACTTCTATGAGCCTATTGGAAGAAGGATGTTAGCTCAAGAAACTAATCTTGGAGAGAGAACCATAAGAAATGAAGTGGAACAATTAAAAAATTCAAATTTTATTTCTGTTAAAAATAGTGGAATGTGTCTCACTCAAGAAGGTAAAGGCATTTTAAATGAATTGAAAAATTTGTTAAAAGATATTGAAGGGTTAAGTGAAACAGAAGAAATAATCCAGAAATATTTAAATATAAAAAAAGTCATAATAGTTCCTGGTGATTGTGATGAAGATCCATCTGTTATTGGTGAGATGGGAAGAGCAACTGCTGGTTATATTAAGACTATTATGCATGATAACATTAGCATAGCCCTTACAGGGGGAAATAGTATCAAAGCTTTTGTTGATAATTTTGATGAATATCATAAATACAGAGACATTCTTGTTTTGCCTGCAAGAGGTGGTATGGGAAAGAAGGTTGAAATTCAATCCAATACTTTAGCAGCAGAATTAAGTAAAAAGCTTGATGGTAACTATAAGTTATTATATGCCCCTGATAATATGAGTGATATAGCTCTTGAAACTATGTTAAAAGAAAAAAGTATATTTGAAACAGTCAAAAAGATTAGAGAAACAAATATTCTGGTTTATGGAATTGGTAGAGCAGATGAAATGGCAGCAAGAAGAGAATTAGAACCGCAAATAATTGAACAATTACATAATTTAGGTGCTGTAGGAGAAGCTTTTGGAATTTACTTTAATAAAGAGGGCAGCACGGTATATTGCACACCTACAATAGGTATTCAAGGGGAAGATCTTGAAAAGATAGATCATCTGATTGCTATAGCTGGTGGAAAACATAAAAGTGAAGCTATTATAGCAGTAGAACGAGGAAGAAAGAAAAGTGTTCTAGTGATAGATCAAGGTTGTGCTAACGAAATAATGAATATAATTTCTACTAGTGAAGAAAATTATATTTAGAAACATAATTTGTTTAAATGAAATTAAAATAAAGAACTATTACATTCTTAGGAGGTAACAAAATGATTAAAGTTGGTATTAATGGTTTTGGTAGAATAGGAAGAAGTTGTTTCAAGGTATTAGTAGATAAGTACGCTGATTCTCTTGAAGTAGTAGGAATTAACGATTTAACAGATCCTGCTACATTAGCACACTTATTAAAGTATGACTCTTGCTTCGGTAAGTTTAATGGAACTGTAGAAGCTAAAGAAGGTGCTATCGTAGTAAACGGTAAAGAAATTAAAATCTCTGCAGAAAGAGATCCTAAGAACATTACTTGGGAAAATGGAGTAGACATCGTACTTGAGTGTACTGGATTCTTCAGAACTAAAGAAGCTTGTCAAGCTCACATCGAAGCTGGAGCTAAGAAAGTATTAATTTCTGCACCTGCTAGCAACGAAGATATTACAATCGTTCTAGGTGTTAACGAAGGTGACTATAAGCCAGAAGAACATCACATAATTTCAAATGCATCTTGTACTACAAACTGTTTAGCACCTTTCGCTAAAGTTATCGACGAAGAGTTTGGAATTGTTTCTGGATTAATGACTACAATTCACTCTTACACTGGAGATCAAAGAGTACTTGACGCACCTCACTCTGATTTAAGAAGAGCTAGAGCATGTGCTGAGAGCATGATCCCTACTTCAACAGGTGCTGCTAAAGCTGTTGCTAAGGTATTACCACAATTAAAAGGTAAGTTAAATGGTATGGCTGTAAGAGTTCCAACTCCAACAGTTTCAATCACTGACTTAGTTGTTGAAGTTAAAAACGAAGCTACTGTAGAAGCTGTTAACGCTGCATTAAAGAAAGCTGCTGAAGGAGCAATGGCTGGAATTCTTGGTTACTCAGAAGAGCCATTAGTATCTATCGATTACAGACAAGATGAAAGATCTTCTATCGTTGATGCATTATCTACAATGGTAAGTGGTAAGCAAGTTAAAGTTGTTTCTTGGTACGATAATGAGTGGGGTTACTCTAACAGATTAGCTGACCTTGCTAAATTTGTAGCAGATAAACTATAGACTATAGTTGAAAACTAAAAGTCTGGCCATAGAGTTTTCTATAGTGCCAGACTTTTTCTAAATGAGAGAATTCATAGTGAAACTTGATTTATGCATATCTCAAAATCGCAGTGTTTCTATGAGTTTTGAGTATGTATAAATTTAGTTTTCACTTGGAATCTCTATAGAGAGAGTTTAAGATAAAAAGAACAATTAAAGAAAACTTATGGGATTATGCAGTGAAAGGAGTAGAGATTATGAAACTTAATAAAAAAACAATTGAAGATATTTCAGTTAAAGGTAAAAAAGTATTAGTTAGATGTGATTTTAACGTACCTCTTAAAGATGGTAAAATTACAGATGAAAATAGATTAGTAGGAGCTCTTCCTACAATAAAGTATCTTATGGAGAACGGTGCAAAAGTTATTCTTTGTTCACACCTTGGTAAGCCAAAGGGAGAGGCGAAGCCAGAGTTATCTTTAGTTCCGGTTGCTAAAAGATTAAGTGAAATGCTAGAGAAAGAAGTAGTTTTTGCAGACGATGCTAATGTAGTTGGAGAAAATGCTAAAAAAGCTGTAGAAGCAATGAAAGACGGGGAAGTAGTATTACTTCAAAACACTAGATACAGAAAAGAAGAAACAAAGAATGGTGAAGAGTTCTCTAAAGAGTTAGCTTCACTAGCTGAAATCTTTGTTAATGATGCATTCGGTACTGCGCATAGAGCACACTGCTCAACAGTTGGTGCTGGTGAGTTCTTAGAAGAGAGAGTTTGTGGATACCTTATTCAGAAGGAAATCAAATTCTTAAGTGGTGCTATTGAAGCTCCTAAGAAGCCATTTGCTGCAATTTTAGGAGGAGCAAAAGTATCTGATAAGATTAATGTTATCAATAATCTTCTTGATAAAGTAGATACATTAATTATTGGTGGAGGAATGGCATATACTTTCCTTAAAGCACAAGGATATGAAGTAGGAACATCTTTATTAGAAGCTGATAAAATGGATTACTCTTTAGAAATGATTAAGAAAGCTGAAGAGAAAGGTGTTAAATTCTTACTACCTGTTGATCACGTTTGTGGTGCAGAATTTAATGCTGAAACTGAGCCTGTAATTACAGAAGATCAAAATATTCCTGAAGGATTTATGGGATTAGATATCGGACCAAAAACTGCTAAATTATATGAAGATGCTGTTAAAGAAGCTAAAACAGTTGTTTGGAATGGACCAATGGGAGTATTTGAATTCAAAAACTTTGCAAAAGGAACAATGGCTGTTGCAGAAGCTATGGCAGAAAGTGATGCTGACACTATAATAGGTGGAGGAGACAGTGCTGCAGCTGTTAATATTTTAGGATTCGGAGATAAGATGACTCACATTTCAACTGGTGGTGGAGCTTCTTTAGAATTACTAGAAGGAAAAGAACTTCCTGGAATAGTTGCATTAGACGATAAATAAAAAGTTTAATTTAGAGGTGATTTTAATGAGAAGACCTATTATATCTGGAAACTGGAAAATGAATAAAACTCCAGAAGAAACAGTTGCTTATATTAATGAATTTAAAAATAACGTTAAAGATGCTGAGGCTGAAGTAATACTTTGTCCACCAGCAATATGTTTAACAGAAGCTGTTAAAGCTGCTGAAGGAACTAATATTAAAATAGCAGCACAAAACATGCACTACAAAGAGAATGGAGCATTCACAGGGGAATTATCTCCATTAATGCTTAAATCAGTAGGTATTGAGCATGTTGTAATAGGACACAGTGAAAGAAGACAATACTTCAATGAAACTGATGAAACAGTTAATCTTAAATTAAAAGCTGCTTTTGAAAATGGTATAGTACCTATCCTTTGCATAGGTGAAACTCTTGAAGAAAGAGAAAGTGGAAGAACTGAGAGTGTTCTTGAAACTCAATTAAAAGAAGATTTAGCTGGGTTAACTAATGAAAACATAAAAACTTTAGTTATTGCATATGAGCCAATTTGGGCAATTGGTACTGGTAAAACTGCTAGTGCTGAAGATGCAAATGAAACTATTAAGTTCATAAGAAATAAAACTGCTGAATTATTTGATACTGAAAGTGCTGAGGCAATGAGAATACTTTATGGTGGTTCTGTAAAGCCTAATACTATAAAAGGTCAAATGGAGATGAGTGATATAGATGGTGGTTTAGTTGGTGGAGCTAGCCTTCAAGTAGAGGATTTTTCTGCTATTGTTAATTATAAATAATTCCATTGAAAAAATAAGATATATGAGATAAAATAGTTACAGAAACCTTTTTGAGTGGTTGTAATTAACTCTTATATTGTCTTTAGAATGTGATTCACTTAATTAATCAACACAAGAAGAATTATAAAGGATTTTAGTTCAACTATAAATTTATACAGGTCCCAAAATCGTAAAAGCATCGATATTTGACTTGTACAAATTAAGTTTTGCTAGGAAAATCCGAAGGGTGAACATAATAATTAATAATGGAGGAAAGATGATGGCTAAAAAACCAGTATTGTTAATGATTCTAGATGGATTTGGTTTAGATAATCCAGGAGATGGTAACGCTATAGCTTTAGCTAACACGCCTAACTATGATGAATATGTTAAGAAATATCCAATGACAAAAGTTGGAGCTAGTGGATTAGATGTTGGTCTACCAGAAGGTCAGATGGGTAACTCAGAAGTTGGTCATTTGAATATAGGTGCTGGTAGAGTTATTTATCAAGCATTAACAAAAATAACAAAAGAAATAAAAGAAGAAAAGTTTTTCGAAAATAAAGCAATTTGTGGTGCGTTTGAAAATGCAATTGAGAAGAATAGTAGTGTACATCTATTAGGATTATTATCTGATGGAGGAGTTCACTCTCATATTGAGCATTTAAAAGGATTAATTTTAGGTGCGAAAAAGAAGGGTGTAACTAAATTATATCTACATGCTTTTCTTGATGGAAGAGATGTTGCCCCTAAGTCTGCACTAACTTATATTGAAGAAATTGAATCATATATGAGAGAAGTAGGTTTAGGAGAAATTGCTACTGTAAGTGGTAGATACTATGCTATGGACAGAGATAAGAGATGGGAAAGAGTTAATCTTGCATATAATGCTCTTGTTCTTGGTGAAGGTGAAAAGTTCAATTCGGCTACTGATGCTGTTGAACAATCATACCATGACAATAAAACTGATGAGTTTGTTCTTCCAAGTGTAATCTTAAATGAAGACAGACCAGTAGCAAAAATAAAAGATGAAGACTCTGTTGTATTCTTTAACTTCAGACCAGATAGAGCTAGAGAAATAACTAGAGCTATCAATGATGTTGAATTCAGTGGATTTGAAAGAGGCAGATTAAATCTTTATTATGTTTGTATGACTCAATATGATAGTACTATTGAGAATGTACACGTTGCTTATCCGCCAGAAACTTATGTTAATACATTTGGTGAATATCTAAGCAAGAAAGGTTTAAATCAACTTAGAATAGCTGAGACAGAGAAATATGCACACGTTACTTTCTTCTTTAATGGTGGGGTAGAAGAGCCTAATAATAATGAAGAAAGAGTTCTAATAAATTCACCAAAGGTTGCAACTTATGATTTACAACCTGAGATGAGTGCTGCAGAAGTTACAGAAGCTTTATTAGCTGAATTAGATAAAGATAAATTTGATGTTATAGTATTGAATTATGCTAACCCAGATATGGTTGGTCATACTGGAGACATTGAAGCTACAATAAAGGCTGTTGAAACAGTTGATACTGAAATGAAGAAAGTTATTGATAAAGTTCTTGAAAAAGATGGTAGTGTATTTATGACAGCAGACCATGGAAATGCTGAAACAATGATTGAATACTCTACAGGTAAACCAATGACTGCTCATACTACACATGAAGTTCCTTTCCTATATGTTTCTAATAATGCAAAGGAATTAAGACAAGGTGGTATTTTAGCAGATATTGCACCTACAATGCTTCAAGAATTAAACCTTGAAATACCAGAAGAAATGACTGGTAAAACACTATTCAAATAATAAAAAATGATAAATTTTTTCTTTGGAACGGGCAAGAGATTCAAGTTTAACTAAGTGAATCCCAGTAACTGTTCCAAAGAGAAAGTACATATAATGGAGGTAATTTAAATGAAGAATTATGTAGAAATCATCGACGTATATGCTAGACAAATACTTGACTCAAGAGCTTTCCCAACTGTAGAGGTTGAGGTAACTTTAGAAGACGGTACTATGGGTAGAGCAGCAGTTCCAAGTGGAGCTTCTACTGGACAATTCGAAGCTGTTGAATTAAGAGATGGAGACAAAGAAAAGTACAATGGTAAAGGTGTACTTCAAGCAGTAGATAATGTTAACAACATCATCGCTGAAGAGTTAGTTGGATTAAACGTATTTGATCAAGTTGCAATTGATAAGACTATGATCGAGTTAGATGGAACTAAAAACAAAGGTAAATTAGGAGCTAACGCTATGTTAGGTGTTTCTTTAGCTGTTGCTAGAGCTGCTGCTAACTACTTAGGATTAAGCATTTACCAATACGTTGGAGGAGTTAACGCTAAAGTTCTTCCAGTTCCAATGATGAACATCATGAATGGTGGTAAGCACGCTGATAACAACGTTGACCTTCAAGAGTTCATGATCATGCCAGTTGGTGCTAAGAGCTTTGCTGAAGCTTTAAGAATGTGTTCTGAAGTATACTTCACATTAAAGAACATTTTAAAATCAAAAGGATTAGCTACAGGTGTAGGTGACGAGGGTGGATTCGCTCCAAACTTAAACTCTAACGAAGAAGCTATCAAAGTTATCTTAGAAGCAGTTGAGAAGAGTGGATACAAAGCAGGGGAAGAAATCTTCATCGCTCTTGACCCAGCATCTTCTGAGTTCTTTAACGAAGAAAGAAATATGTATGAGTTAACAGGTGAAGGTAAAGACTTAACTCCAGCTCAAATGGTTGATTTCTACGTTGATTTATGCGAGAAATACCCAATCATCTCTATTGAAGATGGTATGGCTGAAGAAGATTGGGATGGATGGAAGTTAATGACTGAGAAGTTAGGAAATAAAATCCAAATCGTTGGTGATGACTTATTCGTTACAAACACTGAAAGATTAAGCAGAGGTATCAAAACTGGTACAGCTAACTCAATCTTAATCAAACTTAACCAAATTGGTACTTTAACTGAGACTTTAAATGCTATTGAAATGGCTTCAAGAGCTGGATACACAGCTGTTATATCTCACAGATCTGGTGAAACAGAAGATACAACTATCGCTGACTTAGTTGTAGCTACTAACGCTGGTCAAATTAAAACAGGAGCTCCTGCTAGAAGTGAGAGAGTTGCTAAGTACAACCAATTATTAAGAATTGAAGAAGAGTTAGATGAAATGGCTGAATACAGAGGAATGGATACATTCTATAACATTAAGAAATAGTAAATTCTTAAATAGTATGTAATAAATGTAAAATAGGGAAACCTAAATATGGTTTCCCTATTAATTTGTATATTATATTTACTTTTTGAATCAAGTATGGTAGTATATATATGTTATAATTGGACAAACTAAAAGAGAAAATTTAGCAGCAAGGATAGAGTTTACATATGTAGACATTTATGTTGTAAACTTTAATTTATTGTGCTAAAATATTGTTGTTGTTATATCTTTTTTTAGGAGGTGCAATATGGAAAACGTTTTAAGAGTTTTACTAGTAATAGTTTCAGTAGCTATAGTTGGACTAGTAATGATACAACCAAGTAAAAGTCAGGGACTTGCAGGATTAATCACTGGAGGATCTAACGAAAACTTTTTTGCCAAGAACAAAGTAAAGACAAAAGAGAAAGTTATGGCTAGAATGACTGTTGTATTATCTGTGGCATTTGTAGGTATTGTTATTGCTTTAAATTTAATTAAATAAATAAAATTTAATATTTATGCTTGAAAGGGGCGCATGACTTAATGAACTATCTATTATGTGGTTTAGTAGGTGTTTTTGCGTTGATTTTTGCCTTTGTATTAGGTAAAGGAATCAATAGTAAAAGTGCTGGAAATGAAAAAATGAAAGAATTAGCTGGATATATCCAAGATGGAGCTATGGCTTTCTTAAAGAGAGAATACTTCTATCTAGCTATATTCGTAGGAGCTGTATGTTTACTTATCCTAGTTGCTTTAGGATGGCAGACAGCAATAGCATTTGTTGTGGGAGCAATCTTCTCTATCTTTGCTGGTTACTTTGGTATGAGAATTGCTACAAGTGCTAACGTAAGAACTGCTGAGGCAGCAAGACATGATCAGAAAGGTGCTTTAGAAGTTGCTTTCTCTGGTGGTGCTGTTATGGGAATGAGTGTTGTTGGTTTAGGTATTTTAGGTGTATCTATACTTTACACTGCATTCGGTGGAGAAGTTGTTTACTTAACTGGATTTGGATTAGGTGCTTCTTCAATCGCTTTATTTGCTAGAGTTGGTGGAGGAATCTACACTAAAGCTGCAGACGTTGGAGCTGACCTAGTTGGTAAGGTTGAAGCTGGAATTCCAGAGGACGATCCAAGAAACCCAGCAGTTATCGCTGATAACGTTGGAGATAATGTTGGAGACGTTGCTGGTATGGGAGCTGACTTATTTGAGTCATATGTTGGATCATTAATATCTGCAATTACTCTTGGAACAGCTGCTATGGCTGCTGGATTTGAGTCTGTTATGGATAAAGCTGCAATTTTATTCCCATTCTACTTATTAGCAGCAGGTATTATTGCTTCTGTAGTAGGTATCTTAATTGCTAGAAAGAGCAATGCTGATAATCCTCAAAAAGCCTTAGATAGCGGAACTTATATAGGTGGAATTATTGTTGTTATTGTTTCTGCTGTTCTAAGTAACATGTTATTTGGAAGATTTGATGCATTTATAGCTGTATTCGTTGGTTTAGTAGTTGGTATGTTAATTGGAAAAATTACAGAGGTTTATACTTCTGCTGATTACAAGCACGTTACAAACATAGCTGAACAGTCTCAGACTGGTGCTGCTACAAACATTATTTCAGGATTAGCTGTTGGTATGAAATCAACGATGATTCCTATAGTATTAATCGCTGTTGGTGTATTAGTTTCTTTCTACGTAATGGGAGGAAACACAAATGCTACATTTGGTCTTTACGGTATAGCATTATCTGCTATCGGAATGCTTTCAATAACTGGATTAACAGTTGCTGTTGATGCATACGGACCAATCGCTGATAACGCTGGTGGTATTGCTGAGATGGCTGGACTTCCTAAAGAAGTTAGACAAATTACTGACAAGCTAGACTCTGTTGGTAACACTACTGCTGCTATCGGTAAAGGATTCGCTATCGGATCTGCTGCTTTAACTTCATTAGCATTATTTGCTGCATTCGCACAAGCTGCTAATATTACTGGAATTGATTTACTTAACCCAATTACTCTTGTTGGATTGTTAATCGGTGCAATGTTACCATTCATATTTGGTGCATTAACTATGGAATCTGTTTCTAAAGCTGCTAACGAGATGATCGAAGAAGTTAGAAGACAGTTCAAAACTATCCCTGGTATCATGGAAGGTAAAGGTAAGCCAGACTACGCTAAGTGTGTTGATATTTCAACAACTGCTGCATTAAAAGAAATGATGCTACCTGGTATCATAGCTATCGTATGCCCAATCGGTATCGGTCTTCTTTTAGGAGCTGAAGCGTTAGGTGGATTCTTAGGTGGAGCTGTTGCTTCTGGAGTTCTTGTGGCTATATTCATGGCTAACTCTGGTGGAGCTTGGGATAACGCTAAGAAGTACATCGAACTAGGTAACTTTGGTGGTAAAGGATCTGAAACTCATAAAGCTGGTGTTGTTGGAGATACAGTTGGAGATCCATTTAAGGATACTTCAGGACCTGCAATGAACATCTTAATCAAGCTTATGACTATCGTTTCACTTGTATTTGCTCCATTAATTGCTGAGTACGGTGGAATCTTATTAAACTTAATAAAGTAATTTATTGTTTTTAATATATGAAAAGACTATCTAAATTTTAGATAGTCTTTTTTTCTGCAGAAATTATGTCATAATAAATATTAAATCAAAATCAAATAATGTTTGTTATAACAATAAAAGGTAAAAAATTGAACAATAACCTTTAAAAAATCTTAATATTGAAGGAAAACTTTCATCAAAAAATAAAATGCAATATTTTATCGAAATTTAGTTACAAATATTAGTGTTTTATAGTATAATGAAATAAAGTGTTAAATTTATATACGGGGTGTAATAGCATGAATGATTATAATAGTAAATTAAAGAGTGAAGAGATGGATTTTTTGTTTAAAGTGATCTTATCTTTAGAGACACTGGAGGAGTGCTATAGCTTTTTTGAAGATATCTGCACTGTAAATGAAATTAATGCTATGAAGCAAAGATTGCATGTTGCAAAATTATTGATGGAAAGACGTACATATTTGGACATAGCTGCCACAACGGGAGCAAGTACGGCTACTATCAGTAGAGTAAACAGAGCGTTAAACTATGGAACAAAGGGCTATAAGACATTATTCGAGAGAGTAAGTGAAAGAGAAAAAATGGAAAAGATGAAATTTAAAGAACCGACGCTTAGTTGGTTCTCTTTTTATGGAGATTTGTTAATTCGTATGAAGAATTTAAATGTAGGAAAGGTTAAAAGAAGTTGAAAATTGAAAGTTGAAAGTTGAAAACGAAGGAGGTTTCTGCATTCGCAGAAACTACATTATATTGTTCTTTAGGGTAAGTGGTTTTAACTCATTTTAACTTTAGATAAAATATTGTATTTAAAGTACAAGGTTTCACAAAAGGGAAACGAGTAAAGTTTTATTGCTTATTTAACAATAAAATGTAGGTTCTGACCTTTGGGAAGAACCATCCATCGTTTTCCGTTTTCAATTTTCAGTTGTCAACTAAAAAAAGCCCATCAGGGCTTTTTTTACTCTATTGGTTTAAGTCTAGCAGTAAAGTGTCTTAAGATTTTTGGTTCATAAGTAAAGTCTAATCCTTTAAGAGTGTGAGCTCTATCTTTAATTCTTATAAGAGCATCTGCAATGATATCCATATGAGCTTGAGTGTAAACTCTTCTTGGAATAGTTAATCTTAATAATTCTAATGGAGATTCAACTTGTTCTCCTGTTTCAGGATCTCTACCTAGTAGGAATGATCCGATTTCAACTCCTCTAACTCCTGATTCTATATATAGTTCATTAGCTAATGCTTGAGCAGGGAATTGATCTGCTGGTATATGAGGAAGAATTTTTTTAGCATCAACGAAAACTGCGTGTCCACCAGTTGGCCACTGAATAGGAATACCACCGTCCATTAATTTTCTTCCAAGGTATTCAACTTGGCTAATTCTATATTCTAAGTAGTCCTCATCTACACCTTCTCTAAGTCCTCTTGCAAGGCACTCCATATCTCTTCCAGAAAGTCCGCCATAAGTAACGAATCCTTCCATAGGAACAACTCTTGAACGAGCAGCTCTGAATAATTCTTCATCTTCCTTGATTCCTATCATACCACCCATGTTTACAATGGCATCTTTTTTAGCACTCATTGTGAAGGCGTCACCATAAGAGAATGTTTCTCTTACTATTTCAACGATAGATTTATCTTCATAACCTTTTTCTCTTTTCTTGATGAAATATGCATTCTCTGCAAATCTTGCAGCATCAATAACAATCTTTAATCCATATTTATCAGCAATTTCTCTAACCCCACGGATATTCTCCATAGAAACTGGCTGACCTCCAGAACTATTACAAGTAACTGTAACAATTATAAATGCGATGTTTTCAACGCCTTTTTCAACGATGAAGCTTTCCATTTTTTCAAGATCAAAATTACCTTTCCAATCGTAGTACTCAGTAGTATTGAATGCTTTTTCAGTTACAAAGTTCATAGCTCTTCCGCCGCTAATCTCAACATGAGCTTTTGTTGTATCAAAATGCATATTAGAAAGTACATATTGACCTTTTTCTTTTATCAAGCAAGGGAATAATACTTGTTCAGCTCCTCTTCCTTGGTGAGTAGGTATCATTAAAGGGTATCCGATTATTTCTTTTACTGAATCCTCTAAGTTA
The DNA here is from genome assembly GCF_027938815.1 of Oceanirhabdus sp. W0125-5. GTDB lineage: Bacteria > Bacillota > Clostridia > Clostridiales > Clostridiaceae > Oceanirhabdus. The sequence goes on from NZ_CP115913.1 coordinate 1,865,264, forward strand.
TAAAAGTTCTTACTACCTGCATAGGACTCATCTCCAAGCATAAGACCTGCCCATTGATTATCACTCATAGCACCAGTTCCACTATCAGTTAGTAAGTCTATATATACTTCTTCAGATTTTAGAGCGAATGGATTATAACCAGCATTTTCTAATGCCACTATTCTCTCTTCTCTAGAAATCATTTTCATAGGTTCTACCATTTTAATTCTAAAAGGTTCTGCAACGTATTTCATATTTGTTCCTCCTCGTGAAAATTATAAAGAATATTAAGAAAATTATCTCTATTTAATATATTCAATGTAAGATCTTAATATCCTTCTAAATACGAAAGAAATTTGTCAGAAAATTTTAAAATTGAATTTAATGATTCACTCTGATATAGTAGTAAAGAAATAAAATTGAATAAAACAATAAATTTAGAACTAATGTTTGTAATATGGTTACAATATATACTTTTGTGGTATAATTATAGTTATTGAAAAGAGATAGATTGATTAAAGAAAAACTATATTTGGATTTTAGAATTTAAGAAGTATAGGAGGGGTTCAATTTGAACTTGAAGGAACTATTAAACAGGGAACAGTATGAAGCAGCAACACATATTGAAGGTCCATTGCTTATATTAGCTGGAGCAGGTTCAGGGAAAACTAGAGTTTTGACATATAGAATAGCGCATATGATAAAGGAAAAGGACATATTTCCATATAACATATTAGCTATAACATTTACAAATAAAGCAGCTGGAGAAATGAGAGAGAGGGTTAAAAAGCTTATTGGCGAGAGAGCTGAGGGGATGTGGATCTCAACTTTTCACTCATCATGTGTTAAAATTCTTAGAAGAGAAGCAGAACATATGGGATTCAACAGTAATTTTACAATATATGATTCTTATGATTCAAAAGCATTAGTTAAACAATGCATGAAGGAGATAGGAATTGACGAAAAGGATATAACAGACAAAGAAATCATAGGCACAATATCAAAGTGTAAAAATGAACTTAAGACAGCAATGGATTTTAAGAAACAAGTTCAGGATAATTATAGAAAGAATAGGATTGCTGATGTATTTTTATTATATACTAAGAGATTAAGAGCAAATAATGCAATGGATTTCGATGATTTAATATTCAATACAGTACAGTTATTTGAGAAGAATCCTGAGGTTCTTGAATTCTATCAAAGAAAATTTAAATATATAATGGTGGATGAGTATCAGGATACAAACTATGCCCAATATAAGTTAGTTAAATCACTAGCAGAGGGATATAACAATATTTGTGTTGTTGGAGACGATGACCAATGTATTTATCAGTGGAGAGGGGCAGATATTCAAAATATCCTTGATTTTGAAAAGGACTTTAAAAACACTAAGGTGGTTAAGCTTGAACAGAACTATAGATCAAAGGGTGCGATACTTCAGGCTGCAAACAGTGTAATAAAATATAATTCAAAAAGAAAAGATAAAGTACTGAGAACTGAGCAAGTTCTTGGAGAGAAACTTAGAATATATAGAGGTTTTACAGATAAAGATGAAGCAGCCTTTGTTGCTAGAGAGATAAAGAAAATTAGAGAGGATAGTTCTTTACACTATAGAGATTTCGCAATACTATATAGAATGAACTCTCAATCTAGAACATTTGAGGATGCCTTCAGAAGAGCATCAATACCTTATAGGATTCTTGGAGGGCTTAGATTCTATGATAGAAAAGAGATAAAGGATGTTATGGCATATCTTAAAGTCATAAATAACCCACAGGATGATATAAGTCTGCAGAGAATAATTAACGTTCCAAAGAGAGCTATTGGAGATGCTACAGTACAGAAAATAAGAGATTTTGCACAGGAAACAGATGAGTGTCTTTACAGTGCGATTCTGGATATAGATTTTATACCAGGACTATCTTCAAGAGCAAAAAGTTCAGTGAATAAATTCTTAAATCTTATGAATGGATTTATTGAACTTAGAGAAGATATGACAATTTCTCAGATAATCAAGAAGATTTTAGAGGATACTGGATATATGAAAGCATTAAAGGATTCTAAAGATCCAGAGGATGAGAGCAGAGTTGAGAACTTAAAGGAATTGGTTTCTGAAGCAGTTGATTTTGAGAATAATAATGAAGATAAGAGTCTAGAAGCTTTCTTAGAGCAAGCAACTTTAGTATCTGATACTGATAATTATAATGAAGAAGATGATAGTGTGGTGCTTATGACAGTACACGCTTCAAAAGGGCTAGAGTTCCCTGCGGTATTTATGGTAGGTATGGAGAATGGAATTTTCCCAAGTGATGCTTGTTTTAACAGTAATGAAGAGATGGAAGAGGCGAGAAGATTATGCTATGTTGCCATTACTAGAGCAGAGGAAAAGTTATATCTTACTTCTGCAGAACAGAGAATGGTATTTGGTAGAACAAGTTGTCATCCACAGTCAGATTTTATTGAGGAAATTCCTCTAAACTTAAAAGAGACTGTAGGAAGTGGTAACAGAGCGGTTAATAGATTGGGAGCAAATAGAACACAAACTTTAAAGAAAGAGTATAATCCCCATGCATTAGGAGCAAAGAAAAGTTCATATTCAAATAGTGCTGTGAATAATTCAGCTGGGAGCAAAGTAAACTCTAAGGAGTTTGTTCCAGGTAGAAAGATACACCATCCTAAATTTGGAGAGGGAACTATAATTACTGCTGCCCACAGTGGTGATAAAGCTATGCTTACTATAGCATTCAGCAATATGGGAATTAAAAAGCTTGATAGTTCTATAGCACCACTTAAACTTTTATAGATGAGCGAGGATTTGAGATGAGTAAAGAGAATAGAATGGAAGAATTAGTTGAGTTATTAAATAAATACAGTCATGCGTATTATGTACTGGATGAACCTACTGTTTCAGACAGTGAATATGATAGATTATATGATGAATTAGTGGCTCTTGAAAAAGAATTAAACAGGGTATTACCATACTCACCAACACTTAGAGTTGGTGATGTGGTGCTGCCTGAATTTCAAAAATATAAGCACAAGGCAAGACTTTGGAGTTTAGATAAAGCTCAGAGTATTGAAGAAATAAAGGATTGGCATAAAAGAAATCTTAAATTTATAAAAGATTATAATGCTTTAAATCAAGAACAGTTACCTGAACCGTTATATATACTAACAAAGAAATTTGATGGATTAACTCTGAATGCTACTTATGATACAAATGGAATTATGGTTACATCAGCAACTAGAGGAACAGGGGAAATTGGAGAAAATGTAACAGCACAGGCTAAGACAATTAAAAGTCTTCCACTTAAGATTAACTGTAACTATGAGTTTGAAATACATGGTGAAGCATTTATGACTACAGAAGCATTTGATGAGTATAATAAAGTATCTCAAACACCTCTTAAGAACTTAAGGAATGGGGCTGCAGGTGCTCTTAGAAACTTAAATGTTAAAGAAACAGCAAGAAGAAATCTTTCAGCATATTTCTATGATATTGGATACATAGATGGATATAGATTTGATACTTATAGAGAGATGTTAGCATTCATAGAGGAAAAAGGATTTCCTATGGATGATTATGCAGTAGAGTGCAGAACTATTGAGGAGATACAAGAACAGCTTGATTATATTGAAAGTATAAGAGGGGATCTTAACTACGATATAGATGGTGTTGTTTTAGCTATTGATGATATAAAGACTAGAGAGTTAATGGGATACACTGTAAAATTCCCTAAATGGGCAATTGCATATAAATTTGCAGCTGAAGAGGCTACAACAAAGCTTTTAGAAGTAGAATGGAATGTTGGTAGAAGTGGAAGGGTTGCTCCTACGGCAATTCTAGAGCCGGTTGATATTGGTGGAGTAACTGTAAAAAGAGCAACGCTGAACAATATGGATGATATAGAGAGAAAAGGTGTTAAGGTAGGTGCTACAGTATTCCTTAGAAGATCAAATGATGTTATTCCTGAGATTATGGGGATAGTTAAGGGGACTGATGAGGATGCAGAAGAGATCATAGTTCCAGAAGTTTGCCCAAGTTGTGGTGCAAAAGTTAAACAGGATGGTGTTCATTATTTCTGCGAAAATTCTCTATCATGTAAACCACAACTGGTTAAAAGCATAGTTCACTATGGATGTAGAGAAGCAATGAATATTGCTGGATTTAGTGAGAAAACAGCTAGTCAGTTATTTGAAGAACTTCATATAAAATCTCTACCAGATCTATACAGAATGAAAAAAGAAGATTTAGTTAGCCTTGAGAGATTTGGTGAGAAAAAAGCTGAGAAGCTATTGAGTGCAATTGAAGGAAGTAAGGATTGTGACCTTGCATCATTCTTATATGCATTAGGAATACCTAATGTAGGTAAGAAAACAGCAAAGGATATTGTTGCTACATTTAAAAGTTTTGAAGGTATCAAGAATGCTAATTTTATGGAACTTGTTGCAATAAAAGATGTAGGAGATAAAGTTGCAGAGGGTGTTCTGACTTTCTTCCAAGATGAGAAGGTAATGAGCAATATTGAAGAGTTATTTGAATTAGGAGTAAGTCCTAAATTTGAAGAGAGCGTAATAGAAGAAAGTGCATTCACAGGAAAAACGGTTGTTGTAACTGGAACTCTTCAGAACTTCAAAAGATCTGAGATTAAGAACAAGTTAGAAGAACTTGGTGCTAAAGTTGCAGGAAGTGTAAGTAAAAAGACTGATATGGTTATTTACGGTGAGAATGCTGGTTCTAAATATGATAAAGCAGTTGAGCTTGGAGTAACAACTATAACTGAAGAAGAATTTATGGGAATGATATAAAAAACAAAGAATAAAGAATGATTTGATGTATGTAAATAACTGGTGATATAATAAATATCACCAGTTATTTTTCTTTAGGAGAATGAATTAAGGAGGGCTATATGGGGAATAAAAATGTTAGGTTATATGAGCATATAAATATTGATAAAGAGGAAGTACAAGAAATATTTTATAAATATGACAGTAAGCTTGAAGTGATAAATTATATTTTAATACCAGAAGGGTTGAGTACCAGCAATTATATTATAGAAATTAAAAACAGCTCTAAAAAGTTTTTACTGAAAATTTATCCTGAAGGTAGAGGTAACAGTGAAATTGAAGTAGCGTCCTACAATTATATAAAAGAATATGTTAATGTTCCTAATATATATTTATTTGATGAGAGTAAAACAATTTATAATAAACCATATGTAATAATGGAGTATATAAATGGTATTACTCTAAAAGAATATATAATTAATAATAAAAAATTCCCTGATAATATTGCATATGATATTGGTAGGATATTAGCGCTAATTCATAAGCGTGAATATAAGGAGATGGGATTATTAGATAAAAATTTAGACATTGCTAAGAGTTTAATTCCTGTTGCTAACTTGCATGAATATTATTTGAATGGGGTTGCAGGGACGCATATTGATAGTAAAATAAAAAATGAAATTCTTGAATTTATTGATGAAAGCACCGAAATGTTAAAGGAGTTAGAAAGAACCTATGTATATTCACATGGGGATTTTTATCCTTCAAACATTTTAATAGAAAATAAAGGAAACAGCCTTTGGGTTATAGATTTTGAATATAGTTTATCTGCACCTATATATTATGATATAGGGAAGTTCTTTAGACAAAGAGAGGAGATAGATAAATATATAGAAAAAAGTACATATGAGAATTTTATTAATGGATATAATACATATGGAAAAAATAAAGTATCTAAGGAGTGGTTTAAGCTTGCCAAACTTTTAGATATGACTGGAATGTTAGCTTTGATAAATAAAAAAAATCCACCTATTGAATGGGTAAAAGCAATAGAAAATGTACTGGTTAATTCATTAAAGATATTAAAAAATTAAGTTCTTTTTGTAAATAGAATGTGCTAATATATGAAGTTGTTTGTCTAAATGATTAATTTTGTGTGTTTTCACAATATTTTTAATATATCTACTTTGAAAAAAAGCTTGAAAGTTGTTTTTAGCTATGATATATTATTACATGTGGCAAGGCCCATTGGTCAAGCGGTTAAGACACCGCCCTTTCACGGCGGTAACAGGGGTTCGATTCCCCTATGGGTCACCAAATGTGGGAGCATAGCTCAGCTGGGAGAGCACCTGCCTTACAAGCAGGGGGTCACAGGTTCGATCCCTGTTGTTCCCACCACATTTTTTATAAAACAATATGGCCCAGTGGCTCAGTTGGTTAGAGTGCCGGCCTGTCACGCCGGAGGTCGAGGGTTCGAGTCCCTTCTGGGTCGCCATATATGCTGGCATGGCTCAATTGGTAGAGCAGCTGACTTGTAATCAGCAGGTTGTAGGTTCAAGTCCTATTGCCAGCTCCATTTTCAAAATTTAACAAGGCCCATTGGTCAAGCGGTTAAGACACCGCCCTTTCACGGCGGTAACAGGGGTTCGATTCCCCTATGGGTCACCAAATGTGGGAGCATAGCTCAGCTGGGAGAGCACCTGCCTTACAAGCAGGGGGTCACAGGTTCGATCCCTGTTGTTCCCACCACATTTTTTTATAAAACAATATGGCCCAGTGGCTCAGTTGGTTAGAGTGCCGGCCTGTCACGCCGGAGGTCGAGGGTTCGAGTCCCTTCTGGGTCGCCATATATGCTGGCATGGCTCAATTGGTAGAGCAGCTGACTTGTAATCAGCAGGTTGTAGGTTCAAGTCCTATTGCCAGCTCCATTTTCAAAATTTAACAAGGCCCATTGGTCAAGCGGTTAAGACACCGCCCTTTCACGGCGGTAACAGGGGTTCGATTCCCCTATGGGTCACCAAATGTGGGAGCATAGCTCAGCTGGGAGAGCACCTGCCTTACAAGCAGGGGGTCACAGGTTCGATCCCTGTTGTTCCCACCACATTTTTTTATAAAACAATATGGCCCAGTGGCTCAGTTGGTTAGAGTGCCGGCCTGTCACGCCGGAGGTCAAGGGTTCGAGTCCCTTCTGGGTCGCCATGTATGCTGGCATGGCTCAATTGGTAGAGCAGCTGACTTGTAATCAGCAGGTTGTAGGTTCAAGTCCTATTGCCAGCTCCATAAAAAACCACGATATTAATATCGTGGTTTTTTTATTCTTTATTTTCTTTTTCAATATCTAAATATTTTTCAAGCATTATGAAAAGATAGAAAAGGTGCATGTTCTTTGTGCTATCAAAAGTTGTCTTGCTTTGTTTGAACATATCTTTTTTCTTAACATATGTGATTTTCTTTGTGAAAACTGAAGCAAGCTCTAATGTTTTAGGGGTTCCTATAGAAGGAAGTTTAAAGTGTTGTTCATCTAAGAGGTCTTCAGCTTTACAAGAGAAGTCTTTATATCTCTCAGGATCATCTAGACTAGGAGAATCAGGCCAACTAAGGATAATACCAGAGTTTACAAAACTGTTCTTATATAGACCTATACACATTCTGTTAATGTCGTCATCATCTTGATTGTGTACTGATGTTAAATAAGTCATTATAAAGTAGAGTATTATCTCATTTGATGAATAACTCACCTCTTTATTATCAGGGTCTTTAAAGAGATTCTGAATATCGCTGTTATAATGTTTGCTTAGTTTATAAAATAATTTATCACAATCATCCTTATACTTTGTTATGCTTGTATTTTTATACATAAGGTAATAGTTCAAGTATAGCATTAGATCCACATCCAATTTTTTTCCTGATGTAGATTGGGAATACTCGTCATGACTATCTCTTAACAGATCATTCAAATCCATAAGTAAAGTCTTAACTTCAAACTCTCTGCTATAAATATAGAAGATATTTAATGCTAAACATAATTTGACTATTTCGCTGTAAGGTAATGAGTAGAGTTCTTCTCTGTGTGTCATGAACATCTTAAGAATATCATAAGCAAATAATTTGAAGGATTTACCTTCTTCCTCTTCAAGTGTAAGAGAGCACTTGTAGTATGCGCACATCATGAAAGCTTGGTGAGAGAATTTAAAAGTTCTTGCCTTATCTTCAAATTTATAATCACCCATAAGAGGATCAGCTACATCTAACATATTTACAAATAGTCCCTCTTGATTTCTTAAATGATTACCGTAAAATTCTAGTTGTTTTTTTGCTAGTTCTTTGTAAATCTGAGCTAGTTTATACTTATTGTTTTTTATGTTCTCAAATTGTATATAATACTCGCTTAACTCTAGAAGTGACAGTGTTAAGAAAGCATTACTTGGAATATCAACTTCCTTCTTGAATTTACTCTCATTCCATAACATTTTATCGTGTTTGAACGTTATTTTAGGGCTAGCTTTTTTGTATAAGCAGAGCAGTGGATAAAAGCTAGATTTTGTGTTATTATCAAAATTAGGTATATTCTTGGTGAAATCCTTAAAGGATACTTGAATACCGCATTTTGAATTTAAAGCTAGTGTTTTTATTGTCTCCTTTGAGAGATGAAATATCTGGGTTTTGATATTGTCTAACGTAAGAGAATTTAATCTTAAAAAAGGTCCTATATATTTCAAAAATCACACCACCATATAATAATCCTTATAAGAATAATATGAAAGATAAATCAAAAAAGTGCTTGTCCACGCAAAAAAAACGGAGGGAATTTATAATGAATGAGGGAAAATTGAATTGGGATGACCTTACGGAGCTCATTTCTCAAAATAGAGGGTACCAAAGGGAAGAAGTGAGAGTTAAAAGTGGAGTAGGTGAAGATTGTACCGTTATAACTTTTGGAGATGAAGAGTGTGTACTATCTACTGATCCAATAACAGGAGCAGAAGAGGGGATAGGAAAACTTGCTTTTAATATAAATATGAATGATATAGCATCAAGCGGCGCTGAACCAGTTGGGATTATGGTAACAATATTGGCTCCTGTTGGAACAAATTATGACAAAATAATAAAGGTTATGAATGAAATACATACTGAAGCAGTTGAACATAAAGTTGAGATTATTGGTGGTCATACTGAAATAACATCAGCAGTAAATAGAATGGTGGTATCATGTACAGCTGTTGGTAAAAATAAAAAAGGCCAGTCTGTAGCGACTAAAGGATGTGAAGTTGGGGACTCTATAGTTGTAACAAAAGAACTTTGTCTTGAAGGAACGGCAATACTTGCTTTTGATTATAAGGAAAAGATAAAAGATATTATTCATGAGAATAAAATAAAAGAAGCTCAGGGTTATGCAGATCAATTGAGTGTTCTAAGAGAAGGTAGGATTGCAAGGGACTTTGGAGTTAGTTCAATGCATGATATAACTGAAGGTGGATTGCTTGGAGCTTTATGGGAAGTAATTGAGGCATCAGGTAAAGGATTTAGAGTACATAAAGAAACTCTTCCAATAACTGATGTTACAAAGGAATTCTGTAAAGTTTTTAATATTGACCCTCTGAAGTTTATCTCATCAGGGAGCATGCTCATAACATGTAAAGATGGAGAAGGGCTTGTGGAGAGGTTAAAAGAAAATGGAATAAAGGGAACAGTTATTGGTGAAGTAACTGAAGAAGAGGCAATATTGATTGATAATGATAAAGAGGTTTATGTTGAGGCTCCAGAAAGAGATGAGCTTTTCAAAATTGAACTAAATGATACTATATAGGAGGAAAAAGTATGAGAAATAATAGAAGTAACAGTGATATAAGAGAGGTAAGCATTCAGACGAACTATACAAAACACGCTGAAGGTTCTGTACTAATAGCGTTTGGAGATACAAAGGTATTATGTACAGCGATGATAGAGGATAAAGTTCCACCATTTTTAAAAGGATCTGGAGAGGGATGGATAACTTGTGAATACAGAATGTTACCAAGTTCAACTATTACAAGAAAGCCAAGAGCTTCCTCAAAGGGAAAAGTTGATGGAAGAACAATGGAGATTCAAAGATTGATAGGAAGATCTCTTAGATCAGTAGTTGATCTTTCAGCATTAGGTGAGAGAACTATATGGATTGATTGTGATGTTTTACAAGCTGATGGAGGTACTAGAACAACTTCAATCAATGGAGCGTACATAGCATTATGTCATGCAGTAAATAAATTAATAGAAGATGGAAGTCTTAAAAAGTCACCAATCAATGGTCAAGTTGCAGCAATCAGTGTTGGTATAGTTGATGGAGAACCATTAAGTGATTTATGTTATGAAGAAGATAGCAGCGCTACAGTTGATATGAATCTTGTAATGACTTCTAAAGGTGAATTTATAGAAATCCAAGGAACTGGTGAAGAAAGACCGTTTACTAAAGATGAGCTTAGTCAGCTTATGAGTATTGGTGAAGAGAGCATTAAAAAGGTTATTGATATACAGAACGAGTATATATAGATTCTGTTGATTTGTAATAGAGAATCATTATGACATAAAACATAACTGAACAGTTGAAAATGGAAAGTGGAAAACGATGGAGGTTTTGCTCCGCAAAACTGCATTTTATTGTGCTTTAGAACAAGAGGGGTTTACTCATTTTATCTATAGATAAAATATTGTAATTTAGAATACAAGGTTTCATCAAGATGAAACGAGTAAGTTATTCATGTCCGAAGAACAATATGATTAAAATTTCTCGAAGAGAAATATCCTACGTTTTCAACTTTCAATTTTCCACTTTCAACTTGCTTTTCTAAAGCACAATGGTTTCTTATTATGATATAAAAACTAAATAGAGTTGATAAATTTAAATAGTAGGTGGATAAGATGAAAAGATTAATAGTGGCGAGTAATAATGCTCATAAAATTGAGGAAATAAAGGATATATTAAGTAAATTTTCATTTGATGTTGTTTCAATTAAAGAGGCAGGGGTAGATATTGATATAGTGGAAGATGGAGAAACTTTCATTGATAATGCTGTAATAAAAGCAAAAGCTATTAAGGAAATATTTAATGATGATTTTGTTTTATCGGATGATTCAGGGTTAATGGTGGATGCGCTTGGTGGTGCGCCAGGTGTTTTCTCAGCAAGATATGCAGGTGAACATGGGAATTCAGAGAAGAACAATGAGAAATTGTTAAGAGAAATGAATGGTGTTCCAGAAGAGGAGAGAGGGGCACAATTTGTGTGCGCTATGTGCTTTATTGATGATAAAGGCGAGGTTATAAATGTTCAAGGGGAAGTAAGAGGAAGAATTATAGAGGAGTATAGAGGGGGAAGTGGATTTGGTTATGACCCATTATTCTTTGTTCCAGAGAAGGGGATGACCTTTGCTGAAATGGGAGCTGAAGAGAAGAATAGTATGAGTCATAGAAGTAGAGCCCTTGAAAAACTTTCAAATGTTTTAATGGAGAAGAAGTAATGAAAATAGCTGTTTTAAGTGATACTCACGGTAATAGAACCATGATGAAGTGTGCAGTGGAAAAAATTCTACATTGTGATGTGGTGATTCATCTTGGGGATAATGATAGAGACGTGGAATATTTAAAAAAATATATTAACGTTCCTTTCTACGTGGTGAAAGGGAACTGTGATTTTGGATCTAAGGAACCTAGTGAGCTATTTCAGCATATTGGCGGTAAAAAGGTATTAATGACTCATGGACACAAATACAACGTAAAATACAGCCTTATGAGCCTTATGTACAGAGGATTAGAGAATGAGGTTGATATTATACTTTTTGGTCATACTCATGTACCTGTAAAGGTGTATAATCAAAATGTATTAATAATGAATCCAGGAAGTGTAGGAAATCCAAGAATGGGTCCAGCAACTATAGGGATAATTGAAATTATAGATGACGTTATTTATCCATCTATAGTAGAGATATAAAAAAAATAAAGAACAAATATCAAAGAACAGAGAACAAATCATGATATCTTTCAGTGAACTAAAAGCTTTTAGATTGATAAAAGCGTAGGGTTAAAGAAAATATTTAGAGTTTTTCTTTGTTCTTTTTATTTTTAATGAAAATTACACTTGAAATACGATATTTTATCATAAAGAAAATAAGCTAAAAGTTAATGTTCTATAGAATAATAATTTGTAGTTTCTGCGAATGCAGAAATATCCAACATTCTCAAATCTCAATTTGTTTTTAAGCACGCTTGCGTGCTGCTATATGGGGTGTGCGTAAGGGTTTGGACATTTTATTTATAAAATGCTTATTTTTAAATGAATAAAATCCTTATTTTTGCTATAAAAAAGTTCTCAAAAAGTGTTGACTTATTTTTTTGAATGGTGTACAATAATCCTTGTCGTCGGGAAAGAGTTTCCGAAAAGAAAGAGTCAACGGGGTGTGGCGCAGATTGGGAGCGCGCGTGCTTTGGGAGCATGAGGCCGCAGGTTCGAGCCCTGTCACCCCGACCACTTTCTTGCGGGTGTAGTTCAATGGTAGAACTCCAGCCTTCCAAGCTGGTAGCGTGGGTTCGATTCCCATCACCCGCTCCATATGGTGGACGTAGTTCAGTTGGTAGAGCGCCAGATTGTGGTTCTGGTTGTCGTGGGTTCGAGTCCCATCGTCCACCCCATATATGGTGAATGTAGTTCAGTTGGTAGAGCGCCAGATTGTGGTTCTGGTTGTCGTGGGTTCGAGTCCCATCATTCACCCCACATATTGGGATATCGCCAAGCGGTAAGGCAACGGACTTTGACTCCGTCATGCGCAGGTTCGAATCCTGCTATCCCAGCCATTTTACTTAATAAAGTAAAATAACTTATGACGTGCAGGTGTGGCGGAATTGGCAGACGCACTAGACTTAGGATCTAGCGCCTTCGGGTGTAAGGGTTCGACTCCCTTCACCTGCACCATACATAATGCGGTAATAGCTCAGTTGGTAGAGCGCCACCTTGCCAAGGTGGAGGTCGCGAGTTCGAGCCTCGTTTACCGCTCCATAAAAAATGCGGGTGTAGTTCAATGGTAGAACTCCAGCCTTCCAAGCTGGTAGCGTGGGTTCGATTCCCATCACCCGCTCCATTTTTTTATTTAAAACTATTTTTAAATAATATAGATACTAAGTTTGTACCAAGATTATTCCTGGTACATAATTTATACTTAAATACTGTAAATATAATGCTCTACATGATTATGTTGACAATAATATGATAATTAAATAGTAAGGTTTTGATATACTTTAGAGTGTTTATTTTGATTTAAGGTGGTTAGATCAAGGCGTGCGCCGAACGAGCAGGGTCATACATAAATAATGATACTCGAGCAGCGCAGAGAGGTGCAACAACGCAGATATAAAGAATTAATAAAAAAATATTGTACTTTAGTATGTTTATGTTAATTTAAGCTGATTAGTTCAAGGCGCAAGATGAACGAGCAGCGGAGTGTACAGAGGTAGTACATGAGCAGCGCAGAGAATCGCAGTAACGCCGAAATAAGTAGTTTAAATTAACATAAACAAGCACCTATAGCTCAGCTGGATAGAGTTACGGACTTCGAATCCGGGGGTCGCAGGTTCGAATCCTGTTAGGTGTACCATAAAACATTGATACAGGCGGGTTCTCACAATAGTGGGAATCCGCTTTTTTGTGATTTTTTGCGTTTTTCCCGCACTTTTCCCGCACTAGTTTTTAATAAGGAATAAAAACTAGACAAACAATCGGTTCAATTTCTCCACTGCTGTAATCCGCTCCTTAGGCATAACGTGGGTGTATATATTGGCTGTCATTGTTATGTCAGAATGTCCAAGCAATGTTTGTATTGTTTTGAGCGGTATTTTTGCTTCAAACAATTTTGTTGCATATGTATGCCTGTAAGTATGGAATTTTCGGTAGGAAACTCCAGCTCTATTTAACAGTCTTTCATGTGCTCTAATTATGTTCCTTTGGTTGATGAAGTTGCCTGTTTGAGTACAGAAAACTAGATTCTTATTGGTATATGATGAACCTGCTTTTAACTTTTCTTCAAGCTGCATGGTCCTGTGGCGTTTTATAACAGGAATAAGGCTTGATGGTATTGGAACTGTTCTATTTGAACTTTTGGACTTTGGAGGAATAAGAACAAAAGTATGACTCTTCTTCATATCTTCATCAAAAACTGGCTGCCTCTTCAGTGTCTTGTTAACATGTAGTTCCATTCTTTTAAGATCTATATCATCCCATGAAAGAGCTAGAAGTTCACCTTGTCTTAATCCTGTGCCAAGGGCAAGAAGAATAAGGCACTCAAGTCTATCTTCTTTGAGAGTTTCCTTTACTAGTTTTATTTCATTTTCAGAGAAAACTTCAACACTTTCCTTTTTTAGCTCAGATCTGCCTGGGATAACTAGTTTTTTACTAGAGCAGGGATTTCTATTGATATAACCCTCATCAAGAGCATAATTTAAAAATGCCTTAAGTATCTTGTTGAGAGTTCTAATGGATGATGATGTTTTTCCGCTGCAGTAAATACGGTTGTAGTATCTCTGAATCTGTATGGATTTAAGTTCGCTTAGATTAACAAAATAAAGTTCACTGTTCTTTATGTAGTTTCGGTATACACCTTCATAACGTTCAAATGTTGAGGGTTTTATCCTATCGGAGACATACATAATCTCATATAACCAAAGATGCATTAGCTCTCCAAGGGTAACGTTCTTATAATCCATTGGGGCTCCACTGTTGATCATATTCATGTATTCATCACGGAGTTTTTCTGCTTCTTTTTTACTCTCTGCATAAAAATCTTTTCTAATAAGTTTTCCTTCTGCAGTTCTACCTAGAGTAACAGTTAATCTATAATAGTTCTTTCCGTTTTTCTCACAATTAGTTTTGCGTGCCATAATGATGCCTCCTTAAAGTGGTTTTGTCACGAAAAACTTTTATGAGAAATAATGCAAGGAATTCTTGTACACTTTTATTTATTAAATTTATTCTGTTAATTGGTGATTTGCTTTTTAAATAATCAATAGTTATGTTAGTTTTAAAGCAAAATCTACCAGATGTATTCTCTTTCATTATTAGCAACCTCCTGTACTTTTATACATAAGAGCAAACTAAAGTTTGCATAAAAAAAGCCGGTCTTTAACCGAACAGGACCAGGAGTATTAAGCATGATAAGAATAGATAAGCAATGAACATAAATTTAAGATCACTGCTTTTCTTTTGAAACCTCTTCCTCTATGTCTTTAAGTAAATAAGACACATCAAACCCAACAGATTTTAGCTTGTCCATAAGTTTAGAGAGTACTTCAGGATTTATATTATGAGACTCGTTTTCGTCAACAATAATTGAATATGAACCATCAGTATCTGAATACTTATAGGCTTTTGGGTTATTAGTGAGCCCAAAAAGATAATCAGTGGACACGCTGTAAAATTCCGCTAGTTTAAACAGCATGCTTGTATTAGGAATTCTGCTGCCTTTCTCCCAGTTTGAAACGGTTTGTTTTGAAACATCCATGATTTTTGCTAATTCAGTTTGGTTAATACCGTGTGATAATCGGCATTCTTTTAATCTCAAGTTTAAATTGTTCATATTACACACCCTCCTATGAACATTATAAACTATTAGCTGATATTAAAGAATACTTTATGACAAAAAAACAAAAATTTAGGATAATAGTAAATTTATTGTTGACAGTATACCATATTTTAACTACAATGTAA
The DNA here is from genome assembly GCF_027938815.1 of Oceanirhabdus sp. W0125-5. Classification (GTDB taxonomy): domain Bacteria; phylum Bacillota; class Clostridia; order Clostridiales; family Clostridiaceae; genus Oceanirhabdus. Next base: position 1,880,755 of record NZ_CP115913.1, read on the forward strand.
ATATATTAAATAAGCTTAAAGTTTACAGAAAGGAAAGGTGATTTAAAAAATGAATGCACCGTATAAAAAATTAAAAGCATACAGACAATTGGCAGGGATGAACCAATCAGAGTTCGGTAAAATCCTTGGTATAAGCTTGAGTAACTATAATTCTAAGGAAAATGGAAAGGCTCCTTTTACTCTTCAAGAGGCAAAAAAGATTTCGGAATATTTCCAGACTACCATTGATGAGGTGTTTTTTAAAGATGATGTAAACTTTTAGATTACACAAAATGTCAGCTACAAGTTTACAAAATGGATTATTTTAGTGTCATATAGATGAATATAGTTTGATACAGAATGTTGAATTAAGGGGGAGTTTACTGATGGAATTTACATTACAGGAATTAAAAGATAGTGTAAGAGAGGTTATCGAAGGGATTGAAGATAAAGCAACCCTTACAATACAGGAGTGTAATAAGTACACAGGGATAGGTCGGGATAAACTTATGGAACTAGCACACAGCAAGGAATCGGATTTTCCATGCTTCAGAGTAGGGAACAGGTTCCTGATAAACAAGGAGATGCTAATTGCATGGCTGAAGAAGGTAACAGTAGAGGGGAGAGTTCTATAGTTTTATAAAAAGATAATGGGGGTAAGTATTATGATTGAAGCTATTAATGTAATTGAGAATAAAGGAATGTTGGTTGTTAGCAGCAGAGAAGTTGCAGAGAATTTTGAGAAGAGACATGATCATATCATCAGGGATATTGAGAACCTGAAAAATGGGTTTCCCCAAAATTGGGGAGACCTGGAAAAGTACTTTATAGAAGGTCAGTACCAGAATCAGCAGAACAAACAGTTCTATAAAGAATACTTTCTAACAAGGGATGGGTTCACCCTTTTAGTTATGGGATTCACCGGTGCAAAGGCAGTAACATGGAAGATGAAGTATATCGATGCCTTTAATAAGATGGAAGAGGAACTTAGGGATCCATTTAAACATCTAAGTACGGAACTGAAAGCTATATTTGTAATAGATAAGAAAAGTCAGGAGATTGAGGGCAGGGTTGAGGTACTAGAGAACAGGATGACCATAGATTATGGACAGCAGCTGGTTCTTCAGGAACTTGCAAAGGAGAATGCAGTTAGGAGTATGAATGGTATAGAAAGTAATGCATATAAAAACAGAAAGCTCAGGAGGAAGGTGTTCTCCAAAGTGTGGAAGGATTACAAGGATTATTTCGAAATGAACAGCTATAGGAACACAGCCAAGAAGGATTTTGATAAGGCGAAGGAGTATCTCAAGGGTTGGAAACCACAGGGGAAACTTCTGAGGGATATAGAACAGTGCATGAGTGTAATATAGAGGATAGGAGATGGGAACATGGCTACCTATAGGGTTATTAAGGATAGAGAAAATCCCTATGTGATGATGAACAAACATGGAATCTATGACAGTAGGCTGAGCTGGAAAGCCAAAGGTCTCCTAATGTATTTCATGAGCAGGCCTGATAATTGGGAATTCCATGAGATTGAGATCAAGAAACATGCTAGAGACGGAAGGGATGGGACAAGGGCTGGGATAAAAGAACTGATTGAGAAGAAATATATAAAGAGGCATAGGGAGAGGGACACGAAAGGAAAGTTCGTTGGTTGGATGTATGAAGTTTTTGAGGTTCCTTTTGATATTCTCAGTATGGGAGAAGATTCACAAGACAGCGCTCCTGAAGATAAAGCATCAGAAGAGAATGGTAAAAAAGAAGAAAAGTGCAAGTTGGAAAAACCACCTTTGAAGAATCCAATACCGGAAAAATCGAAGTCGGAAAATACCACACTAATAATTAATGAATCTAATAATAATGATTTTATTAATAAAAGAATTTCAGTAAATAATAATGAAGATATAGGCACGGAGAAAATCAGAAGCGAAGGAGAGGGGAATCATGGGGATAATAGAAACTGTGGAGAGGATAAGAGAACAATCTCTGGAAAATCAGAAAAGACAGCAACCAGTGAAGATGACATCATATAGATGTAGTAAATGTCGCGACACAACCTGGATTATTGTTGATGATAAAGCCAGAAGATGCCAGTGTTATAAGATAGACAAAACAAAGAAGCTTTGGGAAGCATCAGGAGTAAGTATAGAACAGCAGGATAAGACATTTAAATCATATATACCTTATAGTTATGATACTAAAAGGGCAAGAGAATGTGGGATTGAGTATTTTAGAAACTATAATGAACGGAAGAATACAAGATATAACTCAATAGCTTTTTTAGGACAAGTTGGCAGCGGAAAAACACATCTCAGTATTGCCCTTGCTGTAAACTTTCTTAACAGAGAAATTCCTGTTGTATATATGCCTTTCAGAGATACCATGATGAATATAAAGATGAATATTCTGGACCATGAGTATTATCAAAAGAGCTTAGAGAAATATCAGAAAGCAGAGATTCTTCTAATTGATGATCTCTATAAGGGTAAGATAACAGCCAGTGATCTTAACATTATGTTTGAGATAATAAATTATAGATACATCAACCAGATGCCTATTATAATAAGTTCAGAGAAGGGAATAGATGATATATTAAAGATGGATGAAGCAATAGGCAGCAGAATTTATGAGATGTGTAAGGGCATGATTGTAGAGATAAAGGGGAAGGAGAATAATTATAGAATTAGAGGATGTAGAAACTGAGAAGAGGAAGAGAAAAGCTATTAAATCGGTGTGGGATTTGATAGCTTTTTCTTGATTATTAAGTCTAAATTTTTTTATATGAAATTTTCAATAATGTATCGAATCTAATTTAAGAAACAGAACTGAAGATATTGAAAAGTAAAGGTTTATAATATACTTCTATTAATCTTATCCCAAAATAAATAAAAAAATGAAAGTTTATAAAGGAAATTGTATATAATATATGAAAAAATTGAAACAAGTAACAATATTAAGTATAATTAATTAGATATAACTTTGAATAATTTTAAATAGTTCTATTTACATATTTGTATGTGTTTTAATAGGTATAATAAATTTTGATATTGTGATTAAAATGTCTATAATGGAAAGTTGAGATTAGTAATAAAGTAGTAAAGATTATGAGTATATTGTTTTTAAGTACGCTATAAAAACAACTTAATATATAAACTAATGGTTAAGAGTAAGAAAAGATTCTTAAATCAACCATATGTTAATGAAATACGAATTGGGTTCAAGAAAAAAAGTGGTTGGTGAAATTGATTATTAGTAATTATAAATGTTCATATCCTTATAAAGTCAATTATTCATTGAGGTTAGTTATGAATGTTTATGAGAAGAAAGTAAGAAATATGGTTGTTGATGACATAGTACTTAAGTATTTGGTAATTGGAAAAAACAGACAAGGTTATCGTTAGGATGAACTCATCTGTATATAAGACTACATTCTTTAACGTGTATTTTGATTTGATAGATTCCTATTGTACCATCGAATATAGACCAAAAATCGTAGAGTTATTTGGTAGGTATGGAATAAATAAAGGCTAGAATTATAAAAATGTAATGCTGTATTAAAGGTTAACTATAGTAATAACCTGATTATAGAAGGTTTCTCTTTCATAAAGAAAAATATCCGATAAATCTTATAGATAAAAACACAGACAAGACTATTTAATATAAAATTTTGTGAATAAAGAAGGGATTTTAACAATGAAAATTGAGAATATAAAGTATAGTAGTTTTTTTGATTTTTTTGAAGATATCTTGCCAACAGGAAAACTGAGTGATAAATTGAATGGATTTGTTTTTAGAGGTGAGCCAACTAATAAATATAAACTATTGCCATCGGCTTTACGTTTGGAAAATAAAGATAGACTGTGGAGAGGGAATAAGCCGATAGATGATCAATCAGAATGGGAATCATGGCAAATTCATGCAGAGTATATACTGTTGAGAGATTTCTACAAAATAGCCAACAATAATGGTTTGAAAGTGCCATATATAGAATCGATTAGAGATAATTTTGTGGATTGTTTTCCAACTGAAAAATTAATGCAAATGAGTAATTATAAATGGATATCAAAAGAAATTGAAGAATTAGCAGCATTAGCACAGCATTATGGAATATTAACTAGATTGTTAGATTGGACGTGGGATATTAATATAGCTTTCTATTTTGCAGCTATTGGGGCAATTAAACAGTGCGTGAAAAATGAGTTTATAAATAATGATACAATTGTAATTTGGGCATTAAATGCCCAGCATATACAGTTTTTACAGCCAACAGTGGATATGATTCCTCTGAAATTTGTTGTCCCATCGTATTATAGTAATCCAAATTTAAATGCTCAAAAAGGGGTGCTTTCATATTGGGAAATTGAAATGAATAGTAATATAGAAGAAATAAGGGGAATGTACTCTGGCAAAGGTCCGAAGCTTGTAGATAGAACACCTTTGGATGAGGTACTTGCTAAATATTGTTCTGATAATAAAGATGATAATATTACTTTGCTATATAAATTTGAATTCCCCAAAAGTGACTGTATTAAAGTATTTGAAAGTATTAGTAAATTTGGATATGAGGCTTCAAGAATATTTCCAGGTTATAGTGGAGTTACAAGACAAATTGAAGAACAAGTTTTGTTAAATGAATTACAAAAAAGTAGAAAGATTGTTTAAATGAACTTTTTAATAAAATTCATATATAAATTTATGTTTATAACTTAACATTATCCATATACCCATTAGGCTAATAATCTGAAGTTGGTTATAGGGAATAATATGTATTAGGAGAAGTTCAAATGTGAGTTTATTAGTTAAAAATGTGAAACATATAAATAAATTAAATAATTCTAGAGGATTAAATATTCTAATATTTTACATGATATGAGCTGCATATTGCAAATTAGTAAAAAGGACGTTTTTGTAGCTTTCTTCTTGCTAAATGCTGTTTATTATAGTTATCTTAATCAACATCAATTTGATCGTGACAATAAGGTTCTTTAGTGGAATTATTGAGGGAGTAATGAAAAGTATTTGATATTTGTAAATGTATTTATGATAGCCATTTCTAGATTTAAATAAACATTTAGGCATAAACTTATGCTGTTAGTACCTTTCATTACTTTGGGATATCTATTATTTATATAGAGTATCGTAGATAGTATAATTTAGAAGTGATGAAAATTTGATAAAGTTTTGAGAGTTATTTTTAAATAGTAAAGGGAGTTTGATGAAAATGGATAATATAAAAAAACATGAAGAATTTATGAAGTTAATAGACGAAACGTCAAGAGTATTAGATGAAAAGCTTATAAATGGTGAGATTACCCAGTATGAATATGATGAATTAAAATCATTAGACATTGAATACGATGAAGAAAAAGACCCAATTGAGCTATTTAAAGAGCTTTATACAGAAAGAAAACCAATAAAATGTAGTAAATTGTTACTTGCTATTTATGACAAACATAAGAATAGCTTTAGAAAAGCTGTCTTATTAAGTGAGTGTTTCCCAGATCCTTTGGGTTTCATGTATAATCAAGAAATCCATGGATTCACTATATTAATTATTGAAAGGGCTTTTAAGTTATCAATTTCAAAAGAGTATCCAGAGGAATTTATAAGCGAATTGCGACAGTTATATTTAGCTTTCATGTTTTTTAATCATAATAATTTAAGAAATACTGAAAAACTTGATAAGTGTGAATTTATGGATTTCTCATTGTCAGAGCAGATAAGGATGATAGGTATTTTTCTTCAAGACCAAAATAGACTTGTACAACAGTTGAAGGAAAATGAGATAAAAAGACAGGAGTTTTTTACTGGAATGGAATCTGCTATTTCAAACAGAATCCCTGATAGGAATCCAAATATGTTAGTTTCATTTGAAGATAATCTTGAGGGGCTACTAGAGGCTTTTGATATTATAATACGATATCTGTATTTTAAGAAGAGTAAAGATTACAAAAAGAAAACAATACCAGAACATGGAGACATAACTCATATTAAAATTCCTTCATTAGAGTTAATAATACATTTATCAATTCAAAGAAATCTTCTAATAAAAACATGGGAAAAGTTTAAGTATTCACAATGGAATGTAGGTCTGCAGAATAATGATGGGGAAGAAACTTATATATTTATGCCAAAGTTAGAGGAGGAATATAGAGAACATATTATTGGAGCCAATAGAAGGCAATACTTTTTAATGAGTAATCTATTTAAGAATAAATATATTGAAAGTGAATTAAAAAACAGAGAGATAATTTCTAAAATTTCTGGTGAAATCAATAAGGATGAAATTAAAACATTGTTTTCAATCAATAAGGAAGATTATTTTTGTGCAATAAAAACCTATCAATCAATGATAAATGCATACAAATTAAATATGCATCCATACTACTTAGAGCTAAATCTAGATGGAGTGATGATTGAAGATACCTTTAGAGTATTTGAGTTATTGCATGTTTTAGCGGAATGTTACAAACAAGCAATTTACAAGGATTTTGATCAAGAAGATAACTCTTGGTATAAATACTTATGTCCAATTATTCCTATTGAATATTTCACTGAAAGTTTAACCAATTATTACGGTTTCACTAAAGAATATTCTTTAAAACTAATTAATTGTTTTACTTTCAAGAAAGGAATCCAAGGGGAAAGTGATGTCTTTTCTAGACCGTTAATATTAGTAAATTCAGCTAATATAATTTTCTGCCCCATCCTAATGCAACAGATGAATTTAGAAAGAATAATTGAAATGCTGCTTAGTAATTTCAAAGTAAATATCGCCCGAATTGGAACTGATTTTGAGAATCGTATCAAATTAATTTTATCTTATGTTAATGGAATAAAAGTCAACACAAGCAAAATTGAGTTTTTTGCATCAGATGGAAGGGATATTGAATTCGATTTTATTGGAACATTTGATGATCATTTATTACTGTGGGAATTTAAAGCAATGACAGTACCCTATAGTGCAAAAAAACATTTAGAGTGTAAGAAAACTATTATGGAAGGTGTAGACCAGATTGAAAGAAGAAGTAGAATAATAAAAACCGATTGGAAAAAGATAAAAGAATTGGCGAACATCGAATTGCCCGAGGAACCTTTTAGTGATGACAAAATAATTAAGTTAGTTGGTACTAATATTTTTGATTTCACAACATTGGTTTACGGAGATGATATTAGAATAGTAGATGAGTCTACTCTATTAAAATTTTTTGTTAATCCAGAAGTGAAAGTGATGAGTATTAATGATAAAAAGGTATTAAATTCAAAAAAATTGTGGAAAAGTTCAGTACCAACCACAAATGAGTTTAAACAATATTTAGAAAATCCAATAACAACATCACCATATAACGAGTGTATAGAAGCTTTTCCTAAAGCTTTTGATGTTTTTGAAGATGATTATCCTTTTGCTATAATCGATCAGATATTGACTAAGGATCCTTATGGTCAAGAAATTGAAAGTGTTATTAAATTTAAAAAAGAAACTTTGAATAATAAAAAGCATAAAAGAAAAAAGTCTTCAAATAAAAAAACAAAAAGTCCAAAGAAAAAACGAAAGAAAAAAAAGAAATAGTTTTTGTACCTTGCCTCATCAAGTGAGGCTTTTTCATGCAAAAATTAAAGGGGAACAAAAATAAAAACTATTAAGAAATTGTAGCATCGTAATGGTGGTTTGTATCACACTACCCCTCATTAGAAGGCGAGGAGAGTAAGAAAACTATCCTCGAAAGGTATCTGGTGTGCGTAGAATGTTGCATGTAATCAGCTTCTAATTATCCATATAACTGGACAGGTTATGTCTAAAACGGGAAGTTTAATTTACAAATTGATACTAGCGAAAGGAGTTGCTTTTAGTTGAAATCTTTAATTATGGAGAATAGGTGTAAAGAACGGTGGTACCCAACGGCAATAGATAGATATAGAACATATATCAAGCTAGATATGACAATTGACGGAAGTGAACAACTTAGAAATAACATAGCATACAACTTACAATACTTAGAATATATTCAAAAACAGCAAAATGAATTGAACTTATCATCAGTTATATATGTAATGTTGTGTAAATCATATATTATCTCAGGCATGGGAATAATAGAGGGATTATTCAGCAATCTTTTGAAATCTAAAGGTCTATGGAATTCGACTGTTTGGGAGAGTAAGAGGAGAATAAAATCAAACGAAAGTGTAATTGATGGAAAAAAAATTAAGATTGAAACTGAAATATTTGAGAAAGTTGATGCTTATGAAATGAGAATGGATTTGGATTCTATGATTAAAAAGATTGAATCTAAGAAACTATTATCAATAGAACATAAAAATTTTCCAATTATAAAGAAATTACGAGGTTTACGTAATAGAGTACATTTACAACAGGCCAATAATAGATTTGATACAGATTATCATAACTTTAGTTATGAAGAAAAAAATGAAATGGGAGAAATTTTATACACTATTTTAACGGATGAGATTTTTTGTACAATGCCACAATATCCAGAAATATTTGAGTTTTTAAAAAATAAATAATATCTCTTAATAGACATTATTTTGAAATATTATATGAATGTTAAGAAAAAGTATTAGCTTAAGAATATCATAAATAGAAGTTGATGATAGTATCCAAATTTATTACAAAGTACTATGCTGCTATTATACATTTTATATCTCCCATTATCTATATAATGGGAGATATAAATTGAGAAAAAATAATAATTATTGAAATGAAACTTTGGACAATCTCCAAAAGTGCTCAAAACTCAAGCTACAAAGTATTTCCAACGTATCTTTCAAAAAACCCCATGTCCTCACAACAAGTACAAACCACTGAAGTGTACCTGTTCTGACTCCTTATATTTTCGAAAGATAAGTGATTTACGCAACAATAAAGCTCTAAAGCTTTGTGAAGTACCGCACCTTTGGAACTTGTCCAAAGCAGTTGATTATATTCACCCCCGGCCCCTCAAAGGGGAGGGCGAAAAGGAGAGAGTGAACCTCAAGCATGAAGTTCACTCTCTCCTTTTCGCATATATTTTCTTACCAATAGGAAGTTATATTATATACTGAACAGTAAAGAAGTAAGTGTATTTAAGACAAAATGATATTTAGGAAATGTTTAAATCATAAACACATATGAATTAAATTAAATAATATAAGTTTTTATGTTGGTTGTATGTAATGCCATTGTTGTTATCCATATACTTAAACCATATATAAAGGGAAATCAATACCGCACCCGGAGGACATGCGGATTCATCAAGAATTTCTACAATTTAAGAGTTTTCCACTTCTCTCCAACCTCTGAAATTGAAGAAATACTAGGATTCATCCAAGCATTTCCACCAGGTACCCGCTGGACTAGCCAAGGATATAAAAGTTTATTACAATATATATTTTGATTTATGAAATAGGAATGAGAACGAAAAAGAGAACAGGGCTGTTCCATTGATTTCTTCGGGTATTTCTCTGGGGTCTTTATAGCGTATGGCTCCGTGGGTCATTCTTATTAGGAAAATAAAATGAAGTCCAATTACTTGAAGCACTCTAGGGGTTCTTAATTTTTTACTATACATTATATATACAGAAAAAACAAGTGCACATCTTGCTTGTCTAAAATATGATATTCAACTACATTTATTATTTAAAGTTTTATTTTGATTAGTGTCTTATTAATTAAATTGAAATTAGAATTAGATGCGTGAAAATTTAGGCCATTAGTAATAAATGTTTATGTTATTAGAAATCGCAATTAAAATATTTAGTATATAAAAAACTAATTAAATCATGCAAAAACTATTAATGGGTAGTGATTCTATTTTATTTATGATATATTAAAATATGTTATTACCAACAATATATTACATAAAAGTTTCCGCTATAATCAATACTGAAACTTGAGTATTATAGTTTTAGTACATAAACTTACTTGAATAAGATAGTAAGTTTATATTTAACATATGAAATTGCATTACATATTTTTAAGGTGCAGTAATAATTGAAATAATTTTCGCTTAATTAATAGATTCATGTACAAATAGTAAAGTATTAGGAGGGATTACATGATCTTAGCTGAAATGCTAGTTAAATATATAGGGGTTCCAATTTCAAAAGCATTACTAAATATTTGGTTAAAAGATAATCCAATATTAAATAGTACTAGTAATAATATAATGGATATATTAAAAACTAAAACAGATGATTTTATATCTGCTAGAAAAGTCTCACGCGAGTTTGAAAATATTGCGGATAAAGTTGGTGCTAGCTTAATACCTGTATTTGAGGTTTATAGGTTAGAGCAAATATCTATGGAGGCAGTTGCAATAGCAGTATCAAATACAATATTTGATGCGCATATATCTGCTAAACTATTAGCAGAATTATCATATAATCATAAAAGACTTAATGATTATATTTTAAGTGTAAAGAAAAAAAGAGATAGGGATTTTTCTGAACCTGAAAGAGAATTGTACAAACGATCAATTGACTTATCAGCACAATATATAATTGATCTTGCTCCACAACTACCAGATTACACTGCTAATAATTTTAATGAAATATTAAAGAGATTTGACAATTTAATGGAACTTGTTCGACAAGTTGCAGATGATCTTGAATCAATTACAACTAAAACCTATAGTGAAAATAATAATAGTAAATTTGCGGATTTTGAAAGAGATTATCGAACTGCTATAATAAGAAAGTTTGATAGACTAAATTTGTTTGGTGTTGATTTGTCTAAAATACATAAGAGATACCAACTTTCAGTAGCATATGTTTCATTAGATGTTACTACAGAAGAAGAGTATTTTGAAACTGATAAGCATAGAATGAGTGTAGAAAATGCGTTGTGTGATGAACAATTTATTGCAATAATTGGAGAAGCAGGTACAGGGAAAACAACATTATTAAAATGGTTAGCTGTTAATTCAGCAAGAGAATGTTTACAATCTTATATATCAGATTGGAAAGAAACTATTCCGTTTATTATAGAACTTAGGCGATATACAGATAAGCTTCCAACACCTGAAGATTTTATAAAACAAGTAACTCCTGAGATTTCACAAAAAATACCTGATGATTGGATTTCTAAAGTATTAGAAAGTGGAAAAGCATTATTACTAGTTGATGGCTTAGATGAAGTACCATTATCAAAGCGAGAAAAGGTGGTAGAGTGGTTAGAGGATTATATTTATACTTATAATTTGCGTGTTGTTTTTACTTCTCGACCAGCTGCAAAAGAATGGCAGGAAGTGGTTAATAGATTAGATTTTAAAAAATTAAATCTTACTCCAATGTCTTTCGAGAATATACAAATGTTTATACAACATTGGCATACTGCAGTTTTAGGTGAACAAGAAAAGGAACAAAAATATAAAATTCAATTATTAGTACAGAAACTTTTATATAAAATTCAAAATAGCAAACCATTAATGAGATTATCAACTAATCCATTATTATGTGCGATGATATGTTCGTTACATTATGAAAGAAATATGCAATTACCTTCTGATAGAAGCGAATTGTATGAGGCATGTTGTTCTATGCTACTTGAGCGTAGAGATGCTGAACGTGAAATAGCTGTAGATTCAATTTTTAATCTTACATATAAACAAAAAAGAATTTTACTTGATGACATAGCTTATTGGATGCTAAGAAATGGAAAGTCAAGTGTATCAAAAGATGAAGCAATTGAAAGAATGAATTCAAAAATAAAAAATATGTCTGAGAATATATGTGAATATGGAGCTGAAAAAATACTAAATAATTTTATTGAAAGAAGTGGCATAATACGTGAACCAACTTGTGGTGTTATTGATTTTATCCATCGTACTTTCCAAGAATATATGGCTGCTAGTGCAGCAAGTTCTGAAGGGGATTGGGGATTGTTGGCTAGGAATTCACAAGATGATCAATGGCATGAAACAATAATATTAGCAGCAGGTTTTGCAAATCTTAAATATGCCGATCAACTACTAACATGTTTGCTTGAAGCAGGAAGAAAAGAAAGTAATATGAATCATGATTTACTTGCAATGTGCTGTCTAGAAACAATAGCTGAATCATCTTATGAAATAAGAGAAGAAGTTAAAAAGCGAATAAATTATTCAATTCCACCCAAGATTTTAGCTCAGTGTAAATCATTAGCTGCAACAGGTGATCTAGCGGTACCATTTCTTGCGTATAAAAAGGATTATAATGAAGAAGAGGTATTAAGTTGTATTAAAACTTTAGGAATGATTACTTCTACAGCAGCTTTGGCACAGTTATCTTCGTATTTTTCAATAAATATGAAGCCAAAAGTATTTGATGCAATTAAGTATATTCTTGCAATTGTAACGCCAAAAGAAGTTTTTTTAAGTAAGTTGTATAAATCATTGTTAGAATATATTGAGAATAATATAGAAAATAAAAAATTGGAGTTAGATGGAGTTATTATCCAAGCCATATCTCATTCATCTTCCGAAGAATTAAATAATCTGTTTTCTTCAGAAATTAATAGTTTAACTATAACTGAATGTAAAGAACAATCTTTGAACATATTATCTTATTTTAGTGATTTAAGAATGTTAGATATAGAGGGGAATATATATAGTTTAGAAGAATTAACAAAATTTGATTCTTTACAATTACTTAGATTAAAAAATAACGGAAAACAATGGGCAGAATTAGATCATTTTAATTATTTAAAGGCTCTTAAGTCATTAATAATTATATCTGAAAATAATGATAGTTTACCGAATTTCAGAATGTTAGAATCTTTAAATAAATTACGAAAACTAGTTTTAATTTCTATTAATGGTCCAATGATAGACGCGTCGATATTTGAAGAAATCTCTTTTTTAAATAAAATTGAACATTTGCATATTGGAAGTACAGACTTGCTTGATTTTAATTTTGCTCCGCTATCAGAGTTAAGAAATCTTAAGGTATTAGAGCTTTCAATTCGAGCAGAGTACATTTCATCCAATATTATAACACTGGAAGTGTTAGAAAATTTACAAGAAATTATAATTAATACTGATTTACATGATGAAAATCTCGAAAACTTTATTCAAAATGTAGATTTTTGTGTTCCGAATTGTAAAGTTAAGTATAAAATTGATTCTTTATTTAATGATATTAACAATATTTAAAATTATATTTTAAAATAATATTTAAGTAATGAAATGAAAATTTTTTTACCATCTGAGTTTAATTTTTATGTATTTAATGTAGTTTTGCTTTTAAAATTTTCTTATTAAGGTATTTTAAAAGATATTGAGTAAAAATTTTTTATATAATACATTTATAAGTTCATTTTAGGAGTGAAAAGCTGTGTACTTTTATGTATAATGAGGATTTGTAGAACTTTTAAAAGAGCTCATCTTTCTCTTATATCCTTGTATTTTCATTTCAATATATATTCATTCAAAGTTATGTTACTGTTACAGGAATTAATTATAAATTAGAATATCACATCTCAAGCATATATGTATAGTTTTAGTTATATAAAAGATAAAATATTATAGAGATTCAAATAGATATATGTATAAGTAGTATAACTAATTCTTAAATGAATGATTTAATCTTATTGGATAAATTATATTGATAAGGGGTTAGATATAATAAAAGGCTTTGGACCAGTTCAAGTGCTGCTGATGATTTATTGTTGCTTTAGAGTTATGTGTAGAGGGGATGAAAAGAAATCTCTAAAGTTAATGCAGCTGTTGAGTTTGTCCAAAGCAACTTTATGGTTAAATTGACAGTGTAGATTAGAAAACATTCTGTCTATGGGGATACATAATTTTGTTGCAAACATGCTGGAGATATCAGTTGTCTAATCATCTCTGACAATTTGAAATAAATACGTATTGTAGTTGAGGATTATTTTTGTTAGCACTAGAATTTCCTCTTCGCCTGAAAAACTATCATCTAAGCAGCAGATTTCCCTAAAATGTTTTATAGAGCTTCTTGTTTTTGGACCAAGTATTCCGTCCGTAGCAAGGGGCTTATTTTCATAATCAGGTATCTTTAATTTGTTGAGGTTAATCTGGAGGATTAAAATAGGGTTAGCGTTTTTAATTTCTTCAGTAGTTTTTACAGGGTCATATTTGAAAAGTTCATTTTCTTCAATGATACTGATAAGCTTCTTTGGATACTGAGGATCAGTACAGTAACCACCTCTATAAAGTTCATTGCATGCGGTTTTATAATTACCAGCTGAAACCACAGGATCATATCTCCTTAAAGAAGTCAATAGATTTCCATAATCATTAAAGCTCTCAGAATAATTCTTATACTTTCTAAAAAGACATATCTTTGGAGTTTTAACTCCATCAATCCACTCATATGTATGAATCTCATTGAAATCATAACCGCAGTTTCTGGTCCATTTTATTCCGAAGATGTTGTTACCGGAGCAGTGACGTAGCCATCCAGTCTCAAGGATTGCTTGGGCAATACATACTGATGGAAGAAGATTAAACTTCTTCTGAACCTCTTCAGCATATGGAAGAAGCGTTTCTATAATTTTTGGTTTGTTTAACATAAATACACCTGCCTTTCTTATTTGTATATATGTAAGGTCTATTAAAAATTAATAGATAAAATTCATTTTATTAACCTGAATAGTGTTCTGAAATAATTGTTAATAGATTAGAAGAAATACCTGAGGTAGAATTAGAAATCAATAGGGTAAAAAACGATAAAAATCATTCAATTAATAGAAAAAAATTGTAAAAAAATATATAATAAGGATAGTAGAAAAAATAATAAGAAAAATTTATTACTAAGGAGTCCTAAATGGTTGATGAAATTTTAAAAGCAAAAAAAATATTTTCATTTAATCCTCAAACAACTGGAGGAAAATATGCGTTTGTTGAGTTAGATAAGGAGTTAACAGATAAATTTTGTAATTGCTTAAGTATGGTAAATGAGAATGAAGATTATTTTATTGTTTTTAGGGGAGACCAAAAGGAAAAAAAATTTATCTGTGAGGATTTAAATGACTATTTCGTAGTTGGACAAAAAAGCAGTTTCTTTTATCACAGTGTTTGCCGAAATGTTTACAATGAAAATTTCAAAGATTCTAACTCCTTGAAATTAGAAATAAAACAAAATATTATTGAAATCAACAAAATTATAAAAAAGAAAAAAATTAAAACAACATAGTATTTCTGGAGAGATTGAAGATAAAATTTCTGATGAAATAGAGAAATTAGATATTTCTAAATTAAGATATTTAAAAGTAATACTAACATCTGTGTTACATAATATTGGGAATGCATGGTGCGATAAAAAGAAAAGTCCACTTATATCAGCTTCAAGCTCCTTTGAAACAGCTTGCGAATTTTCAAATCCAACTAATATTGAGAAAACAAGTATAGTTATTGCAGAATATGGATATGAAGATTCACCATATTTTATCAGAACAGAAAAGCTGAATGAAATACTTAAAAATTTTGGAGTTGAGTGGTATGAAGATATTCACAAGGAAATTATGATGCTTGATGGAATATATACACATTATATACTAGGAATATTTGATATAAGAGATATGGGAGATTACGATTTTATTATGAACCCATGGTTATACGAACAGTTTAAAAAAGATATAGATATTGATTTAAAAAAAGGTATTAATGTTGAACAAACTGATTTTGAAGAAATAGCAAAAAAAATAGGATATAAGAAAGTTAATTATTTTAGATCAGATGAGAGTAATGGACGAATTATTAAGGAACTACAGAGTAAAAAAATTAGTAAAGGTGGATGTTTTTAAAATTAAATTAAAAAAAAATATTTTTAAAATAGAAATTAATAAAAGAGAATGGAGAATATTATGTCAAATAAAATTACTATTGAACATATAAAAGATATTTACGAACAAGCAGAAAAAGTTTATTTGAAAAGAATAGATAGAAAGAGTGCACTAGATATCCTTAGTAATAAGGGAATTAATAGAGGAAGTTCAAGCTGTTATTTTCTAACTATTAGTGATTTGTTAGATGGAAAGTCTTATACTAGGACAATCTCAGAGATTGCTTATAGGTATATTTTTGAAGAAATTCTCAAGAAATATGGTAAGGAAAGACTCGATAAAGCATTAACAGCCGCAGCTGCCCATGTGGAGTATTATAAGAGATACTCCACTCTAAAGAGTGTAACAGGGGTGATTGAGGAATATAGAAAAAAATGTTTGTAAAAGGAATAGTAATATTTCGGTGAAAATATGGTTGAATGATATAGTAGTTGATGAAGAGGGATATTGGGAAGAGTATTATAATAAAACTATTAAGGCTATACGAGAATAAAAACTCTACATATATTGATTTAAGTGTATTAGAGAGAATTAAAACTATAAAGAAAGAAGATGTTGTATGTTAATTAATGAAAAACAATTAAAAGGATATCTAAATTTATTAAATAGTAAGAATCAAAATGATGTAACTTTGGCTTGGGAATATTTAATGAACTCAAATTACAAATTGATAATCTCTTTAGATGATATTGAATATAAGATTCAATATTTAGGAAAAGATAAATTGATAAAGGAAATTGGAGAATACCTTATTCCATATTTTGAATCAGATAACTTATTTTTTTTAGATGATAAGCTTTTTAAGAGGATGTTGAAAGGAAAACAAATCAAAGTTCCATTAGATTATTCAATAATGTTCGATACAAACTTTGCCAGTTATATTAGCAGATTTGTTAAAGGAAAGCTAAATGAAATCGATAATAATTCAGTTTATACGGTAATTGATAAACTTATAAAAAATCAGTTCAATTTTGATTATCAATTTTATCTTTTAGAAAACTCTAAAACTATTGGAAACAAGGAAAGTGAAAGAATAGTATTGGAAAGCTTAAAAGATTTAGAGCTATTCAAAAGTATAGATTCGGATGAATATAGAAAAAGTGGAAATGTTAATTATACAATTAGTGAGGAAGTAGCCTATAAAAATGCTAGCAAAATATTTTATTCTCTTTACGGATCACAAATGGGAGAAAATATTTTGAATGTTATTAAGGAAAGACTTAATAATTGCATACTTTTTTTGATAGGTATGTATAAGATTCAATTTCAAAGCAAAAAAAGTGCAAAGAATAAAATGATAGAATTAAAAAAATATATTAATGAAGTATTGGGAGTATATCTAGAAAGAGAGTCAATTATGGCTTATGAATATTTTGATAAAAATAGAGAATTAACAATATTCAATAAGTTAACAAAAGGAAATAAGAATTTGGATAGAGAGAAGCTTATAGCAATAATAGAAAATACAGCATGGGATTTGTTAGTTCCAAGAGTTATGGAAATATCAATATCAGCATTTTCAAGAGAAGTTTTTTTTATTCCCTACTTTTTGACATTTGATCAAGGACTAAAAAAATATTTTAATCTAATTAATGCCAAGGGAATTTTATTTAAAAAAGATACAATTAATTATACTCCATTT
Organism: Oceanirhabdus sp. W0125-5; assembly: GCF_027938815.1. Classification (GTDB taxonomy): domain Bacteria; phylum Bacillota; class Clostridia; order Clostridiales; family Clostridiaceae; genus Oceanirhabdus. The sequence continues at coordinate 1,898,172 of NZ_CP115913.1, forward strand.
TACAGCAAAAAGAGTCAAGATTATTTCAAAGAAAAAAATATCGATTTACGTGATTTGTTTTCAGAAGAGAATAGAGAAAAAAGATATAGAATACATGAGAAGAATTTGAGAAATTATCAAGAGGTAGTATCTAAAGAATTAGATGAATTATGGAATATTATTAATACAAATAACTGAGATCTAGTAATCTAAATAAGGACTAGCATAATTGAAAGCTAGTCCTTATTTAATGATTTAATTAATATATCTTTATTGATCTTAAAAGTTATAAGAATAATTTGATTTGAGCTATATAAAATTCAATGTAACAATAATTGTATAGAGTTTAGTATTGAATTATTTATTGATGTATATGAAAAAATAGATTATTATAATTAATGGTATTACATATAAAAATATGGAAATATTATAGGCGAGGGGGTGAAGATATAGTGAATTTAGTGTTAGAGAATATCAAGAGTATTAAGAAAGAGAATATTGAAAACTTAATACAGAAATTTTGGGATCATCTCAATGAACATGGGTTTGAAGTTGGAGATTCACAAATAAGAGCATGGAAAGATTGTTTGATATTTCTTGAGGATATGTTCGAAAAGAGCAGCGAAATAAAAGATTCATTATATATAGGTTTTGAGTACTTACTTCCTTTTGAAGGTGGTAGACGTCCTGATGTGATTCTGTTTTTTGCAAACAAGATAGTTGTTTTAGAATTCAAAGCCAAAGAAATCTATGAGGAAAGTGATATTGAACAAGCTATTGGATATAGAGAAGATCTTAAAAACTATCATAAAGAAACATATTTAAATAATCTTGAAGTAGAGACATATTTGGTATTAACAAATGAAAACGCTAAACCAGAGATAGTAAATGGAATTGAAGTATTAACTGCAGAGAATATTAATGAGGTTTTGAAAATTGAAGAGTTACAACCTATGAGTAAAGAGAAAGTAATAGATTGGTGTGATTCAAAATATGAACCAGCTCCAAATGTAATTGATGCTACATTGAGATTATTCAAAGAAGGAAATCTTCCTTATATAAAAAATATAGCAGAGGGAGACATAGAAAAAGCAGTTAAAAAGGTTAAAAGTATTATACATAATAATGAAGTGAGTTATAAAGGGAAATCATTAGTTTTTGTAAGTGGTGTACCAGGAGCCGGAAAAACATTAGTGGCACTTAAAACACTTTATGATTATAACAACTATAAATATGAGAAATATAACATACCCCTTTCAGCAGTTTATTTAAGTGGTAATGGGCCACTTGTAAATGTTTTATGCACTCAATTAGATAATATTCATGATGTAGAAGAAAATTCTTTTGTGCGGAATGCAATGTTATCTAAAAGAGGAAAGAATATCGGAAAGACATTTATTAGAGGTGTGAGATCTTTTAAATCAAGCTATTTAGGTAATAACATAGTTCCAGATTTCAATGTGATCTTTTTTGATGAAGCACAAAGAGCATGGGATCAAGAGAAGATGGGAAGTTACAATATATCGGAGCCAGAGGGGTTGTTGAGTGTTGGAAACAAAATATTCAATAAAAAAGGAAATGCTACAATAGTTTGTTTTATTGGTGATGGTCAGGTGATTCATGAAGGAGAAGAAAAAGGAATTGAACTTTGGATAGAAGCATTAAAAAAGAATCAAGACTGGAAGTTACATATACCAAGTAAATATAAAGATGAATTTAAAGTTAAAAATAGAATAGAAGTAAATGATGAATTATTTTTAGATGTATCCATAAGAAATAATTTTATAGATGTTTCTAAGTTTACTGAAGCTATTTTAGATATGAATACAGTGATAGCTAAAGAAGAACTATTAAAGATGAAAGAAAAAGGATTTAGTATAAGACTTACTAGAAACTTTGATCATTGCAAATCAATAATTAAAGAACAATGTGAAATAAATAAGATTCTTACCTATGGAATGTTAATTTCATCAAAAGCAAATGTATATAAGATGAAAGACATATTAAATAACCAGAAGTTTAATAGTTTTATCAAAGACACAGATGCTGGAAGATGGTTCTTAAAAGAAAGTAAAAACTTAACCACTGCAGCATCAGAATTTGCATGTCAAGGACTTGAATTAGATTACCCAATTGTTTGTTTTGGAGGGGATTACTTCATACAAGGAGGAGAATTTAAAGTTGATAGAGGGGTATTAGCTAAATATAAGGATAAATTCTATGTCTTTAATACCATTGTAAAAAACATATATAGAGTTCTCTTAACCAGATCAAGAAAAGGAATGATTATCTTTATTCCAGATATGAGAGAATTGGATGAGACATATGAGTATTTTGAAAAGATAGTGTTATAGACAAAAAAACGTATAGATAATGATAGTGAAGGATGTTAGAGGATGAAAAATAAATTTGGAAAATTTTTAAATGTATTGATATTTGGTTATGTTCTATTATTAAATACAGTTATTATGCTAGTGAAAAATAAAGGTCAAGAAAACGAAATTATTGCAATAAAATTATTAATAAATAATTATAAGAAATATCCAATAGTAATTGTTTTATCTTTATTAATGCTAGTATGTATACCTACAATAGTAATTGCTTGGAGTATTAATCGTTTTGATGAATTTATACCAAAAAACGATAATGGAAATAAGTATATGAGGAATAATAAAACTATAAATTTCTTTAAAAGATTTTTATCAATGGCTGAAAAGAGTATAAATATTTATGTAGGTATGTTGTTTTTAGTTTTTATAGCTTTAAGCAATAGCAATAATATTATTAATACACTTTTTGGAGCCATGCTATCATGTATATTGATTCCTTTTATTTGTGATGAAATAAAGAGAAAAAATGATGCTAATAAGAATGAAAGAATAATATGGGAACTATATGATTTAGCAGAAAAGGCAATCACAAGATTTGAGTACGTTTTTTGTAATGAAGCTAAACTTGGGAATATCAATAGTATTTTATTGGAAAATCACATAGAAATTGAAAATCTCAATAAAGAATCAAAAAATAAAAAAATAGAAAAAGAACTTGATTTAGCACATAAAAAATTTGTTGAGAAAATTAAAGATGAGATTTTATGTAACGAATGGGATAAAAAAGCAGCGAAAAACGGAGTCTTTTCAAGGTACAAGAAAATTGAACTTTACTATAATACTATTGAAGATTTAAAAAGGGAGATTAGTAGTTGTAGAGCTGCTTTTATGGATATAGCAGAAGAAAAAGAATTCATGATAATGAGAGATATATATATGTCCATACATTCACCTATACATAATTTTGAAATACCTCCCCAAAATAGAAACACATATAGTTCCATAATTTATCAAATTGCAACTTTGTTGGAGAAATTGTATACAGCTAAAAAAAATTGGTTAGAATATTTTGAATCAGATATTAAACGTTTAAAAGAAAAAGATAATGGAAAAGAGTTCAAAAAAGTAATTAAAGATAAACTTGCTCAAAATACAATTATTAGAACTAGTAGATTGCAACAAGGTTGGTTTAATGACGAGATATTTATTGAATATCATGATGAGTTACGAAATTATTTTAAGGAAAATAAAAACAAATTTGATACATTGAAATTATTTAGAAGTATAGAAAATGAAGAAACTGAAGAAAAAATGAAAAAAGAAAGACGTAGGGAATTAGAATTAAAAATAAATGAATTAGAAATAGAAAAAAAAGAATTTAAAAAAGATAGTGAAGAATTAGAGTTGCAAATAAATGAATTAGAGATAGGAAAAAAAGAATTAAAAAAAGAGATTGAAAAATTAGAGTTAAAAATAAATAAATTAGAGATAGAGAAGAAGGACTTAAAAAAAGAGAGCAAAGAATTAGAGTTAAAAATAAATGAATTAGATATAAGAAAAAAAGAATTAAAAAAAGAGATTGAAGAATTAGGTATTCCAGAGAGTAAATAAATAAAAATATTATAAAACAATCTTTTTAATAGTAATGTAACCATAAAAATAGGACTACTTATGTAGTCCTATTTTTTAAAAAGATAATTTATCAACAGTCGGAATATCTGCAGGTGCCCATTTAAGTGAGGATAGGTTTTCACGTTTGAGCCATACAAGTTTTGAGTGTTCACTTTTAACAGGTGTACCAGATATAATCTTTGATTCTATACATATAAGATTTATTATAAAAGTGTCGTATTCATAAGTAGTATCACTAAAAATATCTAAAGCTTTAATTGCACAATGAAGTTCTTCTCTAATTTCTCTTTCTAGAGCAGTTCTAATATCCTCTCCCTCTTCTACTTTCCCTCCAGGAAACTCCCAAAGATTTGGTAAACTCATTTCAGGAGACCTTAAAGCACAAAGAACCTCATTCTTATCATTTTCAATAATTGCTCCGACAACTTTAACTTTTTTCTTCATGATTTTCACCTCTAGGTAAGATTACCATAAATAATCATAAAGATAAAGAACCTAAATGTAAAAGTTGTTTGTTAGAATTATAGTTATATGGTAATTATTATGATATAATTATTCTGCCTAATAATACACAGTATTACAATATTAAACAAAATAAAAGGAGAAACTTGATGAAACGAAGTTGGATATATCCAGTTGATACAGATAAATATGATGTAATTAATTCATTCAAAGACTTAAAGGAAGTAGATTGGGAGATTCTAAATAAAATGGAATGTGGGGACATCGTATACATTTACTTAGGAAATGATAATAAAAAGATTATGATTAAGACAAAAGTAAAAAATATTAACGTTACTAAATCAGATGGAATAGATGATAGCGCATATGTGTTGGAAAGTGAAACTGAGAATTTAAGTGAAAATACAGTATATACAAGATTGAAATTATTAGATTTGTTTTCTGAAGAAGAAGCAAATAAACTATCGTATAATTTATTACTTAAAAATGGATTGAATGGTTCAATAAGATCAGGATTAATTCTAAATAATAATCCAGAATTAAAATCATATATCGAAGATATTGAGAAAAATATAATTAAACAGAGGATAGATAACCTGAATAATGGTCAAATTTTTTCCAATGAGGAATTAATGAGCGTATTCAAATGTGCAAATGCATCAGGAATGAGAAGAGCTCATAAAACAAATACACTATGTATTATTTCTGATCATACAAAATCACTTTATGAAGATAGATGGATTGAAGATGTATTCCATTACACTGGAATGGGACAAGTAGGAAACCAAGACTTAAATTATGGACAAAACATAACATTAAGTGAATCAAACACAAACGGAGTAGAAGTTCATCTATTTGAGGTGTTCAAAAAAAATGAATACATATATGAAGGAAAAGTAGAGCTTGTGGATACCCCTTACCAAGAAGAGCAGCTTGATGCAGAAAATAATCTAAGGACAGTATGGGTATTTCCATTAAAACAAGTAAATAGATGTGAAGAAATAAGAATACCAAAAGATGTTCTTGATAATAAAGAAAAACAAAGAGAAAAGATGGCAAAAAAACTGAATAATGAACAATTAAGAAAGAAAACCGAGAATATTAAAGGTAAACCAGGAACAAGAACTACAACAACTAAAGTTTATGAAAGAAATGCAGATGTAGCAGAATATGCAAAAAGAGTAGCTAAAGGAATATGTCAGCTATGTGAACAACCAGCGCCATTTAAAAATAAAGCTGGTGAGGATTATTTAGAAACACATCATATTGTATGGTTATCAGAAGGTGGAGAAGACACTATATATAATACAGTTGCATTGTGTCCAAACTGTCATAAGAAAATGCATGTGTTGAAATTAAAAGAAGATGTGGAGTTTTTGAAAGAGAAAATATTATAAGGAGTTGTGAAAATGAAATTTGAGATTGAATTGCTAAGTAAAGGACAAGCGGATTGTTTTCTAGTAATGATAGCTAATGATCAAGGTGATGAGTGCAATATATTAATCGACGGAAATCGTGAAGGGAAAAAAAGCGACTCTTTTAAAAAAATCGTAGAAAGAATAGCTAAGCTAGAAAAACTTGATTGTATAGTTGTGACACATATTGACAATGATCATCTAGGTGGTATTCTAAGTCTATTTGATTGTTCAAAAGGGGCAGCTTCCTGTATAAATAAACAGCTAAAAGAGTGCATAATTGTTTATAATAATGTAACTAAAAAGTTTATATCTTACAAACAAGCAGAACGTTTTGAAAAATTAATACGAACTAAAAAGGTTATTAATAGCTTTAGTCATAAATATCAGAATGGAGATAGAATGTTACATTTTTTATCAAAAGACAAGCGTAGAATTTTTTTATATGATGAAAGTAAAGAAAGGAACGTATATGTGACATTCTTAAATCCAGATAAAGCTGGTGCAAGAGAGGTTAATAATGATTATAAGAAATATAAGTATGAAGGGAAAAAGGGAAATGCAAAACTGATAAATAAGAATTCAATTGTACTGATAATTGAATATCAAGGGAAGAGTGTATTATTTACTGGAGATGCATATTCAGGGAAGATTGAAAATGCAATTGAAGAATTAAGAAAAAACGAGTTGCCTTATCCTATAAATAAGATTGATATAATTAAAGTACCACATCATGGTGCGGAAGAATATAATGAAAATTTAGCAAGTTTTTCTGAAAAAGTTGAGTGTGATAAATTAATAATAACTGGCAGAAGTATATGGGATAAAAAACACCCTAGTAAGGAATTATTAGAAAAATTATATAAAAGTTTATCAAGTAAATTAGAGATTTATACGGAAGTTGAGTTGGGAAGTATTGATCCTAAATTTAAAGGTATACAGAGTGATTCCAAAAAAATAAAGTTATTATAGGAAGGGAATGAGTAAAATAAAGAAAAATATAGTACTTATTGAAACAGTTGAGAATATTGGCACAGGGATTATGTATCCATGTAGTTATGATAAATATGATTATAAATATAACTGTAATAGTTATATTGTTTTTACTAATAGACATATATTATGTGAAATTGAAGAAAAATGTGAGGCGGGGAGGGACTTAAAGAATTGTATCTTATTACAGATATTTGATGATAATGGAGAGAAAATAAGTGATGAATCCATAGAAAGAGTAGAAATATTCATTGAGCCGAATTACATGGAATCCCATGAAGACATTGCGGCTTTATTGGTTTTGATTGATAAAAACATTTCCATAAATCTAGAGACTAGAATTTATCAAGAAGAATTAGAGGAGAGAGAGAGGGTATATATGGAAGGTTATCCAGGAGTAATGCTGGATGATGAAATAAGTCAGAAAGTTCAATTAGAAGGAATGATTAAAAAAATTTTTCCTGCTAATAAATTTATTGGAGTCTATCAAATCAATGATGACTATCATTATTATAATAATTACAAAGATTTAAAACTTATGGAGGGGTTTTCTGGGGGCCCAGTATATAAATCTATTGGGAATGATACTTTTATACTAGGAATGAATCAATCAGTTGCGAATATAGAAAGTGGAGAAAATCCATTTAAATTAGTATACTATTTGAAGATTCAATGTATACTTGATTATTTAAGGGAAAAAGGTTGTATAATTTATGGGAAAATTGATGAACATGTATACCATATTGAATGGATATATGATCTTCATGAAGAAATAAAAACATATGAAAATAAACCAACATTTTTACTATTGGGAGGAAGTGGAGCTGGCAAATCGTCATTTGCCTCAGATTTTGCACTTCATAAAGAAAATTTCTGCGCTACCAATGATGGACAAACAACCAGAACAAATGTTATTTATGATTTAAGTATATTTGATGAAAGAAATTTTGCTGAGATAGAGTTTATGTCTAAAGAAGAATTTCATAGAAAAATAAAACGAGCTAATTCTCTAAAACCTGTTTTGTTTATTTATCATAAATTATTAGGGTTTCAAAACTATAATAAAAATCTTAATAGCTATACTTATTTGGAAAATATATATTATCTGGTCAAATGTATTTGTTATAATATGAAATATGATAAAAAAAGAAAGCGAACCAAAAAAATCTTACATTCATTAGAGGAAATTCTTTTGCTAAGAAAGAATTATGATGGAGAAAAATTATCAGATATATACATAGAAGGTTTAGAAATACTTATAAGAAACATTCCACTAGAACAAATCAAATATATTTGTGATAGGGATATGTTGATTAAAATCCATGAAATTGTTACTTCAAAAAAGAAATATACAGAGCTTTTTAATGCGAAGGGGAGAGAAATTGATAATTTGAATGATTTTCATAAAATTATCAAAGAAATATGGAAGGGCGAAATAAATAGAGAAATTGAAAAAGTTCTTTTTGAAGAATGCATGAAAGATGAGTTCAATTTTAAAAGATATCAATTGAAATGTTATAACGCTGTAAAGCAAGAATGTGTAAAAAAAGAAAATCTGGGAATAGAAGAAAATTTTAAAAAAGAAAATATTATGAGAGAGCTATATATTACAATTATAAATGTTGATGGCTTTTTTAATACTACTGAATTTGAAAGTTTTCTCTCTACAAAAGAATTATATGAAGAATTAGAAACGTTGGAGGAATCTGTAATTATTGATGCAAAAGATACAATTAAACTTAATATCGATAATGTCTTTAAAGAGGTTTGCGAAAAGATTTATGATAAATTAACTTCAACTATAAAAAAGAAACTAGAAATAAAAAGTAACTCGTTTGAAATTAATTTGAAAGAGACTACAAAAGAAGAAAAAAAACTTTTAACTATGTGCCTTCAGGTTAAAAATAATAAATCACTTACAGGAATTATTAAATCAGTTAAAATACATGATAATATTTCAAATGAGTATGCTTTACTTATGAAAGAATTAGAAATATCTAAGTTAACTGTTCTGGATACATATGGCTTAGACCATGTTGAGTGGGAAGCAGGTTCAGAATATGCATTGCAAGAGATAATATATCAGTATAAATCAGATAAGAGTATTCCGTTAGATGATATAGGAGTCCTATACATAAAGAAATTGGATTCTGGGCGTCCTAATGAACTGAAAAAAATCTTGCCTTATGTTTACAAGATAATACCTCAAGCACCGGTATATTGCGTTTTTTCAGGTATTGATATTCTCTACTCAGGTAATGAAAAACAAATAGCTAATATTAATTGGAGTAAAGAAAATGTTTTGAATTCCCCAAAGTCAATACAGTATATTTTATCGGATAAAGGAAGAGATGAAATAATAAATAATATTAGGTGCAGTGAGGAGAGAAAATTAAATTTCTACTTAGTTTTAAAAAATAATCTTATAGCCTATTGTGGAAGAAAAGATTTAATAAAATTAAAATATGAGTATTATGAAAATAATATAAAACAGATACGAAAGCTAATAAAATCTATGATAATGAAAGAGTTTAGTAGTTTAGAAATAGTTGATATAGATGATGTTGATAATGTATTAAAGTCCAAGCAAGGAAAAGAAAAAGTGATTAAGCTATTGGGAAAAGTTTTTGAAAAGGCATCTATAAGTGCATGGGAGAAATTTCATTGGAAGACAGCAGAAGCTAATCATTCGAGAATAGAGAAAGGGGCAACATTGGGTTTTTGGGGAGTCAATTTTCATCGGTGGTATCAATTATTTCATAAAGCATATACATATGTTATGGCAGAAGAAAATAGTGAGCTTTTAGAAGAATTTAAATATGGTAAAGATGCTATTGAGGCTGCTTTGATTAATATGGAAACAAAATTTCTTGGTAATAGCGATAACCTCTACAAAATAGATTTAAAAGAATCAGAAAAAAATGGATTTCGAAAAGCATTAGAAGAAATGTATCAACTATACGTTTATACAAACAATCCGTTCAAACCTTTCAAAGAAAATGAGGATAATTTAGAGAAGGAAATTAAATCAAATTTATCAAACAAAAGGGAATATTTAAATGATGTAGTAGATTTTCTAAAAGGGTTTAATGCAAGTGAAAAAATACGTGAAGAATTTTATGATTATTTTAAAGAAACGTTGATATCACAGATAAAGGACGATAATCAAGCTAAGTCAAAGAATCTTATAAATCTTAATACTTCTTTTTTTAAAGAACTTAAAGCTCTGGAAAGTGAATTTATTATTAAATATAATAATAAAGGAAATGATGATGCAAAATCCAAGTTTAATATGTTATTAAATTATTATTTTAAAGACAATCAGTAAACAATTTTGTGTAATAGTTTTATAAGATACACAAATACCATTAAGTTAATGGACAAAATTGAAACTATTCCTTAATCTAAAAAATAGAAATAAAATTATCGATAGTTAAATTTTCGACGAATCATATATATTTTTATAGAATTCATTATTCGAATATTTAAAGTTGAGTATAACGTTCCATGTTTCAGCATTATTCACATAACAATTTGTAAGGAACTGAATCTTTAAAAATAAAAAGTGTACAGGCGAATTTCCCGCATTTTTCCCGCAAAAGTTTTCGATAAGTACAGTTTGGTAAAGTATGGTATAGTCGCTGAAGCCAGTGATATCAATAGTTTTAGGGTTTTGTAGATTGCTTTGGACAGGCTTTCAGGGTATCCGGGGGTCGCAGGTTCGAATCCTGTTAGGAGTACCATAAACACTGATACAGGCGGGTTCTCACAATAGTGGGAATTCGCTTTTTGTGATTTTTTGCGTTTTTCCCGCACTTTTCCCGCACTTTTCCCGCACTAGTTTTTAATAAGGAATAAAAACTAGACAAACAGTCTGTTTAATTTCTCCACTGCTGTAATCCGCTCCTTAGGCATAACGTGGGTGTATATGTTGGCTGTAATTATGGAATTTACTGTAACTGTATACTGTGTTTTTTTAAACATTTATTTTTCCGCGAGTTTTTTCAATAGGTTAAGTGCCCATTCATCACTATATGAGGAGGGAGCAGTTAAAATATTTTTTGAGGTCTAAGATTACTATATTTATTCAAATATTACAAGTAATTTGATTGAAGGAAATCTCAATTTAAATAATGAAGAGGATAAATTATATATACAAGAAAATATTAAAGCAATAAATGAACTGCTTAACAACATGTTTATAGTGAGGATGTATTAATTATCAAAAAGAAATAATTCCATATACTCAAGGAGATATTGTAAAATAGTATTTTTAGGTGTAATATATAGTTGGATATTATGGGATATTTATGTAAAAATAAATAAAGAAAATTTTGTACTAAGGAATCTTGTTTATAAAATTGTCGAAAAAACTAAAATATGAAAAAGCTGGAGGAGAATTTATGTTTGCAGGATTTAAGTTAGAATTAACTAAAAGTGAATTTATGGATTTAAATGGAGGTGAATTTATAAAGTATAAAAAATTAGGAGAAGAGTTATTAAAAGCTAAAAAAAAAGAAATAGAAAATAATATTAAGAGCTTTTTTAAAGAGGGAAAAATTAATGGAACAAAGCTTCAAGATGAATGGTTTCCTCAAATAAAAGCAGATATATTTATATCTCATTCCCATGTAGATGAAGAATTAGTATTAAGTTTAGTTGGATGGATTTATGAAAAGTTTGAATTAATTTGCTTTGTAGATTCAGGAGTCTGGGGTTATGCAGATGATTTATTGAGAGATATCAATAACAATTACAGCGATAAGAGATCGAAGCCTAATGGTGGTGTATTATATGATTATGATAAATGTAATAGAGCTGCTAGTCATGTTTATATGATGTTGAATATTGCCTTGCAAAGAATGATAGATAAAGTGGAAGCGGTTATTTTATTAAACACAGAAAATTCACTTGATGGTGATACTACACATTCAAGTTGGATATATAGCGAAATAGTTGGCACTGAAATAATAAGAAAAAAAACACTCTCGCAATATAGAAAAGAAATGTTGCAAGAGGTTTTTGAAAAATTTGCAAACAAGCAAGATTTCCCAACATTTAATTATGATGTTTCTACAGAGCATCTCAAAGATATATATGTAGATGACTTAAAAGATTGGTATAAACAATGGAGGAAAAAAGGAAGTGATAATAACTATTATGGGTATACTAATTATTATCCATTAGATTCGTTATATAGAATAAAAAGATTAATTTAAACTATGGGAAATAATAGTTTGCTAAACCTAATAATTAAACTAAATAACCTATAATAAATATTTTCAAAGATATGGACAAGTATATTTATAAGGCATATGACATTAAAGGGAAAATGAGTAATTATAAAAAGGAGTGAGAAATTGTTTTCTGAACACATATTTATATCATCAGTATTTTCTTCGGATGAAATATTGAAAATAAGAGGACTAATTCGAAACAAAGTTTCTAATGCTATTAATTATAAACTTAATGAGATTAGAAGAAATCTATATTATTACGACTTTGAAGTGGGTATTAGAGATGGCGTTGGGAAATTATATGCAGCGATAACTTGCTTAAATAAAATAAATCAATCTAATCTTTTTATAGGTATAATTGATGAAAATACAGGACAGTGCATAGTAGAAAAAGATATTGAAGTGTTTTATAGTGGTATATTGTCAGAAAAAATGAATGATGATTTTCTAAAATATGAAAAAAAAATTAAGGATGCAATTAAAAATAAGCGAAGTGTTCTTGAACTAGAGTTTAGAGAAGCATTTCAGAATGAAAATATAAAAAAACTCATATATAAGAAAAAGGGAATAAAGAATAAAAGTATTGAAAAATTTTTTAAGGATTTTGGAGTAACAGAAATCAGAGAATATGATAATTGTGATAAATTGATTGATGAAATGATAGAGGATATATTAAATTTTTATGAAGAGATTTATTCAAAGGAGTTTGGGGAATTTTCTCAAAAAGAGAAAGACTATAACAGATTGTATACTTTTAAAAATAGAAATTTTGTAAATGTTAAGGAGTATTTTGAAGAAATTAATGGTTATTTAAGTAATGAAAAGAAACCAATAATTATACAAGGTGAAGAGGGGATAGGAAAAAGTTCATTTATTAATAAAATCATTGAAACAACATTTGAAGGTAGAAGAAGGGTTTTATTAAATTTGCAATTAGAGAGAGAAATACTAAATGAAAGTGAACTTATTGAACGAGTTAATCTTGAATTAGAAAAAATTATTGGAATAAAAAATCAGAAAAGAGATGATTTAACCTTTTTTCATGATCATCAAATTGATGAAATTAAAATTCTCAACAAGTTTTCAGAATTGGCAAATAAACTGAAAGAAAAATTAGTTATAATAATTGATGATTTTCATGTAATAGAAAATTACACAATGAAAACTTTATGGTGGTTACCAGAAAGTTTACCAGATAATCTACAATTCATTTTAATTACTAGAGATAGTTTTAAGAAAATAGATGAAAAAAAATTCAATATAATTAATATCAAAGGTATGAAAGATAAAAAGGAAGAATTAATTGAGAATATTGCATATGAATATGGAAAAGAAGATGAAATGGAATTTTTTAAAAATATCACCAAATCTGATAATCCATTGAATATAAAATGGTTGATAAATTTTGTCATACTGACGCAAAAATATAATGATTTAGGAAATAAAACATATAATGATACAACAAATATTAAAGATTTAAGTAAAGAATTGATTGATGTTCTGATTAGTATATATGACAATATATATGGAAAAAACTTTATAAAAATATGCTTTGTTCCAATTCTTTTATCTAAAAATGGAATAAAAATATCAGAAATGAAAAGATATTTAAAGAATAAAGGTATAGAAAAGGAAGGAGCATTTGAGCAGTTATATTATGATATAAGATATATTTTTACAGAGCAAAATGGATTGATTACATTTGCATATTCTTCGGTTAGAGAAGCTGTAGAAGAGAATTTAGTAAAAGACAAGATTCAAGAAGAAAGAATTAACTTCACAAAAGACTTTGAATTTCTGAGTGAGAACATAGAGCGGTTTGCTGTAGAAATGCCATGGCAATATTACGAGATTTTTAAGAATGAAGAAAAGAACATTCAAGAAGAGTATTTGGTTAAGATTAAAGAAGTGCTCAGTAAACCATATGTATTTTATAACTTATATTTAAAACTAGAAGAAAATATTATTGAATTATTTTTGGGTTTTAAATCAATTGATATGGATTTATGGTACGAGAAAATCAAGAAGAAAATCTTTCAACTCAAATCAGAAGATGAAATCAACAAAGTTAATGAAAAATTGATGGAATTTTTGTTTTATTTTGGATATAACAAAAAAGTTAAGAAATTATGTGATCAATGGTTAGAAATAGTTGAAGATGATTTTAAAAAGTTAAAGATTAGAGAACATCGTATGAGATGTAAATTTCTTATTCCAAATTCAGGGGATTTGGAAGAAGAATTTAATAACATTATACAAGGGTATAAAAATAAATATCCAGAAATTTATCCTTACGAAATAAAATATTTTTATGCGCTGTTTCTAAAAAGTAAAAATCGTATTGAAGAGTCATTAGAAATATTGAGAGGATGTTATAAAAAGAGAAGTGAAAAATTTACTGACAGAGATCCATATTCGCTAACATTTTTAGCTTATATTATAAATATGGAATATAAACTAAAAATTAAATGTACTGAAAGTAAAAATATTCATTACGTGTATAATTTAGCAAAAGAGGTATTTTTAGAATTAAGAAGTGAACTAATAGATATTGAAATTCTTATTGCAGAGCTATTACTAGAAGCTAAGCAGTATAATGAAGCATTGGAGCTATTAAATAATATAGCAATAAAAATGAAGAAAATTTATAAAGGGAGAGTTACTACTCAAGTAGTATTGTTAAATGAATTTATAGTTATTGGTTTGAGTGAAACAGGCGAAAAATTAAAAGCAATGTATAAATGTGAAAAAACAATAATCAATGCTAAAGTAATTTTAAGTGGTAATAGTGAACATATACTCAGACTCAGATCCCATATGCTGAATTTTTACAAAGATATCTATAAAAATTATAAGTTTGATATTTTTTCTGAAATTGATGATTTAGAATTTCACATGATAGCACTAAATATATTAAAAGAATCAGAGGAAATTAATAATGTGGTCAATAAGGTTTTAGAATCACAAAGTGAAAATCTAGAATATGGTTATCAACTAATTAGCATATATGAAGATATTCTTGACGAAATTAAAAAATATCATAAAAAAGAATTAGAAGAAGATTGTAGAAGAGTCTTATTTATGATTTATAAGCGATTTGAAGATTAATCACAGGATTAAAAACACCTACTTATTTATAAGCTAGGTGTTTTTAATAATGTAGAAAATAAGACTTTGATTAGTTTCCAAATCAAGATTAGAAAGAATAGATAAAAAATGATTGAATATTGTAAAATTATGCATTTAGGTGTAATATATACTTGGATATACTGACATATTTATGTAAAAAAATTATTATTAGTTGAAAAATTTAAGTTGAAGAGGTGAAGTTGATGAATGTTATTTTTATATCGCCTGAAATAACAATGAGTAAATTAGAGAGTGCAAACAGATTTAAGGATGAATGTATTAAGCAGTTGATGTATTATAATTCTAAAGTTATGGAAATAAGTGATATTGGAATGTATGCTTCATTTGAAGAAGATGTAAATAAAAAAGACATAGTAGTAGTGTTTAACGATAATGAACCTTATTCGAGAGAAGCGCTAGAGCTGATAGAAGGATTAAAAGAAAAAGAAGTTGAGTTTTGGCCGGTTGCAGTAGATAAAGAGTATAGAATTCCAACAGAACCCATAAGTAGTAAGCAAAGCTTCGATTTATATGAGCAGTTGAGAGTAAGAAATATAAAAGAGGATTACATTGAAACCATTGCAAAAGTTTTTGCAAGAAATTTACTTGCAAAAATTAAACCTACTTTATATAGAAAAGAATGTTTACTATTTTTAAGTCATAGAAGAGTGGATGGAGAAGAAATTACAGCAGTTCTTTTCGATACCATAAAAAAACAATTTGAAGAAAGAGCATTTAGAGATGTTGTTGATGTTAAAATAGGAGAAGAAGCACAGGAAAAAATCTATGATGCTTTAGCCGAAAGTGATATTTTAATATTTTTACATACAAAAAAAGCAGCAGAATCAGAGTGGATACAAAGAGAATTAGTACATGCGATTCTATATGATATACCTATTCTTTGGGTTAAAATTGACGAGGCGGATGACTCAAATTTATACATAAAGCCAGGAGATAAGCCGCATATAGAATGTTCAAGTTCGGTATTTGAAAATGAAACAAAAACAGTTAAACTTGCAGATGAAATATTAGACAAAAGTTTTAAAATGATTATGACCAGATCAAATAAAATTTTAAGTAGTGTAAAAAAAATAAGAGAATTTTGTTCTGAGCATAAGTATTCATTTGAAGGAGTATTAAATGAAGAATTGATATATAGATTAAGGGCAGACAGAAAAGGTTATCCGTATCCGCAGAGACCTATGGAAAAGTACATTCAATTTTTTGGAAGAAAATATGTTGACGAAGATGTAGAAAAATTCCAAGGGTTTTTAGAAAATGAGATTAGTGGAACAATAAGAAGTTTTGATTCAGGATTAATACTTTCTAACAATATAAAGCTAATGAAAGAACGAGATCATATAGTTGAAGAAAACTGTGATGATTTTTATCACATACTCAAAAAACATTTTGGTAAAAGTGCTCAAATCAAAGATACTGAAATAGTGATTTCAGGTTCTTTTCCAAATTGTGATGAATTGTATAAAAACTCGTTAATGGACGCTGTTATTGTGTTTTCAAAGGAAATACTTAAAAATAACTGTAAACTAGTTTTTGGTGCACATCCTACTTTTCAAGATATCATTCTCAAAATAAATACATATGTAAATCCAAATAGATTTAAGGAAACTACAAAGATGTATATATCCAAGTTCTTTGTTACTGAGGGCTTAGAAAAGTTTGAGGAACAAGCAGAGGTAGTTCAATGTGAAGCAGTAAAAGGTGAGGATGGGAAAAAACTTAGAGAAAAAAGTCTTTCTGATATGAGAAGGAGAATGATTGCGAGAGAAGAAGTTAAAGCACTTATTTGTCTAGGGGGAAAAAAGAAGAGTGAATGTGAATCGCCTGGTATTGATGAAGAAATCAAAATTGCTCAAGAGAATAATATTCCCGTTTTTCTAATAGGTTCTGTAGGGGGACGTTCAGCGGAATTAGCTGCTGAGTATAAGAAAAATGGTAAATGGAATGAACTTAATAATGAAGGATTAGAATTTAATGAGGAATTAATGTTGGACTTAGATTATGGAAAGCTAGTGAATGACATTATAAGAAAGATTACACCTGAAGAGGGAAATGAGGATAAGTAGTATGGAAAAGAATGATATTTTCGTGACATATTCTTGGGATAATGAAGAGCATATGAAAAAGGTTGTTGAGTTTGTAAATTTTCTGAGAAAAAGTGGATATGAAGCTGACTTAGATAGAAACATTGTACAAAATAATACAGCAATGCAATTTAAACAAATGATGCATGAAGGATTAAGTGCTTCAAAAGTAATAATTGTTTTATCAGAAGGATATAAAAACAAAGCAGAAGCCTTCAAAGGGGGAGTCGGAGTAGAGTATAGAACTATTATAGAAGATATAGATAAAAATTATAATAAATACATTTTAGTCTCGTTTGATTCTATAGATGATAGAGTCATGCCTATGATGTTTAGTGGTAGATACATCATAGATTTAAAAAAGGATGAGAAAGAGGGATTCAATGAATTATTCTCAAAACTATCTGATGAGAGAATAATAGAGCTTGCACCTGTGGGAGAAAAAAAGCCTATAATTAAAAAAGAAATGATTGGAGAGTTTTCTTTAAGTGAAGAAAAAGGCAGTTCTTCAGATGTTTCATATAAAGTTAATATCCAAAATCAAGTAAACAATAACTTTGAGAAAGAAGCTGTAATTTCTATGAATTTTGGAAGTGGAATTACCAAGGTTAGAAATCATAAATAAAACTGGAGAGATATATATGGAGAAAGTTAAAGAGGAAAAATTTGAAGTAGATAAAGAACAAGAACAATCACAAGATGATAGGATAATTAAATATGAAATAAACAATTATTCAAGTAAAGGTTTGAACTCCAATATATCTTTCGGTTCAGGAAACATTGAAATAGGATGGAGTAAAAATCATAGTGAAAGAGATAATGGATATTTCACTGAACGAAAACTCTCTAATGAAGAAATAAACTATAGTAGGAAAAGGTTTTTCTATTTTGATGGATACGAAGATATTAAGGAGTATCTTGCAAATAATAATTATGTTTGCTTATATGAAAATATTGATTCAGGTAAATTAAATATTTCTGTTAATTTACTTGAGGAACTATATCTGAAAGATATAATAGAAATCAACGTTGATGAAGAATATTATTCAGAGTTTTTTGGAGAATTTGAACCAAGAGAAAAGACTGGCTATATTTTTACCAGTTTTGATTTTGGCAGATATAATTCAGAAGAGTTAATAAATTTTAAAATAATAAAAGAAAAATTAAAAAAAATTAGTTCAGCAATTGTAGTATTGGGTAATAATAACTCAAAAAAAACTAAGTTTAGTAATTTGAAATTATTTCAGTGTAAATTACCTGAAAATACAGAATATATCCTCAAAAAAATGCTGGATTTAAATTTAAGTGATATTTTTGTGTGCAATGAGATTATTGAGTATTTTAGATTAGATGAATCTAAGGCAGAAATAAGGAGTTCCAAAGTTGGAATTAAAAGTCTGGAAAAAATAGCAATAAAAATAATTGAAGATTGGAAAGAAAAAGAAGTATGTAAAACTATATCTGAATACTTGAATTTTGATGAATATGAAAACATAAAAAAATGGTTTTTAAGCATCAAATCAATAAAGAAACTTAGTTATTTGTTAGCTCTTAGTATTTTTGAAGGTTGTCATCAAAAGGTTATAATTGATAAAGCAAAATATATAGAAATAATTTTAAGAGATGGAATTGAAGTGGAAGAAGAAGAAAAATTAGAAAAGATTCTCTATTGCGATTATGATTTCTGGCAATCAATAAAAGCAGAAAAAAAGGAAGATTCTCCTTCAATATTATTTGCTGAAAGTTCAACAAGAAAAAATATTTTAAAACTTATTTCTAAGGATTTGTTTGAGATAAAAAATATCCTGTTAGAATGCATTTCTAAGTGGGGAAATTCTTATGAGATAACCGAAATCAGAGCGGTTGGACGAGCGATAAGTGAACTGGTTTATTCAAAGGGAGACTTTAATATTATATACGATGATATAATATATCAATGGATTAAATCCGATGAATTTGTGAAAAGGCTCTATGGAGGGGTTGCTTTATGTATGATTTTAGAGAAAGAAGAAGTTTTCTATCATGTAATGAAATTGCACAGAAAGTGGATTAAGAATTTTAAGGAAATAGGATATAAAAAACAATGGGTCGCAATATTTATGATGGGAGAAAGTCTTGGACTAAGAGCACCTGAATATTCTTTAAAAAATCTAATGAAGATATATACAGATGAATATTTAGGATTAAAAAAACATATTGTAATATCTTTAAGAAAAGTGTTTAGACATGGAGTAACAGACAATGAGTTCTATAAAGGAGTTTTAGATTTCTTTGTTAATGAAGTAAGAGTTGGAAATTCAAGAGAGAGAATAGAGGGAACTATGGAGTTATTTCTATGCTTAATGGTAGAAGAGAAGGCTCGAAAGAAAAAAAGTGGCGAACAAATTTCAAGAGTTATAACTATACTTGGAAGTAATGGGATAGGGGATAGAGTTAGAGATATTATTCTGATGATTGCAGAGAACCCAAAGTTCAATGGTAGATTGTACGAAATATTTGAAAAATGGAGAGATGAGTCTTCCAGAGAAATAAGGGTTAGAGAAAATATAAATATTCTGATTGAGAATATGAAAATAAAAAGTAATCGAGATAACATTGATGTTATCCGTGAAATTAAAAGACGATTTGATATGGAGGCAAAAAATGAATTATCCAATAAAGAAAACTGTAAGTTGTAAATGGGGGCTATTAAAAGGAATTGATCTAATAACTTCATCTGAGGTACATGCATATATAGGGAACGATAGAAGTGTTATCATAGCTACGGATACCAGACCGATTACTGCAATTGAAAGATGGAGAAAGAGATGTTCTAAATATCATGTAGTTGATATGTCTATAAATACTTTTGTTTCCACATTCCAAGTTAGCAGTATGGATTCTATGAAAAAATTTACAGTTAGAGCTGATGTGAGTATTTATGTTGATAATCCAGAAAGGATCGTGGAAAGTGGTATAAGATTTGATAATTCAATATTTAGAGATATTATAAAGAGAAAAATATCCGTTGAAGCACTGCAGCATGATGTGAAGGATTATCATATTTTTTCTAGTAAAATAGATAGAGCAGCTATAGAGCGAGAAATAAATGAAATGGGATTTAACGTTGAACCTGTGACAATAAATATTGAACCTGATGTAAATACAAAAAAAATTATTGATATGCAACTTGATGAGGAGTATGAAAGTTATAAAAGAAAACTAGCATTTGATAGAGTAGTTGAATCTATAGAGAATGATGGGAAAATTGAGAACGTGAAAATTAAAACAAAAAAGGATAATATGGAGAGAATAGCCGATGTTAAAATAACCATGAATGAAAAGCTAGGAGCATTAGGTGATAATATGTTATCAGAAGAAAATAAAACATTTGCCAATGCAAAAGCAAAAAATCAGTCTGAAATAGATAAACTAAAAAAGGAACTGAGAGAAGTCATGGAGGAACATTCAAAAGCTAATAAAGAAAATAATACTAGATTATTAAATATATTAGAGAAAAATATGGATGATATTACTGGACAGATAAGTGTACTGGAAGGTAGAGAAAATAAGAGTGAAATTAAGAATAAGGAAATTGAGGAAACAAGAAAAACTCAAAAATTTCATGATACTACCGATGAATATCAATAATAAGTATCTAATGCAGAGAAGGTGATAACATGGACTTTTTAAATATTGTACAGTTAAGAATGTTTATAATAATATCTATTATTGGAATTTTATTTTTGATTATTTTTGATATAATTATTCGAGTATTTTTAAACTTCAAAATTAAAGTATTTGAGAATGGATATTTTATTGTACTTGGTGTTGTTGCTGATAAAGCTATTAAAGCAAGAAAAAATAATCAGGATATTCCAAAATCACTTTTATATTTTGAGAAAAATATCAGAAAAAATAACAGAAGCTTTAGAAGTTTAAAAATGAAAAAAATCAGAATCAGAAAAAATAAAATACTTTCTGGAAAATTAATTATCACAGGATTGATTTTTAGTTCTCTAATAGTAGGTTACTCAATGACTAATATCCATGGAAGCAGAGTGGTAAATAATTTTTATTCAAATCGAGAAGCACATTTGTTTAAGATGCTCAATATAAAAATAAGTGATACTATAAATAAAATAGATAATAACGTAGAATTAGCTAAAAACAAGAAATATCTTATCGTTACTAAAAATAATATAAATATTAGAACGTATTATAGTCTAGATGATAAATATAAAGCCGGCATGGTTTATAAAGGCATGAAAGTTGAAGATTTAGAAGAACGAAAAGAAAATGATGGTAACGTATGGCATAAAATCAGATATAAAGATAAAATATACTGGATAGTAGAAAGTGTTCTTGAAAGAGTAGAATAAAATGAATTAAGAGTTATATAAGGAATTAAGAAAAGAAATTAAGATAAGTGTGGAGAGGGTTAACTAGTTCGATTTAATATGTTAACTTTCCGCTCTTTTCATTATCTAGAAAAATTGATTTTGATAAAAGAATGACTAATTTGGATTCCAGCAGTTAAGTTATTAATAAATATTAGTTGTAGTTAATGTTTAATAAAATAGAGCTATATTCAATATGACGTAATTCATATACGGGTAGTGTATTCTAAACATATCTGCTCATGAGTACTTTATGTGTTGCAAATAAAGTAGATAACCATCTACTTATTTTTATATATGTAGATAAGTGTTGACACAAATAAATTTTTTCTTTATAATCAAAGTACATCATTTCACTGTATCTATTAGGAGGAAATCATGAAACAAGTAACGATTGAACATAATATGGCAATTGAGTGCATTACTACTATGATGAGAATTGCAGAATTAGATTATTTTGAAAGTTATATTGAAGAACATAAATTTATAGAGTGCACCATTATTAAAGAAAAACTACATACATTGAGAAATCGATTAAATTTATTTGAGAAGAATGACTTAGATATTCTCTTTAAAAAATTTAAACTGAATTTTTATTATTTACTATTATTTATTACGAAAACAAATGTGACAACAGTTAGTGATTTATTAGATAAGCTAAAAGGACTATCAAGTGATGAATATTTAGCAGAGTGTTTTAGAATATCTTCTCACAATATTTCTATAGATGATGATGATAAGACTATTTATGAAGCTGTTACTGAAAGGTATTCTATTGAAGATGCAGAACTTTTTATTGAATTTAAAAATAACACAAAACTCCTTCACACAAAGCTAATCAATATAATTGAAGCTTTTTATGATAAAGCTTTTAAGAGAGAGGAAGAGTGGATTAAAAGAGAAATCGATCCAATTTTAAAGAATCACATTATTTTATTTAATGAAAATAAAAAAGGTTTTTTAGACTGTATTGGTAATGGAAATTATGAAACATTAGTAAATGGAAGTAAAGATGTTAAGATAAATATGTGCTACTTAGAAGAATTTATACCGAGATACTTATTTGATAAAGATACATATATATTTGTGTATGGATTTGGAGAAGAGCAGAAATTGAAAGGGAAAAGTAACGGCATAAACCCTCAAGAGATTTTTAAGACTTTATCTGATGAAACGAGACTAAGAATAATATCATTGTTAAGTCAGAAAAGGTGGGCTCGAAAAGATTTAGTAAAGGAGATAGGTCTTACATCAGCTACAATGACATACCAATTAAACAAGTTAATAACATTAGGTTTAATTGAATTGATTGCTGGAGGAGATAGCAAGAAGACTTTATATACTTTAAATAAGCAAGCTTTTAGGGAGTTAATAAATAGTGCTATTGATGAAATTATATTATAAAAGGGGAGATTCTTATGAAACCAATTTTTAGACAAAATCAACTTTTTACCTTTTTACTTTATTGTAATGGGCAGGGGTTAGAGAAGAACATATTAGACTGTGGTGCAGGGGGAATGTTACCACCATTAGCATTGTTTAAAGAACATGGATATGAAACTACAGGAATAGATATAAGTGAAAAAGCCATAGAACGTGCTAATGAGTTCCAGAATGAACAGGGTATAAATTTAAATATTACTAAAGGAGATATGAAGGCGCTATCATTTGATGATAATTCATTTAGTTTTTGTTACTCATATAATACAATATTCCATATGAGTAAGAAAGAGATTAAAAAGAGTTTAGAAGAAATGAAAAGAGTATTAGTACCGGGAGGACTGATGTTCATCAATTTTGTTTCAACAGCTGATGAAAGATGTGGTAGGGGAGAAGAAGTAGGAGCCGGTGAATATTATGAAATGGAACATGGGGAAAAAGTTCTTCACAGTTATTTTCATGAGAATGAAGGGGAAGAGATATTTGAAGAATTAGGATTAAAAAGAATTTATAAAGAAGTCCGAAAGCGTATTGGTCCAAAACGTGGTGGTGGTTTCGTAACATTAGGATATATTGATTATATATTAGAAAAACCACTTTAAAGAAATATCTTCTATAACTTATAGATTATAAAGAAACAGTTCGTGAATTTATTATTATAAGATAATCCACGAACTGTTTTTTTTATATATTTAATTAATATTAAGGGTTTTTAATAATTATTTAACTACTTCTAAACCTTTGTTTTTCCAACCGATTGGAGCATTAGCACCAACACCAATACCACCATTTAATGATACAGCATCATAACCTAATAATCTAAGAGCTGCCGTTGTTTGGCCAGCAGTTTGACCAGAGTAGCAGTAAACAACGATTACCTTGTCTTTTGGTAAAGTAGAGAACTTAGTGTGCATGTCATTACCCCAAGGAAGGTTTTGAGCACCTTTAATGTGTTCTTTACCAAAGTCTTTAGCGCTTCTAATTGATAGTAAGTAGAAGTCTTCACTTGCATCTATCATAGCTGCTAAATTAGCTTCAGAAATTTTATAGTTTTTATATGTTGTTTCTTTAACATCTGCAAGACCTTTGTAGTATGCATCTAAAGCAGCTTTAACTTCAGCGTTAACATTATAAGTTTCAGTTCCAAATGAATTAGCAGTTGTTTCTGTAAGTGCATCTATACCTTCAACCTTTGAAATACCAAAGTTCCAACCAAGGTTAACGCTTCTTGCAGAAATACCAGCTAAGTTAAGAGTCATAACGGCTTGACCAGCAGTTTGACCTGAGTAGCAGTAGATATAAACATCCTTATCTTGAGGGATGCTAGTAATGTTATCACTAATAGCTGTACCCCAAGGAAGGTTGATAGCACCTTTAATATGACCTTTAGCATAGTCAGCATCAGATCTTATATCAAGAACAACAAAATCTCCGCCTTTTTTTACTATATCAACGAAATCAGCTTGACCAATCTTATAAATATGCTTTGGCATGTTTGCAAAGTAATCAGCAACACCAGTTTCTAATACTGATACTGAATTATTTATAACTTCTAAGCCTTTGTTTTTCCAACCGATTGGAGCATTAGCGCCAACACCAATACCACCATTTAATGATACAGCGTCATAACCTAGTAATCTAAGTGCAGCTGTTGTTTGACCAGCAGTTTGACCAGAGTAGCAGTAAACAACGATTTTCTTGTCTTTAGGTAAAGTAGAGAACTTATTGTGCATATCCTTGCCCCAAGGAATATTTTGAGCACCTTTAATGTGTTCTTTACCAAAGTCTTCTGCGCTTCTAATAGACAATAAGTAGAAGTCTTCACCAGCATCTATCATAGCTGCTAAATTAGCTTCAGAAATTTTATAGTTACCATAAGTTGTTCCTTTAACATCTGAAAGACCTTTGTAGTAAGAATCTAAAGCTGCTACAAGATCTTTATTAACATCATAAGTTTCAGTTCCAAATGTATTAGCAGTTGTTTCTGTAAGTTCATCAATACCTTCAGCCTTTGAAATACCAAAGTTCCATCCAAGGTTAACGCTTCTTGCAGAAATACCAGCTAAGTTAAGTGTCATTACAGCTTGACCAGCAGTTTGACCTGAGTAGCAGTAGATATAAACATCCTTATCTTGAGGGATTTTAGTAATATTATCACTAATAGATGTACCCCAAGGAAGGTTGATAGCACCTTTAATATGACCTTTAGCATAGTCATCAGCAGATCTTATATCAAGAACAACAAAATCTCCGCCTTTTTTTACTATATCTACGAAATCAGCTTGACCAATCTTGTAGATGTGTTTTGGCATGTTGTCAAAGTAAGAATTAATACCTTCTTCTAGTGATACTGATTCAGTCTTTGGTGAGGAAGTTTCTGTATTTGCTTCAGTAGTTGTTTGTCCTTTTGTTAAATCCATTGACTTGTTTTCTGCGTTTTTATTTCCGCATCCAACAGTTAGAAGCAATTGAGTTGTTAAAAATAAAGCTAAAATCTTTTTGATATTCTTCATTTTAAATCCTCCTTATAATTATGATGCATCTTGTGAAGTTGCTGGAGTAGATGGTTTTTTATCGGCTTTAGGCATATCTTTTGTAGACCACTCAAGCCAAGCACCATCATAAATTTTCACGTTAGTATAACCAGCCTCTTCTAAAAGTAAAGCTGTTTGTGTTGCTCTAAAAGAACTTTTACAATATAAAATAATTGATTGATCCTTTTTTAGACCTAAGTCATTATAGTTTAAGTATGTATCCCTTGTTGATTTAAATGCTCCATCGGAATAAAGATTTTTAGTATGAGGATATAAGATTGCTGTAGGAATTGCACCCTCATCGAATTCTGCTCTGCTTCTAACATCAATGATAGTTGTATCTTCATCATCAATAGCTTTTTTTACATCATCTATTGTTGCAATATAAGAACTATTTACTTCTTTAGCTTCGTAATTTGTTTCTTTTATACTTGGAATATCAAGTGATAATTCAAAATCATTATCAAGGATTGCATTAACACCATTATTAATAACTTTAACATTTTCATGTCCATAAAGTTTTAAGGTCCACCATACACGACTAGAATAAACCCCACCACTATTGTCATAAATAAAAATGTTAGAATCGTTACTTATACCTTTAGAACTAAGAACTTTATTGATTTGTTCTTGTGGTGCTAACATAGCTTTCACAGGTTCATTTATTGTTAATTCTCCTGCTGTTAAGTTAATACTACCTTTTAAGTGACCTTTAGCATACTCTTCTGCACTTCTAGCATCTATAATTACAGTATTTTGTTGAGTAAGAGCTTCTTTCAATTCTGATGGTTCAGAAATATTATTAGAGTTAATATAAGCAGTCTTGTTACACCCAACTAACACTAGGCTTAGTAATAATGCAAATAGTAGAACTACTGGCTTCTTAGTTTTTAAAATCATAGTAAAACCTCCTAGATTAAGTGAGAGATTGTTAAAAAATATACAAATTTGGGAATTATACATTCATCATCAATCACCTATTTTAATTATATAACAGCCTTCATATTAATAGTTATAAGTATTCTTAATATACTATTTAATACTTTAATACCAGCAAAGTACATAAATATGCAAATTGTGTATGATATAATAAGAAAATAACAGACATATAAACAAAATTAATTATATTGTTTATTGGGATTACTACTTATGTTAGAGGAGTATAAAGAAATGAAAAAAATAGATATTAAATCTAAGGTGATATTTTATGGTTATTTGAGTATATATTTATTTTTGAATGTAGTTACTTTAACAAAGTTTCCTTTTGTACATTCAGATGAATCATGGTTAGCGGGATTATCTAGAGGATATAGTATAAATCATACACCATATGTTACTGAATCTTTTTTTGATTTATACCCTAGGAACCCTCATATGATAAAGGTTATATTTCATTATTTACAAACCTTATTTATTAAGATTTTTGGTTATAATATATTTTCAGTTAGATTAATTTCATTGATCGCTGGCATGATAACTATTTATTTGATGTATATTATCTTTAACAGGATATTAAAAGATTCCATGAGGGCAGCTTTATTAACTATTTTAAGCTCATTAAATATACAGTTCATTTATGCTAGTCATTTTGCTAGGCAAGAGATCATTTTACTTATGATTATGATTGGATGTTATTATATTTACCGATTTTCTTGTTTGAGCTTAACTAAGAAAGTCACCATAATAGGAATTTTGGTTGGGATAGCTATTGGTTTTCATCCCAATGCTTTTATCCTAGGTGTAGTGTTTGGGATGATAATGTTAATAGATTTTATTAAAAAAGAGATCAGTTATAAATTATTAATAATATATGGCTTCATTATATTAGGATTTGGTGCGATTTTTGTTGGACTAAGTTTTTTAGGGGATATTAATTTTATTAATAACTATTCCAATTATGGAGCTACACTTAATGTGGATGCAACTTTAATTGATAAACTGTTTAATTTAGATGAATTTTATATTAAACTATTTAATCAAATAGGGGGAACGTACTATTTACCTAATATTAAAATGATTTTAGTTAGTATTGGAATTATGTTTATTGGGAGTTTAGTAGGGATAATACTATTTAAAGATAAGTTTGAAGACAAGGAAAAAATCATATTGATCGATTCATTAATAGCCTTAATAGCTATTAACATAGCTTTAGTAATCATAGGTAGATACAATGCAACTAGCATTATTTTTATTATGCCTTTTGGATATTTTATTTTGGGAGTTCTCATAAAACGTATTAAAAAAAGAGCTGCTATAACAACTGCTCTCTTGATAGGAATGATTATATTTAGTTCAATAGCTGATTATAAAGAAATAAGTATTTACACTCATTATGACTACAAAGATTATTTATTATCTATTGAGCAGAACCTACAGGATGACTCTATAATTCTGGGAAATTTAAGTGCAGGTTTTTTATTT
Source organism: Oceanirhabdus sp. W0125-5 (assembly GCF_027938815.1). GTDB lineage: Bacteria > Bacillota > Clostridia > Clostridiales > Clostridiaceae > Oceanirhabdus. Next base: position 1,926,228 of record NZ_CP115913.1, read on the forward strand.
GAGGAAGGGACTTTTTTTGATATACGTAACCTTGCTTATTTAGAGGAAAATAACCTTACATTAGAGGAGTACATAAAATCTAATAACATCAACACCATCATATACTATGAAGAATTAGATTATATTCATCGCAATGAACAGTGGACAATCTTATATGGTGATGATAATTTTTATTACGATGATCTTAATAGATTTATAGAAAATCACTGCTCTTTAGTGAGGAGTTTTAATCATCCAGTTTATGGTATGAGAATTGTTCGATATATGCATGACTATCCTTGGAAAATTAAAATTTATAGAGTAAATAAAGGCACGGAATACGTGCACTAAAAGATTAAAACCTTGAAAATCAGTTGACAGTTGACAGTGGACAACTGTCAACTGTCCGTTATCTTTTTATATCTGCTCATCAGCCTTTTTAGGATTAAATATAACTTGTTCAACCAAAATCCCTATAACCATTACTAGTAATATTCCTGCAAACATTCCTTTTGTATCCATAAAAGCTCTCTTTTCGTAAAGAAACCAACCAATGCCCCCTATACTTCCTATTGCACCAAAAATCATTTCTGCACTAATAAGGGCTCTCCAGGCTCTTGACCAAGCAATACGAAAACCTGCGATAATTGATGAAATTGCTCCTGGAAGAAGGACATATATAAATAGTTGCCAATTAGTAGCACCGTTATTGTAGGCAGCTTCTATTAAACTATTATCAATATCATTAAATCCTAAATTAAGATTAATATACATAGGCCACAAAACAGCATGTAAAATAACTATTAATACAGCTTTTTCACCGATACCAACCCATGTAATCACTATTGGGAGTAGTGCAACTCCTGGTAATGGATGGAAAATAGCAGAAAACATTTTAAAGTTTTCATAAAAGAAGCTATAAAAATAACCAAGATAACCCATTACTAATGTAATGAGGCTTCCAATAAGTAATCCTATTAATATTAATCCTATAGAATTAAATAGTTGCATTAGTAATTCACCTTTTGTCAAGCCGGTTATTAATGCTGATATTACTTCAATTAAACTTGGCAAACTTAATGGATTAACTAATTTTAAGGAAGAGGATAACTGCCAAATTATTAAGATACTGAGCAGGCCTATCCATTTATAATATTTTTTGCTTACCATAAAACATCATCAACTTCTACTTTTTTATTTAAATATTTTTCTTTGTGCATAAAATCTATAAAGCTTTCTATGCCTTTTATTTCAGTATTATATTGCATACCTCTATTATAAATATAGTCTTCTACTACAGCTTTATCTAATTTATAAGCTTTAGATAATATGTCTATTGTTTCTTCTTTTTCAGTGTTAATAAATTCTATAGATTTTATTATAGCTTTATTTACAGCTTCATAATACGATTGATTTTTATTAAACTTTTCAGTACATACTCCAACAATAAAAGTAAAACCTTCGCTCATAGCATCATCACCAGATACAACTAAATGGTTTTCTTTTATATCTAATTCTTGGAATAGATAAGGAGGAGAAGTAAAGTGCGCTTTAACTTCATTTCCGCTTATTAAAGCTTGCATCCCATCAGGGTGTTTCATGGCTACTAACTGATTGTCGAAAATATCACTCTGACCAAGCTCTTTGTCAGCTGCCATAGCAAGGAGAATGTGCTGAATGCTGCCAGGTTGAGGTAAAGCGATTTTCCCATTTTCAACTAAATCACTAAGAGTTTTGATGTTTTCATCATTAGTAACTAACCCCAGAGGACTTTGAGATAATCCAGTCATAATTTTCCAAGGCATCTCTTGGTCGTAACCTATTAAAAATGGAGGGATACCAATAAATCCGACATCTAAGTTATCAGATAACATAGCTTCTCTTGTAGCAACTGTATTAGCTACTTTTTTCCATGTAATAGTTACATCAGGTAACGCTTCATTCAAGAAATTTTTTTCTTTCATAATCTGAAGAGGGGCATAAGCTAGACCATACTGTTCAGCTATTTTAATTTCTTTTGATTCTGTTTTTGTTTCACAACCTGAAACTAAGAATAAACAAAACAAACTAAACAAAATTAATAAATTTTTAATTGATTTCATAATTATTCCTCCAATTTTCTATGTATTATTACATTGTTACTATTCTCATCTATAATTTTTAAATGTTTATAGAGTAAGGATAGTCGTTTTTCAAGCTGCTGCTTAGAATCAGCGGCTACAATCACATAACCGATTCTTTGTGTTGCATTAGATATTTTCGGTATAGTATCTCCTACATGATAGTTAAAACCAACATTAACAACACCTTCAAGCTTTCGTATCTCATCTTCTGTTGGCATATCGCAGATTTTACAGGGGTTACTGAAGAAGAGCTGAACAGAAAGATGTTTATTTATAGAAAATACATCATGGTTTATTAAATTATCAGTAGAATAATCAATACCAAGAGAACCCATAATAGTCATATGTAAAAGATCTACACCTGTTAAGTAAGGGATAAACTCATCTTCATAAGCACCACCAATACGACAGGCAATCTCATTTACTTTTAATCCTTCTTCTCCTATAAAAAATTGAAAATATATAGGACCAGATTGAATTTTAAAGTCTTTTACTATCTTTTTTGATAAATGAACAATAGCTTGTCCGTATTCTTTTGTATGTTTAGATGGAAATTCATGAGATAAACATATACCAATTTCATCTTTACTATCAAAAGTAACTCTATCTGTTATAGTTAATACTTTGAGTTCACCAGCTTCTACCCATCCACTTATAGTGATTTCATCATTAGCATAATAACTTTCTATAAGAATAGATTTCTCTCTAGAATAACTAATTACATCAGAATATAAGGTTTGTATTTCATCAATGCTATTAACTACATAAATACCTCGCTGTCCTTGGGAATCCAATGGTTTAATAACAGCAGGGAACTTTACTTTTTCTAAAACAGAAGGATTTGAAGGTTCGTATAGAACATAATTGGTAGTAGGTATTTGATAATCAATAAATTTTTGTTTCATAATAGCTTTATTAGTAACAGAGAGTGCTGTATCAATATCTAAAAAGTATGGCAAGTTAAGTGTGTTAGCCACTTTAGCCACTGTTAATACAGGTTGATCTGTTCCCATGGTCATAATGCCGTCAATGGATTTAGCTACAGCTCCTTTGAGAGTTTCTGCATAATCAAATGTACTTGCTAACCATGTATCATTAGCAATATTTTTACCTACAGAAGTTTCATGATAATCAGAGGCTATAACTTCATGACCTAGATTTTGAATTTTTTTGATTGTATTTAATTGTGCTTTTGATGAACCCAGTAACATAAGTTTCATTAGACAATCTCCTTAATTATATATTGATGTGTACAAGGTCGTCTTTTATACCATAAGTATAATACTTTGTAGTTCCAAATTGATTTTAATAGTTTTTTAGTAAGTAAAACAAATGTATAATTTGATTTACCTTGTTCTCGTTCTCTATAATTAATATTTAAATTCTTAATTTTCTTTGTATATTTAAGTATTCGAGCAGATATATATACATTGGGAAGAGGGTCTTTAATGACCCAATCTAGTACATGTTTTTTCATAACTCTAAAACTTGTTAATCGTAAATTTCTAGGTTTTCCAAGGAAAACAAAAAAGCACATTTCTTTAATATGTGTTCCAAGTTTTCTATATGTTTTTCCAGTATCATTAAAAGGGACACCATAAACTACATCTGATTTCTCGTCTAAATGTGATATTAATCTTATAATATCCTTAGGATGGTGCTGCAAGTCATCATCCATTGTAACAATATTATGGTACTTAGCTTGTCTAAGACCTGCTAATAAAGCTAGTTGTTGACCTACATTATTTTTTAATAAAACCCCTTTAACTTGTTCATATTTTTTACTAAGGGACTTAATAATATCTTCGCTATTATCTTTGCTTCCATCATTCACTAAAATCAGTTCATAAATTAATTCATGTGATTTCATTTCTTTATGGATTAAGTCACATAGCTTTGGTAATATTTTTTCACTGTTATAAACAGGAATAACTATTGAAATCATAAATCACCTCATAAAAGTCAAAGTTTTTTCTAGTACTATTTTTTGATCTGATGGCATTAAACCTGCGTAAATCGGTAATCTGATTAATCGTATAGACAAATCATCTTCAGGTGTAAAATCATCCTGTGGTCGTAAATATGAGGAACCTTTTTTACTTATATGTAATGGTACAAAATGAGTTACTACTTGAATATTATTTTCACGCATATAACTTTTATAAGCCGTTGCTGTAGCCGCATCTTTAAACAGAAGATAAAAGATATGACCATTAACTTGTCCATAACTACTGAAGTTACTGAAGCTTTCAAGTGAATCAAAGTTATGTTTTTTAAAAAAATCTACATATGTTTTAAAGAGACTCATTTGAAGATTTTGAATTTTTTCTAATTGCTGTAATTGACCATATAAAAGAGCCATTAAAAGATCAGAAGGGGAATAGCTAGAACCAATATCTACCCATTCATACCTAGGAACTAATCCTGATTTAAAGGCTTCTTGATTTGTACCTTTTTGTCTAATAATTTCAGCACGTTTTATTAAGTTTTCATCATTAATTATTAAGGCACCACCTTCACCAGAAGTAATATTTTTAGTTTGATGAAAACTAAAACAACCTAAAGTACCTAAGGTTCCAGCAAATTTTCCATTATATGTGCTTCCAAAAGCTTGAGCAGCATCTTCAATAATATCAATATTATACTTACTTGCTATGGATAGAATAGGGTTCATATCACAGCATCTACCACCATAGTGAACAACTATTATAGCTTTTGTTTTATTTGTTATTTGTTCTTCTAATAAATCAGGATCAATTAACATGGTATCAAGATTTACTCTTGCATAAACTACTTTTGCACCTGCCAATAATACAGCATTTGCTGTTGATGGATATGTAAAGGAGGGGATAATTACTTCATCACCATTCTTTATATCAAGTAATCTTATTGCTAATTCTAAAGCGTGAGTACAGGAAGTAGTCATAAGAACTTTTTTTCCATTAATATAATCTGAAATAAATGATTCACACTTATTTGTAAAAAAATTGTCTCCTGATAATTCAAGTGCTCTTAGGTTTTTTTCTATGTATTTTAAACTTTTCTCTGGTTTATATGGTTGATGAAATTTTATCATGATTTTTTCGACCTTTTCTAGATAGTAATGAATATATAATAATTCTTTATTTTTTGTAAAATATAGTATAAACTTAAAATATAATAATCAAGGAGTTTGAGCGATGAAAAAATTAGATTGTTGTGGAGATTTTTGCCCAATACCACTTATAAAAATTAAAAAAGAATTAAAAACTTTAAAATCTGACGACAGTTTAATGATAGTAACCGATCATAGCTGTGTTGCTGAATCAATTAATGAATTTTTCCAACAACATACATTTAAGTATGAAGAAGAAGAAGTAATTAACGGTGTTTGGGAAATTACTATAACTAAAATATAATAGTTAACAAAAGCTTTTTGTTCCAATCTCAATGAGATAATCCATAGAAGCTTTTGAAGCTTCAGATAATTTTTCGCTTTTTTTACCAACTAGATAAATATCGTAATCTAAATTCACATCTTTTATATCTACAAGTTTAATAGACTTTTCGTAAAGCTCATGTTTAATTGATTCATAGGGTACAAATGCCATTCCATATCCATTAAGTACACTTGATTTAACGGAACTAACAAAATCTGAATTGAAAATTACATTCAAATCTTTTAATGAACAATCTATTGTATGCAAGGCCGCATCTAATTTCTCATAAGTTTTAGAATTCATTGTACACATGATTAATTCCATATTTAATAAATCATGTAATGAAATAATATCTGGTACTTTATAATTTGCATTGGCAATCAAAACTATCTTTTCTTTACCAATTTTACAAGTGAATAAATCAGGATCATTCTTAATTTCAGCATCAGTAAATCCAATAGTACATAGGTCGTTACGTACATCAGAAATTATTTCATCCACTGATTTTGAAACTAAGACATATTCATAATCAGGAAACTTTTTTTTGATTTTAAATATCATACAAGGTAAAGAATAAGAAGCTAGAGAAGAAGTACCTGCAATGATAATTTTATTAGTTCTAGAAGTATACTCTTCTAATTCTTCTATCATGCGTTCATGATTTTTAACAATATTAGTTGAATATTTAAGTACAATTTCACCCATATCTGTTAAAGTTACACCACGGTTACTTCTAATGAACAATTCATAACCTAAATCCTCTTCAAGTTTGTGAATCATTTGACTTAATGCTGATTGAGAAATGTGAGATTTTGAGGCCGCTTTGGATATACTTTTATATTTAGCAATATATGTAAGATATTTCAATGTATCAATATGCATAATATTCACCTCAATATTTTTTAATAGCTTTAGCTTAGGTTAATTATGCCCTAAAATTTTGGTAAAATCAATTACTTTGGTGTATATTTTATGTGTAAGTGGTTATAAGTAACTCTAATGTAATATAAGTAATGTGATTAATCGATGCTTATTTAAATGTGATATCATATAATTGGGAATTATACACAGAACTTTCAATCAATATTAGTGCGGAGATATTTGTTAAAAAAATATCTATCTAGCTAAATAATTTTACACAAAAGGAGTGTATCGTATATGAGCGATTCAGGAACAACTTCAACAATTAAAAGAAGTTCCACTTCTCGTGCCAGAACAAGAAGAAAGCCAAAAAAGAGTCAGCTTCCATTTGCCATAGTACTAATATTAGCTTTAATAGTACTTGGGACATTTGTAACTGGAAAAAGTAATAATTTATCTTGGTATTTATTAACGGGACTAATTTTTGGGTATATTCTACAGAGATCAAGGTTCTGTTTTACAGCTTCTATGAGAGATCCTTATCTAACAGGTGGTACTACAGTTACCAGAGCTGTATTAATTGCATTTGCAATCACAACTATAGGATTTACTGCTATTAAATACGGTTATTTTAAAAATAATTTGCCTATTCCAGGTATGGGTTATGTTGTGCCAATAAGCTTTGCAACAATTTTCGGTGCCTTTATATTTGGTATTGGTATGGTTATTGCAGGTGGTTGTGCTTCAGGAACTCTAATGCGTGTGGGTGAAGGTTTTACAATGCAGATAATATCTTTAATTTTCTTCATAATTGGTTCATTATGGGGAGCGCATGATTTTGGTTGGTGGAAATATCACTTTATTTCAAAAGGAAAGGCAGTTTTCTTACCAGATGTATTTGGTTGGGTGGGAGCTGTAGTTATTCAATTATTGATCATTTTTTGCTTATATGTAGCAGCTGAAAAATATCAAGAAGCGAAAGCGGATAAATAGGAGGAGTAATCATGAAAGAAGTAATAATAGATTGTTTAGGAGAAGCATGTCCAGTACCTTTAGTAAAGGCTCAAAATAAATTAAAAGAATTAGAAGTAGGAGATATATTAATAGCTCAAATCGATCATAGTTGTGCTATGAAAAACGTACCTGAGTGGGCACGTAAAGATGGACATAATGTAGAAGTTGAAGAAGTGGATGACGGAGAATGGGAAATCATTATTGAAAAAACTCACTAGTTAAAAATATAGATAAGAAAATTGAATCTAAATACAGGATAGTAAATAGGAGGAATAATCATGAAAGAAGTAATAATAGATTGTTTAGGAGAAGCATGTCCAGTACCTTTAGTAAAGGCTCAAAATAAATTAAAAGAATTAGAAGTAGGGGATATATTAATAGCTCAAATCGATCATAGTTGTGCTATGAAAAACGTACCTGAGTGGGCACGTAAAGATGGACATAATGTAGAAGTTGAAGAAGTGGATGACGGAGAATGGGAAATTATTATTGAAAAAACTCATTAATAAATAACAAATCTATCTATTAGGAGGGTTAATAGTGAGTAAATTTAAAGAAACTATGCTTAAGATAAGCAATAATGATTTTTATAAAAGATGGCTTAAAAATGCTTGGCCATATGTAACAGGAGCTATATTATTATCAGTTTTTCAAATTGTAACACTGGCTACAACAGGAAATCCATGGGGTGTTTCAGGTGTGTTTGCTAACTGGGGTGCATGGATTTATGAAGCATTTGGAGGTAGTGTTGATAAGTGGTATTATTTCTCAAGCGAGGGTGCTCAGGCTACTCTTAATGCAGGTATATTAAATCATGCAGGTACTTATAGAAACTTAGGAATAATTTTAGGTGCGTTACTTGCAACATTATTAGCATCTCAATTTAAGATTAAAAAGATTAAATCAAAAAAACAAGTTATAGCAGCAGTTCTTGGTGGCTTGTTAATGGGTTATGGAGCAAGAATAGCATATGGTTGTAATATTGGTGCTTTATTCAGCGGAATTGCTTCATTATCTTTATCAGGATGGGTATTTGCCATAGCAATGTTTTTTGGTGCAGTTGTTGGTAGTAAGTTGTTAGTAAAATTTTTCATGTAGTTTTTAGGAGGAGTAATAATGCCAAGAGAAAAGAAAGTAGAACATTATGATGTAGTAGTTATTGGTGGAGGAGCTGCAGGTCTAACAGCTGCAATTTATGCTGGACGTGCCAGATTAAATACCTTATTAATAGAAAAAGCGTTAGTTGGTGGCCTAGCTACGTATACAAATGAAATAGAAAATTATCCAGGATTCCCTGATAGTCCAAAAGGGGAAGATATCACTAATAAAATGAAGCAACAAGCTAAAAATATGGGTGTTAAGTTTAAACTTACAGATGTTAAATCTGTTGACCTTGAAGGTGAAGAGAAGAAGGTTGAAACTTTCAGAAACACTTATATCGCTAAAACTGTAATACTTGCAACAGGAGGACGTCCAAGAATCACAAAAGCAAAAAATGAAGAAAATTATCTATTCGACAAAGGTATTTCATTCTGTGCTACTTGTGATGCTGCTGCAAATACAGGAAAAACTGTTGTTGTTATTGGTAGTGGTGATGCAGCTATAGAAGAAGGGATGTTCTTAACAAAATTTGCTTCAAAAGTAATTGTATCTGTTATGCATGATGAAGGAAAAATGGATTGTAATGAAATAGCTAAAGAAGCTGCTCTAAAAAATCCTAAAATGGAATTCATATGGAATTCAGTTGTTGATTCTTTTGAAGGTGAAGGTCATCTAGACAAAGTAGTGCTTAAAAACTTGAAAACACAAGAATTAATAGAAGTTCCTTGTGATAATTGTTTTGAGTTTATTGGTTATATACCAAATACAGAAATATTTAAAGATCAAATTAATTTAACTCCACAAGGGTATATTTTAACAAATGATAAAATGGAAACAAATATTGAGGGTGTATTTGCTTGTGGTGATGTTCGTGAAAAATGGCTTAAACAAGTAGCAACTGCTGTTGGTGATGGAGCAGTTGCAGGTTATGCAGCAGAAAAATATATAGCTGAGAGCGAAGCTTTTCATAATGTTATTATGCAAAAAGACAAACCAGGTCTCACATATGTATATAACGCTATTGATGCAGAATCTAGAGCTTTCTTATCAACAATAGAAAAGTTTGAAGAAATGTATAGTGAAAATTTAGTTGTAAATCGTATTGATGTCTATAAGTCAACAGGATTGGCAGATAGATTGGGTATTACAAACTTCCCAGCAGTCGTTACAACAATAAATGGTGCAATATCTAAAATTTATACTGATGACATAGATGAAAATGAAATAACATCAGAATTAGAGAAAATATGTTAATGTAGAGAGATAGTGATTTTATAGTAATTTTAAAAAAGCTTAAAATTCTTAAGTTAATTAACTAAAAGAATTTTAAGCTTTTATTATTATTGTACACTTTTACGTTAAGTTTAAAGAGCTACTTCCTTCTTGCTTTTTTTCTTTTTCTTCTTTTTAACAAATAAAATAATTAGTACTAAAAGAGCTACTGATGCTCCTATTGAAATATATATTATCAATTTGTTTGAAGGTGTTTCAAGGATGCAGAAGGTGATATTTTTATTTGATGTTTTAAACACAAGATAGCTGCCATCAACATCAACATCAACTGCAGACCATTTGTTATCCTTTAGACTCATTAATTTAATGTTCTTTTTAGAATCTGGAAAGTAGTATCTGAGAGTAAATGTAGAATCAGATTCCTTAAAATCATCAAAAATAGATGCTGTCCATTGTCCTACTAATATTTCAGGTTTATCATATTTCGGAGGTTTGGAATCGTTGGGTTTCAATGATACCTTAGCTTCAGGTCCGAAAACACCTTCTATCAATAGAAGAGGTTGAGTTGTATTTGGTGATTCCTCCACGGATATTGCTGTTATTAATGGTGTATAGATGGCCTCAAGGGTTTCAGAAAAGGTTAATTTACTAAAATCATATTCTGGCCAAGAGCTATAATATCCTTTCTTCTCTGGTATCTTAGGAAGTTCATCTTCCTTTAATGAATCACCATAATTAAATTTTAAACTTTTTACTACTATATCTCCTGCTTTAAAGTTTAGAGTGAATTTCTTAAATTCATCTGGGAGAGTTTCGGTCTTAATAAAGGTATCATAATCTTGAGGTACAGCTTTTTCTGCGTAGCTGATATTGTCAATACCCGCCCATTTGTCTTTTACAAAATAATTGTTTTTAAATTCGCCGTTTGCCTCTCCGGAGATGCTGCCCATGTACTCCTTAGCATCAGAGATTTTTACCATAGTATAACAGTTATATACGTTCTCACCTTGTCCTGTAACTCCTCCAACGTAGTTGTTTCCAGATACCATACACTTTGCATAGCTGTTTTTTATAGTAGAGGATGATGAACCTGAAATGCCACCAACAAAATCACCATCAGAGCTGTTAACATGACCGTAGTTTTCACATTTTGATAGTAAGCCCAGTTCCATTCTACCAGCAACTCCACCTGCATAATCCTTTTTAGAGGTTACTTTTCCTCTATTAATAGATTTATAAAGTACCGCTGTAGTTTGATATTTGAATTTTAATGTGCTTTTTTCATCCTTGACTATATCTCCTTCAGGGTCAAAATCATATTCAATAGCCATTGAGCCTGCAACTCCGCCAACATTTATGTCACCAGAGATTTTACCATTGTTAACAGACTTGGTAACATGACCTTTAGTTATTGAATTCTCATTATCAAGGCTACTGTCAGGGCTGTCCTGAGAAATATCCTCATATAGATCAACTCCTTCTAGTGCTCGCTTTCTTGCATCTATGATAATTTTAAAAATACTAGATATTTTAGCGTTTATTTCTTTTAAATCATCCACTATAAGAGTTCTTGAGGTTGATGATTCATTGTTAAGTGTATCCAATTCCTTTGATATTTCATCAAAAGTAGCAAAAAAACTATCTGTAGGCTCATTAATTTTCTTTCCTAATTCAGGAAACTTGATATCCTCTCGTGAATTTGCATCATCTAATATCTTCTGAGTTTTTTTTACAGCAGAATTTAAATAATCAGATGAAATACTCAATAACTCTGAACCCTTGCTCATTTTATCCATGGCCTCTGTTGAAAATTCTGTTGCTTTCTCTATATCAGATAAAGCTTCATTAAAATTCCATATAAATGCTTGCATGTATATCGTTGAAATTTCTAGTAATTCAAATGAGTCATTTAATAGGCCTAGGGAACGTTTTAGGGTCTTAACATCATCACTTATCACATCTGAGAATGTAGAAAGACCTGTTCTGATTTTTTTTAAAGCTGTACTAAAATCTTCTGAAAATGCTTTGGAACTAGAGATTAAATCTTGGCTAACTTGAACCCAGTCAACTCCGCCTATAACACCAAAATTAGCCATTGTGTCAGCTATTATGTTTATTATATTTGTCATATCATTAGAGGCTTTTTCAAGGGCTGCAAAACCGTCATCTAAGTCTTTCTTTGCTTGTTCTACCTTTTCAGGATCTCCCAGGTTGTTTTGGAGTAATTCTGTTGCAGTCTTTATTTTTCTCATTGCCTGATTTATAACGTCAATACAAGAAGACAAATTTGTAAAAGCAGTTTTAAGGTCTTGTGTTGCTAAAGTTAGATTGCTAGAAGCTTCTTTTAAATCAGAAAAGCCTTTTGATATCTCAAGTAATCCTGAGGTCATATTTTCACCTGCAAGATTAAAATCTTCAAGTACTGGTTCCATATCCTCAAGGAAAATTGAAATACGAAAAGAAATTTCATTAAGGGTTTTCACTGTGTCATCTGTAAAGTTTGTTGTTTGGTGAATAACTTCCTGTAATTCATCTGATGCTTTGCTAGTAAGATTATTTAAAGTTGATAACCTATCAGAAGCATCTTGAGAGCTGCTATCAAAATCATCTAAAGATTTATCTACCAAATATTTGAGTGAATCCAGTTCAGTATCAAGCTTTTGAAGGGTATCTTCTGAGAACTTTATCTGAAGATAGGGTTCCATTTGACCTACAACACCACCAACATCCTTACGTCCCAATACTTCACCGAAGTTTTTACAGTTGCTCATATAACCTGATTGTCTTCCAATAATACCACCTACATTATAACCAACGTGTTGATACCCGATTCTCCCGCCATTTTGACAACTTTGAACTATTCCATCAGAGAAACCAGCGATTCCACCAGTATCTGTATGCACTATTACATTTTCAGATGATGTTAACTTACTTAATCTCATATCATTTATGTCTGGGTAAGTATCTGTATTCAATGTATTAACCTTACCTTTATTAGAACACTGAATAATTATACCGTGATTACTGCCAGTGATTCCCCCTGTAAAGCGTTCACCAGTAATAAATCCAGAGGATTTGCAGTTTGAGATATAACCAGTAGATTCGTTTAGCCCAACAATACCACCAATATTATCTTTTCCTCCAACAGTGCCTTGGAAGGTGCAGCTTAATAATCTTCCCTTGTTAGTACCAACAATACCACCAATATTTTTCTGTGTTCCATCAGGAGATATATCTGCTATTACATTAAGACTTTTTATGGTTCCACAGTCTTGAAGATAACGGAATAATCCCATGTTAGAACCAGTTTCAGATATATTCAATCCTTTGATAGTATGTCCATTACCATCAAAGATACCACCAAATGTAGGTATTGGAGTGAAATCATATCCTGTAATGTCAATATCCTGGGTAAGGATAAAAGTTTTTTTCTGTGAATAAGTATCCAAGGAACAATTGTTAGCAAATTTTATAAGTTCCTCAGGATTATGAATTAGTATTTTAAGAGGATCAGAATTAATTACTGATGCATGAACCAATGCTAAATTAGTGCATGATGTAAAAATAACTAATACGAGAAAAATATTAAATAAACGTGACTTCTTAAGCTTCTTCATCTGAAACCTCCTTCTGAACAAATTCTGCTGGTAGTTCTTTTCTATTTTTAATGTTCTTGCTCTCAACAATCGCTGTAATATCACCTTTGATTGAGCCGTTTATATCTGCATCTATTACCCCTGATACATAACCACGAACTCTACCGTTAACCTTCATATTTCCAGTATAACTGACAACGCGGGAAGGTCTTTTTATTGTAAATGCAGTTTTTTCAATAAGGAAATCTCCAAGGAGCAGGGTCTGTGGCAAAACTCCCATTACAAGAATCAGAGATATAATAGTTCCACGGCCTAAACACACACCTATTGAAGAAATAGCATAATCCGAAGATAATTGACCTATTAATAGACCAGCTGATGCCAAAATTGTACTAGAGGTAATGATTGTTGGGAATGCTTGATTTAATGATTGAATCATAGCATCTTTAAGTGACATAACCTGTTTTAGTTCCATGTATCTACTAGTAATAACAATAGCGTAATCTATTGTAGCCCCCATTTGAATAGAAGTTACAACAAGATAACTTAAAAAATAGATATTTGTATTTGTCAGTGAAGGGAAGGAGAAGTTTATCCAAATACTTCCCTGTATAGTGAGTACCAGCAATACTGGTATACCAGCTGATTTAAATGTGAACAGTAGAACTGTCATAACAAATAGTGCAGAAAGTATACCTATGATTAAATTATCTGTTGAGAAAAAAGTGGCAAGATCATTGGCACTAGTAGATTCACCAGCGATGATGGTCTTATCATAATATTTTCCAGAAATTTTGTGTATAGTATCTAGCAGCTTAAAGGTTTCTTCGCCTTCCTCAGCAGTGTCTACACCCAAAAGTATACGACTGTAGTTTTCCCCTTTAAGTTGAAGTTGTGCACGATTTAGCTGTTCATATAGGTCGTCGAATTTATCATTAAGATCCTTGTTTAAATTGACATAGCCCTGATTCTTTTGTTCATTAAGAAAGTTAATCATGTCAATGAGTGGAACTTTATAGTTGTCCAAACCATTTATAACTCGACCGTAAAGTTCATTATTCACTGCATAGGCACTGTATAATAAACGGGATACTTCTATATCAAGATCAGTGAGTTCTGCAAACTGTCTAGTGGTTAAACTGTCTGTAAGAACATAATCATCTAAAGCATCGATATTAGCTAGGCCAAGTGCAAAATCAGTAACCTCTAACTCTTCAAGATCTTTTATCAAGAGACCTTCTTTTTCATAGTCACCAGATGGAACTATGATGGCTAACATGTTGTTAGTGGAGAAAGTATCCGTGATTTTCTTTTCAGCAATTTGTGTTTCATTTTGTTTTTTTGTCTTTAATGTACTAAAACCGAAAACATAGTTACAACGACTAGATAGCACAAAAGAAACAACTATAATAGCTATGAATATAGGAGGAACTATATAACGGGTTTTTACAACTATTTTTCCCCATATATTTATGCTTGGCACAAAATTCTTATGTTTTGTCTTGTCCATTCCTTTGCTGAACATCATAAGTAAACCTGGCATCAATGTGAAAACTGTAAGCAGGCTAAAGAGTAAAGCTTTTATAAGAACAATTCCCATATCAAAACCTAGGGAGAATTGCATGCACATAAGAGCCATAAGTCCAGAGATTGTAGTTAAACTACTGGAGGATATTTCAGGAATTGCTTTACTTAGTGCCTTAATGGTAGCTTCTCTGGCTTGGAGATTTATACGCTCTTCAGTAAACCTGTGGCACAAGATAATAGCATAATCAATAGCTAGAGCTAATTGGAGTACGCTGGAAATTGAATTTGACACAAAGGAAATCTCACCGTAAAGAAAATTAGTTCCCATATTTAATAGTGCGGCAACTCCAAAGGTTATCATTAATACCGGTATCTCCATATATGTTTTAGAGGTAAAAAGAAGTACTCCTAAAATAATGAAAATGGCAATAACTAGAACTGAGGAAATCTCTTTGGCAAGTGATGCTGCAGTATCCTTGTTAATCTCACTTGAAATGTAATAATCGTAGTCTTGAATACTATCTATTACTTTGTTCATAGAGTTTTTAGTGATTTCAGCACTTTCTTCCCCATCGAAGGTAATATTAAAGAGTGCAGAAGCTGATTTATAATGATCCAGATCATTTTCAAACTCTATTTCAGAAACTCCTTCAATTTCTTTTAATTTCTCACAAAGAGCTTCCGCTTTACTGTATGTTATGTTTGATATCATAACGCTTGCCCTACCATAAGTTATGAACTCATCTTCCATAATAGTGAGCCCTTGGCGAGTTTCTGTGGTAGATGGCAGGTAGGTTGTAATATCGTTGTTTACTTTTACCCAAGACCTGGAAAAAACAGAAAAAACAATCATAATGCAATATCCCAGGATGAATCCTTTTCTTTTATCTACTATAAATGTTGCTAAGCGTTCCATAAAACTTATATTTTTTTTATTATCTTTCATTAGTTATCCCTTCCAGTTAATAAGATTATCACATTATTATTAATTTATTAGGGGGTGTTTTCAATAGACAATTCTTATGAGAGTGTCAAAAATTTAGACAAATATATAGAAAGTGTATAGAAAAATATGTTATATTTTACTAGAGAATAATTAGATATAGCAATGGAAAGAGGGACTTTTATGACCGGTAAGAAAAAACAAAATATTACAAAGCAAAATTTAACAAAAAAGGTTCTCACAAATTCGCTAAAAAAGCTTATGACACAAAAACCACTAGAAAAGATAAGTATCAGAGAGATTACTGAGGACTGTGGTTTGAATAGACAGACCTTTTATTATCACTTCTCGGATATTTACAATCAATTAGAATGGCTATATCAGCAAGAAGCTATTGCCTTGTTTGCAGAACATAAAGGAAAGAAGTTATGGCAAGAGGGCTTGTTAAAGTTCTTTAACTATTTTAATGAAAATAGAGAAATGTGTTATTGTACATTAAAATCTTTGGGAAGAGAACATTTATTTAGACACTTTTATGAAGATGTATATGAAATCTTCAGAGGTACCATAGATGTGCTTAGTGAAGGAATAGATATGAGTGATGAATATAAGGAGATGTTGACACAATACTACGTGTTTTCATTTGGAGGAGTTATTGAAAATTGGGTGTATGGAAATATTACACAATCCCCAGAAGAATTAGTGGAGTTTATTGACATCATGCTTCAAGATCAAATGAAGGGAATTGCGTTGAGGTATGGAGTTGATTTTAAAAAAAATACTGATAATTAAAATAAGTAGAATCAAAGTGGCTACTACAGCATATTAATATAAAGAATGTAAGTAATGTCATTATCCAAAAAATAGATTTTAATAAAAAAAAATGAAAAAAAATTAAAAAAAGACTTTACAGATATAAAAAACTAGTGTATTATGAATATCGTAGTAAGAAAAAAATTACAAATATGAGAATTTAAAAAATTCTGAAAGGAGATCAAGAAGAATGAGTAATAACTTTAAACATAATAAAGTCTACACTGCAACAGTTAATAACTTACAATCAAATATATTCAATATTGGTCTGCTATCAGGAGCCTATAATAGATAACTTTAATTTGCAAAAAATTAATTTAAGATTATAAGCCGCAGACTGAGTTCTGCGGTTTTTTATGCATTTGTGTCATTATGCCTTTTTCAGATGCTTAAATATAAAAGCCGTAGGATAAACTACGGCTTTTATTATGCAAAAAAATTGAAGTAATTTGAAAAAATGGAGGTGATAGGTATGAAAAGGAAAAAGTTTTTAGAGAAAGATTCTTTACTAACATTATTAGAGTACAAATTAGAGTACAGAGAAGAACAAAAAAGACTTGATAAAGAAGCAGATAGACAAATTGAAAACAGCTTATTATTTATGAGAATGTAATAAAGGAGATGATAGTATGAAAAATTTATTATTTAAGAAAAACAATTTAGCAGCATTATTAGAGTACAAATTAGAGTATAAAGAAGAGTTAAAGAGAATTGACCAAGAAGCAAAGAGAGCAATTGATAACACAAGATTATTTATGGGAATGTAATGAAGGAGGTGATAGTATGAAGAATTTATTATTTAAGAAAAATAATTTAGCAGCATTGATAGAGTACAAATTAGAGTACAAAGAAGAGTTAAAGAGAATCGATCAAGAAGCAAAAAGAGCAGTTGAACACAGCAGATTATTTATGGGAATGTAGTAAGGAGATGATAGTATGAAGAATTTATTATTTAAGAAAAACAATTTAGCAGCATTGATAGAGTACAAATTAGAGTACAAAGAAGAATTAAAGAGAATTGACCAAGAAGCAAAAAGAGCAGTTGAACACAGCAGATTATTCATGGGAATGTAGTAAAGGAGTTGATAATATGAAGAAATCATTTTTAGAAAAAAATAATTTAGCAACATTATTAGAGTACAAATTAGAATACAAAGAAGCATTAAAGAAAATTGATCAAGAAGCAAAAAGAGCAATTGATAACAACAGATTATTTATGGGACTGTAGTAAAGGGGTTGATAGTATGAAGAAATCATTTTTAGAGAAAAATTCTTTAGCAGCATTATTAGAGTATAAATTGCAGTATAGAGAAGAGTTAAAGAGAATAGAGAAAGAAGAAGAGAGAAAAATTCAAAATATAGTTCTAAGTTATAATAATATGTTTATCTAATTCGAATGAAGTAAAAAAATTATAAAAGGAGAGTGTTTAAAGTGTTAATAGGTAGTTGTAAAGTAAAAGGAAATAGTGATTTTAAGGTGAAGAGTTCGAATGAGTATGGATAGCTATGGATAGGATGGAGGTTATAGATATGAAGAAATTATTTATTAAGAAAAACGATTTAGCAACATTATTGGAATACAAATTAGAATATAAAGAAGAATTAAAAAGACTTGATAAAGAAGCAAAGAGAGCAGTTGAACACAGCAGATTATTCATGGGAATGTAGTAGAGGAGATGATAATATGAAGAATTTATTATTTAAGAAAAATAATTTAGCAGCATTGATAGAGTACAAATTAGAGTACAAAGAAGAGTTAAAGAGAATTGACCAAGAAGCTAAAAGAGCAGTTGAACACAGCAGATTATTCATGGGAATGTAGTAAAGGAGATGATAGTATGAAGAATTTATTATTTAAGAAAAATAATTTAGCAGCATTAATAGAGTATAAATTAGAATATAAAGAAGAGTTAAAGAGAATTGACCAAGAAGCAAAGAGAGCAGTTGAACACAGCAGATTATTCATGGGAATGTAGTAAAGGAGATGATAGTATGAAGAATTTATTATTTAAGAAAAATAATTTAGCAGCATTAATAGAGTACAAATTAGAGTACAAAGAAGAGTTAAAGAGAATTGACCAAGAAGCTAAAAGAGCAGTTGAACACAGCAGATTATTTATGGGAATGTAGTAAGGAGATGATAGTATGAGAAATTTATTATTTAAGAAAAACAATTTAGCAGCATTATTAGAGTACAAATTAGAGTACAAAGAAGAATTAAAAAGAATTGAGAAAGAAGAAGAGAGAAAAATTCAAAATATAGTTGTTAATTTCAATAGTATGTTTATCTAATTTGAATGAAGTAAAAAAATAACTTAAAGGAGATGTTTAAAGTGTTAATGGGTATTTGTAGAACAAAAGGAAATAGTGATTTTAAGGTGAAGAGTTCGAATGAGTATGGATAGCTATAGAGATTCTAAGTATTTTATAGAGGGGTGTATTGTATGTTTAAAAAAGATATTTTAATTGAAAAAAATGATTTTATTGGTTTATGTGGAATAAAAATTAGAAATAAAGAAACAGAAATAGTAGATAAAAAGATTAATAGAAAAATTGTTGGTGCGCAGTTAATTTAATATATAGAAAGATTTTTAAATTGAATAATATAAAAAAACAAGGACAAGTAATTATAATTGTCCTTGTTTTTTTATAATTTAAGAGAATAGAAATTTGTACAATGTAACTTAAATGTAACTATATGTAAAAAGTAACTGTATATAATTAAAAGTGGTTATTAGATTATTTTGTTGTATGAAAAACAATATAGAAAGGTAAGGGTTCATATGAAGAGGATTAAAAGAATTATTGCTACATGTAGTGTTTTTTTAGCTGCATCCCTAAGTTTAATAAGTTGTGATTCAAAAGCAAATGATGAAATAAATGAATTAAAGAATAAGATATCTAAAATGCAGAGTGAAATTGAAGAGAAAAAAGAAGCGCTAGAAGAATCAAATGGGAAATTTTATGAACAGAAGAAAGAAATTATAAAGTTAAAGATAGAAAATGAAAAATTATTGAATGATAATTTAAAAAAGAAGGATGCTGAAAAGTTAGAGTATGATTATTTTAAACAGTATTATCAACATTATTTAGAGCAGAATAGTAACCTTAAAACTAAATTAAGACATCAAACAAGTATTATTGCAGTTTTAAAAGATGGAATGAATAGTGAGAGTATTGATTTTATGCCATTATATAATGTTGATGGAAATTCAATGGTAAAATATGTCTCATCATACTGTGTTATGAGTAAAGAGTTAGAATTAGAGGAGAAACTGCAAGAACTAGCTCATAATTTATCATTGTATATTTTTGAGGGACTACCTATAAGTGTTAAAGAAATTAAAAATGAAGGAAATAAAAAAATTGCATATATTGATTTAAAAGAAAAGCATGAAAAAATAGGAAACCACTACCCAATACCATCTTGGGCAAGTAATAAGTTCCAGGGAACATCTGGAGGGGAGGCAACTATAACAAGACTAGTATCAGCTTTTCTGCAACCTGATTATGAGGGGGAATGGATAGATGGAGTTAAATTTCTATATGAAGGTAAAGATGTATGTTTTCAACATGTTCAAGGATTAGAAGAAACAATATATAGAGAAGTTGAAGATAGAAAAGAGGTAAGTATATTAGAGTATTTTCCAACTGAAAAAATTAAAAGAAAATACACTGGTGGTTTTGAAAATGGAGGGTACACTGAAGTTATTAAAGATAGATTTGAGAATAAAATACTTGTAGAACATAGTGATACTGCAATTAAAAGTGGAATTGTTTATGAAATTGGAGAGGATTATGTTAGGCGAATATATGCTTCAGGAGAGGGGTACGATGAAAATAAAAATTATTTTAAAGAAGAACCTAATTCAAACTATACAGTATTAAAAGGGCCAGTTAAGTTAGGACAATCATGGGAAAATAACTATTCACTATCTATTATTACAGGAATAGATAAAGGGATGTATACGAGGATAGGATATGTTAATGCACTAGAGGTAACCACTATATTTAAAGGTGGAGTAGTTAGAGATTATTATGTAAAAGGAATAGGATTTATAAAAGAAGAGTATGATGCAGCGGAAAATGACATGTATATGTTGTATGCTTCAGAATTGGAAGAATATGAATTATTGGAAAAGAAAGATGATAATTAATAAAAGGGGTTGAGGTTTTGATAGTATTTATTTTTATATTAAGTATGATAATCTCATTTGTTCTATTTAAGTTTTTAGTAGCATTCGGTTCAGTTTATGATACACAAGGATATATTGGGGTTTCAACAATGATAATTATTTCAACAATAGTTACATGTTCAATATATATTGTTTCGAAAATAAAAGAAAATTTTGATACTGAAGAAAACAATCAGAAATCCACAGATAATATTGTAGATCAGTTAATTCAATTAAGAGATGATGGTATTTTAAATGATAATGAACTTGAATTGAAGATATCTCAGTACAAAGAATATGAAAAGATTGAGAGAAAAAAGAATAAATTCAAAAAGAAAAGTGAGTTTTTATTATCTATAAAAGAAAAAGGTATTCTGTCTGAAGATGAATACAATAATAAACTTGATTCATTAAAGAAGTTATATGATGAAAGTAAAGAGTAACGTAAAACACTACTGAGAGTAGTGTTTTTGTTGTTGTAGTAATTTTAAACATGAATAATTGGAATATTGTGCAAATTCCGTGGCATATATGGTAAATACTTGATGAGTTTTTCCGTATATAATGTAGTTAAGTTGCTGGAATAAAAATTAAATATTGGAGGTTTTATGAAAGAGCCGATTTTAGTTGTAATGGCCGCAGGTATCGGTAGTAGATACGGTGGATTAAAACAGACAGATCCAGTAGGAGCAAATGGTGAATTAATAATTGATTATTCAGTATATGATGCTGTAAAGGCTGGATTTAAGAAAGTAGTTTTTATTATTAATCATATAATCGAACAGGATTTTAAAGAAACAATAGGTAATAGGTTAGAAGCATTTATTAATGTAGAATACGCATTTCAAGAATTGTATGACTTACCAGATGGAATTTCAATACCAGCAGATAGAAGAAAACCTTGGGGTACTGCTCATGCGATTTATGCGGCAAGAAATATTATAGATGCTCCTTTTGCAGTTATAAATGCAGATGATTACTATGGTAAAGATGCATTTATAAAAATCTATAACTTTCTCAGTAAGGAAAGGTTAGGTGAATATGACTATGCAATGGTTGTGTACAAGCTAATCAATACCGTTACAGAGAATGGTTATGTATCAAGAGGAGTATGTTCAGTAGATGATAAGAGTAATTTAGTTAATATAGTTGAAAGAACTCATATTGAAAAAAGAGGATCTAAGATTGAATTTCTTGACAAAGAGAATAATTGGAATCAATTAGATGAAAACAGTGTGGTTTCAATGAACATGTGGGGATTCAATATATCTCTGATTGAAGAAATATCAAATTTAATAGAAGAATTTTTAACAGAGGCAATTAAAGAAAATCCTTTGAAATGTGAATTTTTCTTGCCGTATGTAGTTGATAAAATCATTAAGAATAATAAAGGGATAGTTAAAGTGCTTCAAACTCATGAGAAATGGTATGGTGTAACTTACAGCGAAGATAAACTTAAAGTTATGGAGGCTATTTCAAAAATGATACTTGAAGGGAAGTATCCTAATAAACTATGGGAGGTATAAGTAATGACAAACACAATAGAACTAGAGAAAATATGCTCTCAATTTAATTTCAAAGGTGCGTTTAAAGAAGGAGTTTCATATGGTGAAGGTCATATTAATGATACATATAAGTTGACCTTTGAAGAAAATGAAGAAGAAACTGTTCACTATATTTTGCAGAGGATAAACCACTTGGTTTTTAAAGAAACTAAATTATTAATGATGAACTTAGAGAATGTTACCTTATATTTAAGGGATATGATAAAAGAAGAAGAGGGGGATGATGATTATCAAGTTCTCGAACTTATCAGAACTGTTGATAATAAATCCTTCTACAAAGATGAAGGTGGTTCTTGGTGGAGAGCATATGTATTTATTGAAGATGCTACAGGGTATACCTTTGCAGAGGATATTAACATGCTCTACAATGCAGGAAAAGCTTTTGGTAAATTTCAAAAAATGCTTAAAGATTATCCTGTTAAAAGTCTACATGAGACAATTGTAGGATTTCATCACACTCCTAAACGTTTTAAAAGGTTCATGGAAGTTTTAAAAGAGGATCCTTATAATAGAAGTCAATTTTGTCAAAAAGAAATACAATTTGTTATGGAGCATGAACCTATTACAAATATAATTCTTTCAGCATTGGAAAATCAGGAAATACCATATAGAGTAACACACAATGATACAAAACTTAATAATGTTTTACTAGATAATGCAACAGGAAAAGGGAAATGTGTTATAGATCTTGATACTGTTATGCCAGGGAGTACATTATATGATTTTGGGGATGCTATTCGATCATGCTCAAGTACTGTTGCTGAAGATGAGGAAAATCTTGAGCTCCTAAAGATGGATTTTAAGAGATTTGAAGCTTATACCAAAGGTTTTTTAGAGATGTTGAAAGGTGATTTAACTAAAAAAGAAATCCAACTGCTACCTCAATCAGCAATAATTATGACTCTTGAGTGTGGTATGAGATTCTTGACAGATTATCTTGAAGGGGATAAATACTTCAAAGTTCATAAAGAGAAGCATAACTTAATAAGGGCAAAAAATCAGTTTAAGTTTGTAAAAGAAATGGAAATTAATTTTGAAAAAATGGTGGATATTGTTAACTCATTCTGTTAACAGTTATTTATAAATTAAATATTTTCAGGGGGGCTATTATGAAAAAAATTAAATTTTCTATTGTATTACTAATTATTCTTAGTATATTCATGAGTGCATGCGGCTCAAAGAAAACAGATAATCAACAAAGCGGAAGTGATTCAAAGCTTTCTGGGGAACTGGTTTATTGGTCAATGTGGAATTCAACTGAACCTCAAGCTCAGGCATTAAAAGAAGCAATAGATGATTTCATGAAGATTCATCCAAAGGTAAAGATCAAGGTTAATTGGAACGGGCGTGAAATACGTAAAACACTTCAACCAGCACTTGATAATGGTCAGGTTATAGATATATGGGACGAAGATCTAGAGCGTGTAACGAAGAACTGGGGTAGTTACGCATTAAATCTTGATGAGTATATTAAAAAAGAATATCCTGGTACTAACAGTAAACCTTATGAAGAGGTGGTAATGGGGAACCTATTGGAATTAGCGAGATACTTCTCTGATGATAATAGTGTGTATGCAGTTCCATACCAACCATTTGTATTTGCAGTTATGTATAATAAAGAACACTTTGAGAAAGCTGGTATTGAAGCAGCACCAACAACTTGGGAAGAATTATTAGATGCATGTGCAAAACTTAAAAGTGCAGGATATGTTCCTTTAACAACAGATGATGCTTATATAGATACGTTATTAGGATATCACCTTGCTAGACTTAAAGGTTCTGCTTGGGTAGAAGAATTAGTTAAAGATAAATCTAATAAAATGTGGGATGATCCAGCTGTTATGCAAGCAGCTAAAGATTTCCAAGAGCTAGCTGATAAAGGATATTTAAGCGAGACTGTTGGAGCAAATAAGTGGCCAGCAGGACAACAAGACGTTGCTGCAGGAACTGTATCAATGTATCTTAATGGTACATGGCTAGTAAATGAAATCATGGGTTCAACTGGGCCAGATTTTAAATGGGGTACTTTCTCATATCCAGCTATTGAAGGTGGAGTTGATGGTATAAGTGCTGCTAACTATGGTTCACAAGCATTCCAAATAAACAAGAATTGTGAACACAAAGATGTTGCTTTTGAATTACTTGTGCATTTAACTACTGGTAAATGGGATAGCACTATTGCAGAAAAATCATTTGGTGTTCCAGTAAGTGGTGAAGCTAAGTGGCCAACACAACTACTGGAAGCTAAGTCAGTTTTTGAACAATTAGATACAGTTTATCCATGGGCTGCAGGCATTCAAGCAGATACAGATAAACTTCCTGTTATTGCAGAAGCATTCACTAAATTGTTATCTGGACAGATTACAGCAGAAGAATTCATAAATGCAATGAAGAAGTAAATAAATATGTTGATCGTCATACATGTATAGGTTAATAGCTGCATGTATGACGATTGTTTTAAGGAGAATGACATGAAAAAAAATAAATCGATGATTATTGTATTTCTCACACCAGCAATATTATCATATATTATTATTTTTCTATATCCATCCATAAGAACAGCAATAATGAGTTTTTACCATGTGGAAAATATAACTGACTCAATAAGTAAATGGAAGTTTGTAGGCTACGATAACTATTTATTTCTTAAGAATAGTAGTTTGTTTATACAATCAATGAAAAATCTTGTTAATATTTGGTTTTGGGGTGGAATCATAGTATTTGTTCTTGCAATAACTTTTGCAGTTATTCTGACATCAGGTGTAAAAGGTAAATCTTTTTATAGAGCTATAATTTACTTGCCAAATGTTGTATCAGCAGTAGCAATGGGAACAATGTGGATGCAGTATGTTTATAGTTCTAGATATGGTTTATTAAAAAATGTGTTTGAAACGATTGGAATGAAAAAGGCTGCATCAATTCAGTGGACTAGCCCAGATATGATTTTTATTAGTTTACTTATTGCATATTGTTTTGGAATGGTAGGGTATTATATGTTGATTTTTATGGCTGCAATCGAACGTATCCCTCAAGATTTTTATGAAGCAGCGACCTTAGCTGGTGCAAATGGATTTCAAAAATTTCGTCACATAACACTACCCTTGCTAAAAGATGTTTTTAGAACAAATATTGTCCTATGGACAATTACTTCAGTAGCTTTCTTCATATGGTCACAAGTATTCTCACCATTAAATCCTGAACCAGGTACAGTAGCACCGATGGTATATATGTATCAAATGGTATTTGGTAACAATATGGTTGTAACGGACCGTAATGTAGGGGCTGGTGCAGCAGTGGGTATAGTTTTAACACTTATAGTAGTTATTATGTTCGTGGTAACATCAAAATTGTTTAAAGAAGAAAAATATGAATATTAAGGAGGTAATCATATGAATAGAAAATTCAAATCTAAACTCAAACGAAATTCTTCTTTGATTCCAGGATATGCTATGTTAAACCTTTGGGTACTATTTACATTTTTCATAATCGGTTGGATCATTGTTGCCTCCTTTTCTACAACACCAGGAATTTTTAATGGGAAAGTTTTAAGCTCAGGGTTTCATCCAGGTAATTATATTAAGGCTTTATTTACACATAATGTTGCAACATATTTTATGAACTCTCTTATTTACACTTTTTCAGCCTGTGTTGGGGTAATACTACTAGCTGCTCCAGCAGCGTATGTTTTAGCTAGATTTAAATTTCCATGTAATAAAATAATTCAAAGTTTATTTGTATCTGCTTTAGGGATACCGCAGATTATGATCATTTTACCTTTATTTGCTCTAGTAACTAAGCTTTCACTAGCAAACTCAAGGGTTTTACTGATAATCCTATATATATGTATTAATGTACCTTTTACTTTGTTTTTTTTGATTACATTTTTTAAGACAATACCAACCACTTATGAGGAAGCTGCATCCATTGACGGATGTTCCCCTATGAGAACTTTCTGGGTAATTATTTTACCTTTAACTCAACCTGCAATTATAACAGTAACTATATTTAACTTCATTACTATATGGAATGAGTATTTTATGGCTCTTATATTCGCTAACCAGTCTGAATTAAGACCAGTTGCTGTTGGGTTATACTCAATGATACAATCAATGCGATACATTGGAGATTGGGCAGGTATGTTTGCAGCAGTTGTAATTGTATTTTTGCCTACATTTATACTTTATATATTCTTATCAGAAAAAATTATTGCTGGTGTAACTGGTGGTGGATTGAAAGGGTAAATACTTGTGTACTTACATTGAAAATTTAAAGAATAGAGGTGAGAATATGGGGATAAAATCCAGATACATTACTTTACAAGGGGCATTAATTGATGGTGAAAATCCATTACCTATATTAAGGGAATTACATGAACATAAAAATGTAGAAGTTCATGAAAATGTTCCAATGCACATAAGTGGTGGTTTTGGAAAACACTCATCATTTAGGGTACTGCCATATAGAATGCAGAATCATTATTCTCGAAATAAAAGAGAAATAAAGATTAAAACAATAGTATATGAAAATGAGGTGCTTAAGGTAACTTTTTTCCCTGAATATGGGGGAAGAATTTATTCAATATATAATAAAAAATTAAAGCGAGAACTTTTAAGTTCAAATCCAGTTTTTCAGCCTGCTAATTTAGCTCTTAGGAATGCTTGGTTTTCTGGAGGTATAGAGTGGAACCTTGGACATTTTGGACATACATTTTTAACATGTGAGCCTGTATATTTTGGAGTATATTTAAATTCAGACAATGAAGAATGTTTAAGATTATATGAATATGAGCGAGTGAAAAAACTATTTTATCAAATAGATTTTTATTTGCCTAAAGAGTCTGATTACTTAGTCACATATACTAAAATCATAAACCCCAATAATGAAGAAACACCTCTTTATTATTGGTCTAATACTGCGGTAAGTGAAATGAATCAGGCACGGGTTTTTTCAAGTACCAATGATGTTATCTACATTAAGCCATATACTAATGATAGAGGGGAAATGGTAAATACATTTGCTAGTGGCAAGGTGCCTTTTTTAGATGGAATAGATGGAGATGTTTCTTATCCAAGGAATTTTCATAGATCAAATGAATATTTCTATCAAACATCTAGGGAGGAAATATATCCATGGGAAGCAGTAGGTTATAAGGATGGATTCTTATTTTTCGAGTGTTCTACTAAAAAGCTAAGGTATAGGAAAATGTTTTGCTGGGGCAAGCATAAAGGGGGAACTAAATGGCAAGAATATCTTTCTGAAAATAATGCAGATAAATATGTAGAAATACAAGCAGGTATTTATCCAACACAACTTCATAGTGAAACCCTTTCTTCACAAGAGGAAATCTCATTCATGCAGATCTTTGGAGCTTTTGAAGTTGATGAGCCTAATAAAATATATGATAAGTATGATAAAGCAAATGACTATGTTAAATATGAGGTTTTCAAGAGAACTTCAAATAAACAGCTTGAAGAATTGGAACTAAAGATGAAGAATAATTCTATTCTTTCAATTAGAGAATTACTTAACATAGGAAATGGTTGGGGATATTTAGAATTACATCGATTAAAGAGAGAAAATACTCCATTTAATATTGAAAGTATGTCTTTTGTAGAAGAAAGCACTAACAATGAGCAAAAGTATTGGAAGCAATTAATGGAGAAATCAAGAAGTGAAGATTATGATTTAAACAAAGAAACAATAAGTTTCATGGTTGACCGTAACTGGGAAAAGTATTTATTAAAAGCGTACAGTACTGATATTGAAAATACAGAGGTTCATTGCTTACACTTAGCTTTAATGTACTCTGAAAATGGTGATGATGAGAAAGCTATCAATTTAATGCTTAAGTCTTCAAAAGACACATATTCTTGTCTTTACTTTAGAACTCTTGGAGCTTTATATAAAAAAGTAGGAGAGTTAAAAAATGCTTTGAAATATTATAAAATAGCATACAAAAAACTAGGAGAGGTTAAGGTAATGCATTTTAAAGAAGACTTTATGGTTGAACATCTTGATATTTTATTTAATTTAGGATTATATGAAGAAGTATGGTCTATATATAATAAACTAATTTCAAATGAAGAAGAACTTACAGAAGAGATTGATTTAATTGCTGCCCAAGCTACTTTTAAACTGGAACTTTGGGAGGCATTAGAAGTATTTTTTAATATGAATTTAGAGCGTATTAGAGAAGGAAATAATGTATTATGTGAGCTTTGGTTTCAAATGAAAGCACGTGAATTAAATATAGAAGATATTGATTACGTACGTAAGAATTATCAACCTCCTGAGAATATTGATTTTAGAATGGTGTAACATTTTTTATTTTGTAACTATGTAAGTTAAAAAAATATAGTTCATAACAAATAAAGGAATAGGAGAGTTTTAAAGAAATGTAGAATGGATAATGTATAATGGAGAATGATTGACATTTCTCTTCGAGAAATTTTAATCTTATTGTTTCTTGGATAATAGGGTTTTACTCCTTTCATTAATAATGAAACATTGTATTTAAAATACAATGGATAAAATGAGTAAACTCTCATTGTCCAAAGACCAATAAAATGTAGTTTCTGAGTAATCAGAAACATCCATCATTCTCAATTCTCCATTCTCAATTCTCCATTTGTTTTTACTTGATGTGTAGTTTTACAGAGTTTGCATATTCAGATAGTGTCATTCCAGTGACATTTTTAAAGATTCTGGAGAAATAATGAATTGAGTTATAACCTAAGATATTAGAAATTTCAGTGAAATTATGATTACCTTCTCTAATTAATGTTTTAGCTTCTTCAATTTTAAGTTGTTTAAAGTATTCCATTACACTCACTTGCATACTTTCTTTAAAAATCTTTTGTAATGATGATTTTGAAAGCAAGGTTTGTCTACAAACATCATTGAGTGAGAGACTTTCATGAATATTCTCTTTAAGAATATTTATAATAACACCAACTTTTTCTTCTTGTGCATATTCACGTATATTTGGAGAGGTTCGAGTAACTGTTGAGTATTCTTCTTCTCCACGAATCATTTCTATTAATAGTAATTCCAAGTTCATTCTAATCAATTGTTCTGAGGCAAATTTACTTTTTTTTCTTCTCTTTAAAGACTTAAGTTGAGGATCACTTAAGTCAGATTTAAAAGCATCTTTAGCTGCGCTAATAATATTGGCTAAATATGATTTTATTCGTGTATCAACTGAAACAACCTTATTATAAAAATACTCCATTGCCTCATTTTGGCAGTCGAATGCGATGACAACTAGATTAGGTGCCACTTTACCATTTGCAATAACATTATGCCATTCATTAGGTTTATGAAAAATCATTTCACCTCTTTTAAGGATATATTTTCTATCATCTGCCATAACATTAATTTCCCCTTTATCTACATAAAGAAATTCCCAAAAATCATGTTTTTCACCTTCAAATATGTAATTTTTAGAATATTCAAAATAATGAACAGATATTAAATGTTGTACATTAATTTCATCACTTAAAGTGGTTAATTCATATCCATCAACTTTGTAATTCATTTCATCAACCTCGCAAAGATATTTTATATAAATGGGTAGTTATTATTTCCTTATGTAATAGAAACTTAATGTTATATAGTGCAAAATGTGTATTCTATTAGATAAATACAATTTGTAAATTATAAGTTACTATTATTGTAGCATCAACTGGTTTTTACTGTAAAGTCAGATGTTAAATAATAAGGTATGTAATATGAAAAGGAGTAGATATGAAGATAATTAAAGTGAAAAATATTAATGAAATGGGTAAGGTTACTGCTGGAATAATTATGGAAGAAATTAATAAGGATGATTCAACTATATTGGGATTAGCCACTGGGGGAACGCCTGTTTCTACTTACTGTAACTTAATTAAAGCATATAAAAGTGGAAATATATCATTTAAAAATGTTAAGACATTTAACTTAGATGAATATGTAGGATTAGATGGAAATCACCCAAATAGTTATAATAGATTTATGAAGGAGAAATTATTTAATCACATTGATATAAAAGAAGAGAATACACATTTACCATGTGGTGTAGGAGATTTGTATAATGCATGTGAAGATTATAAAGTATTGCTTGAAAGAAACACTATACATCTTCAAATACTGGGGCTAGGTGTAAATGGTCATATTGGATTTAATGAGCCAGGTGTAGATTTTAATCTTTCTGTTCATGTTGAAAAATTAGATGAACAAACAAGAAAAGATAATTCAAGGTATTTTAAAACTATGAAAGAGGTTCCTACAGAAGCAATTACTATGGGGATTAAAGATATCATGAGAGCAGAGAAGATTATTTTATTGGTTAATGGTATACATAAGAAAGATGCATTTAATAAATTATTAAATGGAATAGAAACAAATGAATGTCCAGTTACAATATTAAGACGACATAAAAATTTAACTGTAATAATAACGGAAGATCTTTATATTAATTAATAATTTTAATAGGATACTAAAACATTCATTTAAGCCCATTCTGAATTAAATCAGAATGGGCTTAAAAATTTTCAATGAAATCACTGTAACTTTTTTCACTTTCAAACGAATAATAGGTGGAAATACATTATTATACAAAATATAATTATAATTGTTAGACCGGTATAGTGATTAGAATTATATATATAGCTGAGATATCAATAACTGATTGAGAGGAATAAAAATGGAGGATTTAAAGCTAATAGACAGTTTTATTAATGGTGATAAAAATAGCTTTGAAGAATTGATGATTAAGTATCAGGAAAGTGCTATTGCCTTCGCCAAGAGATATGTTACAGATGAGTATATAGCTGAGGATATAGCTCAAGAAGCCTTTGCCTATATATATGTACATAGAGCAAAATATAAAAGAAAATACTCATTTAAAACATATCTTTTTACAATAATTAAAAATAAAAGTATTGACTATATCAGAAAAAATAAACCTATCAACTTTGTAGATAATATTGAACCAGCGTATTACTTATCAAGTTCAACAAAGGAAAATCATCTTTCAGCAGAAAATGAAGTGATTAAAAGAGAAGAAATTGAAACAATACAAGGGTGTTTAGATAATCTTAAAGAGGATTACAGGACTGTTATATATCTTTACGAGTACGAGGAGCTTTCTTATAAAGAAATTGCTAAAGTAATGAATAAAAATATGGCACAAATAAAGATTCTCATGTACAGGGCAAGAAAAAAATTAGGGGAAATATATTTTGATAGAGAGGTGATGGATAATGGGGGCAGATAAGATTAAGCAGAATACAGAATTTATTTCAAAGGTTTGGGACAAGGTGGAAGAATTAGAGCAAATTGAAAAAGAGAAACAAATAATAGCAGAAAATAAAAGAAGAATCTTAAAACTAAGAATTAGAAATTTTGCACTATTATCGTCAATATATTTTCTAAGTTTTATTCTTATAAGAGTTAATAATGAATTTAGTCAGTTTGTTGTGTATGCAACAGGAGTTTTATTATTAACAGTTGGAAATATCATTCAAAATAATGAAAATGAGAGTAAGATTCTTAAAGAAAAGACTGTAAAGAATGAAAAGTGGGGGTATAGCTATGGAAATTAAAATAAGCAATCTATGCAAAAACTATGGGGCTAAAAATGCTCTTAAAGATATAAATCTGAAATTTGAAAAAGGGATGTATGGCTTACTTGGTCCTAATGGAGCAGGTAAAACTACACTTATGAGGATTTTAACAACCTTGATTCCTAAAACTAGTGGAGAGGTAACAATAGGAGAACTAAATATAAAGAATAAAAAAAGAATCAGAGAGATAATTGGATATTTACCACAGGATTTTTCTATGTACGGAAATATGAGTATATATGAAGCTATGGATTACTTAGCTATACTTTCAGGAATAAAAAATAAAAAACAAAGAAGGTTAAAGATTGATGAATTGCTTGAAAAGGTTAATCTTACCCCTCATAAAAAAGTTAAAGTAAGAGCACTTTCAGGAGGAATGAAAAGGAGACTAGGAATTGCACAAGCACTTATAAATAATCCAAAGGTGTTAATAGTAGACGAGCCGACTGCTGGATTGGATCCAGAAGAAAGAATAAGATTCAGAAATCTCTTAAGGGATTTTTCAGAGGATAGAGTAGTAATTCTTTCTACTCATATAGTAGAAGATGTTGAATTTACCTGTGAGAATCTTGCAATTTTAAAAGAAGGAAAGGTTAGATTTAATGGTAAAGTTTCTGAGCTGTTAAAAAAAGCAGAGGATAAGGTATGGAGTTTTAATATTAATAGAGAAAAGCTTGATGATATTAGAAAAGAATATGAAATATTATCTACTGTTTCAGAAGGAGATACTGTGAGAGTTCGTGTTTTAAGCGAAAGCAAGCCATATGAAACAGCAGAAAAGATGGTTCCTAACATAGAAGATGCTTATATGAGAGTTATGAAGGAGGGGATGTAGATGTTGTTTAATATCTTTAAAAGGGAAATAAAACATCAACTTAAAAACATAACATTTTATCTATTCATGTTTGTAATTTTAATGTTCCATTTCACTCAATTTGGTAAAGCTCCTTCAAGGTTTGAAGTTATGGAAAAACCTAAGAAAAATTATTCTAAAAATATATATGAACCATCAAGTCATTATGAATTTCTTCTTTTTACAATAGATAAATTGGATCATGATAGTGATAAAGGATATACATTAAAAAAATCTTCATATGGGTCAAGTACTCTTGAATTAAGCCTTGAACAAAATAAAGCAATAAAAAGCACATATGAGTTTATTAAAAGTGAGATTGATAATGGAAGAATAACAGAGGAAAATATTAAGGGTTATTATGAATTCAGTAATAGTGACGTGTTTAAAAGACTTAATGAGCTTGATAAATTATTAGGAGGAAACACATATTATACACTTGAAAATATGATGTTTATTCATAGACTTTTTCCAAACTTCATAAGAGAAGAAGAAAAGTTCAAATATGTAAAAAAAGATATAGTTGACAAATTGCAACGTGATTTGCTATGTGGATATACATATAAGTATAATAATCCTCTAGCCCTAGCAAAAAAATATACTTTTAATGATAAGCAAAAAAATCAAATAACAAAATATATTGAGGAATTAAAAAATCAAGATAACATGGCAGGGTTAATTGAAACAACAAGTAAAATTGATACCCTTTTAGAAGGGGGATCCCAATATACAGCTGATGATATTGAGGCTTATTCAACTCTGAATGAAACAGAAAAAGAATATAATGATAAGATGGAAAAACTCATTAAAAAAGATAAGATAACAGGTGGGTTTGCTAGAGAGTTTTGTGATTATACTAACATAGCAGTTGGTTTTTTTACTGCATTCATTGCTGCATATATTCTAATTAGAGACAAGAAAAATAATATAATGGAAACAATCTATACAAAGAAATTCTCACCATTTGCATATGTTATAGGGAAATATCTAGCTGTATCAGCATTGATGTATGGGGTAATTCTTTTGTTAGCTGGATATGTGACAATTGATTTTTATAGAGAATTTGCACTTAATGGTATAGAGATTGATCTATGGATATTCTTCAAGTATGCAACTATTTGGCTTTTACCAACTATATTATTTGTTAATGCACTGACCATGATAATTTCAGTTATATTCCAAAATGGACTTATAGCTATAATAGTACAGTTTATATTATGGCAAATTAATGTTACAAGCGAGTTAATTGGGAAGTTTAACTTAACAGAATATATTATTAGATTTAATACAGCATATCAGTATGATTATTTTATGAATAATTACTCTAAATTCTTAGCAAATAGAGGTTTCTATGTAATCATATCAATTATTTTGGTAATAATATGCTCCATAATATTTGAAAAGAAAAGAGGTAATATAAATGGAGGGATTAAAGGTAAATTTAAGTTTTTTAAAGCATAATATAAAAATTGTTGCAGGGAAAAATTATATCATCGCTGCAATTCTAATAGGGATATTACCAGTTGTGGTAGGGTTCAGACTCATAGAACACATAGAAATGGTGAAATTGTTTGAGTTGTATCTAAGTTTATTTGGAATAATGATTTTAGGAAATATTATGGAGCCTGAAAACAAAAATACTAATGAAGTTGTAAGGTCTAAGAAACTGAGTATAATAAACTCTTTCATCATTAGAATACTCATTGGAATAATAACTATTTTAGCATTCTTTTCAATTGTAATTACTTTTGGGAAGATTGGACATGGGAATTTTGAAGTATTTCAGTTTGTTCCAGGTGCAGTAATTACAGCACTGTTTTTAGGAATGATATGCACTACAGTGCACAATATTACAAGGAGTATGGCTGCAGGATATTTAATTAGTTTCTGTTATTATGTATTTGAACGAAGTACATTGGGAAAATATACTGGTGATTTTATTTTGTTTGGATTGCTAAAGAACAATTATCAGAGCAAATATAATTTAGCTGGGGTGATTATTGGATTAATACTGTTGAATATGATTATATTAGTAAAACAAAAGAAGTTTGATTAAGTTTAGTAAATATGTATAAAAGAGCATTCTATTTTTTAGAATGCTTTGTTTATTTTAAGGAAATTGATTAGTAATTACTGGAAGGGATATAGTGATAGTGATATAATTAAATGGGATTAATTTACAGGAGGCTATTTTTAATGGATAACAATAAAAATAAGTTTTTTAAAAGTGAGGAGATAATTAGTAAGCAAAATATAATAGTTATCATAGGGGTCATACTAATATATTTTGTAGTATCTCAAGTGGTATATTATTATTCAGGTGTTGATATAAGTGATGAAAAGAGGATTATTAAAGCAGTAATAAAAAGAGATAAAAGATCAGATACAGATATTGATGATGTTCATATTATTAAAATAAAGTATAACAAAGATGAGTATTTTGTTTTATATCAGTACTATGAAGGACCTTATAGACTTGCTATTTTTGAGGAAAATGATTGTAAAATTGAAAAAAGATATAGGTATATTGGAGGTAGCGGATGTGGTAGAGGTCCTGTAGCAGCATTTAGATACGGTACTTATAATACTGGACAAGGAACGCCCTGGAATCAATGTGAAGTTTTAAAAGTTGTATATGGGGATAATAGTTACATTAATGCTGATTATTTCACACTAACTTTTGTTTCAGGTGCAACTATAAAACAAGAAATAAAGGATGAGAGTTTCTTGTATATTTATAGATTTTATTCAAAAGAATGCGATACTGGTGATTTGAAATTTTATGATGAATCAGGTGAAAGAATTAGGACTAGATAAAAAAAGTACGGGTAACCGTACTTTTTAACATAAGTGTCTTAATCTATCATATTCTTCATCAACAGTCTGTCTAAGATAATTAATCATATCAATAATAAGCTGAGAGTTGAAATTATTATTGAATGGTATAGTGCATCTAACATTTATTTGACCATCGTTTTCAAAGAATGTTGAAAGTGGATATTGAGTGTTTAATCTATTTATGTAATCATATATAGCTATTTTATCTTTACCTTCACTTACAGTAAGCAAGTTAAGAAGATATATTTCAACTTGAAGGTCATCATCTGTAAGCATAACAAGAATGTTAGCTTTAGCGCCGCTATTAAATTCTTGAACCTCAGGTACCTTAAAGATTTTATATCCTTTTAATGATTCTGATATAGTCATAGGTATATTATTTTCAACCACATAAGCGTGAAATTCTTTAGTATTTTCTAACATGATTCTCCTCCTTGGTAATAAACATATTGTCAGAAATAATTATCTCATATAAATTAAAGATTGTAAAAAGTAATTTGTAAAGATAAACTACTCCATTGATCTATTTTACAAAGAATAGAGAAAAAAGAATAAAGAATAAATTAGGAAGATATTTTTCATTCATCAGAATATCTTATATTGTTTTTGGTAAATATAATATTTCTAATTAGAAATATTATTTGATTCATAAAACGGGTATAGCATGGGGTTATGGTTAAAAATATAGAGTTTATGAGGGGGATATATATAATTTAAAATAAAAAAACTTTAAAAAGAGGCTTGACTTTATAATGGATTTGTAGTAAATTCTACTAAAGACCTTTAATCTGATGCGAGACATCAGTAAGGAAGATAGCACATAACGTATATTTTTAGTTGGACTTAGTGCGCTTTCCTGTAGGGAAAGCGCTTTTTTATTTTGTGCTAACCTTCCACCTTTAATAAAGTACAGAGAGACTTAGAAGGAGGAGTAAATATGTTAGGAAAAAGTTTAATTGATCCAATGGATTTATCAGTTGAGGAGATCTATGAGATTCTTGATTTAGGTCAGAAGATTATAGAGGATCCAGAGAAGTATTCACAATCTTGTAGAGGTAAGATATTAGCAACTTTATTTTATGAGCCAAGTACAAGGACAAGACTATCTTTCGAGGCAGCTATGCTTAGATTGGGAGGTAGTATTATTGGATTTTCACAGGCTGCTTCAAGCTCTGCTGCAAAGGGAGAGAGTGTTGCAGATACAATTAAAACAATCGAATGTTATGCTGATATTGCTGCTATGAGACATCCTAAAGAAGGTGCTCCAAAGGTTGCAGCTATGAATTCAGCAATTCCAGTTATTAATGCAGGAGATGGAGGACATCAGCATCCAACTCAAACATTAACAGATCTATTAACAATCAAATCATTAAAATACAGATTAACAAATCTTAAAATCGGTGTATGCGGTGACCTTAAGTTCGGAAGAACTGTTCACTCACTTATAAAAGCTATGTCTAGATATGAAGGGGTAGAATTCTACTTAATATCCCCAGATGAATTAAAAATCCCAAATTATATTAAAGAAGAAATATTAGAAAAAAATAATATTAAATATAAAGAAGTTAAGAAAATCGATGAGGTTATTGAAGAACTAGATATTCTATACATGACAAGAGTTCAAAGAGAAAGATTCTTCAATGAAGATGATTATGTGAGACTTAAGGATAGATATATACTCACTAATGAAAAACTTCAGAATGCAAAAGAAGATATGATAATTATGCATCCACTTCCAAGGGTAAACGAGATACATGTTTCCGTTGATGATAACAAGAGAGCAAAATACTTTAACCAGGTTAAGTATGGTATGTATGCAAGAATGGCATTAATTCTTAAGTTATTAGGGAGGGATGAATAATGTTAACAATCAATAGTATTAATAAAGGAATCGTAATAGATCATATTAAAGCGGGATTAGGAGAGAAGATTTTCTCACACCTTAAATTAAATAAATCAAAAACACCAGTTGCTCTTATAATGAACGTATCCAGTAACGCAGTTGGAAGAAAAGATATCATTAAGATAGACGAGCATATAGATCTTGACTATGATTTTTTAGGATTTGTTGACCCAAATATAACTATAAATATCATTGAGGACGGAGTTATAACTGATAAGATATCACTTGAATTACCAGAGAAAATTGAAAACATCATAAAATGTAATAATCCAAGATGCATCACAAGTATAGAAAGCAATATCCCAAATAAGTTTTATCTAGCAAGCGGTAATAAGGGCATATATAGATGCGAATACTGTGATGGAGAATATAGTCCTTTTTAATGAAAAATAAAAGTATGGAACTAAAAAATTATTGGATTGTTGATTGTGATAGAACATTATTTGGTGATGTGCAAATAGTAGATGGAAAAATAGCTAACATAATAGAAAGAAAAGCACAAGGAACTATGGGGGAAGGGGTTTTAATGCCTGCCTTCATAGATCTCCATGCACACTTTAGAGAGCCTGGATACACATATAAAGAAGATATTGAGAGTGGAAGTGAAGCTGCTGCAAAAGGTGGGTATACCCATGTAACATTGATGGCAAATACAAACCCAGTATGCGATAATATGGAAGTTCTTAATATAATAAACAATAGAAATAAAGAAATAGGA
Organism: Oceanirhabdus sp. W0125-5; assembly: GCF_027938815.1. Taxonomy (GTDB): domain Bacteria; phylum Bacillota; class Clostridia; order Clostridiales; family Clostridiaceae; genus Oceanirhabdus. Next base: position 1,964,497 of record NZ_CP115913.1, read on the forward strand.
TTAATTGATATAAATCAATGTATTGCAGGAACATCTGGTCTAATGGGAGATGATTATTCTCACCTTGAAGGTTTAGATTCTGAAAAAGTAAAATGTATTTCAGATGATGGAAAAGGTGTAATGAATGATAAGGTAATGAGAAGTATCCTTAATATATGTAATAAAAAAGAATGGATATTCATGTCTCATGCAGAGGATTCATCAGCAGATAATATGAGAGATGCAGAGAACAACATGACTGAACGAGATGTTCAAATAGCAAAAGAGGTGGACGGTAGACTTCATATGTGTCATGTAAGTACAAGAGAGGCTATAGATGTTATTAGAAGTGGGAAGAAAAACGGAGTAAATGTAACCTGTGAGGTTACCCCTCATCACATAATGAATCCTGAAGGAATAAGTGATTACAGAGTTAATCCTCCAATTAGAGAAAATCAAGATGTAATGGAGATTATAAAGGGTATAAATGATGGTACGGTTGATGCAATAGCTACTGATCATGCTCCTCATACATTAGAAGATAAGAAAAATGGAGCGCCAGGTATATCAGGGATAGAATTTGCATTCCCAATATGTTATTCAGAACTTGTGAAAAGTGGAAAGGTAACATTGAATAAGCTAAGTGAGCTTATGTCATCTAATCCAGCTAAGATACTTAATCTTAAAAAGGGTAAGATTAAAGAGGGATATGATGGGGATATTGCAATAGTTAATTTAAAGAAAACTCAATTAATTAAAGAGGAAAATATTGTTTCAAGAGGAAAGAACACTCCTCTATTAGGAAGAGAATTTTATGGAGTAATAGAAGCTACAATTAAAAATGGTGAGTTCATATACAGGAGGGAAAAGTAATGATAATAGATAGATTACATGAAGCGGTTTTGAACAAGGGAAATGTATGTGTAGGATTAGATACACATTATGACTATATTCCAGAAGGGTTCAAGAAGAAATTCAACTCTCCTGCAGAAGCTATACTAAATTACAACATTTCACTAATAGATGCTCTAAAAGATAAGTGTGCAATATTCAAGGTGCAAATATCATACTATGAAGCATTAGGATTAGAGGGATTGAAGGTATATGCAGAAACATTAAAATATATAAGAAGCAATGGAATGTTAGCTATCAGTGATATTAAAAGAGGAGATATTGCAAAAACAGCAGCTCAATATGCAAAAGCTCATTTTGAGGGAGATTTCGAAACAGATTTTATCACTGTAAACCCATACATGGGAATGGATAGTATAGAGCCTTATGAAGAATATCTTAAAAGAGGAGATAAGGGGATTTTCCCACTTATAAGAACATCTAATAAAGGGGCTAGAGATATTCAATTTGAAAAATTAGAAAATGGAAAAGCGGTATTTGAACACACTGGGGATCAAATCTATGAGCTTGGAAATAAATATTTAGGTGCTTGTGGATACAGCTCTATCGGAGGAGTAGTTGGATGTACTCATGAAGAAGAGAGTGAAGCAATAAGAAATAGATACAAGAATATGTTCTTCCTTATCCCTGGATATGGGGCACAAGGTGGAGCTGCAACTGTAGTAAATAAATTACTTCACAAAGGAAATGGTGGAGTTGTAAATTCATCAAGAGGAATTCTCATGGCATACAAGAAGTACGAAAATGGGGAACTTAATCCAATAGAATGTGCTGTAAAAGAAGTTGAAGACATGAGAAAGGTAATTGGTGACTGGAATGAATAACTATAAAAATGCTCTCATAAAAGAGAACAGAAATGTAGTAGATGATATATATCTAATGAAACTTCAAGGTGATTTTAAGGGGAAAAGTGGACAGTTTTATATGATTAAACCGCAGAAGAACTACACAATGCTTCCAAGACCAATCAGTATACACAGTGTAGAAGAAGATGGGATATCATTTCTATATATGGCAAAAGGTAAAGGAACTAAAGAGTTATCAAAGATTTCTGAAGGAGATACTATTGAAATGTTTGGCCCTTTAGGAAATGGATTTGATATAGATGAAATAGAAAAGATTGAAGGGAAAATTGCTGTAGTAACTGGTGGAATAGGGGTAGCGCCTATAACACAGCTAATTAATGAGTTGAAAGAAAAGAAAATAGATTTATTTTGTGGATTTAAGTCTGTGGATTATTCTGTGGAAAATGTGGAAAAAAATGTAAATTCAATAAAGATATCCACAGAAACGGGAGTAAAAGGGGTAAAAGGTTATATAACAGACCACTTACCTGTTGAAAACTACGACTTAGTTATTACATGTGGACCAGAAATTATGATGAAAAAGGTTATATCAGAGTGTAGAAAAAACAAAGTTAAGTCATTAGTTCTTATGGAAAATTACATGGCATGTGGTGTAGGAGCATGTTTAGCCTGTGTTTGTGAAACAAAATGGGGAATAAAAAGAGTTTGTCAAGAAGGGCCTGTATTTTCTGGAGAGGAGTTGATTTGGCATGAGTAAAGTAGATCTTACTTGTAGAATCGCTGGTATTGAAATGAAAAACCCTGTTATTACATCATCTGGAACCTTTGGTTTTGGAAAAGATTATGCACAGTTTTATGATGTTGATAGACTAGGGGCAATAACATCAAAGGGATTAACTATAAATGAAAAGCTAGGAAATGAAGGAAGAAGAGTTTATGAGGTTGAAGGTGGTTTAATAAACAGTATCGGACTTCAGAATCCAGGAATAGATACATTCATGGAAAAATACGAAGAATATTGTGGTGGAATTAATACAACAATAATCGCTAACCTAGGTGGAAACACACTTGAACAATATATTGAAGGGGCAGTGAGATTAAGTGAAAGTGATGTAGATATGATAGAGCTTAATATATCATGTCCTAATGTTAAAGAAGGTGGGATGGCCTTCGGAATAAAAAGCGCAGATGCTTACAAGGTTGTAAAAGAGGTTAAAGCTGTATGTAAGAAGCCTATGATTGTAAAATTATCTCCTAATGCAGAGGATATTGTGGATATGGCTGTAACATGTGAAAAAGCAGGTGCTGATGCAATATCATTAGTAAATACTTTTAAAGCAATGGGAATTGATATATATAATAGGAAGACAATTTTTAAAAATGTATATGCAGGACTATCAGGAGCTGCTATAAAACCTATAGCCTTAAGGATGGTACATGAGGTATGCAAAAATGTAAACATACCTGTAATTGGCATGGGCGGAATATGCACATGGGAAGATGCAATAGAGTTTATAATGGCAGGGGCAGAGGCAATATCAGTGGGAAGTGCGAATTTTTACAATCCATGTGCCCCAATAGAGATATTAGAAGGAATTGAAAAATTCATGATTGAACAGAATATTAAGAGTTTAGATGAAATAAGAGGAATCATATAGAATAGAAACAATACAATATGGAGGGTTAATAATATGAGTAGAGTATTTGAAATAATGAGAGAGTGTGGAGCACTTTTAACAGGACATTTTTTATTATCATCAGGAAGACACAGCGGACAATATTGCCAATGTGCAAAATTATTTATAAATACAGAGATGGGTGCAGAGGTTATGGCTGTTGTAGCTAAAAAGATTAAAGATAGAAATGTACATGTTGATAAGATTGTAGGACCTGCTATGGGAGGAATATTACCTGCATACGAACTTGCTAGCCAATTAGGTAAGCCAAATGTGTTTACTGAGAGAGTTGACGGAAAAATGGCATTAAGAAGAGGATTCACAATTGAAAAAGGTGAGAAGGTTTTAATAGTAGAAGATGTTGTTACAACTGGTAAGTCATCATTAGAAACAGCAGAGGTTATTAGAGAACTAGGTGGAGAAGTTATAGGAATTGCATGTGTAATTGACAGAAAGAGCAGTAACTTAGATCTTCCAATCTACAGTGCAGAAGAAATTAACATTGAAAGTTATGATGCTGAAGAGTGCCCAATATGTAAAGAAGGTAAAATTGAGATTGTTAAACCAGGAAGCAGAAAAATAAAATAAAAAAACTGTTATATATATATATATTAAAAGAGGTATGCTTTTATTAAAGGCATACCTCTTTTAATAATACAATCAATTAGAAAAAAAGTATAAAAAGAAAATATTACCAAAAATTATTGCATTATTATAGTAGTGATTGGTGAAAAAAAAGGAAAAAGGGTTATAAATTAAAGTAATTATGAGTTATAATAAATAGGAGAGCATGTAAATTACAAATGAATTTAAAGGAGGCGATTAGGTGGCTAAACCAAGTATATTCAGTGAAAACTATGGTGGTAACATGAAAAAGAGAAGAAGAAAAAGAATTATTTTATTTCTTATAATTTTTGTTGCTGTAGGAAGTGTTTTATTTTTATCTTTTAATGATAAGAACATAGATAATATTAGAGCAGGTATAAAGAATTTTGCCATCTTTAAAGAGAGAGAGAATGATAATAAGGTAGCAGAAAAAAATGAAGAGAATATTAAAGAGAATAATATAAAGGAAGAAAATACTCAAAAGAATGATGCTGAAAAAGTAAAGGCAGATGAAATTATTGATGATACGGAAAAGAAAGTAGATATTGAAGAAGATATAAAAGAAGATGAAGCAATTAAGAAGGGTAATGATGAAAAAGAAAATAACGAGTTAAAATCTGAATATATTGGACTTGGAAGAGAAATGATGATAACTCTTAACTATAAAATCCTCAATGGAAAAAAAGAATTTATATCCATTGATCAAGAACAAGAAATTGAATCTGATATTTTAGGAAATATGGCTGTAATTAACATAACCAAATCACAAAATACATATTTAATTAAAGAAGATTTTACAGCTGTAGACATAACAAAGCCTGATTATATATCTACAAAGAAAAAAACTTTCACAAAAGAATATGTTCTTGGCAATTATGAAGATTATGTTTGGTGCAAGTCACCAAAGTTCGTAGATGAAAATACAATAGTTTATGTAAGCGGTCTGCCTTGGATAAACTCCAAGAAAAATTTATATATATGGACATACAAAATCAACGAGGGCATATATACTTTTATTAACAATAGCAAGTTAAGCGGAAAAGAGATAATTATTGGTGAAAGAGATAATAATTTGATTAAAATTCAAGTTGCTGGAAAAGATTATAAGGTAGATAAAAATGGTATTATAAAAAAATAATGAAATTTAAGTTAAAGCTAAGTAAAATTTTTAAAAATTTTCCCCTAAAGTATTGTTTCAAGGGGGAGTATATGTAATAATATTGTAATGCAGTATTCATTATGATATAATGTTTTAGGTTACAATTATGTTGAGGCTATACAATCAGGCTGATACATTTACGAGATAGAAATTTTAGGAGGAATGAAATAATGAACGTTAAAGTTGAAAAGTTAGAAAATAACGTTGTTAAATTAGAGATTTCGGTTGATTCAGCGAAATTTAATGAAGGAATTAAGAAAGCTTATAAGAAGAATGCTAAGCAGTTCAATATACCTGGATTCAGAAAAGGAAAAGCACCAATGAACGTTATCAAGAAGTTCTACGGAGAAGGTGTTTTCTTTGAAGATGCTATAAACTTCTGTTGTGATGAAACATATCCAGCAGCTGTTGAAGAAGCAGGAATTACTCCAGTAGACTATCCAAAGATTGATGTAGTTGAAATTGGAGAAGGTAAAGATTTTATCTATACTGCTGAGGTTGTAGTAACTCCAGAAGTTAAATTAGGTGAATACAAAGGAATTGAAGCAGAAAAGAATACTTATGAAGTAACTGAAGAAGAAATCGAAGGAAACTTAAAAGCTAAAGCTGAGCAGAATGCTAGAACAGTTGAGAAGAACGATGGTGAAGTTGTAGATGGAGACATCGTAACAATCGATTTCAAAGGTTCTGTTGATGGAGTAGAATTTGAAGGTGGAACAGCTGAAGATTACGAATTAACAATCGGATCTAAGTCTTTCATCGATAATTTTGAAGAGCAATTAATCGGAGCTAAAGTTGGAGAAGAGAAAGAAGTTAATGTTACTTTCCCTGAAAACTACGGAAGAGACGATTTAAACAACAAACCTGCTAAATTCGAAGTAAAAATCAAAGCTATCAAAGCTAAAGAATTACCTGAAATAGATGATGAGTTCATCAAAGACGTTTCAGAATTCGATACAGTTGAAGAATATAAGAATGACTTAAGAGCAAAATTAGAGAAATCTAACACTGCAAGAGCTGAAAGAGAATTTGAAGAAGCTTTACTTGAAAAAGTAATTGCAAATGCAGAAATTGATATCCCAGAAGTAATGATCGAAAGAGAAATTGACCACATGGTTAAAGATCTTGAAATGAGATTACAATATCAAGGATTAGATTTAGAAACTTACTACAAGTACACTAATAACACTGCTGAAAAAGTAAGAGAAATGATGAAAGAAAATGCTGAGAAGAAAGTTATGTCAAGCTTAGTATTAAGTGAAATAGCTAAAGTTGAGAACATAGAGGTTAGCGAAGAAGAAGCTAAAGAAAAAGCTTTAGAGATTGCTAAGCAATATGGTGGTGAAAAAGCAGAAGAAACTGCTGAGTTAATCATCAAAACTCAAGGCGCTATGTTAAATGATGAATTAAAATCTGAAAAAGTTGTTAAATTAATAGTTGATAATAGTAAAGTTACTGCATAATATATAACAAGTAAAATTGCCAGAGATAATCTGGCAATTTTCAAATAATAATCTTTGGAATATTCAGAAAATATTAAAATTAATATTTCTGATTAGTCTTTTAAATGTTAGGAAAGAATTAAAGTATAACTTATTTAAGTATTACCTATTTAAAGGAGGGAATTATATGGCTTATGTACCAATGGTTGTTGAGCAATCTAACAGAGGAGAAAGATCATACGATATATACTCAAGATTACTTAAAGATAGAATAGTTTTCTTAGGTGGAGAAGTTAATGATGTAACAGCGAATTTAGTAGTAGCACAATTACTTTTCTTAGAAGCAGATGATCCAGATAAGGATATATATCTTTACATAAATAGTCCTGGTGGTTCTATTACAGCAGGAATGGCTATTTATGATACTATGCAATATATTAAGCCAGATGTATCTACAATCTGTGTAGGTTTAGCGGCTTCTATGGGAGCATTCTTATTAGCTGCAGGTGAAAAAGGAAAAAGATTTGCACTGCCTAATAGTGAAATAATGATACACCAACCTTTAGGAGGATTCCAAGGTCAAGCAACTGATATAGATATTCATGCAAAAAGAATATTAAGAACAAAAGAAAAGCTAAACCAAATACTTAGTGAAAGAACAGGGCAACCTTTATCAAAAATTGAAATAGATGTTGAGAGAGATTATTTCATGTCTGGTGATGAGTCAAAAGAATACGGATTAGTAGATGAAGTAATTACTAAAAAGAAATAACCTGTGAGGTGTAAAAATGCCAAAATATGATGAAAAGAAACAGTTAAAATGTTCCTTTTGTGGCAAGAATCAAGATGTTGTAAGAAGATTGATTGCTGGTCCAGGAGCATATATATGTGATGAATGTATTGAGTTATGCTCTGAAATCATTGCTGATGACTTTGACGAGAATGTTGATGTTCAAATGGAGAGTTTACCAAAACCAATTGAAATTAAGAAATATTTAGATCAATATATCGTTGGGCAAGAGAACGCTAAAAAAGCATTATCAGTGGCTGTTTACAATCACTATAAGAGAATAAATTCTAAAGTGAATGTTGATGATATTGATTTGCAGAAGAGTAATGTTCTTCTAGTAGGTCCTACAGGATGTGGTAAGACTTATTTAGCACAAACATTGGCAAAGATGTTAAATGTACCATTTGCTATAGCAGATGCGACTACATTAACAGAAGCAGGGTATGTTGGTGAAGATGTTGAGAATATTCTATTAAAGCTAATACAGAATGCTGATTATGATATTGAAAGAGCTGAAAGAGGAATTATCTATATAGATGAAATTGATAAGATTGCAAGAAAATCAGAAAATCCTTCAATCACAAGAGATGTATCAGGTGAAGGTGTTCAGCAGGCACTTCTTAAGATATTAGAGGGAACTGTTGCATCTGTACCGCCACAAGGTGGTAGAAAACATCCTCATCAAGAGTTTATACAAATAAACACTGCTAACATCTTATTTATTTGTGGTGGGGCATTTGATGGTGTTGATAAGATAATTCAAAAGAGAACAAGAGAATCAATAATGGGATTCGGTGCTAAAATTCAATCAAAAGAAGAAAAAGATGTTGGAAAACTTCTTGAGAATTTAATGCCTGAAGATCTATTAAAGTTTGGATTAATTCCAGAGTTTGTTGGTAGATTACCAATGCTAGTGACTCTTGCAAGTCTTGATGAAGAGGCTTTAGTAAGAATCTTAAGTGAACCAAAGAATTCTCTAGTTAAACAATATCAGAAGCTTTTTGAGATGGATGATGTTACACTTGAGTTTGCTGATGAAGCCTTGAGTGAAATTGCAAAAAAAGCAATCTCTAGAAATACTGGTGCAAGGGGCTTAAGATCTATCATAGAGGATTCTATGAGAGATATTATGTTTGAGGTTCCTTCAAAAGAAGAAGTATACAAGGTTCTTATTAATAAAGAAACTATAGAAACTAAGAAACCTGAACTATTCTTTGTAGAAGAAGGAAAGCGTAAACCTTTAAAGAAAGTTAAAAAGAAAAAAGAATTAAAAGGGCCGGAAACGGCGTAAACAAAAGCGTTGCTTAAAGCAACGCTTTTTTTAATGGATAATGGATAATGTAGAATGGAGAATGATGGATGTTTCTGCTCTGTGAGCAGAAACTACATCTTATTGGTAATGAAACAATAGATGTTTACCCCTTTCTCTTTAGGTGAAACCTTGTACGTTAAATACAATATTTTATCTGAAGATAAAATGAGTAAAAACATCTTGGCCTAAAGAACAATAAAATGTAGCTTCTGACCTTAGTCAGAAGCATCCTGCATTCTCCATTCTCAATTCTCCATTTGTTTTAAACGGTTTTTGTTAAAAAACGCATTAACATTTTTTTGTTTTTCTAGAATATAACAATCCCCTTCTGTTAATAATAAAAGGTAGGAATAAATAAAAAATTATACTATAGGGGGAAAAAAATGACAACCAATGTACTTATGATTATTCAGATGTTTTTTACGGTAATTATTGGACTATATTTTTTTAATGCGTTGAAGACACAAAAGATAAATAAATCAACACAGACTAGAGATACAAGCAAAGAAATGGAAAACTTGAGAAGAATGAGAGCTATTAGGTTAAGTGTACCTCTTACTGAAAAGAGCAGACCTAAAAAGTTTGATGAAATAATAGGTCAATCTTCAGGGATTGAAGCATTAAAGGCTGCAATATGCGGACCTAATCCTCAGCATGTTATAATTTATGGACCACCAGGTGTTGGTAAGACTGCAGCTGCTAGATTGGTTTTGGAATATGCAAAAACAAAAAAACATTCTCCTTTTAGACAAGATTCAAAGTTTATTGAGATTGATGCAACAACAATAAGGTTTGATGATAGAGGTATAGCAGATCCATTAATCGGTTCTGTACATGATCCTATATATCAGGGAGCAGGACCTCTTGGAAGTGCAGGAGTACCTCAACCAAAACCAGGTGCAGTAACAAAAGCCCATGGTGGAGTGCTGTTTATGGATGAAATTGGAGAACTTCACCCTATAGAAATGAATAAACTTTTGAAGGTAATGGAAGATAGAAAGGTATTTTTAGATAGTGCATACTATAATTCCAATAGTTCTATGAATTATCCACAATATATTAGAGAAGTTTTTGAAAATGGATTGCCTGCAGACTTTAGACTTATTGGGGCAACTACTAGAAGACCAGAAGAGATTAATCCTGCTATAAGATCAAGAGCTGTAGAAGTATTTTTTAGAGGATTATTAGCAGAAGAGACAGAATTGATAGCTAAAAATGCTGTTATGAAGATGGGAATGGAAATGGATGAAGAAATACCTTCAATGGTAGGAAAGTACACAACAAATGGTAGAGAAGCAGTAAATTTAGTACAATTAGCATGTGGAATTGCCATAAATCATGAGAGAAATAAGGTTCTTGTGGAAGATTTAGAATGGGTAATTGAGAATGGACATTTTACACCAAGACCTGAAGTTAAAATTAATAATAAACCACAGATTGGATTTGTAAATGGATTAGCTGTATTTGGAGCTAATATGGGAACTTTAATGGAGATTGAAGCAACTGCTATGAAAGCTCGAAATGGTGATGGAAAAATAAATATTACAGGTGTGGTTGAGCAAGAAGAGATTACCTCACAAAATAGAAAACTTATAAGAAAAAGTAATGCTAGGTGTTCAGTAGAAAATGTAATGACAGTTATAAAGAATGTTTATAATATACCATGTCATGATTTTGACATTCATGTGAATTTTCCAGGTGGAGGACCAGTGGATGGACCATCAGCAGGGGTTAGCATGACAACTGCGATATTCAGTGCCATAAAAAATATACCTGTATCAAATAAGGTGGCTATGACAGGTGAGGTATCAATACATGGAAGAGTAAAACCTATTGGAGGTGTTACAGCAAAGATTAAAGCTGCAATAAAAGCAGGAGTTGAGACTGTAATAATACCAAAGGATAATTGGCAAAATAATTTTGAGAATTTTAAAGAAATTAAAATTATTCCAGTGAGTAATATAAATGAAGTTATTGAAGCGGCTCTTATTAAATCAATAGAGGCACCATCTATTGAAGAGAATGGTATAATCACATCGGAATATGGAATAATAAGCGCACAGAGCAAAGAATGTAGTGAAACTGTGGAAAATTAAGTTGAATAAAGGCAATTTTATAGGTATAATATACTAGTTAAAGTCTATTATTAATATAAAATTGCCTATTTAATATTAAAAATTGAAAATATATAAAAATGTTTAAGGGGGGACTAAAATGGAAAATACAAAAAGATCCTTACCCATGATTCCTACAAGGGGGATAACTATTTTCCCAAATATGGTTATACACTTTGATGTTGGTAGAGAGAAATCAATTAAAGCTTTAGAAGAGGCTATGTCTGATAAGCAATTGATATTTTTGGTATCACAGAAAAAAGCAATTGTTGAAGATCCTGATATTGAGGGGATTTATAAAATCGGAACAGTTTGTTATATAAAGCAGATTTTGAAGCTTCCAGGGAATAGCATTAGAGTACTGGTTGAAGGTAAATATAGAGCCGAGATTATTGATTATATAAGCGAAGACCCATACTATATTGCAGAGGTAGAGGAAGTAAAAGACATTCAAGGTGATGAAAATGAAAAGGAAGCCTTGATTAGAGCAATTGAAGAGGAATTTGATGAATATATTGAACTATCTGGAAATGTAGCACCAGATTCTATAATCAATTTAGAAGAACTTGAAGAGAGTGCCGAATTTGCAGATATAGTTAGTGCATTGATGGTATTAAAAACTACTGCTAAACAGGAATTATTGGAGATAAAAGATCTTAACAAGAGACTTGAGAGAATACTTGAAATTCTTAAGAATGAAAATGAAGTATTAAGATTACAAAAGAAGATTGGAACGAAGGTTAAGAAGCAAATAGATAAATCTCAAAAAGAGTACTATTTGAGAGAACAGATGAAGATTATTCAACAAGAACTTGGTGAAGATGATGAGAGTTCTAAGGAAATACAGGAATATGAGAAGAAGATAGAAAAAGCTAAGCTTCCTAAAGAGGTTAAAGAAAAAGCTTATTATGAACTTAAAAGATTAAAGAGTACTTCTTTTTATTCTTCTGAGAGCACTGTAATCAGAAGTTATTTAGATTGGATAATAGAGCTGCCATGGAAAACTATCACTAAAGATAATTTAGACATTAAGAGAGCAAGAAAGATTCTTGATGAAGAACATTATGGTCTTGAAGATGTTAAAGAGAGAATAATAGAATATCTAGCTGTAAGAAAAATATCAAGAAGATTAAATGCTCCTATATTATGTCTTGTTGGACCTCCAGGAGTTGGTAAAACATCTATAGCTAAATCTATTGCACATGCTTTAGATAAGAAATTTGTTAGAATGTCCTTAGGTGGAATGAAAGATGAAGCTGATATTAGAGGACATAGAAAAACTTATGTAGGTGCTATACCTGGTAGAATAATCTATGGTATGAAACAAGCTAAATCTAAAAATCCATTATTCTTATTAGATGAGATAGATAAGATGAGCAGTAACTTTAAAGGAGATCCAGCTGATGCACTTCTTGAGGTGCTTGATTCACAGCAAAATGATACCTTTAGAGATCACTATATTGAACTTGATTATGATCTTTCAAAAGTATTGTTTGTTGTAACAGCAAATACTTTAGAGACAATTCCAAGACCTCTTCTTGATAGAATGGAAGTTATTAATGTAGGTGGATATACTAATATTGAAAAATTCCATATTGCAAAGAGACATCTATTAAAGAAAGTTCTTGAAGAGCATACTATTGAAGATGGTAAAATTAAAATATCAGATAAGGCAATAAAATATATAATAGAACATTATACAAAGGAATCAGGTGTAAGAAACCTTCAGAGAAAGATAGCATCAGTAGTTAGAAAAGCTATCACAGAGATGGTTGAAAAAGATAAGGAAAGTGTAAGTATTACAATCAATCATGTTAAGAAATATCTTGGAAAAGAGATTTATACTTATGAGTTGATTGATAAAGAAGATAAAGTTGGAATAGTAACAGGATTAGCTTGGACAGCATATGGTGGAGATACACTTCCAGTTGAGGTAAGTGTTATGGAAGGTTCAGGTAAATTACAGTTAACAGGAAAACTGGGAGATGTAATGCAGGAATCAGCGAAAGCTGCCTATAGTCTCGTTAGAGCAAATGCAAAAAAATATGATATAAGTCCAAATTTCTATAAAGAGCAGGATATTCACATTCATGTTCCAGAGGGCGCAGTACCTAAAGATGGACCTTCAGCAGGTATTACAATGACAACAGCATTGGTGTCAGCTTTATCTGGTAAGAAAGTTAGACATGATGTTGCAATGACTGGAGAAATCACTCTTGCAGGAAGAGTGCTTCCAATAGGAGGACTTAAGGAAAAATCACTTGCAGCATATAGAGCTGGTGTTAAAGATATTATCATACCTTTTGAAAATCAAAAAGATATTGATAAAATACCAGATAGCGTAAAACGTAAAGTTAACTTTATAATTTCTAAGAACATTGATGATGTTTTAAGTAATGCGCTAATTAAGGAGAAAACAAATGAGAATAACTAATGCAGAATTTATTATATCAGCAGTAAAACCAGAGCAATATCCTATAGATAATAGAGCGGAATTTGCTTTTGTTGGTAGATCAAATGTTGGAAAATCATCACTTATTAATACTATAACAAATAGAAAAAAACTTGTTAAGGTAAGTGGAACGCCTGGTAAAACTAGGCTTGTAAACTTCTTCTTAATAAACGACGAGTTCTACTTTGTTGATTTACCTGGTTATGGTTATGCTAAAGTTTCTAAAACTGAGCAGGCTAAATGGGGTAAGATGATGGAGATGTACCTTCTAAATAGAGAGCCTCTTAGAAGAATAGTACTTCTAGTTGATGGTCGTCATAAGCCAACTGAAGATGATATAATGATGTATGAATGGGTTAAGTATTATGGAGGCAATGTACTTGTTATAGCAACTAAAGAAGATAAACTTAAGAGAAATGAGATTAAAAAATCTGAGAAAAGAATTAGAGAAACATTAGGAATGCCTGATGATGAAAAGATAATATTTTTCTCTTCTCTTAAGAAGGTTGGTATTGAAGCATTGTTAAATGAGCTTGAAAAGGATTTATAAAATAAAAAATAGAAAATTTAAAGAAACTTTGTCACATTAAAAGTTTCAATAAAAAAGAACCATAAATGAAAAATATTTATGGTTCTTTTTTTGTGTCAAATTTGAAGTATAAGAATAATATGTACTATACAAAAGATAAAAAAAATAAATTTAGCTACTGAAAGGAGGAGATCATGTGGATATTAACAGCCTCTTAAGCAATGTTATGAACAATAGCCAAGGCGGCGCTGGTGGAATAGATAATGACACTATCAATAATATTTTGGGTAACATTGGCGGCGGTGGCGGCGGTTTCGGTTTTGGAGGCATAGGAATATTATTTATATTCGTAATCTTCTTAATTGCAATAGCTGGTTTTGGATATGGAGGATATGGATTGGGTCCAGGATTTGGATATGGACCATATGGAAGCCCTTACGGAGTATCACCTTATGGAGCAAACCCATATGGAGCAAACCCATATGGAGGTTCAAATGGATGTTGTGACCCATGTTGTGAATGCTGTATAGACCCAAGTGGATGTGACGCGTGCTGTGACAGAAAGAAAAGGAAGAAGTGTAGGAAGGCTTATAGAAAGTATAAAGCTCAACTATGCGAATGTGGTGGAGAACAACCAACAGGTGCTCAACCTGCTTCTTATTACCCACCAGTAGGAGGATATGGATATGGATGTGGAGGATTCGGTATTTGGTGGATCATCATATTAATCTTTATCGGTTTCTTCTTGTTTAGAAGACGGTTCTTTTTCGGTGGCGGCGGAGGAATAGACACAGGGGGATTAGTTTCAGCAGATCCTTCAACTTAACTAGCATAAGTAATAGCTGAAAACAAAAGGTGTTAAAAAAATGTAATAACCTCAATAATAATCATTACGAAGCTTATAGTATAATGCTGTACTCAATGGAAAACTTTAAGAACACAAATTCAATTACAAATTCAATTATAAAATAAGGAGTGAATATAATGTCAAGAAAATGTTGTTGTCAAAGACCAATGGCTATGCCAATGCCACACTGTGGATTTGCAGGTGGAGGATATGGAACAGGATGCTGTAATTTCTCAGCACTAATTATCTTAATTCTTATCTTATTATTCTTCGGTCAAAGCTTAGCTGGTAGAAGAAGAGGACCTTGTGACGATCATGAAGGACATGGCGGATTCTTAGGAGGAACTGGAATCTTTGGTGGAATCATCTTCATCATCACATTATTCTATCTATCTTGTTGTGGACCAGGAAAATGTCATACACCAGGATACGGAATGGGATGTTAATAGCTTAAATTAAATAACTAATTAGACAATAGAGTTTATAGACTAAAAATATTAAAATAAATCTTTTAGAGAATAAGGAGTGAATAAAATGTCAAGAAACTGTTGTTGTAAACCAATGGCTATGCCAATGCCACACTGCGGATTTGCAGGTGGAGGATATGGAACAAATTGTTGTAATTTCTCAACACTAATCATATTAATCCTAATCCTATTATTCTTTGGTAAGGGATTCGGAAAAAGAGGCCCATGTGGAGAAGAAAGAGGACATGGTGACGGATTTGGATTCAACGGATTATTCGGTGGAATCATCTTCATCATCACATTATTCTATCTATCTTGTTGTGGACCAGGAAAATGCTTCACACCTCAATACGGATGTGGAATGGGATACTAATAACAGCTTAGTTTAACCCAAAAAATTTCTAAAGAAAAAGGAGGGAATTAAATGTCAAGATGTAGATGCCATACAAAGTGCTATGGGATGATGCCAACTGTTGGTGCACCATTAGCTCACGGAGGATTTGGAACAGGATGTTGTAATTTTTCATCTTTAGTCATATTGATCCTTATCTTATTGTTCTTCGGTAGAGGTCTAGTAAGAAGAGGTCCATGTGAAGAAGAAAGAGGTAGCGCTGGCTTCTTTGGCTCAAACGACGGAATCTTTGGCGGTATAATCTTCATCATCACATTATATTTCTTATCATGCTGTGGACCTGGAAGAAGAGGACTTTATTAGAAGAACGATAGGCATCTAAACCAATGCGAATAAAGTGAGGTTTTAGTATGTCAAGTTCAAATTGTTGTTGTAGACAAAGTTGCTGTTGTAAACAAACTTGCTGTGGACCAATAGGAGGAAATTATTACTCACGCGGTTGCTGTACATTTCCATCATTGATAATCCTTATTTTAGTTCTTCTATTCTTTGGTAGAGAATTTGGTGGGTGCGGTCATCATGGAGGATGCAGAGCTGGAGTGGATCCATGTGGATGTGAAAAGAGACCTGTAAAAGATGATAAATGCTTTGCTGGAATTATATTCATTATCACATTATATTTCTTATCTTGCGGTTGCGGCGGATTTGGTAGAGGAATCGGCCCATATGGCGGATTTGGTGGCTACGGCGGCTACAGAAGATTTTAGTAATAGGGAGGGCTGGTGCCCTCCTTAATATAAGAGAGGTGATACCATGTCAAGATATAGGAGAGATAGACGTGCATATAGGCGTCTAGCAAGAAGAGGATACCTATGGGGACCATGGTATGGAAACTTATGGTGGCCAGGATATGTTAACCCATATTATTATACTTATCCATATTATACTTATCCATATTATGCTTATCCATGGAGACCTAGGTATGGATGGTACTATTGATGGTAATACAGGGGGGGGAACCCTCCTTAATATAAGAGAGGTGATTTCATGTCAAAGCATAAGAGAAGGAGAAGAGAGAGAGAGTTAGCAAGAAATATGAACAATAACCTAAACAATAATATGATGGGTGGAAATGGGTTTGGTAATAATCTAATGAATAACAGCCCATTTACAGCTAGGAATCCTTTAGGAAATATGAATCAGATGAATAATAATCCATTAGGTGGTTTTTTAGGCGGAAATAATCCTCTCAATAATGGTGGTATGATGGGACAAAATCCTATGGGTCAAATGGGTCAAATGGGACCTATGGGACAGATGGGTCAGATGGGTCAAATGGGTCAGATGGGTCCAGTAAGACCAAATATGATGGGTGGAGGACTAGGAAATATAGGTGGTTTATTAGGAGCAGCTGGAGGAATGATGGCACCACTTATTCAACTTTTTTCTTCATTAGGAAACAGCCCAATCATGCAATTATTGGGAAATGTAGATATGAATTTGATATCTAAATTATTATTCAATAACAATAATCCTAATAAAAATGTAAATGCTGCTAACAATGTAAATAGTCCTTTAAATAATGAAGGTGCTCAAGATACCTTATCAGATTTATTGAGTAGTTTAGATGAGAATAAAGTAAATGATTTATTGAAAAATGTTGATCAGACACAAATAACAAACATAATTAATCAACTAAAAAACGAAGGGGTAATGGAAGATAATCCTGAAGGCGTTTTTAGCAATCCAGAATCATATGATATGGGATATACGTCATTCGCAGATGATGAAATGAACATAGGTGAAGAGAATTATAGTTCTCTTAAGATGATAAAAATTATTAATGCTATGCTCAATAGTGGCAATACTGAATTTATTGAAAAAGTAGTAGGACTTTATAATGATTACTATGGAATAACGGAATAAAAGCAACTTGGAAATTGAAAGTTGAAAGTTGAAAACGATGGAGGGTTCTGACTAAGGTCAGAACCTTTATTTTATTGGTAATAAAACAATAGAAGTATACTCGTTTTACCTTTGGTAAAACATTGTAGTAGAAATACAATATTTATTTATAAAAAATGAGTGAAAACTTATTGTCCTAAAGAATAAAAAAATGTAGCTTCTGCCTTAAAGCAGAAGCATCCTACGTTTTCCGTTTTCAATTTTCAACTTTCCACTTCTTTTATTTCTCAACCATTGATATTGAATCTTTATCAATTCTAAAAATATACTCTAAATATTGTTTATCAGTTTTAGTGAACAGGCTGTGCCATTCTGTTGGTGAATACTCAAATGTTTCATTATCTATCTCTATTGAGAAATACCCGCCTAAATAAGTGCTGTTTTCATGAGCAATATCCTCCATGAAGCTTGAGGGAATTGTAGATTTCTTGAAGGTTCCTTCTTTATGTTTTGAGTATAAGTTTGAGTCTGTAATAATATCAATTAATTGAAAATATGAATCCTCTCTCAGTATTGATGAAAGAGATGAGAAGGGACTCTTTGTTAAGGTGTTATTTGCTGTTGGAGAAAATAAATAATAATCTTTTTCTGTTGTTATACAGATTTTTTTAGAATCTGTGAATTTAACTAATCCAAATGACTGGCATTGTTCTTCTAGAATGTTCTTGAAGACACCTTGTGTATGAGTGTATACATATAAAATATTTTTATTTTTTTCCGATAGGTCATAAATTATTAACTCAGGAGTATTATCAGCAGTTATATCTTCAAAGAAAATATAGAATGGAGATTGAACCTTTTTGTTTAGTAAAGTACTCATAGAGATAATCTCATCTTCAGTTGAAATTACTATATCTGCTCCAGTTGTATCCCATGACAGGAGAACTATGTCCTTCATATGATCGCCATTTAAATCTATGGTATAGTATGTATTTTCTTTATTAAACACAGATATTGTTTCATCAGGAGAAGAAGCTGGACTGCTCTTTATGATTAAAATTATTGATAAAGATAAAATTAAAATAAAAAAATATGATACTACAAAAATGCTTTTTTTCATTTCACCACCTCTTTTGATATATTATATTCACTTAAGACTTCGTATATTAAAGCTTATGTTAATTTGTTAATAAGAATATCCACAGTTTGGATTTTGCATAAATTAAATAATTTATCACAAAATAAAAGATATAATCAAAATGAGAAACATGAGGTGGAGTATGGTGAAAAGAGTAAAATGTGGAATAGTGATAGCTTTGCTTAGCTTGCTATTAATAGGGTGTAATAAAGAAAATTATGAAAATGAGAAAATCGATTTAACAATAGCACTTCAAGTTAGTGATGTTTATGGGAATGATGTAAGGACTAAGCTTGTAGAAAATTTTAATAAGAAATATGATTTTTACAATATTACTATAAAAGAAGATATTAATAGGGAACAGTTAGTTAAAGAAATAAATAAGGGAGATATAGATATTATTTTCTGTTCAGCTAATACAATGAGAGAGTTTGAAAAAGAAGGCTTGCTTACAAATTTGAATAACATATATTATCGAACAAATTTATTTGATAAAACATATAGTGCTATAAACTCATATGGAAGAATTCAAAATTTATTTTATGGGCTTCCTATGTATGCATCTACCTTTGAAATTTTTTATGATGCTGATCTTCTTAAACAGTACAATATAGATGCTGAGAATGATAATATATTATCTTTACTAAAGAAATGTAAAGATAATAATGTAAAAATACCTATATTTGATGGTAATGAAAATGTGCATAATTTTCTCTTAAGTATGCTTATGAGTAATTATGTATATTTAAATAATTTTGACACTCATAAACATGAAATGATAAATGGATTTGTAAAGTTTAAGGAATTATATGATGAAGGCATTTTAAGTGGGGATATGTTTAGACCAGCAAAGAGAAAAGATCTCAATGATCTTATAGAAGGTAAAGCACCATTGATAATAAGTAATTCCAGTGATATAAGTGAATTTAAGAATAAAAATATTAGTGTATGGGATAATTACAAAATAGAAGATTATTGGATTTCACCACCAACCTTTGTAGATACTATTATATGTTTCCCAGCTATAAGTAAAAATGAAAAGGTTCAGAAGGAGTTTATGCGTTACTTTACTGGAAATGAGTTTCATAAAATTATGGAACAAGAAGGTAAAATTTCAGCTGACAAAAGTATAAATAAAGATTTGGGTGGATTGAATTATTATATAACAAAACATTTGGAAATGGCTTCACAAAACGATTTTATTTACAATAGGTTTCTTATAAGTTCTATGGAAAAAGATTTAGTTGAGTTGTTAGAGAAAACTATGAATGGTAAAATTGAAAAAGAAGAGATGACAAAGGAATTAAATAAAATTTTATATGAAAAAGACTACTAGTATTCAAATAATTAAAAGCAGCTGTAAGCTCTAAGCTTACAGCTGCTTTTTAGTTATTTGAAATTTCTTCTTTGCACTTACTGCATACACCGTAGAAATATACTTGATTTGAATAAACATCGAAATCCGTGTATTCTAGAACATCTTTATTTATACTTTCAAAAGTAATTCCTTCAATATCTTCAACGATATGACAGTGTAAACAAGCTATATGTGGGTGAGAAGCAACAGTAGCATCATATCTAAAATTACCCTCTCCAACATTCAATTCTTGAACTAAATCAACTTCTACAAGAGTTTTAAGAGCTTTATATACAGTTGCCAAACTCATAGTTGGATAATCAGCTTGAAGAGCTTTATATATAGTTTCAGCAGATGGATGAGCTTTAGTTGATTGAAGATATTTGTATACAGCAATTCTTTGAGGAGTTAATTTAAGTTTTTTTTCTTTAAATACTTTAGTAATATTATCCAATAGAATCACCACTTTATTTTATTTAATTCATTGATTTACTTTATTATATAATAAAAATTATTAGTTGTCAAAAACAATATTTTTATTTGTGAAAAATTTTAAAATTTAATCTTTTTCTGTTTTTCAATCATATAATATAGTAATGGAAGGAGGAAAAAAATTGAAAAAGACTTATGTTTTAGATACTAATGTTCTTCTATATTCACCTCGGGCTATTAATAGTTTTGGTGAAAACAATGTAATTATACCAGAAACGGTACTTGAAGAGTTAGATAATTTGAAAAAAAATAAAAATGACCTTGGGTATAATGCTCGTCAAGCAGCTCGTATTCTGGATAAACTCAGATCAAGTGGAGATCTAAGTAAAGGTGTCATGCTTGAAAGTGGTGGAACCTTGAGAGTAGAGACAAACCACACCAATATAGAAATACCTAAATCATGGGATACCAAAAAGGCAGATAATAGAATAATTCAGCTATGCTTAGGTCTAAAAAAAGATGGAGAAAATGTTTGCTTAATTACTAAAGATATATTTGAAAGAATAAAGGCTGATACCATGGGATTAGAATCAGAAGATTTTTATGAAGAGAGTCTTCCAGAAAGTGAACTCATGTACACTGGAAGAATAGAAGTTTTTGTACCAGGAAGTAAATTAGACGAGTTTTATAGAAATGGTAAGCTTGAGAAGAATGATATCATTTATTTTGATAAACAGAAAGATGGATATTACACACCAGAGTTATTTACGAATGAATTTTTAGTTATAAAATCATTAGAAGACATGAAGAAGACTGCACTAGGTAGATTTGATGGAAAAGCAATAGTTCCATTATTAAGTGATAGAAAACATTTCTATGGGATAAAACCGAAAAATGTAGGACAGAAATTTATGACTGAAGCATTGTTTCTTTCTCACCAAACTGCACCTCTAGTAATAATTAAAGGACCAGCAGGAACAGGGAAAACATTATTCTCCCTAGCAGTTGGATTAAATAAGCTAAATAAACGAGAAGAGAAACATTTTAGAAGAATACTTATTTGCAGGCCTACCGTTACTCTAGATGAGGAAATAGGATTCCTGCCAGGAAGTGAACAGGAAAAATTACTCCCATACATGAGACCAATCTTTGATAATTTAGAAATTCTTCTTCATCAGAACCATGAGGAAAGATATGATGATGAAGCAAAATTAACAATGAGTATCAATGATTTATTTGAAAAAAGAATAATAACAACAGAAGCAGTAGCTTACTTAAGGGGAAGATCAATAGTTAAGAATTGGGTTATAATAGATGAAGCACAAAACCTATCTCCAAGACAAATAAAAGCAATAATAACAAGAATAGGAGAAGGTAGTAAGTTAATCCTAATAGGAGATCCAGAACAAATAGACCAACCATTCTTAGACGGTCGATCAAATGGACTTTGCTATGCAGCAGAAAAAATGAAGGGAAGTAAGTACTGCTGTCAGGTTACATTGCTTCATAAGGAATGTGAAAGATCGAAGCTAGCATTAGAAGCAGCTGAACGCCTGTAAGGGTAAGCACTGAAAATGCCCGATTTCGGCGTCCCCTTTCCTCTCTGCGCTGTTCATGTACCAAATGCGTACACTGCGCTGCGTGGTTGATATTAAGGGAGATTTATATGGATATTGAAGCCTCTGCTTTTGTGGAGGCTTTTTATTGTGAATGAGGATTTGAAGTGCATAATGTTCACGCATTTAAGGGCTGGGTATAGTATAATTAGTCTATAAATGATAAATCAGGAGTGGGGTTATGGAGATAAGGGATACGATATTTTTTGAGGGGATGCTTTTTCTATATATTATTGGAAGTGCTATTGATGAGAATTTAGTTGGATTTCAATATAAGGTGTATGCATTATTGACTTATTTAATTATAAAATTGATTTTTTATCATTTTGATAGCAATGTTACAAAGATTATATTTTTGCTAGGTATAAATACTTATATTTTCTCAATGGCATATTTTTTGGAATTTAACATATTGCTTATTATGGTGCCTATAAATATAATGCAATTATCTAAGAGCCTTAGTAATGAAAATAGATTGATAGTAACTTTTTTTACAGTTGTGATGTGCTGTACTGTATTAAAGGTTAAGATATTTGTTATGGTCTTCTTTGGGGTAATGAGTTATGGTGCAGTTATCTTTATTGAAAATAAGAACAAGAGGATAATTAGTGATAAAAATAGAATTCTTGAGCTTGAAGAGGAACGATATGAACTTGGTAAAAATCAATCTAAATTTTTAGAGAGAGAAAAGAACATAAAGATTATCTCAAAGATGGAGGAGAGGAACAGGATATCTCAGAATATCCATGATACTATTGGACATACTTTAGCGGGATCTTTGATGCAGCTTCAGGCACTTAAAATCATGGTTACCGAAGAGGGTCAGAAGGAGATATTAAATAGAGTAATAAGTGAATTGAAAAATGGTATGGATGAAACAAGGAAGGTACTTAAAAAGATTAAACCTGATAATAATGAGAATGGATTAAACACTCTTAAGAAAATGTGTATGAAGCTTGAGGATAATGAACTTGAGATTATCCTGAAATATAATTGTCATGATGATATACCAGTACATTATTGGAAGATAATAAATGCAAATATTAAAGAGTCATTTACCAACATACTTAAATATTCATGTGCTTCAAAAGTTAATGTGACTTTTGAGGAGATGAATAAGTTTATAAAGGTTGAGGTTAAAGACAATGGAAAAGGGTGTAAAAATATTAAAAAAGGTATGGGGTTAAGAGGGATAGAAGAGAGAGTGGATATGATAGGAGGAAAACTAATTACTCATGGAGATTCTGGATTCTCTATTATTCAAATAATACCGAAGGAGAATATTAATGGATAAGATAAGGGTTTTAATATGTGATGATGATACTTTGATAAGAGATGCCTTAAAGTTTATCTTGGGTGCAGGTGGGGAAATTGAAGTTGTAGACACTGCAGTTAATGGGGAAGATGGAGTCAATAAGGCAATAAGAAATGAAGTTGATGTGGTGCTGCTTGATGTAAGAATGCCTGTTATGAATGGGGTAGAGGCTTGTAAAGTGATTAAGGAGAAAACAAAGAGTCGTGTACTTATATTAACAACATTTGATGAGGATGAATACATAGTACAAGGAATTAAGAATGGTGCTTCTGGATATATGTTAAAAAGTAGTGACCCACAGGAGATAATAGATGCAATAAAGATAATAAACAATGGAAATACATATATGCAAGGGGATGTTATGGATAAGCTCAGGGATAATATTTTTGAAAATAAAGCCTCAAAGAAATTAGAAAATTTCACAGAGAGAGAAAAACAGATAATAGAACTCATAGCAGAAGGATTGAGCAACAAGGAGATTTCCCAGAAAATATTTATTTCTGAAGGTACTGTTAAGAATTATATAACTTCGATACTTAATAAGACTGACCTTAAGCATAGAACTCAGATTGCAATCTGGTACCTTAAATAAAGAAGAAAGAATAGAGAACTCAAAAAGTAAAGAACAAAGAACAAAGTTAGAACATTAAAAAATTTTCTAAGGATGAAGAGAGTTATTGTAGATATAACTCTCTTTTTTAAAATGCCGTTGAAAATAGATTAACAGCAGAAGGACAAGCAGTTGAATTTTCAACGGTATCTTAAAAAAGAGTGCTATAAAGGATATGACTAAAGTCATGTCCTTTTTATTACTATTTGTACTTAATTTCAATAAGCATTTTCAATATAATAAAATTATAGAAATACAAAATAAGATATTCAGAAGAATGAAGAATATCAACCACATTTATTCTTTCTTCTTTATTCTTTGTTTTTTAGGAGGTATTGTTAAATGTCGATGATAGAGGTTAAAGGATTAATAAAGAAATTTAAGGATGTTACAGCATTAGATTGTGTGGATTTTTCAGTTGAAGAGGGAGAGATAATTGGATTATTAGGACCTAATGGTGCAGGAAAATCAACATTCATTAATATATTATGTGGTCTTATAAGCAGAGACAAAGGGGAAGTTAAGATATTTGGTAAGGATATTAATAAAGAGATTAGGAAGATAAAAAGAGATATAGGGGTTGTTCCTCAGGATATTGCTATATATGGAGATCTTACTGCTTATGAGAATGTAAAATTCTTTGCAAGTCTTTATGGCATAAGAGGAAAGAAGGCACATGAGTGTGTTATGGAGGCTTTAAAATTTGTAGAGCTTGATGATAAAGCGAAGTTGAAACCATCAACATTCTCTGGTGGAATGAAAAGAAGACTGAATATAGCCTGTGCTATAGCTCATTCTCCTAAATTAATATTTATGGATGAACCTACTGTTGGGATTGATCCACAATCAAGAAATCATATCCTTCAATCTGTTAGAAAATTAAATGAGAGAGGGACCACTGTGGTTTATACAAGTCACTACATGGAAGAGGTTGAAGAGGTCTGTGGAAGAATCTTTATACTTGATCATGGAAAGGTGATTGCAGATGGAACTAAGCAGGAACTTACAACTCTCATTACTGATTATAAGGAAATTAACATCTCAGTAGGACTTATTGATGAGGAAGTTCTAAAAGAGATGAAAAACATCAAAGGTATAGAGAATGTAAAATTAGATGATAATGTAATTTCCATTACATCTGATAAAAATAAGGATAATATGAATGAAATTTTAGATTATTTAAGAACTAAAAAAATTGGGATCAGAAGCATTCAGATGAATGAGCCTAATCTTGAGACAGTTTTCTTGAGTTTAACAGGAAGAAAGCTTAGAGATGAGTAGAGGGAGGAGAAAGAATGAAAATTCTCAGTATTGCTGTTAAGGAAATAAAGCAGATTTTTAGAATGAAGAATGTTGTATTTATGATGGTTGCATTCCCTCTATTATTAATCTTGATTCTTGGTACTGCATTAGAGGGAGATGGCTCAGGAAAAACTACTGTTATTAATACAAAGGCACTATATTTAGTAGAGAAAGAAGGAATAGTATCAGAAGCTTTTAAGTCTTTTAACCAAGAATTTAGTGAGGAACTAATTAAGTTCACACAGGTGGAGACAAAAGAAGAGGGGATTGATATTTTACAAGAGGGAGATCATTCTGCTCTTGTAATAATAAATGGTGAAGATAATCAAATTCAGGTTATAAAATCACCTAAATTTGATTTTGAGGGGGATTTTGTGGAGGGGATAATTAACTCCTTTGCAGATAGGGCAAGTGTAGCCATGACCTTATATAAATATGATAGAAATAGTATTGATGAAGTTAAGGAAAATGAGGGTTACTCAGAATATGTGACAATAGAGGGTATAAACACTAATAAGAAAGAACCAAGAGCTATTGATTACTATGGAATAACCATGTTAACCATGATAATAATGTACTTTACCACTACAGCATCAGAATTTCTTCTTTATGAGAAAGTGATTGGAACTGATAAAAGAATAAAGATTAGTAACATTACAGGAATAGAGTTATTCTTTGGAAAACTATTTGGACAGATTGCAGCTTCAGCAATTCAAATAGGAATAATTATGGGTGTTAGCTCGTTAGTATATAAAGTGAACTATGGACAGGATATAAAAAGTGTAATCTTGATTGTTTCATCACAGGCAGTTCTGATGATCGCTATAGGACTACTAATTGGAACTTTCTCAAAACCTGATGCACCAGCAGGGACAATATTCAATATTGCAATACCTATACTAGTATTTCTAGGAGGAGGATATTTTCCAATATATAATCTTGGAAGTAAATTTTTAATAAGTCTAGGGAAATTAAGTCCTGTAAAGTGGATAAACCAATCTTTATTTGAAGTTATATATAGTGGAAGCTACAGTGTTTTGAATAAGCTGCTTTTAATAAATACTTTGGTTACATTTATAATTTTATTAGTAGTAGCAATTGGATTTAGAAGAAAGGAGTGTACGGCATGAAGATAATTCTCATGGCATTGAACTCTCTGAAGATAGCATTCAGGGCAAAGGTGTCCATATTTAAATATATTATAATACCAGTATTAAGTGTATATATGTTAATAGGGTTAGGAACGAAAGACCCTGAAAGTGGGCTAAGGGTTAAGATACTTGATAATGATAGAACCTATTTGTCGCAGTTATATATAGATGAACTTGTAGAGAATAATAATATAGACGTTTACACCGGTGAAGGAGATACAACACAATTATTAACTTCTAATAAGATAGATATTTCCTTGGAAATACATGAGGGTTTTCAGGAAAATACTTTTAAAGGTGGCTCGCCCAATATTGTTATTACATCTATCCAAGGAAGTGAAACCTCAGTATGGATAAAAGCATACAGTAACAATCTAATAGAATCATTTAAAAGTCTATCAAAGATTTCAAAGGAAGATGAAGAGACATTTAAGAGCTTATATGATGAATACAAGAAAGAGAAAATAACTGTAGAGGGTGGATGGTTAAATCGTAAAGAGGATTTAGCGCGATGGACAGCGTTTGCCATGGGGATGCTCATAATGTTTATTATGTACAACTGTATAGGGAATACTGAAAGAATATTAAGAGATAAACGTAATAAGACCTATTACAGGATAAGAACAGCACCAGTAAATTCTTTTGAGTATATAATGGGAAATGTATTATTCAATATTATAATATTAACAATCCAGTTATGTTTAGTGCTTCTAGTAGTGTTTAAAATACAGAAGGCTGATCTTCAAATTGAACCATGGATATTATTCGCAGCAATAATGAGTTTTGGACTAAGTGCAATAGGAATAGGGATGACATGTGTTGCCTTCGCTAAACGTAATAGCTTTGGAGGACTAATAACACCAATAATAGTTACACCAACATGTATGCTTAGCGGATGTTTCTTCCCAGTTGATGTAATGCCAGATTTTATGAAGAAGATATCTTACTTCTTCCCACAGAGATGGGCACTAAATGCTATAAAAACAGCTCAACTAGGTGGAGATAATATAGATGTTTTTATATCCATATTAGTGACACTTGGATTTGCAGCAGTATTTTTCTTGATAGCTTCATTGAAGATGAGGAAGAGCAAAGCGATTCAGTTTTTTTAGCAAGCTAAAAAATAGTGGAAAATTGAAAGTGGATAACGGAAAACGAAGGATGTTTCTGCTCATTGAGCAGAAACTACATTTTATTGGTATTTAGGACAATAAGATTTTACTCATTTTATCTATAGATAAAATATTGTACTTCAATTACAAGGTTTCATTTAAAATGAAACGAGTAAACCTTTATTGGTTTATTAACAATAAAATGTAGATTCTGACCTCAGTCAGAATCATCCATCGTTTTCCACTTTCCACTTTCAATTTTCAACTTCT
Source organism: Oceanirhabdus sp. W0125-5 (assembly GCF_027938815.1). Lineage (GTDB taxonomy): Bacteria > Bacillota > Clostridia > Clostridiales > Clostridiaceae > Oceanirhabdus. The sequence continues at coordinate 1,992,148 of NZ_CP115913.1, forward strand.
TGTAAGTTTTCTTCACGCAGGAATTTTTCAAGAATCTTTAGAGTTTATTACAAAGTAAATTTATGATATACTACTCAAGGATGAATTTTACTTAAGGAGGAAAACTTATGGCACGTTTAAGAAAAAAATGGTGGGCAAGAGACGCCATGGAAACAAGTGGAGTTTTTATTGAAGATAACTATGCTCATAAAGGTAAGTGGAATGAAGTATTCGGAAACGATAATGACATATATTTAGAATTAGGTTGTGGAAGAGGAGATTTCGTTGTAAATACAGCGGCTCAGAATCCTGATAAGAACTTTATAGCAGTTGACCTTAAGGATGAGGTTTTATGCTATCTTGCAAGAAAGTGTAAAGAGATGAATCTTAATAATGTTAGATTCATGGCTCTTAATATAATGCTTATACAGAATGTTTTTGACAAGGATGAGGTTAAGAGAATATACCTGAACTTCTCAACACCTTGGCCAAAGACAAAACACAATAAGAGAAGATTATCACACCCTAAATTCTTAGAGTTATATGCAGAATTTTTAGCACCAAAGAGTGAAATATGGCTTAAAAGTGATGACAAGCCGTTCTTCGTAGACTCAGCATACTACTTCAAGGATTCAGGATATAAGTTAAGTTACTTAACTTACGATCTTCACAACAGTATATATGCAGATAAGAGCGTAAGAACTGAATATGAGACTAAGTTCTCAGCAATGGGGAAGAAGATTAACTTTCTTATAGCAAAAATGAAGTAGAGGTACATTGAAAATGTTAAAAAACAGCCTGATTAGGCTGTTTTTTTGTACAAAAATATTTAAGTAATTGAAAATTGAAAGTGGACAACGGAAAACGGAGGATGTTTCTGCTCCATGAGCAGAAACTACATTGTATTGGTTATGAAACAATATAAGTTTACTCGTTTCGTTTAGACGAAACATTGTATATAAAATACAATATTTTATCCAAAGATAAAATGAGTAAAACTATCTTGTTCTAAAGAATAATAAAATATAAATTCTGACCTTAGTCAGAATCATACATCGTTTTCCACTTTCAATTTTCCATTTTTAATTTGTTATAAAATTTTCAGCTCAGAGAATCTTTGAATGGAGAATATTATAATTTGTCTTTAAGAACAAGTAGTATTTTTTTGCTGACTTAATGATATAAAGGGAGTATAATGTATATTGTACATAGATTGAATTCGAGGGGGAAGTGGCATGAGATTGTTTGAGGAAACACTAAGAGAAATCCACCCTGGAGATAAGGGCGCAGAGAAAAAAGCATGGGATAGACTTAATGGTCTTACTAAGCCTATTGGGAGTTTAGGGGAACTTGAGTGTATTGCTGCGAAGTTTGCTGGTATTACAGGTAAGGTTTATAATAAGATAGAAAAAAAGAATATTGTTATAATGTGTGGAGATAATGGTGTTGTTGAGGAAGGTGTAAGTTCATGTCCTCAAGAGCTTACATATATAGTTACAAATAATTTCACAAGGGGTATTACAGGTGTTAATGTATTAGCTAAATTCTACAATTCAGATATAACTGTTGTGGATGTTGGTGTTAAGAAGAAGATAAATAATCCTAAGGTTATTGATAAGAGAGTTATGGAAGGGACTAATAATATTGTAAAAGGGCCTGCTATGACTAGAGAACAGTGTATTGAAGCAATAGAGGCTGGGATAGATATAGTTGAGAAACTGGTTAAGAATGGATACAGTGTTCTTGGAACTGGAGAGATGGGGATTGGTAATACAACTACTAGTGCAGCAGTCATTAGTGCTATCACAGGTCTTTCTGTGGAGAAAACAACTGGTAAGGGATCTGCTCTTACATCTGATGCCTTTGAGAATAAGAAGAGAGTTATAGAGACTGCACTGGAAATTAATAAGCCAGATAAGAATGATATAGTTGATGTTATGTCTAAGGTTGGTGGTCTTGATATTGCAGGGTTATGTGGAGTCTTTTTAGGTGGGGCTAGATACAAAGTTCCGGTAGTTATAGATGGAATAATAGCAAGTGCAGCTGCTTTATGTGCATATAAGCTTAATGAGAATGTGAAGGATTTTATGTTCCCATCACATTTATCAGCAGAACCAGGTGCGATTTATGTTATGAAAGAAATAGGACTGACTCCTATGCTTAATATGAGAATGAGATTAGGAGAGGGTAGTGGATGTCCTCTTGCATTTTCAATAATTGAGAGTGCATTATATACTATAGAGAATATGGGGACGTTTGATGATGCAAATATAGTTACAGATTATTTAATAGATTATGAAGGCAACAAGGTGAAAAATGAAAATTGAAAATTCGAAAACTCAAAACTGAAAACGAAGGATGGTTCTGCATAAGCAGAACCTATGTTATGAGATGAGATTTGAATGAAATGAAATTTATGTGTTAGGGTGATATGGAAATGAACATTTACATGGTTAGACATGGAGAGAGTATAGGGAACGTTAAGAAGAGTTATCATGGAGATGAAGAGCTAGAGTTATCTGAAAAAGGGATAGCACAGGTAAGGACTCTAAAGAAAAAACTGGATAATGTAAACTTTAATAAAATATATGTCAGTGAAAGAAGCAGGGCAGCTCAAACAGCAGAACTTCTTGGGTATAAAGAGATAGAGGTGAGTGAAAAGCTCAACGAGAGAGGTTTTGGAATCTTTGAGGGAATGACTTTTAATGAGATAGAGAATGAATATCCCCTTCAGTGTTCACATTGGTTAGAGGATTGGAGAAATTATAGACCTGATAAGGGTGAGAGTCACAGTGATGTTGCAAAGAGAGTATATGATTTTATGGATGAATTGCTTGAGAATGAGAAAGAAGATGTTCTGATCATAACTCATGCAGGGGTCATGAGAATGATATACTGTTATGTTATGGATAAGAGAGAAGAACTATTTTGGAAATTCTCCTGTGATAACTGTGATATGGCAGTGATAAAATATGAATACGATAACTTATTTCTTCATAGTATAGAAAAGCTTGAGGGGAGAGGATAAGATGAGCAAGATAACCTTGGTCACTGGCGGAAGCAGAAGTGGAAAGAGCAGCTTTGCTGAGAGTTTATTTGAAGGAAGAGATGATGTGCTCTATATAGCTACAGCTATAGTTACTGATAAAGAGATGGAGAACAGAATCAAGAGACATAGAGAAGATAGAAATTCAAATTGGGAAACATATGAAGGGCATAAGAATCTAAATAAAGCAATTGAGGGTACAGATAAGAAATATGTGCTTTTAGATTGTGTAACTGTAATGATGACAAATCTACTCTTTGACAAGGAAAGAGATTATGATAATATGCAAAAAGATGCTCTGGATAGTATCATGGATGAGATGAAACATGAGTTTAAATTGCTTATAGATAGCTGCAGAGAAAATGATAAGGAACTTGTCATGGTAACTAATGAAGTTGGCAGCGGAATTGTTCCAGAGTATAAGATAAGCAGAGTTTTTAGAGATATAGCAGGATGGATAAATCAATACATAGCAAAACTTAGTGATGAGGTTTATATTGTTGCCTGCGGACTACCTTTAAAGTTGAAGTAGGGAAAAGATAATGGAGAACTTTAAGGTAAATGTATAATTGATAATGGAGAATGTATAATGATGGATGTTTTGCTCTGCAAAACTACATTATATCGGACTTTAGAACAGTAGGGTTTTACTCATTTTATCTTCAGATAAAATATTGTAATTTTAAATACAAGGTTTCATACTTGATGAAACGAGTAAACTATCATTGTTCAATAAACAATACAATTGAAATTTCTCGGAGAGAAATATCCTTCATTATCCATTATACATTATCAATTATCCATTTCTTTTCTAAAGTCTAATGTAGGAGTGAAATAATGAATAATTTCTTAAATAATATACAGCTTTATTTTCAGTTCTTAACTAGGGTGCCTATTAACAAAAATTTGAATTGTGATGAGAAGAACTTTAGAGATGGAATCTTTGCTTTTGTTTTAGTAGGGGCATTTTTGGGTATAATAAATTATGGAATACTTTTGATGGTTAGAAATATACTTCCTTCTATCGTTATATCAGGATTCATGGTACTGATACCTATAATGTTGACTGGTGGTATGCAGATGGATGGGCTTGGAGATACATGTGATGGATTCTTTGCTTTCAAAGAAGGAGGCAAGGAAAGAAGAATTGAGATAATGAAGGACAGCAATGTTGGAACCTTTGCTGTTATAGCTATAATATGGTTTATGGTAATGAAGCTTGTGCTTTTGAATGAACTGATAGTTGCCCATGAGTACTGGGGAGTATTTATGTATATGGTGCTATCTCGTCTCGGCGTTATGTTCAGTGCTAAAATTGCTAAGAGAGCAAAACCTCAAGGAACAGGAAATCTATATATTGAGAACTCTACAGTGAAGGGGATAGTTATAGCTCTTATCATATGCTGTGGATTGGCTACTATATTTGGTGGAATTATTGAAACAGTAACAATAATCCCTATTATGTTCTTTGTAGTATGGTTTTTTAATAAATACTGTAACAAGAAAATTGGGGGACAAACAGGAGACACTTTAGGAGCTACTAATGAGATATGCGAACTAGTTGCGTTGATTTTGATGGTTATGTTGACTGTATAAGGAAAAGGATAAAAGATTAATGGATAATGTATAATGTAGAATGTATAATGATTGAGATTTCTCTCCGAGAAATATTAATTTTGTTGTTCCTTGGACAATAAAGGTTTACTCGTTTCATTTGAATGAAACATTGTGCTTTAAATACAATATTTTATCTAAAGATAAAATGAGTAAAATCTTCATGTGCTAAAGAACAACAAGATGTAGTTTCTACGTAAGTAGAAACCTCCATCATTATACATTATCAATTATACATTATACATTTGTTTTGATAAGTTTTTGGGAGTTTATTATTTTGTCGGTTTGAATAATTTTTTATTTTAAGATATATATGAGTATAGTTTGGAGGATTGTAATGAAAAAATATGTATTAGTCATGTTGCTTGCGATGTTAATATCAGTTATGAAGGTGAATGTGGTCTTTGGTGAGGATTACAATAAACTTGTTTCACCTTACCTTTTTAGTGAGACTGAAGGGTTAAAATTCAAGTTAGATATACAAGCAGAAGTAGACAAATACACAAAGGATTTAAAGAGAGTTTTTAACTCTTTTAATAACTGCGGAGATATTGAGATACGAAGTGAAAAAGGGATAAAGAATATACTACTGGTTGGGGCAGATGTTGATAGAAATAACATCTCAAGATCAGATACAATAATGATTATGACATTAAACTCCAAGAAAAATACTATTAAGATAACATCTATAATGAGAGATACATATGTACATATAAAAGGGCATGGTTATGAGAAGATTAACCATTCTTTCGCATATGGTGGTATAAAATTACTTAAAGATACAATACAGAATAATTTTAAAGTGAAGATAGATAACTATGCAATTGTAGATTTTGGAGGATTTGCTTCCATAGTTGAACTTTTTGATGGAATAGAGCTTGAGTTATCTGATGAGGAAAGAGATTATATTGAGAAATTTCACGGAGAGATAGGCTACAGTGATGTTGGTGGATATAAGCTTAACGGTATGCAAGCACTATTATATTGTCAGATGAGAGAAATTGGTAATGGAGCTTACGGAAGAATCGAAAGACAGAAGATATTCATAAAGCAGGTAATTAAGCAGGCAAAAGAGATTAAGTTAACTAAGATTCCTAAGCTTATAACAGAAGTGTATAAATTCACCAAAACAGATATAGGATTAGTAGATACTATAAAAATCGGATTGGATTTCCTTCAAGGAGCAGGGGACGAATTGGTGCATTACAGATTACCTCTTGATGATTATAGTGAAGGGAAGATGATAAGTAAGAGTAAAGGTTGGGTAATTGAGATAGATAGAAGGAAACATATTGAGTATCTTCATGAGAATATTTTTGAGTAGTCAATTAAAAATCAAAGAAAAAAGAATAGAGAAGAAAGAAAAATATGGTTGATTTTCTTCATACTATAGAATATCTTTGTTTATGAAAAAGATAATAAGAAACAATAGTTATAGGTTCAAAAGAGATTTATTTATAATTTCTTTTGAACCTATTTATTTTACTCAAAAATAAATATTATTGAATTTAATTGTTAAAATATGGTAATATTTAATAAAGTATGTTAATAGGGGAGATAAGATTATGTTGATTGTTGAGAATAATCCAAAGTCTGTTTGGATAGAAGTTACGAGGAATGAATAAATGGTTGATTTACATTGTCACATTATACCTTCAATAGATGATGGAGCTAAGGATATTGAAATAGCACTAAAGATGCTGAGGGATGCAGAAGATGATGGAATAAGAGAAATAATAGCAACGCCACATTTCATGAGAGGGTACTTTGAGGTTCCATTTGAGCAGGTAATTGAAAAGGTGGAAAAACTTAATAAAACATGTGAAGAAGAACATATAAGTATTAAAATTCATCATGGTCAGGAGATATATCTTAATAGATATACATTGGAGGATTATGAAAAAGGGTTACTTGGAGGGGTGAATGGTTCAAATTATTATATCTTTGAGATGAATATGATGAGATTCAATAAGGAAATACCAGATATACTTTATGAACTATCATTATATGGTATAAAACCAATAATAGCTCATCCGGAAAGATATAAATATATTATTGAAGATATTGAAATGATAAATAGATTAATACATGAAGGGTGCTTATTTCAATTGAATGTAGGAAGTATTCAAGGGATATTTGGAAAGAAAATAAAGAAGTGTGCAGAAGAACTTCTTAATAGAGGAGTATATGATTTCATAGGAAGTGATGGACATGGTGTAAATGCAAGAAAAGCAATTTTAAGAAAGACTATAGTAAATCAAAAAGAAAAGAATATGGAGAAGATGCTATATCTTATAGAGAATAATAGTGATTTATTAAATGGAGAATTTAAACCTCCGAGGAAAGAGTATATCAAAGGAAAAGGTAGGATTTTCTCTATGTTTATAGGAAAGAAAACATAAGGTAGCACAAAAGTTTTGTTTTTAAGTTTAATTAATCTTTGGTATTAATAGGATATAAAATAAATAAAATATTTATTTATGTAGATATATATGTAAAAATATGGTAAAATTTACTATTATAGAGCATGGGGATTATAGATGTATAGAATAAGCACACTAGATATAAGGAGAGATAACATATGTTAATTGTTGAGAATAATCCAAAGTCAATTGGAGCAGAAGCATATAGAACATTAAGAACAAATATACAATTTTCATCTTTAGACAAAGAAATTAAGAGTATTTTAGTAACAAGTGCATATCCAGGTGAAGGGAAAACAACAACTATTAGTAATCTTGCATTGGCTTTTGCACAAGCTGATAATAAAGTTATAGTAGTAGATGGAGATTTAAGGAAACCAACAGTACATAGAGCCTTTGAGGTAACAAATATTAACGGGGTTTCTGATGTTCTTATAGGAAAAGTTTCTATAGGGGAGGCAATAAAAGAGTATAGTGAAAACCTACATGTGATGACATGTGGGACTGTACCACCAAATCCTGCTGAGATGGTTGCATCACAAGCTATGAAGAAGTTAGTTGAGGAATTAAGTTTAAGATATGATTATATACTTATAGATAGTCCTCCAATATTGCCTGTTACAGATGCACAAGTAATATCTACATTTGTAGATGGGACAATTCTTGTAGCGGCATCCAGTGAAAGTGAAAAGCAGGGTATAAAAAAAGCTCATGAGCAGCTCATGAAAGTAAATGGGAATATTATTGGAGCAGTTATTACTAAAGTGAAGAAAAAATCAGGAAAAGCATATTCAGGGTACCAGATATATTATGGGAGTGAAAGTGAAGATATGAAAATGTGAAAAATTCAAAATATATCAGAAAGTAATAATAGTCAATAGTGATAAGATATTTCATAATTTGAGTATATTGAATGTCAAAACTTAAATGGTGAAGTTAATAAGAGAAACAGATATTTAAAGTTTCTCTTTTTTTTTAATCATTTTTTAATATTAATAACTAAAAAATAGGAATAAATGTCGTGTAATGGAATACGATAGTAATTGGTAAATATTTACAAATAAAACATTAAATGATATAATGTAAAAGCAAACAAAAATCGAGGTATTCATATGAATAAACAGAAAAAAAATTGTGTATGTATAGTAATAAGCATGTTAATTATTGTATTACTTATCAGTAATAAGGTATATGCTAGGCCCATAGTCAGTGATTATGTATGGGAAAGTGAATTGGATTTTATGAAGCAGATTGAACTTATGGATAAGTTGGAACAAAAGAGAATAGAGAATAAGAAACTTAAGGATATGAAGATAAGATCTGAGAAGGGAATTGTAAATATACTTTTAGTGGGGGTTGATAACAGAGAGTCCAGAAAAAATGGAAGATCAGATGCAATGATGATACTTACATTAGATCAAAAAAAAAATAACATGAAGATAACTTCATTAATGAGAGATACATATGTATATATTAAAGGACACGGAAAAGAGAAACTTAATCATTCTTATGCTTATGGTGGCATAAAACTTTTAAGGAATACTGTTGAGAATACATTTAAGGTGAAGATAGATAACTATATAATAGTAGATTATCAGGATTTTGAGAACATTGTTGATATTCTTGGTGGAGTTGAGGTTTATTTAGATGAGCAAGAAATTCCATTTGTGAATAGAGTGGCAAATGAAAAAATTGAACAGGTTGGATTACATAAATTAAATGGAAAAGAGGCTCTGATTTATGCTAGAATCAGGAAAGTTGGAAATGGCAGCTATGAGAGAACAGAAAGACAAAGAGAAGTTATCAGTAACCTCCAAAAAGGTATGAAGAATCTTTCTTTCATGAAATATCCTAAATTGTTAGGAAGAATAATAAAGAGTGTAAACACAGATATGAAATTAACTAACATATTGGATTATGGATATTGGTATTACAGGAATTCAAGCATGGAGATGGATAAGTTACAAATACCAACCACTGAACTTAGTGAAGGGATACTTATGAATAAAGAAAAGGGTTGGGTTATAAAAATGAACACAATAGAGAATATTAAAACTTTAAGCAAATTCATTTTTGGGGATATTGAATTATAAACTACATTATAGATTTTGTTTGAATTTTTGTGGGATAGAATTAAGAAGAGTTAGGGGGAGCAATGTGAGATATTTAAAAAAGAACAGAAACATAGTACTTGCCCTTGCGGATTGTTTGATAGTATACGTTTCATATGTTCTAGCAAATTATGTGAGATATGATTATAAACATTCTTTAAATATGATTGATACTATGAAGAGTTATATTCCTATTTTAATTGGTATTTATATTGTGGTATTTACCATATTTAGACTATATAAGAGTTTATGGGAACATGCTAGTATTGAGGAGTTTATGTATGCAGTAGGAGCATGTGCAAGTTGTGTTTTTATTGTTGAAATTATTAACTTCCTGTGGAAGTTAAAAATAAGTTTCAGTGTTTTAATGATAGCTAATATGTTTATATTTTTTATGGTATTTTCATTAAGAATATCATTTAGATTATATAGGAGGATAGTTATACTTACCAACAAAACTTGTGAAAAAAAGTTAAGGACTATGGTGATTGGAGCAGGTGAAGTCGGAGTAGCATTGATTAAAGATATGAAGACTAATAAGAATAGTTTATTTAAGCCTGTATGTATTATTGATGATGATTACCTAAAACAAGGAAGGCATATTCATGGGTTAAAGGTTTATGGGGGTAGAGAAAAGATAAAGGAATTGGTTGATAAGAAACAAGTTGAATTAATACTAATTGCCATCCCATCAATTCCTAAAAAAGAAAAAGCAGATCTTATTGATATATGTACTCTCACTGGTTGCAAGGTGAAAATTGTCCCTGGATTAATTGAGATTATAAATGGAGATGTAACATTAAATAATATTAGAGATATCAAATTTGAGGACATGTTAGGACGAGATGAAGTAGCACTTGAAAATGAGGGGATTGAAGATTATATAACAGGAAAAAAAGTTCTTGTAACAGGCGGTGGAGGTTCAATTGGATCTGAACTGTGCAGGCAAATAAGTAAATTTAAACCTAAAGAACTTATAATTTTAGATATTTATGAAAATAATGCTTATGATATTCAGAATGAGTTAACAGGTGTATACAAGGATTTAAAGTTAGATGTAATAATTGCTTCAGTAAGAGATAAGAAGAGAATATATGAGATTTTTAGGGAAAAGAAACCAGATGTTGTTTTTCATGCAGCCGCTCATAAACATGTTCCTCTTATGGAGAGAAATCCTGTAGAAGCAATTAAGAACAATGTCTTTGGAACATATAATGTAGTAAATGCTGCAGATGAATATGGAACAAAGAGATTTGTCTTAATATCAACAGATAAAGCTGTAAATCCAACTAATATTATGGGTGCAACAAAGCGTATTTGTGAGTTAATCATTCAGGGTAAAAATAAAGTTAGTAAAACTCAGTATGTAGCAGTGAGATTTGGAAATGTTTTGGGAAGTAATGGGTCTGTGATACCATTATTTGTTAAACAGATACAAAATGGAGGTCCAGTAACAGTAACTCATAAAGAGATAACTAGATTCTTTATGACAATAAGTGAGGCAGCTCAGTTAGTTCTTCAAGCAGGTGCTTATGCTAAAGGTGGAGAAATTTTTGTTCTTGATATGGGTGAACCTGTTAAAATATATGAGTTTGCAGAAAAGTTGATTAAGCTTTTTGGGTATACCCCTAATGAAGATGTAAATATTAAAATAACCGGTTTAAGACCTGGAGAGAAACTTTATGAGGAACTTTTGTTGAATGAGGAGGGGTTAGGCGCAACACCGAACAATAAAATTTTTATAGGAAAGCCAAGTGAAATTGATATTACAAATATTGAAAAGAACTTATGTAAGTTGTATAGAGCTGTGGATATGAATAATATTAGTTGGATTGTTGGAATTGTTGAGGAGATAGTTCCTACTTACTCTAGAAAGACTAACACAGAAGTTGCAGCAACAATTTAAAATTGAACACATAAAATATAGAATAAGGGGGCGTAAGGGTGAAAGTTCAATTAGCGAAACCAGATATAACTGAAAGAGAAATTGAAGCAGTAGTAGAAGTTATTAAATCAGGGATTTTAAGTATAGGACCTAGAATTATTGAATTTGAAAAGAAAATTGCTAAATACGTAGGGGTAAAGAATGGAATAGCAGTTAATAGCGGAACAAGCGCTCTAAACTTAATAATAAAGGCATTAAATATTGGAGAGGGTGATGAGGTAATTACAACTCCTTTCAGTTTTGTTGCTTCAACAAACTGTTTTCTTATGGAAGGGGCAAATCCTGTTTTTGTAGATATAGATCCTATAAGTTTTAATATGGATATAAATAAAATAGAAGAAAAAATTACAGAAAAGACAAAAGCAATTTTAGCTGTTGATGTATTTGGTCAACCTATGGATATGGTATCTCTGAGAAAAATAGCTGATAAATATAAACTTTACTTGATAGAGGATAGTTGTGAAGCATTAGGATCTGAATATAAAGGAATAAAAGCAGGAAGCTTAGCAGATGCAGGCGTATATGCTTTCTATCCAAATAAGCAGATTACAACAGGTGAGGGTGGAATAATTGTTACAAATAACGACGAGTTAGCTGATATGTGTAGAAGTTTAAGAAGCCAAGGGAGAGCGATTACTGGTCAGTGGCTTCATCATGAGAGATTAGGTTATAACTTTAGATTTAGTGAGTTGAGTGCTGCACTAGGTTGTGTGCAGATGGAAAGAATTAATGAAATAATTAGAAAAAAACAAGAAATAGCAAAGCGATATAATGAACTATTAAACGACGTAGATGGAATAACAATTCCATATATAAATCCAGATGTATCGTATATGAGTTGGTTTGTTTATGTAATTCAAGTTAATAACAATATAGACAGAGATTATGTAATGAATTACTTAAGAGATAAGGGAATAGGATGTAAACCTTACTTTACTCCAATACATGTACAACCGTATATAAAAGAGAAATATGGATTTAAAGAAGGTGATTATCCTATAGCTTCTGATATTGGAAATAGGAGTATCGCATTACCATTTTTTAATGATATGAGTGATGAGATGATTGTTTATGTTGTAAATAATATTAAAGAAGCTGTGGAGAGTTATAATGTAGAGAGTTTTGTGGCAAGTGCAAGAGATGAATAATAATTATTTAAATATTATTGGATTATGGGTGAAAAATAGATGAAGATTATAAAAAGAATGGTGGATATTGTTCTAAGTATAGTAGCGAGTATATTTTTATTTCCTGTTTTTATAGTAGTAAGTGTACTTGTATATTTTAAACTAGGATCACCAATTTTCTTTGTACAAGAGAGAGTGGGGAAAAATGGAAAAGTCTTTAACATGATAAAATATAGGACAATGTTAAATACTAAAAATAAAAATGGAGAACTTTTATCGGATGAGAAAAGATTAACCAAATTTGGAAAAGGATTAAGAAATACAAGCCTAGATGAATTACCAGAGCTTATTAATGTAATTAAAGGAGATATGAGTTTAGTAGGTCCAAGACCATTATTAGTTGATTACTTATCTCTTTATAATGAAAGACAGATGAAAAGACATGATGTGAAGCCAGGTATTACAGGTTGGGCTCAGATAAATGGAAGAAATTCAATTAGTTGGGATAAGAAATTTAAACTTGATGTATGGTATGTTGAAAACTGGTCTTTCTTATTAGATTTTAAAATTATATTTATAACAATAAACAAGGTACTAAAAAAACATGGAATAAACCAGGTGGATAATGTAACAATGGAAAGATTTAATGGATTTAATTAAATTAAGAGGTAAATAAAATGAAAGATATATTGATTATTGGATCAGGAGGAGTTGGAAAAGAAGTAGCGTTACTTATTGAACAGATAAATGAGTATAAACCTACTTGGAATTTATTAGGATTTTTAGATGATAACAAAGACCTTCATAATACTGTGATAAATGGATATAAGGTTTTAGGAAATATTGATCTTTTACATGAGTATAAAGATATTAATGCTATATGTGCGATAGCTAATTATAAGGTTAAAAAACAAATTATTAATAAATTAAGAAATAATCAAATTAAATTTCCTAATATAATTCATCCATCTATATGCCTTTCAAAAACAACGTATATAGGTGAAGGTGTAATTATATATCCAGGTGTAGTAATGACATCCAATATAGAGGTTGGAGATTATGTTATATTAAGTCCTAAATGCGGGATAGGACATGAATCCATCATTAAAGACTATGTTTCATTACTTTGGAATGTTAATGTTTCAGGTAATGTAATAATAGAAGAAGGATGTTTATTAGGTTCAGGGTCAACCATATTACAAAACAAGAAAATAGGGAGAGGAAGTATAGTAGGTGCTGGGGCGGTGGTTACAAAAGATATACCAGATAATAGTATTGCTGTTGGATGTCCTGCTAAAGTTATAAAAAACTATTAGAGAAATAGATAAAAAGATGGTGACAAATATGAAAAAAATTTTATATGTTACAACTGTAAGTAGAACTATAAATGCTTTTTTAATACCTCATATAAAAATGTTAATTGATAAAGGAAATATTGTTGATGTGGCATGTAATATAGACAAGCCTATAAATGAAGAATTAATCAACAAAGGAGTAAAAGTATATGAAATACCTTATCAAAGAAATCCTTTTAGAATTAAGAACCTTAAGGCTCTAGAGCTGTTAAAAGAAATTCAACAAAATGAACAGTATGATATTATCCATGTTCATACACCAGTAGCAGCTTTTTATACAAGGATATTAAAACTTAAATTTCCTAATGTAAAGATGGTATATACTGCTCATGGATTTCATTTTTGTAAAGGAGCGCCTATTATTAATTGGTTACTTTATTATCCAGCGGAAATAATAGCAGCAAGGTGGACAGATGCTCTGATTACTATTAATGAAGAAGATTATAACAATGGTGTAAAGCTTGGAATAAAAGGTGGACAAGTTCATAAGATAAATGGAGTTGGAGTAGAAGGTATAAGAATTGAACATAGCAATACCTATGTTAGAAAAGAGTTAGGTATTAAAAAAGATGATTTAGTACTAACTGTAGTTGCTGAACTAAATAAAAATAAAAATCATATCCAAGTTATAAAAGCAATGAGAGTTTTAAAAGAGGAAAATAAAGATATTAAAGTTTTATTTGTTGGTGAGGGAAAATTAAGAAGATATTTAGAAAGAAAAATCAACAAGTATGGATTAGAAAGCAATATTATGTTACTAGGATTCAGAAATGATGTAATAAGTATTATAAAAGAATCTGATGTTGTAGGATTGTTTTCTAAGAGAGAGGGCTTACCGAGAAGTATTATGGAAGCGATGATGTGTGGAAAGCCTATAATAGCTACTGACAATAGAGGATGTAGAGAGTTAGTAGAAGATAATGTTAATGGGTATATAGTAGATATCAGTGATATAAAAGAAACTGTTAACAAAATAAGGTTATTATATAAAGATAAAGAAAAGATTACTAAGATGGGAAATCAATCTAAAATAAAATTTGAAAGATATAGAATTAAAAAGATATTAAAGAATTTAGAAATAATATACTCAAAAGTACTGAAGAATGAAATAATAAATAACCACATTTAATTTATTTAGGAGGTGAATTCTTTGGACAAGCCAATAAGAGTATTACATGTAGTAGTGAATATGAATCGTGGTGGAGCAGAAACATTAATAATGAATCTATACAGAAATATAGATCGTACAAAAGTGCAGTTTGATTTTTTAGTACATAAAGACGTTAAAGGAGCATTTGAAGATGAAATTATATCTTTAGGTGGGAAAATTCATAGGATACCATACATTACTGATGTTGGACATTTTGGATACAAAAAGGCTTTATATAAATTTTTTAAAAATCATTCTGATTATAAGATAGTCCATGCACATATGGACAGCATGAGTGGATTGGTTTTACAAGCTGCAAAAAAGGCTGAAATTCCATCAAGAATATCACATAGTCATAATACTAGAAATGAAGGTAATTCTTTGGCTAGATTATATAAATCTTACATTAGCAATAGAATTATAAAGAACTCAAATCAATTATTTGCTTGCTCAGATGTTGCTGCAAAATGGTTATTTAAAAATCATAGTAATAGAGCTAAAGTTATTAAGAATGGCATTGATATAGAGAAATTTTTGTTTAATGGAAATATAAGAGATCTTAAAAGAGAAGAATTAGGGATAAGCGATGATACTCTTGTATTAGGACATGTTGCTAGATTTAATCATCAGAAAAACCATACTTTTTTAATAGATATATTTGAAGAGGTTCATAAAAGAAAATCAGACTCATTATTATTACTAGTAGGAGATGGTGCTCTTAGAGGTTCAATTGAAGAAAAAGTACGGAGATTAAATTTAGAAAATTCAGTAAAGTTTTTAGGAGTTAGGGATGATGTAAATGAGTTATTACAGGCCCTTGATATTTTTTTACTACCATCATTGCATGAAGGTTTACCAGTTACTTTAATTGAGGCACAAGCTGTAGGGCTAAATTGTGTGATTTCAGATACTATAACAAAAGAAGTTGATTTAGGAGCAAGTTTAATGGAGTTTATAAGTTTATCAGAAAGCAATAATAAATGGGCTGAAAAATTACTTTCATTGAATATTATTAATAAAGATGCAACTAATGAATTAAGAAAAAATGGATATGATATTCAAGAAACAGCTATATGGTTACAGCGATTTTATTCTAATATTTAGAGGTGATTTAATGGCATTACTTACAATATTTACACCAACATATAATAGAGCATACTGTCTACATAATTGTTATGAGAGTCTAGAACGACAGAGTTGTAAGGATTTTGTTTGGTTAATTATAGATGATGGTTCAACTGATAATACAAAAGAGTTAGTAGATAAGTGGATTTCTGAAAAAAAGGTAACAATAAGATATCACCGGCAGCAGAATCAAGGGATGCATGGTGCTCACAATACAGCGTACGAACTTATAGAGACTGAATTAAACACATGTATTGATTCTGATGATTATATGCCAGATGATGGAGTAGAGAAAATTATTAATTTTTGGCAGAAGTATGGAAGTGATAAGGTGAGTGGATTTATTGGACTAAATTCAAACACTAATGGAAATGTAATTGGAACTATGCTTCCTAAGAACCTTATAAGTTCAACACTTTTTGATTTATATTATAAACATGGAGTGACAGGAGATAAGAAGCTTATTTATCGTACTGAATTAACTAAACAGTACCCTTATCCAGTATTTAATAATGAAAGATATGTGGGATTAGCATATAAATACTATATGCTTGATAAGGATTATGAAATGTTACTAATGAATAAAGTAGTTTGTTGTGTTGAATATTTACCAGATGGTTCATCCATGAATATGTTGAGGCAGTATCGTACAAATCCTAAAGGATTTGCATTCTATAGAAAAGAACTTATGAAATTACCATTTGTGAGTTTGAAATTTAAGTTTAGACAAGCTATTCATTATGTATCATCTTCAATATTAATAAGAAATAAAAAATTTATAGAAGAAAGTCCTTGTAAGATACTTACAATTATAGCAATACCATTTGGATTTTTATTAAATAGATATATTCTTATAAATACAAAAGTATAAGTAAGGAGAAAAATTGTGAAAATTTTCTATATAACATTGATTTTAGTGACAATAATAGCATATTTAGCAAGGATATATAGTAGTAGATTCAAAGTAATGGACTTATTATATACTGTATTTGTTATTGCTATATTAGTAATAGTTGCAGGACTTAGAACTAACATAGGTGATACAGAGATGTATAGTCACTTATTTAAGATTGCAGATGAATCAAGTATATATTCAGGGGCTTATGAGAGTGGGTTTATTAGATTTATATTGTTTTTAAAAAGTCTTTCTGATGATCCACAATTATTAATTTTTATTACATCGTTAATAACTCATTCCTTAAATATATTAACTATGAGAGCATATTCTAAATGTTTTGAGTTGGCAACTTATTTGTATATTACCTCAGGATATTATATTGCTGCAATGAATGGAATAAGACAATCATTAGTGGCTTCAGTATTATTTGTATCAACAAAATTTATTATTGAAGGGAAATTTGTTATCTATTCGATTATAGTGATTACAGTGTCTAGATTTCATTCATCAGCTTTAATTATGATACCTGTATATTTTCTTGTAAGGCTTGAAGCATGGTCACCAAAGATGAAAAAAATACTTATATTATGTGTAATAGTAATGCCATTCTTTCAACCACTTATGAATAGTGTTTTTGGGTTATTAGAAAATACAAAATATGGAGCATATAGTGAATTCGATGAAGGTGGAGTTAATATTCTAAGAGTAATGATAGCTGCAGTTCCAGTTGTATTATCTTATATAAAAAGAGAAGAGTTAAAAGATAAGTGGCCTAAAAGTAATGTGTTTGTAAATATGGCATTATTAAATTTGATAATAATGACCTTCTCTCTGTATAACTGGATATTCGCAAGATTTGTATATTATACGCAGTTATATGCTTTTATATTAATACCATATATTATTAAAAATTGTTTTAAAAAAGAAGAAAAAAGGTTGCTTTATTATTTTTGTATTGTATTATATTTTATATTTTTCTATTACGAACATGTTATTACATTAAACATTCATTATAGAAGTTATTTTATTAGTATTTAGAAGGAGTGAATCAAGTGGAAAGAAATATTGAGAAAATTCCAAGGATTATTCATTATTGTTGGTTTGGACAAAAAGAGAAACCTTCTTTAGTAAAAAAATGCATTGCCTCTTGGAAAAAAAACCTTAAAGGTTACACATTTATAGAGTGGAATGAAGATAATTTTGATATTAATTCTGTTAAATATGTTAAAGAAGCTTATGAAGCCAAAAAATATGCATTCGTTAGTGACTATGTAAGACTTTATGCTATTAAGAAGTTTGGTGGGATATATTTAGATACAGATGTAGAAGTTTTAAAATCCTTTGATCAATTTTTAGTACATGATTCATTCTGGGGATTTGAAGATCAAAAATATATAGCAACAAGTATTATTGCAGCTGTAAAAGGTCATTCATTAATAAAAGAGTTTTTAGATTATTACAATGATAGAACTTTTATTGTTTCAGATGGAAAATCGGATATGACTACTAATGTTTATGTTATAACAAATATTTGCAAAAAGCATGGATTGAAATTAAATGGGGAAATGCAGACATTAAGAAATGGAGCTGTTTTTTATCCAAGGACATATTTTTCACCATATGATTATATAAATGGAGAAAATTTTATTACAAATAATAGTTATGCAATACATCATTTTGCACAATCATGGTTACCATTTCATATACGTTTAAGAAGTAAAGTGAAAGGGGTTCTAGCTCAATTAATTGGAGGTAAAAGAATACATAAAATTAGGAAATGTTTTAATTGTTTTATAAGTATATTTAAGAGAAGTAAAAAATGTAACAATTAATATCTCTAATTTTATGGTAGATTAGAAGCTTTATTCTAGGAGGAATTATGAAAAAGAAAATTTTGATTTCATCTTTTGACATGGAAGTTGGTGGAGTTGAACGGAGTCTTATTAGTCTGCTGGAGAATTTTGACTATGATAAATACGATGTAGATTTAATGTTATATAGACATCAAGGTGATTTTATGACTATGCTTCCTAATGGACATAATTTGCTGAAAGAAATACCTGAGTATTCAACATTTAGGAAGTCAATATTTGAAATTATTAAGAATGGACATTATAGGATTGCATTCTCAAGGATTATAGCTAAATATGTTGGAAGAGTAATTTCTAGTTGTAAAAGATTTGAAGAATTGGGGTTGGTATCTATGCAATTAGGTTGGAAATATGCGTTACCAGCACTGCCTTCCTTAAAAAAAGAATATGATGTAGCTATAAGTTATTTATGGCCACATTATTTTGTTAAAGAGAAAGTGAATGCAAGAAAAAAAATAGCGTGGATACACACAGATTATTCAAAACTTGAAATTGATAATAAGATTGATTCAAAAATGTGGGAAGATTTTGATTTGATTGTTGGAGTTTCAGAAAGTTGTGTTTCTTCATTTTTGAAAAAATACCCTCAGTTTAAGGAAAGGACATTAGTTATTGAGAATATATCTTCAACTAGTTTTATTAAAAAAATGGCTGAAGAATCATGTGGTGAACTAATAGATAAGGATAACTGTATTAACTTAATTACAGTAGCAAGATTATCTTTAGCAAAAGGTATCGATGATGCAGTAAAAGCATGCAGAAAATTAATTAATCAGGGATATAACATTAAATGGTATGTTGTGGGTTATGGAAGTGAAGAAAAAAATCTTAAGGAACTAATTAATAATTTAAACCTTAAGGATAAATTTATTTTATTAGGTAAAAAAATAAATCCATATCCATATGTGAAAGCTTGTGATATTTATGTCCAACCATCAAGGTATGAGGGAAAGGCTGTTACTGTAACTGAGGCGCAAATATTAGGAAAACCTGTAGTGATTACTAATTATAATACAGCAAAGAGTCAGGTAAAAGATGGATTTGATGGAATTATTACAGAAATGGGAGTTGATGGCATAGTTAATGGAGTTAAAGAGTTAATTAATAATAAAGAGCTACTAGAAAGTCTTAAATATAATACAAGTAATTTTAATTTCGCAAATAATTATGAGTTAGAAAAATTATATGGAGTAATTGAGAATCGTTATATTAGTTAATACTTGCTTGTATCTAAAATAATATCATAAGTAAAAATTTCTTGAATTGTATAGGAGGCGCCTTATTTTAATGATAGGAAAATTGAATAAAATTATTAAAGATTTATATAAAGAATGTAAAGAAAGAGGGTTGTACTATTTTTTTATTATGTATTTTTCAAATTTCTTAGCACTTTTTAGAGCTTTTTTCTATAAGAGTATATATTTTAGAAATATTACAGGTGCAGCATTTTTCCTTGGAAAAAGAAGTAGATTTGATATTTTTAATAAAAAATCAAAAATAAATATTGATAAATATGTTTATATAAGAAAAAATGCAACTATAAGGGTGGATTTTCAATGTAATTTAAGCATTGGAGAAAAAGTATTTATTAATGATAATTGCAATATTAATTGTGTAAGAAAGATATCTATTGGGAACTTAACAAAAATCGGGCAGAATGTTTGTATTTATGATCATGATCATAATTACAAAAAAAATGGTTCGAATAGACTCAATATAGGTGAAGTTATTATTGGAAAAAATGTTTGGATTGGTTCAAATACTGTCATATTAAGAAATACTAGAATTGGAGATAATGCAGTAATAGCAGCAGGTAGTGTTGTAAAGGGGGAAATACCTGAAAATTCAGTTTTTTATAATAAAAAAAATAATGAGATATTTCAATATTAAGTAAAAGAAGCGTGGTGATTTTGTGGTAAAAATAAGTGTTATAGTACCTGTTTATAATGCAGAACAGTATATTCAACAATGTATAGAATCACTTTTATGTCAGACACTTAAAGAATGTGAGTTTATATTTATTAACGATGGGTCAGAGGATAAAAGTAGAGAAGTAATTGAAGAGTATATAAAACTCGATAATAGAATAAAACTTATTAATCAAGAAAATCAAGGCGTGAGTATGGCAAGGAATACAGGTATCCACTTTGCTACTGGTGAATATATTGGATTTGTTGATGCTGATGATTATATAGATGGAAATATGTATGAGGTATTATATCAAGCTGCAAAAGAAAGTGATTGTGATGTAGTTATATCAAACTTTAAAAGTGAAATTCATCAACAAAAGGTAATTACAAAATATCCATTTCCTATAAATATTGTTTTAAATGATGAGTTTATAGAACAAGAAATACTAACATACTTTTTGAGAGAAGATAACTTAAACACTGTTTGTAATAAGGTGTATAAAAGTAAAATAATAAAAGAAAATAACATTAAGTTTCCACAAAAGGTCCCATTAGGTGAAGATGGAATGTTTAATATGTGTTTCTTTTCTAAAGCCAAGATCATGAAATATATAGATTATAGTGGATATAACTATAGAGCGGTAATAGGAAGTGCTACTAGAAACATAGCAGAAAAGGATTATTTTAAAAGATCTTTGGAAGTATACTTGACCGAATTACCTGATAATTACATAGAACAAATTAAATATAGCAAAATACAGCAACTAAAGTCAATAAAGCTTATAAAAAGTGTTATGGATTATGTTCATGTTTATTTTACACCATGTAAGGAGTTAAGTTTCTTTAAAAGATATCAATACATAAGCAATATGATATGTAACAAATATGTTAGAGAAGCATTACCTATTTATTTTAACGAGGTATATAGAAATTTAGGAGCATATGAAAAATTCATAATTAATATGATTAAAATAAAATCTACTATGGGATTATTATGTGCGACTACATATAGTAGATTAAGAAATCAATAATATTGGAGGAGTTTAGTATGGATATTATGATGTATTTTCATGATGGAAGTCATAATAGAGGATGTGAGGCAATAGTACGTTCTTCAACAAATATAATTAAAGAAAATATTGATGGAGCTAAAGTATACTTAGTATCTGGACAACCTGATACGGACAAAATAATCACGAAACTAGATGGGATATATAATGGAGCTAATTGTGATATAAAAAAATATTCATATGACTGGTTAGTATCAGCAGTTAAAGTAAAGTTTTTTAATGATGAATCTTATGCATTAGGTAGAATTCATAAGAATGTAATAAACCACTTAAAAGAAGCAGATGTTTGCTTATCTATAGGTGGAGATAATTATTGTTATGGAGAACAACCAGGTTGGTATGAAGTTAATAATAGAATAAAAGCCCAAGGAAAAAAGTTAGTTTTATGGGGATGTTCAATAGGTGAAGATGATATGTCAGAAAGAAAGCTTGAAGACTTAAAATTATTTGATTTAATTTTAGCTCGTGAAACTATTACATATAATACATTAAAAAATAAAGGACTTACTAATGTGAGATTATGTGCTGATTCTGCTTTTGTGTTAGAGAAACAAGAACTGCAATTACCAGATGGATGGCAAGAAGGAAATACAATAGGTCTTAATTTTAGTCCCCTCGTATTGAAGAGAAATGAGGAATCAGAAGGGGCAGTACGAGAACTTATAAAACATATTTTAAATACGACAAATATGACTATAGCACTTACTCCACATGTTATGAATGAAGGAAATAATGATTATGAGCTACTTTATAAATACTATAAAGAGTTTAAGGATTCAGGAAGAGTAATAATACTGTCTGATAAATTAAACGCTATGGAATATAAAGGATATATAGCTAGAATGAGATTTTTTATAGGAGCAAGGACTCATGCTACTATTGCTGCTTATTCAAGCTGTGTTCCAACTATGGTATTAGGTTATAGTGTAAAGTCTAAAGGTATTGCTAAAGATTTATTTGGTGAAGAAAAATTAGTCTTAGATATAACGGAAATATCAGACAGTAATAAGTTAAAAACTAAGTTTGATGAATTAATAAATGAAGAAGTGGAATTAAAAGAAATACTTCAAAAATCAATACCTGAAATAAAAGAGATGTCTTATAAAGCAGTTGAATATTTAAGTAAGTCAGTTAATAAATAGGATGTGATTAATTATGAAGAAGAATTTATTATTTGTTATACCAAGCTTATGTGCAGGTGGAGCAGAAAAGAGTTTAGTAAACTTATTAAATCAAGTGGATTATAATTTATATAATGTAGATCTTTTCTTTTTAAAACATGATGGAATTTTTGTGGAATTTATACCTGAACACGTACAAGTTTTATCTCTACCAGAATCATATAAATTATTTGCGTTACCTCTAAATAAATCTATTATGAAGTTTTTATTAAAAGGCAATATTTCGCTAGCGTATAATAGACTGATGTTTGCTCTAAAAAATAGAAATAAAAAAAATATATCTTTAAGAGAACAATATAACTGGAAACATTTAAAAAAATCTTTGGAAGAAATTAATAAGACATACGATGCAGCCATAGGATTTTTAGAAAAAACATCTGTTTACTTTTGTGTAGATAAAGTAAATGCAACTAAAAAAATAGGATGGATTCACATAGATTATGATAAATTAGGCATGAATCCAGATTTTGATATTAAGTACTTTAAAAAATTGAATAATATAGTTACGGTATCTGAAGAATGTGCAAATATTCTTAAAGAAAAGTTTCCAAGCGAAAAAGAAAAGATTGATGTTGTATATAATATTGTATCACCTACTATGATAAATATAATGGCTAGTCAAGATAATAGAGATGTATATAACAAGGGAAAAGATGAGATTGTTATAATTTCAGTTGGAAGATTACATTATCAAAAAGGTTTTGAAATGGCAATAGAGGCATGTAAAATTTTAAAAGAAAGAGGAAATAAAATAAAATGGAATATTATAGGTGAGGGAGAAGAACGAGAAAAATTAACTAATTTAATTAAGGTTAATAAATTAGAAGATAATTTCAAATTACTTGGTTTGAAAGCGAATCCTTATCCGTTTATAAAACAAGCTGATATATATGCTCAAACATCTAAATTTGAAGGTAAATCTATAGCTCTAGATGAGGCAAAGATTCTAAAAAAGCCTATAGTTGTTACTAATTATAGTACTGCAAAAGACCAAATAAATGATGATGTCGATGGAATAATTGTAGATATGCAACCAGATGCTATTGCAGATGGAATTGAAAAGCTAATAAAAGATATAAGTTTAAGAAATAAATTAACAAATAATTTAGCACAATTAAAATTAGGTACAGAAGAAGAAATAAATAAGCTTTATAAACTTTTTCAGTAGGTGAATATTATGAAAAAAAATATACTGTTTGTAATAAATAAATTAAGCTGTGGTGGAGCTGAAAAATCATTAATTTCATTATTGCAAACTATCGATTATTCTAAGTATAACGTAGATTTATTTCTATTTAAACATGAAGGAGTATTCTTGAATAGAATTCCTAAAGAAGTTAAATTGATAAAAGAACCAACTGACTATAAGTATTTTGATATGTCAATCAAAAAAGCTATAATAGATTGTTTAAAAAAAGGTAGGATTAATTTGGTTTTATCAAGAATATTTGCAGGATATATATTTAAAAGTGAACCAAATCCAGCTAAAGCTGAACAACGAGCATGGAAACATATATCAAAATCACTACAAAACATAAATAAGCATTATGATACAGCAATAGGATATTTGGAAAAAAATCCAATTTACTTCTCTGTAGATAAGGTTAAAGCTGCTAAGAAAATTGGATTTATACATAGTGACTATGACAATTTAGGAATGGATTCTAAGATTGATAAAAAGTACTTCGATAAATTAGATAATATTATAACCGTATCTCAAGAATGTGCTAATGTTTTAAAAAAAAGATTTTCCATGTATACCCATAAAATAAATGTTATGTATAACATTGTATCTCCAAATGTGATAAATCAAATGTCCTTTGAAGAGAGTAATATTAAATACGATGGAATTAAGATAGTTTCTGTGGGAAGGTTGAGTTATGAAAAGGGATTTGATATGTCTATAGAGGCATGTAAGAAATTAGTTGAAAGTGGATATAAAATAAAGTGGTATTTAATTGGAGATGGAGAGGATAGAGATAAGTTAAAAAATTTAATAAAAGAAAGTAACCTCAAAGAAAGGATTTTACTCATGGGAATTAAGGAAAATCCTTATCCATATATAAGAGAAGCTGATATATATGTACAACCATCTAGATTTGAAGGAAAGTCAATAGCTATTGATGAAGCTAAAATACTTCATAAGCCTATAGTAGTAACAAATTTCAGAACAGCTAAGGATCAAATTATAAATGGACAAAATGGGTTAATTGTTGATATGAATTCTAAATCAATAGCAGAAGGTATTAAAAAGTTGATTGATAATAATGAACTAATAAATAAATTTAAAGATAATTTATCAAAAGAAAAGTTAGGAACTGAGTCAGAAATAGAAAAATTATATAAACTAATTGGTTAAGAGCAAGGGGGAAATATATGGGGGGTCAAGTAATAAGCTTGGTGATTTTTTCACTTATAGTAGTAATAATTCTTATAGATATAGTTCCAATATGCAAAGACTGGATATTGAGAATACACATAGGTAGATATAAAGACAAAAATGAGTGGAATAAATCAATAACTACAATAGGAGTTAAGTGGTTAAATAATACTCCTAAGGTTAAATTAACGGATAATACTAGATTAGTCGTATTAGACATGTTAAGAGGAAATTATACTAGAAGTGCTATACAGCATTGGCAAGAGGCATCATTAGTTTTGGGTATATCAGAATACTTAAAATACAATGAAGATAAAGATATGAAAAATCAAATTATAAAATTCTTAAATTCGAAATTTGATGAGTATGGTCAATGGAAGGATAAACCCCAATATATTGATGGAGCTATGCTAGCTTATGCTGTTATGAAATTAGAGTTTTTAGAGATAGATAAATATAAAAAAGCTTTAGATTATATTTGGGAAATAATTAAAAAACATATAGGTGAAGATGATACAGTACAATATAGAAATCACATGAAAAGTTACAGATATGTTGATACTATAGGATTTATTTGTCCTTTTTTAGTTCTTTATGGAACTAAATATAATAAAGATGAATGTCTAGAATTAGCAGTAAAACAAATAGAGGAATATGAGAAACATGGATTCTTAGATAGACATCATATACCATGTCATGCCTATAAGTTAGAAGATAAAATACCCTTAGGAGTATACGGTTGGGGAAGAGGTATAGGATGGTTTGCCATTGGGATTATAGATGGATGGAATGAATTAACAGTAAATCATAAATATAAACAAATTTTTGAGAAAAGTGTAACAAAATTTGCTGATGCAGTGATTAGTTTTCAACAAGATAATGGGAGTTGGAACTGGACTGTTACTAGAAGTGAATGTAGAGCGGATTCTTCAACTACAGCTATTTTAGGGTGGTTTATGCTAAATGCATCAAAAATTGAAAGTATATCAAAAAAAAGTTTAGTTAGTGCTGACAAAGCAATGAAGTATTTAATGAGGGTAACACGAAAAAATGGTGCTGTTGATTTTTCACAGGGCGATACAAAAGATATTGGTGTATACTCTAGTTTATTTAACATACTACCATTTACTCAGGGTTTTTGTATTAGATGTATAAATCTATTTGAAAATTATAAGGAAGTGTAAACTAAAATGATAAAAATAATTAGCTATATTAAAGCTAGACTAAGAAAGTTTATTTTAGAAGAAAAATGGTTAGATGATTATATAAATATGGGTATGAAAGTTGGTAGTAATTGCTCTATTCACCCAGGAGTAATATTTGACTATTCCCATTGTTGGATGATTAATATAGGCAATAATGTAACTATAGCACCACAAGCATATCTATTAGCCCATGATGCTAGCACCAAAAAGTTAATTAACTATACAAAGATAGGAAGTATTACAATAGAAGATAACGTGTTTATTGGGGCAAGGGCTTTGATTATGCCAGGAGTTACTATAGGAGAAAACTCCATAGTAGCAGCAGGAGCGATTGTTACAAAAAATGTACCACCCAACACTGTGGCAGCAGGCATACCAGCAAAAGTTGTTTCTACAATAGAGGAGTATGTAGAAAAGAATAAAAAATTATTAGAAAATTGTGACATATATGATAATAACCACACCATACGAGGAAATATATCAATTGAAAATAAGAAGAAAATGTATGAAAAACTTATAAGCCAGGTAGGATTTATTCAATAAGAATATATGTGTAACTTTATATTAAATTTCATTAAGAGATTTTTATACATGTCTTAAAAAGGAGATAAAATGAGAGTAAAAAATTCATTAATTAATATAACAGCAGGGATAGTAAACCAAATTATTATAACACTATTAAGTTTTATATCAAGATCTGTGTTTATTAGTAGTTTAGGTATTGCGTATTTAGGGGTAAATGGTTTATTTACTAATATATTAGCTATGTTAGCTTTGGCAGAGTCGGGAATAGGCTCAAGTATTATATATAGTCTCTATAAGCCTGTAGCAGAAAAAAATGAGGAAAAAATTAATGTTCTTATAAAGTTATATAAAAATGCGTATAGAATAATTAGTTTAATTATATTATTTTTTGGATTAGCTATAATTCCATTTCTTAAATATTTTATTAAAGACTCAAATGTTGAAAATATTAATTTGATTTTTATTTTATTTTTAATTAATACAATATCACCGTATTTTTTTTCACATAAAATTTCTTTTTTGAATGTTTGCCAAAAAAATTATATTGTCACTGCTGTGTATTCAGTAACATCAATTATTACTACATGTTTAAAGATTGGAATATTATATTTTACTAAAAATTATATTTTATATTTAATAATTGAAGTTTGTATCAATATAATAACAGGAATTAGCTTATCAAAAATTATTAATAAGTTATACCCATTCTTAAAAAATAAAGTATCAAGTAAGTTAGATAGTGAAACTAAAAGAAATATAATTAAAAATGTTAAAGCTATAGTAGTACATAATATAGGAGGATATTTTGTTTTTGGAACCGACAATATAATAATATCTTCTTTCGTAGGTATTACTGCAGTTGGATTATATTCAAATTATAATATGTTAATTAATATTTGTAGGACTTTTATAAATCAAGTACCTAATAATATTTATCACAGTATAGGGAATTTAGTAGCTAAAGAAAGTAAGGATAAAGTTTATAATATATTTAAAACAGTTATGTTTATGAATTTTTGGCTATATTCGCTCTTTGGAATATTTTTATATAACATTATTGATCCTCTAATTACCTTGTGGTTAGGTTCTGATTTTATAATGAGTAAAAGCGTATTAATTATATTATTACTTATATTTTATGAAAGAGGTATGAGAAATTCAATTTCTATGGTTAAAACTACTGCAGGTATCTTCTATGAAGATAGATATGCTTCTTTAGTTAGAGCAGTTATTAATCTTAGTATATCTATTACATTGGTTCAATTTTTAGGAATTACAGGTGTTTTCATTGGTACATTAATTAGTGCAATAGCAGTTCCATTTTGGATTACACCACTGCTGGTATATAAAAAAATATTTAAAAAATCTGTAGTTAATTATTTTATTAAATATGGTTATTATGCAATTGTAACAATAAGTACATGTTTCATTACAAGTATTTTATGTTCTTTTATTTCAGTTAATGGATTTTTAAAATTAATAATGATAGGTTTTACATCATTATTAACTCCAAATATTATTTTCATATTAATTTTTCATAAAACAGATGAGTTTGAATATTTAATGGGAATTGCTCAAAATATAATATTAAAAAGATTTAATCTTGGAAAACGGCTTAATAATATTAAAAGCTATATTACAACAAAAAATTTAAAATAATTATCAAAACATCAGAGGTGAGAATATAATAAATTGAAGAAAATAATTTTAATATTAATTTTAGTAATATTTTATGGAGGAATAATCTTGAAAATTTCTGATATTATTGATAATTTTAATATAATAAATAATGCAAAGGTAGCAATTGCACCAGATGGTTTAATAATCTATTTTCCAGAATCTGAATATATAGTGGAACTCGATAAATTTGGAATTAAAAATGATGGAACTGCTCCTGTTGAAACATCAAAAGGAATAAATGAAGCGCTGCAATATGCTAAGAATAAAGGATATGAAAAAATAATATTTCCTATGGGTAACTATCTGATTAGTGAATTAGATCCAATAGTTATTGACTTAAAGAATGTAATTATAGATTTAAATGGATCTACCTTTCAAATTAATACAAATGGGTTAGAAAAGTACTCAATAATTGAAATCAAAGATGGAGCTGAAAATATTCGATTAACAAATGGTGTCATAAGAGGGGATAAAGATACTCATGATTATGAAACAATAAAAACACCTCATGAGTGGGGGCATGGACTTGTTTTTAAAGGAGGCATAAATCTTGAAGTTGATAATATTTCAATAACCAATGTTACTGGATATGGCGTATATACTGAAAGTGGTGTTGGTGCGAATTTATATCACTGGTTATATACTAAGGATATAGTTTCAGGAGCAATATCAGATGATGGTAAAATGATTGAAAATAATGAAAGTTGCAGAACTAAAGAAGCGTACGATATAAGTATGTGTGGCAATCAATTTGAATTAGGATACACCTTAGGGTATCAAGGATATCCATATTTAAAGAATAAAGAATATACTTCCTATTTTTATGATGAAACTATGAATTTTATACAAAAAAAAGAATGTCTCCAATTCAGGAAAGTGGATATCCCTCAAGGGGCTAAATATGTTCATTGTGTATACCCACAAGCTAATATTGTAAGTACCCTTGGATATTATGCATTTGTCACAAATCTTAAACCACCTGTAAATGTGAATTTCCATGATTGTTTAATAAAAGAGAATAGAAGCTTAGGTTTAGGATTTTGTGGAGGACAACATTGGACTATAGAAAATAATATATTTGAAGGTAATGGAGGTAATGCTCCTAGTTATGCAGTGGATTTTGAAGATGGTTGGGAGTTAATGCAAGATGTAATCTTTAAAAACAATAAATTCGTAGACAATAATAACGATTTAGTAGTTTGTGCTGGTGATAATTTGATTTTTGAGGCAAATGAATTTACTAAAGTAGTATATATTTGGCCTAGAACCACAAATTATCATTTTAAAGGTAATAAATTTAATGGAAGTAGTATCACCTATCAATTAGCAGATAATGACTGTAAAATCAATAGTAATCACTATAACAATGGGACAGTGAGGTATAATTTAACATCTCCGAAGTTGCTAGATTATACTGCATTTAATGAAACTATCATTGATTCTTCAGTAACTGGTACTGAAGGATTAAGATTAAAAGAGTGTACTATAAATGTAGAAAATATTAAGCCTTTTATCAAGAAAATTATTTTTGAAAATAGCACCATTCAAGTAAAAGAAGCAGAGGCTAGTAACCTGAAATTTGTTGGTTGCAAGATAAGTGGGGAAAAGTGGAATTTGCAAAACAATCATTATTTCGAATCTTGTGAATTAAATCAATTAATTTTTAACACTTATATTAATACAGATATAATAAATTTTAATAATTGTAATTTTATAAGTAGTAAAATTTTATTTAATACTTGGGGTTCAGAAGCAGAAGTAATTTTAGAAAACTGTGAAGTATTGACAGAGTTAGATATTTCATTAATCTCATTATCAGCAGGTAAAACAAAATTGTTAAGATTATTTAACAATAAAATAAATAATAAATCAAATAAACCTATCATAGATATTTATGATACAACTTATTCCATACCAAATGGAAATATAGTGTTAGAAAACAATGAGTTAATTCAAGATAAATATCCTTATATATTGGATGGAAGAGATATTAATCAAGGTATAATTAATTTTACAGATAAAGATAATACCATATCTGGTCCTCAGATGTTAAACCCTAAATATATTAATAATCAATACTTTATAATTAATTAGTTGAATTTTAAAAAATATATAATGATATCAACAAAAAATTAAATTTATTATAGTCAATAGCTAATAAAGATGCTTAGCGTTTGTCTAAGTATCTTTATTAGTAAATTTATATTACTGGTAAATATTTACATAAAAGTTTAGATGTGGTATAATTATTCGAGTGAGGAGGGGCACCATGAATAAGAATCAGAAAGCTCTAATTGATATATTGAATAAATCAATTAGGCAGGAAAAGATTTCATTAATTCATAAAAATCTAGATTGGGAATATATTTTAAATGAGTCCAAAGAACATAAAATTACTGGATTGACATATATTGGGTTAAATAAGAAATATATAAATGAAGTTATGAGTGAAAAAATTTTAAAATTATGGAAAAGAGAAATATTAAACGAATCATTGTATCAAATGAATCATATAAATAATGTATTAGAAATTCTTGAGATTTTTTATGAAAATCAGATACCAGTAATTGTATTAAAAGGGCTTGTGTTACGGTATTATTATCCCAATCCATATTTAAGAACTATGAGTGATGCAGATATTCTTGTTCATGAGAATAATTTAAAAAAGTGTTCAGAACTAATGGAATCTATAGGGTATAAAATAATAGAAGAGAGTGAATCACATGGCGCGCATATTGTTTTTAGGAAGCCTGGAAAATTAAATGTTGAAATTCATTGGACAATTGTAAATGATGATTTTTTTAAGGGAAGTAAGGCTTTCGAGAAACATATATGGGATAATGCTATTAAAGTAGAATTAGAAGGGGTTAAATGTTTAGCATTATCATTAGAAGATCTAATCACTCATTTATTTATACACATGGCAACTCACATAGTTAGCAGTGGTTTTGGAATAAGGCAATTATTAGACTTAGTAATTTTGATAGAGAAAGAGGCAAAAAATATTAATTGGCATAAAGTAATAATTAATATAAGTGAATGTGGAATACTAAAATTTTCAATAGTAATATTAAATATTTGCAATAGTTTATTTAACATTGATATTCCAACAGAAGTAAAAGAACTTGATAATGTAGGTGAAAAATATAATGGCTTTGTAATTGAGGATATTTTAGAAAGTGGAGTTCATGGAAGAAAAAATAGAAGTATGATATTTGCTAGAGAGTTTACATTTGATAAAAAAGAAGGAGCTTCACTGAGTACGATAGATATTCTGAAAAAAATGATACTATTAATTTTCCCAGAAGTAGACAGTATGGACTCTAAATATGAATATGCAAAAAAAATTAGATTATTAACTCCAATTGCATGGGTTCATCATTTGATATCGGGGATTTTTCATAAAGAATATAGTTTAAAAAACAAAATAAATATGCTTATGTTCACGGTATGTAAATCAAAAAAAAGAAATAAATTAATTAGAGAGTTAGAGCTATAGTAAAAAAAGTACTCAACTATTATGGAAAAATATTTAATTAAAGATATTGAGAAAGGAAGAGAATTGATGAATATTATAAGTAAAATTAGTACTAAAAAAAACAATGAGAAATTAACAGAAAATTCAACAGTATTAAGAAATCAGATTATTGATGATGTTGACTTGGACGGGGAAAAAGTAATGATGAATTTGGATAAAGGACAATATTTTATGATGAATGATGTAGGGAGTATAATTTGGGATATGATAGAATCTCCAATAAAAATTGAACAAATAGTTGATAAGATAATAGAGGAATTTGAAGTAGAAAGAATCATATGTGAAAAAGAAGTAATAAACTTTTTAAACTCTCTAAGAGATGAAGAGTTAGTTAATATTGTTTAAATGTTTAGATAGTGCACTAAGAGTGTACAAGTTTTAACAGGTATTATTATAATCAAAATTTAATAGGATAATAATAATTTTTTATTATTTATTATAAATTTTAAATAAGGAAGTGATTATATGGGAAAATCAGAATGGAGTACACCAAGTATAGCTAAACTTTCATTAAGTGAAACAAAAAATAATAATTTAGCTGCATGTGGAACTCCACCAGACGATATTAATGTTACTAGAACATGTATCGCACCTGGCGAACGTTGCATTTATAGGTCGAATAAAGAACCGGGTGCAGGTGGTTTTTGTATGCATGATACTCGTCATCCAGAATCATAAGAAAAACATAATTGTTTGATTTAAAGAATGTATAATTCAATTGAAAAAGTGGTTTAAAAAATAAACCACTTTTTTAATAGGTTTATCTTCAAAGCAAGATTAAATTTGTGAAAAATAAAGGTAGAATAATTATATTCCTATAAAATTTGAAAAGTTTAAAGGTAAAGCAAGTTATATAGGTAATAAATTTAATAGTACATATTGTAATTGAAAGCTTTTTAATACTTATTAAAAAAATTAATGGAGGCAAAAATGTGCGATAAAAATATTTATAAATATTATTATAGTGTATATGGATTACATATAAAATCAAATATAGAGATTAATGAATTTTTAGAGTATAAAAAAGAAAAAGAAGAAAATGATCAGATAACTATTGATTACGGTATAATGGATTGTGATATAAAGAAAATGTTACAGCAAAAAAAGAAGAGTTACATAACTAAAAATAGAATATGGTTTCATATACCTAAAGTTGCTTCATATTTAATTGAAAATGGTAACAGAGTAATTATAGAACCTTGTGAAAATCATGATAAAAAACTTCTAAGGGTTTATATTTTAGGTAGTGTGATGGGGTTTTTAATGCTTCAAAGAAATAAACTTGCAATCCATGGAGGGGCTATTTTAATAAATAATAATGGAGTTATAATATCCGGAGAAAGAGGGGCAGGAAAATCAACGTTGGTTACGCATTTGGTAAAAAAAGGCTATAAATTCATCTCAGATGATGTTGCAGCAATTACAGTTAAGGAAGATATATTAATAGATCCTGGTTTTCCTTTTCATAAATTATGTGCAGATATGGTAGAAAACATGAATTATGACAAGGATAAATGTGAGTTAATTGCTATTGAAGATATAGTAAAGTATATAGTTCCCGATTTAAAATCTTTTATGTGTAAGCCTACTCCAGTTCGAGTCTTTTGTGAGTTAACTGAATCAGATGTGGAAGAAGTGAGTATTGAGAAAATAAAAGGGAATGAAAAATTACTATTGATTATGAAGCATATATATAGAGGTGAATTTTTATGTTACCTTGGTGGTATAAGTAAAGAGCATTTTAAACAGTGTCTAGAGGTTGCAAAAAAAATAGAGGTTTATAAAATTACTAGACCGAGAAATAAATACACTGTTCAAGAACAAGTTTCTTTAGTAGAGAAGCTTTTTGATAGAAAAGTATCTTAAGATATTATAAGCAAAGTTAGTTTAATTTACAAAGAGTACTATTTTGAAGCTAATAAGTGTATTAATAATAAATATAAAGAATGTTGAATGAGGTTTATATATGCAGAAATTATTAATATTAGTTAGAAAACTTAAAACATTTTTAACAATAGATAGGAGATATAAGATAAGTTTTGTAAAAGCCTATATATATACTGGAATTGTTAGATTCTTGATTCTTTTTATACCATTTAAAAAGTTAAGCAGAATTATTGGTAAAAGCAAAGAAGAATCTCCTATGAAAGTAAATGATGAAGCATATAGAATTGCAAAGGAAGTGCGGTGGGTTGTTACTAAGGCTGCTATGCATACACCGTGGGAGAGTAAATGCCTTGTTCAGTCCATAACTGCACAAAAGATGATGAAGGAAAAGGGAATCTCTACTACCCTTTATTTAGGGGTTAAGAAAAACAGTAAAGGTGACATGACTGCACATTCATGGATTAGATGTGGAGAGTACTATATTACTGGAGGTAGTAATGAGGAAGGTTATGGAGTTGTTGCTAAATTTTCTAATTAGTATTAATTTAAAGTTTTTAAATGACACTCACGCATAAAATTAAGGAGTTATGGATTATTCCATAGCTCCTTTTTTAATATTAGTTTATTGCGCTTTCTAAGGTTGCTAAGTTATCAATTTCCTTTAATGAACCAGCTTCAAGTTTAAAAATCCGATCGCATATATATAGAGCAGAAGGTCTATGAGTTATAATAATACAGGTCGGTTTATACTCTAAACTCTTAACAGATTCAAGTATTTTAACTTCAGTTTCAGAATCTAAAGATGAGGTAGCTTCATCAAGAATTAGTATAGGTCTTTTTCTAAGAAAAGCTCTAGCTAGAGATATTCTTTGAGCTTGACCTTCTGAAATTCCAATGCCCTTTTCACCAATTATTGTTTTAAATCCATTTTCAAAATTACTTATAAAATCAAATGCACAAGCAAGTTTAGAAGCGGATATTAGCTCGTCTAATGTAGCATTATTTTTTCCAATCCTTAAATTATCTTCGATTGTACCAGAAAATAGGGTGTTACCCTGAGGGACATAAGAAATTAATTCTCTATGTTTGCTACTTAAAATCTCTGAAGAATTATTTATTGAATTTAGATTGTTCGTTTTAAGTATATTATTGCGTAAGAGAATTTCGCCATCATCACAATAAATCAATGAAAGAAGTAGTCTTATTAAGGTGGTTTTTCCTTCGCCAGATGGACCTATAAAAGCAATAGTTTCTCCATGATTGATTTTCAAGTTAATATTTTTTAAAACAGGGTTATCTTCTTTATACTTGAAGGAAACATTTTTAAACTCAATTGTAGGATTAGATATAGAAGAGGATAATGCTTTAGGATTAATAGTTTCTAGAGGCATCGCTTCTATTTCCATAAGCCTTTCAGTAGCTGCTATTGCACCAATTAATGAAGGAAATGTATGAGCAAGTAATGAAAATGGACCTTCAATATTGCCATAAAGTTGAAGCATGGCAGTAAATGTACCATAAGTACCTATTCCTCTAGATATATTTAATGCACCCCAACAGAAAATAGAGAAATAAGCTAGGTAGGAGCAAATATTCATTGTGATGCCAGAAGTGACACTTAATTTAGTGTTTTGCATAGCTAACTTATATTTGTTATTTTGTATTTTTTTTAGTTTTGTCATATTTATTTTTTCCATACAGAAGGCTTTTACAATCATTATATTCATAATAGATTCTTGAATAAAAGTACGGTATTTAATGTCTTCTTCTTGAGCTGACTTATATAGTACCTTTAATTTTTTTGCGAATAATCTACTTATTATCAATAATAGTGGTCCTATAAGCACAGCGACTATAGCTATTTGAGGTGCTAAATAAAATAAGGTAGAGAATGATGCTACTAAGGATACTATTAATGAAATTAATCTAGGAATAGTATTAAGTAGCGTAGAATTTATTGTTCCTGTATCAGCGGTTATTCTTGTTACTAAACCAACACTGTGAAAACTGCTCAGTGCCATCCATTTACTATATAAGGTATGGTAATAAATCTTGCTTTGCATATCATGTGTTAGCTTTTTAGAAGCATGGGTACTTATAAATGAAGTGATGGGAGATATTAACATCCTTCCAAACATTATGGTAGCCATAACAATCAGCCATTTTATTACTTGTTGAGTTTGACCAGATGTAGCAGAATCAATTAATGATTTAGAAACTAAGGCATTATAAACTCCGACTAATGAAAAAATAGAGTTTAAAACAATGTTAAAGATTATGAAAGGTAATATTGGTTTAGCATAAGACAGAATCCATTTTATTTTTAGCCATAGTTCCTTCGAAGGCTTAAGTTTCTTTAAGTTCTCCATATAGTTCCTCCCTAACGAAATGCTCAATACTAAATTTAAATGATAATACATTAATATTGTATAAAAATACATTAACATAAATTTGCAAAATTTACAATAATATATAAAATGTAATTGGTGAATTGAAAATAAGGGGTTGATGAGAAGTTATTACTTAATATGGTTGAATTTCAATTATTTATAACATATTTCTTAATATTTATAATATAATTATTGTATGGATAAGAATTAGAAATTTTATGAAAGGTAGTGTCAAAAGTATATGAAAATTGATAAGGAATATAAGGATTTAAAGACAAGAAGATTAATTTAGTTGAGAATGGAAAATTGAAAATGGAAAACGAAGGATATTTCTCTCCGAGAAATTGAAAAGATTAATATTTTTTATCCCGAAAGGGATGTGTGATTCTAAAAAAGGGTATGGCAAATAAACCTATGATATAGGTCGATTTTAAAATAATGCGATATTAAGATTGGCAGTATGACTCAGCTAATTTCATTAATTTGCACCAACGTGCAGGCATGGTTTCCAACTCTTCAAGTTCTGGAATTATTACAGGAACTTTTTGTTCTAAGCTTGCATGAGGTTTCAAGAAATTGAAGTATGTACAAAAAAGAATTATATGAGTTATAGAGCCGTTTGAGCTATTGTAGCCATTAGTAGTCTTATAACTTCTCTTAAAGGTTCTGTTTAATCGTTCAATAATCTGTTTTAAAGGACGATATTCAGCTGAAACTTCATCATCATTGGTAAGTCCAATTACTTGCATGACATCAAAATTAATATCGTGATTAGCGAAGAAAACTTCTGCTAACAGATATATTGGATTACCATCAACTACTAGTTTAAGGCTTTCAGGAAGTTTTTCGTACTTAGTGATAACATCGTAGATGGCTCTACAAGCTAAGAAAGTATCGCGATTAGGCGAAACTCTATACGAGAGAATTATCTTTTTAACAGCATCAAAGAAGAAACATATATAGTTCCATTTACCATTGACTTTGATGTATGTTTCATCGCCGCATATAGATTCTGTTGGATTATAGGGATAGTTGTCCACCATTGGTTTTAGTAGAACAGAAGCAGCTGCAGCGTAGTTTAGCACAGTTTGATGTGATATTTTAACACAATGAACTTCTCTCATGATAGCTGCTGTTTTTCTTGAAGATAATCCGTAATTTACGTAGTAAGTCATTATTAAGCCAAATACGTGGGATGATGAATACATCTTGGATAAGGATATATTACTTTGCACAGGACTATCGCCCTTTAGAGATGCAAAATCGAAATCAAATTCTCTAAATATATATCTAACTTTAGTGTCATAGGGTTTTTCTTTGGTAATAGACTTTAAGTTGTTTTTATAAAAAGAACAGTTGTTGTTTCGGCATTTGTAAATGGTAAAATTACTACGATTTTTAATTCGTTCTAAAAATTTATTGCAATGAGGACACTTAAATCTTACCTGCTTATCATAAAGGTTTTTAGTGTTAAAGTTAGTGGAACAGACTTTGCATTTATATTGACCACGCCCTCCATTGTTATCGTATAGATAAATATTTGGAGCATTGCATTTAGGACAACTGATTTTAGAACTCACGTGAGAACGTCCTTTTTGAGTTCTAACAGGAGCTAACTCTTTACCTTTGAGTTTATAATGCTCCGATAGGAGTTCTCTGTAATCTAACCTTTCAGGTTTCACAATTATTGGTTTATCATCCACTTGTATTTTCCTGTAAGGTTTATCTAAAGTATCAGAATTGGGGATCTTATTGAGTCCTTTTCCAGTCAATAAAATAATGAGTAGATTTATAACTTGCTTAAGAAAAACAATATACAAAACTAAATAATAATTAATCATGTTAAAAACTTGCCTCCTTATCTTTGGTTATATATTTTTTTTCGCAAACTAAAATTAACACCTTTAGAGGGAGGGGGCAAGTCTAATATAGATAAAGTATTGAAAATCAAGGGGTTACGTCGAAAGTACCATTAAAACTTTTGACAATACCTTATGAAATCAAGGAGTATGAATATGAAAAAAAAAGTATGGAAAAAACCACAAATATGGAGTTTAGGGATAGAGAAAACACAGGTGCTCTTTCATGGTAATGGTCATGGTAAAGATAAGGGGGAAGGACATGGATATGATGATGGTCCGGGCATGGGACCAGGTAAGGGTAATGGTTATGGTCATCGTAAGGATAAAGATAAAGATACAGATTTTTTATCATAATATTATGTGGAAAAGCTGGTGTAAAGTTTGCTATACCAGCTTCAATACTTATTAATTATATATATTTAACTATATTTCTGAAGTTTGAGAATGAAGAGTATTTGGATAGACTCTAGTCACTATTAAAATGTTATTCTATGGTAATGTTTGTAAAAAATCTAATAAGAGAATTAAATAACAATTTTTGTTATGAAATTATTATGAATGGATATATTTAAAGATAAAAGAAATTATAATTACGTTAAAAAGAAGTTTATTAGAAGAGGTTTAGAATTATGAATATAGATATTACTTTAGTTATTAGAAAAACAGGACATTTTTTTGTATTTTTTATGTTAGCGTATTTCCTATATACGATAATTAAAAATATATTAAATAAAAAATCCTCAATTTATGTTTGGGTTTTATTTTTATGTCTTTTAATTGGAGTTTTGGATGAGTTTTATCAGAGTTTTATTAAAGGAAGAACATCTAGTGTAAGAGATGTTGTAATAGATTTTGCTGGAGTTATATTCTTTTTTATACTTAAAGAAGTAGTAAACATATTTGAGAAAGTTGTTAAACATATCATAGAGATAATTTTTAAAAGGAAGAATATAAATGATAAACAAATTTAAAAAAATTCATCTTTTCTGATGATTTTTTTTATTTTATAGATTTTAAACAAGAATAAAGTGATTATTTGCAAAATGGTAATTATTTACAAAAATTGAAATCAAAGAGTATAATTAATTTAGGAGAAGAAAGTGAGGGATGTTTATGAATGAAGAGATGGGATTAAATCTGAAGGAGTTTCTACAAATAATTTATAGAAGAAAAATATTGGTAATTTTAATTACAATTTTTTGTGTTACGTTGGGAGGAACATTAACATTAGTCTCAAGAAAGTATAATAAAATGCCTGTTACATACCAAGCATTTGTTTATGTAATAATGGGTAATACGAAAGAGATGAATGGAGATTTTGAATTGTTTCAACGCAGGGCTTCAACTTATGAAATGATCGCTAATTCAAGCAAAGTAATTGAAAAGGTGAATCAGGAATTTAAGGATTACAGTTATTGGGGATTGAAAGGAAAGGCTGAGAAGGGAACGCAAAGGTTCATAATTAGCGTTCAAGCATTATCTCATGCAGATGCATTAAAAATTGCGGAAAGGTATACAGAAATATTCATTGAAGAGTGTATGAATATGCTTCCAATCAGTGAACTTAACATATTTGATCAAGAACAAAAAGCACATTATCCATTTGTACCTAGTCTTAAGAAAAATTTAGTTATAGCTTTCCTAGTTGGAATAGTATTAGCAATAGGTTTATGTCTTTTAATTGAAATATTAGATACAAAGTTAAAGGATGAAGAAGATCTAAAGGAATTAATAGATATACCAGTACTTGCTAGTATACCATATGATAAAAGACTAGTTGTAAAATAGTTAGTATTTTGAATTAATAGAACGCTAAGAGAATAAATTTTAATATTTGTATACAAGAAGGAGTAATCACGTTTCCAAATAAGGAAACGTGATTTTTTATGTTTAATAATTATATCTTTAGGAAACAAATGATATAATAAACAGGAGAAATAATTATTATTTTAAACAAATGAGGAACCTCACATGCTAACCATATTAATACTAGCAGGAGGCAAAGGGAAAAGATTAGATGAAAAGTTTTTACCTGATACATATATCGCTCTCAAGGATATTAATAAATATAATAATGATGAGAGTATACGGAAAGTAATTATATTTGGGATATACTTAGATGTAGTTATTATAATAATATCAATCATCTATATGATATCTATAAATATAGTAATGGTAGGTAGTATAAAATTCATGTCTTACCTTTCATTTATTTGTATTTATCTTGTAGTTGATTTGACTGTGATTGAGAAATTAACTAAAAGTGGATATTAAAAAAACCTCAAAAAGAGAGGTTTTATTCTTCAATACTATCAGGATCTGTATATTTTTCCTCAAAAGTAGTACTTAAAGTCATTTTTTTTACTACTTTTGAATCGGTTTCAGCTAATGCGACAGTTGAACATGCTATGTTTCCAAGTAAAGCTACTGATAATATAAAACTAAGTATTTTTTTCATTATAAATTGACCTCCCAAAAACAAGAATTTATTTACTTTTATAATAACATATGGTAACATGAAAGTAAATATTTACTTATTATTTATATGGTTAATTGGAAATGGAGGGGAGAAAAGAATGGATTTTACAATTATTACACAAGGAGAAAGAGTTAGAGATATACGAAAGAGGTTGAAACTTAAACAGGAGGATTTAAGTGGAGATATAATAACTAGAAATCTAATAAGTATGATTGAAACGGACAAAGCTTCATTAACACCTAAGGCTGCTGAGGTTATACATGATAACTTAAAAAGTTATATAAAGGAAAGAAATATTACTGCAAATATAAATATCGATGAGATATTTATAACAGAAGAAGATCAAGCAAAACAAATATATGAAAATTTCTTAAAATATATTGAAGAAGTTGGAGTGGAGGCAGAATCATTACTTAGTGAAATGATATCAATAATTAATAAATATGAGCTTAATTATATGAAGGTATATATTTATGGAAATTTAGCTAGAGCATTTAGAGTAATAAGAGATATAAATACAGCATGTAGTTATTATCAAATGGCTATCGAATTTGTTAAAATGAGTAGTATTAATTGTGATTACTATGGTAAGTTAATGACAGGGCTGACACATTGCCAAAATAGATTAGGAAAATTTGAAGATGGTATAAGAGTTTGTGATAATATTGTTATTGCAATAGATAAAGATTATTTGAAGAAGATTAAATACAATAAAATTCTTATGTTAAAAAGAAGTGAGAAATACAGTGAATGTTTAAGTGAGATTCAAAAATTTGAGAATGATTTTCAACTTGGCATAGACGATGTGGGATTAAACATTAATATTAAAACAATTAAAGCCAACTGTTATAGAGCACAGGGCTATTTCAATAAAGCTCTAAAGATATACAAAGAAACTCTTGAAGATATTAAAGAATGTGAAGAATATTTAAGTAATAAAATACTTATTATGAGTAATATAATGGAGGTAACTACATTACTGGAAGATGACTATGATGAATATCTAAAGCAGTTAGTTATTGAGATTGAAAATAATAGAGTTAAATTTGAAGAGAATTATTTTGCTGCAGAGATATATAAGTGGATCGCGCATTCATTTGAAAATAAGAAAGATGAAGATAGTATGAAACAAGCATATGAATACACTTTAAAATCTCTCGATCTTGCAGTTAAATTTAAAAATATGGATATTATCGATTATGATCTTAATAAGCTTATTGAGTATATCACACAGGTTGAAGAATGTACCATAGAAGTGGTACAGAAGCATATATTATCATTATTACAAGCTAAGATGATAAAATCAGACTCTAAAGTTGTAATGAAGTTAATAAACTTTCATATGTTAAATGATAATAAAGAGGAAGCAAAGAAGGTAGTTGATTTTTGTAAAGATGAAGTAAGCTAGTGAAGAGTATAATAAGAAAAATCTTAAAATTTTCTTATTATACTCTTAATTTTATTTCAAATTAATGAATTGTATTTATAAATAATTTATAGTTAATGTAAGACAGAAATATACAATTTTTTTGATATTAATTTGTTAGAATAGTAAAGAGTTTAAAATAGAGAGAAGGAGTGGCGTTTATGCAAATATTAGTAACTGGTGGTGCTGGATACATAGGAAGTCATACTTGTGTTGAACTTCTTGAAGCTGGTTATGATGTTATAGTAGTAGATAACTTTTCAAATAGTAAACCTGAATCATTAAAAAGAGTGCAAGCTATAACTGGTAAGGAATTAAAATTCTATGAAGTAGATATTAGAGATAAAGAAGGAATGACTGAG
The DNA here is from genome assembly GCF_027938815.1 of Oceanirhabdus sp. W0125-5. Classification (GTDB taxonomy): domain Bacteria; phylum Bacillota; class Clostridia; order Clostridiales; family Clostridiaceae; genus Oceanirhabdus. Next base: position 2,034,687 of record NZ_CP115913.1, read on the forward strand.
ATATTCAAGGAAAATAATATTGATGCTGTAATTCATTTTGCGGGATTAAAGGCTGTTGGTGAATCAGTTGAGATACCTATAAAATATTATCAGAATAATGTAGCTGGAACTTTGGTTCTTTGTGAAGTTATGAATGAGTTTAATGTTAAGAAGTTGGTGTTTAGTTCATCTGCTACTGTATATGGGTTACCTGAGAGTATGCCTATAAAAGAAACATTCCCTCTTGGGGCAACAAATCCTTATGGAAGAAGCAAGTTGATGATAGAGGAAATCTTAAGAGATTTGTACGTATCAGATAATTCATGGAGCATAATTCTTTTAAGATATTTTAATCCAATTGGTGCTCATGAAAGTGGTACTATTGGGGAGGATCCAAATGGAATTCCAAACAATCTAATGCCATTTATATCTCAGGTTGCAGTTGGAAAGAGAGAAGTGTTAAGTGTATTTGGGGATGATTATGATACTTCTGATGGAACTGGTGTTAGGGATTACATCCATGTTGTGGATCTTGCGCTTGGACATCTTAAGGCAATTGAAAAAACTGAACATATGACTGGAGCTGAAGCTTATAATCTAGGAACTGGAAAGGGTGTAAGTGTTTTAGAGATGGTAAAAGCTTTTGAAGAAGCTTCAGGTAAGAAGGTAAATTACAAGATTGCACCTAGAAGAGCTGGAGATATAGCTATGAGCTATGCTGATGCTACAAAGGCTAAGGAAGAGTTAGGTTGGGAAGCAAAGAAAAATCTTAGTGATATGTGTAGGGATACTTGGAGATGGCAAGAGAATAATAAAAATGGATATGAGTAAGATAGTGAACTGATACATTTTATTAATAAATAGACACTAGGTGAAGAATGGATATAACTATTCTTTACCTAGTGTCTATTTTGAATTGTTGGTATAATTTACCTGTAACCAAATAGTAATTATCCAATAAAGTTAATAATATTAGAAAGAAAGGTAGGGGATTTAAGTGATATTTAAAGATATAGAAACAGAAAGATTACTTCTTAAGAACATATCTATGGATGATAGAGATTTTATATTTAGCCAGTTTTCAGACGATGTAGTAAATAAGTATCTGTTTGATGCAGAGCCTGTAACTAATATGAAAGAGGCAGATGAAATTGTCAATTTCTTTTTGCAGCCTGAACCACGTTTGGACCATAGGTGGATTTTAGTGAGAAAGTCAGATGGAAAGAAAATGGGGACATGTGGATTTAATTGCTGGAAGAAGACAGAGGGTACTGTTTGGATGGGCTACGATATGAAGCAACAGTTCTGGGGAAATGGTTATATGCAGGAAGCGATAAAAGAAATTATTTCATTAGCTAAGAAAGAGATGAATATAAAACAGATAGATGCAGAAATTTCTGTTGATAATGAAAGGTCGATCCATCTTGTTAAGAAATTTGGTTTTATTTTGTCTGGGACAACTTCTTTATTGTTTAGAGGTAATGAATATCCGCATAATATATACTCGCTTAAAGTTGATTAGAGGGTACCAAATTTTAAAGAATATATAAAAGATAGGCTGTTGAGCAGCCTATCTTTTATATTAAGTAGTTTATTCTTATAGTATTTCTAATATTTCTACTTTATAATTTTCTGCAGGAGCATTAACTTCAACTATGTCTCCAGCTTTTTTGCCAATTAATGCTTTTCCTAAATCAGATTCTACACTAATAAACATATCTAAAGGAGATGCATCCATTACAGTTACTAATGTTATAATTTCTTCTTCCTCATCATCTATGAATTTAATTTTAGCTTTAGAATTAAGTCCTAATATTGATTTATCTACAGTTTCAGATTCTATTACAGTAGCTGTTGAAATCATAGTCATCAGATATTGAATTCTATTATCATTTTCTCTATAGTTTCTACATGCCTCTTTATATTCTGCATTTTCTGATCTATCTCCATGTGCAGCAGCCTCTAATTTTTCCCTTGCTATTTCAGCTCTTTTAACAGTCAGACGATATTCTAATTCTTCTTTTAATTTTTTCATATTATCTTCAGTCAGTATATTATTCATATATAAGCAAATCCTCCAATTAATATTATATGTATATATTATATAATATAAAGGAAAAAATAAAAGTTATTTTTAAAGAAGTTTTGGTGCTAGGATATGAGTGGCTATTAAACCATAAATTTCTAAGGGAAAATGTATTAGAAAAAAATAAGTTGACGTATATTGAAGAATTTTATATAATAGTTCTCAACAACAAAAAAAGAGTTTGCACTTTAAACAGGGGAAATTTGTAATTCAAATGTTGAAGTGAGATATCTATTAAAAGAAGGATGATAATAATCGGAAGTATATCTTTTTATATATAGACAATTATTATGCATCTGTATTTTTTTATTCTTGCAATTTAATGATGCAAAGTTTAAAAGTGTAAAGTCTGTAAGCGAAAGAGGAGTGTGGGGGAATGATGGAAAAGAAATATGGTCTTTGGACAACCGTTGCTATGGTTATTGGTATAGTAATTGGATCAGGGGTATTTTTTAAGGCTGATAATATCCTTATGGCATCAGGTGGTAACACAAAAATAGCTTTAATTGCATGGTTAGTTGGTGCAATGTCTATGATTTTTGGAGCATTAGTTTTTGCAGAGTGTTCAAATAGATTTGCAAGATCTAATGGAATAGTTGATTATGCTGAGAGTATGGTTTCAGATAAGTTTGCATATTTAATTGGCTGGTTTAATGGAGTTATATATTATCCTGCACTAGCTGCGGTACTTGCTTGGGTAGCTGCGAATTATACTGCAGTTTTATTTAAACAAGAGGGTGGCTTTGTATGGATTATGGCTGTTATATATATGATAGGAATTTATCTTTTGAATTATTTTTCACCTATTTTATCAGGAAAATTTCAAGTTGCTTCAACAGTAATAAAAATAATTCCTTTAATTAGTATAGCTGTGGTTGGTATAATTCAAGGAATTAGAAGTGGAGTTATGATGGAAAATTTCGCTTCAGCTACAAGTGAAGTTGCTGGAGGAAATGGATTTGCAGCAGCGGTTTTAGGAACAGCATTTGCATATGAAGGATGGATTATAGCAACTACAATTAATGGGGAGATAAAAGATTCTAAAAAGACCCTTCCTAAGGCTCTTGTATTTGGATCATTAGCTATTGTGGTTATTTATGTAACATACTTTCTAGGGATAATTGGTGTTATTCCTGTGGAAACAATTTTGCAGCAGGGAGATAATGCTGTTAATGCAGCTGCAGGGGCTGTATTTGGAAGTGTTGGAGCATCTATGCTTACTGTATTTATAATAGTATCTTGCTTAGGGACTTTAAATGGATTAATACTTGGAGGTTCACGTGGTTTTTATTCTTTGGCTATTCGTGGACAAGGTATAAAGCCAGAGTTCTTCTCAAAGGTAGATAGCAAATCAGATATGCCTACTAAATCAGCTATGGCAAACTTATTCTTCGTTTGTGTTTACTTAGCTATTTGGTATATGAATTTTGCAGGTCTATTCCCTAATGGAACTTTTGTAGATATTTCTGAACTTCCAATAGCTTTAATTTATGGTATTTATATTGTTATTTACATTGCTTTTATGATTAAGATGAAAGATTTATCATTTATAAAGAGATTTGTTTTTCCTATACTTGCCCTTATTGGTGCCTCAATAGTAGTATATGGAGGACTTTCAAAACCATCAGTATTAATAGACTTAACTATTTCTATTGTTGTATTTCTTTCAGGGTTATTATTTTATAAAAAAACATCTTGTAAATAAATGGCTGCGGACCTGGTACACAGGAAATTAATTCCTGTGTACCAGGTCCTTATCTTTGTTTATGATATTTTATTATTCTTAATGGAATAGTATATTTCTCCTGTATAACCCACATATTCAGGGCCTGTTTCTTCAATAACATGTCCTTTAACAGCTCCATGCTTTTCAATTATTTTAGTAGAAGCGTTATTGGATGGATTTATTGGACTCATAATGCATGCAACATGATCTACTTCAAATCCAATATCATTGAATATAAATCTTAGCATTTCATCAGTAGCTTCACTGCCATAACCTTTGCCCCAATATTCTTTAAAAAAGCCATAGAAAAGTTCTTTTTGATTCTTATCATAAGTTAATTTAGCAACAGCTTCAAATCCTATAACTTCATTTGAAGTCTTTTCAACAACAGCTAAGAAAAGCCAAACAAAGTTTGAAGGACCAGTTTTATTATATATATTAATAAGTCCTGATAAAGATTCTTTAGCTTCTTCTAAAGTCCTTGATTCACTAAATGGTATTACATCCATTATGTAATTAGTGTTTAATATTTTATGAAAAGCTTCTAAATCATCCATTGCAAAATTTCTTATAATTAATCTTTCTGTTTCTAATCTAATATTGTTATACATGATTTTCATCCCCTTGCTACCGTTTTTGATTTATAAGTATATTTTACCATTTTAATACATGCAAAAAAAGCTTAAGAACGATTATGTATTGTTTTTGAGCAAGAATGAAGATTCGCTGTAAAGATTGGTTATATGTGTTTGTAAAATATATACATAAAATATATAATTAGACTAGTGAGTTTGATTGGAGGAGAAAATATGAAAAAAATACTTTTAAAATTATCTGGTGTATCATTCTTTATGGGGGTATTAACAATACTTGTTACCTCTTTTACTAATAAATTAATTCCGAAAATTGCTAGTATAAAATTTATAGGAAATTTAGGATCACACAGTGAGAGTAATTATATTATGGATTTTAAATTTGAGAACTCAATTGCTGCTGGGCTAATTCTTATGGGAGTAGTTGGTATAGTTCTTTGTATGATTAAAAAAGACAAGGAATAGATACAAGGTGGAAGGAGGATTATTAGTATCTCCATGGGTAATATTTAAACGAAGAATAGATTAATTTAATGTGTCAAGTATACACATTAGTTATACATATCCAATAATATTATAGTATATTAATTTTATTATTTTGGAGTATAGTTATGAACTATGATTTATATCAAAGAGCAATTATTCGAAACATGCAGCAAATAGAATATGCTACAATAGTAGAACCATATTTTGTGGAAACTTTAGAGAAAATCATTGGAGAGTCTGTAGTTATTGAAACAATTAGAGGAAACCTACAGGGTATCTTAGCAGATGTAAAGCCTGATCATGTTGTTGTGAAGTCTTACGATGGTGACACTGAGTTCTATCTTCGTATTCAGCAAATTGTACATGTAATGCCTATTTAGTAAACAATATAAAAGATGGTTGAGTAATGTCAAAAAAATGTTAAGAGTGACTTCCACAGAAGATCACTCTTAACATTTTTGAATAAGTAAAATACAGTATTACCTAACCTCTTTCCCAAAAGGCATAAGTGATAATTTAGCTAATTTCAAACTCTGAACCGCAAATGGAATTCCTACGATGGTTATTGTAAAAAATAAGGCGGCTAAAAGATTTGCAATAGCTAACTCTAATCCTCCGAATATTAACCATAAGATATTACCGAAACAACCTAATGGAGTTTGCCCAGTATCAACTACTTCTCTTCCAAAGGGCGCTAATTGAAGATTTGCCATTTTAAAACATTGTTTACCAAAAGGAATTCCTATAATAGTAATAGACCATAGTATACCTGATATAATCCATCCAATAGAGCCTATTAATCCCCCAAATATGATCCAAATTATATTACCAAGTGCAGACATAAGATCATCTCCTAAATATATTTTTACTGTTAAATTATACAAAAAAACACAAGGGTGTTCAATATGAAGATTAAATCAATTATGGTAGTGGTAGAAGTCATTAGAAAAGGAGTAATGCCCTTTTTATGGAAGTGTGGATTATTTTTGTATAGAGAATATTTTAAAAATATCTAGAGAAAATAGTTATAATGATTTTGTAAATGAAAAATCATATTGTTTAATTTTTAAAGGAGGCTTATTATGAAGTATAATTTTAAAAATCTAGTTTTAGAAGGTGGTGGAGTTAAAGGGCTTGCATATATTGGATCTTTGAATGTTCTTGATAAAAAAGGAATTTTAAAGAATATAGATAGAGTTGCTGGATCTTCAGCAGGTGCAATAGTTGCTTTATTAATAGGATTAGACTATTCAATGAAAGAGATTGAAGAGATATTAAAAACAACAAATATTATGGATTTCTTAGATGATGATTGGGGAGTTATAAGGGATACAATTAGATTCTTCAGGGAGTACGGTATATATCCAGGTGATTCTTTTCGCGTATGGATTGGAAAACTTATAGAAGAAAAAACAGGAAATAGTGAATGTACTTTTAAAGACTTTCATGACAAAGGGATTGGACCAGATATGTATTTCCTTGGAACAAACTTATCAACAGGATTCTCAGATGTCTTTTCATTTGAACATACTCCAAGCACTTGTATAGCAGATGCTGTACGAATGTCTATGTCTATACCTTTATTCTTTAAAGCTGTAGAAGTGGGGAATGGTGATATTTATGTAGATGGTGGGTTGATTAATAACTACCCAATAAGACTTTTTGATCATGAAATTTATACAAAAGGAAATTACTCAATACCTGAATTCTATGAAAAACAAAATAAAAGACTTCCTGAAAGCAAAAACCCTTTCGTTTATAATAAAGAGACAATAGGCTTTAGATTAGATTCTAAAGAAGAAATAGATGTTTTCAATGGTATAGGTAAACCGGCAAGAAGAAAAATAAATAATTTTTTTGATTATTCATCAGCTATAGTAGAAACAATTTTAGAGAGCCAATCAAATATTCATCTAAATAGCCATGATTGGCACAGAACTATATACATAGACACTTTAGGGGTTACAACTATAGAATTTGATATAAGCGAAGAAAAAAAATTAGATCTTATTGAATCAGGTAGAAAAAATACAGAAAAATACTTTGAATGGTATGATAATTCTGAGGCCTTAAATAAGTAGCTTTTTTTTAAACTAATAAGCTTTAAAAACACACTTCAATTTAATGATTCTTGGAGTGTGTTTTTGTTTTAAAGTTATATTATGGGTGAAACAATATAAAGAAATAAAGTGAAATAATATAAGTTATTAATTTTAATAAATGTAAAATTTTACATAAATAATAAAGATAATACATAAAGATAAATAAAACTTAATTTACTAACTTTAATAAAAGGAGGCTATGTATGAAATTTGAAGTATTTAAAGATGTAAGAGCAGATTCTAATAATTTAAAATGGGAAAAATTAATTGAGAAACCTATTGAACTGTATAAAAGAAAAAATGACTTAAGAAGTGAGTTTATGAGAGATTATAATAGAATCTTACATAGTAATGCATATAGAAGACTTAAAAACAAAACGCAAGTATTTTTTGCAACTAAACATGATCATATATGTACAAGAATTGAACATGTAAATCATGTTTCAGCAGTATGTTATACTGTTGCAAAATATCTAGGTTTAAATACAGAGTTAACAACTGCAATTGCTGTTGGACATGACTTGGGACATGCACCATTTGGACACCAAGGTGAGAAAGTGCTTTCGCAAATTGCGGAAAAAGAATTGGGTAAATCATTTTGGCATGAAAAAATTTATAATATTGATAATATTGTTGATTATAAAAGAGCTGTGATTGATTATATATCAGGTATGACAGATAGTTCGCTATTAAAGTATTTAACGAATTAACGAGGTTCTAAATAAATATAGAGATATTACCAAATCAACTGACCCTCAGGAAATAAATGACTGGGGGCTCAACCCCAGTCATTATATTATGGTTTTTCCCACTTCTGTACAATAATTATAATATCATATACGCTTAGTTTTTTTTCAAACGCTAAGTCGAAATTAAAGTTTGAAAGGGCAATTTTAATTCCTGAACCTGCAGAAGCATTAAATAGAAATGCCTTTGATAGAGTTGTTTCTATAATGGCATTTGGGTCATTAGGAATAATTCCGAAATAATTTAAAGAACCAAGAGTTCGATTAGTTTTACTTAATATATTAAAGAGTATTTGGAATGTAGATCCAAATGGTGGTGGAGTACGTGGAAGTAGGAAGGAAACATTTAAGAAAATTTCTATATGATATAAGCCTGCCTCTAGAAAATTAAGAGTATCATTATTAACTGTTGTAGTGGTAAGTGTATATCCACCTGTTGAAAATATAGGATTAATTCCAACGTTTGATAAATCAAGATTGGTATTTAATTGTGTTAAATCATTAGTATAGTTTCTATCATAAAGTTGAACAAAACTTTGGGGAGTAAGTGGACCTTCAGGGCCTGTGGGACCGATTGGACCTGTTGCTCCTGTTGCACCTACAGGTCCAGCAGGACCAGTTGGACCCTTGATCCAAACAGGGCAGCAATAACATCTAGGTTCACAACAAAAATTATCACATCTACAAGAATAACTGATATATTCAGGCATAATTTCACCTCTTTAGTAATAGTATATAGCACAATATTCCAATATGTTACATTTTTCGTATCTTGATTAAGAAAACACCGTTATTGCGAGTTTGTACAAATATTATACATAAATGATAAATATTGAAAGTAGATAAGCGAAGCTATATAATTTTAATAGAAGATAGTTTTTAGTTGAGGATTTTTTTTTAAAATAACTTTGAAAATAGGATATAGAAGGTGCATGTGAAATTATTTTTCATATATTAATTATATGAAAAGGAGGGGGATTATGAATATATCTAATAATACAAAGATTGCAGATGCTGTTTTTGAAGGCGGGGGAGCAAAAGGGATTGGATTTTTAGGTGCTTTAAAAGTTATGGAAGAGAAGGGATATACTTGGAGAAATATTGCAGGAAATTCAGCGGGAGCAATTGTTGCTTCTCTTGTCGCAGTTGGATATACGGCAGATGAGCTTAAAGAGGTATTTAATGAGAATAACTGCAAAAAAATGATAGAAGAAAACTTTCAAGCTAAATGGATGCTTAGTAAAGCAGGTAAATTAATATTTAAAAAAGGAATATTTAAAGTAAGTAATATGGAAGATTTCATTAATGAATTATTACTTGCTAAACTTAAAAGTAAATTAGGTAATAGGAAAAAAGTTAAGTTTAGAGATTTGATTATACCTGATGAAGAAGGCAATCTTTTAAATAACCCTAAATATAAAAGGAAATATAAACTTCATATTATTGCAGCTGATATAACAAGAGGTAAAATGCTTATACTACCTGAAGATATTCAAGAGTATGGAATAGACCCTGATGATTTAGATGTAAGTATGGCTGTAAGAATGAGTATCAGCTTGCCATTTTTTATTCAACCTGTAATTATGTACAATAAGATTTCAAAAGAAAATTGTTTCATTGTTGATGGTGGGGTTTTAAGTAATTTTCCTGTTTGGTTATTTGATGTAAATGGAGAACCTCGTTATCCTACAATAGGATTCAAATTAGGAGGAAGTGAAGAGAAAATTAGAAAACATAAAATTACCAATATAATTAACTTTGGAAAATCAATTCTGGAAACTATGCTTGAGGCACAGGATGATATTCATATATCTGAAATGAACTACCTAAGAACAATAAAAATCAACACTAGTACTATTAAGACAACAGACTTAGATATAACACAAGAAAAGATAGATGTGTTATGCGAATCAGGAGAAAAAAGTGCCAAAGAGTTCTTAAGGGATATGGAGGTTAATTATAGAAAGCATGTTCAATTAAGAAAGAGGAAAGATACCCCCAAAATTAATATATGAGATATAAAGAACTAAAATATTTAAAACTTCATATTATGAAATGATAACATTTATAATTGGAGAACAATACATGTATTTTGAACAATTAAATCCAGATGATTGCATGAGTTATATGATTTTCGATGAGAAGAAGAAGAGTGCTGTTATTATTGATCCAAAGCTTGATTATGTGGACTTTTATTTAAATCTATTAGAAGAGAAGGATGGGAAATTAATAATGGTAATTGACACTCATACTCATGCTGATCATTTAAGTGGAGCGCCATTACTAGTTGAAAAAACAAATTGTACTTACGCTATGCATAAGAATACTGAGGTTTCCTGTGTTACTTTAAGAGTTAAGGATAATGACAAGATAGCTATTGAGGATATTGAACTTAAAGTTATTTATACCCCAGGACACACAAATGATGCTATTTGCTTAATTTTTGAAGATAAAATATTCACTGGAGATTTTCTCTTCTTAGATGAGGGAGGAGGAAGAAATGACCTGCCAACAGGAGATATGGATAAACACTGGAAAAGCTTAAAGAAGGTTAAAAAATTACCTGACTATCTTATTGTGTGTCCAGGTCATAATTACACTGAGGCATCAGTATCAACCCTATGGCTTCAAAAACAAAAAAATCCATACTTTAAATTTAAGTGTAGAGATGATTTTAAAAAATACTTAAATAAGAATAAACCAGCAGAACCTCCTAAGTGGCTTTTTGATGTAGTGAATGCTAATAAGATGTGTAATAAGGATTTATCTGCGGTAGAAATACCTTCTCTAGACGCAGTATGCCAAAGTGCTGTAAAAAGATATAGACAACCTCTTCTTTTTATAACACCTGAACAGTTAAAGGAAAAAATTAATAAAAATGAGGATATAGTGATTTTGGATGTTCGTACCCAAAAAGAATTAATCAATGGATATCCTTTGCTGGAGGGTTCAATTAATATACCTTTAGGTCAACTATCCTCAAGTTTAGATAAACTTGATAAGTATAAAGAGAAGGAAATCATTATTATATGTAGAAGGGGATTTAAATCAAGAATGGCTTCAAAGCTGCTAACAAAAGCAGGATTTAAAAAGGTATATATTCTTAAAGGTGGAATAAGTTCGTATTAGGAAAAAATGTCTGTGTACCAGACCCCTAGGAAATAAATTCCTTGGGGTCTGGTACACAGACGTGTTTTTATAATGAGGTTTATTTGATTATAGAATAATAATTCATTATAGACGTGACTTCAAAGCCGCATGATTTATATAGATTTAATGCGGTACTATTTTCAGTAACTACTTGAAGTTTCACTTCTTGTGCATTGCTATCTTTAAATTTTTCAATGGATTTCATTAGAATTTCTCTACCATAACCCTTACCTCTAAATTCAGGAAGCACTCCTAACCCATAGATTCCACCAACTCCATGATTAAGCTCTAGATTTACCTTGCCTATAATTTTTGAATCAAATTCAGCAATAAAGATAGTAAATCCACTTTTATCCTCATCTTCAGGTAAGGTGATTTGTTCTTCATTGAATTCTTTGCCAGCATAAATGGCGTTCTGTATAGCGATTTCTTTTGCATCCTCATTGGTTGCTTTTCTTAAAGTAAGTTTATTAAGTAACTCCTTTTTATTTTTTAAATCTTTTAAGTACATTTCGTATTCTGAAAAATCATAAATAGCTCCTGTTGTTTTTATAAATTCCTGACCAGATAAGGAACGTTTATCACTTAGTAAAAGCATTTTATCGCATGATCTCAAATTAAATTCATCTTTAACTTTAGTATATAAATCTTTAAATATACCCTTTCTTCTAAAATCAGGATGAACCATGCCGTTCACTTCTATCTCAGACGAACCGAAATGACATATCCCAATATAACCAATAAGTAAATTATCTTCATAAAACATAAATTCATTATGTTCGTTTAGTATTTCTTGGTGGTATTTAGATGCTTCAAGTTTATAGTCTAATTCTAATTTTAGTGATATCTGATCTTTTTTTATACAAATACTTTCTAAATTTTTAATCTGAGTATAATCCTTTTCTGATAACTTCTCTTTTAATTCTATCCTTGTATTTGATATGATTTTCAAAAAGTAACCTCGCTTTATTAATTATTTTTAATTCTATAATTCTATTATCAAGTTTATGAAGAGATAAGTATTTTATACTTTGATTTTACCTGCAATTTGGTTGGTTTCCAATAATTATTTTTATTATGATTTAAAATTGTACTATTTGAAGTGAGTGTAGAAGGTAAGTATAATAACAAGATATTTAGCTATATGGTAATAATTAAATATATTAAAAATTAATAGATAAATTGAATAAAGAATGCAAGGGAGTTGCATAACTGTATTCCCCTGTGAATGATTTATGATAATAATAAGAGTGAGGCATATTGATGCTTACGTGTAAGTGTGTTGTGGAAAAGTGAAAATTTGGAATAGATTTCAATGTAATTAAATTTTAAAGAAATAAAAGTTTTCGATTAAAGAAAAAAACAGGTATTTTAATGGAGTTAAGGGTATACTATGGGTATGGAATAACAGTTGTAGTGACAAATTTCACTAAATGGTAATAATGGTAGTCGAAATTGCTTGAAATTTAGCAAAATTCGTGATAAACTTTGAATTACATCAGAATTATAAAATTTTTCAGGAATATGCAAGAGTGGATAAAGTGACTTGCAAAAACGGATTTTAAATTCCAGTAAATTTTGATTCGGATAAGGATGTTTTTCAATTATTAGAGGGGGGAAAGATAATGAAAAATTTATTAAGACAATGGAATCGATTGAGTTTGGTTAAAAGAATTATAATTGGTTTAATCGTTGGTATTATTTTAGCTCTTATTGCACCTAATGCAGCAAAACCAATCGCAATTTTCGGTTCTTTATTTGTAGGTGCTTTAAAAGCAGTTGCACCAATATTGGTATTCTTCTTAGTTATGTCGGCCATATCTCAACATAAGAGTGGTCATAAAACTAATATGAAATCAATAGTTGTACTATATCTTTTAGGAACATTTTTGGCGGGACTTGTTGCTGTTATAGCAAGCTTCCTATTCCCAGTATCTTTAACACTTGGAGCAGGAGTAGAAAGTGTATCCCCTCCAGGCGGAGTTGTTGAGGTATTAAAAGCATTGCTTATGAATGTAGTAGATAACCCAGTAAAAGCATTGTTTAATGCTAACTACATTGGTATATTAACTTGGGCATTACTACTTGGTCTTGCTTTAAAAAATGCACCAGATACTACTAAAACAATGATTAGTAATTTCTCAGATGCATTATCTCAAGTTGTAAGATGGGTAATTAGTTTAGCGCCACTTGGTATTATGGGTCTTGTATTTGATACAATTGCTACACAAGGTATTGGTGCTTTAATGAGCTATGGAAGTTTACTTGTTTTATTAGTTGGATGTATGTTGTTTATGGCATTTATCGTAAATCCATTAATAACATTCATAGGTATTCGTCAAAATCCATATCCTCTTGTATTAAAGTGCTTAAAGGATAGTGGTATAACAGCATTCTTTACACGTAGTTCAGCTGCGAATATTCCAGTTAACATGACTTTATGTGAAGAATTAGGTTTAGATAAAGATAATTACTCAGTGTCAATTCCACTTGGTGCCACTGTAAACATGGCTGGTGCAGCAATTACAATCTCTGTATTAACACTTGCAGCAGTTAACACATTAGGTATTCAAGTAGATATTGGTACAGCATTAATATTAAGTATACTTTCAGCAGTAAGTGCTTGTGGAGCTTCAGGAGTAGCTGGTGGTTCATTACTATTAATTCCTCTAGCATGTAGTTTATTTGGTATTCCAAATGATGTAGCAATGCAAGTAGTTGGTGTAGGATTTGTTGTAGGAGTTATTCAAGACTCTGCTGAAACAGCACTTAACTCTTCAACAGATGCACTTTTCACAGCAGTAGCTGAGTTTGCACAATGGAGAAAAGAAGGAAAGAAAATAGTTATTAGTAAGAAAAAATAAAATAGTGTTTAGATATTAAGAAACCTCTATGGATTAAAATGTACCCTTTGTCAAGGACATTATAAAAAAAGACTATGCAGCAGCTTGAAGATGATTTCTGAATGATACAGGAGTCATCTTCTTTAAATTCCATTGATATCTGTAATTGTTATAGTAATCCATGTATTCATCTATTTCATCTTTAAGCTCGTCCAGAGCTGTGCATGATTTAATGTAAGCCTCATCCTTAAAATGTCCAAAGAATGATTCTTGAGGTGCATTATCCCAACAATTTCCTCGTCTAGACATTGATTGTCCTAATCCAAAACTTTTCACTAACTTTTGGAAATTGGGGCTAGTGTAATGTGCTCCTTGATCTGAATGGATAAAGGCATCAGGGGCAAGAGTAATATCTTTATTATTCAATAATTTATATATTGTATCAGTGGCGATATCTAGCGATAAGCTAGTGGCTACGTTATAAGCTAGTATCTCATTAGTAGAACCGTCTTTAATCGTAGATAGATATGCTCTTTTGTTATTACCATACGTTAGATAAGTTATATCTGTAAGCAGTACTTTTCCGGGGATATTTTGTTTAAACTCTCTATTCAATAAATTAGGGACAACTCTGTGCTCATGGGTGGCTTTCGCCATTCTTCTATAAGGATTAGCCTTCCTTATGGGGCAAACAATGTTGTATTTTCTCATTATTCTCCTTATACGCTTTAAATTATATACAATACCAAACTGACCGTCTAATGTCAGTTTAATTTGACGAGCACCTTTTTTACGATTCTTGAACTTGTATGCTTTTAAAATCAAGTCTTTTGCTACTTCATCACAAAGCTCTCGCTTATTTCTTGATTCCATGGCTGTTGCAGAAAAATAATTATAGTATCCTGACCTTGATACGCCCGATAGATTACATAAATAACTAATCATATTTTTCAAGTTATATTTTTTAACTGTATCTCTTATTATTATAAACTTGTCCTTAGGAAGTATTTTTATTTCTTTCGCGTCATCATCCTTTCCATCATATCGAGCTTTTTTAGAAGTTCGTTCTCAGCTTTCAGTAAATTATTTTGTGCTTGGAGTCGTGCATATTTCTCCTCTAAAGAAAGCTCTTTAGTTGTTGGCTTTCCTGAATTGTTTCTTCTTGTATCAGCTAAACCACATACACCATTATGTCTATAAGCAGCTCTCCACCTTTTACCAGATGATCTTACTCTTTCAATTCCTATGATATCTACATCAAATCCACATTCTTCGAATATTTCTCTAGGGAATTTTCCGTTCTGATTCTCAGCTATAAAGATTTTTTTGAATTCATCAGTATACGTAATTGCTTTATTAGTGACATTTTTTACGTATTTGTTTTGTGCCAAAGTTTCTATTTGTTCTTCTGTAAATATCTTTTTACTCATTTTTTATCCCCCGAATTCTCATTTATTTAATTATACATAAAAATACCCTATAAAGTAGACTTTTTTTATAGTGTCTACTCTATAGGGTACATTTTAGATTACCATAGAGGTTTTTTTTATAAAATTTCTATAAATAAATCACTAATATAGTATTTTTATGGTAACACAGAAATATTATAATATATGCGCAATTTGTGATTAAAGATATTTGATATGGGAGGGACAATATGATTATTAGAAATTTATCTGAGTATTTAAATGGATGTACAAACTATACAGAACTAAGAACTCAAAGAAATCTTGATCAAAGAATAGTTATGTTAAATGGTAATATGGTACAAAACTCAAAGGAAGAAAAGAGTGGGGTTAGTGCAAGGGTTCGCTGCAATGGTTCTTGGGGATTTGCATCTGCAACTGATATGGATGAAGAAACAATAAAAGCTGTAATAGAGTCTGCTAATAATAATGCAAATTTATTAGGAAGTAAAATATCTAAAAATTCAGAAGGATTCTCGGTTTTTGAAGATTCGGTGGAGAAAGATCTTTCAACAAAGAAAAGAAGATCTACTCAAAGCGAAGTTATGGGATTCTTAAAAGAAGTTGATGAATACATTGATAAAAAGTACACTGATTTGAGCAGTAGAACCGTTGTTTTAAGCACTCTTGATATGGAAAAGAACCTTATTACATCTCAGGGAGCTTCAGCGTATACATTTACTCCAAGAAGCTTTGTGTATATTGCAATGAAAATAGAAAAAAATGGGGAAGTAACTGAGGTAGGAGGTTTAGTTGGTGATGCTGGTCAATTTGAAGATAACTTTGAAAGTACAGAGAAGATATTTGAGAAAATTGACGAGACATATGAGCATCTTAAGAAAAAGTGTGATGGTGTTTTTGCTGAAGCTGGACTTAAGGAATGTATACTTGATGCAGACTTAGCGGGTATACTTGCTCATGAAGCTATTGGACATACTACTGAGGCAGATATAGTATTAGGGGGCTCTGTAGCGGGTGATTATTTAAATGAGAAAGTGGCAAGTGAACTTATAACATTAGTTGACTTTGCAAACACTGCATTAGGTAAGCAGTGCCCAATACCTATTTATATTGATGATGAAGGTGTAACTGCAAAGGATGTAACAATTATAGAAGATGGAGTATTAAAAAGTTTTATGCACAATAGAGATTCAGCAAATTATTTTGACGTTGAAGCTACTGGTAACGGTAGAGCATATCAATTTAATGATGAGCCATTAATAAGAATGAGAAATACAGCTATTCTACCTGGAAAAAGCAAGCTTGAGGATATGATTGCTTCTATAGAAGATGGATATTACTTAATTAAACCAAGTAATGGTCAAGCTGATTCTACAAGTGAGTTTATGTTTGGAGTAACCTTAGGTTATGAAATCAAAAATGGTAAACTTGGGCGAGCTATAAAAGATACTACAATATCAGGTGTTGCATTTGATGTTTTAAAGACAGTAACAATGGTTTCGGATGATATGTCATGGTCAGCAGCAGGTATGTGTGGTAAAAAGCAACCAATTCCTGTGGGAATGGGCGGACCAGCAATAAAATGTAAAATAAATATAGGAGGTAGATAATTATGAAGGGAAGAAAAATAACTAATTATTGTCTACAAGCTATCAAAGATAAGGGTATAGACAAAGGGGAATGTGTTTATACAACTAGTGATAAATATGAGTTTAACATAAATCATGGAGAAATCTCATTACTTAGAACAACAATGGACAGCTCATTAAATGTTAAGGTTATTAATGATAATAAAGCGGGATCTATATCAATAAATAAGACTAATAAAGAGGCAGTAGACACTGCTATCGATAATGCAATAGAGTTATGTAACTCATCTCAGGCTGATGAAGCTAATGATATAGCTCCTTATCAACCAGCAGAAGAGTTCAATGCTGGAAACAGTGAACCTGAACTAGAGAAAATGTTTGATTTATCAAAGGGATTATGTGAAGCTGTAGCTAAAGAGTTTCCTAAAATTAAGTTTGAGGAATCTATATTTCAGTTTACAGTATCAAAGCAATACTTTAGCAATACTAATGGAGTTGACTTTGTTACAAATAAAGGGAAATATGAATTGCAAGTAATGTTCACAGCAAAAGATGGAAAGAAAACATCCTCCTTTAACTATACTGGTATTTCTTTAAAAGAAATTGGCAAAAATCTTATAGAGTTAGGTACAATAAGAAGTATAATGGCTCAATCTGTTCAAGAACTAGATGCAAAGCCGCTTTTAGATAAGTTTGTTGGTGATATTATAATTACACCAGATTGTTTAGGTTCAATTTTATATTATTATCTTGCAGTATTTTTAGCTGATGGCGCACTAATAAGTGGAACCAGCAGACTAAAGGATAGTTTAAATGAAAAGATTGCAAGTGAAAAGCTTACATTTAGTTCAAATCCAACTAGCGATGAAATTGCAGGTGGGTATTTTGTAACTAGAGATGGATTTAAAGCAGAAGATTTCTCAATAATTGAAAAAGGGGTTTTAAAATCATTTGTTTTAGGATTGTATGGTGCTAACAAGACAGGGGTAGAAAGAGCTAAGAACTCAGGGGATATTTTTGTAGTAGACCCAGGTGATAAATCTTTTGAAGAGATGGTTAAAAACACTAAAAAGGGAATTCTTATCTCAAGATTCTCAGGAGGATATCCAAATAGTAATGGTGATTTCTCAGGTGTTGCAAAAAATAGTTTCTATATTGAAAATGGGGAAATAAAGCATGCTATTACTGAAACTATGGTCTCAGGAAATCTATATGACTTATTCAATGATATAGTTGATATATCAAGTGAAAGAGTAAACTTTGGTAGTTCTATATTGCCTTGGGTTCAGGCTAAAGGAGTTACTATTTCTGGAAAAGTTTAAATATTGATTAGATAAATTTGAATGGCAATAAGTGTTATAAACACCTAGATAAACATAAAAAGTTTATCTAGGTGTTTATTTATGTTTTAAAATTGTTAATACAAAAATAGTTTGTAATGGTTTAGAATGGAATTAAATATATATTAAAAATAATATAATTAAAAAGAGGTATGATTATGAGTAAAATAAAATTAGCTGTTATAAGTTGTATTATATTCTTGATTATTTTAGGAAGTGGATTATTCATTTTTTAAGAAATAATTCAATATGAAAATGGTATTAAAATTAAATGGAATGGTCTTGAGGGTGTTAGTGATAAAAGATATGATGATAGGTTATTTGAATTTTTGAAAGAGAAAGAGTTGCTATCTAAAAGGTGAAATAATATTTAGGGAGTATAAAAATATGAAACATAATAAAAAGATAATATTGATCTTATTACTAATTACAGTAGGGATATTGATTTATGGATGGGATTTTAATTCAAGAAGTAATAGTTATAAAGGAAACTTTTTCAATTCATCACTAAGTGAGATTAAATTTTATGAAGAATGGAACAAGTTAAAGGGAGAACTTAAAGTATTGAAATCAGATGAGAAGTATTTACTAAAGGATAGAGCTTTAAAATTAGTTATCGTACCAGCTGTGAAAGCTGGAGAGGATGCATATAGAGGAAATATTGAGGTGGAAGTTGTTAGTCTTATAATGTAAAAAGTTAGAGTGAAGACTTATCAGAAATGATAGGTCTTTTTTTAGTTAAATCTATAATTTAACGTAACTAGCAGAAGTCTCCCATCTTCTACAAGTGGGAGATGAATGTGTAAAAATAACTTTCTCCTATTATTTTTGCATTAAAATATAATCAGTAGTTAATAATAGAAATGGGTGATAATAATGAAATTAGATACAAATAATCATTCAGTGTTCTTATTGCATTATGATATTGTATTAGTTATAAAGTATAGAAGAGAAGTAATAAAGAAATATATTCAAAATCAAGGTAAAAAGTGAGGTGAGGGAGTTGTTAAAAGCTTATAAATATAGAATCTATCCTAATTCAGAGCAAAGATTATATTTGGCTAAAACATTTGGTTGTACTAGATTCATATACAATAAAATGTTAGCTGATAGGATAAAATCTTATGAAGAAAACAAAGATCTAGACATAAAAAAAGTGAAATATCCAACTCCTGCACAATATAAAAAAGAATTCCCTTGGTTAAAAGAAGTTGATAGTTTAGCTTTAGCCAATGCCCAATTAAACTTGAATAAAGCTTATAAAAATTTCTTTAGGGATAAATCCGTAGGATTTCCTAAGTTCAAAAGTAAGAAAAGTAATTATCACAGTTACACAACTAATAATCAAAACGGAACTGTATGTATTGAATATGGATATATTAAGATTCCTAAATTGAAATCTATGATTAAAATAAAATTGCATAGACAATTCACTGGATTAATAAAGAGTTGTACTATAACAAAAACACCAAGTAATAAATACTATGTTTCAATATTGGTTGATACTGAAAATATAAAGTTGCCAAAAGTAGAAAATAAAATAGGTGTTGATGTTGGCTTGAAAGAGTTTGCTATATGCTCCAATGGTGATAGATATGACAATCCTAAATGGTTAAGAAAATCAGAAAAAAGACTTAAAAAACTACAAAAGGACTTATCAAGAAAGAAAAAAGGAAGTAATAACAGATATAAAGCTAGATTAAAAGTCGCAAGACTCCATGAGAAGATTACCAATCAAAGAAAAGATTTTTTACACAAGTTATCTACTAAACTAATCTGTGAAAACCAAACAATAGTTATAGAAAACTTAAAAGTAAAGAATATGATGAAGAATGATAAGCTATCAAAGGCAATAGGTGAGGTATCATGGTTTGAGTTTAGAAGAATGTTAGAATATAAGGCAGAATGGAATGACAAAAAGATAGTTATAGCACCATCGAATTATGCTAGTAGTCAATTATGTTCTGAATGTGGTTATAAAAACAAAGAAGTGAAAAACTTAGGGCTCAGAGAGTGGATTTGTCCTAACTGTAATGCGAAGCATGATAGAGATATAAATGCAAGTAAAAATCTACTGAAACTAGCTATATAGTTTTGGTAATAACTAATAAGGTCGGTGCGACCTTGTAAGCTTGGGTAAACTTGCTCCATTGGGAGTATTGACCAAGAAGCCCCCACTTCAATGAAGTAAGTGGAGGGTAGTTCACTAATAGTTCTAGTGTTTATAAAGACTGAATAGTTTATTTAATACTTTTTTGGTTAATAATACATATAAACGATTTTAATTAGTTGAATTATATTTATAAGGAAGGTGTAATGGATGAAATACATATGTTTAAAATGTCAGCTAGAACTAAATGTAAAAAAGGAAGATAATTATTCATGTCCACTATGTAATAGAGTAGTATACTCGATTAATTCTTCTATTGATAATAAAGAAAAAATTATTGAAGAGTTTGGTAAAAAAATTGATCAAGACAAGATAAATAAAATATTAGAAAAAGAAAAGACAATTATACGGAAAATTAAAGATAATACTTCGAAAAATGGAAATGTTTCATTAGTCAAATATGCTGAGTTATTATTTAATCAAATGAAAGATCCTAAGTTGCATATTAAAAATAAGAGGACAGCAGTAGGTGCCTTGATTAATGTGTTTAACTCTGTAGATATTGTTGATGATATAGTGTTAGAAGAAGTGAAAGAAAATAATTTTCTGGATGATTTCATAAATAATTTTCAAGGCTTTCTATTGAATGGTATTGAAGCAAAAGTTAATAAAATAATATTATATAAGTTCGAAGAAGATGATAAAAAGATAACATATAACTATGAAGAAAAAGAAAAACATGTTGAATTAATATTAAATAAAAAAGACATTAAAAGATTTAAACTCAATATAATTAACAATGAATTACCAATGATTGATGAATATTATATAGGTCATCCATATTTTAAGAAAACACTAATAAAGTTCACTAATTATGATTCTATTCTTATGGAAGATATTCTTCAAGAAAGAATAAAAATATTAAGAGCTTTAGGTGCAAAAGAGGTGACCTGTAAAATAAGTGATACAACCAGTGATATTAAAGGAGGTAAAATTAGTTTTAATATCCCATCAAATGCAGTAACAGTAGGAATTGGGGGAAATAAAAGAAATGTAAGTACAAAAAATAAAACAATCTATGAAAAATATGAAAAAGAACATTCTTTTGATGAGAGTGTTATAGAGGATTTAGTATGGTTATTTACAGAAGAAAGTGAATTTAAAGATATTTTCAAAAGTAGAATAGTAAATGGTCTAAGTTCAATTGAATTAACAACTGAAGATAATAGTGAGGATATTTTAAATATTAATGTAAATGGGGAAATTAAGACTAAGGGAGGAGGTAAGTTAGAAGTAAATAATGGTAAAACGATTAATAGAAAAATCAATTTTGAAGTTAATTTTCACGATTTACCAGAGAATATTAGAAATAATAATAAAGAATTCTATGAGAGAATTGAAAAACTATTAGATAAAAGACGTAATGAATTGAAGGATACTAGAGGCGTTATTGGATATTAATGTACTTCCTTATAAACTTCATATAAAAGCATAATAAAAAGGCCTATCAAAAATAGGTCTTTTTATTATGCTTGAAAACTTAAATAAAATCAATTACATAGTTTGATATGTAAAAAAATGGGTATAATTTAAATAAATACATTTACATTTTGGGTTTGGATAATTATTATGCAATAAGTTATTATTTAGAAATAAAGGAGTATATGAGGATGGATTATTCTATTGAGGAGTTCAATAAAGAGAGTGTAAAAATTGGTGCGAGAATTCTGCAACCAGGCATTATGAAGAATTTACTACCTGATTATGAAAATATATATGACCAGATAAAGGAATTCAGGAAACAGGCTGCAATAGTAAGTCAGGAAAATGAAGCAATTAGTAAATCATATATACCTAATTATGAAAGACGGGTACTGAAAGAATCTAGAAATGTTCATTACAACATAATATCAATACTTGGAGGAAGAGGGAAAGGTAAAACATCAACTCTTTTAACTTTAAAATATAATATTTCTATAAATGAAAATCCTTTCATATTAAAAGGAAACATGAGAAGAGATTTTGTTTTGCCATTAATAATACCTGATTACATGGGAGATTATAATGATTCTCTTGGATGGGTAATAAATTGTTTAGAAAATGAAATGGAAGATATGGAGGAAATAGATAAAAATATTAAAAGTTACTATGACCATGATCATCACTTCAATGGGTGTGTAAAGAACAATAAGAGTGAAGTTAGAAAAGCAATAGATGAATTAAAGAAGGCATATGAATATAGACGTGAGTTATATATTAAAAATTTATTTAATTCACAAGTAAGAGGAGATAGTGATTTTATTAGGTATAGAGATAAAATTACTTCAGCAGATATAGAATTAAGAGAAATTTTCAATAAATTTATTGATAGGTTGATTATAGAAAAGAAAAGTTATTTTAAAGGTGGTAAAGATACTGAGACAGAACCTATGATTTTCATATTCTTTGATGATGTTGATATAAGTATTGAGAAATGTTTTGATGTGTTAGACACTGTATTGTGTAAATGTCAATCCCAAAATGCACAAAAATTATAATCTCAAAATGTACAATTATTATAATTATTGATTTTTGATTTTCTTACTTTCCATTACCTCTATCTTTCCTTTTAATCTATAGGATGGTCCAGTGATTTTAACAATACTTGAATGATGAATCAGTCTATCCAATATTGCGTTAGCAAGTGTAATATCTGAAAAAACTTCACCCCATTTACTAAAAGGTTGATTGGTAGTTATAATAGTTGAATTTTTCTCGTATCTCTTATTTATTAATTGAAACAATAGGTTAGCACCTTGTTTATCAATTGGTAGATAACCTATTTCATCAATAATTAATAACTTGTACTTTGCATAGTGTTTTAATTTTGTTTCTAATCTATTCTCCGCATGAGCTTTGTTGAGCTGCATAATTAAATCATGACATGATATAAAATAAGTTAAATGTCTTTTCTTAGCTGCAGCAACACCAAGTGCTACAGCTAAGTGAGTTTTTCCAACCCCTGAAGAACCAAAGAATAGTATGTTTTCTTTATTTTCAATGAACCTTAAACTCTCTAAATCTAATATTTGAGTTTTGTTTATTGAAGGTTGAAAATCGAAATCAAAATCTGACAAAGTTTTTTCAAAAGGAAATGCAGATACAGCTATCTGAATCCTTGAAGCTCTCTCATTTCTAAATTCTAATTCTTTCTCTGTCAATGCTAATAAAGCATCAATAAATGTAAGATCCTTATTAGTTATTTCATCTAAGAAGTTTGGCAGAAAACTTCTAAATTTCTCTAATTTCAGTGTTTCAAGGTTATTAAGTAGTTTGTTATAATTACTCATTTAATCACTCCTCTAAAAAAATATCCATATTCTTTAAGTTTTCTTCAATAAAAAGTTCTACATCATCTTCTGCATAATGGCTCAGAGCATTTGAAAGTAGTATTTCTTTTGCATGATCTTTTTTATAGTGAAAAGTTTTATCGGATATCTTATGACAAGCAACTAAATCTTTAGTATAATAAATATAAAGTTCAGATTCTATTTCTGAAACGGTTAAATAACAACCTATATAACAGGTTGGAACGGAGTATTTTTTACCTTTATATCTAATCATGGATTCATTAGATACCTTATATTCTTTTTCGTGGTGGAAATATGATAGAAGGATATCCATTGTAGGTAACGGGTTTAAATACTCTTTTTCTTTTTCAAATCTTATAAATGGTACCTCGTTCGTTGCTTGTGAAATTTCACTATTAATATCATGATTAAATGATTCTACTATCTTCTCTAAATCTTCAAATGTATTGAATTCTTCATTAAAAGGCGTTAGCCTGTCCACTAGCTTCGCTAGAGTTTCTACTTTACCTTTAGTTTGAGGCCTATATGGTCTACATGTGATTACATCAAACCCAGCATCCATAGAGAAGTATTTGAAATTTTTATTTATGGATACATTTTTAAAAGAAGTAGTATTCCTATCCACTACCGTGGACATATTATCGAAAAGTATTTCTTTAGGTATCCCTTGATAATATCTAAAAGCTTCAAATAAACATTCAAACAGAGTTTTTTGAGTTCTATCCATTGTTAATTTCAAATATTTTAGTCTTGAATATCCTAGAACCATCAAAAATATATTTACTTCAAATACTTCACCTTCCTTATTAATCATTTTTATACTTTCTTTCCAATCTACTTGAGCTTGAAGTCCTGGACTTGTATCAAACCTTATTGTTGCTTTTTTCACCTGTGATTTTCTATGTTTTTTCACAAAACTATTTACTGTTTGGTATCCTCCTGTATAGCCTTTTTTCTGTATAAATTTGAATATAGCCATTGAAGTAGATCCATAGTTATCAGCTTTATCTTTAACTATTTCTTTATAATCATCAAGTTTCCCATTAATAACTCTAGGTTTTCTTGTAGAACTATTTGATTCTGTTAAGTACTTATCGATTGTTCTTCTATCGCAATTAAATCGTCTAGCTAATTCGCTTTTATTCAATAAATCTATCTCCTCTCTTATTAAATTTATTTGATTTGACACATCTTTTCTCATAATATTTCTCCTAACTTTTTTTGAAATATTATACTAAAAAATGTACAAATTTGTGTAGTTTGAGATTATAATTTTTGGCTAATTTGATTATATAATTTACATATTGAAGTTTTTAACCCATCCAAATATAGTTATTTTTATTTCTGGTGATTATTGTGTTTTTCATGAGACTCTAACAATTGAATTTTTAAAAAAGAGTGGATTGATTGAAAAATCATTATTAAATGTTAAGTATTTAAACTATGTAGACAAATCTGCTCTTATTTCTAAACAAGAATTAAGTAGAGAGTATTTAAAAAAGGTTATGCCTACAGCGTATAGATATAAGATGCCTATAATGAATGATGATCAAAAAATAAACTATAAATACTATGAGGATAGTAAAGATTTATTAAGTAAAATGAACATTAAGGAGTTAGTGGAATATAACTTCAATGGATATGGAAAATTAAAGTGGTCAAATCTATTCCTAGACATCTTAGATAGTAAGCCAAGAGGTTTGATAAATGTATATGTTTATTTATATAGAATGGCTAAAAAAATCCAAATAGAAGAAAGTAAAATTGAAAATCAAGAAACAATTAATATAAGAAAAGCTGTATGGAATTTAGTGGAGATAAAGAGGTTCATTGATGTTCTTATAAGCTCAAATGATTTTTTAGCAGAAAATGAAGAGAGTATCAATAGAGTTATATATTTAATACAAACACAAGAGGAGAGTAAGGAAAAAATTATATTAAATTATGATTATCTGTTTTCTTTATATGAAACTTTTTTAAAAGGAAAAAATACGAATAAAAATTTAGTATTAGAAAAGATAATAAATATAAATATCTTAGGGATTTTTATTGAAAAAATCATTATTAGCATTGGTAATACAAATAAGCAATTAGGAATTATTTATACAGATAAAATTTTAAGAAATCCTATCTCTAAGTTTATTAATATGTTTGAACTTAATAAAAGTATAAGAAATAAGCTGATAGAGGAAACTGACGAATTAGATTTTATCTTGAATTTTTATCATAAGTTAAAAGTTGAGATAAGAGCTAATTATGTAAATAGTAACAAGAAAAATAAAAATAAAAATGATGAATAGTATTGTAAAGTGGGGTTTATAGTATGATTGATAAAGATATATATTTTCATTATAAGTACTTTAAAAGTATATATAATAGTATTTTGGAATCTTATAAAGAAAGAGATATGAGTGGTGAATACAGTGAAATTATTGAGCATATGAAAAAAATATATTTTAAAGACAATGAGTGGGTTGAATCAAATGTAGATATTATATTTTTTCATGCTAAGAGTAATAAAGAAAAATGTATTGATAATATAAATTCATTTGAACAAAGGTTAAATGAAAAATTAATTGAGAATGATGAGTTTGAGCTTGAGACAGATAGAATCGATGTAATGAAACAAAATATAAATAAGCAAAATCAAATTAATAGAATGATAATTATAGATTTGATAAATAAAAGCATACAAGAATACAAAAATAGACGTAAGGAAAGTTATGAATTTTTAAGTATTGATATACAAAGTAATATTCCTAGTGAATATAATATACAAAAAATCAGAAGAATGAGCATTGTTGAAGGGTTTAAAGAAATATCTCAAATATATAATTTTGATTTCTATTATAAATATCTTAGAAAGAAAAATGAAGAAAATGATACTGATAAAGGTATAGATTTATTGAGTAGTGAACTAGACGAAAAGATTAGAGAATTAAGAAAATATCAGAAAATTATATGGGGTAGGGAAATAGAACAAAATAGTAAAGGTGAGGATGGAATTACTAGGGATATAGATAGGATAATACAAGAATTAGAAAAAGACATAATGGAATGTAAAGACTCAATGTTGGAGTTGGAAGATAAAATTGATTCTAATATTTTAAAAGAAATCACTAAATCAAAAATTCAAAAGAAAAAGAAAGAGATTCAGATAGATGAGTTTGTTAAAGTAGAATTTAAAAATACTATATATACAAATTATATTCAAACAATAGTAAAAAACAAAATGGAAGAAATCATCCAGCAATATTATTTTGTTAACACAGATGATTTTGTACAAAAATATATAGCTCAATCTTTGAAATATGAAAAAAGCACATATAAAATAGACGAAGGAAAGAGAGATAAAACACTTAAGATCCTTGAGAATAAATTAGAAGAAAATCATGCTATTAATGAATCTATTAATAATTATAAAAGTTATATAAAGAATTATAATAGATTACAATTATTAACTGAAGCTTTTAATTCAGATGTCCTAGAGCAATGGGGAGAAATTAATCTAGAGCTAGATTTTATTCGAAATAAAATAAACCAAAAGAAAGAAGAAATCTTAAATATTTCTGAAGAAATGATTAATATAGAAAATAAATGTAAAAATCAAATAATAAGGAATATGATTAATAAATACAAAGAAAAAGATTTTAAGAAGTATTTTTTTGATAGAAATCTAATTTTTGAAGAATTAAGGTTATTACATGCATTCAATGACTATCAAGATGTTATAAATAATAAACAAGGTCAAAATAGTGATCCCCTTGAATATCACTTAAATCTCATTCATGAAATAATAAATAAGATTATCAATGAATTACTAGAATTCGAGTATGCACATTATCACAGTCAACTTTTAAATAAGACAAGATATATTTTCACAAACTTTGATTTGGAGTTCAGAAAAGAATACGATGGAAATATAAAAAGAATTTTATCAGAACTTGATGATGTAGAGCTTGAAAAAGCACAGCGAAGCTTTGATAATCTTTTGAAGAAAGTTAGAGGAAATGAAAAATTTAATTACAACTATAATCAAGTAAAAGAATACTTAACGGATCTAGAAGAAATTAAAAAAATATTTGATAAATATTTTAATGAAGTTAATAAAGAGAAAGATACATATAGATTTGATAAGATTAAACAAATTACTATAAGTGAGTTTATTAATAATATCTTTCAACTAAAAGTTTTACTAGATTCATATAAGGATATAAGTTGTTCTAAAAGAGAAGTGAATAAAAAAATGAATGAGTATTTTTGGGGTTTAAGAAAAGAACTTAAGAAACATGTTAATGATATTAAAAATAGTGGATTTGAAGGATATATAACAATGAAAGAAAAACAGTATATCAATATTGCAGGTGGTGAAGATGTTTAAATCAAAGATGGATTTAAGAATAAAGCTATTATCTTTGCCTTTTACTGAATTTGAGTTTTATAAAGAGGATAAGTTTGAGATTTTAGCAAGATTAGGTCCAAAAATATACAATAATGATGATGAAAACTATACTGATAAATTTGAAAAAGAGATTCTTCCGGAGATATATAAAATACTACATAGAAATCAAAGAATACTTGAATTAGATCAGGTTGAACTATTAATTAAGAAATACTATCCAGAAAATGAAATTAGAAGAGGTTATTCAGAACATGAAAATATGATGTATGTTTATCTCAAAAGACTTTGTAAGTTAAGTTCTTATTTACTAACTCATAGAGATGGTAAGATTTCATTAAAATATTGGGAGGCTGAAGAGGAAAAAAATTTCTTAGGTCCTTATAAAGGAATATATAAGATAGCTTTTTGGAATTCAATGAACAGGATGATTACTACAGATATTTTAGTAATGGTATATCTAATAAATAATAATATGTTAGAAGAAGAGTATTTAAAGATATTCCCCTCTTTTGTAACTCTAGAAGATGTTCAATTAGAACAGATTTATAGAAAAGGATTGGGAGAAACTCATCTCCATATGAATGCAGGAATAGATTTTCAAGTATCCTGGATAGAGTTAATGTCATTAGACAGAAATAAGAAAGAACAAAATATGCTTTTGTTAGAGCAAGATAAGGTTATAGGAAAAAATTTTGATATTAATATATATGTTAAGGTTATGGCAGTAGTAAGAATACTTCTATCATATTATCTTAGATGCTATTCCGAAAATATTGCTGTAGAAACTCAAAATAGTATGTTTGAATTTTATAATAGAATGTGTATTTTTGAGAAAGGGAAGGAGCAATCACTTTCAGCACGTATTATGAAACTTTTAACTGAAGTTTGTAATGGGAATGAGATAAGTAAGAATTATGAAAGTGAAATAGTTGATATTTATGAAGAGTTAAAATTTGAATTAAATATTTATGAGAATATGGAAACATCATTTTTAAAGTGGAATGAGATTTTATGTAAGAGAGATGTAATTCATAAGGTGTTGAGTTCTAAGGAGAATCTAACGGATTATACAATAGAAAACTTATTTATGTTTAAATCAATTAAATATATTATGGCAGAACCTAAAGATGTGTTTTTTTCAAGGATATTTTCAAAGTATATTATCATTAAAAATGAGGTATTTCAATTAAAAGTTCAAGGAAATTTGATAAAAGGGTTGAAATATTTTTCAGATTATTATGATAGATCAACTAATAATGTTATGGACAGAAAAGAACACATTGGATTAATTCTACATAATCAAATTAAAAATAATCATCTTAAAAAGTTAGAGTTAAGGTGTACTGTAAAAGGAAATCCTCAAAATATATATAGTTTAAGAAATAATACTAAGGATTTTTTAAGGGACTTCTTTGAAGTATATCTTGAGATATTAAAGGATATGGAAAATCAATCAGAAGATATGCACGAACCGCTAATTGGATTAGTTTTTCATTTTATAAAATCACGTGACCCGTTTATATATGAAAAGTGTTGGTTGAATTATAAAAACAGTGATGAAAATTATTTTTTAAATTTTAAAGAACATCAGTGCTGCTATGAAAATCAAATAGAAGTTATCAATGAACTTAGAGAAAAGATAGTTAACTTGGATAAGTATATCATAGGTATTGACTCAGCTAGTATAGAGAATAATACTGATCCTTGGGTTTTTACATCAGTGTATAAAAAAGCAAGGATGAGCAGTGAACGCATACCTATAAATATTAAGAATAATAAAGTCATAAATAACTTAGGATTTACTTTTCATGCAGGGGAAGACTTTAGGCATATTATAACAGGTATTAGAAGAGTTGATGAGGTAATTGAGCATTTTAAATTTCATGCTGGTGATAGGATTGGTCATGGTATTGCTTTAGGAATTTATGGGGAGAAATGGGTTGAAAATAATAGGATAATTATTATTCCTCGAATTGAACACCTTGAGAATATGTTATGGATATGGGGGATTCATAAAGATAATGATTATTTAACAGAGATGGATATGGGATATTTAGAACGAAAAATTCTAGAATGTGCTGAAAAAATATATATAAGGATGGAAGGAATTACTGTATATAATCTTTGGAAAGCATATAGAAAGAAATTTAACGGAGAAAAAATCATTGAGAAATTTAGTGAGAAAGTAGAAGAACAAAAACTTAATGATATTTTTTGTCCATATGCTCACGAGAATAAAACATTGAGTAATCTTGAGTATAGCTATAGAAGAGATATGTGGGATGAAGATAAGTTGCTTTTATCACATCACTGTAAATGTTATCTTGAAAAAATGAATGAGCCTATTGAAATTGAAGTTAAAAAAGAAGAAATTCCAATTATTAAAAATTTACAAAAGATAGTTCTTTCTAAAATAAGTCAAGAAGGAATAGTAATTGAAACAAATCCCACTTCCAATATTGCAATAGGGCAGATTGATAGCATACTGGAACACTATATATTTAATCTCAATCAAAGAGGTTTAAAGAAAGATATAAAAAAAGAGAATGGAATAATTGTAACTATAAATTCTGATGATCCATCTGTTTTTAACACAAATATAAGCAGTGAATTATCCTATATATTTTATTCATTAATTGAAAAGGGGTATGCACGAGAAGATGTGTTGTTTTGGATAGATAGAATTAGAGAGAATGGAATAAGAACTAGTTTTATAAAGGAAGATGAATATGATATCCACAGTAAAATTAAAGAGATTGAGGAGATAATAAGATCCCTGAGAGAATAATACAGTTGTTTTGGAGGGAAGTTTTATGTTTAACAAAGAAATACTAAACAAGAAACAAGAAAGTGAAATTAAGATTTATAGAGATTTGTTAGAGGACATGTATAATGAAAAAGAAATCTCAAAACAAACCCTTGATATAGTTACATATCATCTTAAAGATTATATTCAAAGAGGGGATAGTAATAGGAAAAAATTCAATATAGTAAGCATTGCAGTAATAATAATTACAGCTAGTATTCCATTTATTAATTCTATTGAAGATGCTAAATTAAAATATATAGTAAGTTTTCTAGCAGTTATAAGTAATATATTGGCTTCAATAATGTATTTGAAAAATTATAAGCTCTCATGGATAAGATATAGAACTTTGGCTGAAAAGGTTAAGAAAGAGATTAGATGGTTTATAAACAATGCAAATAAAGTAAATGATGAAGAAAATATTGAATTTATCTTGATGAATAACATCCAAAGTGTAATTGATGATGATGTAGATAATTGGAGTACCTATTTAAAGAAAAAAGATAATGAAGTAATAAATGTAGCAGATAAAAATAACAGTGATGATAATGGATAATCAATCTTATTAAAGGTACCTATATAGAAGAAATTCCTATATAGGTACCTTTTTAAATATATCTAAAAAATAAAAGAAAATACCTCCAACAATATTGGAACTAAAACTACAGTAATTATTCCAGCTATTCCTATAGAAACACCACTCATAGCACCTTCTACTTCACCCATTTCAATTGCTTTTGATGTTCCTACAGCATGAGCTGAAGTGCCTAATCCAATTCCTTTTGCAACTGGATGTGTTATTCTAAGAATTTTAAATATTATTGGTGATATAACAGCACCACATATTCCAGTAAGGATAACTGCCACTACTGTAATCCCAGATATTCCATTAATGGTGTCGCTTAAGGCAATTCCCATAGGTGTTGTTATAGATTTTGGAATAAGAGATAATGTTAGCTTGTCACTTATTCCAGTAGCTTTTGAAAGGAGTATTACTGAGGCAAAGGATGTACATACTCCAATACTTATTCCAACCATTATTGGTATCATGTATTTTTTGAATTCTTTAATTTGTTTATATAGAGGTACTGCTAATATAACAGTTATTGGTGATAAAAAGAACTTTATCATATCCCCACCTGATTCATATTTTTCAAGGGGAATATTAAAAGTAAGCATTATTCCTATTATCATAACCATAGCTACTAATAACGGATTAAACAAAGGAAATTTTGTTTTCTTACTTAATATGATTCCAATTTCAAAACATACAACTGAAATTACTAATCCGAAAATAGGTGTCTCTAATATATTAAACATTTTTTTCATAACCTCAACTTTCTTTTTTACCTATCATAAAATTTACTACAAGTGATGTAACTCCCATAACAATAATTGTGCTCAGTATTATAATTATTGAAAGGGATAACCAATTGGCTTTGAGTATATCCATATAATTTAATAATGCAATTCCAGAGGGTATAAAAAAGAAAGCTATATTATTAAGTAAAAAATCACTAGTTTCCTTAATATGTTCAAGTTTTACTATATTAGTTAGCAGTAAAAAGAATAGAAGTATCATACCAATAATGCTTCCAGGAATTGCAACTATATTTGTTAATAAAGAACTAAAATATTCTCCTACAGCCCATATTATTAATATCAAAGTTAATTGCTTAAAAATCTTCATTCTAGCACCTCCTTGTACAGCCTATCTCATTTTATGCTTTTATTTTATATTAGTCAATTAAACAGTAAAAAAATGTCTGTGTACCAGGTACACAGACATTTTTTTACATTATATCCTCAAGAGTTTGTTCATCAGGATTGAAGTTTATAAGGTTTTTGAAATCTTTTGATAATATTAAAGAGAGCATTCCAACTAAAGTTAACAAGAAACTTGTTGATATTACATATTTTATTGGTATAAACTCTGCTAGAACTCCACCAAAAGCCATAGAGATTGGAGTTAACCCCGTAAGTAAGGTACTCATAAGGGCTGATACTTTTCCTCTCATATTTTGAGGTACTACAATTTGTGTAGTGGCACCTATATAAATATTTATTATTGCTAAACAAAAACCACCAATAAATAATAAACATAACATTAAAATATAAGGCATAAATGGAAATGCAGCCATAACAAATGGAAATATTAAAGCACCTATTGAAAACATAATAAACCGCTTTGAATATGGTACATCTACAGATGAAGAAAAGAGCATTCCTAAAACTGAGCCTATGCTTAAAGCTGACATTGCAAAGCCGTATTTACTAGAACCTAAACTATGAGTTTTTTGGAAAAAAGGAATAAGAAGCACAAATGCCATATTAGCAAAGAAGTTTAATCCACAGGCAGCAGTAACTAGTTTTCTTAAACCTTTAAAATTCCATATGAATTTAAATCCATCTTTAAATTCTCTCCTAAAATTATTTTCTACATTGTCTCTTTCAATTTTAGGAACCTTTATAAACATTTCTGTAAAGGCTGAGAGAATATAAGATACTCCATTAAACAAGAACATAATTGGTGCATGGAGTATATTAAAAAGAATTCCACCTAATGGATTAGCAATCAAACTTGAACCAGTATAAACAATACTTAGTGCTGAATTTGCTTTAACAAGCTTAGATTTAGGTACAATATCAGGTATACTTGAACTTATACTTGGATTAAAAAATGCTGAACATGAACTAATAATGATTCCTGCTGCAAATACCATCCATATTTGTAAGTGGCCTGATAAAGCTGCAGCAGCTACAAATAAAATTGCTACACCTCTTATAAAGTCCATTAATACTATTAGTTTTTTTCTATCCCATCTATCCACTAATACTCCTGCAAATGGAGAAATAACAATTTTAGGAATAGAAGATACAGCCACTAAAGTTCCCATAAGTGCTGTTGAACCTGTTTTTTGCATTATCCAAAAACCTAAAGCTATAGAATAAATTACATCCCCAAAGGCTGAAACAAGTTGTCCCTGCCATAATAGAAAAAAGTTTTTATTCCAGAGTTTTGAAACTTCACTTTGTTTTTGTACGTGAAGTTCATTACATTGAGTACTTTCGGTAATCAATGTTTCTGTTTTTTCCATTGTAATACCCCCTTAAATTTTGTTTCATAAAATACTATATTGAAATTTTTAAAAATGCATATAGGAAAAAAAGTTTTAATTATATTACATAAAGAGATTAAATTGGTAAGCTTTATTGTAAAAGTGTACTATGTGTAACAAAATTTGTCAATAAAGTATATTAAATGTCATGAGAATTGTAAAAAAATCACTGATGCATTTTTGCAATCAATGATTTTTATTTCTGAAGTTTACATTATATCTTGAAGTGTCTGTTCATCAGGATTGAAGTTAATTAGGTTCTTAAAATCCTTTGATAACAATAAAGAAATCATTCCTAATAAAGTAAACATGAAGCTTGTTGATATAACATATTTTATTGGTATAAATTCTGCCAGTACTCCTCCTAGAGCCATAGATATTGGAGTCAAACCCATTACTAAGGTACTCTGAAGGGATGATACTTTTCCTCTCATATTTTGAGGAACCACAATTTGAATAGTGGCACCTATATATACGTTTATTATTGCTATACAGAAACCACCGACAAATAATAAGCCTAACATTAAAATATAAGGTGAAAATGGGAAAGTTCCCATAACAAAAGGAAATGCTAAGGCAAATACTGAATACAAAGCAAAACGCTTTGAATAGGGTACATCTACTGAAGATGAAAAGACCATTCCTAAAATTGATCCTATACTTAGTGCAGACATAGCAAATCCGTATTTACCAGATCCTAATCCTGGTGTTTTTTGGAAGAAAGGAATGAGAAGTACAAGTGCCATAGTGGCAAAAAAGTTTAATCCACATGCTGCTGTAACCAGTTTTCTTAGACCTTTAAAATTCCATATAAATTTAAAGCCATCTTTAAATTCTCTCCAGAAATTATTTTCTACATTTTCCCTTTCTATTTTAGGTACTTTTATAAATAGTTCTGTAAAGGCAGAAAAAATATAAGATATACCATTAACTAAGAACATTATAGGTGCATGGAGTATACTAAAAAGAATTCCTCCTAAAGGATTAGCAATTAAATTTGAACCTGTATAAACAATATTCATTGCTGAGTTTGCTTTAACAAGTTTTGATTTAGGTACAATATCAGGCATGGTTGAACTTATGCTTGGATTAAAAAATGCTGAACAACAGCTAAGTATAATTCCAGCAGCAAAAACCATCCATATCTGTAAACCTCCGAATAAAGCAGTAGCTGCCACGAATAAAATTGCCACACCTCTTATAAAGTCCATTAAGACTATTAATTTTTTTCTATCCCATCTGTCTACTAAAACTCCTGCAAATGGAGAGATAACTATTCTAGGAATAGAAGATACAGCCACTAAGCTACCCATAAGTGCTGTAGAACCAGTTTTTTGCATAATCCAGAAACCTAAAGCAATAGAGTAAATTACATCCCCAAATGCTGAAACAAGTTGTCCTTGCCACAATAGAAAAAAGTTTTTATTCCATAGTTTTGAAACTTCACTTTCTTTTTTTACGTGAAGTTCACTACATTGAGTACTTTCAGCAGTCAATGTTTCAGTCTTTTCCATTATATAACCCCCTTAATATTGTTTTAACATCCACTATTATTAATATTAAAGAAAAAGTATTTTTATTTAATATTATTAGATAAAAATACTAAATTGGTAATGTTTATGAAGGAAGTATATTATATGTATGTTAGGAATGCAATTTAGGGGTTAATATATATTAAGGTATAAATAGATTTTTACTATATATGTACTTCTATAAAAATCTAATATATACTATATATGGATGAAGGTAGCTGAAAAAGATTAAAAATAAGAAGGTGTTTATGGATAATATGAAGTATAAAGAGATTACCTGTGAAAAAGCTTTAAATAAATTAAAAAGACGAGTGCCTTATAGTTGGGATTTAAACATTTATCGTGGTTGTGAACATGGTTGTAAATATTGCTATGCCATGTATTCACATAGATATATGGATTCAAATGATTATTTTCATGATATATACGTAAAAACAAATATTATTGAACAGCTTGAAAGGCAATTAAGTAGTACACGTTGGAAAAAAGAAATTATCAATATAGGTGGTGTTACAGATAGTTATCAACCAGCAGAAGAGCAATATAAATTTATGCCTGAAATTTTGAAACTTCTTATTAAGTACAAAACACCTGCCATTATTTCAACGAAGTCAGATTTAATACTTAGAGATTATGATTTGATTGATAAGTTATCTAGGATAACTTATGTAAATGTTGCTGCAACAATTACAACAATGGATGAAAAGTTAAGAAAACTAATTGAGCCAAAGGGTGCAGTTTCAAATAATAGGTTTGAGATGTTAAAGGCATTTAGAAAGACAAATGCATCAGTAGGATTACACCTTATGCCTATCATTCCATATCTAACGGATAGTTATGAAAATATTGATTCTCTTTTTTCAAGAGCAAGAGAATGTGATGTCCATTATGTTTTACCAGGAGTGCTGTATTTGCGAGGAGAAACAAGAAAAGTATTTTTTAATTTTATAAAAACTCAATTTCCTAATTTGTATAATGACTTATTAGCTCTTTATAAAACTGGAGGAGCAAATAAGGAGTATAAAGACCAATTATATAAAATGGTTAATGAACTAAGAGATAAATATTCTCTTTCAAGTAGCTATACAAAACCAATGAAAGAAAAATTAAGCCAAAGAGAACATAAACAGTTGTCATTTTTTGATTCATAGTGATAAGAGGGGATAATAAAAAAATTACATGAAACAGTTAAAAGGGGGAATTAAATAATGAGAAAGAAGGTTGTAATTACTTTAGCTATATTATTATTTATAGTTTTTACTGGTTGCACAAATACAGAAAAAAACAATATTAAGCCTAATGAGTCAAATGTAACTACTGACTCAAAGGAAAATGATGAATATAAGGAGACAACTGAATCAAAAGAAGTTAATGATAGTAAGGAAATAAAGGTAGCTGATGTACAAATTCTTTCATTAGATAGTGGAGAATTTAATCTAACAGAGATATTTAATAATAATGATTTAGAGAAATTATCTTTACAAGAACTATCACTACTAAGAAATTCAATCTATGCTAAAAATGGTTATAAGTTTTCTACAGAAGAATTTCATAATTATTTCTCAAAATTCGAGTGGTACAAGCCAATAAGTAAAGATGTTGATAAGTTACTTAGCCAAATTGATAATGAAAACATTAAAAATATAATATTGATTGAGGAACAAAGTGAATCATGGATTAAGAACTCTAAAGATGATAAGGAACTAAGCCGTGAAATGGATGTGATGGTACCATTATTTGGACCAGCGGAAAAGGAAACATTATATATTACAAGAGAAAAATTAGATTATGAAGGTGGGAATCTCCCTACAAAAATAACATTGAATACTGGTCATAATAAAAAAGTGTTTGAAAGTACTTGGAATGATGGGATATATGTATCAGTAGTAGATTTTAATGAAAATGATGATGAAATAGATATTTACATAACAGAAACAGGTACTGATATTGGATGTACTACGCATATTTATAAAATTTCTCATGGAAGCATATACCCATATACTCGTTTTGAACATTTTGGAAAAGACTTTTTATATGATGGGAAAGGTAATATATATTATTGGTTCAACACAACGGGTAAAAGTATAATCAATACATGTTTTAATTATAAAACGAGGGAATCAAGTAATATATGGGATCAAAGCATACAAACAAGATTAAATAAACTGTTCAAAGATACTGAAGCTTATAAAGAAAATACAAATGAAACTAATTCCACTGAAAAGGATGATAAAAGGATTAAAGTTGCAGAACTAAATTATTATGAGGATTTAGACCTAGACGGAAATAAAGAAGAGATTAATATAGTATTTAAAGCTGACGATGTGGACAGTAGTTATAGGGCTAGTGCGTTTATAATTTCTATTAAAAAAAATGGAAAGAAAGCTTTACATCATGAGTTTAATTGTTATATTTGGGATTATGAATTGAAGTTTATATCCTGTAAGGATAAGATGTATTTTTATGTGCAGGATGAAGGACCAAGTGATGATCCTAATGCCACTATTTTTGAATTATGTGAAGATGGAATTAATGTTGTTCTTAGAGTAGGTGGATATATAATCGATTATGATTATGATGGAAATATATATACTTCATATAGCTATACTAATGATAAAAACAAGGTTTTGCTAACTTATTATAATATAAAGGATGGACTTAAGCATCCTAGTAATGATGAGATTATAGGAAAAATTCTTCAATACAATTGCAATATGGTACTATATAAAAAGAAAAATATTGCAGGGGGACATAGAGTTAGTTCAATTAGCGAAGAACACGCTGAGACCTTAAAGAGAGAAATTGCTGCATCCAATATAGATACTGGAATTGTTAAAATAGCAGATATTAATGAGTCTGTCAAGATAGTTGAAGTGGACTATGATTTCTATGAAAGATTCCCTAATATGGTAAGAAATATTCCTATTAAGGTGGAAACAAAAGATGGTCTTTCAGGGTGGTTATTTTGGCTTAATGGAGGAGATTAAAGTTAAATTGAAAGAGGGGACAAGTAAGTGGGGCTGTTTCAAAATGATTAATTATTTTGATACAGCCCCATTTCATTATAGAAAATAACTATAATAACAGATTTATCTATTTAATATTTGAATTGGTAATTCGATTTTTTTTAACTATAATAGAATTTGTGTGCAAATAACAGTTGACTAAATACTTTAGTTAAATAAATTAGATATACGGAGGAGAAAAAACAATGAAGAGACTATTATCATTATTATTAGCTTCTATGATGGTTTTCTCACTTGCTGCTTGTGGAAACAAAGCAACAAATGAAAACAAGAAAGAAAATACAGAAGCAACAAAGGTTGAAGAAGCTGATTACAAAATTGGTGTTGTTACGCCAACATTATCAACTAGTGAAGACGAATTTAGAGCTGCAGAAAATATGGTTAAAAAGTACCCAGGTATTGTTAAGCATATAACATTACCAGAAAACTTTAATACAGAGATTGAAACTGCTATGAGTCAAATTATCAGTTTAGCTGATGATGAAAAAGTGAAAGCTATTACAGTTACATCTGGACAATCAGGTCTTTTACCTGCTATTCAAAAGGTTAAAGAAAAGAGACCAGATATTATAGTTATTACTGCACCAATATGGGATGATCCAGATATGATGTCTAAGTACATAGATGTTTGTTTAGATACTGACTGGGAAAGAAGAGGAATAACAATTGCTGAAAAAGCTCATA